>NZ_RQWN01000002.1 GCF_003977755.1 Haloterrigena salifodinae
CGAGAGGGCACGTGCCGGGCAGCGACGCACCACGGGGTAAGAGCTGAACGCATCTAAGCTCGAAACCCACTTGGAAAAGAGATACCACCGAGGCCACTCGTAGAAGACGAGTTCGATAGACTCGGGATGTACGCACCAAGGCAACGAGGTGTTGAGTCCGCGAGCACTAACTGGCCAAGCCACACACTCATATCGCATCTGGATCAGACCCGGAAACGGGTCCAGGCGCTAACTGGACTACACGTACAATCACGGTCACATACCACCGATATTGGTATTGCGGCGGTTCGATTCCGTCGATCGGCGTTGAGGCGGCCACAGCGGCGGGGTTCCACCCGTACCCATCCCGAACACGGTAGTTAAGCCCGCCTGCGTTTCGGTGAGTACTGGAGTGCGCGAGCCTCTGGGAGACCCGATTCGCCGCCACCCACTCATACTTCATCATCACGCCTCGCACAGCACCGGCTGTGTGGGGCTACTCGTATTTACCCAGTAGCCCTCGGAGAACCAATAGTAGTCTAACGGCGGTTCGATCCCGCCGATTGGTGTTACAGCGGCTCGTATAACAGGACCACTCAGAGTATCCTGAATCCGAGAGCGATCTCGCGTCCGTTTTGGGAGCGGTTAGGAGGGCTAGAGGAAAGCTTCCACGAGCACAATGGATGGCCATAGTCTCCATCACGAAGCTACCAGTCCATTCTCCCCTCGCTTTCAAATATTACTCACAGAGGTTAGAATTGCCGTCAATCGATGATCAACTCCGGTTCGTGAACCTGGTTCGATTCGAGCGAGTAGTCCAACCAATCGTCAGTCAAGCGCTCTAGGACAGAAGCCGTAATCGGACTTCTGAGCGTCGTCTTGACTGGGAAACGCTATTCGCGAGTGCAGTAGTCGCTTCAGCTACCGATCACGACAAGCGGGCACTACACGCACGTTCTTACAAGAGTGCAACTGGCATAGAGCGGTAACTGTGCTTCTCGAGCGGGAATATGGTCGAATGGTACCTGTCCCAGCACAGTCGGTCCGAAATCGACTACTATGGAAGCTGCCACGCTGATAAATATATAACCAGTCCGGTACAATGAGGAACATACTGTTTTTCAAACCACTGTAGCGATACGTGAGGACGAATTCCATCCGCGAGCTCTTCTCGAGTGCACACGACTATTGATCGGAGCTCGTAATGCGAGCAGTAGCTTTGCGTCTCTGCTACGTGACCCAGCTCGCGATGACTGCGAGACTCGAGACGATCGAGGACGAGGAATCGGAATATCGAACCGGCGCTCCGGAAACGTCGCGGATGCGAGAAGCCTCAGTCCGGTAGCGGCGACTCGGTTCCGCGGACGCTATCGATGACGACGTCGCCGTCGGATCGGGACGCGATCCAGAACAGTTTGTGGGCGTCGACCGATTGCTCGAACGAGATTTCCGGCGCGGAGCCGACGGCCACTTTTCGGAGCGTCCACGTGAATACCGTGTCTTGGGCCTTCCCCCGAACCAGTGGGTCGGGAAGCTCGGACGGGACGGCGAGCGCGTCGTTGACCGTTTTTGCGACGGTGTCCGTAGACACGTCGGCCCGAGCGGCGAGCCGACGGGAGCGGTCGGCGCTGATGACGTATTCGACGTCGCGGTTCGGAAGCAGCGGTCGTTCGATCGTCGCGACCGCATCGGAGACTCGAAACGGGTCTGCGACGCCGCCGACGCGTCCGGGGAAGCGACTTCCTCGCGGGCCACCGTCGGTTCGATGACGGTGAGGTCCGCGCGTTCGCGCGGCTCGCCGGTGATCACCGCGGGCTCGCCCGACTCCAACTGTCGACGCGTGTCACTCATTTACTCGTCACCCGTTTTCCAGTAGTCGCTGGCCGTAACGTGTGCGCGGATGTTGTCGGTTTCCGTGGCGGCCTTCGAATCGACGTCCTGGCCGCCGCCGGTCACATAATCGGGGGTGCCCGTCGGATCGTCGCTGCTCGAGAGGGCCGAGAGCGGTTTGTTGAAAGACCCGAAGTGCTCGTCGATGCCCTCCAAGGGCTCCGTGACGAGCGGGATGACGACGAGCGTGATCGTCGAGAAGGTGAACGCGGGGACGAGCCCGTAGACGGTGACGAGTCCCACGAGGAACGCCGACCCCTCGATAGCACTCATGAATCCGACGATTTCGAGGATGCCCGAAAGCTGGATCCAGACGATCACCGTTAGGATTCCAACGATCATACTCGCAACCGAGCCTTTGGTGGTGATGCGCTTCCAGCACAGCGACGCGATGTGCGTCGGGCCGATGGCCGCGCCGAGGCCGCCCCAGGCGTAGTCGAGAACGAGCGTGTAGATCGGTGTGTTCTGTACGAGGAAGGCGACGCTCGCTTCCCCGAGGCCGAGCGTGACGTACTGGTGAATTGCGAAGAGCGTCTCTTGGCTCGCGCCCGGGTGATGTAGCCGTGGTAGACGTCCTCGACGATCGTACTCGGCGCGACGAGCAGTTGCGAGTCGGCGCTAGACAGCATCGCGGCGAGTGCGACCGCTAGGTTGATCCCCGCCCCGCAATCGCGCTGGGTAGAATTCGAGCATGAGCAGCGGCATGGCGTTATTCGGGTCCTCGATGCCGCCCTGGCCGAAGACGGCTAGCGCGTACAGTCCGACGAACCCGGCGCCGATGTAGACGACGAACACTACTAGAACACTCGGAATAGTGGTCGTAATTCGTCGCCTCGAAAACCACCGGCTCGCAATCGTACGGACCAGCCGTCGATCAAGCGGAGTTGCGTGAGCCGATACATTTCCGAGCGTATCTGTCCAGAACTCAGCCGTTCCTGATACTCGTCACGAGTTGCTCACGGCCGTACTCGTCGGTCACATCGTTTCGATGAAACCGGACGTACATTGTCGGTCCACAGAACGACGAAGCGGTGATTGTGCTAGATCCCACTGAAATTCAGGGAATGTACGCGGCAAACGGCGTCAACACGAGTGGGCCGCTCCGGCGAGTGGCCGCTACATCACAGCAGATCGTAGCGCTCTTTTGTCACTCAGGATTGTGCGTGTCAGTCGACGATTCCGTATCGAGTGAGCTCTGCCTGAATCTCTTCGCGTTTCATCAGTGAGAACCCCGCAACTACGAGGAGGAACCCACCAACCATTGAGAACGTGATTGGCTCCCCAAACAGAAGCCACCCGGTAGTTGCAGCAACTACAGGAGACAGATACATCACAAGTGTCACCTCAAACGAGGGGCGACGCTGGAGTAGTGAAAAATAGAGCAGATACGCAACGACTGTCGAGATGATACCGAGATAGGCGACTGCCACGCCAGCAATCAGTGGCACCTCACCACTCCACGTCTCTCCAAATAGTGGGCTCAGGGCGTGTAAAAGGACCGCACCGAGGGCCGCTGACCAAGCTGTTTGCACTGAACTGGAGAGTGACATGTCGGCGTATCGAATCAGCACACTCGCCAGCGCGACGCCACCCGCGCCCCCGAATAGAATTGCCTTGCCCAGCAGGCTCTCGGTGAACGTAATCGCTCCGGACGGAACCAGCATAACCAGCACACCGACGAATCCAATCCCCAAGCCAGCGATCGAGAGAGGGCGAAGGCGCTCTTTGGGAAGGAGCACCCACGAGAACCCGGCTGTTAACACCGGAACGAGACTAGTCATTATGCCCGAGAAAACGCTCGTGGTCAGGGCCTGTCCGATGTACCAGACACCGTTGCCGATTACAGTCCACAACACGCCGCCAGCAACGATCGCAAGCACGTCGCCTCGTGAACGCGGCCTCCAGTCCTCACTCCGAAGGACGACGTACCCGATCATCAGTAGGCTGGCCACGTCGAATCGCAACGCCATCAACAGAAGCGGCGGGAACGTCGAAAGCCCGATTTCGGCGGCCGGAAAGATGGTACCCCATAATAGTGCGAGAAGCCCCAAATCCCGAACGTCTCTAACTGTCGACATTCTATACTCTCCGTGATTTTGTAACTGGATTGACTCTCCAGATGCTGATGATAGACTCCACACTGCGCCATTGTCCCGCGAGTTGTACTCGAGTCGCTAGCGTACTCATTCGATTGACAGCCATCTGTTGTCGTTGTCACACACGGTCTTGAAAATATCGAATTTGGCGAATTCGTTCCGGGATAACACTCGATCAGATGTGCAGTGTCACGTCTGGAGACCTATAACTTCTTCAACCGCTAGCCTTGTTCCCGAAACTCAGCCGAGCCCACGATATGTGTCGGGATGTCGAAACCCGCAGTACCGTCGAGAAGCCACCTTGCCGTCTCTGAGCGTCACCTTGTAGCCGAACCGACCGACGGTTCGATCAGTGCTTCGCATGGGTCCACTCGAACCCATGACTCGGTCTCACCGTCGTGTTCCTCGAGGAATCGACGGTTCGCCGTCGGTGGGTTCTGGGAAGGTGTTCATTGACCTCGGGATACTCCCCGCAGATCGTGCGGTCAGTTCTCATAAACGCGACGGGGAGGCCGCTGCCGGTGGTCTCGTCCATCCGACCACCGCAGTACGGGCAAACCCGGCTCGTGCTCCGACGGCTCCGCTGTACTGCGATTGATCATGACCGAGGATTTCAGTTGTCCGTCCGACGGACGCGAGTCAGCGAACGAGAGCTCGTAGGTGGGGAAGGCCAGCAGCGAAATCAGGACATAGCGGAGAATCCACCGCTACCGCGTGGGACAGTGGATTCGCTCGTTCTCTCGTAACTCGTTCCCCGCGACGCAACCCTCCTGGAGCAGGAAATTTTCGTTCTAGACAACCGAATCCTCTCCGATCCAACCCCTTCGACTTACTGACCCTTCCTAACGCCGTTTACTCCGAATTCCACAGTATTGGTATAATATCGAGTTTAGACACTAAAACATGGGACTGAGTCTTCAGGATCACGTAAGAACTTGTGGGTTGCGACGATATACGCGGATCCAGCAACCTCCGATGTCATTACGCGGATGCCGTCTCTGTCCTCATGGTCTTGGAGTTCCCCTTCGAAACGTGTTCCGATCACGCTTTCGTACTGGTATGCCTCGTTAAGGTCGAGTTCCTCCTTGTCGTGAAGAAGGGTCATTTTGGCACACGTCCCGGATCCGCACGGGGAACGATCGACTTGCCCTTCGCCGAAAATAACGACGTTTCGGTCGGCGTCGTTGTCTGACTCGTAGAACTCCGTGATGTCTACTGTCGTACTTTTTCCAGAAAGTGGGTCTTGAAGGCCGAACTCTCGGTTGATGGTCCTCCGGATTTCAAGGCCTAATTCCACGAATTTGTCCGTATTCTCTGTCGCGACTGCGAGGTCAACTGCGGACGCAGGGACAAGTGCGAATACATTACCAGCGTGGACAACGTCTACCGGAACTACGACCGTTCTGCCGCCAAGCGACAGGGTAACTTCGACGTTATCAACAATATACGAGGTGATGTTCTGGACCGCAACTCGGTCGACCCTCCCGTCCTCACTCATCTCTGGACGCGCTGAGACGACACCTGCTGGCGTTTCGATTCGTACCTGTGATTTCGCTTCTAGTCGTCCTGTTTCTATCAATGCGGTCACGACGCCTATAGTCCCGTGCCCACACATGTCGAGGTACCCCCCATTATCCATGAAGAATAATCCAAGGTCTGCGTCGTCACGAGAGGGTGGGACCGTAATCGCCCCGAACATATCGTCATGGCCCCGTGGCTCCTTCATCAAGAACTCACGTAAGTGGTCGAATTCTTCGGCAAACTTATCGCGTTGCTCTCGAACCGTTCCACCCTCGAACACTTCTCGGTTGAGGCCGCCAGTGATAATGCGAGTCGGCTCGCCACCTGTGTGCGTGTCGATCGACTCAATAAGCACGTCTGACTGCATATCCTACCATCCGCGAGTTCAAGTATAATGATTTCGCTCCAGAGGGGGTTTCAGTGCCACTGAAAAAGACGGTAGTCAGATCCGCAACGGCAACCTATAGTCTCTCTAAGTTGGATATCTGAGAGTCATTCCAATCGTAAAACGACTCGTCGGTCTTTTTCAGAGTCTCAACACACTCGTTGTACCGCTGGACCGCTATCTCACGATATGGGTCGTTAGGGTGGTTCTCGATCCACTCACGGAGTTCGAACAGAGCGCGTGGGGAGTAGCTCTCTATCGCCCCCTGTCGGGTGATTAACTCGGCTTTCTTGTCCTCTTCGGAAAGGGTTTTCCTGAGAGCCACTAGAGAAGCGCACCACAGAGTGATGATCATTGACAGCATGACGACCCAACCGAATGCAGTTAATGTCTCCGCCATTATCAGTCACCTCCTGGCGTCAGAGCAGGTTCATTCGTCTTTCCTCTCCGAATGAACTGCATGAGTAGGATACTCCCGATAGTAAGACCAACCATGAGGGCGAGACCGCTGATTGCCCGCGGGTCCTCGATATTGGTTGCGAAGTAATACCCCATAATGAAGACCATTACGGTCGGAATCACGTATTTGATGATCGGATCCCAATAAGAGCCAATATAGACGTCGCTGTTATGATTTAAGTCGAGGATGCGAGCGCGTTTCGAATCGATCACCCAGCCGACAAGGATGAGTATCATCAACGTCGCGAGCGGGAGTCCGAAGTTGCCGAACATGAAGTCCATCCAGCCGAGGAATTCGGAGGAATATGCGCTCGGAATTCCGAGCAGCCACCAAGCGCCGACAACTGCTATCACGGACTGAGTACGCGTCAGACGCGTCTCTTCTTTGACGGTCGTTACCCCGACCTCTGTGATACCGAGGCCGGACGAGTATGTAGCGAACAGGAAGCCAAGGAAGAACAGAAGGCCCCAGATGTAGCCGCCGGTCATACTCGGGAAGATAGAAACGAGCGAAACGAAGGTCAACTCAGCCCCTGTAGTCGGTTCTAGACCGAACGCGAAGACGGCAGGAAACACGGTAAAGATGGCAAGTAGACCGATGCTCGTGTTCCCAACCGCGGTGATCAGGCCGCCGCCGAGCGGGACGTCGTCGTTCTTTCCGAGGTAGCTACCGTAAGTGAGTGCAATACCCCATCCCAGCCCGGTTGAGAAGAGTGCCTGACCAAGAGCAGCAATCCACGTATTTGCATCGGTCATGTACTTCCACTCAGGATTGAACGCGAACGCGAGCCCTTCCATCGCTCCAGGGAGCGTTAGTCCTTTGATAGCGACTGCGGACAGCGTCACCACCAACGCCGGGATCATCCATTTGACGACTCGTTCAATACCATCCGAGATACCGAAAAGTAAGACGAATCCGACTAGAACTGCAACTAACGTGTGCAGTCCCACGACTAACAGTGGGGATCCGGAGAACGCGGCCCAGAACGCCGTGGGGTCGAATCCGGGTTGGTAGAACGTTCCCAGTACCGCGTGTGCCAGATAGTAGATTGTCCACGCGATTACCGGGGCGTAGTAAGACATCAACCCGATATTGACGATGACGACTACAAGGCCCAACCCTTCGGACCACCCCTCTCCGAGGAAGTTCTTAAACGCACCAATGACTCCCCTCTGCGTGTACCGTCCGAGAAGCGTTTCTGCCATTAATCCAGGGACGGCGATGAGGTACAGTAGGACGAGATATATAACCAGAAACGCCCCACCTCCGTTCATTCCAGCAACATACGGCATTCGCCAGATGTTGCCAGACCCCACCACAGCCCCGACCAGTGCCATAACGAAACCGAACCGTGTTGCCCACTGATCACGGGCGAGTCCTGTATCTTCTTCCATGCTACGAAAAAACATGAATGATACGATTGTATAAACCTTCCTGTTCTCGTATCGTGGACATCGGTACATCAAACCGCCTGCTCGAATGCTGTAACCAGGGTCGATCCTCCAGTAGTTGGTGATTCCAAAAATAGTTGTAGGGGTCGTGTAGACGACCAGCCAGCGCTCTGTGCTGGTCTGACTGTCATGCAATATCTCATGAAACCGTTCGATCCCCATCGTATCGGTCTCAAAATCGGTACATTCGAAGAACCCGTAGGGCAGCGTGGGGTTCTTCGATCTATCAGCGCTTCGCTGAGCAAACAGCAGATCGCGGTACTATACGATTATGCACAGACGTCTATATTGCCGGTGACTGGTGCGTTCAGCGATCAATGACTAAAACTGTGAACCCGTGTAGGCTGGGCGCGCGTACTCGGTGATTCGTGAACCGACAGGAATAGTCTCGTCTCTCGTCTGAAACGGATCTTATGCGCTGTCGTCAGTAGGAGCGGTTCCTCGGCGTTACTGACCTGCACTCGATCAGACGCCGACGACGGCGCGAAGCGCGAACAGCGCGTTCTCCTTCCGTTCGCGGACGCGGCGGTAGAAGTACTGCATCCACTTGTCGCCGTAGGGGACGTACTGGTTGACCTCGTAGCCCTTCTCGGCGAGTTCTCGCTGTGCGTCCTCGCGGACACCCATGAGCATCTGGATCTCGAATGGCGTGCCGTACTCCTTGTGGAGGTCGACCGCGGTCTTGAGCATCTTCGTGTCGTGGCTCCCGACCGCGACACCGTGATCGAACTCGCGGAAGAGGAACTCGAGGTGGTCCTCGTAGGCCTCGTCGACGGCTGCCTTCGAATCGAGCGCGACTGACGAGGGTTCGTCGTAGGCGCCCTTGACCATTCGGACCGCCGCGGGAACGTCGGCAAGTCGCTCGAGGTCATCGCGCGTCCGCTTGAGGTTTGCCTGAATCGCGACGCCGACGCCGTCCGGGTGGTCGCGGGCCGCGGATTCGACGGCGTCGAGCGTCGTGTCGGTCGTCGTGTGGTCTTCCATGTCACACCAGACAAAGACGTCTTCGGCCGCCGCGGCCTCGACGATTCGTTCGAAGTTCGCTGTGAAGACGTCCGGACCGACGTCGATCCCGATCTGGGAGGGTTTGACGGAGATGGTTCCGTTCAGGTCGCGCTCGGCCAGTTGGGAGGCGAGGTGGCAGTATTCGTCGGCGTCCTCGGCCGCGGGTTCGGGTTCGTGGTAGTGTTCGCCGAGGAGGTTCAGGATGCCGCCCACTCCGTCTCGATTACAGTCGGAAACGTGATCCAGTGCTCCGGATGCGGACGTGCCGGCGACGAACCGGCTCGCAATCGGGGGAATCATACCCAATCGCTGGTACGGAACCCCCCTAAATCGATACCCGACCAAAAGATTCTGCAGAGTGTATGTCGGAATAAACAGCGAAGGCGATCAGGCGTCGTCGGGATTGAGCAACTTCGCTTCGGCCTTCCGGAGGTGCTCGAGCAGCGTCGTCTTCGAAACGCCGAGTTCGTCCGCGAGTTCGCGCGTGCTGATCTCGCGGGGCCAGGCGTAGTAGTTCTGCTCGCAGGCGAGTTCGAACGCTTCGCGCTGGCGGGGCGTGAGACGATCCGTCCGGTCGGCGGTCTCGGACGGGCCGCCGTCGGGCGTGGCGACCCGGCTGATCGAGATTTCCGCGTCGGTCTCGGTCCGGATCGACTCGAGTCGGTTCCGGATCTCGTCGCGGCCGCCGGCGACGAAGACCGGCCAGTGTTCGACGCCGCCTTCGACGCGCACCGACGCATCGTGGATGAAGCCGTGGGAGACGAGCGCGTCGCTGATGCTGTGTTCGGGCTCGTACTCGACGAACAGTTCGCGGGTCGCGTTCCCCGGGTTCGGTGCCGTGCTGGTCGGTCGTTGTCCGAGTTCGACCGTCGAGTGGGTCAGCGGCGACTCGTCCGCGAAGGCGACGAACTCGTCGAGTTGGTTCGTCGTATCGGCGTACACGGTGAAGTGGCCTTTGACCGCGTCCTCGACGGTGCGGTGGACGGTGTGGACGAGCAGACCGGCGTCGACCGCCTCGGTCGCCTGCAAGCCCCAGCAATCCGGATGCCAGATCTCGAGTGTGAGTCGTGTGCCGTCCGGAGACCCTGTCGTAGTCGTCGTCGGACTCGTGCTGCTCATGGGTCGGCTCTACTCGCTAGTTCCGTGTGAGCACTATAAACATACTGAATAGCGATAACGCGCGTTAGTTCGCCGTCGATTGGCTCAGTTCCGCCGCGTTGGGGGCCGAAACACCGGTATAGGGGCGTCCCCTCGCACCGATCACCGGGGGAGGCGGGCGTTCCCGACCATGGGAGGCCGTGGTTATTCCGCGATGATCCATCATTCATACCGTATGAGTCAGCAGACGACAGCTCAGCCTGACCAGCACTACATCAACGGCGAGTGGACCGACGGGGACGGCGACGAGACCTTCGAAAGTGAGAACCCGGCGACCGGCGAGACCCTGCGGACCTTCCACCGCGGGACCCAGACCGACGTCGACGCCGCCCTCGAGGCAGCGGAAGAAGCGCAGGACGAGTGGTGCGAACTCTCCCACATCGACCGCGCCGAGTACCTCTGGGACATCTACCACGAGCTCCGCGAGCGGACGGACGAGCTTGGCGAGATCGTCACCAAGGAGTGCGGGAAGGAAATTTCGGAAGGGAAGGCCGACGTCGTCGAGGCCGCCCACATGGTCGAGTGGGCGGCGGGCAACGCCCGCCACCCCCACGGCGACGTCGTCCCGAGCGAGATCGGGAGCAAGGACGCCTACATGCGCCGCAAGCCCCGCGGTGTCATCGGCTGTATTACGCCCTGGAACTTCCCGGTCGCGATCCCGTTCTGGCACATGGCCGTCTCGCTGGTCGAGGGGAACACGGTCGTCTGGAAGCCCGCCGAGCAGACGCCGTGGTGCGCCCAGATCGTCGCCGAGATGTTCGAGGACAGCGGCATCCCGGACGGCGTCTTCAACATGGTCCAAGGCTTCGGCGACGCCGGCGAGGCCATCGTCGAGGACGAGCGCGTCGACACCGTCCTCTTCACCGGTTCGGCCGAGGTCGGCCAACAAGTCGGCCAGACCGTCGCCGAACAGCCCGGAAAGCTCGCAGCCTGCGAGATGGGCGGGAAGAACGCGGTCGTCATCACCGACGAGGCAGACCTCGATACGGCCGTCCACTCGGCTGTGATGAGTTCGTTCAAGACCACCGGACAGCGCTGCGTCTCGGCCGAGCGCCTGATCGTCCACGAGGACGTCTACGACGAGTTCAAGGAACGGTTCGTCGACGTCGCCGAGAACGTCGCCGTCGGCGACCCGCTGGCCGAAGACACCTTCATGGGCCCGCTCGTCGAGGGAGAACACAAGGAGAAGGTCCTCGAGTACAACGAACTCGCCCGCGAGGAGGACGTCGACGTGCTCGTCGACCGCGACGAACTGGGCGACGACGAGATTCCGGACGGCCACGAGGACGGCCACTGGATCGGCCCGTTCGTCTACGAGGCCGATCACGAGGCCGACCTCCGCTGTACCCGGGAGGAGGTCTTCGGCCCTCACGTCGCGCTCATGGAGTACTCCGGTGACATCGAGGACGCCGTCGAGATCCACAACGACACCGAGTACGGGCTCGCGGGAGCGATCATCTCCGAGGACTACCGCGAGGTCAACTACTACCGCGACAACGCCGAGGTCGGACTCGCATACGGCAACCTGCCGTGTATCGGCGCCGAGGTCCACCTGCCCTTCGGCGGCGTCAAGAAATCCGGCAACGGCTACCCGAGCGGCCGCGAAGTGATCGAGGCCGTCACCGAGCGCACCGCCTGGACGCTGAACAACTCGAAGGACATCGAGATGGCCCAGGGACTGTCTGCGGACATCACGACCGACGATGACTGAGCGGACCTGTCCGCTCTGCGGTCAGTCGACCGCCGTCTCGGCGGAGTGGTGTCGACACTGCGGCTGGATGGGACGCTGCGGCGCTGATTAGTCTCGATCGGGCGGCTCCCCGATCGACACTGATCACACTCAGTCGACGCTACCGAACGAACCGGGTCGACGATTCTCAGTTGCGACTCGTTCTCAGCAGTCTGTTTTGAATGTGTGAACGTTCGAGATTGATACTGATCTGTAGCGGATGATGATTCCCCGAACTTGATCGAAACGGTGGCCGGTCGCCACCATCTATTCACACATTTCGAACGCAGTCGCTGTTCAAGCGTCTTTCCGGTCGATAGCTGCTGAAGGGCCGACAGAAGACCTATCAATCGCACGATCGAATGTTAATATACGGACGAAATCAAGTTATTTTCCACCTTTATTAGAGAAATATACGCGAAAATTCGATACAATTTCCCCGACACGACAACGCCCGAATTCACACATTCCGAACGCTTATGTCGGGGCGCTCCCACGGTGGAGGTATGACGGACGACACACCTCGCCCGGTCAAGACGACGAAAACGTCGCTCGCAGTCGTTCGCACGGTTCGCGACAACGACGGCGCCACGTTGAGCGAGCTCGCCGACCAGCTCGAGGTGGCGAAGAGTACCATTCACAACCACCTTCACACGCTGATCGAGGAGGGATTTCTCGTCCGCGAGGGTGACACCTACCACGTCGGCCTCCAGTTTCTCCCGTTCGGCGAACACGCGCGCGATCGAAACCCACTGTACGCGGCGGCCCGGCGGCGAGTCTATTCCCTCGCGGAGAAGTCGGGCAACGAGGCCGACTTCATCGTCGAGGAGAACGGTCGCGCGTACTCCCTCGAGTACGCTATCGGCGAGTCGACCCCCCGGGGACTGTCGGAGTCGGGACCCTTCCGGGCTGGGAACCGGTTTTACATGCACAACTGCGCCTCGGGCAAGGCGATCCTGGCGTCGATGCCCGAAGCGCATGTTCGAGAGATCATCGGTCGCTGGGGACTCCCGGCGACGACAGAGGATACCATCACCGATGAGGCGGCGTTGTTCGACGAACTCGAGGCGGTTCGCGAGCGCGGGTATGCGACCAACAACGAGGAGCTGATCGAGGGGTATCGGTCCATCGGCGCGTCGATAACGAGTCCGGACGGCGAGGTCGTCGGCGCGTTCTCGATCGGCGGCCCGACGTACCGCATGGCGGTCGACGAGTCGACGACCGAGGAGATCGGTCAGCTGCTAGTCGACGAGATCGACGCGCTCGAAACGGAACTATTCTAACAGGACATTACATGCGTATGTGTGTAATAACGAATCGCTACTGGGGAGAACTTATGGCTAACAGCCGACTGAACGGCAGCTACAGGCGGTTCTGAGGAAAAGCAGCGGCTACGGGTGACTCCGTAACCGTCGGAGTCGTCCCCGGCCAGTCACCGCTTCGACGACCGTCGTTACGGTGGCCCGTCGCTGGCCAGCGAATCGAATCGCTCCTGGGGCGACGGCTCCGAAGCGCCCCGTCCGGGTCGTTTCGGGAGTTGCTTCGCCACGAGCAGATCGCCGTCCTTGAAAACGACGCGCAGGATATCGCCCTCTTCGACCGACTCGAGCGTCGATCGGGGCGCGACGTGCTGGTCGACGAGTTCGCCGTCATCCTCGAGCAGGAGAACGACGTGTCTCCCGCCGACGATTCGGTCGACGGCAGCGATATAGCGGTCCACGCCGGCCGATCCGCAATTGGCCGCGGCCGGCCTCGAGCGAGCGCCGTTCGCGGGCGGTGACGGGTCGGCCCCGTTGCTACTGCCGTCGCCGTCGGCACCGGCGGTCGCGGCGGCGGCGACCGATGCCAGTCCGAGCGAGCCGAGCATTCGAAGGACCGTTCGTCGCGTCGAGTGCTGTCGCGTCGACATACCCTCGTTGGCCGCGCGATCACTGATAAAGGTGTGGCGGCGGTGGCGGTCTCGATGTACGATCCATTCGTTCCGTATAGTGAAACCACACGGAGACGAAACCGAACGGCTGGCGGCGTTCCGGCTCGGTTCGGAGTCGCTACTGGCCCGTGCTCAATCGGGCTCTCGACGTAGAAATTCTCGAGGTGGCCGTCGCTTCGACGTCGTTTCGACGCCGCTTCGAACCGATAGCGGTCGGCTCGGTCGGACGCGGGAATCAGCCGTAGGCGAGCGTCACCCGAATCTCGTCGGCCTTGTCTCGGAGTCGGGTCGGCAGTTCCTCGTGGAGGGCCGCGTCTTTGAATCTGCTCGTCGGTCCGAACACGCCCAGCGCGCCCAGCAGGTCGTCGTCGGGCGTGTAGACGGGGACGGCGACCCCGCGGAGGCCGTCCATGTGTTCCTGGTCGTTCACGGCGTAGCCGCGCTCGCGGATCGCCTCGAGTTCGGCGCGGAGTTCGTCGGGGTCGGTGATGGTATTGTCCGTGATCGCCTCGAGGCCCGTCTCGGCGACGAACCGGGCGACGGCGTCGTCGTCCCACTCCGCGAGGATCGCCTTCCCCGAGGCCAGCGTGTGCAGCGGTCGCCGCTCGCCGATCAACGTGTTCGAGCGGCTTCCGTACCGGTGGAGGTAGACGGCCTCGCCGCGCTCTTCGACGGTGAAGACCGCTCGCTCGCCCGTCTCCTGCCCGAGTTCGAACACCGTCCGCTTCGCGGCCGCGTACCCCGTCTCCCGGTTGCGGGCCTGTTCGCTGATCTCGAGCAGTCGGAAGCCGATGTAGTGTTCACCGTCGCGTTCGACGACGTACCCCATGTCGGTCAGCGTCGCGAGGTGGCGGTAGACGGTACTCTTGCTCAGTCCCGTCTGACGGGTGAGTTCCGTGATCGTGAGTCCGTCCGTTTCCGCGAGTGCCTCGAGGATCGCGAACGTCTTCCGCGTGGTCGAGACGCCCGTGTCGGTTTCGTCGTCCTCGTCCGTCTCCATACGCGTATATCCGTCACTAACTAGTTCAATGTTCCGGAGAGTGAAACGCAGTTGCAAAACTGCGGAACGCTCGTCGCCGCTGTTGCGAGATGATTCGCTCTTTTTCGATTCCCGGGACGAATCTCCCGTATTACGGAATATGTATTTCAGATCGTGGGATAAGCGTCGCGAATCGCTCCCTGTTCGTAACGGGGTTTCCGTCTCGGACTCGTCTCGAGACGGGCGTCTCGCGTCGCTACTCGTAGGCGGGAATGCCCGTGAACTCCTCGCCGAGGACGAGCGTGTGGATGTCGTGGGTGCCCTCGTAGGTGTAGACCGTCTCCATGTTGGCCATGTGGCGCATCGGCGAGTAGTCGGTGGTGATGCCGTTGCCGCCGAGCATCTCGCGGGCGATCCGGGCCTGATCGCGAGCCGTCCGGACGTTGTTTCGCTTGGCCATCGAGACGTGCTGTGGTCGCATCTCGTCGCGCTCCTTGAGTTCCGCCAGACGGTAGGCGAGCAGCTGGGCCAGCGTGATCTGGGTCCCCATCTCCGCGAGTTTGCGCTGCTGGAGCTGGAAGCGTCCGATCGGGCCGCCGAACTGATCGCGGTCTTTAGCGTACTGGCGGGCCTCCTCGAAGCAGTCGCGCGCGGCGCCGACGGCACCCCAGGCGATCCCGTAACGGGCCTGCGTGAGACACGAGAGCGGTCCTTTCATCCCCGAAACACCGGGCAGAACGTTCTCCTCGGGGACGAAGACGTCGTTGAGGCTGATCTCGCCCGTGATCGACGCGCGCAGGGAGAGCTTCTCGGTGATCTTGTTGGTCGAGACGCCGTTGCGGTCGGTTTCGACGAGGAATCCGCGAACCGGCGTGTCGGTATCCGACTGGTCGCGCGCCCAGACGACCGCGACGTCCGCAATCGGCGAGTTCGTGATCCAGGTCTTCGAGCCGTTGAGGACGTAGCCGTCCCCATCCCGCTCGGCGCGGGTTTCCATCGCCGACGGATTCGAGCCGTGTTCGGGCTCCGTGAGGCCGAAACAGCCGACGGCCTCGCCCTCGCCGAGTTTCGGCAACCACTCTTCTTTCTGTGCCTCGCTTCCGTAAGCGTGGATCGGATACATGACGAGCGCGCCCTGGACCGACGCCATCGAGCGCAGCCCCGAGTCACACGCCTCGAGTTCCTGCATGAGGAGTCCGTAGGCCGTCTCGGAGACGTTCGGCGAGCCGTAGCCCTCGAGGTTAGGGGCGTAGAAGCCGAGTTCGCCCATCTTCGGGATGATCTCTTTCGGGAACGTCCCGTTCTCGAAGTGCTCGCCGATGTCGGGCCTGACGTGTTCCGTAACGAATTCCCGGGCCGTATCGCGGATCATGCGCTCTTCCTGGTCCAAATCCGCCTCGAGATCGACGAAATCCAGCATACGTGATACTCTACCAATGTCCGGATAGGTATTACGGTACGTTCCGTCCGACGAATGCGTCTCGAGGCGTACGGGAGAGAAGGACCGACAAGTCGCGGGCAGTCCGCTCGCGGGCTCGCCACTTCGCCGAGAGGATTAACAAGATTAGGTACACGACGGAGATACTTTACATCTGTTGAATATACCGAAGCTATTTTGGTTCCCGCAGTCGATCAGTGTGATATGGCATTTACGCTGTCCGACGAACACGAGGCCATTCGCGAGGCCGTCCGCGAGTTCGGGGAAAACGAGATGGCACCGGTCGCGGAGGAGCACGACCGGGAGCACAAGTATCCCGAGGAGCTTCGCAAGAAGGCCGCCGAATACGACTTCGTCGCGCCGAACATCCCGATCGAGTACGGCGGTGCGGGGATGGACAAGCTCTCGACGACGATCGTCACCGAGGAACTCTGGCGCGCGGATCCGGGGATCGGCTCGGCCGTCGGCAGCGCCGGCTTCGGTTCGAACATGATCGTCGAGTACGGCGACGAGTGGATGAAAGAGGAGTGGCTCCCGAAGATCGCCAACGGTGAGATTGCCTCCTGTTCGATGATCTCCGAGCCTGCCCACGGCTCGAACGTCGCCGGCATCGAGACCGTCGCCGAAGCCGATGGGGACGAGTACGTCCTCAACGGCAACAAGATGTGGATCACCAACGGCACCGTCGCCGATGTCGGCGTCCTGATGGCCAAGACCAGTCCCGACGAGGGCCACCGCGGTATCACCGCGTTCCTCGTCGAGATGGACCGCGACGGCATTACGACCGAGAAGATCACCAATAAGCTGGGCATCCGCGCCTCCGACCTCGCGGAGGTCGTCATCGACGACGTCCGCGTCCCCGAGGAGAACGTCATCGGCGAGGTCGACAAGGGCTTCTACCAGTTGATGGAGTTCTTCGCCGCCGGCCGCACCAGCGTCGCCGCCCAGGCCGTCGGCGCCGCACAGGGCGCCCTCGACGCTGCCGTCGAGTACGCCAACGAGCGCGAGCAGTTCGACCAGAAGATCAAGGAGTTCCAGGCCATCCAGCACAAGATCGCCGAGATGGCCACCAAGGTCGAGGCCGCCCGCTCGCTGACCTACCGCGCCGCCAGCCAGGTCGAACAGAATAACCAGGACGTCGCCGCGCAGTACTCGAGCATGGCGAAGCTGTTCGCCTCCGAGATTTCTGTCGAGGTCGCCGACGAGGGCATACAGGTCCACGGCGGCTCGGGCTACGTCACGGACTACCCCGCCGAACGGTACTACCGCGACGCCCGCATCACGAAGATCTACGAGGGCACCAGCGAGATCCAGAAGAATATCATTGCCGATCAGATCTTCTAGATCGTTCGCTCTCATCTGTTTTTCATCCGCCTTGCTGGCGAACAGTGACTGGCCGCCCGTATCTTCGCCGTAGCCGGTCGGTCCCGTCACTCGAGCGTAGCGATCAGGGCCCGATCGCATCCTCAAACAGTCGTTTCTCGCCCGGAAGCGGTCGTTCGAACGGGAACGCTTTTGACAGTTTCCGCTGTGAATTCGTGTATGCAAGTCGCAGTCCTCGGAGCGGGCAGTATGGGGCACGGAATCACACAGGTCTCGGCGATGGCGGGCCACGACGTCTTGCTTCGGGATATCGAGGCGGACCTCGTCGAGGACGGCCTCGAGGGGATCCGAACCAACCTCCAGGGTGGCGTCGATCGGAACAAGCTCACCGCGGAAGAGATGGAGGAGACGCTCGAGCGCATCGAGGGGACGACCGACCTCGAGGAGGCCGTCGAAGACGCAGACCTCGTCGTCGAGGCGGTGCCCGAGGAGATGGACCTGAAACAGGACGTCTTCGCGGACGTCGAGGCGGCGACCGACGAGGAGACGGTCATCGCCTCGAACACCTCCTCGCTCTCCGTGACGGAGATGGCTAGCGCGCTCGAGCACCCCGAGCGCGCGGTGGGACTGCACTTCTTCAACCCGCCCCACATCATGGACCTCGTCGAGATCGTGATCGCCGAGCAGACCGACGAACGCACCGAGTCGTTCGCCGTCGACTACGTGCGGAGTATCGAGAAGGAGGACGTTGTCGTCCGCGACACGGCCGGCTTCGCGACCTCGCGGCTGGGCGTCGCACTCGGCCTCGAGGCGATCCGGATGGTCGAACAGGGCGTCGCCAGCCCGGCCGACATCGACGAGGGGATGGAACTCGGCTACGGTCATCCGATGGGGCCGATCGAACTGACCGACCACGTCGGGCTGGACGTCCGCCTGCACATCGCCGAACACCTTCGAGAGGAACTCGGCGAACGGTTCAAGCCGCCACAGTCCCTGCGCCGGAAGGTCCGGGCTGGCAAGCTCGGCAAGAAGACCGGCGAGGGCTACTACGTCTGGGAGGACGGCGAACGCGTCGGCACGAGCGGCGACTGAGGTACGGACGAATGATCGGATTCACCGCGCTTGACGCCACTCTCAAAGCGGTCTTCTTCCCGGTTGGCGGGCACCCCGAGCGGTGACGACAGTCGCCATCGAACTCCTCGAGATGTCTTCACCAGCGGGTGGGATCGCGCGCGTTCGTTACCGGCGCAGACGTGATCGAGCTCCAAGACCGAGGGTGCCTCTCAGACGAACTCATCGCCGCGGCGGCGAAAGAGAGCAACCTCGTCGACGGAGACGAGCTCAATGGGGCCTACGAATTCGGGAGTTCGGCGGCGGCAGCGACGAATCCGATCGTCTCGAGCCGCGAAGAGCGCTCTGAAGGAGCGTTCGCGGACGGTGTTCGAGTCCGAACCGAACCGTTTGGCCGGTTGCGATCGAAGACGGCAACGAGAGAATCGGGGCGTTCCTCGAGAGCCGCGAACCGGAGTTCACTGGCGAGTAGTGAGACGACATAATATTCTATATAGATTAGAAGATCTCGTTCTATCCTGTTCTATTATTCTTTTAACGCTGTGCTACCGATTCCGATCGAGAACGTTACACATTCGCCGTTTAGGAGTCTGTATACGGGTATTATGGCAAAATTAAAACCGTACATGACTGACTCTGATTGCCAGCAGGATCCGACGATAAGATCGGCTTATTCGCCCATATTCCAACGCTTCATTCGTTTTACGATGTTTCGACGTGCGAAAGCCTCGTTGAAAAATATCTTTGAGAAATATATGACTGTTTTATGGTATTTCGGAAGATAAATTTGAGAGCGACGCCAGCCGCTCGCGGGACGGTCTTCGCGACACGACTCTCGCGGTCCGCCTCCCCAACCGGGTGGCCATCGCTAAATTCAGACAAATAGGTGCTCCCAACTGTTTATTTGCTGTATAATAATCCCAGAACGATTACTACGAACGGTCGATGGATCTGACCGGTCGGTCGTTACTCTCTCCGTTTCAGCGGTCGAACGTACGGCGTCTAGCGCACGCGAACGAGTTCGCCACCGTTTCCATCGACTGCGCGCGTCCGATCATCGCCGGTCGCTTTCGTTTCACCGTCGACGCGTCCAACCCGCAAGTCGGAGTCGGCGAACTCACGCCGGCGCTCGACACGCCGACCGAACCGATTACGCGCGGCACGGACGCCGCCACATCACGACGATTGCATTACGAGGCATGAAACGAAGCATCACGCGCGGTTTTCTCTCGATTGTCAGCATCAAGTTCCTCCTCATCGGTCTCGATTTCCTCTCGTCACCGCTGTTGACCCGGTTTCTGGGAGAGGGGTACGGCGACTACGCGATTCTGATGTCGATCTTTGCGGTCTACATGATCTTCGTCAGTTCGGGTGTCGGCGACGGCGTACGAAAGTACGTCGCGGAGGAACGCGACAGGGCCCACTGGGACGAACACGTTGTCGGCTTCTATCTCCGGATGGCGATCCTACTCGCGGCGATCGGGTGTTTAGGACTCGCTCTCGCGGCGCAAACGGGAATCGTAACGTCCCGGCTCGGGACGTCGTATCGGACGTACTTCTATCTCCTCTCGTTGCTCGTGTTCACCTCCCAGTTCCGCGAGTACACGCGGCGGACGCTCATGGGATTCGGTCTCGAGCGCTACTCCGAACCGCTGCTCTTCCTCGATAAAATCCTGTTCATCGTCGTCGGCGTCGGCCTCGCATTCCGCGGCCACGGCGTTCAGGGTGTACTGATCGGCCACATGACTGGCGCGGTCACAACCTCGATCGTCGGGCTCGCACTGATAAACCGAACGGTGTCGCTGCGAACCGCGCTCGCCAAGATTCCGCCGAAAGACTTTCCGCGCCGCGAACTGTTCACCTTCAATGCGCTCAGCATCATCTTGATCCTCTGTTTGACGTCACTGTACGAACTCGACGTCATGATGCTCGGGGTGCTCGGGACGACGCAGGAAACCGCCTACTACAAGATTTCGCTCACGATCGCGGAGTTCCTCTGGATCGTCCCGCTGGCGTTACAGAACGTGCTCTTGCACTCGACCTCGAATATCTGGTCGAATCGTAACTACGAGCGGATCAACTCGCTCGCCGCTCGCGTCACCCGGTACACACTGTTGTTTACGTTACTGCTCGGAATCGGCATCGGCACGCTCGCCCCGGTTGCGCTCCCGATCGTGTACCCCGACGAGTACATAGCGAGTTACGGTCCGATTCTCCTGTTGCTTCCCGGCTGTGTCGGGTTCGCGCTGGCGCGACCGATTCTCGCGATCGGACAGGGCAAAGGCGATCTTCACGTGCTGATCGCCTCGACCGGTGCAGCGGCGGTTGGCAACATCGTGCTCAACGCGCTGTTGATCCCCCAGTACGGAATGTACGGTGCAGCCGTCGCGACGAGCATCAGCTACGGGACGATGTTCGTGTTTCACGTCTGGAGCGCCAGAAAAATCGGATTCGACCCAGTCACCGGTGCGCGGATTCCGCAGGTCATTTTCGCGGGCGGAGTCGCTGCACTTCCAATCGGCCTACTGGCACGGCTTCTCGGGGATTCGGTCTTCTCACTTGTCATCGTCCCTCCGGTGGGTGCAGCGATCTTTCTCGTGGCCGCGGTCGTCGTCGGTGCGCTTGACGTCGAGGAAATTATCGCCCACCTCGAGACCGCACCGGACCCGATCGGTTCGTTCGGCTCTACCCTCCGTGCTAAATTCGACGGTGTCGACGATGACCGTGGAGCGGATGGCCACGAGTTCCCAGACGATGACGCGTCACCCGTCGGAGAGAGACAGCGACCGAAAGACGGAAACACGGCGGCAAAAAGTAACGCGGGCTCGAGTTCGGACGTTCGCGAGCGACTGGAGACCATCGAAACCAGGATCGAACGGCAGAGAGATCGCCTCGAGAGCCAACAGGAGACGATCGAGCAGTTGATCGACGAACTCCGACGAGGACGGTGACGGGTCGTTCTCGGCCTATCGCTCGGTGATCGAACGTACGAACGCGGTCACCGAAAACGAGGGTTCCTCACCCGCTATCGACCTCGCAGAACGCGAGTCGCCAGTTCGCGCTGTCCGCGAGCTGGGCTCCGGACAGCGTCCAGTCAAGCGGCGGTGTCCCGGCCGGTCTGACGACGTGCGTCGATGGCGAGGTTCCCCACTTCAGGGGCGCTCGCTGGTCGCTGTGAAAGCCCCGCGACCGCAACACTGACCGGGGGACTACCGACCCGGGAGCAGCGATGACGTCCGCATCGCCGGTTTCTCGAAGCACCGCGTCGAGAAGTGCAGCCAGTGTTGCCTGCCGAGACGGGGACGAACTCGTCCCCGCTGCGAGTGGGAGGACGTCGAGGATTCGGACGACCGTCGGACCGCTCGTTCGGTCCCGACGACCGTAGACGACCGCTGCGATGGGCGCTCCGTCCCGCGTTGCAACGATCGTGCGGTACGTCCAGAGCGGATTCGCGAACCGCCACTCGTAGAACGTTTCGTCGCGAGCGACGTGAAATTCCGGGATTGTCTCGGACGAAGCCAGCGTCGCGAGCAGCGAGGACGGCACGCGATCGTACCGCGAAAGTTCGACCGCATTGGTCGAATCGGCAAATCGATCCCGGATCGAGACGTATCCGCTCGCCAGCGATCGAGCGATCGGCTCGACCGGCTCGAGTTGGGGGAGCCACGCGGTCGGGTTTTGGATTCGGTAGTACGTCTCTCGCTCGCTCGCGACCCGCCAGCCGAGTTTGAGATTCCCCGGAAGTGAGCGGTGGTTTGGGAAGTTGAAGAACAGATCCGCGTCGTCGTATCTGTCGATCGCCCGCTCGGTCAGCCGCGTGAATAGTCCCCGACGCTGGTGCTCGGGACGGACCATCGAATCGCACGGCTGGAAAGCGCTGAACTCGTCGTCGCCCGCGGCGAGGCGGAGCGGGAAGAACGCCCGCGCGCCGACGAGTTCGTCGTCTCGCTGTGCAACCAGGATCGGAACGTGGTTGACGTACGGATTCCGTTCGTACTTCCACGTGAACCAGTCGTTGCCCATTTGCCCGCCCAGTACGTCGGCGAACAGGTCGAGAAACGCGTCCCTATCGGCCGATTCGTACTGTCGGATCTCGTACGGGTCCGAATTGGTCATCGATAGACGTTAGTTGTTCTCGAATGTAGATCCCGGTTGACTCTCGTTTCGCACCCTGTCTGCGACCTCGGCCATAGTTTCGACGCGTAGGCCGTCCGTGCTTCGACGACGGTCGATGTATCCCGCAATCGATTGAAGCCGTTGGTAGTGCGCCGGCGTTCGGAGGTTATGGGGGTGAAGCCACATGTGCAACACGCCGTCCGTTTGGGCAACGCGGTCGATCCCGGATTTCACTTGTTTGACTACCGGATCCTCACCGAACGCGGAAAACAGTTTTCTATACTTCGCTTCGAAGTTGAACAGGTAGATCGACGCCGGCACGTTGACCAAGCCGTGGTCGTCGACGTACGGGTTGACGATCGGCGGCGCCGGTTTTCCGACCGCCGCGCTCGATATCTTCGTTATCTGTCGCATCAGCGTACTCTGCGAGTCGCGGAGCGGGTTCGTACCGCGATAACAGTCGAAACCGTGTGCCGCGAGCGTGTCCCGGTGTCGGATCCTGTTGACAGGGAAGACGAACGATGACAGGTCGTGGCCGCGGCGCGACGCGGCATGAGCGCAGTTTTCGATCTCTCGAGTTGCGAACGCTTCGTTCATTCGATCGTGGTCGAAGTGAACGTGCGTGAACCCGTGACCGGCGATTTCGTGGTCGATATCGGCGGTCGCGATTTCGTCGACGAGTTCGGCCCCGTACCAGATATCGGTCGCGGGGAGGTCTTCGATCGATTTCTGGCAGCATCGCTCGCCGGCGGGGTGGTTCCGGTGTCTGTCAGTACACGAGCGCAAGAATAGGTGCCCGGTAACCGCCCATGTCGCCGGAATTTCGAACGCGTCGAATAGCTCTCGGAGGCGACGCCAGTTCTGGCGCGTGTTGCGAAGAAACGTCTCCGACACAGATTCGTCGTGGTGAAATCCCCAGCCGACTTCTGCATCGAGGGAAATGACGACCGATCCCATCTGATTACGTGCGCGATCCGTGCGCGATCGCCGATCGAAACCGAACTTGCGTCGTCTGATTGGAGTCGGACCGGATCCGTCGTGTAATTGATACGGAGTTCTGGCAATTCATGTCAAGTGAGTCATCGAGATTCTCGCCCATATTTTCCCGGATATTAAATTCGGTTGTCGCAGTTACACAGATACTTAGCGTCTAAATTGGATTGCTGTAGAGAAAGTCAACCAGAAGTGATCGAACCGCGTACCGTTTGTCGAACTCATAAACGAGAATCGCGGCCATCGTTCAGACCGCATCGCTCTCGTACGGTTGGGTGGCGGTGACCGGCCGAACGACGGGTTGACGATGCGATGATCACCGTAATCAGCGTCAGTTGCTCGTGGATCAAGTATTCCTGGCGACACCGCGGGCCAACGTTTTGGCTTTGAAACAGTTAACTACCGCAGATATCGCCGCTGATTTCGGACGCTTCGGAACGGACCATTCGAGAGCGGGGTTTTCCCGAGGGATGATCACTTAAGCGCCGCCGGACAATGGTCAACTATGTCACTGGAGTCGAGCGCCGACCCGGCCGCCGATGGACGTGCGAACTACGACTACCGAAGCGACGAGGTCGATCGGCCGGCACTGGTCGACGACCTCGAGCGACTCGTCGACTGTGACGTTCGCGGCGACTCTTACTCCCGAGAACTCTACGCGACCGACGCGAGCGCCTACGAGGTGACGCCGATGGCTGTCGCTTTCCCCGAGTCGACCGCCGACGTCGTCGGGATCGTCGAGTACTGCGCCGAACGGGAGATTCCAGTGCTCCCGCGGGGCGGCGGCACCAGCCTCGCCGGCCAGACGGTCAATCGTGCCGTCGTGTTGGACTTCACGCGACACATGAACGACATCATCGAGATCGATCCCGACGGGCGGACGGCGACGGTCCAGCCCGGGACGATTCTCGGGACGCTGAACGAGGCCCTCGCGCCCCACGACCTCAAGTTCGCGCCCGACCCCGCGTGGGGCGACAAGAGCGCCATCGGCGGCGCGATCGGCAACAACTCGACGGGCTCGCACTCGCTGAAGTACGGGAAAACCGACGCGTACCTTGAGGAAGTCGAGGCGGTTCTCGCCGACGGCACCGTGACGACCTTCGGCGAGGTCACCCTCGATGAGGTCGCCGACCGCGCCGACCCCGAGGGCGATCTCGAGGAGCGCATTTACGCGGAAGTCGGTCGGATCCTCGACGAGGAGGCCGATCTGATCGAGGAGACGTATCCCGACCTGAAGCGCAACGTCTCCGGATACAATCTCGATCGACTCGTTGCGGAGGCTCGCGGGAGCGAACTGCCGGGCGGCGAGGACACCGGCGAGCCCGGCACCGTCAACCTCGCGCGGCTGCTGGCCGGCAGCGAGGGGACGCTGGCGATCGTCACCGAAGCGACCGTCTCGCTCGAGTCCGTCCCCGAGACGAAGGCCGTCACCCTCCTGTGCTATCCGGACCTCCACGAGGCGATGCAAGACGTCGAACCGATCCTCGCACACGACCCCGCCGCGGTCGAGGTGCTCGACGACGTTCTGATCGACCTCGCGCGCGACACCGCGGAGTTCGGGCCGGTCACCGAAATGCTCCCCGAGGGGACCAACGCCGTGTTGCTGGTCGAGTTCTACGCCGAGGACGCCGACCACGGCAAGGAGCAGGTCGCGGGCCTGCTTGCCGATCGCCTGCCGTCGGCGACGCCCGCCGGCGAGCCGGCTTCGGACGCTCCGCGTTCCAACGCGGAGACGCTCGCCCTCGAGGCCCTCGAGGCCTACGAAAAAGAGGAACGCGCCCAGCTCTGGAAGCTCCGCAAGTCCGGGCTCCCGATCTTGCTCTCGCGGACGACCGACGAGAAGCACATCTCCTTCATCGAGGACACCGCGATTCCGCCCGAGAACTTGCCGACCTTCGTCGAGGAGTTCGAGGCGATCCTCGAGGCGCACGACACCTACGCCAGCTTCTACGCCCACGCGGGGCCGGGCGTGCTCCACGTGCGGCCGCTCGTGAACACGAAGACCGAGGTCGGCCTCGAGCAGTTACACGGGATCGCCGACGACGTGACCGATCTCGTCGTCGAGTTAGGGGGATCGGTCTCGGGCGAGCACGGCGACGGTCGCGCTCGCACCCAGTGGAATCACAAACTCTACGGCGACGAACTCTGGCAGACATTCCAGGACCTCAAGACCGCCTTCGATCCCAACTGGCTCCTGAATCCGGGCCAGGTCGTCTTCCGCGACGACGATCCGACCGACCTGCGCGAGCACCTGCGGTTCAACCCCGACTACGAGTTCGAGGCCGGCTTCGAGCCCGCCCTCGAGTGGGAGAACGACAATGGTATACAGGGAATGGTCGAGCTCTGTCACGGCTGCGGCGGCTGTCGGGGCGAACAGGAGACCACCGGCGGCGTGATGTGTCCGACCTACCGGGCGAGTCGCGAGGAGATCACCGCCACCCGTGGCCGGGCGAACGCGCTCCGGCAGGCCATGAGCGGCAACCTAGAGCCAGAGGAGGCCTTCTCCGATGAGTTCGTCGAGGAAGTGATGGGGCTCTGTATCGGCTGCAAGGGCTGTGCCATCGACTGCCCGAGCGAGGTCGACATGGCGAAGCTCAAGGCCGAAGTCACCCACGAGTACCACCAGCGCAACGGCGCGACGCTGCGGGATCGGCTCTTCGCCAACGTCGCCACCCTCTCGAAGTGGGGCTCCCAACTCGCACCGCTCTCGAACGCCCTACCGAAACTGCCGGGCGCCAGGAAAGCCCTCGAGGCGACCGTCGGCATCGCGTCCGATCGCCCGCTGCCGACGTTCCGCGCGACGACGTTTCGGGACTGGTTCGACTGGCGCGGCGGCGCGCGGATCAGCGAGCAGGACGCCGATCGGAGCGTCGTCCTCTATCCCGACACGTACACCAACTACAGCCATCCCGAAGCGGGGAAAGCCGCCGTCCGCGTCCTCGAGGCTGCGAACGTCCACGTGGCGGTTCCCGACGAACTGGGAGATACGGGTCGGCCGGCGTTCTCGAAGGGCTTCCTCGAGAAGGCCCGCGAAACGGCGCGCGAGAACGTCTCGAAGCTCGCGCCGCTCGTGGAGGAGGGACGTGACGTCGTCGTCATCGAACCCTCCGACGCGGTCATGTTCCAGCTGGATTACCTCGATCTGCTCTCCGACGAGCGCGCCGAGCGGGTCGCGGCCGCGACCTACGGCGTCTGCGAGTACATCGATTCGTTCCGGCTGGACGAGACGATCGCGTTCGATTCCGACGGGGCCGACGAGTCGTTGATCTACCACGGCCACTGCCACCAGAAGGCCGTCGCCAAGGACCACCACGCGGTCGGCGTCCTGCGCCGGGCGGGCTACGCCGCCGACCCGCTCGATTCCGGCTGCTGCGGGATGGCCGGCTCGTTCGGCTACGAGGCCGAACACGCCTCGATGAGCGACGGAATCGGCGAAATCCTGTACGAACAGGTCGACGCGAGCAAGGGCGACCGTGTCGTCGCCCCCGGGGCGTCGTGTCGCACGCAACTCGAGCATCGACCCGGCGCCGACGAGAACCCGCCGACGCCGATCGAACTCGTCGCCGAAGCGCTCGAGTAACGACACGCCAGTTTTCTGTTACCCTTCATCTCTCCCTCCACTCCCCTTCCTTACTCCCGTTCTCTCTATTCTTGTCCTCCCGCATTCCTCTTTCACTATCCTCATTCCTATCCCATTCTTGATGATACTCCCACACCCCAGGTGTCGAGTGTAGATGCGCGAAAGCGAGCGCTAGAGTCCGTATCTGGACAGAGTGTGAATAGACGGTGGTGCCAAGATCCTCGTGGTGGCAAATATAGTATATTAGAATAAAAAGTTTTATGTGGAATCAATGAAAACCAGATCCGTACTGGACTATCTAACGGTCGAACTACTGTTCGAACGGACGAACCGTTCGATCTTACTTCTCACCGAAATATCTCGCTCGTTACGCCCTGATTTAGCAATCTATACTGCCTCCTCTATTTCTAACACCCTTCTTTAGATCATTTACCGGTCGTTTTCGGCGATCTACATTCGACACCTGGGGTGTGGGCCTACTCGAGTACGGTCCTCCGTTACACCGAATTCGTCCTCGAACGCCCTTCGCGACTCCGTTCGATACTCCTCTCGTCCGATGGCTGGAACAAGGGGTGAGTTTCGCCGTTTCACGTGTTCCGGTTTCATTCGACGTGAGGACAACCACCATCCGACACAGATCTTCGATAGAATCCCCTTCGCCGCTGATTTCCGACACCTACATCCGACACTCGGTGGCTTCCAATCACTAGTCTATATGTGACCGTCCTCGATAGGTGGTGTGTATGGACGACGGCTCCGGTCACGAAAATGGATCTCTGGAGGATTTCTGGGCGACGGAGGACCCGATCTTTAGCCGCAAGGAACTTCTCGATATCGACCTCGTTCCGAACGAGGACCGGATCATCGGCCGGGACAGCGAAATTCAGAACGTCGCCTCGAGCATTCATCCCGCAGTGAAGGGCCAATCGCCGCGAAACACGCTTATCTACGGGAAAACGGGGACAGGAAAGTCGCTCGTCGCGAAACACGTCACCAGGAGCGCCCAACAGTATTCGGTCGAAAACGGGACCGAGATGGGGCGAGCGTACATCGATTGCACCCAGACGAAGACCGAGACTCGCGTCGTGATCAATCTAGCACAGGAACTGAACGATCCCGAAGAGACCGGCATTAGTATCCCCGTCACCGGACTCTCGACCGACGTCTACTACGAACGCTTCTGGTCGATCCTGGATCAGCTCTACGACGTCGCGATTATCATCCTCGACGAGATCGACAAGCTCCAGGACAACGAGATTCTCATGCAGCTGTCGCGAGCGGGGGAAGCCGGGAAGTTGGACGCCTGTAAGGTAGGGATCATCGCGATCAGTAACAAGATCTCCTTCAAGGAATCGCTCGACGAACGGATTCTCAGCAGTCTCCAGGACCGGGAATTCGTCTTCCCGCCGTACGACGCGAACCAGCTCCGCGAAATCATGTACAACCGGGAGGACGCCTTCAGAGAGGGCGTCCTCTCAGACGACGTCATCCCGCTTTCCGCCGCCTTCGCCGCACAGGAACACGGCGATGCGAGAAAGGCGTTGGACATTCTCCGAAACGCCGGCGAACTGGCGAAGGACGAAGACACCGACGAGGTGACCGAGATCCACGTCCGAAACGCTCGAGAGAAGGCCGATATCGATCGCTTCTCGCAACTCCTCGAGGGACAGCCGACACAGATCAAGGCGTCCGTGTACGCGTTGTCGATACTCGCGGACCGACACAGTGATCGAGAGGAGTTTGCGACCCGCGAAGTATACGAGATGTACAAGTCCATCACCTCGGACAGCGCCCTCGGGATCGAGACGCTCTCGCAGCGCCGAATGAGTGATAAACTCGACGAGCAGGTGTTCCTCGACATTCTCGGACGGACCGAACGAGTCGGCCGCGGATACAGTAGCGGTGTGACTAATTATTACTACCTGCTGGAGGATCCGTCCGTCGTTCAGGCCGTTATCCACAACGACGATCGCTTCTCCGAACTCGAGCAGCAATAGAAACTCGAGCAGCAATAGAAGTAGGTGTCCGATCGGAATTCACTCGACACCTGGGGTCTCGAGTCCGCCGTATACTCGACGTTCGACTCTCCGTGTACTCACCGCTCGACTCTCGGGACCTGATTTCACTCGACACGTGGGGTGTGCGGCAAGTCGGTCCGCGCGGACCGCTGTTCAACGAACGTGTCTCGATACCACATTTCACTCGACACCTGGGGTGGGAGAATTCGAAAATTCCGATGATAGCGTCTCTAGCTCGAGATATAGGGTTATTACACTCGACACCTGGGGTTACTGATTACACTCGACACTTCGGGTTACTGATTACACTCGACACTTCGGGTAGTGACTTCTCCGCGAGCTCGACTTCTCGAATCATGGGATTGCATTTCATTCGACACCTGGGGTGACTACTTCCGATAATTTCACTCGACGCCTGGGGTAGTGGGTTTTACGCACACTCGAGACTCGAGCCCTGAGTCCGACGGAGACGCGATACCCAGAATCTCGAAATCGATTTCACTCGACACTCGGGGTGTCAGATTCCTAAGTGTGTGATAGAAATCCGTTCCACTGCGAAATCGCCCTCGTTTCACTCGACACCTGGGGTGGTGGTACCGCACTGATTTCACTCGACATATGGGGTCGTAGTCCACGACCGGTTTCACTCGACACATGGGGTGGCAGTCCGTGACCGATTTCATTCGACACCTGGGGTGGTAGTCTCGCACTGATTTCACTCGACACCCGGGGTAATAGTCCATGACCGAGACTCGGCTACGAGTCAGGTCATTCGGCGACTGGTCGCCCGTGGATTCGGCGGTCACGCTCGAACGGCTGTTCGCCTCGCTATCGTATTTCATTCGACAGCCGGGGTGTCGAGTTTCGGAGTGGTGACGAGCACTGTTTCTCGCCGTGGAGATATCGGCTGATTTCGATCGATACTCCGGCTGTGAAGGCATAACGGCCGGACATCGTCGATCTCTCGATAGGACGTTTCCGATGAGACGACCGCGTTCGGACGCGACGACTGTCGCTCGTCCGTTCAGTTGATCAGCGAGTACCCCGCCCCGAATGTCGAAGTCGAAGGTTTGTTCGACTCGTTCGAGCGAGTCGCGAATCACGGTGGTCATAACGGGCAGGTGACGGACCCGATCGGGGCCAGTCTCGGCTTCCAGCGTTGCCTCAGGGACCGTTTCAGCCGCTCGACGAGCGGGAGCGACTCGCAGACAATCCTGTCTTCGGCGACGAGTTCCAGACTCGTTCCAACTTGTTGACCCCAAATATTCCGTCCGGCTTCGATCGTCGGATCAGCGAATCCATTCGGCGCACTGAGTCGAGAGTCGGGGACCTCCTCGTATCTCCGATGATACTGATCGTTCGCTTCAACGTCGGTTACTACGGGCGGACGCGCCGCGGTACGGGCGGCGTCGTCGACGAGCGCGACGTCCGGGACCTCGATCCCGCGCTGGCCGTCGTCGGTGTCGTCCTCCGTTGATCGATGGTTGGACTCTACGGCTGGTATGCGGTAAGCGACGCCACCGTTCCGCGGGAGATCGACGGTTTCGCCGCCGTCGGCATCGTCACGGTCTTGTTCGTCCTCGGTGCGACCGAGATTCGTCAGCGTATTTGACGTTCGAGCCCGATACTCGACCGAGCGATGGACAACGAACTCCGGGAACGGCGCGAGGAACACGGCCTCACCCAGCAGGAACTGGCCGACGAAGTCGGCGTGAGTCGCTAGACGATTTACGCGATCGAAAACTCGAAGTACGATCCGTCGCTGACGTTAGCGTTCAAGTTCGCCCGGTGTTTCGACTGTACCGTTGAGGAACTCTTCCATGCGAAGCTAGACGATTGACGGCACCTCGAATCACGAAAACCGTCTTCGTTCGGTCACCGTCCGACCAGATCCTCGTAGCGCGCGCCGGTCTGCTTCAGCGTCTCGGTCGAGTAGAGGCGCTCGTGCTCGACGGGGAGGTACTCCGCGGCCAGTTCGTCGACCTTCGCGTCGACGGCGTCCGAATCGCGGCCGTGGATCATCGTGAACAGGTTGTACGGCCACTCCCACTCGGGCCGACGGGGTCGGTGATAGCAGAGCGTGACGTACGGCAGCCCGCCTGCGCGTTCGCCCCACTCGTCGAGTCGGTCGTCCGGAACGTCCCAGACGACCATGCAGTTCGCGTTGAACCCCGTGATGACGTGGTTGATCACGCAGCCGATCCGCTTGATACAGCCCGTCGAGACGAGCCGTTCGACGCCCTCGAGCACGTCTTCGACGGCGTATCCGATCTCGGCGGCGATGTCGCGGTACGGCGTCGCCGACAGCGGGAACCCGTCCTGGATCGCGAGCAGCAGTTCGGCCTCGAGCGCGGAGAGGTCGCCCGTCGCTTCCTCGCTGATCCGCGTCGCGGAGGAGTCCAGTCGCTCCTCGAGCGATTCTCGCGCGAAGCGATCGCCGTTGACGACGGGGAACTCGAGGTCGATGTAGTAGTCGGTCAGCATCGGCAGGTTGAGCACGGGACAGCCCGTACGCGCCTCGATCTCCGCGAGGATCTCGTCGCGTCGGGCCCGCGAGCCGGCGGTGACGACGAACCACATGTTCCACTCGTGGTCGCGGGCGTAGTTGTGGTTGACCTGCCGGTACTCGTTGATGACGGCCGCGATCTCGTCGAACCGATCCGCGGGCGCCTGCACGGCGGCGAGGGTCGACGAGCCGATTACCGGCGGGTTGAGAACGGCGCCGAACCGCCGGGCGATCCCCGATTCGTGAAGGCGCGTCACGCGTTCGAGCGTCTCGTCCTCGGCGATACCCAGCGCGGCGCCGATAGACCGGAAGGGCCGCTCCTCGACGGGGACGCCGCTCTGGTAGCCGTCGATGATCGCTGCGTCGACGTCGTCGATCCCCTCGCGCCAGTCCCCCGAGAGGGTGCTCATTGCTGTCCCTAGGGAGAACGGCACCGTATTGCTTTCGGGTCCCTGCGGCCGGCGGGAATCAGCCCTCGTATTCGCGAAGATGACTGTCTCTCCTGTGGGACTATTGAAACGGTTATAGCAGTGGTGGACGTTATCATTATCCATGGCACTCACCGAACCGATCGCGATCGAAGGCGACGAGCGAGAACAGATCTACGCGTACGTCGAGACCCACGGCGCGGTCGATCGAGACCGGGCCAGAGAGGCGCTCTTCCCTGAGGATCCGCCGGGTGATCCCCAGTATACGCGAGCGTTCCGCCACAACGTCGCGATCCTGAAACGAGACGGGTATCTCGAGGAGGACGACGACGGAACGTTGCGTATCGCCATCGACGTCGATGACGAGCGCGAGGAGTTCTCGACCGAGGACGTCGACGTCACGATTCGGCCCGCCAGACAGGAGGACCTCTCGGGCATCGTCGGCGCGATGCGACGGCTCGTCGAGGGGATGACCTATATCGAGGCCGAGACCGTCGCCGACGAACTCGACCACGAGAACGTCCTGCTTCGGCACAACGAGTTCGAATCGCGGATGTTCTTCGTCGCGACCGTCGACGACGAGGTCGTCGGCTGGGCCCACCTGCACGTCCCCAACTTAGAGAAGCTTTCTCACACTGCCGAACTCACGGTCGGCGTCTTAGAGGAGTATCGCGGGATGGGGATCGGGAACGAACTGCTCGATCGCGCCCTCGAGTGGGTGCGCTCGCAGGGCCACGAGAAGGTCTATCAGAGCGTCCCCTCGACCAACGAGGCGGCCATCGAGTTCTTCGAGGGCCGAGGGTGGGTCGTCGAGGCCGTCCGGGAGGACCACTACAAACTCGAGGATGAGTACATCGACGAGGTGATGATGGCGATCGAACTGTGATCGCCTGACGGCCGCGGACCGTCGATCCCGCGTCAGACCCGCCCTCGACGGTCCGAGACAGCTTGAAATCGAGACGATTTCGCGGGGGAGCACTACCGGAAACGGGACCCTTTTGCGGGGCCCGTCCGAACGAACGCACATGGCACAGGCATCCCAGGAGTTCGGTGAATGGCCGCTGAAACGCCTGATGACGGACGTCGTCGGCTCCGGTCCCAAGTCCGCCGACGACATGAGTCGCGAGCAAGCCCGCGAGGCGTTCCAGCGGATTCTGGCCGGCGAACCCGACGCGACGACGCTGGGCGCGTTCTGGCTGGCCAACCGCTGGAAGCGCAACAACCCCGAGGAGCTGGCCGGCTACACCGACGTCATGCGCGAGGAGTCGGTCGTCACCGCCGAACCCGAGGCCGATCCGGTCGACTGCGGCGCGAACTACGACGGCAAACACAGTTCGGCCGTCCTCGGCGTCGGCGCCGGCCTCGTGGCCGCCGCCGCGGGCACGCCGGTCGTCGTTCACTCCGGCGACCGCGTCCCGACCCAGAAGGCGACAGCGTACAAACACGTCCTCGACGAACTCGGGATCCGGACCGACCTCGAGCCCGAAGAAAGCGCCAACATGGTCGACGAGACCGGGTTCGGCTTCTACTACCAGCCCGCGTTCAATCCCGGCGTCCACGACCTCTACGACCGGCGCGACCAGATGGGCGTCCGGACGTTCGTCAACACGATCGAAACCGTCGGCAACCCCGCGAACGCCGACGTTCACCTCGGCTCGTTCTACCACCTCGCGTTCGCGAAGAAGCTGACCGATCTCATCCGGGAGAGCGACCACCTCGACTACTCGCGAGCCATCTTCTTCCAGGGAATGGAGGGGTACGACGACATCCGCCCCGGCTACACCAAAGTAGCTGAGTGGAACGACGGTGCGGAGCTCGAGGACTACGAGATCGAGACCGCCGAGTACGGCATGGAGATGGAAAACGAAGACCTCGAGGTCGACGACGTTACCGCTGACTCCGCGACGATCACCGAGGCGGTCCTTGCCGGCGAGCGCGACGACCACTTCGCCGATGCCATCGCCCTCAACGGCGCGTTCCGGATGTACGCCCGCGAGGACGTCGACAGCCTCGAGGACGGCCTCGAGCAGGCCCGCGACGTGATCGCCGACGGCAGCGCCGAAGCGGTGCTCGAGGACCTGCGGGCGTTCTGAGACGCGTCGTCGATTTTGCGACTGACGAGCGCGCGGTCGTCACTGCGTCGGCTGTCAGAGACGCGCTCGTCCGCGAACGAAGCGCCGATTTCCTCGAGTCTCGTTTCCATCAGCGACGCCACCGACTGTTCGATGCCCATACTCTGCAATTACCACTGTTCTAATCTCGGCACATTCTATCGAACACTGGGTCTCTAATCTGCTAAAATAATGAACAAATTTATACCCCCAGCGTCCGATTCCGCGAGTATGCGACTCGAAGACAAAACCGTCGTTATCACGGGTGCGGGCGCGGGGATCGGTCGGGAGACGGCGCTGCGATGCGCCGACGAAGGCGCGCGGGTCATCGTCACTGACGTCGACGTCGAGGGTGGCGAGGAGACCTCCGACCTGATCGCCGAGGCCGGCGGCGAGGCCGAGTTCGCCGAACTCGACGTCACCGACAGCGATCGGTTCCACGACGTCGTCGACACCGTCGCCGAGGACTACGGGCTCGACGTGATGATCAACAACGCCGGCACCGGCCATCCCGGCGGTCCGCTCGAGGACGTCGACGAAGAGGTTCGGGACTTCGTGGTCGACATCAACATCAACGGGGTCTGGAACGGCTGCTCCGCGGCCTTGCCCCACATGAAAGAACAGGGCCAGGGCGCGATCGTCAACGTCGGCTCGCTGGCGAGCGTCCTCGGACTCCCGCATCAGGCCGCCTACGCGACGACCAAGGCCGCCGTGTTGAATCTGACCCGGACCGTCGCGGCGGAGGCCGGCCCCTACGGCGTCCGCGCCAACGCCGTCTGCCCCGGCTTCACGGAGACCCAACTACTCGACGACTATCTGGACCAGCAGGGCGATCCGGAGCAGGCCCGGGAGGCGATGGTCGAGGAATACCCGCTCAAGCGACTCGGCGAACCCGGGGAGATCGCCGACGCGATCCTGTTCCTCGCCAGCGACGAGGCCTCGTTCGTCACCGGCCACGGACTGGTCGTCGACGGCGGCTATTCGGCCTGAGAGACGCTTTCGGATCACCAATCGTACCGAACCGAAACGGCTTTTTCCACCGCGATAACATTTCTCTAGTAACATGTCCGCCCGTCGGACGCGGTCCCCATGACACTCGCTCCAGCACTCGTCGACGTCGGACACGCGCTCGAGGAAGCCACCGGCGTCGGCCGATACCTCCTCGTGTTCGCCCTCGCGATGATTCCGGCGATCGAACCGTTCGTCGTCATCCCGGTCGCGATCGGACTCGGCTTCGATCCGGCCGCCACCGGCGTCGCCGCCTTCGCCGGCAGCGCCACTGCGGTTGGCGCCATCGTGATCGCCCACGAACGACTCACGGCGTGGTGGACCCGCCGCCGAGGCGGCGGCGACCTCGACTCGAGCGATCGGTACGGTCGCGCGCGGCGGCTCTGGAAGCGCTACGGGATCGTCGGGCTCTCGTTCGCCGGTCCGATACTCGCCGGAATCCACCTCACGGCGCTGTTGGCGGTGGTCGTCGGGGAGAACACGCGACTGACCGTCGGTTGGCTCGCAGTCGGCCTCGCGGTCTGGACGGTCGTCCTCGTCGGCGGGTCGACCGCCGGAATCTCGCTGCTGGGGCTCCGCTGAACGGTCATTCCGCGGACTCTGCTAACCGATCACTCCTCGCGGACCAGCGCGACGCTCGCGAGCTGGTCGCCCGCGGTCACGGTCGCCTCTCGGGTGAGCGCGTAGAGAATCCCGTCGCGGTCCGCGACCGCCTCGTGGTGCGGTTCGTACGTCCGCGGATCGTAGACGGTCCCGAGCGGTGTCCCTTCGGTGATAGCCTGTCCGACCTCGAGCCCCGGCTCCGGGCGGAAGAGGCCGGAGCCGTCGGCGGTGACCTGTCCGAGATGGTTGCGCGCGACCGTCTGGTTTCGCTCCGGAACGTCGCCGGGGAGCAACCCCATATACCGGCAGACGCCGAGCAGTCCCTCGACGCCCTCCTCGACGGCGTCCTCGAGGATCTGCTTGTTGTGGGCGAGTTCGGGCGTGACCGAGGGAATCCCCTTCTCGGCGGCGGCGACGCGGAGTTTCCCGGCGAACCCCCGGCGGTGCCACTCCTCGGGGGCCTCGTCGTCGGCCTGCTCGGACAGCAGCAGGTCGGTCCCGAAGGCTTCGGCGAGCGCGCGCGAGCGTTCGTCGCCCTCCCGGTAGACAACGTGGGGGTACATGTCCGGGCTCCCCGTATGGAGGTCGACGATGGCGTCGGCGCGGCTCACCTCCGTCCAGAGCCGCGCGGCCATCTGCTGGTGGAGGCTCCCGTCCTCGTCGCCCGGCCAGATCCGGTTCATGTTCGGGTTGACGCTGTCGAACTCCTCGGGCGTGATGTAGGAGACCAGATCGAAGGTCACCGGGTTCGCGACGGGGACGGCGACGATCGTTCCCGACAGCTCCTCAAGTGGCAGTCGCTCGTGGAACCGCCGGAGCGTCTCGGTCCCGTTGATCTCGCGGCCGTGCTGGGCGGCCTGGACGTACAGTGTCGGTCCGTCTTCGGCGCCACGATACGTGTGGGCCGTCGTCGTCAGTTCGACGCCGGAGGGCATCCTCGCGAGCGTCACCTCCTCGACCGTGTGGGTCCCAGTGGACTGGCTCATGGCCGGCCGTTCCACCTCCGGCGGTATGTAGCTGCGGCCGCCTTTCGCCGACGTCGCTCGAGATGGTGTCTTTGGACTGGTCAGTACAGAAGAAGCAGTTACCCCAGTAGCCGCCGCCATTCGCGGGAACTGTCAAGAGCGGTGTGCTAACTCCAGAGGACACCTACTTCGTGAATTCGTATTCACGAAGCGCTCCAGTCTCGAGATCAACCCGGTATGTCCATCCCCGCCAGTTTCCCGTCCATAGCTCGCCGTCACGCACACGGAGACTCAGATACGGGTTATCTTCGGCGGAACTGTGTAGGCTTTCAGGAATCGTCCACCGTTTAGTTCCTGTCTTGTCGATTCCCACTACGTTTCGATTGTGAGTCTCTTCTGGTGGGATAACAAGTCGAACGACGATTACGCTGTCAAATTCAATAACGTCCCCGATTTCGTAGTCGAAGGCGATCTCAGTAGAGCCAACAGTGAGAATATTATCGTCAACCGACAGGTCTGACATGTATCGTACTTACAATCGACAAACAAAAGATTGCAGTGAAAGAAGACTGCTGGCTGAGACGTTCACTGTGACCCACCGACGGCATCACGGGATCGGTCGGCTGCTCGAGCGATGTAATCGGGCTTTCGACAGCGAAGACTCGCAGTGAGGGGGTGGAGCAACGCAGACCACTACCGTTTTCCGTAGTCCCGCCGTCTCGCTGGACATGGGAGACGTTACTGCCACCCTGCACACGAACCGTGGCGATATCGAAGTCGAACTCTACGACGAGCGCGCGCCGCGGACCGTCGACAACTTCGTCGGTCTCGCGACCGGCGGCAAGACCTGGGAAGACCCCGAGACGGGCGAGGAGGTCGAGGGCGAACCCCTCTACGACGACGTCGCCTTCCACCGCGTCATCGAGGACTTCATGATTCAGGGCGGCGACCCGACCGAGACCGGTCGCGGTGGCCCCGGCTACCAGTTCGACGACGAGTTCCACGACGAACTGCGCCACGACGACGAGGGCATCCTCTCGATGGCAAACTCAGGGCCGAACACCAACGGCTCGCAGTTCTTCATCACGCTCGACGCCCAGCCCCACCTCGACGACCGCCACTCGGTCTTCGGCAAAGTAATCGACGGCATGGACGTCGTCCACGAGATCGGTTCGGTCAACACCGACGCTAACGATCAGCCCCAGGAAGACGTCGTCCTCGAGTCGGTTTCCGTCGACTACGAGTAACCACCGGACTTCGGGGCCGCCACTGACGACGACGGCCATTCGGGTTCCGTCGCCGGCCCCTCAAACGACGGGCGAGCCGAGAACCACCGGACAAAGACGTTTTACCGCCTCCGCCACTGTATACCGGTGAATGGGATCGTCGTCTACCGACGCGGATCACCTCGCGCAGATTCGCCGGCAGGAGGTCGTCGCCGACCTCAGCCAACAGGCCCTCGAGACGGGGGATCTCGACGAGGTACTGGCCGATGCGTCGCTCGCTATCGCGGAGACGCTCAATGTCGAGTACTGCGCCGTCTTCGAACGCCAACGCGATCGAACGGCGGCCGTGTTGCGGGCCGGCGCCGGCTGGCCGACCGACCGACTCGGATCGACCACCGTGTCCGCGGACCGGTCCTCGTGGACGGGATACGCGGCTCACGCTGCCGAGCCGGTCGTCACCGACGATCTTGATACCGAGTCGCGATTTTCCATCCCGGAACAGTTCGCCGATCGCAACGTCGCCAGCGGCGCCGCCGTCCGTATCGGGCCGGACGAGCAGCCGTGGGGCGTCCTCGGCGCGTACGCGACCGAGAGCCACGCCCTTTCGGAGGCCGATATCGACTTCCTCGAGCGCATCGCGGACGTCCTCGGCTCGGCGGTCGAACACGCCCGCACGCGACGTGACCTCGAGCGGACGGAGCGACGGTTCGAAGCGATCTTCGAGGATCCGAACATCCTCGTGGGGCTGCTCGATCCGGACGGCACGGTACGGGACATCAACGGGACGGCGATGGAGTACATCGACGCCGACCTCGAGGACGTGACCGGCGTCCCGTTCTGGGAGACGCCGTGGTGGGGCGAGGGCGACGACGTCCGGGACGATGTCAAGCGGTGGACCGAACAGGCGGCCAGCGGCGAGTACGTGAATTTCGAGGCCGATCTCACCCGGCCCGACGGAGAGCGGTACTCCCTGAACGGCGCCTTCAGGCCGGTCACGGACGACGAGGGCGATGTCGTCTCGGTGATCGTCTCCGACCGCGACGTGACCGAGCGAAAGGAGCGCGAGCGAGAACTCGAGGAGTCCGAACAGCGCTACCGGACGCTGGTCGACCACTTCCCCAACGGCGCCGTCGCCCTCGTCGACGAGGACCTGACCTACCGGACCGTCGGCGGAAGCCCGACGGACACGGCCGACGCCACGGCCGATGAAATCGAGGGCGAACCGGTCGCCGAGGCCGTTCCGCCGTCGCTGGCCGACGAACTCGTCCCGCGCTACGAAGCCGCCCTCGAGGGCGAGTCGCGCGCGTTCGAGTCGCGCGCGAACGATCGCGTCTACGACTTCCGGATCGTGCCGGTCCGGGACGACGACGGCGAGGTGTTCGCCGCGCTCGGCATGTCCCAGGATATCACCGAGCGCAAGGAGCGCGAACGCCGACTCGAGGAGTCCGAGCAGCGCTATCGGACGCTCATGGAGTACTTCCCGAACGGACTCGTGACGCTGTTCGACCCCGATCTCCGGTACGAACTGGCGGCCGGGCAGGGATTCGATCGTATCCCCGTCGATCCCGAGGACTTCGAAGGCAGCCACGTCAGGGAGGTCTGGGACGATGAGGCCGCCGACACCCTGCAGCCGGTGTTCGAGGCCGCGCTGGACGGCGAGGCGCAGTCGATCGAATTCGAGTACAACGATCGGGAGTGGATCCTGCGAGTGGTCCCTATCACGGACGAGCGCGGCGACGTCTTCGCGGGCATGACCATGGCCCAGGACATCACCGAGCGCAAGCGACACGAGCAGTACCTCCGGGAGACGACGGCGCAACTCGAGGCCGCGACCGAGGCGGGCGCGGTCGGCACGTGGGAGTGGGACATTCCGGAGGACGAGATGGTCGTCGGGGCCACGTTCGCCGAGACCTTCGGTATCGATCCCGAGGCGGCGCGCCAGGGGGTATCGCTGGACCGCTTCATCTCGTCGATCCACGAGGACGACCGCGACCGCGTCGTGGCCGAAATCGAGGCGGCCGTCGAATCGGGCGACGAATACGAGGCGGAGTATCGCGTTCGGAACGCCGACGGCGAGATCCGATGGGTCGTCGCACGCGGCCACGTCGAGTGCGACGAGGATGGGAAACCGGTCACATTCCCCGGTGCGCTCACCGACATCACGGAACGCAAGCGCGCCGAGTTACAGCTCGAGCGGACCAACGAGCAACTCGAGACGCTGTTCGACGTCCTCCCCGTCGGTGTCGTCGTCGCCGACGCCGACGGTCGGATCCGCCAGGCCAACGACACCGCACGGGAGATCTGGGGCGGCGACGTGTTCGACACCGACTCCGTCGCGGAGTACGACCGGTATCCGGTGTGGGACGCCGATTCAGGCGAGCGCATCTCGCCGGAGGAGATGACGCTCGCGCGCGTCCTCGAGGGCGAGGAAGTGACCGATCCCGACATCTACGAGATCGAAGCCGACGATGGCGAGCGCCGCATCGTCCGCACCGAGGGCATGCCGGTCCGAAACGAGCGCGGCGAAGTGACTCGCGGCGTCGTCACCATCACGGACATCACCGAACGCCGGGAGTCCCAGCGCCGCCTCGAGGAGTCCGAGCAGCGCTACCGGACGCTGGTCGACCGCTTCCCCAACGGCGGGGTCGGGCTGTTCGACGAGGACCTTAAGTATCAGATCGCCGGCGGCGGGGCCTTCGACGAGATCAGCGCCTCCGCGAACGAGATCATCGGACAGACGCTCTGGGAGCGGTATCCGACGGAGCTGGCGGAGCGCCTCGAACCAAAGTTCAGAGCCGCGCTCGATGGGGAGACCAGTTCGTTCGAGATGGAGTTCCACGACCGGGACTGGATGGCGTACACGGTTCCCGTCACGGACGACGACGACGAGATCTTTGGCGGGATGGTCATGGTCCAGGAGATCACCGAGCGAAAGGAGCGCGAGCGGAAACTCCGCGAGCGCGAGCGCAGCCTCGAGCAGTACAAAGAGTACATCGACGAGATCCTCGACGCCATCGACGACGTGTTCTACATCGTCGGCGAGGACGGCTCGCTACAGCGGTGGAACCGGAGCGTGACCGACGTAACCGGCTACTCGGACGAGGAGATTGCCGCGATGGAACCGACGGATCTGTTTACGGACGACGACCGGGAGGACGCCCTCGGAGCCCTTCAGGAGGGATTCGAGACGGGCTCGTTCAACGTGGAACTGACGGTTCAGACCGACGACGGCGACACCGTCCCCTTCGAGTTCAACGCCTCGCGACTCGAGGACCCCTGGGGGAACACAGTGCTGGCCGGAATCGGACGCGACATCACCGATCGGCTCGAGCGCGAGAAACACCTCGAGCGATACGAGACCATCGTCGAGACGGTCAACGACGGCGTCTACGTCGTCGACGAAGACGGGCGCTTCACAATGGTCAACGAGACGTATGCGTCGATGCTCGGCTATGAGCCGGACGAACTCGTCGGAACCGACGCGTCGCAAATAGTCGACGACGACGTCACCGAACGGGTCGAGGAGCTGACGGCCGACGACGCCGAGCGGCCGACGATCGAATCCGAGGTTCGAACGGCCGACGGCGATCGGCTCCCCGCCGAAGGGACCTTCGCGATGCTGCCCGAGGACGACAGCACGTGGCACCGCGTCAGCATCGTCCGGGACATCAGCGATCGAAAGGAACGGGAACGCCGGCTCGAGGAGTCCGAACGCCGGTACCGGACGCTCGTCGAGAACTTCCCCGGCGGCGCGGTGGGACTGTACGACGAGAACCTTGAGTACATCGTCGTCGGCGGCGAGGCGTTCGACGATCTGGGGATTTCGGAGGACGAGGTCGCCGGCGCGACGCTCTACGAGCGGTATCCGGACGACCTCGTCGACGAGATCGAACCGTACTTCCGGGCCGTCTTCGACGGCGAGGCAAACACGTTCGAGTTCCGAGCCCGTGGACGGGACGTCTGGGCCCACACGATCCCCCTTCGAAACGACGACGACGAGATCTTCGCGGGCATGGTCATGGTTCAGGACGTCACCGAACGCAAGGAGTACCAGCGCAAACTCGAGGAGTCCAACGAGCGCTTAGAGCGGTTCGCCTACGCGGCCTCCCACGACCTCCAGGAACCGCTCCGGATGGTGACGAGCTACCTCATGCTGCTCGAAAACCGCTACGGCGACGCGTTCGACGAGGACGGCAAGGAGTTCCTCGAGTTCGCCGTCGACGGCGCCGATCGGATGCGCGAGATGATCGACGGCCTGCTCGAGTACTCCCGCGTCGAGACGCGGGGCGACCCGTTCGAGCCGATGGATCTCGACGATATCGTCGACGACGTCCGCGAGGATCTCCAGTTCCGGATCGAGGAGACGGACGCCGAGCTCACCGTTGAGGATCTCCCCTGCGTCGAGGGCGACGCCAGCCAGTTGCGGCAGGTGTTCCAGAACCTGTTGTCGAACGCGCTCACCTACAGCGGCGACGAGCCGCCGCGGATTCACGTCGGCGCCGAGCGCCGGGGGGACAAGTGGGTGATCTCGGTCGCGGACGAGGGGATCGGCATCGCCTCCGAGGACCAAGAGCGCGTGTTCACCATCTTCGACCGACTCCACAGTCGCGGCGAGTACGACGGCACGGGCATCGGGCTGGCCCTTTGCGAGCGGATCGTCGAGCGCCACGACGGCGAGATCTGGGTCGAGTCGGAGCCGGGCGAGGGCTCGACGTTTTCCGTCACCCTTCCCGCCTCCCGCGACCCGTAGTCGCCACGACAGAAGCCGGCGAACGCGAGGGGTACCCGACTCGTTTACCCGCAATGTCTCGTAGCGAGCCCATGAGCTGGACTGCCGCCGACATCCCCAATCAGCAGGGTCGAACGGTCGTCATCACGGGCGCCAACAGCGGTATCGGTCTCGAGGCGACGCGCGAACTCGCACGCAACGGCGCGACGGTAATCATGGCCTGCCGGAGCGCGGCGCGGGGTGCGGAGGCCGTCAGCGATATCCGCTCGGACGTCCCTGATGCCGACCTCCGCGTCGAGGAGTGCGACCTCGCGGACCTCGAGTCGATCCGATCGTTTGCCGACCGCCTCGACGGCGAGGACCTCGACGTGTTGATCAACAACGCCGGCGTCATGGCGATCCCGCGCTCGGAGACCGAGGACGGTTTCGAGACCCAGTTCGGCGTCAACCACCTCGGGCACTTCGCGCTGACGGGACTGCTGCTCGAGAACCTGTGGCTGGACGAGGCGAACGACTCGCGGATCGTCACCGTCTCGAGCGGCGTCCACGAGAGCGGCGCGATCGACTTCGACGACCTCCAGGGCGAGGCGTCCTATAATAAGTGGGACGCCTACGCTCAGTCGAAACTGGCCAACGTGCTGTTCGCCTACGAACTCGAGCGCCGGCTGCTGACGACGGACGCGAACGCGAAGAGCAACGTGGTCCACCCGGGCTACGCGAACACGCGCTTGCAGTTCCGCGGCCCGGAACAGAGCGGCAGCCGGGTCCGAAAGGCGGCGATGAAGGTGATGAACACCGTCCTCGCCCAATCGGCCGAGATGGGCGCGCTGCCGACGCTGTACGCCGCGACGGCGCTCGAGGCCGAGGGCGGCGCGTACTACGGCCCCGGCGGGTTCAAGAACATGCGCGGCACGCCCGAGCGCCAGGCCTCCTCGGACCGCTCCTACGACGAGGAGACGGCCCGCCGGCTGTGGGACGTCTCGAGCGAGTTGACCGGCGTGACCTACGACCGACTTCCCGAACCGGCGCAGTCAGCGGAACGGTAGCCCGCGTCCGTCTCAGCTACCGAAACGCGCCGATCGCCCGTGACGGACCTGTTCGAAACGCGTTCAGGCGGACAGTGCCAGCAGCACCCTTAGATACGCCTGATTCGAACACTGTGTGTGAGTACCACCCATGAAAAACGACAACGGCAGATCACTCGTCTCGCGTACCATCGAGGGGGCGGAGACGCTAGTGAGCACGGAACCCGGTGAGATCTTCGTCGACGTCCCCGCGGCGAACGCCCGCTACGTCCGCGTCGAGGAGGGCGATACGGTTCAAGAAGGCGACATCCGATCGCGGTCGGCGGAGGAACTCGCGTCCGAATCGCTGCGGAAATGGCGGATAGAGACGATCGGACCGGAGACGGTCATCGGAACGGATCGGGAGACGGACGAGCGACGCGAGTGGGACCGCGAGGAACTCGAGCAAAAGCTCGCAATCGGCGGGTTCAGCACGAACCTCAGCGGGTTCGAGCGGGCGACGGTCAGCGGACCGGGAGACGAGTCGAACGGGGAGTCCGTCACCGTGACCGTGTACGGAAACGACGGTCGAAAGTTCACTCAGACGTACCGACCCGTCGACGATACCGACCGCGACGAACGCCGGCTCGAACTGGCGGCGACCGACGAGCGCGTCGAGACGTTCGACGACGACGTGCGGGAGCGGTTCGAGAGCACGGTCGCGCTCGCGCTGCGAAACGAAGGCTACGCGGTCTGACCGACCGGCCGGCTCCGCGGCGTTCGAATCGCTTCGCGGACCCGTCGCGTTCCGGTCGGGGTAACCGTAACGCGAAAGGTCGCACGGACTAACGCCTAGCTAATGAGCGACGACGGCATTCAGCGCGCGAGCGACGTCGGCTCGTCGGACGCCCCGCCGGTCGAGGAGAAGCCCTACAAGATCGTCTTCGAGGCCAACAAATGCTTCGGCGCGGGCAAGTGCGCCGAGGTCAGCGACAACTGGGAGATGTCTCTCGCCTCCGGGATGGCCCAACCGAACGAGTACTTCTTCGGCGAGGAGGACCTCGAGCACAACATCCGCGCGGCGGAGATCTGCCCGGCCAAGAAGGACGAGGGCTGCATTCACGTCGTCGATCGGCGAACCGACGAGGAAATCTCGCCCGATCCCCACGGCGACGGGACGCTGAGCGTCGACTGGTAGCGATTCGCGGCGAGGGGCGGCGAGCAGGCCAACAGCGGTGGACATCTCACGTCGGACTCGTTTGCTGCGTTTCGCTCGGAAGCGCTCGCTCCATTTGCAAACTTTCACTCGAGGGTCGAAAAGACGGCTCTATATGCGTCCCGTTAGAACACACCCAGCACTCCGGCTCTTTTATCACGCGATAGGAATAAAATAAGTGAGTATCGGAAATATGGAAGACAGAACAAAACGAATCGTTGCAAGCGGAGTAGCACTTTCCGTCGTTGGATATGTGATTTGGCCGATGGAGGGAGTTCTGGGGCAGAACATGTGGCTTCCACTCGTTCCTGAATCGCTAGGCGACTACCAGATTACGCTCTTGGTCTTGGCCGTAACTGGCGTACTCGGTTTCGGGATAACGATAGCGAGTAGTATTCGTCTTTCTGAGCTCGCTATTGGTGGCGTTCTCGCCTACGTTTTCTGGATGGTGGTACTGTCTCTCGCGTTCTCCGAAATGCTGCTAGCGTATCTTGCATATGGATTGGTGCTCGTTGGCGTTCTCCTTGGGGCTCTTATCGGGACAGTAATCGCTCGCCAACCGAAGGTAAAGAGTCTAATTCTCTCATCCTGATCCGCTATTCTCCACTGGGACCGCTCTTGTCTCTCGTATTGTTCTGCTCACCAGACCCTTCTGTTCGAGGGTAGCCAAGCAGGCCAACAGCGGTTGGCTTCTCATACCGGGACCGTTTGCTTCGTTTCGCTCGCGAGCGCTCGCTCCACTTGCAAACTTTCACTCAAGGGTATCATCGACGATCGCAATGAGGACGGGCACACAGCGCGAGAAGATCCGTTATGAGGAGGTCGATTTCGCCACTCCCCAGATGAACAGACACGCCCCTATGATCACATAACCGTACCAAGGGACCTTGTATGTGGCAATACCCAGCGATCGAGCGATCCCATATCCGAGGAGGAGAACCCCGATTCCCAATTGAAGACCGACTGTAATACGATCGCTATTTTCGCCCTTAAAATCACTCATTGTAGGCGTAATAGCAGAACGAGAAATGTAGTTCTATTTATTGACAAACCGGTTCTCTACCGGGACCTCATCTTGTAGGGTCGAGGTCGCTTACGGCCGCACACCGAAACGCACATCCCGGCCCCGGGACAACGGACGAGTGCCTTCTGTGCGAGGGTAGCCAAGCAGGCCAACGGCGGTGGGCTTAAGACCCGCTCCCGTAGGGGTCCTTGGGTTCAAATCCCAACCCTCGCATGCCGACCCGAATGCCCTTGAGAGTCGTGTCTGCGAGACACGGAAATTTGAATCAGAGAGGTCACAGTCTCGCGAACAGGGTGAGCGGGAACGTCTAACCGTGGTTCAAATCCCTACCCTTTCCTGTCTCTTCGAATACATTGTGAACAGTGACTGTGTTGATGGAATGGAATCACGAAAGACACAGTCCTGTGAACGAAGTGAGCGAGAACCTTCGACCACGACCTGACCCGTCTCCCGAACGAATGATATCTGTGCCGAATCCGAGCATAGAAGGGACGGATGGTAAAATGAGGTCAGGACTAATACAAACACGGCCAATGGTTCGTGGTGCGGTCGACGATTGCACGGTGTTATCCGCCGGTATTTGCGATAATTGGCACCTTGTCCTCGTTGAGCACGTCGCCAAATAACTGGCCATAGGGCTGATCGGTCATCCTCTCGTCGTTGTACCGCCCAAGGTCTGTCTAATAATCTAATTTGAAGAACTGAAACTAAATTTAGGATAAGACTATGAAGCGTCTCTAGAGCTGTTGTTATTGAACGAAGCGACGGAGCTACAGAAGCCACACTACTGTTGTCGGATGGTTCGGACTCCTCTGAAAATGGTATATATTGGCGCAGCCGTCAAGATCTGCCAGATGAGTATCGAGATATCCCCACGAATTCTACTGTCAGCTACGTCGCTGGTAAGGGTGGGGACGCTCTCTTTCGAGCAGTGACCGAGAAAGAAAGGACTGCAATCGCTGAAGCAGTCGGTGCAAATACTGACTTGATCTTTGCCTGGACGTTCGACAAGGCACCTGGAATCCAAGTTATTGTCGGAGACAATGACGGTGATGAGGGAATCTCAAATTCAAAATATCAAATTCAGCCGGCTGGCGGTTCGACGGTTTGACTGCTTCCAGGCCGACTACTCCAAAAGCGGTAACAGAGACACTTGACCTAGATCAAATAACGAACGGTAAAGTGAACCAAGTCGGAAAAGGTGGCGCTACTACAGAAGGCGTCACGACTGCTGGACAATGGAACTTGAGTGATTGTGTAAAGACGTGTAGCTCATGTGTAGCCACTGCCTCATTAGGCTGCTACAAGTGCTACGGATTCTGTGCTTCCGGTGTCAGCGGAATTGGTGCCGTCGCTTGTGCAGTCTGTCTTGTCGGCTCTTGCAGTGCTACAGCAGCTAGCTGCGTTCTCTGCGCCGATAATGTTCTCATCATGTTCCGTATGTTTAAGACGCAAAATTAATTATTCTATAATTTAAAGATTTATATAAATGAATTTATTACTAAGGCCATTTTTCGTTTGGATATGAATCGGCGTTGGTTCGCTGTTCTCGGCGCAGGATTTCTCATTGTTCCAGTAAGCATCATTGTAGCACTTGGGACAGTTCCGACGAAGAATGCTATTGTTACTGCAGGTTTTGTTCTTGTCCCGCTTTCCGGTATCCTATCTGTTCTGGGGGGTCTCGGCGTCTCGAGGGGAAATTTCGAGTGGTACCAATTTGTCGGCCTATCTAACGATATGTTCGGTTTCTGGTTCGTTGCATATGCTATTTCGTCAATTCTGGCAGACCCATCCGAATTCAGTAGCGTCTTCTCTCTCGCCACCGTTGGACTGGGATGCCTCTCACTCGCTTTGATCGGCATTGACTGGCTTATCGGCGCACCCCACTTTGATATTGAAACCTATGAGGGCTGACCAATCTTTGGAAAATGGGCGTCATATTACGCTGAACTCTCCTCAGTGCGATTCACTGCAATCTGTTTCATCCCGCTGAAGGGGACGTGGGGTTCGTCGTCGATCGGCTGATCGGTAATGTGGATCATGCCGGTGTCGATCCTGCCCTCGATCCGACAGGCCTGCGCTCTGTCCTTACTGTGGACCGAGCCTGAGAAGCCGTAGATCGCGTCTCGTTTGCCAGTTCGAACGCTACTGTATCGCTCGAGTAGGATGTGATGGGCGCGATGGGCCCGAAGTGTTTGTTTGCCGCCGCGTCCATGGCGTTGCCGGCGTTCAAGAGCACGTCGGTTCGACGACGAGGTCGTCGTGTCGCCGCGCGTCTCGAGGTCGCGCCCTCGTCGATAATCGAGCCGATAATCGTGTCGTCGGCTGTCGGATCGCCAGTCGGCAGCGAGGCGGTCCGATCGGGGAGCACCTCCACGTAGTCGTCGTACAGCGACTCGTGGACGAGATAGTGGTTGATCGAAATGAAGGACTGGCCCTGTAGAGGAGCGAGCCAAAGACGCCGCTATCGGCGGTGCGATCCAGATTCGCGTTCTCCACGACGATGTAACCGTTGTTTCCCCCGATCTCGAGCCCGGATAATCGCAGTACCCTAACGGTAGCCACAGGACACGCAAGTACCAATTGCTTTAGGAAGAGGTGCTTTCCGGGTCGGTCCGCTTGCTCGAGGTAGGAACCGTTATGGAACAAACAGAGGCATTCCGCGTGCTCGCGAGCGCCGACCGTCAGCTCGTGCTCCACGAGCTACTCGAACACGACGGGGCGGCCGATATCGACGATATCTCGCGGCAGGTGGCCGCTCGGCGACACCGCCTCTCATCCGGCAAGATCGACGACGGGATGATCGAGCGCGCGCACGTCCGGCTCGTCCACGCTCACTTCCCGCACCTGCAGGCGCGGAATCTGATCGATATCGACTGGGATGACGAAGCGGTCGCGCTGACCGACGACGAGTGCGTCGACCAGCTCCTCGAGGCCGCCGACGAGCTGGACAGTTGGCCGCCGACCGATCTCCTCGAACAGCCGTCGCGCAGCCGGTGACGGAGTAGTTCGCGACAGGCAGGAATAGTGAACCGTACGGACTGCCTGAGAGTTGCAATTTTACCCTTGCAGCCGCATGCTCAGGTATGGCGTCAGCAGACGAGGCGGACGAGACCGATCTGGGGGAGCGGATTGATATTCTGTTGGTCGAACCCAACCCCGGCGACACCCGCCTCTTCGAAGAAAACTTTCGAGACGCGAAACTCATGAACGCCGTCCACGCCGTCACGGACGGCGAGGAGGCGCTCGACTTTCTCCACCAGCGCGGCGAGTACGCGGACGCGCCGCGACCGGACCTGATCCTGCTCGAGCCCCAGCTCCCGGGAACCAGCGGGATGGCGGTGCTCTCCGAACTGAAAAACGAGCCGCCGCTGGACGAGACCCGCGTCATCGTGCTCACGAGTTCGGAGACGGGCGAGGAGATCGTCCGGTCCCACGACATCGAGGCCGACGAGTACATCCGCAAGCCCGTCGAGACCGAGGAGTTCATCGCGTTCGTTCAGGAGGTCGAGGACTTCTGGTTCGCGATCGTCAAAAACGAGTCCGACGACTGAGCGGCGCGGCGCCGCTCAGAAGGGGTACTCCCGCGACTCGCGCTGGATAGAGATCACTTTCGTCGTCGTCAGTTCCTCGAGGATCGACTCGCCGTTGTACCGCCCCATGCCGGACTGTTTCATCCCGCCGAATGGGACGTGGGGTTCATCGTTGATCGGCTGATCGTTGATGTGAATCATGCCGGTGTCGATCCCGTCGGCGATCGTCTGCGCCTGCGCTCTGTCCTCGCTGTGGACCGAGCCCGACAGACCGTGGATCGTGTCGTTGGCCATCTCGATCGCCTCCTCGTCGCTCGAGTAGGGGATCACCGGCGCGACGGGGCCGAAGTGTTCGTTCGCCGCGGCGGCCATGTCGTTGTCGGCATCGGAGAGGACCGTCGGCTCGAGAACGAGGCCGTCGTGGTCGCCGCCGGTCTCGAGGGTCGCGCCCTGGTCGACCGAGGTCTCGATGTACTCGACGATCTGGTCGCGCTGGCCCTCGTCGATAATCGGACCGATAACCGTGTCGTCGTCGCGCGGATCGCCGGTCGGGAGGTTCGCCGCGCGGTCGGCGAGCATCCCGACGTAATCGTCGTAGACGCTCTCGTGGACGAGGTGACGGTTGATCGATATACAGGCCTGTCCCTGGTGGAGAAACGAGCCGAAGACGCCGCCGTCGACCGCGCGCTCGACGTCGGCCTCATCGGTGACGACGTGGACGTTGTTGCCGCCCAGCTCGAGGGCCGGGAGCGCGCAGTTGCTCGCCGCGTTTGCGGCGACGCGCTGGCCGATCTCCGTCGACCCGGTGAAGGCGAGCACGCGGGGCGTTTCGTGGTCGGAGATCGCGTCGCCGATCTCGGAGCCCCGTCCCGGGATGACGCTTAGCAGTCCCTCCGGGACGCCGGCGGCCTCGAAGATCCGCGCGAGCAGCAGTCCGCCGGTGATCGGCGTGCTCGAGGCGGGCTTGAGCACGACGCCGTTGCCGGCGGCGAGCGCCGGCGCGACCGCCCGCATCGAGAGGTGCAGCGGGAAGTTCCACGGCGAGATGACGCCGACGACGCCGACGGGCCGGCGTTCGGCGACGTTCTCCTTGCCCGGCGTGATCGAGTCCATCTGTTGGCCCGACATCCGGAAGGGGTAGCTCGCGGCCTGTTGCATCATGCCGCGGGCGGTCTGGATCTCGGCCTCGCACTTGACCCGCGTGCTGCCGGACTCGACGGCCAGCAGGTCGGCGATCTCCTCGCGGTTGTCGCCGACGAACTGGATGGCCGCCTCGATCATGCCCGCCCGCGCCTGCGGCGGTTGCTGGGCCCACGACTCCTGGGCCGCCGCCGCGGCCTCGTAGGCCCGATCGACGTCCGCCTCGGTTCCCGCCGGGACGGTCGCGATCTCCTCGCGCGTGTAGGGGTTTTCGACCGACATCGCGTCCCGGTCGCCGCCCTCGGTCCACTCGCCGGCGAGGTAAAGCGCGTTCCAGCCGTCGTCGGGCGCCAGTGGCAAGTCCGTCATAGCGAGTGGTAACCGTCGTGTGCGCAAAAGAAGCACACTCGCAGGCGCAACGTGCGAGCGTTCGCTCGAGTGAGCGCAGCCGAATTAGCTTCGGAGCTGTGCGTTCGGCATCGCGAAGCCGGCGACGAGATAGACGCCGACGGCCGCGACGATCGCCGCCGGAATACCGACGAGCGTGTCCAACTCACCGAACCCCGTCGCGAACACCACGATGCCCGCGGCCGAGAGCGCGAACCCTGCGGCGACTCGGTGGAAACCGCGCAGCGGCGCGGCATCGTCGGCGGGCATCAGGTCCTCGAGGTCACTGCCCTCTCCGGGCTGCATGAACACCGGGAGGAAACAGAAGACGCCGAGTCCGACCAGCAGGCCGGCGACGGCGCCGATCGCGACGTTGCCGAATGCGATATAGCCCATTACCGTGAAGGCGATGACGTCCATCATCCCCGCCGCTGCGCCGATACGCGTCGGCGTCAGCGGTCCGTCTCCAAACGGGTTCGACTCGGTTTCGCGTGCGGGTTACATACCCAAATAATATTACTGAATTAATTTACATCTGGATATAACTTATCGTCGAGAATAGCCCTTCGACGCCGTTCTCGCCGTACGACTAGTCTGACGGACCGAACGACGCCATCGCGATCCGCGCGAAACGGCGGCTCTATGCGCTCGCCGGGATCGCCGCGTACCTCGGCGTCGTGGTCTGGCTCTCACCGCTCGCGCCGTAGTCACGACTCCGTCGCGGGGATGTCAATGTACTCGGGCGCCACCGCGTCGGTCGTGTACGTCTCCCGGCCACGTTTGGTGATGCGCTGGCCGTCCGCGAGCATCGCCGCGGCGTCGACGACGAGCACGACGGGATCGTTCGCGTGGCGCTGCCCGACGCGGCGGGCCGCCTCGCGGCTCCCCGAGAGGTGGACCTGCTGGCGGGACATCGGTCGGAGTCCGTCCTCACGGATCGACGCTAGGTTCGCCGGCGCCGTGCCGTGATACAGTTCGTCGGGTACCGGCGCGTCGGTCGGCTCCGTCTCGTGGGTCGCTGCGCTCCCCACTCGACTGTCCGAGGCGTAAAGCGCCTCGCTCTCAAGCTCGACGTCGACAGAGTGACCGTACGACGCCCGAACGAGCCCGTTCCCGGGTCCGTCGTCGATCCCGCCGGCGCCCGTCCGCTCGAACCGCCCCTTCGGATCGGTCGCGATCACCGCCGGCACGTGGCGCGGTTCGGCCCAGTCGTACTTCCGTTCGACCGCGTCGGTGAGGGCCTCGTAGTCGGTCCAGCCGCGCTTGTCGAGTTCGAGACCGACGTCCTCAGGAAAGTGCCGGAGTGCACCGCTGACGAACTTCGAAAGCCGGCGGCGTTGCTCGCCGGAAAGCACCGTCTCTCCGCGGGCGTCGCAGACCGGACACCGCCCGTTGGCGCTCGAGTACGGCCCGTGCGCCGCGCAGGTTCTAATCGGCTCCGTCACGGGCGCCCGTACTCGCTCGAGCGAAACCAATCGCTCGGTCTACCGGCCGTCAGTCGCCCGTCCGGAACGAGAGATCCAGCGACGGCGCCGAGTGGGTCAGCGACCCCATCGAGATGACGTCGACGCCAGTTGCCGCGTAGTCGGCGACGGTCTCGAGGGCGATCCCACCGCTGGCCTCGGCGAGTGCGTCGTAATCGGCGAGTAGATCGACGGCCTCGCGCGTCTCCGCGGGACTCATGTTGTCCAGCAGGACGATATCGGCGCCCGCGTCGGCGGCCCGCGGCGCGTCCTCGACCGTCTCCACCTCGACGTCGAGTTTCGTCGCGAACGACGTCCGCGCCCGGAAGTGCTCGATCGCGCCCTCGAGGCCCATCTCGGCGACGTGGTTGTCCTTGACCATGACCATGTGGGAGAGGTCGAGTCGATGGGTGTCACCGCCGCCCGCGACGACGGCGCGCTTCTCAAGGCCGCGCAGGCCGGGCGTGGTCTTGCGGGTCGCGGCGATCCGAACGTCGTCGGACTCGGTGCGGGCGCGTTCGACGACGTCGTTCGTCCGCGTCGCGATTCCGGAGGCGTGGCCCGCGAGGTTGACGGCAACGCGCTCGCCCCGCAGGACCTCGCGTGCGGCCCCCTCGACGCGGAGCAGTTCGTCGCCCGGGTCGACGGCGGCGCCGTCCTCGAGTCGATCGGTCACAGCGATGTCGAGATACTCGAAGACGGCCGCTGCGGCCTCGAGGCCCGCGGCAACGCCCGACTCCTTGTCGACGAGTCGTCCGGTGGTCTCGCCGGGTACCTGATTGGTCACGTCGTGGTGGCCGACGTCTTCGCGGAGCCAGCGTTCGACCTGTGCGTTCGTAATCATCGGTGGTCAGTCGTCCGCCGGGGATTCGGGTTCTGCCGTCGCCTCGTCGCCGTCGCTCACGACGTAGTGACAGCCTACCGACTCGTCGTTCTCGCCGGCCGCCCGCGCGATCAGCAGCGCCACGACGCAGGCGTTTCGGAGTTCGTAGAGGTCCCGCGCCGTCCGCGTTCGGATGTAGGCGTCGACCTCGCCTTTGAGCCGCCGGAGGACGGCGCTCGCGCGAGCGATCTCCTCGGGGTCGCGCTCGAGGCCGAGATACTCGTCCATCGTCCGCTTCAGCCGGATGGATTTCTCGGCGGCGAACCGCTCGGGCAGGTCGGGATCGCTGTTGCGGAGGTCCGGCGCTTCGACGATTTCGGGTTCGGCGCCGGAGTCCACGGCGTCCTTGCCGGCCCGCAGCCCCCAGACGAGTCCCTCGAGCAGGCTCGTACTCGCCAGTCGGTTCGCACCGTGGACGCCCGTGCGGGCGCACTCGCCGACGGCGTAGAGCCGATCGAGCGACGTTTGCCCGTTCTCGTCGACTGCGATCCCACCACACAGGAAGTGCTCGCAGGGCGCGACCGGAATCACGTCACCCTCGATCCCGCGGTCGTGACACTTCTCGGCGATGGCGGGGTACTCCGCCTCGAACTCGGCCTCGAGCGTACTCACGTCCAGCACGACCTCGCCGGTTTCTTCGCGCTCCGTTTCGACGGCGCGGGCGACGACGTCCCGCGGAGCGAGTTCGGCGTCGGGGTGGTAGTCGCCCATGAACCGCTCGCCGTGTCCGTTCCGCAGTACTGCCCCTTCGCCGCGCAGGGCTTCCGAGAGCAAAAATGGATTCTCGCCAGCGTAGGCGGTCGGGTGGAACTGCACGTACTCCATGTCCTCGACCTCGGCGCCCGCGAGCGCGGCCATGGCGATCCCGTCGCTGGTCGCGTCGTCGGGGTTGGTCGAACGCGTGTAGAGCGCGCCGATCCCGCCGGTCGCGAGGACTGTCGTCCCGGCGAAGACGGGGTGGCCGTCAGACACCTCGTCGGTCAGCGCGCCGTGGACCCGCCCCTCGTGCGTGATCAGATCGAGCGCGGCGGTGTCCTGGCGGACCTCGATCCGGTCGTGAGCGTCGATATGATTCAGGAACGGCCGGAGGATGTGCGTGCCCGTCGCGGCGTCGACGTGGAGGATGCGATGGTCGGAGTGGGCGGCCTCCCGGGTATAGTCGAACTCGCCGTCGCCCGTCTCGTCGAACTCGATTCCGAGAGTCTCGAGCAGCACGTCTTCGACGGCGTCATCGGCGTGATCGACTAACACGTCGATCGCGTCGGGATCCGCGGTTTCGTCGCTGGCCGCGAGGATGTCGGCTTTCAGGCTCTCGGGATCGCCCCGCGTCGTCGAGATGCCGCCCTGGGCCCAGTCGGTGCTGGCGCCGTCGGGTTTCGCGGCTTTCGTCACCAGGAGGACCTCGGCGCCCTCCTGAGCGGCCGCGAGCGCGGCCGCACAGCCCGCGATCCCGCTGCCGACGACCAGGACGTCCGCGGTCTCCGTCGTTGCATCCTGCGTTGGGAGTTGTGTGTCGGTCATGGCTTCGGATTAGATCTCGAGCATGCGATCGAGCGCGACTTCGGCGAGTTCCTTCTCCTCGGGCGCGACTTCGATCACGTTGCGTTCCCGACCCTCGACGAGTTCCTCGAGCACCCAGGTGAGGTAGTTAGGGTCGATCTGGCGCATGGCGTTGCAGTCCATGCAGGCGTCGCCGCAGAGCGGCAGGACGTTCACCTCGGGATGCCAGCGCTGGAGGTGCTCGGTGAGGTGGATCTCGGTGCCAATGGCCCACGTCTCGCCGGGATCGGCGTTCTCGATCGTCTCGCAGATCGTCGCCGTCGAGCCTGCTTTGTCGGCAGCTTCAACGACCTCGCGGCGGCATTCGGGGTGGACGATGACGTTCGCCTCGGGGTGTTCCGCCCGGATGTCTTCGATGTGGTCCTCGCGGAACCGCTCGTGGACCTGGCAGTAGCCGTCCCAGAGGATGATGTCGCTCTCGGCGACCTCGTCGGCGTCCTTTCCTTCGGGATCCCACGGGTCCCACTCCGCGATCTCGTCTTCCATGTCCAGTCGGTGGGACGTGTTCTCCCCGAGGTGCTTGTCGGGGAGGAAGAGGACCTTGTCGCCCTTATCGAAGGCGTACTCGAACGCCTTGTGCGCGTTCGAGGAGGTACAGACGAGCCCGCCCTGGCTCGCGCAGAACGCCTTCAGGTCCGCGTAGGAGTTCATGTAGGTGATCGGGATGATGTCGGCGTCGGGCGCGGCCGCGGTGATCTCGGCCCACGCGCTGTCGACCTGCAGGGCTTCGGCCATCCCGGCCATGGGACACGAGGCCTCCATGCTCGGGAGGATCACCGTCTGCTCGTCGTCGGTGATGATGTCCGCGCTCTCGGCCATGAACGTCACGCCGCCAAAGATCACGTACTCGGCGTCCGCGTTCGCGGCCTCCTTCGAGAGTTGGTAGGAATCGCCGATGAAGTCGGCGTGTTCGACGATCTCCCGGCGCTGATAGTTGTGACCTAGGATCACGACGTCGTCGCCGAGTTCCTCGAGCGCCGCCTCGATTCGCTCCGTGCGCTCGTCTTCTTCGAGATCGCGGTATCGAGGCGGTAGTTGTTCGAGATTATCGTATTTGAACAGACTCAAATCGGTATCCAGCTCCGCCGTTTCCATTTTGACCATTTCACGTCACCTGTGGGTAACTCCACGTCACACCGCCCTGTTGAAGAAGTTTTTCCTTCGATACTGCACACCGGCGGAATACCATCGAGGGATATACGAGCCGAAAGCGGATCACCGGAGGTTCGATCTGATCTATAGGTTGCTTCCGCTGACAGTCACCGCTCCGTGCAGTGGTGCCTTTCCGCTTGCGTCCCTAGAGACAGTATGGCACTCGAGGAGGTCTTTTCCCACTTCACCCGGCGGGACTGGGAGGAGGAATCGCCCGACGGAACGGTTCGCCTCGCCGTCGTCGGCGTCGGGGGCTTCGCCCGGCAGCGCGCGCTCCCGGCGATCGCGGAGGGGCGGTACTGCGAGACGACGGCGCTGGTCTCCGGCTCGCCCGATCGCACGCGGACCGTCGCCGAGTCGTTCGACGTTCCCCACGTCCTCGATTACGACGGGTTCCTGGCCGGCGACCACGCCGACACCTACGACGCGGTCTACGTCGCGACGCCGAACGCCATCCACGGCGAGTACGCCGTCGCCGCCGCGGAGCGGGGCGCCCACGTCATCTGCGAGAAGCCCCTCGAGACGACCCGCGAGCGGGCCGCCGGCATCGTCGACGCCTGCGAGGCGGCCGACGTGACGCTGATGACGGCCTACCGGCTGCAGACCGAGCCGACGATTCGGCGGGCGCGGGAACTCGTCCGCAGCGACGTCATCGGCGACATCGTCCAGGTCCACGGCGGCTTCTCGCACCCGCTGCTCGAGGGCACCGGCCCCGACACGTGGCGTCTCGATCCCGGCCTCGCGGGCGGCGGCGCCCTGGTCGATCTGGGCGTCTACCCGCTCAACACGATTCGATTCGTCCTTGAGGACGATCCCGCGGGCGTCTACGCCACCACTCACTCGAGCGGCCCGCCCTTCGACGCGGTCGACGAGCACGTCGCCTTCCAACTCGAGTTCGCGAACGTCGCGACGGCCTCGTGTACAGCCAGTTTCGACGCCCACGCCAGCAGCCAGCTCGAGTTAGTAGGAACGGAGGGGAAGATCCACGTCGAGTCGCCGTTCGGCGGTGTCGTCCCTCAGGAGATGGTCGTCGAGAGCGGCGACGTCCGCATGGAGTACACGGGCCCGCGGGTCGACGAGGTCCGCGAAGAGTTCGACTACTTCGGCTACTGCGTGCTCACCGACACGGAACCGGAGCCCGACGGCGAGGACGGCCTCGTGGATCTCGAGGTTATCGAGGCCGCCTACGAATCGGCTGAGACCGGGTGTCGGGTGGAGCTCGAGTGACAGCTCGGACGGGAGCCGCTGAGCAATCGGAGTAGGAGGAACCGACGCTCGAGTTCGATCGCGGGTTTCGCACGTCGAGAAGAAAACGGCTGCAGCGGATCAGGTGGACGCTCCTTCCCACGGCGTCGACTCGACGTCGACCAGTTCGAACAGCTCGTCGAACTCGTCGGGGAACTGCGCCTCGACGTTGGCGATCTCGCCGCCGGGAACTGTCTCGGCGAGCAGGGCGGTCACCGCCTTGATCCGGAACACCGTTTCGGCTTCGTCGATTTCCGCGGCTTCCCGTAGCCGGTGTCGAGATCGAGGTCGTCGTAGTTCAGCCGCTCGCGGACCCGTTCGACGAACTCGTCGAAGTCGTACGGACGTCCGTGGTCAACCTGTAGGAGGGAGCGGTCGACCTCCATGGGCAGCGGGCTGGCGATGTCCGTCGCGCCGCCCTCGTCGACGCGCTCACCGATCGTCTCGAGGACGGCCTGCGTCGTCCGGACGGCCTCTACCTGGGCCCCGGCCTCGATGCAATGCTGTACCTCGCCGACGAAGTCCGTGTAGTTGGTCTTCTCCTGAGACATCGAGAATCAGAGGGGAGCCCTCGCCTGGTACTGTGGAGAGAACTGTCGAAAAGCGTCATCCCGGGATTGGCAAGGCCTGAGAGACGGTTCTCGATCGCCTCGAGGCGGGCGATCGACGCCACTCGAGCCGACCCGCTCAGAGCCGGTCGGGTGCGAGTTCGTCGATCGTCGTCTCGACGACGTCCCTCGAGGCCGGTTCCGGAACGACGACGATGGGGTGGTCGATCCCCGTCTCGGCGACGAGCGTCCGAAGCTGCTCGCGCGCGTCGTCCGGCGTGCCGGCGACGCCGAGGTCCGCCAGCATCGCGTCGGTCACCGCGTCGGCGGCCTCTCCCTTCTCTCCGCTGCGCCACGCGTCAGCGATGCGGTCCGCGCGCTCGGGGTACGCCGTCGCGACGGCTCGGCGATACCCTTCGCCGCTGCCGACGTAGTAGGCGATGTGCCGGCGCAGCGTCTCCCGAGCCTCGTCGGGATCCTCGCTGACCGCCGACGGAACGTAGGGCGCGATCGCGATCTCGCTCGGATCGCGGTCGCGCTCGCGGGCCGCGTCCGCGACTTCCTCGAAGGCCGCGTCGAGGTGTGAGAACGGAATATTGTGCGGGATCCAGCCGTCGCAGAGCCGGCCGACGACTCGCCGGTTCGCCGGCCCGAGGCCGGCGTGGTAGACCGGCACGGGGGCCTCGAGCGACGGGAAGTCGGCGGCCGCGAGCACCTCGCCGTCGTAGTCGACGCGACCCTCGCCGGCGGTGTACGCGCGGACGAGTTCGATCGTCTCGTGGGCCCGCCGGACGGGACGATCGAACGCCATCCCGTGGAGGTCCTCGACGGCTTTCGGCGTGCTGGTCCCGACGCCGAGCGTGAACCGGCCGTCCGAGGCCCGCTGCAGCGACGCGGCGGTCATCGCGAGCACGGCCGGCGACCGCGAGTAGACGTTCAAGATCGCGCTCCCGAGTTCGATCTCCTCGGTCCGACAGGCCATCTCGGTCAGCTGGACGACGCCGCTCTCGCCCCAGAGTTCGCCAACCCAGACGGCGTCGTAGGCCAGTTGCTCCGCGCGGACCGCAATGTCCGCGAGATCGAGGTCACCGAACGACGTTACCATGAGTCCGACATCCATGCTCCCGACAACGGGAGCCAGTGAGAAAAAATCGAGCTACCCGTCGAACGTGAACTCGAGGTCGTCATCGGACCCGTAGTCGCTGCTATCGCCGTAGACGAGGATCTCCCCGCAGTCGGTGACAACGATGTCGAACTCGTCGACACTGAACTCGAGGCCGACCGATGCCACGGCCCCCCGTGCGGCCGCGTGGTCGAGCAGCCGCTCGAGGGCCTCCGGATCGATCGCCTCCCACAGCGGGCCGATATCTCGTGGCGAGCGATCCGCGACGGTCGAGATTGCACAGACAATTGCACTCGAGAGCTGGCCAGAATTGGTCGGTTCGAAATGGACTCGATGGATGGGTGAACATTCGTGGTCTGAGAAGAGGCCGTTCATCACATGTTGTACGGCTGCCAGCCCGTTGAAGGAGCGGACGGTATATGCCCGGCTTTATAAGGATCACCGGACGAGCGAGTTCTCGATCAGCGCCTTCAGCCCGCGGCGGAGGCGTCCGCTGACGGCCGACGAGGAGATGCCGAGCGCGTCCGCGAGATCCTCGACCGAGGAATCCCGCGGATCCTCGAAGTAGCCGCGTTCGTAGGCGGTGACGAGCGTCTTCCGTTGGATGGGCGTCAGCCCGTAGCCCTGTCCCGTGCTCCGGTCGCCGTCCTCGGCGTGGTAGAGCCGATCGACGGTAAAGTCGACGTCCTTGGCCCGACAGTGCTCTCGAAACTCCTGTAACCGGCCGATCTCAGGCACCTCGAGGGTCGCGATCCAGCCGCCGCGACCGCTCGTGGCGTGGAGGACTCGCATCCCGAGTTCGGCTGCGCGGGGCAACACCAGCCGCTCCGCCGAAGTCAGCCGCATCCGGTAGACGCGGAACTCGCCGCCGTCGATGACGACCGTCGGCTCCGAGACCGTGGGATCGTCGGCGACGACACGGTCGAACGCATCGAAATCGCCGCCGTAGGTCTCGAAGAAGAGGTAGTACTCCCCCGGCCCGGCGATCGTCTGGTACTCGAGCTCGGCGGTCATCTCGGGCAGCGCCTGAATCGTCGGGGTGAGCACCAGCTCGGGGTGGACGAGCGTGATTTCGGCGATGACCCGCGCCTCACTCATGCTGGCTGGTTTGTTACCAGTACCCATGAACCTTGGAGTCCCCGGAGGTCGACGGGAACTCCCCGTCCCGTTCGGATCGCCGCCGTGCCGTCAGCCGTCGAACCCGTCGAAGACGATCTCGCCGTCGACCACCGTCATCGCTACGTCGATCTCGTCGATCCGCTCGACCTCCCACGGCGACGCTTCGAGGACGACCAGATCGGCCCGCTTCCCGACCTCGACGGTCCCGAGACGGTCATCGTCGAAGCCGGCGTAGGCCCCGCCGCGCGTGTAGGCCCGCAGCGCCTCGGTGACCGACAGCCGCTGTGCTTCAGTCGGCGCGTTGACCGCGTGGTGAACGCCGAGCAGCGGATCCAGCGGCATGCAGTCCGAGCCGAACGCGAGCGGGACGCCGGCCTCGAGCACCCGCCGGAACCGATTGGTCCGATTCCGCCGCTCGCGTCCCAGCCGCCGATCGTAGAGGCCGCCCTCGTCCGCCCAGCGGTGGAAGTTCGGTTGCATCGACGCGACGATCCCGGCCTCGGCCATGCGCTCTATCTGGTCGTCGGTCGCCAGTTCCGCGTGTTCGATCCGGTGGCGTCGTCCGCCGGAGTCGGCCGTCGACTCAAGGGCCGACAGCGTCTCCTCGATCGCCGCGTCGCCGATGGCGTGGATGCAGACCTGATACCCGCTGCCGTCGGCGCGCTCGACCAGCGCGGCGAGGTTCTCGGGGTCGACGACCCACTGGCCGCGGTCGTCGCCCTCGTCCGTCTCGTGTGCTGCGTCCGCTTCGTCCCCACTGGCGTCCGCGTACGGCTCCCGGAGCCGCGCCGTTCGACTCCCGAAACTCCCGTCCGAGAAGGACTTGATCGCGCCCGTCCGGACGCGGTCGCTGCCTGCATTCGTCGCCAGCCCGACCTCTTCGAGCGCCTCGAGGTGGTCGCTCCAGTAGTCGATCCGGACGCGCAGGGGCAGGTCGCCGTCGGCGGCCATGTCGCGGTAGACCCGGGGCGCGACCGAGCCGCGGACCTTGTCGTGGACGCCGGTAACGCCAAACTCGACCGCGCGTTCGGTCGCCGCGGCGAGGACCTCGCGCATCTCCTCGCGGCCGGCAGTCAGTTCTCGGCGGACGGCCTCGGCGGCGTCTTCGACGGCGACGCCGGTCGGCTCGCCGCCCGACCGCCGCAGATCGGAGGCGGGGAGGTCGTCCGCGAGCCGCTCGAGGGCGACCGCGTTCAGCGAGGCGGTGTGCAGATCGACGCGCATCGCGACGACGGGCCGCTCCTCGCTGACGCGGTCGAGTTCCGCGCTCGTGAGCGGGCGGCTCCGCGACGCCTCCCACTCGCTCTCGTCGTAGCCGAAGCCGAGAATCCACTCTCGCTCCGGTTCGTCGGCGGCGTGAGCCGACAGCGTCTCGAGGCAGTCCGCGACGCTCGTCGCGGTCGAGAGATCGGCGTGGACGAGGTGCTGTCCGAACTGTTCCATATGCGTGTGGGCGTCGATAAAGCCCGGCAGGACGGGGCGCCCGCCGCAGTCGATCACGTCGGTCTCGACCCCCTCGAGGAACGAGACCTCGTAGCTATCCCCGAGGCGGACGATCTCGCCGTCGCGAACGGCGACCGCCTCGTGGACGATGTCGGGATCGCCGAGGGTGTGGACCGCCGCGTTCACGAGCAGGCGGTCGGCGGCGTCGGTCATGCTCGAGAGGGTGTCGGCGAGGCCCAAAACCGTTCGGGGGAAAGCCCCTGCCGCGCTCGGCCTTTCTGGCCGAGCGCGGCAGCCCCTTTCAGTCCCACCCGAAAGCCCCGACCCGCTGGGCGCCCACGCCCAGCGAGTCGCCCCTTTCAGTCCCGCCCGAGATCGGTTGATCGACCGGCCGACACCCGTGGCAGCCCCATTCTTTTCGGACTTTTTCCGGATCGCCTGCCTAGGTGGCGAAGCTGGCCGGCCGACGTTCGCGATCGGGACAATCATCGAAACTGCGGTGGTGGGTTTGATCGGATTCCACGGGACGAACGGAACGCGGCCGGCTCGAGCGGAACCGTCGGCTCCGAACCGCTGCACGTGCAGTCCGGCGCAAGCTTAACCTGCTGGCTCGTGGACCGCCCGGTATGATCGATCGTGACGGCCGCATCGTCTTCGGCTCGCTCCTGGCGTTGGTCCTCGTGCTCACCGTATCGATCGTCGTCGAGGAGCAGTTCGGAGTCGGCTTGCGGGAGTATCCGGTCCCGTCGTTTCTGGTCTTTGCCGGCCTCGCACTGGCCGCTCCCCAGCTGTATCTCGCCGCGACCGACGACGAGACCGCGGACGACGACCCGACGCGGAGCCGCGTCCAGTTCGCCGCCGTCGCGACGGCGGTCTTCGCGCTCGCCTTCGCCGACGACGCGTCGGGGGTCAGCTACCTCGTGATCGCGGGCATCGGCTCCAGTGCGGTCATCGCGCTGGTCTGCTACGAGGCGCTGCGCTGGCACCACGGCTCGAGCGAAGGGAGCCTCTTGCAGGTTCGGTGATCGGCCTCGCGTGCGAAATCAGCAATCCTTAGGACCGACCGCCGTTTTGGGCAACGCATGACAGACCCCGAGGACCTCGTCGAGCGAGTCCGCGACGGCGAGTTGCGCCTGCACGAACTCGAGGACTACGCCGATCACGACACCGCGGCCGAAGCGCGCCGGCTGCTCCTCGAGCGCGAGACGGAGACGGAACTCGAGGCGATCGGCGACTACGCGTTCCCCGCCGAGGCCGCGGAGCCGAACATCGAGAACATGATCGGCGCCGCGCAGGTGCCGATGGGCGTCGTCGGTCCCGTGCCGGTTTCGGGCGGCGCGGCCACCGGCGATCACTACCTGCCGCTGGCGACGACCGAAGGGGCCCTGCTGGCGTCGGTCAACCGCGGGCTGGGCGTGATTCGCTCGGCGGGCGGCGCGGACGCCCGCGTGACGAAAAACGGGATGACCCGCGCGCCGGTGTTTCGGGTGGCCGGCGTCGCCGAGGCGGCCGAGACCGTCGAGTGGGTCAACGAGAACGGCGACGCGTTGGCCGAGGCCGCCGAGTCCACGACGAGCCACGGCGAACTGATCGACGTCGAGCCGTACGTCGTCGGTGACTCCGTCTACCTGCGCTTCGCCTACGATACTAAGGACGCCATGGGGATGAACATGGCCACCATCGCGACCGGCGAGGCCTGCGAGATCGTCGAGGCCGAAACCCCGGCCGACCTCGTCGCGCTCTCGGGCAACCTCTGTTCGGACAAGAAACCCGCCGCGATCAACGCCGTCGAGGGCCGCGGCCGCTCGGTGACGGCCGACGCCGTGATCCCCGGCGAGCTCGTCGAGGAGCGACTCCACACGACCCCTGAGGCCATCGCCGAGGCGAACACGCGCAAGAACCTCACCGGCAGCGCCAAGGCCGGCAGTCTCGGGTTCAACGCCCACGCGGCCAACGTCGTTGCCGCCGCCTTCCTCGCGACCGGCCAGGACGAGGCCCAGGTCGTCGAGGCCGCGAACGCGATCACCACCATGGACGCCCGCGAGAATGAGGACGGTACCACCGACCTCTACGCCAGCGTCTCGCTGGCCTCCCTCGAGGTGGGCACCGTCGGCGGCGGGACGAAACTGCCGACGCAGGCCGAAGCGCTCGAGGTGCTGGGACTGCGCGGCGGCGGCGATCCGCCGGGCTCGAACGCCGACGCCCTGGCCGAGATCATTGCCGTCGGCGCGCTGGCCGGCGAACTCTCCCTGCTCGGCGCGCTGTCCTCGCGGCATTTGGCGAGCGCACACGAGGATCTCGGTCGCTGAGTCCCGACTCCTGACTCGGTTCACTGCGGATCGCATTCGACGTCGGGACGGTTCGGTTACGCGTTCTCTGAGGCGGTCTCGCGCTCTTCCGTCGCTTCGTCCCGAGCGCGAATCGTCGTTCGCGCGGTGTAACTGCCGGCGCCGACGAGCAGCACGAGCCCGACGAGCATCGGTAGCAGGCTCGAGGCCAGCACGACCAGCCCCAGACCGACGGCCGAAACCGCGTGCGAGACCGCGAAGTCACGCCGCCCGTACGCGCCGTGGAGGAGGGCGACGGCGGCGAACGTCGCGGCGAAGGCACCCAGCCCCAGCGTCGTCGCGTCGACGCCGAACAGCGTTTCGTTGATGAACCGACCATATGCGACGAGCGCGAGCGCCGCTATCGATCCGGCACCGATCGCCTGCTCCTGGACGTCTATCGTCTCCGCCATTCACTCGCCGTTAGCACCCGCGGTGCAAAGCAGTGCCGTTCCGGCGCGTCGCTCGTCTCTGAGTCCTCGTCGCCCGAACGGCCGCTACAGCCGTCGATACCGACCGCGGCTCTCGCTCACCTCGCCGCGGCGAACGAGCTTTTCGAGTGCGTCCTGTACGTACTCCGCTGAGACGCTGCGTTCGCCGGCATAGTCGACGATCTCGTCCTCGGTCGGCTGGTCGAGGTCCTCGAGTGCTCGTTCGACGATCTCCTTCTTGCTGCCGCTGCGAGTCGGACCCCGCGGATCGCGCTCGCCGGCGGCCGAGACCTCATCGACGTCGAGGCCGGATTCCTCGAGGTACTCGTCGTCGTCGACGACGCCGTCGGCGACCTGGTCCTCGAGGGCGTTAAACGAGTCCAGTTCGGCGAAGGCCTCGCCCTCGCCCTGCCGGTTCGCGAGCATCGACGCGCGAACGTCGCGAGCGTGGCCGGCGTCGTCGGTCTCGACGAACTTCTTGCGCTTCTCGTAGGCCTTCCGCGCGCCGCAGCGGGGACACTGGGTCGTCTCGGAGCGACCCTCGATGATCCAGAGGTTCGAACACTCGCTACAGCCGACGACGGCGTACATGGCTCGCAGTCGGGGCGCCTGGCAGTTTAAGGTTCGGCAAGCGCGGCGGAAGTGAAACGACGAGGCGGGTTCCGATCGTCTCGAGTCGACGGGCCGAATCGACGTGCGAGCGGGGTCTCGAGCCCGTGCTCGCAGTTGACGGTCGGTAGTCGGCGCCCGGCGGTCGTTCGCCGGGACCGGCGGATCTATGTGGATCGTCACCTGTTCCCTTCGTATGGAACGCGTTTCGATCGACAACTGCGAGCCGTCGGAAGCCGCCGATGGTGTCCACCTGGCGCTGCTGGCCGGCACCGACTCGATGAACGTCCAGCACTTCGAGATCGAACCCGGCGCGACCGTCGACGAGCACAGCCACACCCACGATCAGACGGGCTACATCGTACAGGGGGAACTCACGTTTCTCGTCGAGGGAGAGGAGACCGTCTGCGGGCCCGGTGACTCCTACGCGATTCCGGGCGACCAGCCCCACGCGGCCGAGAACCGCGGCGACGAGACCGTCCGCGGCGTCGACATCTTCAGCCCGCCGCGGGAGAACCCGAGTTGGCAGTCGGAGTAGTCGCCGTTTTCACCGCCGAAGGTAGCTTTCGAAGACAGTTGTCCCGGCGAATACCACACCGTTATATCATCGAGTGCATAGGGTGGGGCAATGGCAACCGAGTCACAGTCATCGAACTCCCGGGGTATCGGACGCATCGGAACGCATCTCGAGCGATTGGGCCCGACGTGGCTCGCCGGCGCGATCGCGGCGGGGCCGGCGACGATGGGGAGCCTGCTGGTCGCGGGAGCGAGTTTCGAGTACGCGCTGCTGTGGGTCGTCGTCCTCTCGGCGATCCTCGGCACCGTCGGTCAGTACCTCGCGATGCGGCTGGGGCTGCTCACCGAGGCGGGGATCGTCTCGGTCGTCGAACGACACCTCGGCTCGTTCTGGGCGTGGGTGCTCGTCGTCGACGCCGTGCTCGCCGCGGGGTTAGCCCAGATCGTGATCATGAAGACGCTCGCATCGGTCAGCGCGACGATAGCCGCCGAAGCGGGCGTCGGCGTCGCCGCGCTGACCGATCCGCGACTCTGGGGAGTCGCGTGGGCCGTCCTCCTCGCGCTGGGACTCGCTGGCGGCGGCTACCGCTTTGCGGAGGTCGGGGCCAAGGTGCTCGTCTCGATCGTCGTCGTCGCGTTCCTCGCGGCCGCGTTCGTCGCGCCGATCGATCCCGGCGCGGCGGCGACCGGGCTCGTCCCCGCGATTCCAGCCGGCGTCGACGGCGCGCTCGTCGCCGCTGGCATCCTCGGCGGCGCGGTCCACATCACGCTGCTGACGATGCAGAGCTACACGATGCGCGCCCGCGGCTGGACCGTCCGCGACACGGACACCGCGCTCGTCGACGTCGCGAGTTCGATGCTCCTCGCGTTCGGTGCCTTCAGCCTCGCGGTCTTTCTCGTCGCGGCGAGCGTCCTCCCGTCGGCCGGCGTCGACCCCGCGACGATCGACGGCGTGGGCGCCGCACAGACGCTGGGCCCGGTCGCTGGCGAGTACGCCACCTGGGTGTTCCTCGCCGGCCTCCTCGGGGCCGCGGTGTCGACCCTCGGCGGGAATACGATCGTCCCGCCGTACCTGCTCGCCGACAAGTTCGGCTGGGAGCGCTCCACCGACGATGGCCGCTACCGGGCCGCGATTGCCGCCTTCGCGCTCGTCTCCGCCGTCGGTGCGTTCCTCGGCGGGACGTTCTTCCAACTCCTCGTGCTCACGCTGGCGTTCGGACTCGTCGGGACACCCTTCGCTATCGCCGTGCTCCTCGTGCTCCTGAACGATCCCAACGTCGTCCCCGAGACGAACTCGCTGCCCGTCAACGTCGGCGGACTCGCGCTGTTCGCCGTCGCCGCCGTCCTCGCGGGCGAGTTCGTCCAGGGCGAACTCGAGACGGTTACCGAACCGGCCTCGGCCTTCGTCGTCGTCTTCGCCGCCGCGATGGCGCTGGCGATCGTTGGCCTGGCCGGCAAGTACGGTCGCGAGCGACTCGCGAAGTAGGGCGGACCCCGTTTCCGGTCCGCAGACCAATTTTCAAGCCGTTCGGGATCGACACTCAGCGCATGCCAGCGTTAGCGAACGACGTCATCGTCGTCACGGGCGCGAGCCGCGGCCTCGGCCGTGCGATGGTCGAACGGTTCGCCGCGGAGGGCGCCCGCGTCGTGCTCACCGCCCGCGACGAGGAGCGCATGACCGAAATCGTCGCCGACCTGTCCGGCGAATCGCTCGTCGTCCCCGCGGACGTCCGCGACGCCGACGCCGTCGAACGGGTCGTCGACCGAGCGATCGACGAGTTCGGCCGGGTCGACGCGTTGGTCAACAACGCCGGCGTCAGCCTGCTCGGGATGTACGACGGGCGCACCCCGCTCGAGGAGATCAACGAGGACGACTGGGATACCGTCCTCGAGGTCAACCTCAAGGGCATGTTCCTCTTTACTCGCGCTGTGCTGCCCCACATGTACGAGCAGGGCCATGGCAACGTTATCAATATCTCCTCGGGACTCGGTCGAAACGCCATCGGCGGCGCGGGCCCCTACGTGAGTTCGAAGTGGGGCCTCGAGGGACTGACCCGGACGACCGCGCTCGAGGCCGAGGACCGCGGCGTCAACGCCAACGCGCTCGACCCGGGCGGTCGAGTCGACACTGACATCTGGGCGCACCTCCCCGACGAGGAACGCGAACGGATCCTCGATCCCGACGTGATGAACGACGCGGCCGTGCTCCTCGCGGCGCAGGGACCCGACGGCGTCAGCGGCGAGTCGATGCCCGCCGAGGAGTGGGAGCGGCGACTCGGGTAACGCGTTCGGATTCCGTTGCTATCAATCGCGCAACTACTATGCCGACGGCCGATTTTTCATCACTGGATGGCACGGGAATTAGAACCGCTCGCTCGAGAGCTGTCGATTCCGTACTACGAAGCTGCCCTCCCCGCACACGATAGCTTCCACGCCAATCGCGTCCGCGATCTCTCGCTTCGATTAGCGGACGAGTGCGAGGACGCCGTCGATCGAGACGTGCTATCGGCGGCCGCCTGGCTGCACGACATCGGGCGTCCGTTAGAGCGAACGGGCGAGATCGACGATCACGACGAATGGGGTGCGAGCGAAGCGGCGGACCTGCTCGCGGCCGAAGACGTCTCTCCCGACCGAATCGCCGCGGTCGAACGCTGCGTTCGGGCGCACAGTATCCGGGCCAGTTCCCCGGAGCCCGAAACCCTCGAGGCGAAGTTGCTCTTCGACGCGGACAAGTTGGACGCGACCGGCGCGGTCGGGATCGTCCGGCTGGCCTGTATCGTCGGCGAGCGCTCGGGTCGAACGGGCGAGAAACACGCGGTGATCGACGACTCGTCAGGGCTGCGGGCGGCGACGGCGGACCGTCCGGACGTCTCGCTCCTCCACGAGTGGGCGAGAGAGCGGCTGGACGAGTTGTACACGGACCCCGGCCGTCGGCTCGGAGCGTCCCGATGGGAGTTCATGGAGTCGTTTTTCGCCCGCTTCGCCGACGAACTCGGGGTCGAGGGAGAACGGTAACGGTCTCGAGCGAGACGGCGTCTACTCCGACCCCCCGAGCGATTTCCGCATCTCGACGTGGGGGATCCCGGCTTCCTCGAACTCCTCGCCGTACCGTTCGTAACCCAGACTGCGGTAGAAGCCGGCTGCCCGCGTTTGCGAGTGCAGTTTCAGCGACTCGAGTCCGTCCGCTCGAGCCCGGTCTTCGACGGCGGTCATCACCGCACGACCGACGCCGTCCTCCCGGCGGGACTCGAGGACAGCGACGCGTTCGACCTTGCCGACGCCGTCCGCGTACTCCCGGAGGCGGGCGGCGCCGACCGGCTCGTCGCCGTCGTAGGCGACGAAGTGCGTCGCGGTCTCGTCGTGTGCGTCGTACTCGAGTTCCTCGTCGACGCCCTGTTCCTCGACGAATACCGTCTGCCGGACGGTGAAGGCGTCCTCGCGCGTGCGTTCGGTGTCGGCGACGCGTACCTCGGTCATCGGCCGCGAGTATGCGCGGCCGCGACGAGAACGTTACGGGGACCGGCTTCCGTCCCGACCCGCGGCGCCGACTCAGTACCGCGTCTGGAACTGTCGCACCGCGTCGAAGAACTCCCGGCGCTCGCGCTCGAGGAAGATGAAGTGCGTTCCGCCGGCGATCTCGACGTACCGCTTCCGGTCGTCGGTTGCGCCGACGGCGTCGTACAGGTTCAGCGCGCCCTCCCGGGAGATGATGCCGTCGCTCGAGGCGCGGATCACGAGCGTCGGGTCGTCGATCTGCCGCGGGTGGTACTCGCTTTCCTGGCGGACTAACGGGGCGATGATCGTCTCCTCGTCGGCGGTTTCACTGCCTTCTCGAGATGTCTCCGACGCCTCGCCGTCGTCGATCGCCTGGTTCGTCTCGTAGATCGCCTTCCAGACCGCGGCCTGGACCTCGTCGGCGGTGTACTCCGCGCCGCCGATCCAGTAGTCGCGGTCGGCGCCTTCGGGGAGTTCCGCGTTCCACCGCTCGATGAACCCCGAGCGCTCCTGGGTCGCGTACGCGGGCCCCTCGGGATCGGCGCCGATCTCGAGCGTCCCGAACGAGCCGCCCGCGAGCGTGACCGTCGCGTAGTCGGGGTCGCCGACTTCGTATACCGCGCGGCCGCGCCAGGTCCCGCCGGAGAGGCTGACGTAGTGAACGCGATCGAAGCCGCGCTCGTCGCGGAGCCAGCGGGTCACCTCGAGGATGTCGAGCGCCTCGCGTTCGAACGACAGCGGCGGCGCGTTCGCCTCCGGCGGCTCGTCGTACTCGGCGGGCGGTTCGCTGTGGCCGTAGCCGCGCATATCGGGAGCGAACGTGGCCTGTCCCTGCGCCGCGGCGGAGGGGAGCCAGCCGAACTCGTCGCCGAGGGGCGGATCGAACATCGAGACGGCGCCGTAGGTCGAACCGTGGACGAAGATGACGGCCTCCTCGGGTTCGTCGACGGTCGTCCGCTCCCAGACCCGAAGGCGGTGGCCGTCGTCCATCGTTAGATCGTGGGCGGTCGGCAGCCGCGTGTCGGCGCCGCTTCGCTGTCCGTTACAGCTGTTACAGTGCTTCCGTCCGTTCTCGCCGGCGTTATCATCGTCTCCGACTGCGCCCGCGGCGGTTCCGACTAGCGCCGTTCCGACGGTTCCCGCGAGAAACGCTCGTCTGGGCGTCGCCGATGGATCGCGATCGTCCGTCATGTGTCAACTGACCAATCTTATGCGTCGGCGAATAAGGGTAGTTGATGGTTTCTGGAACGCCGATTTCGGGTTGTAGAACGGTATTCGACGGTGAACTGTCTCGACCGTCGTAATCGATCCCGCGGGTCAATCGGCGACCGGGTCGTCCGCCGTTTCGATGCTACGCCGCCGACCGCTCGAGGACCGCCTCGATGTCGGCCGCGATCGCGCCGGACGCGTCCTCGGGGACGTGATCGAGCCAGACGAGGTCCGTCACGTCCTCCCCGGCGACCGTCGGCTCGTCGGCGACCGGCCGGCCCGGAACCGACGCCGTCCGGGCGAGCACATCGTAGGTCGTCCGCCGGCGATCCGCGTCACCGTCCCGCTCGAACTCGACCCGCCGGACGCGAATCGGCTCGGCGATGCCGGCGTCGACGCCGGTCAGCGACTCGAGGGTACGGCGGGCGACGGCGTCCCAGTCTTCGTCCGGGCCGACCGGCGCGCCGGGGAGCGTCCAGCCGCGGATGCCGTCGGCGACCAGCAGCACCTCGCCGGCGTCGTTCGCGACGCCGATCGTCAGGTGGTCCTCGAGGTCGCGGGCGGTCTCAAACTCCGTTCGAGTGAGTGTCCGCGTCTCGGTCTGCACGTCGACGTCGTCGCGCTCACAGAGGGATTCGGGCTCGAGGGTCGGACTCATGGGTAACACGCGTCGACACCGCCCCGAAAAGCTACTGATCCTGATCGAGACGGCGCTTCCGACCCGTTCCGGACGGTCTCGAGTCCGTTCGGTTTCTGTCGACCGTTGTCAACAGTGTGAGCGGCGGGCCAGTGCGTCTTTACCTCGGCGCCGTTTCGGGTAGTTTACGCAGCGATGAGCGCCGAGTCACACGCCGATGTCTCCGATCCCCCGACCGTCGAGTCGGAAGGCGGGTCGAGCGCGCCGTTCCAATTGGGTCCCCGCCAGTTCCGACTGGCGTGGATCGTCGCGGGACTGTTCGTCCTCGGATCGGTCGGCTTGATGCGCCTGATGGGCCCCCGTGGAACCCTCCTCTTCTCGAACGTTATCCTCGTCGCCAGCGCGGCCGCGGCCGCCGTCGCACTGGGACTGCTGGCCCGCCGGAGCGAGCCGCCGGACGCGCTCGGCTGGGGGATCGTCGCGGTCGGTACCGGCCTGTTCGCGACCGGCGAGTTCGCGTGGATGTGCTACGAACTGTGGCTGAGCGGCGTCCCGTTCCCCGGCGTGCCGGACCTGTTCTATCTCGCCGACTACCTCTTTCTCGGGGCCGGACTGTTGGTGCTCGCCGCGTCCCAACACCGTCTGGGTTCGATCCTCCGCATCACCCTCGACGGGTTCCTCGTCGCGGCCGCCTTGCTCGCGATCAGTTGGCAGTTCGTGCTCGCTCCGATCCTGGCCCACGGCGACGCTGGCGGCGCGACGCTGTGGTTGTCCGCCGCGTACCCGTCGCTCGACATCGTCCTCGCCGCGGTCGCGTTCGTCGTCGCGGTCCACGCCCGCGGGTCGCGGCGCGTCCCGATCACGCTCTTCGCCGCGGGCAACCTCGTCTGGGCGTTCGCCGACAGCGCGTTCGCCTACCTGTCGATCACGGGAGGCTACATCTACAGCGAGTTCGACGTGATCTGGCTCGCCGGCAATCTGATCGTCGCGCTCGCCGCGCTCCATCCGTCGGCGGCGACGCCCCCGCCCGAGGTCGACCGACGCCGGTACGCGTTCCGAGAAACGGTCGCCCCCTACGTCCCCTTCCTGCTCGCGATGGCCGTCATGGGCTACGCCGCCTTGACCGGGACCCTCGACCCGGTCGGGCTCGCGCTCGGCGCGCTCGTGTTGCTCGCGCTCGTCGCCCGGCAGACCTACGTCTTCTTCGACGCGGCGGCGTTGAGCCGGCGCCTCGAGCGCAACGAGGAAACGCTGTCCCGCCGCAACGAGGAACTGCTGCTCCTGAACCGGATCGTCCGCCACGACATCCGCAACGACATGGCGGTCGTCCTCGGCTGGGGCGAGGAACTGAACGACCGCCTCGACGGCGAGGACGAGCGCGCGATGCTCGAGCGGATGCTGGGCACGACGCGACACACGATCGAACTCACCGAGACGCTCCAGGCGTTCACCGAACTCTGGGACGACGACGGCGACCACGGCGCGGAACCGGTCTCGCTCGAGGCGACGCTCGCCGAGACGCTCGAGCGGCGACGCGAGGCGTACGCCGACGCCGAGTTCGTCGTCGACGGATCGATTCCGACGGCGACCGTCAGCGCCGGGCCGCTCCTGTCGACCGTGTTCAGGAACCTCCTGAACAACGCGGTCCAGCACAACGACGCGGCCGAGCCGCGCGTCGTTATCACCGCCGACGCCGGGCCGGAGACGGCCACCGTCCGAATCGTCGATAACGGCCCGGGCGTTCCGCTCGACCGACGCGACACCCTCTTCGGCCGCGGCGAGAAGGGCCTCGAGAGCGAGGGCTCGGGAGTCGGCCTCTACCTCGTCGACACGCTCGTCTCGCAGTACGGCGGCGACGTGTGGATCGAATCGAGCGAGCTGGGTGGGGCTGCCGTCGTCGTCGAACTGCAGCGCTATCGAGCTTGATCTCGAGGACGGGGAGACGACGGACTGGCTACCGGACTCGAGTCCCGTAGCGATCGACTCGCCGTGATGAAACGAGAGAAGCGCAGAAAAACGGTTCCGAAGCCGCAAGCGGACGAGAAGGTCTCTACGAGAGCTTCTCGATGGTGTCGACGATCTCGTCGGTGTACTCGCTGGTGCCGAGCTTCTCGGCGTCCTCGAGCTGGCGCTCGAGGTCGTAGGTGACCTTGCCGGAGGAGATGGTCTCCTCGACGGCGTCGCGGATCAGGTCGGCGGCGTCGTCCCAGCCGAGGTAGTCGAACATGAGGCGGCCGGAGAGGATCATCGCAGTCGGGTTGGCCATGTTCTGGCCGGCGCGCTTGGGCGCGGAGCCGTGGACGGGCTCGGCGAGCATGCGGCCCTTGCCGAAGTTGCCACCCGGAGCGATGCCGAGGCCGCCGATCTGGGCGCCGGCGGCGTCGGAGAGGTAGTCGCCGTTGAGGTTGGGCATCGCGAGGACGTCGAACTCGTCGGTGCGCAGTTGCATCCACTGGAGCATCGCGTCGGCGAGGCGCTCCTCGACCATGACGGCGTCCTCCGGAATGTCGACCTCGTCCTGGGTCTCCCACAGCGAGTCGGGTGCGGCGAAGACCTCATCGTCGGGGTACTCCTCGTCGGCGACCTCCATGCCCCAGTCACCGAACTGACCCTCGGTGAACTTCATGATGTTGCCCTTGTGGACGAGCGTGACCTTGTCTCGGTCGTGCTCTAAGGCGTAGTCGATGGCCTCGCGAACGAGTCGCTTCGAGCCCTTCTCGGTGATCGGCTTGAGGCCGATACCGATGGGGCCGTCGTGCATCGTCTCGTCGAAGCCCATCTCGTCCTCGACGAACTCGCGGACCTGCTCGACCTCGTCGGTGCCGGCCTCCCACTCGATGCCGGCGTAGACGTCTTCGGTGTTCTCCCGGAAGGTCACCATGTCCATCTCCTCGGGCGCCTTCATCGGCGACGGGACGCCGTCGAGGTAGTAGGTCGGACGGACGTTAGCGTAGAGGTCCAGCGTCTGTCGTAGCGCGACGTTCAGCGAGCGGAAGCCGGCACCGACGGGGGTCGTCAGCGGACCCTTGATGGCGACGCGGTGTTCCTCGATCGCGTCGACGGTTTCGTCGGGCAGGTTAACGTCCTCGCCGTACTCCTCCCGGGCGGACTCGCCGGCGTAGACGCGCATCCAGCTGATCTCGCGACCGGTCGCCTCGGCGGCGGCCTCGAGGACCTTCTGTGCGGCGGGACCGACGTCCTTCCCGATACCGTCGCCGTGGATGATCGGGATGATCGGATTGTCGGGCACCTCGATCTCGTCCTCGGAACCCTCTTTCAGCGTGATCTTCTCCCCCGCGTCAGGGACCTCGATCTTGTCGTAGCTCATCTCGTCTGTACGGTTACTCGATAGGGGTAAAAGGCCTACCATTTCCATCGACGGCCGGCAAAAATTGAACGATTCCCGATAGGGTCTTTCGGCATATCAACTCCGAGAGCCGCTGAGCTGGGGGCATGTGTTCGAATTCGGAAATTCGGCGTATATAAACATTCGTCTTATGACGGGTCTATGAGTGGACAAAACGCAATTTTGTCTCGACGGCAAGGGTGACGGGTATCGACGAATGTGGAACTCTCGAGGCGAGGGCATCGCGGCGTAATGCAGATCGCTCGCGGACGGGAAATCGAGTCGCGAACGCCCTCGAGATCGACGGGTCCACCCGCCGGGTCCGTCGCCGTCGCCCCGAGGGCGGTTCACGACGCTCGCCGACCGTCCGAACCGACTCGCTCGGCAGTGGCGTCTCTCACGCCGGCGGCATCGACGCGAGCGATCGACAAAACGCCGGTGACTGTTTCTGACAGCCCACTAATGTTATCGGCGATTTCCGCCAAAATGACAGCCGAGACGGTTCGAGTAGACGGTTGGCGACCGACCGCCGGCCCGCGATCGGCGACGAGGGTTCGACGATTGACGTCGAGTAGTTTTATCATCGTCGTTGCCGTGGTCGAACCCATGCTGGAAACACCACACTACGCGGCGCGACACTGCCCTCACTGTGCGACGACGCTGTCGAACGTGCAGGGGGTCGCCGCCTGTCCGGAGTGTCAGTGGATCGATAGCGACTGACGCTCGCCGGTAGGTCGGGTTCGGCCGTCGTCGCCTCCCGGTCGGGTTCGGCCGTCGTCGCCTCCCGGTCGGGTTCGGCCGTCGTCGCCTCCCGGTCGCGTTCCTGAGTCCCGTCGCCGAGGCGGAACCTCTTTTTGTCGACCGGTACAACCCCGGTGCATGGCCGAATCCGAGGTGGACTTAGAGTCCGAGAAGTACGAGAAGCACCGCGAGGCGGGGAAGATCCTCGCACAGGTGCGCGAAGAGGCAGCCGAGCGCGTCGAGGTCGGCGCGAGTCACCTCGAAGTCGCCGAGTTCGCCGAGGATCGAATTCGGGAACTCGGCGGCGAACCCGCCTTCCCGGTCAACATCTCGATCGACGAGGAGGCGGCCCACGCGACGCCCTCGATCGACGACGACACAACCTTCGGCGAGGAGATGGTCAATTTGGACATCGGTGTCCACGTCGACGGCTGGCTGGCCGACACCGCCATCACCGTCGACCTCTCGGGCAACCCCGAACTCGCCGAGGCCTCCGAACAGGCCCTCGAGGCGGCCCTCGATATCATCGAACCGGGCGTCGACACGGGCGACATCGGCGCCGAGATCGAGGACGTCATCGACGGCTACGGCTACAACCCCGTCGTCAACCTGACCGGGCACGGACTGGGCCACTGGGAGCAACACACCAGCCCGAACATCCCCAACCGCGCCGTCTCGCAGGGGACGACGCTCGAGGTCGGCGACGTCGTCGCCATCGAACCGTTCGCGACCGACGGCGGCGGCAAGGTCAGCGAGGGCGCCAGCGAGGAAATTTTCGCCCTAGAGCGCGAGGGCTCGGTGCGCAACCGGCAGGCCCGCGACGCGCTGGAACAGATCACCGAGGAGTTCCGCACGCTGCCGTTCGCGACGCGGTGGCTCGAGACCGACCGGCCGGAGATGGCGCTACGCCGACTCAAGCGCAACGACATCGTCCACGGCTACCCGGTGTTGAAGGAGGACGACGGCTACCTCGTCAGCCAGAAGGAGCACACGATCATTATCACCGAGGACGGCTGCGAAGTCACGACGGCGTCGGACTGATCGTCGAACCCTCGACTCGAGCGGATCGCTATCGCTGACGTGCGGTCGCGTCGAAAAGGGGGTGTAGGGGGGTTCGCGGGAGACCGGCAACGAGGGCGGTTCGTAGCGCGGTCGTCGGTCGGTCGTTCTCAGGCGTTGTTCATCCGCTGGCTCGAGCGGTTGCCACACCGCTGGCACTCGGCCACGCGGTAGGGTTCGCGCGAGAACTGCGCGTTCTCTTTCTTCAGGCTCTCGGTTCGGATCTGGACGGACACTTCGTGGAGTGTCTCGAGGTCGCAGTCGGGGCAGTGCTCGGTCATCCCGTTGAAGGAGTCGTCAGTCGTTGCCATTACCGGGACCTTTCCGTAGTACAAGCTTAAATCCCTGTTTCATTTCGAGAACTGAGTCGAAAAATCGCAAGACAGCGTTATGGTGCTGATAAAAAGCTTCGAGAGCGTTCTATATCGTTTATCGACCGCTCTCGTACGGTTGTACTGTTCACCGATCCCTCTCGAAACAGACACGAAGTATTAGATTTGAAGATAATCCTGAATAATTGCCGGAGTGAAACGCTTTAGGCTCTCCCACTCTTGTGTCAGGTATGGATCAGGTGTTTGCACCCTGGCGGATCGACTGGATCAAGCGCGACGAGGGAAACCCCGACGTCGAGGACTGCGTCTTCTGTGAACTGCCCGCCCTCGAAACTGACAGGGAGAACCTGATTGTCGCCCGGAGCGAGCACGCGTTCGTGATGTTCAATAATTACCCGTACAATCCGGGTCACGCGATGGTTATTCCTCACGCTCATACCGGCGACTATACCGAACTCGACGGCGAGCAACTGCTCGATCACGCCCGCTTGAAACAGCGCACCTTCGACGCGCTCGAGGCCGGCCTCGAGCCGGACGGTTTCAACGCCGGCTTGAACCTCGGCGACGGGGCCGGCGGCTCCATCGACGACCACCTCCACACCCACGTCGTGCCCCGCTGGGAGGGCGACACCAACTTCATGCCCGTCATCAGCGACACCACGGTGATCGTCGAGGCGCTCGAGGAGACCTACGACCGCGTCCGCGACGCCTTCGCCGACCAGCCGGGTGCGACCGTCCCCGACGAGGACGGCGCCGTTGTCTTCGAGTTCGAGTAGCGACGTCCGGCCCGTTTTGTGACACCCCGGCGCGACTGCCGGCCGAATCCTTGTGCGCGTTCCCGTCGAACGCCGAACGCGTGTACGTGCTGAACAGACTCGAGGGACTCCTGCAGCGGTACCTCACGCTGCTGGACAACGTCGCGACCTTTCTGCTGACATTCCTGCTGGTGTACGCGATCGGTCGGTACGTCGTCCTCCCGCTCGTCGCCCTCGCGCTTGAGTCCCGGGATACCGAACGGACCCTCCGCGAGGGCCTCGAGCGCGTGGCCGCCTTCGGCGTCGTCGTCGTCGCGATCGTCTTCGGGCTCTGGATCGCCGGCCTGAACTTCATCCTCGAGCGGGCGGCGATCCTCGTGGCCGGGCTGACGGTCGCGCTCGGTTTTGCCGCCCAGAACGTCGTGGGGAATCTAGCCAGCGGGGTCTACATCGTGACCGATCCGAACTTCAACATCGGCGACTGGATCCGCTGGTCGGATCAGGAGGGTATCATCGAGGATATCCGCTTTCGCTCGACGCGGGTCCGCACCTTCGACAACGAGGTGATCACGGTCCCCAACTCCGAGCTGACGGCGAATGCGGTCACCAACGCTGTGGTCAACGATCGACTCCGAGTGACCGTCCCCGTGCAGATCAACTTCGACGACGATATCGACGCCGCGATCCGGGTTCTCGCCGAGGCGGCCGCCGACCATCCCGACGTCCTCGACGATCCCGAACCCGTCGTCCGCGTCGCTGAACTCAACGAAACGGTTCGGATCGAGGCCGCGCTGTGGATCGCCGACCCCGACCGGGACACCTACAGCCGGATTCACTCGGAGTACGCCCGCGAGATCGTCGAGCGATTAGCGCGCGAGGGGATCGACCTCGGTCGGGCAAATCCGCAGGCGCTCGAGGGGGAAATCGGCGTCGTCCCGGAGGCGGCGGCCGAGACCGAGGTCGGTACCGACGACACCGACGTCTGATCGGTCGCTTCGAACGCGCCGTCGGTATCCGGACACTTTTGGTGGTTGTTATCGTTTCGCACTCCTGTATGGAGTACGAAGTCGTTCACACCGACGACGTCCCGATGACGGATCTCTCCGAGAGCGACGAGGTCCCGCCAGACCTGCGGATCCGCGCGCTCGACGAGGTTCTGGGAGCCGACGATGTCCACCTTAAACTCTGGTACTTCGACCCCGGCGAGGAAATTCGATACCACGCCCACGCCGAACAGGAGGAGCTCTACTACGTCCTTGAGGGCGAGTTCTCGCTGAAACTCGGCCGCTCGGGCGACGAGGAGTACGTCGAGGCCGGTCCAGGAACGTTCTGGATCGCCAAACCCGAAATCGGCCACGGCCACCGCAACGTCGGCGACGAGGAGGGCGTCGTGCTCGCCATCGGCGCCCCCGCGGTCGAGGATCCAGGGTTGGATCCCCACGGGCTCGACGCGGAGGACGGGTAGCTGACGCCTGTACGCCGTCGCCAGTTCAGGCGTATGTCTGCTCGAGGTAGTCGACGATCCGTTCGGACTCGGCCATCGTGACGCCGTACTCGTCGTCGACGATGACCGGCACCTGCCGCTGGCCGGAGATCCGCTTGACCTCGTTGCGCTTCGAGTGTAGTCCCTCGACCCAGACGCTGTCGTAGTCGACGCCGAGCTCGTCGAGGCGGTCGGCGACGAGTTCGCAGTACGGACAGCCCTCGAGTTGGTACAGCGTAACCATATCCGCGTATTCGGTGCGGATCGCCAAAAGGGTGGGTGGCGCTCGCTCGCAGTCGCCCCAGGGCCGCTCGTCGTCGCCGTTCTGCCGGGGCACGGGGACTTTTGTCGCTGCCCGAAGCAGTCCGGGTATGCCACCGACTGAGGGCGACGAACTCCCCGACTTCGAGGCACTGCTGTGCGACGGCGAGACGTTCCGTTCGACGGCGCTGTCCGCGGCGCTCGGCGAGCGCGGCGGCGTCGTGATCTGTACCGGATTCGCGTTCAGCGCGATCGCGCAGAACTGGTGGACGCAGTTCGTCCGGGCCGGCTGGGACGGGTTCGAGGACGTCGCGGTGCTGGGCGTCAGCCGAGACGGTCCCTACGCGCAGAACGCGTTCCTGCGCTGGCTCGGGTCCCCCGGGTTTCGCTTCTTCGCGGACGTCAACGGCGAGGTGAGCGAGTCACTCGATCTGCTGGCCGATCGCGATCACATGGCGAACGTCTCGACCCCGTGGCGCTCGGCGTTCGTCGTCGACGCCGACCGCGAGGTGCAGTACGCGTTCGTCGCCGACGACTGGATCTCGCCGTTACCGCGCGAGGAGATCGAGGACGCAGTCGCGAGTCTCTAAACCGGACGGCGACGGGCGAAAAATCAGACCGGCTCGCCGAACGCGTACATCGTCTCGTGGGCCGTCACCTCGAGGTCGACGAAGTCGCCGGGCTCGAGGCCGTACTCGCTCGCGTTTTGCACGATAACCTGCCGGTACGCCGAGTCGCGACACTTCACGGAGTCGGCTGTTCCCTGCTCGACGACGAGACAGTCCTCGCGGACCTCGCCGACCATGTCGGCGTAGGCGTCGGCGACGATGTCGCGCTTGACGTCGCTCATCTCCTTCGAGCGTTCCTTCTTGACCGTTCCGCCCAGTCCCTTCATCTCGGCGGCGTCCGTGCCGGGGCGCTTCGAGAAACGGGTGACGTTGATCTTTTCGGGCCGGGTCTCGCGAAGTAGCGCCATCGACTGCGCGTGGTCGTGGTCGGTCTCGGTGGGGAAGCCGACGATGAAGTCCGTCGAGAGCGTCCAGTAGTCCAGGGCGTCGTCGAAGGTCTCGACGACCTCGACGTACTCGTCGACCTGGTGCTGGCGGCGCATGTCACCGAGCACGTCGTTCGAGCCGGACTGGACGGGCGCGTGCAGGAAGTCGTAGAGTTTGTCGTTCGCGGCGAAGACCTCGGCGAGTTCCTCGCGGATGCCGTGGACCCCTTTCGGGTTGGCCATCCCCACGCGCACTCGGAAGTCGCCCTCGATCTCGCAGATTTCAGAGAGCAGTCGGTGGAGCTTCCGCTCGCCCTCGTCCCAGCCGTAGACGCCGGTGTCCTGGCCGGTGATGCGGATCTCCTTGGCGCCGGCGTGGATCAGCGCACGGGCCTTTTCGACGTTTTCCTCGATCGGGGGCGAGTCGATCTTGCCCGTCGCCTGCTTCGTGATACAGTACGAACAGTCGGACATGCAACCCCGGGCGATGGGGAGGATGCCGACGACGCCGTCCAAAATCGGCTCGGCGTCGGGGGTCGTCGTCGGACACTCACCGTTGGTGACCGCCTCCGGCACCTCGTCCCAGTGGAGCACCTGGCCGTCGACGTCGGCCGCGCGGAACTCCTCACCCTGCGCGAGGGCCATACAGCCGGTGATAAAGAGGTCCGCGGTCTCCTCCGAGAGCTCCTCGGCCCGCCGGAGCATGTTCCGCTCGGTCTTCTCGACGACGGTACAGGTGTTGAGGATGGCGACGTCGGCTTCGTCCGGTCCGTCGACCCGGTAGTGGCCCGCATCGCGGAGCCGGCGCTCGATCTCGCGGCTTTCCCCGCGGTTGGACGTACAGCCGTAGGTTTCGATGTGATACCGGGCCATTCGCTTGAACGTGTTTCGGGCCCGGGACGGCAAAAGCGCGACGAATCCGGCCCGTCCCGTTCGTGCCATCGCTCTCGAGGGGCGGTTGCGAACGATGTCTACTGATAGCGGACGCGGAACTCACACGGCTACAAGAATTGAAACACTGCCGTTTACCGGCCGTCAGCGGCGCAGACTGTCGATCGCGAGTTCGATGTATTCGGTGAACGAGACGGTGGGCGTTCCGGGCAGGTAGACCGGGAGATCGGGCTCCTCAAGTCGAACGTTGGTGACTGGGTCTCTGGGTTCGGTTGCGTCCATGTCTCGGTTTCGAGTCGAAGCGGTTTAACGAATTCGGAAATATTGTTCTCACATCTGTGCATAATGATCGTCATTGAGTAAACATCGCACGGTACGAACGCCACGGAATCTCAGGGCTCGTCCTCGGCGAGCGCCTCGAGGGCCTCCCGGCCGACGTGAATCGTCCGCCGGCCGGTCGGCGCCGCCGTGATGAGGACGCCGGGAGCAAAGTCGGGCTCGCCGTTGTCGTTATAGAGTTCGTCGGGAGCCGTCCCGATCCGGACCGACTCGCGGATCGCGAACATCGCCTCCCGGACGGCGTCGCTCCGATCGTCTGCGTCGGCGACGTCCAGGGACTCGAACTCCTCGTCGCGGGTCGCGAGTCGTTCGCGGACGCGGTCGACGTGGTCGGCGGGAGCCGTGGAATCGTAGATGTAGGATTGGACGCGCATACTCGCGGTACGGCCCGGACGGCCTTGAACGCTGGCGAACGCCCGGACGCAGCCGCGAAGGTCGAGCCGACTCAGCCGCCGAACTTCTCTCTCTCGAGGCGTTCGTAATTGTCGTGGAAGACGGTCAGCGTGGCCCGGAGCGCGCCGAGGATCACCGGCCCGAAGAACAGCCCCATGAAGCCGAAGGCGTAGGCGCCGCCGAGGACGCCGACGATGATGACCGCGGGGTTCAGTTCGGCGTAGCGGTCGACGACGAGCGGCCGCAGGTAGTCGTCCGAGAGGCCGACGATGACGGTGCTGTAGACGAACAGCCCAACGGCCAGCAGCGGCTCGCCGGTCGCCAACAGGAAGATGACGGCGGGCCCCCAGACGAGGAAGGTGCCGATGATCGGAATCAGCGCGAGGACGACCATGATGACTGTCCAGAACGCGGCGTTCGGAATCCCGGTGGCGATCAGCCCGATCCCCGCGAGCAGGCCCTGCACGAGGGCGATGAGGACGTGGCCGATGAGGACGGCCTGCATGACCTCGTCGAGTTCTTCGTAGAGGTCGTCCTGCACGTCGTCCGGGAGCGGCGTCCGCTTCCGGATCCAGCTGATGAGATTGTTCCCGTCCTTGAGCAGGTAGTACAGCAGGAACAGCGCCAGTCCGAAGCCGATCAGCGCGTGGGTGAGCGCGCTCAACCACGCGGTCGACTGCTCGAGTACCATCTGGCCGCCCTGCCGGGCCGCGTCCATCAGCGAGGACATCAGATCGACGCTCACCCCCGTCTGCTCCTGGATGAACGATTCGACTTCCGTGAGGCTGACGGAGTCGGTGTTGAGGTTTTCCACGATCCTCGTGGCGTCCTGGATGACGACCGTGAGGATGATCGCGAGCGGGATCACGAAGCCGGTGATCGTCAGTAAGACGAGCGCCATCGCGGCGATCATCGGCGAGGTCCGCTGCTCGAGGCGGCGCTGGAGCGGGCGGAGAATGTACGCGAGGAGCACGGCGATGAGAGCGTACTGGAGAAACGGCGCGATGAGCAGCCACGAGAGGAAGGCCAAAACTGCGACGAGTGCCAGGAGAAACCCCTTGCTGATGTTCACACGAATAGTTTCCGCGAACGCCGAAATAAAGGTAGGGGCAAATCGCTGGCATGCGCAACGGACTCTGCCGTTCGCGAGGGACCGAGCCGACCTATTCGCGCCGCGGACAGTCGCGATCGCTCTCACACGGCTTCAAGGTGCTGGTTCGCTTACGTCGGAGGGAATGTCGACCCAGCTCGATCCCCTCTCCCTCTCTGCCGATCTGCTCTACGCGGTCAAGACCGAGGGTGATACCGACTGGTTGCGAGACCACCTCGCGACGCTCGAGCGATCGTGCCTCGACCGGGCCCTCGAGCGCCGGACCGCGAAATTGGCGTTCTGGCTCAACTGTTACAACGCCTACACCCAATTGCTCCTCGAGGAGGGGGACGAACTCGACGGCGAGGCGGGTCGCCTCGAGCGCTGGAAGTTCGTCTCCCGGGATCGGATCCCGATCAGCGGCGTTCTCCTCAGCCTCGCCGACATCGAACACGGTATGCTTCGGCGGTCGAAACATCCCTGGGGGCTCGGCTACGTCCCGCGGCCGTTTCCCTCGTCGTTCGAACGGCGGTACCGCCTTCCCGAGTGCGACCCGCGGATCCACTTCGCCATCAGCCACTGCGCCGAGCCCTCGCCGCCGATCACGACATACTCGCCGCCCGATGTGGACGCGGAACTGGACGTCGCCGTCGAGTGGTTCCTCGAGGAGACCGTTACGTACGACGCCGACGCCAACGCCGCCACCGTCCCGCGACTCTTCCGTCGCTACCGTGGCGATTTCGGCGGCAAACGCGGGATCGTCTCGTTTCTCCGGACGTACGACGCGATCCCGGCGGAGCGACGCCCGTCGCTCGAGTACGAATCGGCGACCCGGACGCCGGACGTCGACTTCGACGCCGATTCGGACGCGTTTCGTCCGTAGCCGCGACGCGACGGTCGGACTCGAACTCAGTCCTCCCGATCCTCGACGGTCGCGGTCGGCGCCGCCCGCATGACGCTTCGGGCCGCTCGCTTCGCGTTCGACCGCGAGGTATACCCTTCGCCGCTGTCGGCGACGATGTTCCCGTTCCAGTGGACGAGCCGCCAGCGCCACTCGCCGCCGCGGTCCTCGTAGACTTCGAACCGGCTGGTTCGGCCGTCCTGTTGTGGTTGAGTTTCCGATTCAGCGTCCGCGGGCACCGACTCCGACTCCGAGCGCGAGTCGCCGTCCGTCGACGCGTCGTCAGCGTCCGGACCGCCGGGAACGGCCTCCGGCGGCATCGTCGCCGCCGCGGGGTCGGTCTCGGGTTCGCCTTCGGCGGCTGCGTCGGCGCCGACGACACCGGGCGTTCCGCGCTCGCTGTCGCCGAGCCGTATCGTCGAGCCGTCCGGATCGTCCCACTCGAGTTCCAGTTCCAGTTCGGCGACGGGCGGTTCGTCGTCCTCGCGTTCGGCCTCCAACTCGGCGACGACCCGCTCCGGAATCGACACCGTCGCGGTCCGCTCGCCGTCGTCGATTTTCAGCGGTCGGTCCTCGGCCAGGGCCGCCCCGAACTCCCGGAAGACGGCGGCGAGTTCCTCGCGGTCGTACGCGCGCTCGAGTTCGAACTCGACTTCGGTTGGTGAGTCGTCCATACTCCCCCGTACGTCGCCCAGCGAGTTAGGGATTGGTCGGATTCCGACCAGAATCCGGGGAGCCGGTGCGTTTTTGTCGCCGCGCTGTCTTCGCTCGTCCGTGACTTCCCGCGACTGGCAGGCCGACCGACGCGCCGTTTTCGACCGCGACGACCGCGCGTGTCGCCACTGCGAGACGACCGGCGACGACGCCGACACGACCGCCTTCCGAACGTACCCCGTCGGCGCCGTCCCCCTCGAGGGAACGGTCCACAAGAGTTCCCTTGCGACCGTCTGTCCTGACTGTTTCGAGACGCTCCGGTTCGCTTCCGACGGCTCCGCTTCGCCCGCCGAATCGGTCTCGAGCGAGGAACTGTTCCAGCTCGTCCGCGAGACGACCCGCGTGCAGGGCGGCGCCATCTCCGACGTCGCCTCCTTCGCCTCGCTCGCGACGTCGCTGCCGACGACGCTCGCGGCCGTCGGAACGACCGCCGACGCGGGGGACGACTCCGAGTCGACGGTCGCCGAGACCGCCGCGGCGTACCGCGACGGCCGCCGCGAGGCCCTGCTCGCGCTCGACGTCGCCGACGCGCGCCTCGAGCGCGTCCGGGCAGTCGACGGAACGGCGTTCGACGCCGACGTCCGCTCGTCGCTGTCGACGGTCGCCGAGACCGCGACCGACCTGCAGTCGACGCTGCGCGAGGCCGTCGTCCGCTCCGAGATCGTTCCCGTCTGCCTCGAGCGCTGTCACGGCTGTTTCGAGCCGCTCGAGGGCGAGACCTGTTCGACCTGCGGCCTCGAGGCCCGCGAGACGGTCGACTGGCGCGGCGATGAGGGCGAGATCGCGTTCGAACGGCTGTTCTCGTCGATCAACGACAGCCTCCAGGGTGCCTCGACGACGACGGAGACGCTGACCGATCACACGATGACGCTGGCGAGCCAGTTGACGGAGTCCTGACTTACTCCGCCGCGTTGTCGGCGTGGAACACGTCGATCGTCTCGTCGGCCACGCCGTCGCGGGCGAACAGCGTGACGATGTCGTCGGGGCGGATCACGGTGTCGCCGTGGGGCGTCACGACAGCGTCGTCCCGCTCGATCGCGACGACGAGGGAATCGTCATCGAGCACGTCGCGCTGAGCCGCCTCCTGCAGGCTCATGCCGGCGATCCGGGCGTCCCGGTCGACCGTCACCTCGGCGACCTCGGCGTCGCCGGAGAGGCTGATGAAGTCCGTCAGCATCGCCTCGTGGGTTTCGTCCGTGGGACCGAACGGCGAATACGGGCGCGCGGTCTCGTTTTGGACTAACACCTCGTCCTCGATCTCGATGCCGAGATCCGAGAGCGCCCGCGCGATGCGCCGCAGATCGCCCGTGTCTTCGCCCACCGCGAGCACGTGCAGGTTCCGCCGGCCGGTCAGCAACTCACGGACGTTGATGACGCCGGGGATCACCTGCGCACGCTGAGCCATCGATTCGCGCTCCGAAACCGGCGCGTTGCACATGAAGAGGTTCGCGAGGTGTCCCGCCGCCCGTTCGAAGTCCACGTTCGCGTGGTAGCCGGTGATGATTCCCCGCTCCTCGAGTTGGTCGATCCGGTTTCGAACCGTTCCGGGAGAAACGCTCACGTCCGCGGCGATCGTCGGAGCCGAAACGTTTCGGGCGTCGTCCATCAGCGCGTAGATGATTCGACGATCGATCTCGTCGAGCCGGTGATCCATGCTTCCCGGTATTACGGCATTGATATACACAGTTCTGATCTTCCGCGGACAGAATGATAAACAAGCCATCATTTCTGCCGATACGGCAATTTTACCCTCTCCAAAATGAGTAATCATCAATGGCTTCGGATCATTTATGGTCTAGTCGGGGAAAGGCACCAGATAATGACCGAGCAATCGTTTGGGGAAGGAACGCACAGTTCCTGCGATCGACCGCCGACACGCACGCGCCGGCGATCGCCGACGGAGGGATGCCCATGAGCGACGAAGAGCTCGCCAAGGACCTCGGCCTGCTGTCGGCGCTGGCGATCGGCATGGGGACGATGATCGGCGCCGGCATCTTCGTGCTGCCCGGCGTCGCGGCCCAGGAGGCCGGGCCGATCGTCGTCGCCTCGTTCGTCATCGGCGGCCTCATCGCGATGGTCAACGCCTTAGCGGTGAGCGAACTCGGGACGGCGATGCCGAAAGCCGGCGGCGGCTACTACTACATCAACCGCGGGCTCGGGCCGCTGTTCGGATCGATCGCGGGGATGGGCGACTGGATGGGGCTGGCCTTCGCCTCGGCATTTTACTGCATCGGGTTCGGCGGCTACCTCACCGACCTTCTGTCGGGAACGATGCTCGCGTTGCCGACCCTCGAGCTCGGCCTGTTCGCGCTGACGGACGTCCAACTCGGCGCGCTGATCGCTGGCCTGCTGTTCGTCGGCGTCAACTACGTCGGCGCGAAGGAGACCGGTGGCGTCCAGACGGTGATCGTCGCGATTCTGCTTGGCATTCTGACCGTCTTCGCGGCCTTCGGATTCCTCCACTTCGAGTGGTCGACACTGACGACCGACGGCCTCGCGCCGACCGACGCGGGCTACGGCGCGATCCTGCCGGGGACCGCCCTCGTGTTCGTCTCCTTCCTCGGCTACGCGAAGATCGCGACCGTCGCGGAGGAACTGAAGAACCCCGGCCGGAACCTGCCGATCGCGGTCATCGGCAGCGTCGGTATCGTGACGGCGATCTACGCGGTGCTCGTCGGAACGATGCTCGGGATCGTCCCGTGGCACTCACTGCACGGGAAGGTTCCCGTCTCGCAAGTCGCCGAGATCACGTTCGCCGGCATCCCCGTCCTCGACGCCGTTGGCGTGACGCTGATCTCGCTCGCGGCGATGCTGGCGACCGCTTCCAGCGCCAACGCGTCGATCCTCTCCTCGGCCCGGATCAACTTCGCGATGGGCCGCGATAAGATCGTCACGGACGAACTCAACGAGATCCACCCGAAATACGCGACGCCCTACCGATCGATCATGCTGACTGGCGCGGTCATCATCGTCTTCATCGCCGCGCTCGGGCAGGACCTCGAGATCCTCTCGAAGGCGGCGAGCGTCCTCCACCTGATCGTCTACGCGCTGATGAACGTCGCGCTGATCGCGTTTCGTGAGGCCGACGTGCCCGAGTACGAACCCGACTTCCGGGTGCCGTTCTACCCGGTGACGCCGATCCTCGGCGCGGTGCTCTCGTTCGGACTCGTCGCCTTCATGGCGCGGATCGAGATCGCGCTGAGCCTCGCGTTCGTCGCCGTCGCAGTGCTGTGGTACGCCTTCTACGCCCGCACGAAGACGCCCCGACAGGGCGTCCTCGGCGAGTACATCCTCGACCGCTCCGAGGAGATGCCCGACGTCGCGGTTTCGGCGGCCAGCGTGGCCCGACCCGACGGCTCGAGCGAGTACCGCGTTATGGTGCCGCTGGCCAATCCGCGCACCGAACAGCACCTGATCGAACTGGCCAGCACGCTCGCCGCCGCAAACGACGGCGTCGTCCACGCGGTCCACATCGTCGAGGTCCCCGACCAGACGCCGCTGGATCGCGGCGCCGATCAGGTCGATCGGCTCGACGACGAGTCCGCGAAGCTACTCGAGCGGGCCCGCGAACACGCCGAAGACTACGGCGCCAAGATCGAGACGACGACGATCGTCTCCCACCGCTCCTTCGAGGAGGTGTTCGACGCGGCCCGCGAACGCGATATCGACCGCGTCGTGATGGGCTGGGGCGGCGACCGGCCGTGGTCCGCGGGTCGGGCCGAGCGCCCGCTCGACGAACTCGCCCACGACCTCCCGTGTGACTTCCTGGTCTTGAAGGACCGCGACTACGACCCGTCCCGGCTCCTTCTGCCGACCGCCGGGGGCCCGGACTCCGATCTCAGCGCGGAGGTCGCGCGGACGCTTCGCTCGGCGACGGGCGCGTCGATCCGCCTGCTCCACGTCGTCGACGACGAGAGCGAACGCGAGGCCGGCGAGGCCTTCCTCTCGGAGTGGGCGTCCGAGCACGACCTCGCGGACGCCGAGGCGAGCGTCGACGCGTCGGGCGACGTCGAGGGCGCCATCGCCCGCGCCACCGACGATCGAACGCTCGTGATCATCGGGGCCACCGAGCGCGGCCTGCTCTCGCGGCTCGTCCGCGGCTCGCTGGTCTTCGACGTCGTCGACGAACTCAACTGCTCCGTCCTGCTCGCCGAACGGCCGACGAAGCGGTCGCTCCGCGAACGGCTGTTCGGCAAATCGGAGTGAGGAGGGAACCGGTTATAGGTCGGTGACGGCCTCGAGCGAGATGTCGATCGCGCGACCGACGTTGTTCTTCGCTTTCTCCGGCAGTTCGTCGTCCTCGGTGTCGGTACCCTTCTGGGTGCCCTCGACGAGGTTGCCGTCGACGGTACAGATCGCCCCCGCGCGCAGACCTCGGCGGCGGGCCAGCGAGAAGATCGCGGCGGCCTCCATCTCGACCGCCAGGAGGCCGGCCTCCTCCCAGTCGGCAACGTGCTCGTCGGTCTCGGCGTAGTAGGCGTCGTCGGAGACGACCGGGCCGACCTGCACGTCCTCGTCGTTGGCCTCGGCCGAGTCGACCAGCGCCGACAGCACGTCGTAGTCGGGGACGGCCGGATAGGAGACGTCCTCGTAGCGCTTGGTCGTCCCCTCCGCTTTCGCGGCGCCGGTCGCGACGACCATGTCGCCGATCTCGATGCCCGACTGGAGGGCGCCGGTCGTGCCGACGCGGATGATCGTCTCGACGCCGACGTTGGCCAATTCCTCGACGGCGATCGCCGCCGACGGACAGCCGATACCGGTCGAGCAGATCGTCAGCTCCTGTCCCTCGTAGGTCGCGTTGACGACCTTGTACTCGCGGTTCTGGGCGATGGTCTCGGAGTCGTCGCAGTGGTCGGCGATGCGATCGACGCGACCGGGATCGCCCGGGACGAGCACGCGATCGGTCAGGTCGCCGTCGTCGACCAGCAGGTGTGGCTGCGTTGCCATACCCGCCGATTCCAGTGGCGGCGAGAAAAAAGATTCGAGGACGGGTCCCGAGCGTCCGTCGGTTCGGCGACCTGCGACCGTCCCCCGTCCCCACCCCACCGCCGAGTGCGATCGGCCGCGGAGTGTGTTCGACCCGGTCGTTCAGTCAGCAGTCGGGGGAAACCTCCACTCGTTCGGGCGTGACCGTCACCGTCGCGTCCTCGACGCTGAATTCGACGGTCCCCTCGGCCCGACTCGTCCCTCGGTGCGTGTCCGCAAAGAGGGAGTCGAGTGCGTCCGGGTCGATATAGTCGTACAGCCGGGTGCTGGTGGAACCGATATCGTCGTCGAAGTACCGCGCTAGTGCGGTTGCAGTAGCTATACTCGGCGGTTCGTCCGTGTCTCGATCGTACTGAATGCAGCGTTTAAACTCGCATCCAGATGACTCTCTGATCCTTCGTTCCGTCATGTCTCTCCGTCACGTCTCCGTGACCGTCTAGCTGAGTGACCAACGTCCCAGCCCATATACTTACCGTCAGACAACACCGGGTGAAAACTGCACGACGGCGGCCGGATCGCCCGGTCACGATTCACCCCGTTAGACCACCTTTGGTGGGGCGATCGCCACCCCGTTCGAGCACCGAGCGCCGACCGGACTCGAGCACGGACCAGCGCCGATCGTGGATCCCCGATTCAATCCGCGCGCCCGTCCAGAAACTGTTCGACCTCGGTCGCCATCGGTGCGCTACGTGCACCCTCCCGGCTCGCCGTCAGTGCGCCGCAGGCGTTGGCGTACTCGAGGGCGTCCTCGATCGACGCGCCCTCGAGTCGGCTCGCGAGAAAGCCCGCCGCGAACGAGTCGCCGGCGCCGGCCGTGTCGACCGAGTCGACGTCGAACCCGGGATGTGCGTAGCTGCCGTCGGGAGTCCGGATCTCGGCGCCATCGCCGCCGGACGTGACCGCGACGATCCGTTCGGTCGGCTCGGAATCGACGGCGGCTGCGTCGGCCAGCGCCGCGGCTTCGCGCTTGGTGACGAACAGAACGTCGGCCGCGGCGACGGTCTCGTCGTACGCACGGTCGCCGAATCGACGCCCGGGATCGAAACTGACGGTGACGTCGGCCGCCGCGGCGATCGAGGCGATCCGCGCGGCGGTCTCCGGGCGCTGGCTCGTGAGGTGGACGTGATCGGCCGCCCGAACCCGGTCGCCGTCGATATCCGCCGGCCGAACGGCCTCGTTGACGCCGTCGTTGCCCAGAATGGAGACCGCGCCCTCGTCGTCGACCAGCAGGTACTTGACCGCCGTCTCGGCTCCCTCAACGACCTGGATCCCCGACAGCGAGACGCCGGTCTCCTCGAGGCCGCGCCTGGCCAGCAGACCGTTGTCGTCGTCGCCGACGCTGCCGATCAGTTCGGCGTCGACCTCGAGGCCGGCGAGCGCGGCGGCGACGTTGGCTGCGCTGCCGCCGCCGGACTGGCGCTGTGAGCGGATCGTCGCTTCGCCGTCGGCGGCGGGGAGTCGGTCGACGCGCAGCGTCACGTCCCAGTTGACGTGACCGGCGGTGAGTACGGTAGGGGACATCCGATACGACCGGGAAGAAGGGACCGTCGGAAAAAAAAACCTAGGTGGCGATGAAGAGCAAGACGTTGTGGACGCCGGGGCCGAGCCCGATCGCGGCGATCCCGGCGAGGACGATCCGCGCCTGCTGGGGCGCGTCCTCAACGTACTCCTTGAACAGTCCGAGGATCACCAGCGCCAGCGCGGCCTTCACCAGGACGAACAGCCAGCCGGCGCCGACGTACTCAGCGATCGGCAGCGACCCGCCGGCCTCGAGCAGCAGCGCCGACAGGGGAACCGTCTCTTCGACGCCGATGACGTCGTAGCCGACGGCCGTCGAGACGCCGTCCAGGGTGTGCCCGAAGACGACCAGCGCGCCGGTGTAACTCGTCGTCGCCGCGACGTCGGTAAACCACAGGCTCAGCGCGACCCACACGATCGCGGTGACGATCCCGGCGGCGATGACGGCGATGACCGGCCAGAAGAGGTTGAACGTCTCTTCGCCCCAGCTCACGTTGAGGATGATCGATGCGAAGACGGCGAAGAAGGCGGTCCCGGCGATGCCGAAGAACCGCGAAATCGTCGGTTGGAGTCCCCCGGCGTACAGGAAGATCGCGACGATCCAGGCGGCGCCCGCGACGGCCGCCGCGACCAGGTAGACAGTCGGCGTCGCGAACAGCGTCTCGACGTTCTCCGGATAGGCGTCGAGTTGATAGAGGACGTGCAGGGCGGAGCCGAACATCATCCACGGCGCGAACGCCAGCACGGTCCGATCGGTTACCGGTGGCTCGAGAACCCACAGCAATGCGATGATCCCCGCCAGTATCACTAGCAGCGGGACGAGGAGGTACCACGGTGGGAGCACGAACCCCTCGGGTAATACCATATCCGTACTCGCACACACCAGCGACAAACACTTTCCGATTGCTAATCATTCGCGGAAATGACGGTTTTCCTTCGTCGTCTCGTTCGACGAGAAACGTCGCGGCGCTAACCCGTCATTTCCTACAGCTCCCAGGGTTCGTCGACCGTCTCGCCGAACAGCTCTCGCATCAGCGTGACGATAGTTTCCGGCGGGAACTGGCCGTGCTCGGTGACGATCGCGTCGACGTACCGCGGCGGGGTGACGTCGAAGGCCGGGTTTTCGGCCGTCAGTCCGTCGTCGACGCCGTCGGCGCCGTCGGTGATCGCGGCCCGCGCCTCCTCGTCGAGCACCTCCCGCTCGTCGCGGCGTTCGATCTCGACGGTGTGACCCGTCATGGTATCGGGGTGGAGCTTGATCGTCTGGGCGGCGACGGTCACCGGCACGCCGCGCTCGCGGGCGAGCACCGCCAGCCCGCTGGTGCCAATCTTGTTGATCACGCTTCCGTCGGCCGCGATGCTGTCGGCCCCGACCAGGACGTGGTCCGCCCGATCGAGGTACCGGCGGGCCGCCCCGTCGACGATCACCGTGACCGGGACGCCCCACTCGCGTAACTGGCCGGCCGTGATGTGGCCCTGCATTCTGGGCCGGGTCTCCTTGACGATCGCCTCGATCTCGGTGCCGTCCTCGACGGCGGCCTCGAGACAGGCCAGCGCGTCCGTCGAGTGGCAGTGGGTCATCACGATGTCGCCGTCGCGCAACCGGTTCGCGCCGACCGATCCCAGCTTCGACTGCGCCCGGTCCAGATCGCGGCGGAACTCCGCGGCGCGGTCGACGATCGAGGCGCGCAGCTCCGCGACGGTCTCGCCATCCATTCCGGCGAGGACGTACCGGAGCGCGTTGGGCAGGCTCACCGCCGTCGGGCGCGTCTCGTAGAGCGTCTTCGCGGCCGCACGCAACTGCTGTTCGAACGCGTCGGGACGGTCCGCGTCGGAGCGTTCGGCCTGGATCGCCAGCGCCTCGGCAGCCGCGTCGGCGATCGTCGCGGCTCCGCGGATCTCCATCGCGGCGATCTCGTCGGCGGTCGTTTCGACGGCCGGCGCGACGTCGTGCCCACGATCGTCCATGCTAACACGTTGCCCGCCGGACGGCAAAAGTAATCGGGCGGGGTTTTTGCCCGTCGGGCGATTCCCTCCCCGTATGGACCGCAGCGAACTCGCCCCCCTGATCGATCACACCGTGCTCGGCCCCGAGACGTCGATCGCCGACGTCCGCCGCGTCCTCGACGAGGCCCGGGAGTACGGCATGAACGCCTGCATTCCGCCCTACGCCGTCGAGGCGGCCGCCGACTACGCGCCCGACGTGACCCTCGTGACGGTGATCGGCTTCCCCCACGGCCAGCACAGCGCCGCGGCGAAGCGACGGGAGGGCGTCCTCGCCTGGAAGGCCGGCGCCGACGAACTCGACGTCGTGATCAACGTCGGCCGGCTGAAAGCCGGCGAGGACGACGTCGTCCGGGCCGAACTCGCGGAGCTCACGGCTGCGGTCCCGATCCCCGTCAAGGTGATCATCGAGACGGCGCTCCTGACCGACGAGGAGAAACACCGCGCCTGCGAGGCCGCGGTCGCGGCCGACGCGGCGATGGTCAAGACTTCGACCGGGTTCGCCGACAGCGTTGTTTCGGAGAAACAACGTGCGAACGGCGAAGCCGTGAGCGGCGGCGCGACCGTCGCGGACGTCGAACTCATGAGCGACTACCTCCCCGTCAAGGCCAGCGGCGGCGTCGGCGGCTACGACGAGGCGGTGGCCATGCTCGAGGCCGGCGCCGAACGGATCGGCGCCTCGAGCGGCGTCGCGATCCTCGAGGGCGCGCCGGAGTAACGCGGCGCGCTGGGCTTCGTTGGGCCGGCGATCACCGTCACGAACGCGAACACTTTTCGTCGGGGGTCGTCCAACGGAGCCTATGCTCGAGTCGGTGTTGGCGCGGCTCCGCGCGACGCGACGGCGACTGCGGCGGCTGGAGCGACGCGAATTCGACGCCTTCATCCGCTGGATCGAACGCACCGGGAACCTGATCCACCTCTCGGTGTTGCTCTTCGTCCCGCTGCTCATTGCCGCGGTGACCTGGCTGGCGAACGTGACGGCCGCCGTCTCCTTCCTCCTGTTTCCGCCGCTGGCCTCCGGAACGTACACCCTCTTCGCCGATCCCGAGGGCCGGTACTCGACGCCGACGAAGTTCGTCGGCGGGATGACCGCGGGAGCACTCTGCGGCTGGCTCGCGATCGCCCTCGTCGACGCCGCGGGCGTCGACGGCGCCACCGGCGTCAGCGCGATCGGCGCGGCGCTCGGCATCTTCCTCACCGGCGCCGTCACCTGGGCGCTCGACCTGGAGGAACCCACCGCGTTCTCGACCGCGCTGCTCGTACTCGTCACCGGTAACGCGCAGGTCGTCTACGTGCTCGGAATCGTCGTCTCGAGTTCGTTCGTCGCGGCCGTCTTCGTCGTCTGGCGGAACCGATTCTACGAGCGCCGAGCGCAGTACCTCTACCGGACGACGGACGGCGACGACCACGTCCTCGTCCCGCTGGACGAGAGTTGGGACGAGGACGGCGATTCGGAACCGGTCGCCCGCTTCGCCGCCGAACTCGCGAGCGCTCACGACGCCGGGAAGATCGTCCTCCTCGACGCCGTCGACGACGCCGCCGACATCGCCGAGGACGAACCAGGGCCCGCGGCTCGCCGCCTCGAGTCCTTCGCGGCCGATCTCTCATCGGCGTACGACATTCCCTGCGAGGTCGTCGTCGCGGCCGGCGACCGCACGTCGTCGCTGGTGCTCCGGACGGCCAGAGAGCACAACTGCGATCTGATCGTCACGCCGTACGCCGAGCGTGAGGGGGGCGGCCTCTCGCCGTTCATCGTCGACCTGTTCGACAGCGAGATCGACGTCATCGCCTTCCGTTCCGCCGAAAACCGCCAGCGCTGGCAGCACGCGCTGGTCCCGGTTCGGGGCGCCGGTGACACCGCCCGCGCGATGGTCGATTTCGCCCAGCGGATCACCGGCTCCTGGCACCCGACCAGCGTCTGTACCTGCATCGACCGCGAGTCCGAGCGCCGCTCCGCGGAGACCACCGTCGCGGACCTCGTTGACGCCTTCAACGGCCGCTTCGAGACCCACGTCGTCACCGAACCCGTCGAGTCCTACCTCGAGCGCGTCTCGTCCCAGTACGACGTGATCTTCGTCGGCTCGAGCACCGACCGCTCGGCCGCCTCGCGGTTCGTCTCGCCGCCGACGTTCGAGCGACTCAGCGACCTCGAGACCGACGTCGCGATCGTCCACCGCGGTCGCCATCAGTAGTACCCGATTTTCGCTGTCCCACTGGCTCAGGCGCTCCCACGGAGCAGTACGACCGTCCCGATGCCGGCGACCAGCGCCAGCGGGAGCCGCTCCGTCTTCCAGACGACGAGCGCGACCACGGCCGCTCCGAGCCACTCTTCTGGACCGCCCTCGACCAGTTCGCCGGCGACGATCGAAACGACGATAACGCCGGGGAGCACCTCGAGCGCGGTTTCGGCCCGTTCGGTGAGTTCGAGTCGTCCAACCAGCCACAGTCCGCCGGCCTTCGTCGCGTAGGTGACGACGGCCATCGCGAGGACGACGCCGACGGTTGTCGGCTCGAGCGCCGTCGCGGGGCTCGAACTCATCCGCCCACCCCGCGCGAGTCGACCCCGACGTCGGCGCGGCGGACGCCGACCAGACCGCCCGCCAGCGCGCCGGCGAGCAGATACCAGCGCCCGGGCACGGCGACGGCGGTCGCCAGTGCAGCGGTGAAGGCGGCCGTCCACGGCAGCAGGTCGGTCCGCCCGTCCCAGAGGTCGACGGCGATCGCGACGAAAACAGCGAGGAACGCGGCGTCGAGGCCGTACCGTGCTGGATCGGCGACGCCGTCGCTCGCGAAGACCCCGACGACTGTTGCAGCGACCCACAGGAGCCAGATCGCGAGGCCGCTTCCGAGGAGGTACGCGGCGTCAGTCGGTTCGCTTCCGTCCGCGCCGTCGGTAGCGCCGGCGTCGACGAACGCGCGCATCGTCAGCGCCCAGTTCTCGTCGGCGGTGAAGAAGGCGCTCCCGTAGGTCTCGAGCGCGGACCGGTCGGCGAACCACGGCCGGAGCGTCGCACCCAGGAGCAGGTATCGGAGGTTGACCGCCGCCGTCGCGAGGACGATCGTCGCGACCGAAGCCGACGCCGCCCAGAGGTCGACCGCGAGCAACTGCGCGGCCCCGGCCAGCACCGTCGCGCTCATCAGCGTCGCCTCTGCGGCGCTCAACCCCGCCTGCGACGCGAGCACGCCGAAGGCGACGCCATAGCCGGCTACGCCGACCGCGACCGGAAGACAGTCCCGAAACCCCCGTCGCGCCCCCGATCGCGAGAAGGCTACCCGGCGCGTCGACGTCGCGTCCGCGGTCGGTCGTCCGTCGGTCTCGCTCTCGTCTCCGTCCGCGGTCGTGACGCTCCGGCCGCGGTCGCCGCTCGAGTCCGTTTCCGTCATCGTCAACTCCATAGAGCGGGCCCTAAACCCCTAAAATCTCGGAGAACGCGCGTTCTCTACTCTCGGTGACACGACGCGGCGACGGCGCCGTTAGCGGGTGCCGACGGGCTCGGCTGCCGTCACGAGAGCGACAGTCGGTCCAGCAACCGCCGACCGCGAGGCGTCAGTTCGTAGCCGGCACCGCCATCGTCGCGGGCACCGTCGTCGTTACCGCTACTACCGTTCTCGTCGTCGTTACCGTCGCCGCCGGAGACGTACGGCTCGAGTCGCCGAAGGTGATAATTGAGCTTGCCGTTATCGTCGATCGACGTCGCCGCCCGGAGGTCGGTGTAGCGCAGCGGCGTCTCCCGGTCGGCCAGCGCCAGCAGGATCTCGAGTCGGATCGGACTCGCGAGCAGTTCGAACTCGTCGGCGGTCCGCGACAGATCCGCCGCGGTCTCGCGGTCGTCCGTCTGCTCGTCGGCGCCGACGACAGCCAGCGATCCCTCCTGCGCGCGTTCGGCCCACGTCCACGTCGGAATCGCCATCGCTGGCGACTTCGCGTCGGCGATCCAAAACGATTCCGCCGCTCGAATCTCGAGGTCAGTCGCCGCCCATGATGTGCTCGATCAGCGGACTCTCGTCCTCGCCGAGCGCCGACTGAACCAGCAGGTGTCCGCCGAGCACCGACGGGCTGATCACCGCGTCCGCGCCGGCGTGCTCGAGCTTTCGCGTGTTCTCGCGGTCGGTCGCGGCCGAGACGATGCGGGTCTCGGGGGCGAGTTGGCGCGCGGTGAGGATCGCCAGCGCGTCTTCGGCGTCGTGATTCGTGGCGACGAGGATCGCGCTCGCGCGGTCGATCTTCGCTCGCTGGAGCGGCTCCTCGTCGCTGGGGTCGCCCCGTATCACCGCCAGGCCGCGGTCGGTCAGCGTCTGTGCGGCCTCGCGGTCGCCGGTCACGACGACGAACTCCCGGTTGTTGGCCGCGAGTTCGTCGACGATCGGTTCCGTCAGTTCGCCGTAGCCGAGCACGAGGACGTGGTCCTCGAGTAACTCGAGTTGTGAGTCGGTCATCTTTCCGAGTGTCTTCGTGATGCGAGATTGGATCGCCGGTCCGACGAGCGCCCCGATGGCGATACCGAAACTGGCCACGCCGAGCACGAGCACGGACATGGTGAACAGCATCGCCTCTGTCGACGTCTGGTCCGGCGTGATGTCGCCGTAGCCGACCGTGCTCGAGGTAATCAGCGTGAAGTAGAAGGCGTCTAAGATGTTGTTGATCCCATCGAAGTCCTCGCGGAGCGCGTAGGCGCCGAAGGTTCCGTAGGCTTGCACGCCCAGCAGCGCGAAGCCGGCGGCGATCTGTGTCGTGCTCAGCGAGAGCGCCTTGTCGAAGCGCCCGTGACTGACCAGCAGCATCGGAATCGCGAGCAGCGAGAGCGCGACCAGCGGCAGCGAGTACTGACTCGACTGGAGCAGTCCCTGGGCGGCGGTCAGCGGGAGCAACAGCAGCGTCGCCCACCAACCCGCCCGCAGCCCCCGCCGAAGTGCGAGCGCGCTACCGACCATCAGGAACCCCGTGATCGCCCCGGTGAACGCCGCTGCGCTTTGAATCGCCTCAGGGACGTACTCGCTGAGCGGCCCGCCGACGGCGTTCGTGCCGATGTTGACGATCGCCGTCGCGACCGAGAGCCCGGCGACGATCAGCGCCAGCGCGACGGCTGCCCGCATCGAGAGGACCCGATGCCAGTTGTCGGGCAGCCGCGATCGAAGCGACCGGTCGTCGGCCATACGCCTCGATCCGCGTTGGGGTCAGTTAAACGCCTCTGTTGACGGACGTTCACAGCTACCTATCGCTTGTCAGCTCGTCAATTAGTCGTGACCCGATCGTCCCGTCCGCCCGTCGCGACTCGAGGCAGTTAGCGGCCCCTCGCTACCCGTAGGGACCGATCGCGCGCCGGCGAACGCACCGCCGCTGTCGGTGGAGATTTAACGATTCCGTCCCACTCGCCCACAATGGCGCTCCCGGTCGAAGTCCTGCTCGGCATCTATCTCGGTCTTCTGACGGGTATCGTCCCCGCGTTCGTCGCCGGCTCGCTCGGCTTTCTCGTCCGCTACTTCACCGGCGTGACGCTGCCCGGCTTCGGTGTCGTCGTCCTCGCGCTCTCGATCGCCAGCGTGCAGGGCGGCCTGCTCGGCCTCATCGAGCCCACCATCGCCCAGTCGCCGCGGCTGCTGGTCGCCGTCCTCGTCGTCCTCATGCTCGCGCTCTACGCCCACAATCAGGGGGACAAGCTCGGCGCCGAACTCCCTCGGCGGCTCTCGCTCACCTCGATCCGCCAGCGGACGCTGTCGACCGACGTCGTCGAACTCGTCGGCACCATGGGTCGGGTCACGGTCCGTCCGACCGGCGAGATCCACGACATGGAGGGCTACCCGCCGCTGTCACCGGACCTCCGCCGGTCGCTGAAGAACGGCTCGTGGCGACTCCCCGCGGATCTGCCGCTGTCGGAACTCGAGTCCCGCCTCGAGGAGCGGCTGCGGACCGACCACGATCTGGCCGACGTCAGCGTGACGATCGACGAACGGGCCCGCGCGGTGATCACCGCGGCCCCGCCCTCGGGCGGCCTCTCGAAGCGAATCCCCGACGGGCGTCGCGCCGTCTCGATCGCGACGCTGGTCCCGACCGGGCTCGCGCGCGGCGACGAGGTGTCGATCCGCGCCGGTGAGCGAACGCTCTCCGCCACGGTGTTGAGCGCCCGGACGGAGATCGACGACGAACACGCGGCCGACGAGTCGGTCGTCCCCGACGACGAGACGCCGGTCCCCGACGGCGGCGATCCGGCGGCCGACGCCGTCCCCGCTCCCAAACCGAGCGCGGCCAGCGCCGGCGGAATCGGCCGCGTCACCGTCGCAGTCGCCCGCCGAGACGTAAAGTCGCTGCTCGAGACCGAGACGCCGAAGTTAGTCGTCCGGTCCCGTGGGACCAGCCGGGAGTTCGAGGCCTTCGCGCTGGTCAGGCGGGCCGAGCACGCGATCCGGCGACTCACCGTCGGCTCGAGTGCGGACGCCGACGCCCGCGACGCGGCGGACGTGACGGTGCTGGCCGCCCGCCGACAGGGCAGCGAGACCGGCGGCCGTCGCAGCGGCTGGGTGTTCGCCCCCGGCATCGAACGGTCGCTCGAGCCCGGCGACGAGGTGTTCGTCGCGGGGCCGGAGGCGGCGACCGACGAGTTCGTGGAGGCGGTCGCCAGATGACGCTGCCGGCCGCCCTCGGACTCGAGCCGATCCTCGCACAGGCGGTTTCCACGGAGGCGCTGTTCGACGCGCTCGTCGGGATCGCGGGCTTCGCGCTGCTAGCGGGCGGGACCGCCGCCGGCGTCGCCTTCGTCTTCCGCTGGTACAGCGCCGACGGGATCCCCGAAGGGGTCGCGATCTTACTCGGCGTGTCGATGGTCGCGATCTGGCTCAACGCTCAGTCGGCGCTCCAGCAGGTGATCAGCGGCGACGCGGAACTCCTCGAGCTGAGTACGGTCGCGTTCACCGTTGCCGCGTTCGTCGCGAGCGCGATCGCCGCCGACGGCGGCCGGCGGCTGGGCGATCACCTCGCGACGGACGTCTTCGCCGTCGCGACGCCGCGGACGATCACCGAGGTCGGACAGCTGGTCCGATCGGCTGGCCGCGTCGTCGCCGTCGAACTCCCGGAGGAGATCGCGGACGTCGACGGCTACGACCCCGTCGAGGAGTCGACCAAGATCGAACTAACCGGCCACACGCTGCTGTTCCCGCGCCGGCTGTCGACCGACGACCTCCGCGAGCGACTGATCGCCCGCCTCGAGCGCGACTACGGGATCGGCCACGTCGATGTCGAGTTCGGTACCGATCGGACGATCGACTACCTGGCCCTCGGGAGCCGGCCAGCGGGCATCGGGTCGACGCTCGCGCCGGGTACCGTCGCCGTCGCGATCCGCGGCGATCCGGCGCCCGACGCCAGCCCCGGCGACGCCGTCCGAATCTGGCACCGCGACGACGACTCGCTCCGGCGGGCCGCGGGCGGGGAGCTCCGCGGGGTCGCCGACGACGTGGCCACCGTCGCCGTCGACGCCGACGACGCGGGGACGCTCTCGACCGACGAGGAGTACCGACTCGTCACGCTCCCCCGCGACCCCGGCGCCGAGCGGGACCTCGTCTCGCTGCTCCGGGCGGCCGACGAAACCGTGACCACCCTCCCCGTCGACGCGGACGATCCGCTCGAGGGCGCGGCCGTCGGCTCGCTGCCGGTGTTCGTCCTCGCGGTCGACCGCGGCGCGGCCGGCGCCGACCCGCTCGCGCTGCCGTCGGGCGAGACGCGACTCGAGGCCGGCGACGTCGCCTACGTGCTCGGCCGTCCGGACGCCCTGCGGCGGATCGGTGACCTCGAGCGGCCGCTGACGGCCGATCTCGAGTCGGATTCGGACGTGGACGCGGATGCGGGTGCAAGTGCGGGTTCCGAGGCGAATTCCGACGCAGACTCGGATCCGGAGACCGATCCGACCGCGGACGACGAGACGGAGTCGGTCGACGACGCCCCGCCCGAACGCACCCGGGAGCGGTAGCTACTTGCCGTCGGCACCGATACCGCCACGTATGGCCACCGAGTGGAAGCTCTTCGCCGACCTCGCCGAACGCGCGGGCGACAAACACGTCACCGTCGACGCCGACGCCGGCGACACCGTCGGGGACGCCCTGGAGCAACTCGTCGCCGACCGGCCCGACCTCGAGGCGCGGGTCCTCGAGGACGGCGAGTTGCGCTCGCAGATCAACGTGCTCCGCAACGGGACGAACGTCTTAGTCGAGGAGGAGGGCCTGGAGACGGTGCTCGAAGAGGGAGACGAATTGGCGCTGTTCCCGCCGGTCAGCGGCGGCTAACGGACCGTTACGCGCTGCTCGGTGTTTTGCGACCTCGCTCGACGGGATCCCGGCGCTCGTCGGCGACGCGATACCGGTGGGCGACGGCCGCGCCTTTCGGGTGAATCAACACGGTATCGTCGTCGCAGTAGGGTTCCTGGAACCACTCCGCGGCGGCCGGATAGCACTCGAGCAGCGACGTGTCTTCGGTGACCGCGTCTACGGGCCTTACGTGGCGGCGGACGTCCGGAGCGACGACGACGAGGACGCCCTCGAAGCCGACGTATCGCTCTGGCGTCTCGAGACCGTCGTCGGTGAACGCGAGGTCGCCGTCGTCGACGACCTCACCGGATTCGTACGAGGGGTTGTACATGAGTTCTTCACCTGACTATTCTCGGATACGAATATGAACGCTCGGGAGGATGTTCTGATCCGGAAAACGCGCCGTCACTCGCCCGTCAGGTCAATCCCGAGCACGAAGTCCGGCTCCTCGGAGATGTCGGCACCGGCGTAGGGCACGTCGGTGACGTGACGGGGCGTCTCGGGGATCAGCACGCGCGTTTCGTCGGCCCCGAGATCGGCGGCGTCGCGGGCGATGGCCGCGAACAGCGCGCGGGCGGCGTCGACGCTCTCCCACGCACCGACGCCGTATTCGGCCCACGTCTCGGTTTCCGTCTCGGATTCCGTTCCGGTCTCGTCGTCGCTCGAGTCGCCGTCGACCTCGCGCTCGTACATCCGCGACCGATACGCCATTCCGGCCAGCCCGTCGGGACCCTCGACGGCGAAGACGGCCGTCTCGTCGGCTGCGAGATCCGCACGGGTCAGTTCTCGGACGGCCCACGACTCCTCGGGGGCCATCGCGAGGCCGTCGAGGTGCTCGCGCGCGTCGCTGTGGGTCCAGTAGCGCCACGCCGCGGTGGGATCGCTCGAGACGCGGTAGGCGTCGTCGACCTCGGCCTCGAGGCCCGCGGCGGCGTTGGGATCGGGGTCCGGGTGCGCGAAGCGAAACTCCGTAATCGGCTCGAAGCCGCTAGTCCGCGCGGCGCCGAAGGAGGCGGCGTTCCACGAGAAGATCATCACCCGGCCGACCGTCGCACCCTGCTCGCGGGCCCACTCGAAGGTCGCCTCGTTGAGTCGCCGACTGACGCCTCGTCGCCGATAGTCTGCCGCGACGCGCAGGCTCTGGAACCAGGCTTCGTCGTCGGTGAGCATGACACCCTGCACGATGCCCGCCGGTTCGCCGTCGACCTCCGCGAGGAACGTCTTTTTTCCCTGTCCGGGTTCGTCCTCGAGCCACTCGTGGTAGACCCGCGGGATGTAGTCGCCGCCGCGGTCCGGCCAGATATCGCCCGTGAAGTCGGCCACGGCCGCGTAGTCGTCGTGGGTCGCCCGTCGGATCTCGAGGCCGAAATCGGAGACTGAGTCGAGTACCATCGTCGATCGAACAGGGCTATCTCACGCGGTGGCGGGGGAAAGCGTTTCGCAGACGCGGTCGCCCCCGGTGGCGTCTAGACTCGGATTCGAGTCCGAGTCGGGCTACCGTCCGTAGTACCAGTACGAAATCGCGAGGAATGCGAGCAGCGCGCCGCCGACCGTCCCGATCCCGCCGCCGTACGGAACCTCGAGCATCTGTAACATCATCGCGCCGACCGTCCCCGCCAGCGAGAGGACGAAAAGCAGGGCGAGGCCGAGCTGCCACTGCTGGAAGCTATCGAGCATGGGGTCGTCGGTCCGTTCGTTGGCCATACAACCCAATCGAACAGCCATTTGATAAGTTCTCGGTCGAACTACTCGGCGCGCTATCGAACGGTCGAGCGCGTCGTGGCCTTATTCCCAGGGAACCGACCGCTCCTGGATCTCGCCGGCCAGCGACGTCCCCATCGCCTCCTCGACGTCCTCGCTGTTCTCGAGGGCCCACATCAGCTTCACCGTCGCCGTTCCCGGCAGCGTGTCGCCGGCCTCGACGACGCCGGCCTCGAGCAGGTCCCGGCCGGTGTCGTAGACCCGGTCGCAGACCCGGCCCTCGAGACATTGGCTGGTCATGACGACCGTCGTCCCGTCCTCGACGAGCTCCTCGATGCGGGGGATCAGATCGGTGTGGACGTGGCCGAGTCCGGTGCCCTCGAGGATCAGCCCCTCGCTACCCTCGACGACGTCGAGAAACGCGGGATCCATCCCCGGGGTGAACTTGAGCAGCTCGACGTCGTCCGCGAGCTCCTCGCGGAGTTCGAGATCGGCCTCGCCGCGCTGCTGGTAGTCGCGGCGGAACCCGATCTCCTCCGTGTCGTAGTCGATCTCGCCCAGCGGTGCCGCACCGACCGTCTCGAAGGCGTCCCGGCGCGAGGTGTGGTTCTTCCGGACGCGGGTGCCCCGATGGAGCGCGCAGACGTCGTCCGATTCGGAGGCGTGCATGCAGACCATGACCTCCGCGCAGTCGCTCTTGGCGGCCTCGACGGCCGAGACGGCGTTCATCACGTTATCGGAGGACGGCCGGTCCGCCGAGCGCTGGGAGCCGGTGAAGACGATCGGTACGGGCGTCTCGAGCATGAACGAGAGCGCCGACGCGGAGTACTGCATCGTGTCGGTGCCGTGCATGACGACGACGCCGTCGGCGCCGGCCTCGATCTCCTCGTACACGGCGCGGGCGAGGTCCTGCCATATTGGCGGGTCCATATTCTCCGAGAGGATGTTCGCGACGACGCGGCCGCGGTAGTTCGCGCGACCCGCCAGATCGGGCACCGCGCGCAGGACGTCCTCGGCGTCGAACTGGGCCGTCACCGCGCCCGTGCGGTAGTCGACCGTCGAGGCGATCGTTCCGCCCGTCGAGAGCAGCGAGATCGTCGGCAGGTCGTCGTCGAACTCGATCTCGGAGTCGGCGCCCTCGTCGCTGGCGTCGCCATCTTCCGGCCCCGTCGCGTCGGTCCCGTCGATTTCGTAGATGTCCTCCTCGAGCGTCTCGATCTCGGCCTCGGTCCGGTCGACGCCGACGTTGTAGCCGCCCTCGAGTTTCACCACGAGGTGGTCGTCCGTACTCGAGGGGAGCAACACGCCTTCGTACGTGCGATCCGCGCGGTCGACGCGAACGCGATCGCCTGGATTCATGCGTGGGCGTTGCGCGGCGGCGGACTTGAAGGCACGCTTTCCGGGATCGATCCGTCGTCTATCGGCTCGAATCTGGTCGACGACTCGAGTACGGTGCACAGTGACTACGCTGCGACCATGGCAACGGGGAGTGCCCACCCTCCCCAGCCGATTCGCTCACTCCGAAGTCGCTCGCTCATCCCTCGCGCAATGTCGCTGCGCAGTTCGCTGTTCGCTCACTGCGCCGAAGCGCGCGCCACAGTATCTACTTCCGTACCAGCGTTCCGTTCGCCGGATAACCGCGCGAAACCCCCTCTGACCTCGAGCCGCTCAGCTGAACAACCCGATCAGAACCAGCCCCAGCCCGGTCAACAGTAGCACGCCCGCGATCATCGCGGTCAGCAACTGCAGCGTCGATGCGGCGTCCTCGGGAACGTCGAGCCGCGGATAGAGCCGTCGGCCGGCTATCAGCACCCCGATCCCCAGGGCGAGCGCACTGACGCCGAACGCGACCAGCTCGGTGCTCATCCATGGGTGGTACCGCGGCCAGCGTGAAAAGGGAGGGCCCCGCGACTCGAGGGTCGAGAACGTCCGTTGCCGGCTGAGAAGCGAAGTCGATCGACCGACTCAGGCGATGTACGCACTCGCAGCGGCCCGCAGGAAGACGGCGCCGATCACGAGTCCGCAGAGCGCGATCCCCAGCCCGAGCAGCCGGGCCAGATCGGTCATCAGCTCCGGATACTCCGGTTGGGGCTCCAAGTTCGCGACGAGAACGTAACAGAAGACACCGCCGCCGGCCGCGATGAGGCCGAACGTCGCGGGCGCGAGCCAGCTCATACCCCCGGTGGGTAGCCCGCGGTCGTATATCCTGTGGCCGATGGGAAAGACCCATGCTGTCGGCTGCCCAACGAGAACGTATGAGCGATCGCTCGGACGAGGTCACCGAGAGCCGGGACACCGACGACCTCTTAGAGGAGACCGAGAGCCTGCTCTCGGGGTCGGACGTCGAGGCCGATTCCGGGACCGGAGCGGCGTCGACGCCGGAGGATCGGCCGGAGGCTAGCGGGGACGTCGGGGCGATCGACGACCCGCTCGGCTCCGGCACGCTGCAGTCGTCCGACGAACCCGCGCCGTCGACGGCCGCGCCCGCGGAGTCGTCTAGCTCGTGGCTCGGACGGTTGCGTGACCGACTTACGCCGGGGCGCTCGCCAGGCGACTACTTCTCGCCGCGGGCGTTTCTCGCGCTGGTGCTCCTCGTCGGCGCCGGGCTGGTCGGCGGCGGGATGCTGATCCCGTTCGCCGGCCGAATGCTCGGCATGCTCGGCGTCGCCTTCGTCGTCGGTCTGCTCACCTCGAAACGGCGCTACCTCGAGATGGGCGCCGCCGGGACCGCCGTCGGCGGCGTATCGGCCGTGCTCAGCCACGCTGTCCTCGCGATCGCCGGCTCCACGCAGGCCGTCCTCGCCGTCGGCGTGACGATCGGGCTGGTCGGCTGTCTGCTGGGCTACTACTTCGGACGCGATCTGCGAAACGGGCTCACCCAGGATATCGAATAATTGTGCTCGGCGGCCTAACCCGTCGTCAGCTCCCAGCCGCGTTCGGTGCGGCGGACGATTCCTTCGTCGGCCATCGACTCGAGGAGGTCGGCGACGACCTCGCGGGGCGCGTCGACGTCCTCGCTGAGTTCCCCGACGGATTTCGGTTCCGTTCGGATGCTCGCCAGTAGATCGGCGTAGATACGGCTCTCAGGACCGGTACCGACGCTCTCTGAGATACGATCGAGGACGTCACAGAGTCGCCCCTGTACCCACCGTTGGGCGAGCGAGAGTTCGTTCTCGAGCTGTTCTAAGTCCTCGAGGGCCCGCAGGAGGTCGTCGAGTCCGTCGGCATCCTCCCAGGCGACGTCTAACGAGAGGTGGCGACAGGTCGTCAAGTCGAAGCTGCTGCTGGCGGGATAGGCGCTCTTGCTCGCGAAGCCGTACGGTGAGACGTTCACCTCGAGGCGGACGTTGCGCGCGATATGAAAGTATTTCCGGCGCTGGTCGTCGACTCGACTCTCGATCAGTCCCGCCTCCTCGAGTTTGCGCAAGTGTTCGATGACCGCCTTCGGACTCACGCCGAGGTAATCAGAGATTTCCGTGACGTAACAGGGTTTGCGGGCGAGCAACCGGAGAATACGTCTCCGATTTTCGTTCCCCAGCAAATCCAGTAATGCGGCGGAGTCCATCGAACGATGATTGGGGGTCGCCGCTGAAAAGCGTGTCTGCTCGGTACGACGATGCCGATCGGATCCTTCCCCGCGCGGAACTGTGTCCCGTGTTCCCGGTCGCTACGCCGGCTCCGACTCCGTGTCAGCGTCGCTTCCCGCTTCGTCGTTCGGCGGATCGGCATCCGTATCCGAGCCCGTATCGGCGTTTCCGGACCGGTCGGCCGGCGTGCCGCTCTCACCCGGCGGCCCGGGATCGGAATCCGAGCCGTCGGCCGCGTCGGACGGACCGCGCTCGGTTCCGTCCGGCGCCTGCTCATTACCTTGGCCCTGTCCGTTATCCGGCGTCTCGGCGTCGCGATCGGCTGGCGGGCCATTGCCGGGTCGATCATCGGACTGCCCGTTCCCGGGGCGATCCTCGGGTGGTCCCCGTCCCGGGACGTTGTCGGGGCCGCCGAGTTGGCGGACGGTTTCCGCCACTTCTTGGTCGCTGAGATTCTCGGCGTTGGTTCGGAGTTCGTCGAGACGATCGGTGTCGGCGCCGGTCTCGTTTGCCCGCTGTCGGGTCCGTTCGATCTCGCGTTCGAGGGAGCGGATTTCGACGGTGAACTTCGCCATCCGCGCTCGGTACGCGCCGCGGTCGAGTTCGTCCTGGCGTTCGCGCAGTTCCTCGCGTTCGGTCTCGAGCGTCTCGAGGCGCTCGACGAGTTCGTCGGTCCGATCGAGGACGAGCGCTTCGCGGCTCTCGTTGCCGGCCGCCTCGTACTGCTTGGTGAACAGTTCGGCGTCGACCGTGTTCTCAGTGTCGGCCGCACTGGATTGCATGTGCGTCGAAACTGAGGCGGTGCTGTTCGACTCAGCCCCGTTCTCGTCGGCGGCGAAGGTAGTGACGACGGCGCCGCTTGCGATCGGGGCGATCGTGAGCCCGAGGAGGGCGACCAGTGCGAAGAACGCAACCGACCGAGAGGTCATCACTGCCTCCGTTCGAACGAATGTCCTAAAAAGACAGACCTTCGTTCGAACCGTTCAATCCCGTCCGTGGCCAGCAGAGCAACGGCTCGAACGTTTACGCCCGACAGAAACGCTATTAGCATAGTTCAACTACCGTTTGAACTGCGTGAACTGTTGATTCCGGCCGGCGGCCCCGAACCGCCGCCCGTCGGCGGGAGTCAGACGAGCGCCGTGTTATCTCGCCGCGCGAGGATCGTTTTGTGTTTCGTGACCGAAGCGGTTCCCGACGCTCACAACAGTTGATGGCTGTGCATTCAATGGAAAACAACTCTTACCGCGTACCGTCTATTCACCTGCGAACGGGCCTGAGATTGTATTCTTCACTGAAAGTCCGACGACTTAAATCTATCCGAAAATAGTTATATTCCGCCAGCCCTTGTGTACTAGTACCATGTTCGAGGTGTTTTCGCGGAGCTACTATCTCGGACGACTCTACGTGACCCCGACCGACGGGGACCGCGCACTCATGCACAGCGAGCAACACGAGCGGATCAACGAGGAGGTGTACGCGACCGGTGACGGTCTCGAGCGCCTCGACGCGCCGCTCGTGATGAAACTCGAGTCCACTCACTTCCCGGTCCACGGCGACGACGCCGTGCCGACGAACACGCTCGCCGTGCCCGAACCGATGCTCGAGGACACCGACGTGCGCAACCCACCCTCCCTGCGCGAGGTCCTGCTCGCCCGCCGCGAGCGCGCCGAGCAGTTGCTCTCGTGGATCGGCGGCTGGCCCGGCTCCGACGCCGGTTCAGGCGACGATTACCCCGCTGCCGGAACCTAAAAGTAGCCGCGCTGCCCCCTTCCGTTCGGACCAGATGCTGGACGCGTTACTCGGCCGTGCCTCGCTCAAGGAGCGCATCGACGAACTCGAGGAGAAAAACGAGCGGCTGCGAAACCGGTACGAGGCCGAATCCGAGCGCCGATCGGAGGCGGCCACCGCCCGACAGGACGCCGAGGAGCGGGTCAACCGCCTCGAGGACCGCATCGCCCAGCTCGAGGGCGAACTCGAGCAACTCGAAGGCGACGAGGCCGGCCTCTCCGTCCGCCGTCGCGAACGGCTCCGAGGAAGCCGACTCGAGGCGGTCGTCGACCGCCTGGCGTCGTTTCGCACCGGCCCGGAGGGCGCGCTGACGGCGATTCTCCGCGAGGACGAGAGCAGCGAGACGCTCGCCGAGGAGTTCGACGTCGACCTCGAGACGCCGCTTGGCGACCGCGCCGCGCTCGTCGACGAAGCCGCCCCGTGCGTGCTCTGTCTCGACGATGCCGGGCTGATCGCCGCCACGCTCGAGCCGCCGGCGATGCCCGACCGCGCCCTCGAGGACGACTCGCGAATCGCCTGGGACGATCGCTTTCGGTTCGAGCGCGAGTGGTTCCTGCCGACCGGCCGGTACGCGCTCGCGCTCGTCCGGACCGACCTGTTCGCCCTCGGCACCTACGAGGACGGCGACCGCGTCGACTACCGCGGCTTCGAGAGCGACGTCAAGGGGAACCACTCGAAGGGCGGCTTCTCGCAGGCCCGCTTCGAGCGCATCCGCGACGATCAGATCGACGACCACCTCGAGCGCTGCCGAGAAGCGCTGTCCGAGCGCGTCGACGACGGGGACCGGTTATACCTCGCCGGCCAGCGCGGCGTCGTCGAGACGCTCGCCGAGGACGCGAGCCTCGAGCCGGCCGGGACCGCCGCCGTCGACGCGACTGGCGATCCGAAATCGGCCCTCGAGGACGCCCACCGGTCGTTCTGGACGGCCGAGTTTCGGGCGTTCTGAGGCGTCGCCGTCGTCGTTTTGCGTTTGAGCTGGGTTTCGCGTCGACGTTCGAACTGCCGTCGCTCGAGCCGAACCGCGGCCATTTTTGGTCGATGCGGACGATTCTCCGAGTGAGCTATGTCCGACTTCGAAACCGTCAGCTGCAGCAGCTGTGGTAACGAATTCAAGGCATATCCGGACGCGAACGCGGCCCAGCGCGGGTTCTGTTCGCCCGCGTGCGCACTCGAGGAGAACTAAACTGACAGGCGCGACCCCCGATCGCGATCCGGACGCGCTCGAGGGCGCGACTCGAGCGTGTTCGAGGACGACTTTTTGCGCGGGCAGACAAGTCGCTGTCCGAGTGGGCAGACTGCAGTATCTCCGCTCCACTGCGTTCTGTGGAAGACTAGTCGTTTGTCCTCCTCATGCTGGCAACGAGGAATTGCCACGCCCTCCCCAACCGCTTCGCTCACCCGCACATCCACTGTCAGAACGAGTTCTGACACGCCTTCGTTCGCTCCGATCACGAAGACCTCGCGCAGTGTCGTCGATCGGTCCGTCGCCTTCGCTCACAGGTCACTTCGTTCCCGTTCGCATCGAGGTGCTCCCTTCGGTCGCCTCTCGTCCCGCCCGATCGACAGTGCGCGCCACCGCGCGTCAGTGGAGTAATCGCTTCGGCCTCGATATCGACCGCTTAAGTACTCCCTCGGCGATGATCCGGTATGCGCGTCGCGATTCTCGCCCACGAGAAGTTTCCCGACCGAGCCAAGACCGCCCTCGGCGTCCTCCGGTACGCCGACTACGAAGCCGCGGCCGTCCTCGACCGCGAGTCGGCCGGCTGCCGCGTGAACGACTTCGTCCCGGACGTTCAGGACGCACCGATCGTCGACGGAATGACCGACCTCGCTGCCGACGACGTCGACGCCCTGTTGATCGGCATTTCCCCCATCGGCGGGGCGTTCGACGAGAGCTGGCGAGACGACGTTCGGACGGCCCTCGAGTACGGCTGCGACGTCGTCTCGGGACTGCACTACTTCCTCGCCGAGGACGAGGAGTTCGCCCGCCTCGCGGCCGAAAACGACTGCGAACTGCGGGACGTCCGCAAGCCGCCCGAAGACCTGTCCGTCGCCGAAGGCGTCGCCGGCGAGGCCGACGCCGAGATCGTCCTCACCGTCGGCACCGACTGTTCGGTCGGCAAGATGACGACGACGATGGAACTCGCGCGGGCGGCCGAAGAAGCCGGCCACGACGCGGCCGTGATCCCGACCGGCCAGACGGGGATCATGATCGAGGGCTGGGGGAACCCGATCGACCGCGTCGTCAGTGACTTCACCGCGGGCGCGGTCGAGGAGATGATCCTGGAAAAGGGCGACGACCACGACTACCTCTTCGTCGAGGGCCAGGGCTGCATCGTCCACCCGGCGTACTCGGCGGTCACCTGCGGGATCCTCCACGGGTCGATGCCGGACAAACTCGTCCTCTGTCACAACGCCGGCCAGGAGGCGATCCACGGCTACGAATCGTTCGCGCTCCCCGACCGACGGACGTACGTGGATCTCTACGAGTCGCTGTTGGCGCCAGTTTCGGGCGGCGAAATCGTCGCGGGCGCGCTGAATACTAGCGACCTCGAGACCGACGCCGACGCGCACGAGGCGATCGACGAGTATGCGACCGAGATCGACGCGCCCGCGACCGACGTGATTCGCTTCGGGACCGACGATGTTCTCGAGGCCATCGTCGAGTGATCGTCGATGACGCTCGAGACCAGCTTCGAACGCCGCGCGTTGTCTCTCGAGTACCCGTTCGGGATCGCCCGCGGGACGACGAGCGAGCGAGACGTTGTCACGGTCCGCATCGAGGACGACGACGGGACGGTCGGTATCGGCGGCGCCGCGCCCGCGTCCCACTACGGCGAGACCGTCGAGACGGTGACGGCCGTCCTGCCGGACCTGCTCGCGATCGTCGAGGAAACGGGCGATCCCCACCAGCTCGAGCGCATCGAACGCGAGATGCGCGAGACCGTCCGGCGGAATCCGGCCGCCCGCTGTGTGGTTAGCATCGCGCTCCACGACCTCGCCGCCAAGCGGTTCGACGTTCCGCTCTACCGCTACTGGGGACTCGATCCTGGCGAGACGCTCGAGACCTCCTACACCATCGGGATCGACGACACGGAGACCATGCGCGAGAAGACCGAAACCGCCCTCGAGCGCGGCTACGGAACGCTGAAGGTCAAACTCGGGACGGATCGGGACCTCGAGATCGTCGAGACGATTCGGTCGGTCGCGCCCGACGTCCGCCTGTTCGTCGACGCCAACGAGGCCTGGGAGCCGAAGGAGGCCGTCCGCAAGATCGAGCGACTGGCGGCGCACGACCTCGCGTTCGTCGAACAGCCAGTCCCCGCCGAGAATCCCGAGGGACTGCGATACGTCTCCGAGCGCTCGCCGCTACCGATCGCTGCCGACGAGTCCTGTGTGACGCTCGAGGACATCCCACGGATTGCGGACCGCTGTGACATCGCGAACCTGAAACTGATGAAGTGCGGTGGCCTGCTCGAGGCGAAACGCATGATCCACGCCGCACGCGCCCACGGCCTCGAAGTCATGTGCGGCTGTATGACCGAGTCCAACGCCTCGATCGCTGCGGCCTGTCACCTCGCGCCGCTGCTGGACTACGCCGATCTGGACGGCTCGCTGCTGCTCGCCGACGACCCCTACGACGGCGTCCCGATGCCCGGCGGTCGGATCGATCTGGCGGGCCTCGAGCGGCCGGGGACGGGCGCGGTTCGCGAGTAGTCGTCTGGCTGCCGATCAATCACGTGCGCTGACTGTCTCCCCGGTCGTCAACGGGGGTTTACAACGGTCGTCGGTGGAGAACTGCTGGTATGTCTGACGGTGACGACGACGTGACCGTCTCTCGGCGAACGCTCTTGCGAGCGTCGGCGGGGACGGCCGCGTTTTCGACAGTCGGTGTCGGGTCGGCGGGAGCGAGCGGGAGCAACGCCGCGGGGACGCCGTGGTTCGACGACCGCTGTCCCGACGCGACCCTCGAGCCGAACATGGGCCACTGCGTCGAGAACGGGATAGAGGGCTGTGCGGACGACCACCCGACGACGACCGAACTCCGATCGGGGGTGCAAGCGGTCCTCGAGGAGCACTACCCCGACGTCGGCGCGCTCGTCGATGCGGGATACCAGCCCTACTTCGACACGCTCGAGCGGGAGGACGCCAGCTACTCCCATTGGATCAACCCGGAGTACGTCGGCGACGACGCGGTGCTCGACCCCGAGCGACCCGAGTCGGTGCTGGTCGACGACGAGTCCTGGCGATCGATCGGTGTGATGTTCATCGCGACGCGAAACGGCGAGGAGATCGATCCGCCAGCGGTCTACGGCGGCGAAGCGAGCGACGCCCAGCCGGCGGACGACGCCCCCATCGGCGCCACTGCGGATCCGGAGACGCCCTGTTCTCCCTGGCACTACCACTCCGGTCTCCCCGGACGGTTCGCGTGGTGGTACTACAAGCAGGCCTACGAACACGACTTCGCCGACGGGGATATCGACCTCCCGTGCCGGACGCCCTGCATGCTCCATGTCTGGGCGATCGACCACCCCGAAAGCGTCTACGCCCACAACGCGCCGCCAGCGGAGTCTCGTGAGCAGGAGCCGGCCGCCGAAGCCGGCTTCGAGACCGACGCCGAACCCGGGACTGACGAACTCGGCTGGGACGTGCTGCCCGACGACCTACAACCGGAACAGCGGCCCGAGGATCTCACGGCGCTGGTCCCAGGGTTATAGTATCGCGTTGGCGCGTCTACCCCATCACTGACGGGACGGATCTCACAACGCGCTCGCGACCAGCCGCCGAAACGGGCGCCCGACTCGCCGTGGGAGCCAACCCAGAAACCGGACGACGGGAGTCAGTCGGCCCCATCGATGCAGAATCGCGCGATATCGGTCCCCAACCCGTTCGACGTGGCCCTCGTGGGCCAAGTACTCGAGCGTGCTCTCGACGCGCGATTCGGTGAGATCGACCTCGGTAGCGAGTGCTGTGACCGTTCGGGGACCGGAAGCGTCTCGGAGCGCCTGAGACACCACGTTCGCCGTCTGAACGCGGAGCATCATCTCGCCGGCGTCGTCCTCGAGACCGGTCACGTACTCGTGGCGCGTTCGAGCCGGCCCGTATCGAACGGTCACCGCGCCGTCGAGGACGAACCAGAGGCCGGCGAGCACCATGACCGCTCCGAGCGACGCGCTCGACAACCGGGCCAGACAGCCGCCTGCGGCGGCGACCCCGGTTCCGTAGATGAGCCAGTTCGTCCCGGCTGGGAGGTCGTAGATGTCGTCCGCGACCTCGTGGACCGTCGAGGACGCGAAGATGACGAATACCGGCGCGATCTCTCCGAGCGTCATTCCGCTGAGTCCGAGTACGGCGATCAAGGCGGCGGTACCGACGATCGATCGGAGGGGCTTGCTCTCGCGGAGCGACGCGAGCCGGCGGAACATGGACGTTCCAACTGACGGTTCGTTTCCATATATCTGTTACGAGTCCGAAATTTCAACGGTCGGGTCGACCCTCAGAAAAGCGAGTACTCGGTTTGGACTCACTCGGCCCGATCGGTCAGCCAGCCCCACGACTCGAGCGCGCCGACGATCCGATCGACCGCGTCACCGACGCTCGTCTCGTCGGTATCGATCTCGAGGGCGTCCTCGGGCGCGTCGAACTCCCGGTAGACTACGTGGACGCCCTGTTCCTCGATCGGCTCCGCGCGGGTTCGATTGCGCTCGAGGCAGGTCTCGAGGCTCGCGGTAACGGTGACGAAGCGAATCTCCTCGCGGAAGTCGAGCGTCCGGAACTGCGTCTGCCACTCGCGCTCGTAGAAGGTGCCGTCGACGATCGTGAGCGCCTCGCGGTGGTCGTCGCGGGCCCGCTCGAACAACTGCTCGTAGGTGCGACTCGAGAAGTCGTCGGAGTGATGGAGTCGGACGGGAACGGATTCGTCGCGGGCCTCGAGGCGATCCCGAACCGCGGTCGCGATGGTGGTCTTGCCCGCTCCCGGCGGCCCGCAGACGACGAGGATCACACCCGTCAGTAGGCGTTCGGTCCCTAACAGTCGTCGGATTCGGTCTCTAGGGATCTCGCAATCAGGCCGCGACGTATCGACCGGATTCGGATCGTCGATCACTCTCGGGGTGGGGGATTCCCGCCCTCGCCTCGACACTTCGTCATACGCAATTCGCCGCTCAGCACGGCTATCGTGGAATTTACTTCACTGCCGAACGTATAATCTTCTATGATGGAGGGACCAGCAACGTACGCGATCAAACGAGGGAGCAGAATAACAGTCGCCTTCGTTATGATTGCGTTCGGGTTCTCCGCTATGCAGCCGTCAAAATCACTGAACTGGCCGGTATCTTTCGCCGGGTCACTTGGACTAGGAATCGCCTACGCTACCTTCGTTTACTTCGAGGTTGGTCCGATCCAGAACGCTCGAAGGAACTGACGCGAAACGAAGCGCTCTGCTCTCGTAGCAACGGGGAGGTGCCACACCCTTCCTCAATCAATTCGTTCGTTTCAGTCGTTCACGGACGCTTCGTGCCCTGCTTCTTTCCGAGGCGGTCACTCCGTCCGTGCCTCGCGTCCGCTCACCGCGGCCACCTCACGCACGTGCCGCTTCCCCCATCGATTTACACCCCGCCCACGAACGACCGCGCATGGGCTACGACACTGCCAGTAAGACCGATCCGGAGTCGATTATCGACGACGAATCGGGCGACATGTGGTTCCTCAAGGGCGAACTCGACAGCGACCACGTCGGCATCTCCGTCCTCGAGCTCGAGCCCGACGGCAAGGGGATGGAACACGACGAGGCCGACCGCGGCCAGGAGGAGATCTACTACGTGGTCAGTGGCACCGCCGAGGTCGAGCTGACCGATCGCGACGAGACGGTCACGCTCGAGGAGGACGATGCGATCCGCCTCGACCCCGAGGAGACCCGCCAGATCTTCAACCGCAGCGACGAACGCGTGAAGCTGGTTCTCGTCGGCGCGCCGCTCTGAGCGGTCGCGCCTTCTCGAGTGCGGGTGCCGTCGATCCGCCGTCGTCTCGTCAGATGACGTCGTCGGGGTCGTGAACCTCGGCCATCCGCCGGGCCTCGGCGGCGTACTGTTCTCGCAGTTCGGGATCGTCGACGGCGCCGAGATTGTCCGACTCGACGTCGACGCCCGCGGTCGTGTCGCGAACGTCCGTAAACGAGGTGAGCGCGCGCTCCTTCCGGAAGTAGCGCTCGCCGTCGGTCGTCGCGTAGGTGAGGATGATCAGGTTCTGTTCGTCGTCGGAGTAGGTCCGTTCGACCAGCCAGACGCGAACGGTATCAGTGGCAGCGCTCGCCATGGTCGGTTCTTTGACGGCGAGATACAAGAAGCCCGGCGCGGCGAGCGCTCCTCGTCGAGGCTGTCGGAGCGCGGTCTCACTCCCAGTTGATCTCCTCGCCGCGACTCGAGTCCCGCAGGATGAAGGGACCGATCGCCAGTGTTCGTTTCGCCATCGTCGCGATCCGCAGGATGAATGCGACCAACAGCAGGAACGGGGCGACGGCGACGGTCGCCGCCGCCGCGACGATCCAGACGAGGACGTCGACGCCGAGGTAGGTCCCGACCACGGCGTTCGCGTCGAAAAAGAGCAGCATCCCCATCGTGACGACCAGCGCGGGAACGGCGACGTACATCATCGCTCGTGAGAGGTTGATCAACTCCCACTGGAAATACAGCGTCTTGAAGTGTTCGCGGGCGAGGCCGAACAGCTTCAGCGACTCGAGGAGGTCGTCGTAAGCGGCCTCGGCCTCGTCGGTGAAGGAGTCAGCGTGGGAGTTCTTGATCCGGCGGGCCCGGAATATCTTCCAGGAGTAGTTGTAGTCCAGCGCGGCCTTGACGACCTCGTAAGTGCCGAAATCGGCGTCCTCGAGGTCCTCACGGATCGAGTCGGCGTGGGTCGTGACGTTGTCGACGAAGTCGTCGACGCGCTCTTTGAGTTCCTCGTCCTTGCTCTCCGAGACGGCCTCGCGGAAGTCGGTCGCTCGATCCTCGGAGGCCGCGATGATCGCCTGGACGAACGACGCCGGCTCCGGTGGGCTGATCGGCGCATCGATGGACTCCTCGATGTCGGTCCGAAACTCGAGGGCACCGTCGAGTCGTTCGCGCTGGTCCTCGACGGCGCCGAGTTCCTGTGAGAGCACCAGCGAATTGATCGTGACAACGAGCGTGACGCCGGTGATCAGTGCAGTGGTTAGGGCCTGAAAGAGCGTCTCGACCGGATCAGCGGTCCCCATGAGCGCCCTGAGCGAGACGGGACTGACGCGGGCGACGACGAGCAGGCCGACGAAGACGAACAGCATGAGTACCGCGGTGATCAGCCATCGGTTCGCGTTCAGCAGGAGCCAGTGTTTCGCGGTCGGTGACGCGCTGCGCTTGGCCATCGTGTCGCTGGGCTGGGAGCCGTCGCCGCTCATTGCTTTGGCACGAGGGTACGACGATGGTTCGGAAATAGTTACGGCAGGACTGCCGTCGGCGAGTCAACCCAGATCCTCGTCTCGATCGGACTCCCGCAGGATGAAGGGCCCCATCGCGAGCGTCCGCTTCGCGACGGTGGCGATCCGCAGGATATAGACGATGAAGATGACGAACGGCGCGATGCCGATCACGAACCCCGCGCTGGTCACCCAAACGAGGTTATCGATCCCCAGAAACGTCCCCGGGAACGCGGTGCCGTCGATGTACATCATCAGCAGCGCCATCACCGTGAGGGCGGGGACCGAGACGTACAGCAGCGCCCGTGAGAGGTTGATCAGTTCCCACTGGAAGTACAGCGTCTTGAAGTGCTCCCTGGCCGGTCCGAAGAATTTCAGGATTTTGATCATCTCGTCGATCTCGTCGTCCGCATCCTCCGACAGGTCGTCGTCGTGGTCCGCGCGGATCTTCCGCGCGTCGTAGATCTTTCGCGAGTAGTTGAAGTTCAGCGCGTTCCAGATCACGTCGAACGTGCCGAACTGGGCGTCCTTGAGGTCGTCCTTGACGACGCGTGCGTTCTCGGTCGTATCGTCGACGTAGTCGGAGACTTTCTCCTGAAGCTCGTCGCTGTGGTCGTCCGACACCGCCTGCTCGAAGTCCTCCGCTTCCTCCTCGACGCCGTCGACGAGTTCGTAGAGGAACGCCGCGGGTTCCGGCGGGGTCACGTCCTCGTCCTCGAGCGAGTCCTCGATATCCCGACGGAAATTCATCGCCTCCTGCATCCGATCCCGCTGTTCGCCGACGGCGCCGAGCTCCTGCGAGAGCACCAGCTGGTTGATCGTGACGACGATCGACGTGCCCGTGATAATCGCCCCGATGAATCCAGAGAAGATCCAGAAGGTCGCGTTGTGTCGTTCGACGAGTACACGGTGGGGCGCGAGCCCGAACAGATTGGCCCCGACCAGCACGGCGAACACGATCACCAGCACGGCCGCTGTGAAGAGCCAGCGGTTCAGCCGAAGCAACACCCACAGCCGCGGGCCGCCGACGCCGGCCCGTTGGCCCAACACGCCGCTCGAGTCCGAGTCGCTCATTGACTGTGTCGAAGGGACCACGCCGTCGGGTAAAAGACTCATCCGGGCGAAAGCAACCCCGACGTCGACGGCCGCACTTCGTTCCCCGAAGCGGCTACCGCTGACGGCCAAAGGCTTGTAGGAGGGGCCATGGTACGACCGCATCCATGAGGAAGTCCGGCGAGAGTGCCAGCGATGAGACGTCGAACACCATGGTCGACCGCGTTCGCGGCGGTCGACCCATGCTGTGGTTTCTGGTCGAGGGGAATCGCGTTCTCGTCGCCTGCGTGATGCTCGCCGTTTCCTACGCTCTGCTCGTCGTTCTCGGGACGTTCGGCCCCGGCTCCATCTCGAAGCTGTTCGACCCCGCTCCGATCGCCTCGACGTTCACCCCGACCATCATCGGGATCATCATGGGCGTCACCCTCATCTTGACGTTCAACCAGTTCGTCCTCGCCGAGGAACTCGGCCCGGTCGGCGATCAGCGCGAGCGCATGGCCGGCGCGATGGAGTTCCGCCGAGATACCGAAGACGCCGTCGATCGAACTACCAGCCCGCCGGAACCCTCCGCGTTCCTCCGCGGCCTCGTCGACGCGACCGGGGACCGGGCCGACGAACTCATCGCGACGCTCGAGTCCGACCCGGATCTCGACGAGGCGGTCCGTCAGGACGTCCGCGAGTACGCCGAGGGGATCGCCGCCGACGCCGAGCGGGTCGCCGACAAACTCGAGGGTAAACAGTTCGGCCAGTTCGAGGTCGTCAAGGCCGCGTTGGAGTACAACTACTCCTGGAAGATCTACACCGGAAACCGTGTGCGAAATCGCCACGAGGAGACGCTCCCCCACGACATCGACGCGCAACTCGAGGAGTTGCTCGAGGTCCTCAGCTTTTTCGGCCCCGCCCGCGAGCACTTCAAGACGCTGTACTTCCGGTGGGAGATCATCACCCTCTCGCGGTCGCTGGCGTATCTCGCCCTGCCGGCGCTGGCGGTTTCGGCGTACATGATCCTCGTCTTCGAAGTCGGTGACGTGGCCGGGGTGATCGCGGGGTTCGATCAGGGACTGTTGTTCGTCGGCCTCGCCTTCGCCGTCGGTGTGACGCCCTTCGCGATCTTCCTGTCATACATCCTTCGGGTCGTCACCGTCGCGAAGTGGACGCTCGCGATCGGCCCGTTCATCCTCCGAGAGACCGACCGTGGCGAGGACGTCGGCTGGGAGTAGTCAGGCGTCCTCGCCGTACGTCACGTCGAACGGCCCTTCGTCGGGGTCCTTCTGGGGGACCATCGGCCCGACCGAGGCGCTACGGCGCGTGACGGTCGCCGTCCGGAGAATGTAGGACACGAGGAGGGCGAGCGGTGTGAGGCCGACGACGATCAGCCCCATAGTGACGGACGGGAGCACGGCGGCGCTGACGCTCGGGCCCGTGAAGTCGGCGTACAGGAGTCCGATCAGGATCGCGGACAGGATCGACGGCACGCCGCAGTAAATCGTCAGCTGCGAGAACCGGGTGAGCTCCCGCTGCAGGTAGGTCGTCTTGAACTGCTCGCGGGCCACGCCGAACAGCTTCAGGGAGTCGATCAACTCGTCGAGGTGCTCCGCCGCCGTCGGCGACAGTTCGTCGCCGTACTCGCCGCGCAGATACGTGGCGACGTGCAGGTGCCACGCCTCGTCGTAGTTGATCGCCGCGGAGATGGCCGTGAACGAGCCGAACTCCCCCTCTTCGAGGACCTCGTCGACGCGCTCGGTCCGTTCCTGGATCGCGTTCGTGTACCGCGTGATGGGCTCGCGGACCTCGTCGTCGCTATTTTCGACCGCGTTCGCGAGGTCGGCGGCGTCGTGACGGATCGATTCGGTGAGCAACTCGAGGACCCGCGTCGGCGTGGGCGGACTCGCCGGAACCATCGTGGTCGTCGCGACGTCCCGCCGAAAGTCGATGACGCCCTCGAGTCGATCCCGCGCTCTACCGGCCGCGCTGAACTCCTGAGAGAGAATGAGCTGGTTGACCGAGACGACCAGCGTCACTAGCGAGAACGTTCCGGCGATCATGCCGCTGGCGACGCGCGTGACGGAGTTGGGATTCGTAAACGCGATGATTCTGAGCCAGCGGAGGACGACCAGCAGTGCGAGTACGACGCCCGACAGGAGCACCGCGACCGCCACGCGGTCCCCCTCGACGACGAACCACTCTCGGAACCCGGACAGTACGCCCGATTTCGATCCGACATCTGCTCCGAACGACTCGAGCGAATCGTCCGTCTCGGAGGGACTCATGGCGCCACGTTCCACGGACCCGACAATAAGGTCCTGCGTTGCACACCGCCACGCCGCACTCGGACCACGGCGGCCGCGACGTGGGTCCGGGCGCAGGTAGCCGACAGTGTTTGATGGTGGCAATTCACTCGGACGCGTCCCCTCGGCCTCGAGAATTGCCCCTTCAGGGACTACACTGAAATGTGTCGGCGGTGTCAATCAGATACATGCTCGGTGACGGAACCCACTCGCGGAGGGGGACGCGAGGACGATGACCCAGCAGGAGTCGACGAGCCGACGCCGCCTCCTCGCGGCGGTCGGTGCGGGCGTCTCGGCCGCGGTCGCCGGCTGTACCGGCAGCGGGGGCCTCGCCGGCGAACCCTCCTACGAGGACGGCAACGGCGTCGAAATAAACGCCAGCAACGTCTCGAGTCGAAACACCTCGGAGATGTCCACGGCGGCGGCGCTCGCCAATCAGCAGCCCTCGCAGTCGGTGACGCCGCTAGACCCGCTCTCGCTGACCGACCACGAGTTTATCGTCGAAGACGGCTATCTCGGGTCGACCGTGCAGGGAACCGTCGAGAACACGGGCAGCGATCGGCTCCAGATCGTCGAAGTGCGAACTCGGATCTACAACGACGCCGGCAACGTGATCGGTCAGTATCTGACCACGACAGGAGACCTCGGGGGCGGCGAAACCTGGGAATTTCTGGTGGTCGTCCTCGAGGCGCCGTCGGACGTCGCCGACTACGACATCGCGGTGTTGGGAACGCCGTCCTAGCGGCTCTCCGGCCGCGACCTGACGCACCGGCTCCCCTCAGTCGGTGGACTCAAGGAGTTCGTCGGCGACGCCCTCCTCGACGATTTCGGGGGCGACGTTGAGCGCGTACGCGGGGCGTCCCTTCCCAGTCGGCGACGTCCCTTCGGTTTCGATCTCCTCGACGAACCCCTCGTCCTCGAGTCGGTAGAGCGATCGCATTACGTCTGCTTCAGTGAGCGTCCCGATGACGCCCACATTGACGCCCTCGAGTTGCGTCCTGCAGACGCGTCGCAGCACGTGGGTCTGGGCCGGCGTCTCGTCGCGTCGCTGCAGTTCGGCGACGCCAAGTAAGACGACTTGGTTGGTCAGCGAAATCTCGTCGAACGCGTCCGTATCTGTCTCCGTATCCGTGGCCATACTCGGCGTTCAACGTCGACTGTGGTAGTCGTTACCCCACTGACCACTGCGAGAAAACGATCGCGCGGGATCCGACAGGGACCGGTCGCCGCTCGCTTCGCTATCGGGGCGCTTTCGACGGCGAACTCAGGCGTTCTCCTCGTCCTGAAGCTCCGCGAGTTCGGCCTCGACTTCGCTGTCGTCGACCTCCGCCTCCATGTCCTCGATGTCCTCCTCGACGGCCTCGTTCTCGACGTCGCCGGCCGGTTCGGCCTCGGTTTCGCTGCTTCCGTCCCCCATCTCGGATTTCAACGTCTCGAGTTCGGCCTCGACGCCGCTGTCGGTCTCCAGTTGCTCGAGTTCGCGATCGATGTTGTCCTTGTCCGAGAGGACGTCGTCGAACGCGCCGGACTCGTGGAGTTCGTCCATCGCGGCGGCTCGGGCTTCCATGTCTTCGGTCTGCTCCTCGGCGCGATCGATCGCTCGACCGACGTCCTCGAACTCCTCGCCGGTGGCCGTTATCGCTTCGGACACCGTCGAACTCGCCTTCGCGGCCTCGTGGCGGGCCTTCATCGTCTCCTTCTTGGTGCGGAACTCCTCGATGCGGCTCTGGAGCTCGTTCTTCTGGTCGATCAGCTTGTCCTGCTGGCTCTGTAAGTTCGTTATCTGGCGCTCGAGATCCTCGATCTGGTTCATCTTCGTCTTCTTCTTCTCGAGTGCGCGCCGCGCCAGATCCTCCTGGCCCTGCTGGACCGCGGTTCGGGCCTGATCGTTGTGTTTGTCGACGTTCTCCTCCAGGCGCCGTTTCTGCATCTCGAGGCGCTTTTTCTGCGTGGTCAGATCCGCGATGCCCCGTTTGACGTCCTGGAGCTGGTCGCGCATCTGCTCGTAGGAGTAGTCGAGCGTCTCCGTCGGATCCTCGGCGCGGTTGAGCACCGAGTTGAGCTTCGACCGGATGATGTAGGAGGTCCGAGAGAGGATGCCCATAGTCGTACGTATCGCTCGTCGCCCTTAAAAACATCACATCGTCAACAGTCTGCGATGAACGCGGCCGCCACCGGGGCGATCGCTCGACGCTGGTTACCGGCCGCCTACTCGCTCGAGCGACCCGAAGTTGGCGCGAGGTTCGCGGGCCTCGAGGCGCTACGAACCGACGGTGACCGAGCGGACCGCGAACGCGTCGTCGACGACGGCCGTCACCGAGCCGTTCCCCTCGTCGCCGTCGACCTCGAGCGCGATCCGCGTCGGCTCTCGAGACTCGACTCGCACCGTCGGAGCCGGCAACTCCCAGTCGTAGCGCTCGAGGTCGAAGCCGGCATCGGCGAGCGCGCCCGCGGCCTGGGCGTCGGTCAGCAACGCCGTCATCGGCCGTACGCCCGCGAGGAACGTGCAGTCATCGCAGGTGATTTCGACCCAGGGATCGCGCCCGCAGTCTGCGATTTCGGCGCCACCAGCGTCGCCGTTGCCGTCGCTGCCGCCGTCGTTGTCGCTCTCGAGGGCCTCGAGACGGAGGGTGACGGTCGTCGCCCCCGCACAGAACGGACACTGACCGGCGCGGGCCAGTCCGATGTCGCGTCTGGCGCGACGGGCGACCGTGCGGGCGATCGCGCCCGCGTCCTGCTCCTCGAGGCCGTTCTTCGGGAACGGATAGGTGAACCCGTCCCACTCCTCGCACGCCGGGCAGTCGACGGTCGCGAATCCGCGCTCGTAGCACAGGACCAGCGCCGCCTCACAGCGGGGACACGCCGACTCGATTTCGCTCGACTCGAACTCGCGGCGCTCGGTCGGCCGGTGAGCGAGCACGGTCCTGTAAAGCGCGGTCACGCTCGCCGTCGGCACGTAGCCGTCCTCGACTTCGCGGACGTAGACGCCCCGAAGCTTGTCGAGGTGGTAGTTGAACTTCCCGCTGTCACGCATCCCGACCGCGTCCATCAGCTCGGCGTAGGACTTCGGCTCCGTGTAGACGGCGTCCCAGTCCTCGAGCAACGCCAGCAGGATCTCGAGGCGGATCTCGTGGTTCAGTATGGAGAATGCCTCCCGAACGGTGGGCTCCGGTGCGTCGTCCGTCGTCATGGGCGATCGTTCTCCCAACGGTGCATTGATCGTTCCGGACGGTCGGGCGTGGTGCGTGACGTGTCATCACGCGTTGTGAAATTGACTTCGCAAAGCGATTACATACTGACCGGACCGATACTGTCCTATGACCGAACGCTCGACCGCCGAACAGATGCCAATCGCCGCTCGCCTTCGTCGGGGGATCCGGTCGTTCGAGCCGATGTACCTCGCGCTGCTGGGGCTGCTTGCGATTCCGAGCTACGTCTTCGAATCGCTCGCGGTCCTGGAGCTCTTCGAGATGTTCTTCTTCTTTTTCCTCTGGCCGTTCGTCGCGCCGCTCGTCGAACTGGTGGTCCGACGCGGGACCGACGAGGACGAGACGGTCGAGCCGACCGACTGGATCTACATGGGGAACTGGCGGGAGTACGCCGCGTGGTTTCTCATGCTGCCGCTGGGATTTCTCAATCCGTTCGTCCTTGCACAGGACGCGATGCAGTGGCTTGGTAGCGCCGTCGCGTTTGCGCGCCACCGCGGCTCCCTCCCCGACGCAGAGGGCTACGACCAGCGGGTCTCCTACCGACTCCCGTTCGATAGCGCCTGGACCGTCGTGAACGGCAGCTACGACCACGACTACTCGCACTCGTGGTTCCCGGCGACCCAGCGGTACGCGTACGATTTCGTCATCACCGACGCGGAGGGACGGACCGCCCCCGAGGCGTCGGGCGCGGACGTCGAGGGCTACTACTGCTACGACGAACCGATCCTCGCCCCCGCCGCCGGCGTCGTGGTCGACGTCCTCGACGACGATCTCGAGCCGTCCCGCGGCGGCGGCGTTGCCCACCCTCTGAAGCGGGACATCCGCGGGAACTATGTGGTGCTCCAGCACGCCGCCGACGAGTACAGCTGTCTGGCCCACCTCGTCCCCGGCAGCGTGACGGTCGCACCCGGGGACCGCGTACAGCGCGGCGAGGAGATCGGTCGCTGTGGTCACTCCGGGAACTCCTCGGAACCCCACCTCCACTTTCAGCTGCAGGATCACCCGAACTTCGTGGTCGCGGCCGGGCTCCCGATCGCCTTCGATGACGTTGCGATCGAGTGGCCCGGCGACGAGGCGCCGATCACCGACCCCCTGTCCGATGCCGAGGCAGATGACGCGAACGAGCGCGAACGCGAGGCCATACCGAACCCTATCGAGACCATAGCGAATCTTGAGGACGGCACCTACCGCCCTCGAGCGCACCTCACCGCCGGGCAGCGCGTCACACACGTCGACCGGGATGACGGCGACTCGAGTCGAACCCACATCGACGATTCCGACCCCACGATCGTCGCCGACAAGGCGGGTGCCACGCGGGCCTCGAGCCAGCACCGGACCGGACTCGCGTCTCTCCAGCAGGTCGGTTTCGGGGCGTGTGTCAGCGGCGTGACCACGTTCTTCGCGTCGATTTTCGTGTCCTCGCTCACCGTCGCCGCGCTGCTCGGCGCTGTGGCAGCTGTCGGCGTGAGTTATCGAGCGGGTGCCACGTTCCTGCGCAGGGACGGCTCCAAACACCGCTCGAGTTCGATCGGGACCGCCGTCGGCATCGGTATCGTTGCCGCCGTCGTCGGGTGGTACGGCGTGACCGGGCCGGCCATCGGGATCGGCGTACAGGGCCTCGGAATTTCTGTGCTGCTGCTCGGGTTCGTCGGCTACGCCGTCCTCGGCGAATACGAGCGGCTGCGGCTGCGCGAGTCGTTCCCCGACCGTGGCGGTTCGCGATCGCGCCCATCATCGCCGACCGAGTGACGAGCCTTGATTACTGCTCGCAGCCAACTGCTGTCCATGAGCGACGTCTTGATTCCGGGGGGTCGCGACGTCCGCGGGACGCTCGAGGAACCGCCAGATGGGACCGATGCGATCGTCGTCGCCTGTCCACCCCATCCCCAGCAGGGGGGATCGCGCAGCGACGGGCGCCTCGTGGCGGTCGCAGCGGCGCTTCGCGGGTTGGGAATTGCCAGCCTCCGGTTCGATTACGGCCCGTGGGACGAGGGGTATGGCGAGCGCGAGGACGTGCGCAATGCCGTCCGCTGGGCTCGTAAGAAATACGACGGTGGGGGTTGTAAATCGGCCGACGACGGTGAAACGGACGCTGACGCGCTCCCAGTCGGCGTCTTCGGCTACAGTTTCGGCGCGTCGCTGGCGCTACTCGCCGCAGCGGATGTCGACCCCGACGCTGTCGTGGTTCTCGCGCCGACAGCGCGACTTGGCAACGATCTCGACACACTGGCCGCGCTCGAGGCCCTCGAGATGCCGATCCACGTCCTGTACGGCGAGCGGGACACGACTGTCGACTGGGAACCGGTGGCCGAACGCGCTCGTGAACGCGGCGACACGGTCACCGCGCTGGCCGGCGACCACTTCTTCCTCGGCAAACGCGACGCCATCGCGAGCGAGGTTGCGACGTTCTTCGCGGAGGCGTTTCGCGAGACGACGTAAGGTGGTCGCGTGTACGGTTGCTGCTCGTCGACTAGTTCACACACGCAACGATGCGGTCGGCGCCCGTCGCCGGCCGATCGAACGTGAGCGGTGTGCTGATCTGATTACTGACTTCGATCACGTTCGCGCCGTTTCTCTGCCAGGGACCGCTGTTCCTGGTGATCTTGCTGGCGATCCTGCTGTTGCTCGCGGAGCCAGCCCTCGGCGTCGGGCCTGTTATCGAACATGTGCGACGTGACGTTCGAGCCGACCTCCTGGACGAGGTCGTCGACGGAGAGGTTCGTAATAACGCTCGTTGGCTGAACGATAGCCATGTACGAGAGGTCGGTCTCGAACGCTCGCGGGTGCCAGTTCTCTTGCGTCCACTGCTGGTCCTCCTGCGAGACGGTCCCGAGGTCCCTGAGATCGGCGAGCCAGTAGCTGGCGTTTTTCTCTTTCACGAGCGCCAATCCCTTGTCCAGCCCTTCGCGATACTGCTCGCTCCGAGCGAAGTCGTGCCAGTTCATCGTGACCGCTTGCAGTTCTTCGTCCCACTCGATCGTGAGGACGGGAGATTCGTAGTACTCCATTGTCTCTTCGTGGTAAGTCGCACTATGTAACACTTTCCGCTTCCAGTAAATATAATTATATTCTAACAACTTGCTGAGAGGAATAATTTCATTCCTATATGAATTTCAGAATATCTGGGGTGAATCAGTGCACATATCTGTAGACGGGACGACGGCTTTGATAATGAAATTAGTCGAGGACCGAGTTGCGGTCGTTACGGGAGCGGCATCCGGAATCGGACGGACGACGGCGAAGACGTTCGCGGACCACGGCGCGTCGGTCGTTGTCGCCGACGTGGACGCCGACGCCGGCGCGGAGACGGTCGCGGAGATCGCTGACGACGGCGGTGAGGCGACGTTCGTTCAGACGGACGTGTCCGACCCCGACGACGCCAAAGCGATGATCGAGACCGCGGTCGACGAATTCGGCGGCATCGACGTCCTCTACAACAATGCCGCCATCGAAGGCCCCGTCGCGCGACTCGACGAGTACGAGAACGACGCCTTCGAACAGGTCATCGAGGTGAACCTGAAAGGCGTCTGGTACGGGATGAAGTACGGTATCGAGGCGATGCTGGCCGACGGCGGCGGATCGATCATCAGCGCCTCCTCGATCGGCGGCGAGGTCGCGGTTCCGCAGTACAGCGGCTACGGGGCGGCGAAAGCAGCCGTCAGCCACCTCACGAAGTACGCGGCAATCGAGTACGCCGAGGACGGCATCCGCGCCAACGCCGTCGCCCCAGGGATCGTCCGTACGAACATGATCGAGCGGACGATCGAGGAACACCCCGAGATGGAAGCACAGTTCCTGGAGACCGAGCCGATGCCCGGCCTCGCGGACCCCCAGGAAATCGCGAACGCCGTCCTCTTCCTCGGTTCGGACCTCTCGTCTCGAGTCACCGGGACCACGCTGCCCGTCGAGGGCGGCTACCTCGCCCAGTGACGCGACGACGGGTCGGATCGACGCCGAAGACAGTCTCGAGCGAGCGATCGTCGACCCCGGCGATGCGGATAATCGTTTTCCCCGCTCGCGGATAAGCCATCGACGTGGCACTGATCCACGACCGAGGATGGCGCGGCCGCACGCATCGATGACCACCGACAACTCGCTGTCGACCGTCCGCGCCGAATCGTGGGCGGACCTGCAGGAACTGGTCACCGCGGAGATGTGGATGCCCCACATCGGCCGGCACCGCTCACCGTTCGTGTTTCGGGGGGTCCCCTCCCAGGACCACACCCTCGAGACCTCGATCAAGCGGTTCGTCGGGGAGTCGGGGAAGTGGAAACTCGAGTCGTTGCTGTTACGGAACTTCCACCAGTACGCCGTCAGCGAGATCGAGGAACCCGACTCGGTCTGGCACCTGCTCTCGATCGCCGAACACTACGGCCTGCCGACCCGGCTATTGGACTGGTCGTTCTCGCCGCTGGTCGCGACCTACTTCGCGGTCCGGGACGGCGACACCGCCCACGACGGCGCCGTCTGGGCGGTCGACTACCGGCAACTCCACGACACGCTACCGGAGCACTACCACCGCGTCCTCGAGCGGACCGAGACGGACATGCTCGACGTGCATCTGCTCTCGAACGCGACCCTTGAGTCCGACGCGGAGGCGGCCGACGCCGCCGACGAGGCGCCGATGCGCGACCTGAACGACGTCTCCCGGCTGGACGATCTCTGGAGCGAGCGCTGGGGCGTCGACGCCGACGAGGCGGCCGACGACCAGTACGTCGTCTTCTTCCGGCCGCCGGCGATCGACGACCGCATCGCCAACCAGTCGGCCGTCTTTTCGTTCCAGTCCGATCCCCGACTCGCCCTCGACCGGTGGCTCGAGGATCGCCCGGACTGCTACCGAAAGATCGTGATTCCGGGCGAGCGTAAACTCGAGTTCCGCGACAAGCTAGATCAGATGAACGTCAACCACCGGACGCTGTTTCCCGACCTCGAGGGGCTGACGACGTGGCTCAAGCAGTACTATCAGCCGCAGGGGTGAGTGGTTCGGCGAACGGATTCGACAACGCGCCGGTTTCAATCTCGGCCGTGTCGGGTCAGACACTTCGGGAGCCCGATCAACTCGACGGGTTCGGAGTTATCCGGCGAGTAGACGACCATCTGTCCCTTCTCCATGTAGGGCACCTTCGACTCGAGGTTGCTCGGGATGTTGACACTCTTAATGGCGTCTTCGTCGCCGAGATTGAGGACGACGGTAGTGTTGATCTGCTTGAAGACGGCGTCGTGGATGTCCTGCGGGTCCTGGGTAATCAGGAAGAGGCCGAGTCGCTCCTTGCGGCCCTGCTTGGCGGCCTCGGTGAACTTGTTGATGACCTTCCCGGCCTGGACGCTGTCGGCGTCGGTCAGGAAGTTGTGGGCCTCGTCCATCCCGAGGACGATCGGCGTCTCCTTGATCCGGTCGTAGAACGGGTCGTTCGAGAGCTTCTGGTCGATGATCAGCGACGAGACCGCGAGCACGATCGCCTCTGTCGCCCGACTGTCGTTGATGTGGTAGGTCGGAACGACGGTCAGCCCGCCGGGACGGACGAACTCGTGGACGAGGTCAGTGATCGGCCGCGCGTCCTGATCGAAGACGTGACCGAAGCCGAGCACGCGCCGGCGGACGGCGTCGAACGTCGCCTCGTGGACCCGGCCGGACTCGTCGAGTTCCTCGCGGAGCGCGGGGTCGTCGAGGAACGTCGTGAACTCCTCGTAGGTGCCGTCGTCGCCGTACTGCTTGCGAAAGCGCGGCAGGAGGACGCTGACCAGCGCGCCGTACTGGTTGTCGTTCAACCCGCTGCCCGCGACCAGCCACGGGTTGTCGTAGACCATCGAAAACGGGATCGTGAACTCGACCTGGCGCGCGCGGTGGTGGCCCGCGGCGTACGACGCCGACCCCACCTTGGGGACGAACGCCGTCGTGTCCTCGTGGCCGCCGTAGGCGATCCCCTCGCGCTCGAGGCGCCGACCGAACTCGTCGTCTAAGTCGGGGTTGTCGTCATGCATCTGGGCGTACTCGTCTTGCGGGTCGAACTGGACCACGGCGGGACGGACCTCGCGGCCGTCGTCCATGGGGTAGGCGCGGTCCTCGGCGAGGTACTGGCGGAGGATGTTCTTCGCGCCGTGGGTCTTCCCCGACCCCGTCCCGCCGGCGATCAGCGTGTGGCGGAAGACGAGCGGATCGCCCGAGTCGTAGTCGTCCTTGAGTCGGTAGTCGATCGTCGGCGGGGTGGCCGCGGTCCGGACCTTCTCGCCGCCGACCGAGAGGTGTCCGAGGAAGACGCCGTCGTCGGGCATCTTCAGCCCGGTCTTGATCTGTTCGGTGTCGTCGGCCTTCCTGACGACCGTCTGGGGTTTGGGGACGCGGTCGGTCATCCGCCGTTTCAGTTCGCCGTCATCATCATAAAGGACGGCCACCGGCTCGAGCTCCGCGACGAACTTGTAGTCAGCCTCGTCGACCCCGTCGGTCCGCATCGCGCGCCGGGCGTGGATCTCCGTCGCGTCGTCGGCGTGGTACTGCTGGGCGTACTCGAGGCCGATGATACGGCAGAAGAGGGTCTCGCCGTCGGGGTAGGGTGCCAGCAGATAGCTCCCGATGCGGATCGAGGAGCGGTTGCCGCGGGTGATATAGGCGCGCAGCGTCGTTTCGTCGCCGTCCTCGGCGACGCGCAGTCCCTGGGAAACGCAGATCGCGCCGATGCCGACGTCTTCGCCCCGCGGTTCGACGGGCGTCGGCTCGAAATCGTCGGTCGTTCCGCCGTCCGTACCTGTCGACCCGCCGGCACTCGACGGGGAGGTCCTCGTCCCGTCGGAACCGGCCGCAGCGTCGTCTCTCCCGCCGGAATCGGCGTCGGACTCGGCGTTGAAATCGCCGAAGTCACCCAGATCGGTCATATCAGGTCCATCAGGCCGGCCCCACAACTACTTTTCGAGGCGACACACTCGAGCGTCGACGCGGGAACGCGCAACTGAGGACAGAACAGAACGGCCGAGAACTGCAAAATCGATTCGGTTCAGGTGGAGGACCGAGCGAGCCAGCGGTAGACGGCGGCGAGTTCGGCGGTGACGGCGATCGATCAGTGGAGGACCGATGTCGTCTGTTCGCCTCGCGTGACCAGGTTGGCGTCGGCGTCGAACTCCAGGGCGCCCGCGTCGGCCAGCACGGGGAGGTGAGCGTGGTAGAGGGAAATCTTCGCCCGCTCGCGGTCGTCCGCACCGACGTCGCTGGCGACGAGTGCCGACGCGAGCTGCTCGACGGAGACGGTGTGTTCGACGCCCGAGAGCATCCCGAGGACTCGCATCCGGACGGGGTGGACGATCGCCTCGAGCATCCGCTCTCCCTCCGGACCCTCACAGAGCTCGAGCAGGCCCGCGAGATCCGCGGGGTGGACCGGCGGTTCGTCGACCAGTTCGGCGCCGGTCTCGGCGTCGAACTCGACGAGGCCGTACTCGGCCAGTCGGGGAAGGTGGTTGTGGACGAGACTGATGCGGACGTCGTGACGGGCCTTGCCGGTCGGAACGTCCAGGTCTTCGTTCTCGACGATCATCGTCGTTAGCTCCATCAGCGACAGCCGCGTGCGGCGGGCGCCGAGCGTCGCGAGGATGCGAATCCGGCGCGGGTGTCGGAGGACGTCGTAACACTCTTCCGGGACGTCTGTCAGTGGATCCCGCTCGCTGTCACCGCCGATGGACGCTTTCGAACTCATTACTAAGAAGCACTGGTGGAACGGGGTTAAGCCCATTTCCAAAAGGATTTGGCTCGGGAACGAATGCTTACTCTCGTAATATTCGGATTACTGGCTAATCCCCCTCGAAACCCCCTCGAGCGGCAAGAATACCTGCTACTTGACGGTAGGATAATCGTGAAATTCGCCGGTACTAACGGTGTGTCGACGCTAATCGCCGGGTCGATCGACTCGGGTGACCGCGCGGCGAATTCGATCCGATCTCGAGTCCGAATCCCTGGAAAATCCGACCGCTCGTCCCGCTGTCTTTTTGCGCGTACGCGCCGAAAGAACGGTATGATACTGATACGCGGTCGTGCCGGCGGCACCGAACTCACCGGCACGCTGTACGAACGGGGCGAACGAGCGCCCTCGTTTCGCGGCGCGCCAGACGAAGACGCCGCCTACGTCTGGGTCTGCGACGAGTTCTACGAGGTCGATAGCGGCGGCTCGACCCAGCTGGTCGACGGCCGCGAAGTGAACCTCGCCTTCGAATCGCCCATGCCCCGCGGCTTCGACACCCGCGAACAGGCCCTCGAGGGCGCCAAAGAACACGTCCGGACGCAGTTCGCCCGGATCGGGGTCGACCCGAGCAACGTCGAACTCGAAGTCGAGAAAAACGGCGAAACTGACGAGTAACTGACGACTAATCCCGGTCCGAGCCGGCTCGAACGCCGGTACCGTCGCGCAATCGGCGGGCGACGAGTACCGTTCCGACGACGATCCACGCCGCGACAGGCGTCGAGAGTCCCGGGACGGCGTCCCCGTCATCTCGCTTCGTTCCGCCATCTCCGCTCTCGCCGTCGGTCTCCGCCGCTGCGTCGTCTTCTCCCGGCGATTCGGATTCCGACCCCGGTTCGGCGCCGGTAGTTTCGTCGCCGGCGACGGGCGTCGTCTCGAGACCGTCCGGGTCCGGGTGGTCGAACGCCGGCGCCTCGTCGCCGCCGCCGTCAATCGCGACGGTAGCGCCCATATCGAAGATCGGGATCGGCATCTCGCGGAGGAGTTCGGCGCGGCTCTCCGCGAAGGAAATCGTCGCCTCCGACGGCGGGGCGTCTTCGGCGACCGCAACCGTGAGCGTCGCGAGTCTCGCGTTCCCTGTTGCGCCGTCGGCGGGCGGATCGCGCCGCTGCTCGAGGACGGCGGTGCCGTCGTTGTGTGCGATCGCCCGCTCGGCGCGGACGTCCGTTTCCGCGCCCTGCTCGAGCCAGGGGCCTCGTTTGACGTCGGTAATCTCGAGATACTCGGGATTGTACTGAGCGACGAGGGTAATCGACTCGATGCCTTCGCCGCCGTAGCCGCCGTCGCTTTGCATGACGACGTCGACGGTGATCTCCTCGCCGGGCTCCGCGTCGATCGTCTGCGTCGACGGGAAGACGGCCGCGGTTCGATCGCCGGCAACGGCCGTCTCGGCGGCGAGGCCGAGCAGCGAGACCGTTAGCAGCGCGAGGACGGCCGCTCCCAGCAACAGGCTGCGTCCGGCGGCGGCCGTCCGTCGTTCCGTTGCGGGGCTCATTGTGCGGTCACACTCGTCGCGCTCATCGACACTCGATCGTCGCGTAGGTATGAACGGCAGGTCATGGGTCGCGTCGTTCGATCAGTCGTCGCCGTCGGTCGAGGACTCGGACGTCTCGGCCGGTTCGTCGCCGGCGGAGCGACGGCGCGAGTAGAGGTAGCCGCCGGCGCTCCCGCCGGCGAGCGCGCCGAGCGGACCGAAGCCGGGCATTCCGTCGTCCGAGCCGTCATCATCTGACTCGTTGCCGCCGCCGTCCGACTCGTTGCCGTCGGAACCGTTCGAACTGTCGTCACCGGTGAGAGCGGTTGCGCTCACGTCGGCGCGGAGTTGGAAGTACTCGTAGCCGCTCGAGGTCGGCACGTCGAAGCCGTAGTCCCAGTACTCCTGATCGGGATCGTAGCCGCCGAACAGCCGCAGCGCCGGCTCGTCGACGTCCGAGACGAGACCGCACAGGTCGTCGGTAGCGAACGTCACGCCGACGCTGTCGCCGTCAACGGTCGCCGAGGTCGCCTCGAGGTCGGCGCCGGTTCGGATCACGGCTCGGAAGGTGTCCGGCCGAATCGCCGCGGCGCCGTCCGGAACGTCGACGGTGAGGGTGGTCTCGCCGTCGCCGACGGCGACCGACGCCTCGCCGACCGTCTCGTCGACCCGGAGCAGCCGGTTCTCGCGCTCGGGCGCGACGGTGTCTCGCTCCTCGAGGCGCTCGAGGACGTAGGGGCCCTGGAACTGGCCGGAGGCGAGGACGACCTCGGCCTCCGAGAGGACGTCGGAGTTTTCGATCGAGTAGTCGTTGTGCGCGAGGGAGTAGGTCTCGTCGGGGTCGACGGGTTCGCCGCCGACGAAGACGTTCTTCACCCGGCTCTCGCCGTCGTGGCCCCACCACTCGTAGGAGAGCCCCGAGACCTGGATCGCCGGCTGCGCGCCGTAGTTCTCGGACGGATGGGGGCGGATCGCCTCCTCGAGGTACGCGACGACGTCCTCGCCGGTCAGTTCGACGACCTGGATCTCGTTGGGGAACGGAAGGATGTTCATCACGTCGGCGCCCGTGACTGGGCCGGGGCCGTAGGTCGATCCGCTGCGGATGCCGCCGGCGTTCTGGGCCGCGATGTCGACCTCGATGTCGCCGACCTCGCCGACGGTTCGCATCGCGTCGGTCATGAGGTTCCCCCAGTTGGTCTCGATCGCGTAGTTGTCGAACGTCGCGTTCAGTTCGACCTCGGTTTCGAAGGCCGTCTGCTCGAGCTCCGCCTCGAGTTCGGCGGTCCACTCCTCGGCGATAGCGGCGAGGGTCTCGTCTTCCGGGATCTCGTCGGCGTAGCGAACCTCGATCTCCTCGTACTCGTCGGCGGCCGGCGCGGGATCGGCGTCGGGGGCCAGGAGGTCGGTCCGTCGCCAGTCGACGAGGCTCCCGTCGGCGTCGAGGGTGAGCGAGCCGACGTGGTCGAACTCGTCGCCGAACTCGCTGATGATCGTCCCGTCGACGACCTCGGGTTCGTCGAAGACGACGTTGGAGTGGGAGCCGACGATCGCGTCGAGGCCCTCGACGCCCTCGGCGAGCGTGTAGTGGACGCCCGTCGAGACGTGGGAAGCGCAGACGACGACGTCGGCGCCCGCTGCGCGGAGCGCGTCGACGGCTTCCTGTGCTCCTTCGACGTAGTCCAGCACCTGCCACTCCGCGGGATAGTCGGTCAGCGAGTGGAAGTTCGTCGAGACGAGGCCGAAGACACCGACCGTCAGGTTCCCCTCCTCGAACGTCGTCCACCGCTCGGTTCCGGGAACCGGGTCGCCGGCGTCGTCGAGTAGGTTCGCGACGACCCACGGGAACTCGCTCTCTTCGAAGCGCTCCGTCGCCACGTCGGCGCCGAAGTCGTACTCGTGGTTGCCGACGCCGTCGACGTCGATGGCCGTCTCGTTTAACGCCTCGATCACGTGTTCGCCCTCGTACTCGAGGCCGAGCATCGACGGGGCGAGGTCGTCGCCGTTGCCGACGAACAGCGAGTTCGCGGCCGACTCGAGGTGCTCCTCGACGACCGCGTGGTAGCGGGCGAGGCTCAGTTCGGCCGCCTCGGCGTCCTCGAACCGCCCGTGGAAGTGCGTGTCGTGGACGATCGTAACGGTCTCGTCGTCGGAGTTCGCTCCGACGCTCCCGGTCGTCGGGAGCACGGCGGCGGCCGACGCTCCCGCGGCCATACCGAGCACCCGACGGCGGCGCGAGTCGATTCCCGGGTCTGTCCCGTCACTGTCGTCACGTCCGGACGTTCGTGTCACAGTGACAGACAGCGAAAGGAACCGCCACTATCGTTGCTATGTGCTGCCCGATTCAGTACGTTTGTCACAGTAACCGACCGATCCGCCGGCGCTAGTACTCCTCCTCCTCCCATCGGTGGTCGTCGTAGGTCCGGTCCTGGCTCGTATCGAACTGCGTCTCGAGGGTCTCGCGCAGCGACGCCTTCTCCGAGCGGCTGATCCGGGCGAGTTCGTCGGCCTTCTCGACGATCGTCGGCGGACCGTGCGCGACGGCGATATCCTGCAGGACCTGCATCGTCATCGCCCGCCGCCGTTCGGGCTCTCGAGTGAACGCGTAGGGGGCCTCGATTCGGTAGATCAGATCGTCGCGCGGGTCGTAGACGACGAAGAACGTCACCTCGTAGGCCTCGAGCGAGAGGTCGCGCTCAACGCCGAGGGCGTCGCCCTCGACCGAGAGCGGGCGATCGACGCCGCCACGGGAGCGAAACCAGTTCGTGTAGGTCAGCGCCTCGGTGTCGCGCTCCCAGCGCTGGCCGTCGATATCGTCGACGTACTCGCCGCGCTCTAAGAGCCGCGTGAACAGCGCCGAATCGTCGTTCCACGGGGTGGCCACGTCGACGTTTCGCTTCTGCTTCAGCGTCCGCGTGATGACCCGCGTCGCCGGGTTCTTGACGAAGCCCACGAGCGGCACGTCTCGCTCGACGAACCGCTCGACCAGTCGGACGTAGTTCTCGAGCACCGTCGTCGGCCGGGGATCCTCGAGCAGGAAGTCCGCGAGATCCGGGTGTTGATCGGCCCAGCGGAGGAGCCCGCGGGGGTAGATCGGTCCGTCCAGAACGAGCAGGTCGTCGACCACGTCGGCGTTCTCGAGGGCGTGTTTGCTCTCGGCGAGGTAGAGCGCCAGCGCGTGGACGACCCCCTCGGCGAAGCGGGGCAGCGGCGGGATCTTGACGGCGCGGCTCCGGCTGTACCCCTCGTCGAATTTTCCCCACGACTCGTTGACGGTCATCGTCTCGTCGTTGGAGTGGACCGTCATCACGGTGGTCCGCGACCGATGGAGGTCGAGGTCGCTCGGCGTGGCGGCCATCGCCGCCTGCGCGATGTCGATGACGAGCCCGTTTTTGAACGTCGTCGGATTGATGGTTCCCGCATCGAGCCCGTGCTCGCTCGCGAACGGTCGATCGTGGAGCGCGACGTCCTCGCAGTCGACGTGACGACGATGCTGCTCGCCGACCGGCTCGAGGACGGTTCGGCTATCGTCGTCGACGAGCGGATCGAGGAACTCCGCCCAGACCGTCTCGGCGAAGGCGCGGCGATCGCGCTCGTCGGCCCCGTGATCGATCCGCCTCGCGAGTTGCGCGATGCCGTCGAAGTGGACCGGATCGAGAGTCACACTCGGTGGCTCCCGTCCCATTCGCAAAAAGACGACGGTCGGCTCGATCGCGCCGGTAGGAATGCATTAACTCGAGGCCGGGTAAAATATTATCAGAAAAATTATATGTGGTCGGAGGTTGAATCCGGATATCCCGATGTCCAAGCGAGGTCTGGAAGCGGTCGACACCGACGAGGACCCGATCAACTGGCGCCAGGATGGCGCCGACGTGACGCTGTACGACGAGACGAACCGCGACGCCTGGATTCAGGTCACGTTCGAGGCCGGCGTCCCCCCGGAACGGCGTCTCTTTATGATCTGCGACGACTGCGGCGCCGTTTTCGCACAGCGAACCAAACCCGGCCACGGCACGGTCTGTGGCGACTGCGGCGCGACCTTCGACCACTGACGCGCCCCGTTACGACGCCGTCGTTGGAGGCTGCTGACTCGAGTCCGGTTCGGTAACGCGGGCCGCCGGACTAGCGTCGACCATCGATCGCTACAGAATTATCAAAACCAATTCATAATGGCGACGTGGTTATATTTACCGCTGTCTTCGGAACCCTGTGGAGGAACAGCGTTGCGCCGGCGCCCACCACTCGCCGCACGTGTCAGCCCTCCCGCTAAGATACCATGGCATCCGACAGCGGACCCTCCGACTCCGACGTAACTGCGGCCTTCGAACGCGATCTCGAGGCGCTCGTGACGACCGCTTTCGGCCGCGGAGCCGTCATCGACGGCGTCTGGGACGTTTCGTCGCCCGTTTCCGCCGCCCCCGAATGGACGATCACGATCGAGCGACGGGATCCCGATCCGGACTCCGATTCAGCCTTCGAACCGGAGTTCCTCGAAGACTGACCGGTAAAAGATCCTTCCGGATTCATTTCTAGTATAAGTCGATTACAACAAAGGTTATGTGGACCCCCTACACACTGACACGTGTACTCTGCTGAAGTCGGCCTGCGAGACCCGGTCGGGGAGAGAGCGTAGGTACAGTACGCCCCATTATGACGCCGAAAACACGAAATTCCCAGGGAGCCGAGATCGACGACGCGGACGTTTCCCCGACGCGACTGTTCAGGGCCTTCGCGGAGACGCGACGACAGTACGCGCTCACCTATCTTGCCCAGAAGCCGGCGGCGATCCATCTCGGCGATCTCGCCGAGTACATCGCGCTCAAAGAGGCCGCCCCGACGTACGACCAGTACCAGCGGATCCTCGTCGACCTGCACCACCAGCATCTCCCCCATCTCCAGGATGCGGGTCTCGTCCGATACGACGAGGCGGCCGAACGCCTCGAGCTGGCGGTCGATCGCGACGTGATCGCGCCGTACTTGGACCTCGTCGAAGCCGGACAGTAAGGTCGCCGATCCGATCGACGCCTCGACCTGGAGCCCCGCCCCTACTCGAGAAACCGGTCCCGAACGTTCCCGGTCGGCAGCATACACTGTTCTTTCTGCCCGAACAGCCGGTAGCGGTGGCGCGCGACGAGGTCGTACGCCCAGTCCCGAAGCCGGCGAGGGAAAAACCGGCACGGCCCGAGCAGTCGGTAAACGCCGCCCAGTCGCTGGCCGATCCGGATCACCGCGTCGGATTTGACGTACGTGTCGTCGCCCTCGAGCAACACGACCGAGTCGAGGTCGTGGTCGGCGAGGCCGTGCTCGGCCAGCAGCCGCTGGCCGACGTCGGACTGCAACGACGCGAAGTGAAACTGGCCCTCGGTATCCCGCGGAACGAGAAACTGTACGAATCCGTGACAGAGGTTGCAGACGCCGTCGAAGAGCACGATCGGATCCTCCTGCGGTACGTCCGTGGCCATCGTGATAGCTTCAGTTGGGAGCCCGACGTGTTCAGCATTCCGGTCGCACGCGGCCGCGGGTCCACAGCACCACGCCTCAGGTCGCCGAACACGCCGTTTCGACTCGAGTGACGTTCCCCGTCGTCGGTTCGCCCCCGTCGGGTTCGATCGATCGGTAGTGGTAGGTGACCTCGATCCGCTCGACGGGCGCGTCGAACTGGTCGGCGGCGCGGTCGCACATGTACGCTCCGAACCGGTCGGCCCGAGCCTCGTCCTCGTCCAAGGCGTTCATGTACTTGCGCCAGCGGAAGCTCGGAAGCGTGTCCGACGCCTCCGCCGGCGGTCCGTCCCGGACCGCCCCGTTTCGCAGGACGTCCATCTCCTCGCCGGACTCGAGGTCTGCCTCGACCACGTACCAGCCGTAGCTCGTCGACGGGTTCGGGGCGTACATCGTCCACTGGTTGTCGTCGGGATCGACGGCGTCGACCGGTCCGAACGCGTCCGCGTAGCCCAGCAATCCGACGGTCCAGAGGACGACGACGATCAATACGCCGCCGAGGAGGATTGTCCGGAGCTGGTGCCGGCGGTTCCTGACCTGCGACGGGAGCGCCGAACGGAGGCTGCGGGGCGGACCGAGCCGTGACGCGAGCGCGCCGATTCGCGTCCGCAGGCGCTCGAGCGGCCCGATTCGTTCACAGCACACCGCGCTGAGTGCCTCGAGGCGGTCCCAGACGAACGAGGGCAGGAACAGCACCAGCACCGCCGTCAGCACGGCGGGGAACAGCCCCACGGCCATGCTCAGCCCCAGCCCGGCGACGGCGCCGAGGAACGTCCCGACGTAGGCGGTCCGGAGCCGCCCGGTCAGCACCAGCAACAGCGGGGCGCCGACGACCATGGCCAGCCAGCCGTAGGTCCCGATCTCGAGGAGCACCGGGTAGTCGACGACGTAGTCGGCGGCCAGGATCGTCATGTGGTCCTGCCGGAGGGCGTACCCCAGCGCCTCGCCGGTGGTCCAGGTGTCGCCGAGTCGCTTGTGCTGGCCGTTGTTCGCGAAGAAGCCGACGACGTAGACGAGCACGGCTGCCGTCGCGGGCGTCACCACCTGATTCTCGGCTCTCGTTCTCGTTCCGTTCCCGGGTTCACGGTCCTGATGGTCGGCACCTTCCCGGTCGTCGCCGAGCGCGTCGACGGCCCACCGCCGCCCGAGCGGCAGGAACAGCCCCAGCAACAGCACCTCGCGCAATAGCCTGTCGGCGCCGTTGAGGACCAGCGGGTTGCGGAAGTGGACGGAGACGAGCAGGACCAGCGAGAGGCCGGTGACGAGCCGCGTTCGGTAGCCGACGATCAGCGCGAGCGCGAGCAGCGCCGCGAGGCCGAAGAGCACGGCCTGCACCCACGGCTCGCCCGAGAGCATGTGCAGCGAGTACCGGCCGGTCGAGTCCCCGACCGCGAGGCGCAACGCCCGCGGGTACGCGCCGGCGTCGGCGTAGAACGCGACCAGCTCCCGCGACCGGTGGAGGACGTCGAACAACAACGTACAGCCGAGGAGGATCCGAAACGCCGCCAGCGCGCGGGCGTCGATGCCGAATCGGCGATCGAGCGCGTCGCGGAGCCGAGCGCGGTCGGGCAGCGTCGTGAGGGAGAGACGACCGGTCATGATCGAGCGGTGGGACGCCGTCGTCGCGGCGACCCGATAGCTGCGCCACATTCTCTAGTTGCGTTGTATATACTTTCCGTCTGCCACTGGCGTCGGGTCGTCGATCCTCGAGCGGGTCCGGGTGCGAGAACGATCCGCAGTTCGGGACGCCCGTCCGCGAGGCTGCGAGACAACGACAGCTAGTTACGAGCGGCTGGCGACCCGTCGCACATGGACGCTGCGCTGATCATCCTCGATGGGTGGGGACTCGGCGACGGAACAAGCAGAGACGCCGTAGAAGCTGCCGACACGCCGAACTTCGATCGGCTCGCCGACGAGGGCGCGTACGGGACGCTCGAGGTCGCGGGCCGGCGCGTCGGCCTCCCCGACGGCCAGATGGGCAACAGCGAGGTCGGCCACCTCAATATCGGCGCCGGACGCGTGGTCCACCAGGAGTACACCCGAATCTCGGACTCCATCGCGGACGGCTCCTTCCGGGAGAACGACGCGATCAACACCGCGTTCGACAACGCCCGCGCAAACGACGGCAAAGTGCACTTCGTCGGCCTCGTCAGCGACGGCGGGGTCCACTCCGACCACGAGCACCTCCATGCGCTGATCGAATTGGCGGGCGACCACGACGTCGATGCCGTCACCCACGCGATCACGGACGGCCGGGACACCTCGCCGACCGGCGGCCGGGACTACCTCTCGACGCTCGAGGACGTCGTCGACGAGCACGGTACCGGCGACGTGGCGACGGTTACGGGCCGGTACTACGCGATGGACCGCGACCAGAACTGGGAGCGGACGAAGCGGACCTACGACGCGATGGTCAACCGCGAGGCCGATCACGAAGCCGAGACGGCCGTCGATGCGGTCGAGCAATCCTACGACCGCGACGTCACCGACGAGTTCGTCGAGCCGACCCTCGTTGCGGGCGGGCCGGCCCTCGAGGACGGCGACTCGGTCGTCTGGTTTAACTTCCGCTCGGACCGCGCGCGCCAGCTCACGCGAATGCTGGCCGACATCCGGTCCGAGGACTGGGCCGATCAGTTCGAAACCAGCCCGCCGGACGCGGAGGTCGTTATGCTGACCCAGTACGACAAGACGTTCGACCTCCCGGTCGCCTACCCGCCGAACCAGCCCGAGCAGGTGCTCGGCGAGGTGCTGGCCGACGCGGGCCGAACCCAGTTGCGGATCGCCGAATCCGAGAAGTACGCCCACGTCACCTATTTCCTCAATGGCGGCCGCGAGGTCGAGTTCGACGGCGAGATCCGCGAGATCGTCGAGAGCCCCGACGTGCCGACCTACGACCAGCAGCCGGAAATGAGCGCGCCCGAGGTGACCGACACCGCCGTCGATGTGACCGACTCCGACGACCCGGACGTGCTCGTGCTCAACTACGCAAACCCGGACATGGTCGGCCACACGGGCGACTACGAGGCCGCCATTGAGGCCGTCGAGGCCGTCGATTCCCAACTCGGCCGCCTCGCGGAGACGCTCCGGGACGCCGGCGCGCACGTCCTCGTCACCGCCGACCACGGCAACGCCGACGACATGGGCACCGAGGAGGATCCTCACACCGCGCACACGTACAATCTCGTCCCGCTCGTCTACGTCGCCGACGACGGAACCGACGGCGGACGGACCGTTCGGGAGGGCGGCACGCTCGCCGACATCGCGCCGACGATCCTCGAGTTGATCGACCTCGAGCAGCCCCCAGAGATGACCGGCGAGTCGCTGCTCGAGTAAGCGGGTCTCCGTTCTCTCGTCTCACAGCAGGTTCAACAGCGGGACGACGCCGAACCAGACCAGAAACGAAAGCGCGGCGGCCATCAGCCCGTCGATGCGAGCGGGCGTCGTTCGATCCCACAGCCGATCCCGCAGGAGCCAGCAGAGCCCGAGCGCGTGCGGGACGCTGAGGGCGATCAGCGGGTCGTAGGCGCCGCCGCCGACGTCGAACGCCACCCAGACGAGCGCCGCTAGACAGGCCAGGCCCGCGGTCGCCGTCGCCACCCTCGCGGCACCGTCGACGCCGAACCGAACCGCGATCGTCTCCTTGTCGGCGGCCCGGTCGGCCTCGCGGTCCGGCACGCCGGCCAGCGTGATCGACGGGAGCACTGATAGCAGGAACGGGATCGACAGCAGCCACGGGAGCGGGTCGGTCGCACTTCCCCCGAGCAGGACGTACCCGACCAGCAGAACCCCGGTGCTGTGGGTGACGGCCACGTCGAGTTCGCCCAGCGTCCGGTAGGATAGCTCGAGCGGCGGCAGCGTGTAGCCGAGCGCCAGCACGCCCAGCGTGGCCATGACGGCCGCCCCGGCCACGGGCGAGCCGGGACCGATCGCGAGCGCGGCTGCGCCGGTCCCGACGGCAAGCAGGAGCGCGACGGCGATCCCCCGTCTGAGGTCACTGAACTCGAGAACGCCGTCGACCAGCACCTGCGAGCCGCCGGTGAACGGGCCGGCGAACGCGTTTTCGCGGTCCGTCGGGTAATCGACGTACTCGTTCGACAGCACCGTCGCCGCCTCGAGGAAGAAGAGGAAGGCGAAGCCCAGCCAGTAGGCGGTCGACGAGCCGACGCCGCTCGACCCCGCGGCCGCCAGCGCGCCGATGCTGTAGGCCACCCACGCCATCGGGTAGAACTGCAGCCGCAGCGCCTTCAGCCACGCCGTCGCCCGCCGGCGGACGCGCGTCGACCGCGAATCGGGCCCGCTGGCGAGACTCTCGCCAAGTCGAGTCGCCTTCTCGAGCCACCCCCCGCGTTCCTCGGCGGTCGACTCCTCGACGGGGCCGAGATTGGTGATCCGCGTAGTCCGGATTCCCGCATAGCCGAGCGTCGCGCGCTTGACGGCGTTGTTGCCCGGCTGGCGGTAAATCCAGCGGTAGACCCACGGCGGCATGTCCATCGTGACGATCAGCTCGGCGGTTTTGTCGTCCAGTAGCCCCTCGTGTCCCGCGCCCTCTCCCTCGTCGTACTCGACGAACGCGAAGCCGGGCGTGAAGACCCGATCAAAGAAGCCCTTGAGCCGCGCCGGCATCGTCCCCCACCAGTTCGGGTAGACGAAGACGAGGTGGTCGGCCCACTCGATCGAGTCCCGGGCCTCCCGCAGGTCAGGCTCCAGTGGCTGGTCGGTCGGCGAGACCTCGCGAACGTCGGGATCGAACTCGCAATCGGCGACGACGAGCTTCCGCACCTCGAGACCGGCCTCGAGCGCCCCGTCGCGGTAGGCGTCGGCCAGCGCGCCACAGAGGCTGTCGGTTCGGGGGTGCCCGAGGACGATCAGGACGTTCATCCGGAGTCGTTGACGGTCGTAACGACGACGGCGGCCTAAAAAGCGCGGCCTGAGGCCGGCGGACGATCGCGGGGAAACCCGAGACCGACCGCGCCGGTATCCCAGTAGCCCTACCGACCGCTCACGAGCGGACAATAGTCCTCATATCAACGTTCAATACTGTTTCAGCCTCGAATGGATCCACGGAAATGTCCACGTCCGACCCCGCCCCCGAAACAGCCGATCGGGTCGTCGAGGAGTACGTTCTCGACGTCCGTATCGTCGACGACGACACCGACGAGCGCTACCGGTTCGAAGCGCCCGAACACACCGATATCGCCTTCGACAGTCTCACGGATGCCCGCCTGTACGCCGACGTCTACTTCGACGTGAACGGCTTCGTCGAGGAGGGTACCGGCGAGCGCGGCGTCCCGCCGGAGGTCGTCCAGGCGGGCAAGGACACTCTCGCCGCCTACCTCATGACGCTGCCGTGGGCCGACCGTGACTGGGTCGCCTCCTTCTTCGGATCGACGCCGACGGAGATCGAGCGCTACCTCACGTGGGTCCGTGACCGTGCCGACGAGGTCCGGACCGAAGTGAAGACGCACGGTCTCGACTGACGACCGCTCGGATCGCCGCTGCCGTTCGACACCCTTGTTCCCTTTTCTTCGGCAGTTCCGCCGTCCGCTGCCGGAGCTGTGCTGACGCCGTGATCGGCGCGTTCCTGTCTCGAATTACTCGACCCACGCCCCGTCGGGTCTTCGACTCGTCCCGCGACGCCGGGTCGGCTATGTACTCTCCCTCCCGTCTGCGTATCAATCAATAGACGTCAGAGTGCTATGTTCGGTATCTTTCCGTTAATTTCGATTTGTTATCTACAATATCTCACTTCCATCTATTATAAATTCTCATTACTTCCTCGAATATTGATTCTACTGCATGGTCGAATTTACCAGGCGGAATCTGATGGCATCGTCGGCGGCAGCGGCAGTCGGCGCGGGGACAGTTGGTCTCGTGGGGGCGGACGAGGATCCCGAGGAACACGACACGCTCGAGGCGCCGTACGTCAAGGGGAACATCGATCGGTTTTCGACGACGGCCTTCGGCGCTGAAGTAACGGGACCATTCGTCTTCGATACGGGGGAACTCCTTTACAGTCTCCAAGGCCCGCACGATGACAACCTCGAGCCCTTCAACGCGGGCGGGGTCGGCATCTTCGACGACTTCCGGTTCACGTTCAACGGCAAGAACGACGAGTTCGACGAGCTCGAGCCGCCGCGAACGGACCGCGAGGAACAGCAGGTCCTCTCGGCGGCCGGCGAGTACCGGCTGCTCGTCCAGACGGGCGACGAGATCAACGGCGGGACCGAGCGGTTCGGCCACCCGCAGACGCCGGACGGGCAGGAACTCGTCGACGTTTCCGAGGACGGGTACGACGGTATCGGCGACCAGGCCGACATGAACTTCTTCGTCTCGACGGACGAGGAGGGGCTTGAAGGCTACCTCTTCACCAACAACGAGATCCGACCGGGCGGAATCACGCGAACGCCCCTCTACCGGGACGAGGACGGCTACCTGCAGGCCGATCTCGAGAACGCGATGGAACTCGAGAACACCGAACCGTTCCGCGAGATTGGCGGGACGAAGGTCAACTGTTACGGCGACCTGAGTCCGTGGGAGACGCCATTGTCGGCTGAAGAGGAGTACGGCCATCCGCGCGTCAACGGGCTCGCGACGGTTAGCGATATCGTCGAGCAGGGGAGCGGCGTCGGTCTCCGCGGCGGCAGCGAGTTCTGGAATCGACCCAACATTCTCGAGGTCGACTCCTCGCTCCAGGAGCTATTCGGCGACGAGCACGAGTACCCGATGGGGCTGCACAACAACCGGAACACCGAGAAACACGCCTATCACCTCGGCGTCGAGCCGATCGATCAGAACGAGGTCGAGGGCGAGGATGGGCTCGAGACCGCGAACACGCCCCGTCCCATCGGCGACGAGGCGTTCCCGAACCGCTACCGCTACGGTAAGATCGTCGAGGTCACCGAGCCGACCGCCGACGTGCCGACCCCGGTCAAGCACCATGTCTTCGGTCGCGCCGCGTGGGAGTGCCCCGAGGTGTTGCCCGACGAACGGACGGTCTATCTCGCCTCCGACGGCGGTGCGAAGGGCATCTACAAGTTCGTCGCCGAGAAGCCGATTTCGGAGTGCGACGACCGGATGGACGTCCGCGGCACGCTGTACGCCATGAATGCAACCGAGGTCAGCGAGGGACCGGTCGCCGAGACTGATCTCGACATCGAGTGGCTCCCGCTCGGAACGGCGAGCAACGCCGAAGTCGAGGCCTGGATCAGCGACTACGACGACGTCACGCAGGTCGACTACCTCGAGACCCACGCCGAGACCGACTGGGCCGACGACCTCGACCAGGCACTGATGGAAGCGGACGAGGAGGTCGCCATCAACGGCAACCAGGATTACATCACCGACGAGGAGATCGTCGAGTGGGCTGAGCAGTACGAGGAACGCGGCCCCGACGGCGTCGACGAGGATCTGCGTCGCGTCCCCTTCCTCGAGACCCGCGCGGCCGCCAAGGAGATCGGCGCCAGCATCGAGTTCAACAAGGCCGAAGGGATCGACGCCCACGACGAGGCCGAACCCGGCGACTTCATCTACTTCGGCATCTCCTCGCTCGGCGGCTCCATGGCCGACGAGCACGGCGAGCTTCGGTTCGACGAGGTCCAGACCGGCGTCCTCTACCGGGCCGAACTCGAGGAGGATTACAACGTCTCCCGACTCGAACCGGTTGTCGTCGGCCCGAACGAGAGCGATCCCACGTCGATCCTCGACGAGTCGCTGATCAACGTCGACAACGTGATGGTCATGGACGACGGTCGAGTCATCCTCTGTGAGGACAAAGGTACCTTCGGTCGCACGTACGAGAACGACGCGCTGTGGGTCTACGAGCCGCCGGCGGTCCTGCGCGCCGACTCGGTCGCCGTCAGCCACGGCGCGACCGGCGAGGTCGACCTGACGCTCTCGTCGATCCCCGACGGCCTCGCAGGCGGTCGCGTCACCGTCTCTGTAGAGCACGCCGACGTCGCTGAGATCACCGACGCCAGCTACCACGACGCGCTCGAACTGACCTCGGGGCCGTCGATCGACGGTGACGGCTCGAGCGTCGAGTTCCGCTTTGCCGACCTCGAAGACGAGATCGGCGCGACGCTGGACGACGTCACGCTCGCGACGCTCGAACTCGAGGGCGTCGGGACCGGGACGACCGATATTACGATCGAGGTCCACTCGCTGGACGACGACGACGGGATGGCGATCGACACCCAGCCTCGCCCGGGCGTCGTGGTCGTTGGTCCGTCGCCGGTCGGCGAGGGCCGCGCTCCGACGGACCTCGACGGCGACGGACTCTTCGAGGACGTCAACGGCAATGGCCGACTCGACTACCAGGACGTTACCCTGCTGTTCGAGAACCTCGAGGGTGACGCCGTCCAGCTCAACGAGGCGGCGTTCGACTTCAACGACAACGGTCGCATCGACTACGACGACGTCGTCGCCCTCTACGACGAACTATAACTGATGGTATATGACGCCGACACGTCGATGTCCGGAACCGAATCGCGCCGTCGAGTACGGGACCGCTCGGCTCTCCGCAGGCGCGCGTTCCGAGCGCTCGCCGTCGCACTCGTGATTGCGACGGTCCTCGGAACGGTCGCGCTCGGTTCGGCCGGCGCCGCGACGACGCCCGCCGAGGAGCCGCCGACGACCGAACCGAGTCCGGCGATGACCGACGGGGCCGCATCGGCCGACAGTGCCGCACCGGCCAACGGCGCCTCGAGCGGCGATGAGCCCGCGCTGGTCGTCTCCGACACGACGGTCGAGCCCGATTCGACCGGGAGTCTCCGCGTCTCGCTGACCGACGCCCCCGACGGACTCGCCGGGTTCAAGATCGCACTTGCCGTCGACGACGGCGACGTCGCGACCGTCACGAACGCCAGCTACCCGGATCACTTCGGGCTGACGACCGACCCCGCCGTGGGCGCCGACGGGGAGACCATCACCGTCGAAGCCGCCGACCTCGACGACGCGGTCACGGCCGGCGATGCGAACGTCACGCTGGCGATGATCGACGTGGCCGGCGCCGACGCCAGTCAAACGGACCTGCGCGTTACGTCGATGCAGGTCGACAACGACGACGGCGGCGCCGTCGACCCGTCGCTCGAGGCGGGAACGCTGACCGTCGGCGACGACGCCGGTATCGAGGACTCGGATCCCAACGGCTCCGAATCCGGCGGTAACGACTCCGAACCCGGCGGCAACGACTCCGAATCCGACGACGACGGCTCCCCGTCAGACGACGGGGCGGACGGCGACGGCTCGGACGACGGGATGCCCGGCTTCGCCGCCGGCTCCGCGCTCGCCGCGATCGCCGTCCTCGTGGCCGCCGTGCTCGCGCAACTCCACTAACCACTCCAACTCGGTTCGTTTTTTCGCTGCGCGGCTCGTGCGTCGGAATCCCGAACATGATCGTCTCCCAGTTTTACCTTCACGGCTGCCAATGGGTCGGGTATGGGAGACACTCCTGACGAGAACAAGTTCGCCACGAACAGCGTCCACGCCGGCCAGGTAGCCGATCCGACGACGGGTGCCCGAGCGCCGCCGCTGTATCAGACCACCTCCTACGAGTTCGAGGACACCGAGCACGCCGCCGCCCTGTTCGGCTTAGAGGAGACCGGAAACATCTACTCGCGGATCATGAACCCGACGAACGCGATGCTCGAGGAGCGCATCGCGACGCTCGAGGGCGGCGTCGGCGCGCTCGCCACGTCGTCGGGGATGGCCGCGTTCGACCTCGCGACGTTCATCCTCGCGGACGTCGGCGACAACATCGTCTCCTCGTCGTCGCTGTACGGCGGCACGTACACCTACCTCACCCACACCGTCGCGAAGCGGGGTATCGAGACGAACTTCGTCGACACCCTCGATTACGAGGCGTACGCAGAGGCGATCGACGACGACACCGCGTTCGTCCACCTCGAGACGATCGGTAATCCGGCGCTCGTGACGCCGGATATCGAGCGCATCGCGGACATCGCCCACGACCACGACGTGCCCCTGTTCGTCGACAACACGTTCGCGACGCCGTACCTGTGCCGCCCGCTCGAGCACGGCGCCGACCTCGTCTGGAACTCCACGACCAAGTGGCTCCACGGCGCGGGATCGACGGTCGGCGGCGTACTGGTCGACGGCGGCTCCTTCCCGTGGCCGGAGGGCGACTATCCCGAGATTACGGAGCCGAATCCCGCGTACCACGGCGTGAACTTCTTCGAGACGTTCGGCGAGGCGGCCTTCTCGGTCGTCGCGCGGACTCGCGGGCTGCGCGATCTGGGCAACCAGCAGTCGCCGTTCGACGCCTGGGTCACCCTCCAGAAACTCGAGTCGCTGCCGCTGCGGATGGAGAAACACTGCAAGAACGCGATGGCCGTCGCGGAGTACCTCGAGGACCATCCGAAGGTCTCCTGGGTTAACTACCCCGGCCTCGAGAGCCACGAGACCCACGAGAACGCCCGGGAGTACTTGGAGGGCGGCTACGGCGGGATGATCACGTTCGGCCTCGAGGACGGGTACGACGCCGCAGAAACGGTCTGTAACGAGGTCGACCTGACGAGTTTGCTGGCGAATGTCGGCGACGCGAAGACCCTGATCATCCACCCCGCGAGCACGACCCACCAGCAGCTCACCGAGGAGGAGAAACTGGCCAGCGGCGTCACCGACGACCTCGTGCGACTCTCGATTGGCATCGAGGACGTCGACGACGTGATCGCGGATCTCGATCGGGCGATCGACGCGATCTGATCGCTCGCCGTCGTCGCGTCAGTGACGGCGCTCGAGGACAGAACGACGTTTGGTAGTAGAACAGCGTTCGACGGTGAAACAGCGCTCGGCGGTGAACGCCGTTTTCAGCGAGTCGAACCAGCCCCTTGTCGTTAAGGTCACCCGGTTCGATTTATCCGGTATGCCTACCGGGTTGCTCACGGACGAGGCTGCGGAACAGATCGTCACCACCTGTCGGACGGCGATCGGCGACAGCCTCCGTTCTGTCACCTACTTTACGCGCGACGACTTCGAGCAGGTGTACCTGCGCGAGGACTTAGAGCGCGACGCCGATCTGTCGACCTTTATCGGCCACGAGTGGCGCGGCTTCAAGACGGCCCAGACGGCCTACGACAACTCCGAACTCGGCGACTACAACTACACCATTCGCGTCTTCGACAACGGCTTTCTCGTCAGAGTAACCAGCGACAGCGACGGGATCTTCGTCACGACCGACGGACTCACCGTCAAGGATTTCGAAGAAGTCGCGACGGCGATCAACGTGTTCCTCAACGATCGCGAGATCGAGTAGCGGGTTCCTCGTCGGGCGATCGGTCGGCATCCCGTTCGCGATGATCGCTGTCGTTCTTCTCCTCGGTCCGACTCGAGGGCGTTCCGATCGGCAGCCCGGAGCCGAGTTCCCCGTCGATGCCGAGGAGGCGTGCGAACCGGCGGCGTTCGGCGGCGTGTCTATCGAGACTCATGCCGTCGAAAAACGGCAATATCCGTTGTAGTAATGCATGTCATTTATCGTGGAAACGGCTGATTACGTTCGTGAAACAATCCCGCCGCACTCGGGCGATTACCTGCCTGTAACGGTCCCATTCAATAGTCAACGACCGTGACAGACTGCGCGACAGCGTAACACCCTTTTCGCTCACCGCCGTTCGAAGGAACGATGACCGATCTTCCCGATCCCGTCGCCCGCGAACTCGAGTCCCACGACGCATTCGTCCCGCGCGAGGACGGCGCCGGATACGACCTCGAGACGACCGTCTTCGACGCCACCGTCACCGCCGACGACGCCGAGGGGAAACGGGACGGCGAGTTTCACATCACCGTCACCCTCCCGACGCTCGACGCCGCCGTCGCCGACGAGACCGTCGCCTCGGTCGTCGAGGACGGCTGGTTTGAAACCCTAGAGCGCCGTCTCGAGGACACCTTCACAGTGGCCCACACGAGCACCCACGAGGGCCCCGCCGTCGACCGCAGCGCCGCCACTGTTACCGTCACACTCGAGTACATCGCCTGGGACGCCGCAGAGGGCGTCGAAGACGCCAAGGCCCTCATCGAGTTCGTCGAGGGGACGTTCGCCCAGGGGATCATCCCCGGCTACGAGTACCAGGGCGCGGCCGCGACGCTGCTCGAGAACGCCCAGAACCGCGGCCAGCAGGCCGCAGACAGTAATGATGGGAGCAGCGGCGGAATGCCCCTATAGAACGAAGTTTTGCGCTGCGTGCGGTCGCGTAGGACCACACTCGGCAAAAATTCGATTAAAAGCACTCCTCCCTCCGTTTCGGCCTCTTCGAGGCCTCCACATCGGTCGTCGGCCCGCTCGCTCGGCCTTCGGCCTCGCTCGCGGTCAATGACAGGGGGACGGCCTGCCCTTCCCCGGGTCGCGCGACTCTCACATCTGCTCGAGTCGCGCTTCCGGCCATCTTCGTAGTTTGGGAACTTCGAACGAACGATCGGGATGATACCCGGAGACCATTTCACCGGCGTAGCATCAGCGAGCGAGCGGTTCGAAGAACCCGAGCGATGCTGTTCACCGAGCGCTTCGCGCTCGGGCCGACGACTGACATGGAACGAACGAAGTGAGTGAAATGGAAGGAGGAGTGCTTTTCATCCAAGTTTTGCCGAGGGCCAGCTTGCTGGCCCGCAGCGCAAAAGTTGGGTTCTAGTCCATTGCGATGTACGTCTGGGTGTTCTCGACGCCGTCGATACCCTGGATCTTGGTGGCCGCGATTTCCTTTACGGCGGCGGGAGTTTCGACCTGCGCTTTGGCGATGATGTCGACGTCGCCGGCGACGATGTAGGCCGACTGAACGCCGTCGATCGTCTCGATGCTGTCTTGGAGTCGATCCGCCTCGCCCGTGTTCGCCTTGATCATGATGAATGCCGTAACCATCAGTTGACACCTCCGGTATCAGTCTCCGACGACAGGTCCGTCGCCGCGGAACTCGAGCCCGTCCCCGCGTTCGTGGCCGCCTGGGCCGCCGATTCGCCGACCAGGAGCTGGCGGACCTCGCTCAGGACGTCGAAGTCCGCGAGGACGATGAGCCGGTCGCCGTCCTCGAGCGAGAGGTCCGCGTCGGGGAGCCCGAGGTCCCGGCCGCGCTTGCCGAACGCGAGGACGGTCGCGTCGGCGGGGAGTTGCAGTTCGCTGATCGTGTAGCCGTTGACGGGGGCCGCGTCGGTGATCGTGAGTTCGACGACCTGCAGGTGGGGGGCGATGTCCGCGATCGCGCGGATCGTGCCGCCCAGCAGGGCGTTTTTCGCGCCGATCGCGCCGAGGCGCTCCGGGTAGATCACCTCGTCGACCTGATCGGCGTACTTGCGGTAGATCCCCTCGCGGTAGGCCTCGTCGATGCGCATGATCGTCCGACAGTCGTAGTGTTTGGCGATCATGCAGGCAGTGAAGTTGACGTTCAGATCGCCCGTCAGCGCGCCCAACGCGTCGGCGTCGCGGATGCCGGCGTCCTCGAGGATGTCCTCACGAGAGCCGTCGCCCTCGACGACGGGGAACTCCTGGTCGCGAGCGCGGCGAACTCTCGCCTCGTCGCGTTCGATCATCGTTACCTCGTGGCCCTCGTCGCGCAAGACGCGCGCCGTGCGCAGGCCGACCCGTCCTGCCCCGATAATCACGAACCGCATGAACAGGGGTACGCTCGCCCCCGTGAATAAGTTTGTCCCCGAGTACCATGGTAGTTGTTCGATAGCCGCAACCGCGGGACTACGCGTTCGTCACTCTGGCTCGGGCAATCGACCGCGGCGAGCGATGGTCGGAGACGGCACGCCCCCGTACGGAAACGGGCTGTCGTCCTGCCGGGTTCGAGTCGCCGTCGCGCGGCTCGGCCGCTCGTCTCACCCCATCGCGATGTACGTTTTCGTGTCGCTGACGCCGCCGAGTCCCTGAACGCTCGAGGAAACGGTCTCGAGAACATCGTAGACCTCCTGGCCGTCGACCTCCGCGATGATGTCGTAGTTGCCGGCGACGATGTGGGCGTCGATCACCGACTCGAGGCCCCTGATCTCCGCGAGTAGCCCCTCGGACTCTCCGGCGGCCGTCTTCACCATGATGAACGCGTGGACCATCGATAGTGTGGTACTCTATGGCACGACTAAAGCCTTTGCCCGACGCCGACTCGAGCTTCCTTTGCACCCGATGGACGGCGAACGCGCGGTCGGCGCCGGAGATGAAGACGCAATGACGGGAGGCAGCCGCCGTCGCTCGATTCGCACCTCCGAATCGGGAGCTTCAAGCGGGGTCGGTCGAGAGTCAGGGACGTCAACCGTGTTCGGTCAGGTTCTCCACAGCGACGGCGTCGTTGGACTGCCCGCTCAGACCGGCGGGCTCGGGGTGACGCCCGAGATGGTGGTCGTGTTCGGGATCATTCTACTTGCGCTCGTCCTCTTCGTTACCGAACTGCTGCCGATCGACGTGACCGCGATCCTCGTCATGGTGCTGTTGATGGTACTCGGCGCCGATGGCGTGGTGAACTTCACGCAGATCTCGACCGCGGAGGGAACCTCCGGGTTCTCGAACTCGGCGACGATCACCGTGCTGGCGATGTTGATCCTCAGTTCGGGGATCAGCCGCACCGGCGTCGTCCAGATCGTCGGTCGGAAGATGTCGGCGTTCGCGGGTGAGGATCTCGACAAACAACTGCTCGCGACGATCGGCGTCAGTGGTCCTATCTCCGGGTTCATCAACAACACACCGGTCGTCGCCATCCTCGTCCCGGTCGTCTCGGACATCGCTCACAAGGGGAAGACGTCGCCCTCGAAACTCCTGATTCCGCTCTCCTACGCGTCGATGTTCGGCGGGATGCTCACCCTCATCGGGACCTCGACGAACATCCTCGCGAGCGACGTCTCCGCGCGCCTGCTCGACCACCCGTTCTCGATGTTCGAGTTCACCAAGCTCGGCATTATCGTGCTGCTCGTCGGCAGCGCCTATCTCATGACCGTCGGCCACCGACTGTTGCCCGAGCGCGTCCCCGTCGAGGAGGACTACGTTCAGGAGTACGCGATCGAGGAGTACCTGACCGAGGTCGTCGTCAACGACGACTCGCCGATTGTCGGGACGACCGTCGAGGAAGCCATCGATCACGTCGAGTTCGACGCCGACATCCTGCAGGTCGTCCGCAACGACGAGGAGTTCATCGAACCCATCGGCCAGAAGACGATCCGAGCCGGCGATCTGCTCCGGTTGCGCGCCGACCGCGACACCGTCCGGCAGTTCGTCGACCGGGAGACGCTCACACTCTCGGGCAGCCCCGAGACCGCCGCCGAGTTAGAGCCCGACGAAGTACCGGATCGGACCCTCGTCGAAGTGGTCGTCCCGCGCGGCTCGTTTCTCGTCGGCGAGTCCCTCGAGAGTTCGACGTTTCGACAGCGCTACGACGCGACCGTTCTGGCGTTCCGCAGTCGGGGCGAGACGGTTCGCGAGGACATGGACGAGCGCCGGATCCGCGTCGGCGACACGCTGCTGGTCCAGGCGGCGCCGGACAGCGTCGATCGTCTCTCGAAGAACGACGACTTCATCGTCGCACACGAACCCGAGGAACCGGACTACCGGAGCGAGAAGATCCCGCACGCGGTCGCGATCATGGCCGGCGTCGTCGGCTTCGTCGCCGTTCCCTGGGGGGCGGTCGGCGCCGCCCTCGCCGGCGCAACCGGCGTCGCGGCGTTCGAGGTGATGTCGGCCCTTTCGCTCCCGATTCTCGTGACCGCGCTCGCGGGCGTCGTGGCGATGGTCGCGACGGGCGTCCTCAAGCCGACCGAGATCTACGACGCCGTCGAGTGGGACGTGATCTTCCTGCTCGCCGGCATCATCCCCCTCGGGATGGCCTTAGAGCAAACCGGGGGTGCGGATCTGCTCGGGAGTCTCGTCGCCGCGACGGGCGCCTATCTGCCGGTTCTCGGCGTCCTCTGGGTGTTCTACCTCGCGACCGGGCTCATAACGGGGGTCATCTCCAACAACGCGAGCGTCGTGTTGATGCTTCCCGTCGCCGTCGAGACCGCGAATCAGATCGGTGCGAACCCCTTCGCGTTCGTACTCGCGGTGACCTTCGCGGCCTCGACGGCGTTTCTCACGCCCGTCGGCTACCAGACGAATCTCTTCGTCTACGGTCCGGGCGGCTACAAGTTCACCGACTTCGTCCGCGTCGGCGCGCCGCTGCAGTTGCTGCTCTCGGTGGTGACGGTGCTCGGCATCGAATTCTTCTGGGGCGTCGCCTGATGCGGGCTCGTCCGGTTCCGGACCGACTGATACGGCCGGAACCGCTGGCTTAGAGCGACTCGAGGTCCGAATCCTCGAGCGCCGATTCGAGCGTGGACAATACCGCTTCGAGAACCGCGTCCGGCTCCTGGGTCGCGTCGACGCGGACGAATCGATCGGGCTCGCGCTCGAGAAGTCGCTCGTAGTTATCGCGGACCGACTCGAGGTAGTCAGCGCGTTCGAACTTGTTCGTCGCGCCCGCGCGTTCGGCGGCCGTCTCGGGATCGACGTCGAGGTAGATCGTCAGGTCCGGCGGGATCGAGAACGGTTCGTGGACGTCGACGACGTACTCGAGCGGGTCGTCGACGGCGAGGCGGTCGGACGCCTCGAGGGTCGCCCCCTGATAGGCGAACCGGGAGTCGGAGTACCGATCGGAGATCACGAGGTCGTCCCGCTCGAGGGCGGGTTCGATCACCCGCGAGAGGTGGTCGGCGTGGTCGGCCGTGTAGAGGAACAGTTCCGCCAGGGAGTCGGCATCGTCGTCGCCGATCGAGCGGTAGACCGCGTCGCCGTACCAGGAGTCGTTCGTGGGCTCCCGCGTGAAGACCGCGTCCGGATAGCGCTCCTGTAGCGTCTCCCAGACCGTCGTCTTGCCGCTCCCGTCCAGTCCCTCGAGCGTGACCAGCATACGTCCACGTCGTCGGGTGGGCTATTACAATCCATCGAGACCGACCGCCAAACCACGGAGGCGATCAATTATTTATCGCTGCGGCGTCATCTTTCGGGCATGAAGATCCTCGTCGCCGGCGGTACCGGTTTCATCGGCACGCCCCTCTGTACGGAGCTCCACGAGCGGGGTCACGAGGTGACGGCGCTGTCTCGCGATCCCAGCAACGCCGATCTTCCCGCAGGCGTCGATCGGGTCGCGGGCGACATCAGTGCTTACGACTCGATCGCCGAGACGGTCGCGGGTCACGACGCCGTCGTCAACCTCGTCTCGCTCTCGCCGCTGTACCAGCCTCCCGACGAGGACGCCCACGAGCGGGTTCACCTCGGGGGCACGGCGAATCTCGTCCGGGCGGCCGAAGACGGCGGCGTCAATCGATTCCTCCAGATGAGCGGGCTCGGGGCCGATCCGGACGCCGACACCGAGTTCCTCCGCACCAAGGGTGCTGCCGAGGACGTCGTCACCGAGTCGCGGCTCGCGTGGACCATCGTCCGTCCCTCCGTCGTGTTCGGTGACGACGCCGAGTTCCTCGAGTTCACGAAACAGTTGACGACGCCGTACGTGACGGGGCTTCCCGGCGGCGGAAAGACGCGGTTCCAGCCGATCTGGGTCGGCGATCTGGTTCCGATGCTCGCCGATGTCCTTGACGACGATACCCACGTCGGCGAGACCTACGAGATCGCCGGTCCCCAGATCGTCACGCTCGCGGACGCGACCGAACTGTCCTACGCGGCTGAGGGGAAATCCGTCTCCATCGTCTCGATCCCCATGTCGCTGGCGAAATTCGGACTCTCCGCGATCGATCCCGTCCCGTTCCTCCCGTTCGGCGCGGATCAGGCCCGGTCGCTCGAGATAAACAACACCGTCGTCACCAACGACGTCTCCGCGTTCGGCGTCTCCGAGGACGAACTGACAACGCTCGGGTCGTATCTCGGCGTCGACGCGGCCGGCCGACGGCAGGCGTCCCGACCGTCGCCGTGATCCGCGCCCGAGCCGAGATCGCCGTCCGGCGATTGCCCCCCTGATTTACGGCTGGACCAGTCGGCCCAAACATTTAATATAAAACACAGTCGCTTCATCGCTCACGATGCGTTTCTCTCGTGAAAACTCGCAGTCGAGACCGACGCCTGCTTGCGATTTTCGCGAACCCCGAAGAAGAAGAGAAATTCAGCTCAACAAAAGACTTATGTCCTTAATCACTCTGTACCAATTCAACGGAGCCCCCTGACAAACTATGAAGCTGGCGATGATCGGATTCGGACAGGCTGGTGGCAAGATCGTCGATCGATTCCTCGATTACGACGATCGGACGGGTAGCGGAATCGTCCGCGCGGCGATTGCCGTTAACTCCGCGAAAGCGGACCTCATGGGCCTGAAGAATATACCACAGGAGAATCGAGTACTCATCGGCCAGGCCCGGGTAAAGGGCCACGGCGTGGGTGCAGACAACGAGCTCGGCGCGGAAGTCGCCGAGGAAGACATCGACGAGGTGCAAAACGCCATCGACGCGATTCCGACCCACGAGGTCGACGCGTTTCTGGTTGTCGCCGGGATGGGCGGCGGAACCGGATCCGGCGGCGCCCCGGTGCTCGCGAAACATCTCAAGCGAATCTACACGATCCCCGTCTACGGACTCGGCGTCCTGCCGGGTACGGACGAAGGCGGCATCTACACGCTCAACGCGGCCCGTTCGTTCCAGACGTTCGTCCGCGAGGTGGACAACCTCATGGTCTTCGACAATGACTCGTGGCGACAGACGGGCGAGTCCGTCGAAGGCGGCTACGAGCAGATCAACGAGGAGATTGTCCGGCGATTCGGCATCCTCTTCGGCGCCGGCGAGGTCGGCGACGGCCAGGAGGTGGCCGAATCCGTGGTCGACTCCTCCGAGATCATTAACACGCTCTCGGGCGGGGGCGTCTCCACGGTCGGCTTCGCCAGCGAAGAAGTCGACCTGAACACCGGCGGAGGCCTGCTCTCCCGGTTTACCGGCGACGGCGGCGGCGACGACAATCTCGACGCCGCGAACACGACCAACCGCATCACGAGCCTCGTCCGCAAGGCCGCACTCGGACGGCTGACGCTGCCCTGCGAGATCGAAGGCACCGAGCGAGCGCTGCTCGTACTCGCCGGCCCCTCGGAGTATCTCAACCGGAAAGGCATTGAACGCGGGCGGAAGTGGCTCGAAGAGGAAACCGGCAGCATGGAAGTCCGCGGCGGCGACTACCCCCGCGAGGAGCCGGAGGTCGCCGCGGCGATCCTGCTCTCGGGCGTGACGAACGTTCCCCGGATCAAGCGCCTCCAGCAGGTCGCCATCGAGGCCCAGGACAACATCGACGACATCCAGCAGGAAAGCGAGGAGAACTTAGAGGAACTCGTCGAGGACGACGAGGACGAACTCGAGCCGCTGTTCTAGGCTCGCTTTTCTTTCGACACTCGACGGCGCCAGCGATCGCACTCGTGTCGGGGGGCACGACGGGGGACACTGGCCCCGTCGGCGCGCTCGACCCGAGCCGGACTCGAGCCCGAGTTCGACGTGCTTTTGCCTCCGTCCGGCCTAGCGACCGTCGATGCAGGTCGTCGTCCCGTTCGCCGCGACGGAGCCGAAGACCCGGCTCGCCGACGTCCTCACGCCCCCGGAGCGGTCGGCGTTCGCGCGCGCCATGCTCGCGGACGTTCTGACCGCGGTCGTCGAGGCGGGCCACGAGCCGATGGTCCTCGCGACGGCGCCGCTCGACCCCGCGACGCTCGACCTCGAGGCCGACGTCCGGGACGCGGTTGCGGTCGCGGTCGACGAACGGCCGCTCACCGAAGCGGTCAACGCGCGGCTGCCCGAGCGCGGTGACGATGACCCCGTGGCCGTCGTCATGGCCGATCTCGCGCTGACGACCGCCGTCGCGCTCGAGGCGCTGTTCGCCGTCGCGGCCGACGTCGCGGTCGTCCCGGGTCGGGGCGCCGGGACGAACGCGCTCGTCGTCGACCACCCCGAGTTTCGCGTCGACTACCACGGCGCGTCCTACCTCGATCACCGCGAGATCGCCCGCGACGTCGGGGCGACCCTCGAGACGGTCGATTCGTTCCGGCTGGGGACCGACGTCGACGAGCCCGCGGACCTCGTCGAGGTGCTCGTCCACGGGACCGAGACCGACCGCGCGCCCGCCCGGCTCCGCGAGTTCGGGTTCGAACTCGAGCGAACCGACGGCCGCGTGACCGTCGCACGACTCGAAGAATCCTGTCCAGAGTAACGCAGTCGACGGACGGCGTTGCTACTCGGTGACGGATAACACTCGAAAATAGACGACCGAGACGGCCGTCACTCGGTCGTCGGCTCGGTTTCGGGACGGAACCGCGCACGGATCCGATCCGAGTACGCGCTGAGGCCGAGCCCCGAGATAAACGTCAGGAGGCTGGGAACGAGGATCCACAGGAGGTCGGGATGTTCTGTACCGGTGTGAAGTGCGATATCGAGCATACGGATCTCCCTTTGCTGGACCACTGACGTAATACAATCGATTGCCGCCCTTCTCGCCGCCTGCAACTGCGATCGGTCGACGCCTCTACCCTCGCCGGCTCGGTGAGCCGTCCGGAAGTGAAGAGCTTATGTATCGAGCGCCGGGATTCGGAGGTAATGTTCCCCGGGGCGAGCGAGTACGGCGTCGACATCGCGGTCGACGACGCGGCGGTCGAGGACCTCCTCGAGGTCACGCCCGCCGACGTCGACGCGCCGCCCGCGCTGACCTTCTCGCGAAACGTCTTCGTGCCGCTGACGACGGCCTGCCGCTACACCTGTACCTACTGCACGTACTTCGATCCACCCGGACAGGCCTCGCTGCTCTCGCTCGAGGAGGTCCGCGAGATCTGCCAGCGGGGGGCCGACGCGGGCTGTACCGAGGCGCTGTTCACCTTCGGCGACGACCCCGACGACCGCTACACCGAGATCCACGCGCAACTCGAGGAGTGGGGCCACGACTCGATTCACGGCTACCTGCGCGAGGCCTGCGAGGTCGCCCTCGAGGAGGGGCTGCTTCCCCACGCCAATCCGGGCGATCAGACCCGCGAGCAGATGGCCGAAGTGGCGGACGTCAACGCCAGCATGGGTGTGATGCTCGAGACGACCACCGAGGTTCAGGCCCACGGCGGCCCGCGCAGCAAGGAACCGGGCCAGCGCCTGCGAACGATCGAGAACGCCGGGAAACTCGACGTCGCCTTCACGACCGGCATCCTCGTGGGGATCGGCGAATCGTGGCGCGACCGAGCCGAGAGCCTGCTCGCGATCCGCGAACTGCACGAGCGCTACGACCACATCCAGGAAGTGATCGTCCAGCCCGTCGTCGACAACGAGCGCTGGTCGGAGGGCTCGCCCGACCTCGCGACGATGCGCCACGTGACGGCGATGGCTCGCGTCGCCCTCCCCGAGGAGATCTCGGTTCAGGTGCCGCCGAACCTCGCGCCCGCAAAGGAACTGATCGACTGCGGCGTCGACGATCTGGGCGGGGTCTCGCCCGTGACGGACGACCACATCAACCCCGAGTACGAGTGGCCCGCCCTACGCGAACTCGAGGAGATCGCCGACTCGGCGGAGCTGCCGCTGGGGGAGCGACTCCCGGTCTACGAGCGGTTCCTGCCCGAGGAGCTTCGAACCGACGAGTTCGACGGCGTCGCCGCCGACGGGACCGCGGGCGCCGCGGGCGACCGCGATCCGAACGCCGATCGCGAGTGGATCTCGCCGACGATCCGCGACGCCCTCGCGGCCGACGACGAGGCCGGACGGCGGTATCGGGCGGTGCTCAAGTCGGCCGTCGGCCGCTGATTGTCGCCGCGGCGAACGCCGCGCCGACGCTCGAGAGCGATTCGACGCCGAATCCCGGTTACGAACAGGAGAAGCCGCCGTCGACGACCAGCGCCTGGCCGGTGATCCAGTCGGCCTCGTCGCTCGCCAGGAACAGCATCGCGTTGGCGATGTCCTCGGGTCTCCCGAGGCGCTTGAGCGGATAGTAGCGAGCCATCTCTTCCTTGGCGGTCTCCCACTCAGCCTCAGTGCGGTTCTTCCGGGGCATCGCCGTATCCGTCACGCCCGGACAGACCGCGTTCGCCCGGACGCCGGCCGGGCCGACCTCCGCCGCGACCGTCCGCGTGAAGTTGACGACCGCGCCCTTCGACAGCGAGTAGGCGCCGAGTTCCGGCGCGCCGATGACGCCCGCCAGCGACGCGGTGTTGACGATCGCGCCCGACCCCTGCTCCTTGAAGTGCGGAATCGCGGCGTGACAGCCGTTCCAGACGCCCTTGACGTTGACGTCGATGACCCGATCGCGCTCGCTCTCGTCGATCTCCTCGATCTTCGTGCGCTGGTGGCTCACGCCCGCGTTGTTGACCACGATATCGAGGCCGAACTCCTCGACCGCCTCGTCGACGGTCGCGTGGACCGCGTCCGCGTCGCGGACGTCTAGTTCGACGGCGGCTCCGTCCTGGCCTGCTTCTTCCACTTGATCAACTGTCTCCTCGGCGCTCTCGAGGTCGATATCGGCGGCGACGATCGTCGCTCCCTCCTCGGCGAACCGCGTCGCCGCTTCGCGGCCGAGGCCGGATCCCGCGCCCGTGATAAATGCCGTCTTGTTATCGAGTCGCATACGGGCGCCACACCGAGACGGAAAATAAGTGCTGTGCCGCGCGCAGTCGGCGGTCGAGTCGTCGACTCAGTCGTCGGCCGGTAGCGCCCGCTCGGCGCGTTCGTCCGCGGTGAGCAGTGGCGTGCCGTCGGCCTTCGGCCCGAGTTGCGGACCGAACGGCGGGTCCTCGGGGTCGATGACCCGTCGCGTCTCGTAATCGGTCGATCGCTCGACCGGGACGCGGCCGATCGAGGTGATCATCTCGACGTAGTCCTCGAACGAGCGGAACTCGCCGTGCTCGCCGCCGGCGCGGGTCGTGATCTCCTCGGAGAGGATCGTTCCCATGTAGTCGTCGGCGCCGCAGGAGAGCATCTTCAGCCCCTGTTCGTCGCCGTACTTGACCCACGAGGACTGGACGTGGTCGACGTTGTCGAGGAAGAGCCGCGAGACGGCGATCATCAGTTCGTCCTCGTCGATGCTCGCGCCGCTCGAGACCACGTCGTGTTCGAACAGCGGCGTGTTCTGGTGGATAAAGGAGAGGGGGACGAACTCGGTGATGTTCCCCGTCCGGTCCTGCAGATCGCGGATCCGTTTCAGGTGCAGGGCGCGGTGGGCTTCGTTCTCGACGTGGCCGTACATGATCGTCGCCGTCATTCCGAGGCCGACGTTGGCGGCGGCCTCCATCGCCTCGAGCCACTCCTCGGTGCCGATCTTGCCGGGACAGATGACGTCGCGAACCTCCTCGACGAGAATCTCGGCGGCCGTCCCGGGAACGGTGTCGAGGCCGGCGTCTTTCAGCCGTCGGAAGACCTCCTCGTAGGACCAGTCGGTCCCGCGGCGGGCGTGGTAGGCCTCTTCGGGGGTCATCGAGTGGACGTGGACGCCGTCGACGCTCATCGCCGCGATCTGGTCGGTGTAGGTGCCGGGGCTCGTGTCGTAGCGTTCGGGCGGCTTGTAGTTGATCTCCTTGGGCTCGGGGTGGGCCTCGAGGATCTCGCGGTGTTCCGCGTCGAGCGCGAATGCGGGGTGGAGACCGGAGACCGAAGTGACCTCGTAGATGCCTCGATCGACGGCGTCGGCGACGATTTCACGGGACTCGTCGGGCGTCTTCGTGAAGCCGGCGGTCTCGACCTCGGCGTCGCTCTCGAAGGTGTGGGCGGCGTCCTTGAAGTTACAGAACAGACAGCCCACGTTGCAGGCGGTCGTGACGTTGTTGTTCAGGTTGGCGACGAAGGTAACCTCCTCGCCGACGACCTCGGCGCGCCGGCGGTCGGCGGCCTCGAGGACTCGCTCCTTGCGCCGCTGGTCGATGCCCTCGCTGTCGGTGCCAGTCGTGAACAGCTCGATGGCGTCGTCGACGGTGAGCCGGTCGCCGTCGCGGGCTTTTTCGAGTGCGTTCTCGAAGGACTGGTCGGTCTGGGGGACGTGGTCGAACGTGAGGTCGGCCTCGGTCACCGGTCGCTCCATCGGCGTATGAATGCCGGTACAGTGAGAAAAACATGATGGATTCGCGAATCGGTGGGAATTCGAACCGGCGCTCGCGTCGTTTCGCTACCACCGGGAGTCGAGTCGATCGTCATCGGCTGCCGCGAGCCGGGTACTCACGTCGTTTCGTTCAGCGTCGAGCCGGAAGCCATTCCGTCCTGACTCTGTGTCCTTCGATATCGCCGCTTCGTCGACCCCCAATCCGTCGAACGCAGGTCGCGTTCTTATCGGCGGCGACCGCGAAGGGCGCCCATGAGCTCACGGACACCGACGGAGTGCGTCGAACTCGCCCTCGACGACGGCGCCGACGAGGAGCGCCGCGCCGGTGCGATTCGCGAACTGAAAACGGCGAACGAGTGCGACGAACTCGCGGCGCTCGCCCGCACGGAGCGCATCGCCGATCGGTACCGGCGACAGGCGCTCGAGGCGCTGGCGACGTCCCAGTGCGATTCGGCCCTTCGCGGCCTCGTCGAGGAGGAGGGCCTCGAGGAACCGCTCCAGCAGACGGCAACAGAGTTGCTCGCGACCGTCGACGGTGACTGAGCGGACCCTCGACTCCCGCTCCGGACGCCGGTTTGAAACCGCAGCGTCATCGACCGCGGATCTCCTGCCCGATACTGAAACCTTCTTAGGGGCCGACCACGGCAACTGGGATATGAACTGCGGCGGCGGACACGTCCTGAGGTGTCGCGTATGACTACTCTCACAGCGAAGCTGTTCGAACGTCACGCTCGCCACCATCGGAGGTGTCTCACGTGACGAGCGTCAAGGAGTTCCGGATCGAGGAGGAAGCGACCGACGAGGAACTCGGCGCGGGGTCGTTTGTCTTCACCGACGCCTACTCCGTCTTCGACTGGGGCCAGATGCCCGATCGCATCCCCGACAAGGGCGCCAGCCTCTGTACGATGGGCGCCTTTAACTTCGAACTGCTCGAGTCAGAGGGCGTTCCGACCCACTACCGCGGAGTCGTCGAATCGGGCGAGGTCGTCCCGCTCGAGGAGACCTCGAGCCCACCCTGGGAGATGGCCATCGACCTCACGCAGGTCCCCGATCTCCCCCACGAGGGCCGGAGCTACGACTACGACAGCTACCACGACGCCGCGGGATCGAACTACCTCGTCCCGCTTGAGATCGTTTTCCGGAACCGCGTCCCCGTCGGCTCGAGCCTGCGCCGCCGGACCGAGCCCGCGGACCACGGCCTCGCGTTCGACGAGTGGCCAGACGAGGCCGTCGACCTCGAGGAGCCGATCGTCGAGTTCACGACGAAGTACGAGGAGAGCGACCGCCAACTCGACCGCGCCGAGGCCGACGAGATCGCCGGCCGGGCCGATATCGAGGAGCTCGAGTCCCTCGCCCGCGAGGTCAACCGGATCGTCACCGAGCAGGCTGAATCGGCCGGACTGACCCACGAGGACGGCAAGATCGAGTGTCTCTACTACGACGGCGAGATCCGCGTGGGCGACGTCGTCGGCACGTTCGACGAGAACCGCTTCAGCTACGAGGGTACCCAGCTCTCGAAGGAGGTCCTCCGGCAGTACCACAAGCGTACCCAGCCCGACTGGGTCGAGGCCGTCGACGCCGCCAAGGCCGAGGCCAAACGGACCGACGTCGCCGACTGGAAGTCCCTGTGCGACGAGGAGCCCGAACCGCTCGACGACGGCGTCATCGAGACCGCCCGCGACCTCTACTGCGCCGGCGCGAACGCGTACACCGGTCGGGAACTGTTCGACGCGCCGCCGCTCTCGAGCGCGATCGGCGCGGTCAGGCGGCTCTGAGTCGTCGTCGTTCGGCGGCCGTCGATTCGATTGCGACTCGGTACTCTCTCGACTACGTCCCTCGATATCGTTTCACATTCGCCGGACGACAGAGCAACCCTCATATGCCGGGACGAGTAACCTCCGATTGTCCGTCAATGAGCCTCGCTACCAGCGGTATCGTCGCAAGTATCGTCCCGTCCGGACTGACCGGTAGTATCGCGACCGTCGCGACCGGGATGCTAGCCGTCTTCGTGCTCGCGATCGTCGCCTTCGCCGTCGCATCGATCGTCTCCTCGTCGTGGACCGGCCAGTCGACCGCGACGTCGTCGACGCCCGCCGCCAGCGGCGCCGAACCCGGCGACGACTGATTTTCCAGCCGTCACCCGTTCTGTTTCTTCGACTCGAGTCGGATCCCTCGTCCGCCAGCCGTTCGCAATTCTCGAGCGGACGCGGCGGAAGCGGCTTTGTCGGTTCGCGTCCATCGTCGAACCATGGAGATCACGGTGTACGGTCCGGTGCGGAGCGCGACCGGCGCGAAGACGGTTTCGCTCGAGTTCGACGGCGGGACCGTCGCCGACGCCGTCGCGGCGTTCGTCGACGCCTACCCGCGGGCGGAACCGCACCTCTACACTGACGGCGACGAACTGCGCTCGAGCGTCAGGGTGACGGTCGACGGCGAGCGTGCTACGATGGAGGATCGGGTTCCGACGGACGCGTCGCTGACGCTGATGCCCGCGGTACAGGGCGGTTCTCGGTAGTCAATCGCGCAGGTTCGATAGAGCCCGGCCGCCTCGTGTGCTTGACTACCGTGAGCGGAAACGAGCGTTTCCTCGCGTGGCAACGAAGAGAGCCACTCCCTCCCCAACCGATTCGTTCGGTCACTTCGTTCCTTCACTCATCCCTCGCGCGATATCGAATCGGGGTTCGTCGTTGACTCACCCCGTTCAGCACGCGCCATCGTGGGATGACTGGCGAGTCGATTTGTCGTCGTCACTACAGCCCGTACTGATCGCGCACCAGGTGGGACATCCCGCGGTCCTCGAGCACGTCCATCGGCGCGAGCATGTCCAGTTGGACGACGCCCGGCAGACGTCCGATCTGGACGCCGCCGGTGAACGTACACCGCGAGCGGACCTCGCCCTCGCTCATGTCCAGCAGTTTCGTGGCGCGGTCGAAGGCGTTCTGCGTGGCGTCGTTGACCGTCGCGCCGGAGCCGATCACCTGGATCGGGCCCATGTCGTCCTCGATATCGACGCCGTGTTCGGTGCCGAGTTCACGACCCGCCTCGCGTTCGTCCTCGCTGTAGGGTTTGCTGATAAAGGGCAGGTCCTCCTCCGGTGGGAGCAGGACGGGCCCGTCTAACTCGAGGTCCTCGATGACTTCCACGTCCATCGTGACGTTCCCGCTCACGTCGGTCGTGTGCAGGGAGAGTTCGCCGTCGCCCTGATTCGCGTGGAGGTCGCCGACGTAGACCCCGGCGCCGTCGATCTTGACGGGACAGATCAGAGTCGCGCCCGGGCGCACTTGGGGGATATCCATGTGACCGTCCGTACGGGCCTCGAGTTCCTCCTCGCTCTCGACGCCGTAGTCGTGTTCGGCGCCGATGAGGTACTGGCCGAAGTCGCCCGCGTTGTGCGAGTCGGGCATCGTGATCGACGGCGTCGTCCCGACATTCCCGATGAACGGCCGCAAGCGACCCAGCGTGCCGGGCATCTCGCCGGGCTCGTACAGCAGGATGGGATGTTGGCGGGAGTTCTCGGGGATGTCCATCACTTCGTCGGCGTTCTCGGCGAGTTCGTGGGCGGCGTCCTCGTCGAGCGTGATCCCGACGCTGTGGTCGTCGTCGAAGGCGACGGTGTAGCCGTACTCGAAGCCGAAGGAGGAGGCGTTCGCGCCGCACTCGGCGCACTTGATCGCCTCCTCGCCGGTGCCCTCGACGACCGTCTCCGGCCACTCGGTGCCACACTCCGGACAGCGGTGGTCGACGAATGGGTCGTCGTAGAAGGCGTCCTCGCGTTCGGCCATCGACCCCGTGCTCGTCGCCATGCTCGTCACCTTGACGTCCCGGATGTGCAAGGCGACGGCGTCGCCGACTTCGGCGCCCTCGACGCGGATCGGTCGCGTGACCTCGTGGCCGCCCCGGAACTCGGGTGTCACCATGGGTCCCCAGCAGCCCGGCGGCGTGTACGTCTCGATCGTCCCCCCGTCCGCGACGGTCCCCGCCCACTCCTGATCGGGTCCGACGAGGCCGAGCGTGTACTGGTCGACGGACAGTTCCTCTCGGACTTCTCGCTCGTCTTGTTGTGACATACCATACAAAACTACGACGGAGACCGCGATAAGCCTACTGTCGCCGGAAGCGGCATTTCGGACCCGTTACTCCTTGATTTTGATAGTCTCGGCCCACGCTCGCAATCCATGGCGGGACCACATCACTAGCGGTCGGGGTGACCAAAATGGACGAATTCGACGTTCGTGAGCGCCGCCGCGACGCTCGGCGAGACGCTGACCGGCGGCGAGGCCGAGGACGTCGCCGCCCAGTTGCCCGACGAACTGGCGTGGGTCCTCGAGGACGCCGACCACGACGGCGCCGGCTATGACCGCGGGGCGTTCGTCGACCGCGTCGGCGAACATCTCCGCGACATCGACGTCGAACCCGACGACGCCGAGCAGTTCGCCGAGGCGGTCACCGACGCCGTCGCCGCCGCGCTCACGGGCGGCGAGGTCCGGGATCTCATGTCCCAGCTCGATGACGACCTCCACCCGCTGTTCGAGGACGTGACGGTCCATCCCGACCAGCTCTGAGCGGTATTTTCGCCGTTAGATGGCTTCAACGGACGGATCTATCGGCCGGTGGCCGTATCAGCCGCGATAGGTGCGTTCAAGTGGGTCTTGTCCCTTCAGTCACCTAATGGCTGATTCGACGGACGAGGACTCACAGGAGTGTCGAGTGTGTGGCGACACCGTTGCATCGTCTGCTAACCACCGCGTCGTGACCGCCGTCGAGGACGGCGAGACGGTCTACGAACACTTCTGTAGCGACGACTGCCTCGAGATCTGGGAGTCGTAGCTCGCGGACTCGAGAACGAAACCTGAATCGGACTGCGGACGGATGGGGGTGGGGAACGTCCCGTCGACTTCCACCCGATCCGACTCGCTACTGTTCCTTCGCGACGACGTCGCCGATGCCGTCGACCGGTCGGTCCGGCGTGACCTCGTCGATCTCCTCGGGGAGGCCGAGCTGGTACTCGCTCCCGTTCTCCCGGACCGAGGTCCGGCCGCGGTGGACCGAGACGTCGCCGTTGAGGTGGAGTTTCACCGCCTCGAGCAAGGCGTCGGCTTCGAGGGGCTGGCCGCGGCGTTTCATCTCGTCCAGATCGGCGTCGTCGGGGACGTCGAACGCGCGCTGGGTGATGATCGGCCCCTGGTCTAAGTCGGTCGTCACGTAGTGGGCGGTGACGCCCGCGACACGAACGCCCCCCTCGAGCGCCTGCCGGTACGCTTCGGCCCCGGGGAACGCGGGCAGCAGCGAGGGATGGACGTTGATGATGCGATCCTCGTAGCGGAAGACCACGTTAGGAGAGAGGATGCGCATGTACCGCGCGAGCACGATTAGGTCGACGTCGTACTCGGCGAGCACGTCGAGCAGTTCGTCCTCGTTTTGCTGGCCCTTCTCGTCGCCGATGTCGTGGAAGGGGACGTCGTAGTGTTCCGCGAGCGGCTGGAGGTCGTCGTGGTTGCCGATGACGACCCCGATGTCGGCGCCGAGTTCGTCGTTGGCCCACGCCTCGAAGATCGCCTCGAGACAGTGGCTCTCTTTCGTGCCGAGAACGGCGATCTGCTGGGTCTCGCGGTCGGCGGGGAATCGGACCTGAACGTCGAGTCCAAGGTCGTCGCCAAGTTCGTGGAGGTCCTCGCGGAGCGTCTCCTCGGTACAGACCATCTCGGAGGTGTCGACGGCTATATACATCCGGAAAACGCCGTCGCGAACCGCCTGATCGAGGTCCTCGATGTTGACTCCGCGCTCGAACAGGAGGCTGGTCACGTTGGCGACCAGTCCCGTATCGTCGTCTCCGATCACGGTGATTTCGGTAATGTCGGTCGTCATCGGGACCACCTCCGCTCGAGCGAAATTGGATTCATCACTACGTGCTTCAGTCTACCTGTCGCCAAAAGTCCTGCTTTCCGTGGATGTGTCTGAGAACGACTGCATAATATATTGCCCATCATAGTTGTGGCTAGTTAGCAGAATATGAACCAATATTATTAACACCGTGGCGGCGAGTACTAGGCTCGCATGACGTTACCAGGAACGCTCGACGTCGCGATCGTTGGTGCCGGCCCCGCGGGGATCGGTACCGCAGTCGCGCTCGAGTCCCTCGAGATTGAGTACGCCGTCCTCGAGCGCGATTGCATCGGTTCGTCGTTCCGACAGTGGCCCGACGAGATGCGACTGCTGACGCCGTCGTTTCCCGCCACGGCCTTCGGCACCCGCGATCTGAACGCGATCACGCCCGACACCTCGCCGGCACTGGCGCTGGACCGCGAGCATCCGACCGGCGAGCAGTACGCCGACTACCTCGAGGCCGTCGCCGCGTTTCACGAGGTGCCCGTCTACGGCGACGTCGACGTCGACCGCGTCGTCCCCGGTGACGCTACGGAAACTGAACCGGGCGAGACGGACGTCGAGACCGACGGTTTCTCCCTCCAGACCAGCGCTGGCCCGCTCGAGGCCGACTACGTCGTCTGGGCCGCGGGCGAGTACCAGTATCCGGCGGACGGCTCGTTTCCGGGCGCGGAGCACTCGGTCCACGTCTCGACGGTGGACTCGTGGGTGGCCTACGCCGACCGGTGGTCGCCGGACGGCGCCGAGACGGCCTTCGACCGCGAATCTTCGGACGCCGACGCAGAGCCGTCCGCACGCGTCGCGGCCGACGGCGCCGGCTCGACCGGCCCCGTCACGGACGACGTCGTGATCGTCGGCGGCGCCGAGAGCGGCATCGACGCGGCGCTCGGTCTCGCCGATGCCGGCTGCTCGGTCGCCGTGCTCGACGCCGACGGCCCGTGGCAGTACCGCAGTCCCGACCCCAGCGAGGTGCTCTCGCCGCGGACGAGCGAGCGACTCGAGCGAGCGCTGATCGAGGGACGCCCGATCGATCTCGTTACCGACGCGCGCGTTGCGAGTATCGAGTGCGTGCAGGCGGGCCCGGTACGCGCCGACGACGGCTACGTCCTCCGGACGACCGACGGTGATCGATTCCGCTCGCGGGCGCCGCCGCTGCTCGCCACCGGGTTCGAGGGGAGTCTCGCCGTCGTCGACGACCTGTTCGCGTTCGACGGCGACGCGCCAGCGTTGACCGACCGCGACGAGTCGACCGAGACGCCGGGGCTCTTCCTGGTCGGCCCGCAGGTCGCCCACGATGGGCAGCAGTTCTGCTTCATCTACAAGTTCCGCCAGCGCTTCGCCGTCGTCGCCGAGACGATCGCCGACCGACTCGGCGTCGATACCGACCCGCTCGAGGCCTACCGGGAACGAGGGATGTTCCTCGACGACCTCGAGTGCTGCGAGCCGGCGTACTGCGACTGCTGAGGCGCGACCGGACCGGAACCCTCTCGACGGCGTTCAGTCACGCGTCCACGTTCGAGACAATGACTCGAGTGAACGTATTCGGGGAGTTCGTCGGTCTCGTCGACCAAACCGTCACAGACGGCACCGGTATTGTGATCGAGCGCGACGCGCTGGGTGACGCTGGCCGCGGACTGGACCGACTCGTCGCAGTTCGAACTCGAGCGACCGTCGGACGTGATTCCGGCCCACGTCCGCGGGTAGTTACGCAGGTCGTGGCCGGAGTTTCTCGGGTATCGGTCGAATCGATCGGCACGATCGGTCACCGCGCATCGTCTCGAGAGACGAATGCTGCACCGATCGCGCGAACCCACGTCTCTTCGAAGTCGCCCGTCGTCACGTCCGAGTAGATCGTACAGACGTCCGGGCGGTCGTCGTTGCGCTCGACGTAGGCCTTGTAACACGGCGAGAGTTCGCTGTCCGCCGGTTGCGAGTCCGGCGACGCGGCTTCTTCGGCGAGCGTCTCGACGTCGATATCGGCGTCGGTGTCGGAATCTCGTTCGGTCACGGTAGTCAATCCGCGATCCCGAGTTCCGTCGCGTGATCGCGATCCTCGTCGGCGTCGTCCGTCTCCTCGTCGTCCGTCTCCTCGTCGTCCTCGAGTTCCTCTTCGAGCGGCTCGAACCGCGGGAATCGATCCCCGAGCGTTTCGGGGTCGGCTTCGAGATCGGCGTCGGTCGCCAGACACGACTTCAGGTCGCTGCGCAGCGACTCGCGGTCCATCTCGGTGCCGATCAGGACCAGCCGGACGTTCCGGTCGCCCCATCGGTCGTGCCAGACCGCCTCGAGTTCGGCGTCTTCGGTGAGGTGCTCGCGGCGTTCGTCTTCGGGAAGCGCGGCGACCCACGTCCCGCCGGGACCGACGCGAACCGACTGACCGGCGACGTTGAGTGTGAACGCCTCGTCGCGGCGGGTGGCGATCCAGAAGTGGCCCTTCACGCGGACGACGGTGTCGGGGAACTCGTCGAGCAGGTCGGCGAACCGTTCGGGGTGAAACGGGCGGCGCGCCTCGAAGACGAACGAAGAGACGCCGTGTTCCTCCTCGGCCGACTCGTGGGGCTCCTGAAGTTCCCGAACCCAGCCCGCAGATCGCCTGGCCGCCTCGAAGTCGAACCGATCAGTGTCGACGACGTCGTCGGGATCAACTCGACCGTGTTCGGTACGGACGATCTCGGCGCGGGGCTGGAGCACCTCGAGCGTCGCTTCGATCTCCGCGAGCGTCTCCTCCTCGACGAGGTCGCACTTGTTCACCAGGAGGACGTCGCAGAACTCGACCTGTTCGACGACGAGATCCCCGAGGTGTTTCTCGGTGCCGTCGTCGTCGAGCAGTTCGTCGGATTTCATCGCCGTCCGGAACTGGTGGGCGTCGACGACCGTAACGGTCGTATCGAGGTGACAGCCCTCGAGCGGTTCGATTCCGGTTTCCGCGTAGAACTCGGTGGGGTCGAGATCGGCCTGATCGAAGCCGAGCGTCAGGGTCTGAGCAACGGGTAGCGGCTCCGCAACGCCGGTCGATTCGACGACGATCCCGTCGAACTCCCGATCCGACGCGGTGAGTTCGCCGACGGCGTCGAGCAAGTCGCCCCGCAGTTCACAGCAGATGCAACCGTTCGAGAGTTCTATCAGTTCCTCGTCCTCGTCGGCGATGTCCGAGGACTCGGCGACGAGTTCGGCGTCGATATTGACCTCGCCCATGTCGTTAACGAGGACGGCGAGGTCGCGGTCAGTCTCTCGCAGCACGTGGTTGAGCGTCGTCGTCTTCCCAGCGCCGAGGACGCCGGAGAGCACCGTGACGGGAATCGAGCTATCGGGCATTCTGTTAACAATATGAACTCAATCATAATAGTAGTTATTATCTGACAAAGAAAAATTATTAAAACGGTGGCGCCATAGCCAACTCGAGCATGCGAACGTCATCGCTGTGGCCGACACAGAGGGGATCGTCCGCTGACCGAACCGCGCGACGCGACAGGGTGATCGGCGCCGAATGACCGACGCGGAACCTGCTCGGCGCTACTCGGAGCCCAACCGTGCCGTCTTGATCGGCAAGGAGAGCGTCGGGAAGTCCGCCCTCGCGGCGGGACTCACCGGCGCGGCGCCGGCCGCCGAGAACGTCGACGGCGCGACGGTCTCGAACGAGGTCTACCGGGGCGGCGACCTCGAGGTGATCGACACGCCCGGGATCACTCTCGAGGCGGACACCGAGACGACCCGCGAGGCGCTGGCTGCGCTCGAGGGTGCCGAAACGGTCGTCCTCGTCGTTCCGGCGTCGGCCATCGCCCGTGACCTCGGCGACCTCTTGCCGCTCGTCCGGGGTCGGACCGGTGCGGTGATTGTCACTCATTGGGACCGCGTCGAGGCGATCGACGAGACCGAGCGACGTCGCGCTGTCGCCGACCTCGAATCGGACCTCGGCGTTCCCGTCGTCCCGGTCGACGCGCGCTCCCTCGAGCGCGATCGGGTCGCGGCGGACGGCGGTCCCCGAGGCGGAACCACCGGCACGGACGGCGACCGTTCGATGACCCCGGCCGACGGCCGTGCGGTTCGCGCCGCGCTGGCCCACGCGGCTGAGTTGCCCGGCGACACCGCAGTGGAAATCGACTGGGATCTCGAGCCGCCCGAACGCGTTTTCGACCGGCCGTATCTCGGTCCCGTGGCGAGCGCGCTCGTTCTTCTGCTTCCCGCAGTCGTCGCCGTCTGGTTCGCCAACGCCGTCGCGGCCGAGCTGGATCCGCGCGTCGGCGCCGCCCTCGAGCCCGCCGTTCGCTGGACGACGTCGCTTCCCGGACCGCTCGCGGCCGTGCTCGGCGGCGACTACGGCCTGCTCGCGATGGGGCCGTTCCTGTTCGTCTGGGCGCTGCCGACGATGCTGATCTTCGCGCTGTTCACGGGCGCGTACGCGGCGAGCGGGCTGACGATGCGCGTGACGACGGCGCTGCATCCGATCGTGCGCCGCGTCGGACTCACCGGCCGGGATCTCGTCCGGGTCGTGATGGGCTTCGGCTGTAACGTCCCCGCGGTCACGAGCACGCGGGCTTGTTCGGACTGCACCCGCTGTACGACGATCTCGGCCGTCTCCTTCGGCGCGGCCTGCTCCTACCAGTTCCCCGCCACGCTGGCGGTGTTCGCCGCCGTCGGGATGCCGTGGCTCGTCGGCCCCTACCTCGCCGTTCTCGTCGCGACGACGCTGCTCTACGTCCGCCTGATCGCGCCGCCCGAAGCGCGCACGGCCGCCCTCGCCGTCGACCGACGCACCCGCCTCGAGCGGCCCCGTCCTCGTGCCATCTGGCGAGAGGCCCGCAGTTCGCTCGCGAGCTTCGTCACGACCGCGCTCCCCGTCTTCGCCGCCATCTGCGTCGTCGCCGCGCTGTTCGAGTACGTGGGCGCGCTCGAGCGCCTCGGCGCCGTCCTCGAGCCGGCGATGGCCGCCTTCGCCCTTCCAGCCGAGGCGGCGCTGCCGATCGTCCTCGCGGCGATCCGGAAGGACGGGATCGCACTCCTGACGGCCGAGTCGGCCGCGCTCGAGGCCCTCTCGCCGGTCGAGGTGCTGGTCGCCGTCTACCTCGCCGGCGTCTTGCTGCCCTGTCTCGTCACGGCGATTACGGTCGCCCGCGAGGTTTCGGTGCGGTTCGTCGCCGGGATGCTCGCGCGACAGGCCGCCGCAGCGGTTGGATTTGCGTTCGCTATCGCCTGGACGGGACGGCTCCTGTTCTGATCGCAGTCGTCCGGTTTCGACGGTCGCTCGAGAACCAGTTGCTCGGGTATCAGCGGCGGGCGGTTCTATGAATATTGGATGTCTCGATAGCATTTATTAATAATACGAAGAACTAAAGTAATAATATGGCGTATCGCGGTTCGATGTACGACTGTGTCATCGTCGGCGGCGGCGTCCACGGCACCTACTGCTGTCAGCGGCTGCTCGAGGACACCGCCCTCGAGAGCGAGGACCTCTTGCTCGTCGATCCGCACGACCGACTACTCGCGTCGTTTCGTCGGAAGGCGGCGGCCTGCGGGATGGCGGAACTCCGATCGACGTTCGTCCAGCACGTCGGTACCGAGCCGTTCGGTCTGGAGTCGTTCGCCGAGAGCCGCGGCCGCGAGGGCGAACTCCGGCCGACGCCGGGGTATCCGCCGCGGCCGACGCTGTCGCTGTTTCTGGACTTCGCCGACTACGTGATCGAACGCAAGGGACTCGCCGACCGCCACCGGCGGGCCGCCGTCGAGTCGATTCGCCGTTCGGCCGCAGGCGACGGCTCGCTGGTCCTCGAGACGGCCGCGGGCGACGAAGACGAAACCGGAATCGAGAACAGAACCGGCGACTCGAGCGGAGGGCAAATCCGAACGCGGACCTGCGTGCTGGCGATCGGTCACGGCGGTCGCTACCGGTATCCGCCGTGGGCCGACGGCGTTGACGCGATCACGCACGTCTGGGACGGGTTCGCTCCCGAGCGCCGCGCCGAGGAGACGGTCGTCGTCGGCGGCGGGATCACCGCGGTCCAGCTCGCGACCGCGCTGGCCGAGCGCGAGCGGGTGACGCTGTGTCCGCGCGACGGCTTCGAGGAAGCGACGATCGAGGCCGATCCGCGCTGGATCAACTGGAACCACATCGAAAAACACCTCCATCGCCACCCGCCCGGATCGCGAGCGCGCGCCGAGACGGTCAGCGAGGCGCGCAACGACGGCACCGTTCCGCCGCGACTGCTCGAGCACCTCGAGCGGGACGACGACGGCGACCTCTCCGTCCGTCGTAGCGACGTCCGCTCCGCCCGCGAGATCGACGATCGCGTTCGGCTGCTGCTCGAGAACGGCGGCTGTTGCTCGGCCGAGCGTGCCGTTCTGGCGACGGGGTTCGCTCCCGTCTTCGAGCACCCGTTCGTCGACCGCGTCGCCGCGTCGCTCGACCTCGAGCGCGGCTACCGCGGGATGCCGATACTCGACGACGAGACGCTGGCCTGGCGCGACGCGACCGGGTCGGAGACGCCGCTGTTCGTTATGGGCGCGCTCGCGGCGGGAACCGTCGGTCCGCTGGCGGGCAACGTCGCCGGCGCGCGGCGCGCGGCCGACCGGATCGTACGCGCGATCGAGGCGCGTCGACCGACCGTTCCGGCCTGACGCGAGCGGGTATCCACAAACGTGTATTACGAATCCGAGTCGAAAGCGTTTTTGAGCACGGATACGGGGATTCAGGTAATGACCGCCTACACCGCGACGGTGACCGTTCGGCTCAAACACGGCGTCCTCGATCCCGAGGCCGAGACGACCCAGCAGGCCTTAGAGCGACTGGGCTTCGACCTCGAGGACCTGCGTTCGGCGGATCGCTTCGAGGTCGATCTCGAGGCCGAATCGGCCGAGAGCGCCCGCGAACGCGCGGACGAGATGGCAGAGCGACTGCTGGCGAACCCGACCATCCACGACTACGACGTGGAGGTCGACGAGCGGTAGATGACGGTTTCGATCATCCGATTCGGCGGCTCGAACTGCGACCGAGACGCCGAGCGAGCCCTCGAGCACCTCGAGATCGACGCCGAGATCGTCTGGCACGAGGACGGCCTGCCCGCGGACACCTCGGGGATCGTCCTGCCTGGCGGGTTCTCCTACGGGGACTACCTGCGCGCGGGAGCGATGGCCGCGCGCTCGCCGATCATGGCCGAGGTCCGCGAGGCCGCGGCCGAGGGCACGCCCGTCCTCGGCGTCTGTAACGGCGCCCAGATCGGCTGCGAGTCGGGGCTCACCGAGGGCGCCTTTACCACCAACGAGAGCGCCCGCTTCCAGTGCGAACACGTCTACCTGCGCGTCGAGCGCGACGACACGCCGTGGACGGCGGCCTACGACGAGGGCGACGTCATCGAAATCCCCATCGCCCACGGCGAGGGCCGCTACGAGATCGACGACGACCGCCTCGACGAACTCGAGGACGAGGATCGGATCCTCTTTCGCTACTGCGACGAGAACGGCGAGACCGGGCCGGACGTGAATCCGAACGGCTCGAAACACAACGTCGCGGGCGTCCTCGGCGAGAGCGAGGCCGTCGCCGTGTTGATGCCCCACCCCGAGCGGGCGACGCTGCCCGACGTCGGTCCGACCGACGGACAGGGGATCCTCCGCGGCTTCGAACTGGCCGAGACGGAAGCGTAGACGTCCGCTGGCTCGTCTTCTCGTTTTTGCGACCGTCCCCGCAGAACCGCCGATCGCGTCACGACTCAATTCGTGAGTCGAGTCAAACAGTAATGACATGGCAGTTCGTTGAAGTCGGTGTATCCAACTGGAGGGGACGAGCGCATGGGATCTGAAACGGGGGTCGTCTACGTCTGCCCCGCTGCCGACGGGACCGTCCGGGAACTGCGCGAACGCGTCGGTCGAGTCGCGGCCGGCGACAGCGTCGCGGACCTGACAGCCGCTTGCTCGAGTGCCGACTGCGCCGTCGTCGGCGACGGGTCGCCCGACGCCGATCCGGTCGAGTGTTGTCGCCGACTCCGGACCCGGTGGCCCGATCTTCCGGTAATCGTCTTTCCGGCCGACGGCAGCGAGTCGCTGGCCGGCGCGGTCGTCGCCGCCGGCGCCGACGGCTACGTTCCCCGCGCCGACGGCGTCGACGCGCTCGCGAGCCGCATCGACGCCCTCCTCGCGGACGACGGAATCGAGGCGCCGCCCGCCGACTCCTCCGGATCCGATTCGGCGACCGCGCTCTCGAGTCAACTCGAGTCGTTGATCGACCAATCGCCGTTCGCCATGATCGAGTGGTCCCTCGAGTTCGACGTCGTGAGCTGGAATCCGGCGGCGACGGAGCTATTCGGCTACGCGGCGTCAGAGGCCCGCGGTCGGTCCGCGACCGAACTGATCGTTCCCGCCGACATTCGAGACGAGATCCGCGAGCACTGGGAGCGCCTACTCGACGGGGAGTTCGACGGGAACTCCACGTGGCGGACCGACGAGAACGTTCGCAAGGACGGAACGACGATCACCTGCGAGTGGGTCAACACGCCGTTGACCGACGCCGACGGTGCGGTCGTCAGCGTCCTCTCGTTCGTTCGGGACGTCACCGCCGAACGCAAGCGCGCGAACGCCCTCGAGGCGCTTCAGAAGACGACCCGCGAACTGATGCGCGCCGAGTCGCCCGACGAGATCGCCGCGATCGTGACCGACGCGACCGAACACGTTATCGACCGTCCGCTCGCCGCGGTCCGAATCTACGACGCGGACCGCGGGACGCTCGAACTCGCGGCGGTCAGCGAGTCCCTCGACGCGATCACGAGCGACATCTCCTCGATCGCACCGGACGAGGGAGTGCTCTGGAAAACCTACGCGGAGGGCGATCCGTCCGTCATCGAGGACGTCAGGTCCGAGCAACTCCCCTACGATCTCAGGATCGACGTCGGGAACGCCGTCGTCCACCCGCTCGGTGACCACGGGTTGCTGACGGTGGCGTCGGCGGACGACGCCGACCTCGATACCGCGGAGATCCACCTCGTTCACGTCCTCGCCGCGACGGCCGAGGTCGCGCTCGACCGAGCGACCCGGCAGCGCGAACTCGAGCGGACCCAGACGATCGTCGAGACGGTCGGCGACTGCGTCTATCAGCTCGACACCGAGGGCCGGTTCGTCGCCGTCAACGACACGATGGCGAATATGTGTAACTACGGTCGCGACGAACTCGTCGGTGAGCACATCTCGACGGTCCTCACCGACGAGAGCGTCGAGCGCGGATGGCGCCGCGTTCGCCGCCTCCTCTCGGACGACCGACGCGTTGCGACCTACGAGGTGACGCTGGTGGGGCGCGACGGCGAGCGCACACCGGCCGAGGTCAACACGGCCCTGTTGCGCTCGGACGGCGAAATCGCGGGCTCGGTCGGCATCATTCGCGATATCAGCGAGCGCAAGCGGATGGAACGGGAACTGGTCGAACGGAAGGCGAAGATCGAGCGCCTCCACGAGGTCGCCTCCCGCCTCGAGAACTGCCGGACCCGACGGGAGATTTACGACTGCACCGTCGAGGCGGCCGAAGACGTCCTGAACTTCGACGTCTGCGTCGTCAAGCGCCTCGAGGGCGATCACCTCGTCACGGCGGCCCTCTCTTCGAAACTCGATGCCGAGTTCGACCGGCGGATGGGAATTGACGAGGGGATCGCCGGCAAGACGTATCGAACGGGGGAGACATACCGGATCGACGACCTCCGGACGGCGCCCGACGCCGCGCCGGTCGACGGCACGCTGCGCTCCGTGCTGTCCGTCCCGATCGGCAAACGGGGCGTGTTTCAGACGGTCTCGACGGCGGTCGGCTCGTTCAGTCGGGAGGACGAGGAGCTGGCGGAGCTCCTGTTGTCACACGTCACCGACGCGCTCGATCGACTCGCGTTCGAGGAGCAGTTGCGGGCGGAACGCGACCGGTTCGCGGCGCTGTTCGAGAACGTCCCCGACGCCGTCGTCAGCGCGCGCCAGACCGCCGGCGACGCAATCGTCGAGGCGGTCAATCCGGCGTTCGAACGGACGTTCGGCTACGAGGAGTCGGCGGTCGTCGGTCGGTCCCTCGATCAGATCATCGTACCCGCGAACAGGAGCGCGGAGGCGGAAGCGCTCACCCGCCGCGGCGGCGACGGCGAGACCGTCGAGACCGAGGTCAAGCGGCGGACCGACGACGGGCTGCGCGATTTCATGATGCGGATCGTTCCCGTCGACCGTGGCGAGTCGACCGACCACACGTTCGGCCTCTACACCGATATAACCGACCAGAAACAGCGCCAGAAGCGCGTCGAAATTCTAAACCGCGTCCTGCGCCACGACATGCGAAACGGCATGAACATCATCGACGGCTGCGCCGAGATGCTCGCCGACGCCGTCGGCGACGACGCTATCGAGTACGCGACGACCATTCAGCAGCGGGCCGGCGAACTCGTCTCGCTCGCCGAGAAGACCCGCACCGTCGAGCGCGTTCTGGAGCGCGAGCCGACGACGACGGGCCCGACCGACGTCGCCCGGACGATCGCGGCAACCGTCGATCGCCTCGAGGCCGAGTACCCCGCTGTCACCGTCTCCTGTTCGGTTCCCGACCGGCTGTTCGTCCGGATCGACGCCTCGCTCGAGACCATCCTCTACCAAGTGCTCGAGAATGCCGTCGAACACCACGACGGGGCGGCGCCGACGATCGAGGTCTCGGTCTGCCACCGGAGCGACGACGGGATGCTCTCGCTGTCGGTCGCCGACGACGGTCCCGGAATGCCCGACGAGGAGCGGGAACTGCTCCAGGGCGACCGGGAGATCACGCAACTGCGCCACGCCAGCGGGCTCGGTCTCTGGCTCGTCAACCTCGTCGTCACGCAGGCCGGCGGCCAGCTGTCCTTCGACGCGAACGAGCCGCGGGGGACCGTCGTCACGCTCGAGATTCCGCGCGCCGACACGGAATCGGTGCGACCGACCGGCGATGAGGCGGCTACCGGCGACTGAACACCGAACTTTTTCCGCCTCGTGTTCGCTCGCGCTCACGGCTTCGCCGTTCGCATTGGCGCGGTTCTCGCTCACTCCGTTCGCTCCGAACCGCGCGACGCTCACTCACCGCTCGTTCTGCTCACGGGCGCGAAGCGCCCTCTGCTTACGGCCTCGGGCCGTTCGCATGGTATGCGAGATCAGAGGTCTCGCACTATTCGCACGGCTCGCGGGACCGCTGGTCGCGCGCTGGCGCAAAAACGCCCTCAGAAATCTTCGATTTCTGATGAGCCCGCGAGAGCTCTGCTCTCGCGGACTTCGATGAAAAAGGCCGACAGTTCGGCCGTTAGCCTCGCCGTCGGTCAACCGCTCGCTTCGCGAACGGATGCTATACCTGTTCGGAGGGGACGTTCGGCCCTCGACTGAGCGGAGACTCGAGTCCGTTCCGCGCTCGAGACGATCGTCGCTACCGCGTCAGCGGCTGGTTGAAACTGCGATCGCGCTCCATGACGGTCTCCCAGGTCAGTTCGCACTCGCAGGAGACCTGCTCGAACACGGAGGGATCCTGCCGGAGGTCGAAGTCCTTGATCGCCTTCTGGACGAGGTCGTCACACTCCGTGCAGTTGTGCGGGCCGCGATCGGAGCCGTGGCCGACCGGATCGGAGACGACGATGGCGTCGGTGTCGGCGGTCTCCTCGAGGACGTGGGCGACCGACCAGAGCCACGGCGGGCGGTAGCCGTCGTTGAAGTAGAGCTCGTCGACCATCGTGTAGCGCTGGACGTTACAGGGGTTCATTGAGACGGTGTGACAGCCCTCGACGTCGGCGCAGCGCTCGATCGAGGAGATCATGTCCTCGACGGCCTCGGACTCGGTGAGGAACGGCGGCTTCATCAGGAGGTAGGCCTTGATGCCGGCCTCGGCGTCGTCGGCCTCGGTGTCCGCCGTCGCGGCCTCGGTACAGGCGTCCTCGAAGTCCGCGAAGTCGAAGTACTTGTTCACGCAGTCGTGGCGGACGCGGTCGGTCGCCGTCTCGAGGCCGATCGCGATGTCCGTGTCGATCCCGTGCCCGGTGAAGTCGCCGATTTTCTCCCGGTCGACGAAGTCAGGCAGGGACTCGAGGACGATCCGGTCGCGGTCGGCGAACGTCTCGGCGATGGCGCGGCGGGTCTCGGCGCCGACCTCGCGCTCGTCGAGGAAGGAGCCGGAGGTGTAGATCTTGATGAGCTCGGCCGGCTCGTCAGCATTTTCGTTTTCGTGTTCCAGACAGACGTCGATCTGGTCCATCAGGGCCCCGTGGGAGACGCTGCCGCCGTCGACGCTCTCCGCGACGTAGCCGCACATCGTACAGCCGCCGGCGCGGGCCCACCGGCAGCCCCCCGTGTTCAGAATGATCGTCAGGCTCCGCTTGACGCCGCCGGGAGTGTTGTCCTCGTCGAGCCAGACGCGGGTGGGCTCGTGGGGATCGTAGCTGGCCTCCTTGCGCGAGCGGATCTCGCGCATAACCTGATTGTGGGCGTCCATGCCCTTGCCCTGCTCGTAGACATCGGGGCTCGGTTTGCTCATTACGAGGGGCAAGCAGTCCGGCGCGTAAAGCGCCTTCGTCTGGGGTGGGTCGTGACGGCGTTCGCACCGACCGGTTTCGGGACGTCGTTAGGACTCGACGACGATATCGCCGTCCGCGTCGACGCGGACGTCGTAACCGTAGTACGTGAACTGTACCGCCCCCGTGGTCTGCGGGCCGTCGGTGCTCGAGGACTGAAAGAGGGAATCCAGCGCGTCGGGATCGACGGCGTCGTACAGCGGCGGCAACGATAGCGGATCCGTTCCGTCCAGCGCGGCGACTCGTTCGATGATCGCTAGGCTCGGCTGTCCCTCCGAAACCGATGTGACGCTGCTTGGTTCATGCATTACCAGACTAGCACGCATCGACGGCTTCGAACCTATCGTCGTACTCTTCTCCCCTTCATATGGGGGAACGTATCTTCGGCGGACGATCGCGGTGCCGGCGATCGGTTTCAACCGTCGAACAGGTGTCGAAACACTTTGGCCATAATCCGCCGCAGATGTGTCGACAGCGTCGACTGCGAGATTCCGAGTTCGTCGGCGACGGCCGCCGCGCTGGCACCCTCCGGTTCGTAGTATCCCATCCGGGCCGCGGTCCGAGCGACCTCCCGCTGGCGGTCGGTAAGGGGGACCTCGGCGTCGTCGTCGTAGATGGACTGCGCTTTCGGTCCGGTGCTGTACAGTTTCACGAGGTCCCAGCGAATGCCCTCCTCGCGACAAAACTGCCAGTAGTCGCCGAGGCGCTCCCGATCGGGGGCGTGTAGTCGCAGGTGCCAGCCGCGGTCGGTGTTCCGAATAGAGAGCACTCGCAGCCCGAGATCGGCGATCTCCGGGGTCGTGAACTTTGCGGCCGAACTGAGGTAGATCTGATACGCGCGACGGTCCGAGAACTCCATCGTCACGTCCCAGTCGTCGACCGTGTGATCGTCCTCGAGGGCAGATTCGAACGCCGGAAAACTGCAGTTCGAAACCGAATAGAACATGATCGGCCCGGCCCGATCGGACGACCGTAACGGTTGTGACTCCGCGGTCAGGTCCACGTCCTCGAGCGTTCGGATCGTCGGTGTCAGCGGGAGATCCGCGTGGGAGATGTTCATCTCGGCGACGAAGCTTCGCGTCATCGGTCTTGCCTCGTTGTATCGGGCGCGGGACGGGAACGTGCCGGGCCGTCGCGTCGAGACGCGGCGATGACACTCGGGTTCCCGAAGCAGCCTCCGGCTGGCCGTCCGTCGGCGACCGTCCTAGCCGAGTCGCATCTCCCGGGTTTCGATCGCGTCACAGGCCGGACAGACGAACTGGTAGGTGACGCGGCTCCCGGTCGTCCGGACGCGCCAGCCCCCTTCCGTGTCCACATAGCCACACGCCGGACATTTAGGGTCAGAATCGAACTTCGCCTTGAGTTGTTCGAAGGGTGACCGATAGGTAGACATGTGTTTATCTATGCCGTGGCAACACATAACAACCTAGGGTAGCAGTCCGATCGTTGAACCGTCGGGCCGAGCACCGCGGTTCTTACGGCGTTGCCGTTCGAAGGAGGGCTATGAAGAACGCCGATGCGGCGGAGAACGAGGGTCGAGTCGCGCCCGCAGTCGCTGCGCTCGAGGCCGTCGTCGACCCCGTCGTCGCCGTCGTCGACGGGACGATCACGTACGCGAACGACGCGGCGCGGACGGCGCTCGACTTGACGTCGTCCGAGGGCGAACGCGGGGCCGGCGAGTGGGACGCGGCGAGCGCGCTCGAGTCGTGGCCGCGACTCGAGGCGGCCGTCGACGAGACGACCGTCGGGACGGTCCGCCGGGTCCCGCTCGAGGACGAGCCGTATGACGCGCACGTTCACCGGGACGCCGATGTGGCGACGATCACGTTCGACCGCGAGCGGGAGGACGCCGCAACCGGCGGATCGGAGGGGGAAACCGACGGGACGGCGCTCGGCGAGCGCGACCGGACGGTTAAGGATCGCGCGATCAACGAGGCGCCGGTCGGGATCACCATCTCCGATCCGGACCGCGAGGACAACCCGCTCGTCTACGTCAACGACGCCTACCAGAAGATCACCGGCTATCACTACGACGAGGTCGTCGGCCGGAACTGCCGGTTCCTGCAGGGCGAGGACTCTCAGGAGGTCGCCGTCGCCGAGATGGCCGCGGCCATCGACGAGGAGCGACCGGTCACCGTCGAACTGAAGAACTACCGCAAGGACGGCACCGAGTTCTGGAACGAAGTGACGATTGCCCCCGTCCGCGACGAGGACGGGACGGTCACCAACTACGTCGGCTTCCAGAACGACGTCACGGCGCGCAAGGAGGCCGAACTCGCCCTCGAGCGCCGCACCGAAGAGCTCGACGACCTCCTGGAGCGCGTGGAGGGGCTAATCCAGGACGTCACGGACGTCGTCGCAAGCTCGACGAACCGTTCGGAACTCGAGGCCGCGGTCTGTGAGCGGATCGCCGCGGAGGCGGGCTACGACGGCGCGTGGATCGGCGAGCGCAACCCCGCAACGGGATCGATCGACGTCCGGGCGAGCGCCGGCGCGTGCGACGACCCAGACGGCCCGCCGATCGACGCCGACCACCCCGCCGCCGCGGCCCTCGAGGAGCGCGCCGCCACGACCGACGCGCACGAGGGGCGGACTCGCGCCGCGTTCCCGTTGTCGTACAACGGCATCGAGTACGGCGTGCTCACCGTCCGCACCGACCGGGACCGCGAGATCGACGAGCGAGAGCGGGTAATTCTCTCGGCGCTGGCCCGCGCGGTCGCCAGCGGTGTCAACGCCCGCGAGACCAGCCGCGTGCTCGAGACCGACGCTGTCGTCGCCGTCGAACTCACGCTGACCGATCGCTCGGTCGCGCCCGTCGCGCTCACCGCGGCTGCCGATTGCCGACTCGAGTACCGCCGGTCGGTCCACCGGACTGACGACGAGACCGCGTCGCTGTGTACTGTTACGGGCCCTGAGGCCACCGCGTCCGACCTCGTCGCGGCGGCCGACGCCGCCGACTTGGACTGCCGGGTCGTCCTCGAGCGCGAGGGGGAGTGTCTGGTCGAACTCGCCGGCGGCGACGACCTCGTCGGCTGGCTCTCCGAGCGGGGTGTTCGCCTCCAGTCGATCGAGAGCGAGGACGGCCGGGCCCGCGTCACCCTCGAGATCCCGCGCTCGGCCAACGTCCGGTCGATCGTGGAGGCCCTCGAGGACCGCTACCGCGGCACCGACGTCATCTCCTTCCAGCAGCGCGAGCGCGAGGGCGAGACCCGCCAGGAGTTCGCGGCCCGCCTCGAGCGGGACCTGACCGAGCGTCAGTTCGCCGCGCTGCAGCGGGCGTACCTGAGCGGTTATTTCGAGTGGCCGCGCCCGACGACGGGCGAGGATCTCGCCCAGTCGATGGGTGTCTCCCGGCCGACGTTCCACGAACACCTCCGAACGGCCGAAGCGAAGCTGTGTCGGGCGTTCTTCGGAGACACTGAGTCTTCGGGCTGACACTGCAGGGCTGAATGCCCGTCTTAACCGACTGTAGCCCGGCGCTAGCGGTTGGACGGTCGCCGAGGTTTATCTGTCCCTTCGTGATAGACCGGCGTATGTTCCACCTCGTAACGTCGGTACCGCTTCAGGCTGGCGGCGGGTTCCTGTACTGGGCAGTGATCTTCTTCGTCCTGGCGATCGTCGCGGCCGCCGTCGGCGCTCGCGGTGTCGCGGGGATCTCCATGGAGGTCGCGCGGATCTTCGTGCTGATCTTCATCATCCTCGCGATCGTCTCCTTGCTCCTGTAGCGGGCGTCGGGCGCCGCGAAATCGGCGGTTCCGGCCGCCGACTCGAGTAGTGTCAGTTACGACGCCGCAGTATTTGCGACCGCCGATCAATCCGGTACGGTAAGCACGTTGTCCGGACGGCTCCTGACCGCTCGAGCGACGTCGCGATCGAGCACGTAACCAAATCTGGTTATATTGGGGTGAGAACGACTAACACTGTAGGCGACTAATTGAACGGTGTGGAGTTATCATGACTGATATCGGTGGATTCCAGGACCACGTCGCCCGCATCGATCTCTCGGAGGAGTCGGTCGGCTACGAGCCGATCGACGACGAAGACGCGGAGAAGTATATCGGGGCGCGCGGCCTCGGTGTGAAGTACGTCTTCGAACAGGGACCGGACGTCGACCCGCTCGGGCCGGACAACCTCCTGGCCTTCATGAACGGGCCGCTGTCAGGAACCCAGACGACGATGAGCGGTCGGATCGCCGTCTGTACGAAGTCGCCGCTGACGGGCACCGTCACGGACAGCCACCACGGCGGCTGGTCGGGAGCCCGGCTGAAGTGGGCGGGCTTCGACGGGCTGCTGGTCGAAGGGGAGGCCGACGAGCCGGTCTACGCCTATATCGAAGATGGCGAGGTCGAACTCCGGGACGCCTCCCACCTCTGGGGCGAGGGCTTCCACGACACGCGCGACGCGATCGAGGAGGAGGTCGAGGGGGCCTACGGGAAGAACCTCTCGATCATGGGGATCGGTCCCGGCGGCGAGAACGGCGTCAAGTACGCCTGCATTATGAACGAGGACGACCGGGCCTCCGGCCGCGGTGGCACCGGCTGCGTCATGGGGTCGAAGAACCTCAAGGCGATCGTCATCAAGTCCGGGACGAAGATGCCCAAACCGGCGGACAAGGAGACGTTCATGGAGGGCCACCAGCAGGCGATGCAGGCCATCCAGGAGTCGGAAGTCACCGCGCCCAACGAGGGCGGCCTCTCGATGTACGGGACTAACGTCCTCATGAACATCGGCGAGGAGATGGACGGCCTCCCGACGAAGAACGGCCGGTACACCTCGACCGAGAGCATGCGCGACGCGGAGGGCGTCGACATCGACGCCGAGCGCGTCTCCGGCGAGAACGTCCGCGAGAACATCCTCGTCGACGAGCCAACCTGTCACTCCTGTCCGGTCGCCTGTAAGAAGGAAGTCGAGGTCACGGCGATGCACAAGGGCGAGGAGATGAACGTCCGCACCGAGTCCTACGAGTACGAGTCGGCCTACGCGCTCGGCCCGAACTCCGGGCACACCGAGCGCGACGACATCGCCCTCATGATCGACCGGTGTAACGACATGGGCGTCGACACCATCGACACCGGGAACATGCTCGCGATGGCCATGGAGATGACCGAGGAGGGCAAACTCGAGGACGAAGGCGGACTCGACTGGGGCGACTCCGAGACGATGATCGAGATGATCGAGCGGATCGCCCATCGCGAGGACGACCTCGCGGACCTGCTCGCCGAGGGCCCGAAGCGCGTCGCCGACCGCAAGGACGCCGAGGAGAACTCGCTCGCGGTCAAGGGCCAGACCATCGCCGCCTACGACCCCCGCTGCATGAAGGGGATGGGAATCGGCTACGCCACCTCGAACCGCGGGGCCTGCCACCTGCGCGGGTACACGCCGGCCGCCGAAATCCTCGGGATCCCCGAGAAGGTCGACCCCTACGAGTACGAAGGGAAGGGCGAACTGACGGCTCAGTTCCAGGACCTGCACGCGATCTCGGACAGCTTCGACATCTGCAAGTTCAACGCCTTCGCCGAAGGCATCGAGGAGTACGTCACCCAGTACAACGGGATGACCGGCCGCGACGTCACCGAGGACGAACTCCTCCAAGCCGGGGAACGGGTCTACAACTTAGAGCGCTACTACAACAACCTCGTGGGCTTCGACGGCAGCGACGACTCGCTGCCCGAGCGCTTCCTCGAGGACGGCATCCCCGGACAGGGCGCCTCGGAGGGTGAGTACTGCGAGCTTGAGGAGATGAAAGACGAGTACTACGACCACCGCGGCTGGGTCGACGGCGTCGTCCCCGACGAGAAACTCGACGAGTTGGGCATCGACATCGGCCCCGGCACGGGCGTCTCCGCGGGCGACTCGCCGGCACCGGCTGACGACTGACCGCCGACGAAAGCCAGTCGGCCCGGTCGTCGGGTCGTTCGGACGACGGCTTTTCGGCGGTAGCGGTTCGGACGATGGCTTCGCGATACAACTTCGGCGTCTATCACTGGCGGCGACGATTCCGTTCGATAGCCGCCGCGCTCGTCGCCGCCGTCCTCGGCGTCGCCGTTCGACGGCGGACGAACGACGCTCGAGTTCGGCTGACCGCGGCCGGAGCGACAATCGGCGCGGCCGTTTACGCTGTCCGCGTGCTGCGACGCCTCCTGTCGCCGCCACCGTGGGCGCTCGAGCGAGCCAAGTACGACGCGCTGGCGGTCCGCCTCCCCCTCGCCGACGCCGATCGGGTGCTCGACGTCGGCTGTGGCACCGGCCGGTCGCTCGTGGGTCTCGCACCGTACGTCTCGCCCGACGCGGACGTGCTCGGGTTCGACGTCTTCGACGATCGAGTCATCCTCGGGAACGGCCCCGTGCTCGTCCGCCGGAACGGGACCCGCGCCGGCCTCGCGGTGACGCCGGTCGCCGGCGACGCGGCGGCGCTGCCGTTCGCCGACGACTCGATTCCAGTCGTCACCGCCTGTCGCGTCCTCCACGATCTCGAGGCGCCGGCTGCGGATCGAACGCTACGCGAGATCCGACGCGTCTGCGACCCCGACGGCGCGCTCGGGGTGCTCGAGTTGCCGTTGACTCCCGACGGCGTTTCCCGTCACCCCGAGTCCTACTGGACGGATCGCATCACCGCGGCGGGCTTCCGGATCGAGTCGCTCGAGCGACTCGAACGCGATACCGGGAACCACTATCTTGTGATCGTCGCGACGCCGCGAATCGGGAGCGACGGGTAGCCCGCCCGCCGTCGGCTCCCGTCGGCCGGACCGCCGGCAGGCATCGCCTCGAGACGGTCACCGGAAACGGACTACTTAACGGAACGTACAAATCCTTTATTCCGGGGTTCGTGGTTAGCACTCGTTGTGGGAGATAATGCCAAACACATGCTGCGATCGCCGCCGGTTCCTCGCTGTCGCGGGGGGCGTGACTGCGACCGTCGCAGGCTGTCTCGGCGGTCCGGGTGGGAGCGACTCGGGCGATACCGCCGACGGCGAGCCCGCCGTCACCGACGTCTCGCTGCTGCTCAACTGGCGGATCAGCGGGCTGCACGCGCCCTACGTCGCGGCCCGTGAGAACGGATTTTACGCGGACGAGGGGTTCGAGAGCGTTGATATCGAGAGCGGGGACGGCTCGGACTTCGCCGCGAACCAGGCCGGACTGGGGAACGTCGAGTTCGCGATCACGAGCGCCGATCAACTGTTGAACGTCAACAGCCGCGGGCTCTCACCGCGCTGCGTCGCGGTCGTCATGCAGCGCAACCCGAACGTCGTCTTCGCGACCCGCGACGGATTCGGCGAGCTAACCGACCCCGAACAACTCGAGGGCGCGACCGTCGGCAGCGGTCCCGGCATGGTCCGCCAGATGACCGAGGCGTACCTCGAGCACCACGGCGTCCTCGAGAGCGTCGACTACGTCGACGCCGGCTTCGACACCGTCCAGCAGTTGCTCGCGGGTGACCTCGACGCCGTCGGCGGCGTCTTCGGCGACGTCGTGGATGCCGAGCACCAGGGCGCGACCGTCGATGTGCTCTCGATCGACGAGACGATTCGCTCGTACGGCCACCTCGTCGCGACCGACGCGAAGTTCGCCGAATCGAACGAGACGACCGTCAGTTCGTTTCTCCGCGCGACCGCGAGAGGCGCCGTCTGGGCGAGTACCAACCCCGCTGACGCGATCGCTCTCCTCGTCGACGCCCAGCCCGAACTCGAGGAGGTCCGCGAGAACCAGACCGACAAGTGGGACCGGATGCACGCTGAGTACATGTTCTCAGAGACCGTCCGCGAGCGCGGCTGGGGATACAGCGAATCGGGACCGTGGGCGGAGACCTACGAGACGCTCGCGGCGGCCGACGTCTTCGAGGACGACGTCGATCCCGAAACGGTGTGGACGAACGACTACCTCGACGATGAGTCCGAATACATCGCCGACTACGCGGCGCGGGTCGAGTCGTAACCGCCCGCGCGTCTCGAGGCGAACTGTGAACTGGCGGCCGACCGAGGAACGGCGGATTCGACGGCGCCGACGGAGCGCCAGCGAACCGATGTCGAGAAGGGAGCGAGATCGATGACCGATCGCAGTACGGAGTCAGTGGCCGACGGCGGGACCGAATCGATGCCCGACGGGGAAACGGGAGCGGGAGCGATGCCCGACGACCGGACCGATACCCACCATCGCCCGATCCGTACGCCGTCGATCGGGAGCCCGCGGTCCGTGCGCGATCGCGTCGGTCTCGTCGGGAAACGCGTCGGACCGCCGGCGGTCGTCCTCCTCGCGCTGCTCGCCGCGTGGCAGGCGGCCGTCGTCGTCACCGGGCTCCCGACGCTGATCCTTCCGTCACCGACCGACGTCGCGACCGCGCTGCTCGAGACGTATCCGACCTTGCTCGGCGATGCGGTCGTGACGGGCGTCACCGCCGCAGCGGGGCTGCTCGCCGGCGGTCTCGTCGGCTTCGCGCTCGCGTTCGCGATGACCTACTCGCGGACGGCGACGCGGACGCTGGTGCCTTACGTCGTCGCCTTACGGATCGCGCCGCTGATCGCCGTCGCGCCGCTGCTGTTCCTCTGGTTCGGCCGCGGAATCCCGGCGCGGGCGCTGCTCGTCGCGACGTTGACCGTCTTCCCGATGACCATCGCCGCGCTCGACGGACTGCGGGAGACGCCGGCGGCGTACCTCGACCTCGCCGACTCCGTGGGCGCGTCGCGGCTCGAGACCTTCCTGTTCGTCCGCGTGCCGGCCGCCGCGCCGAGCGTCGTCGCCGGGTTCAAAATCGCGGCCACGCTGTCGGTCATCGGCGCGGTCGTCGCCGAGTTCGTCACACTCCGGGCCGGACTGGGCTACCGGGTGTTCGACACGGCGACGTACCTCGAGACGGCCGAGACCTACGCCGCGCTGGTCGTCCTCTCGGCGCTGGGTGTCGGGTTCTATCTGGTTCCGGTGGCGCTCGAGCGGCTGTTGTGGTCGACTTCGGAACGATAGTCGCGAACGGTAGCGGGTCTCTCAGATGCGCGTGCCGGTTTCGACACCGCGAATGGAACGCGCGTTACGGCTCCTAACTCATGCGTTCGTACACGCCCTGGACGACGTTGATCCGGTCTTCTTCGAGGTTCCGGACGACGTTCGCCGCTTTGACCGGCGTTTCCGCTCCCAGCAGGAGGTTTAGTCCGAGCGGTGGCGGCGCGTCCGCTGGCCGCGATCGCATCGACTCCACCACATTCCGGAACCACTCGAGGCTCGGCTCCGTGACGTCCCTCCAGGCGATCTCGTCGAAGCCGCGATCGAGGACGATCTCCCGGAGTCGCTCGGGCGGATCGAGGTAGCTGAGGGATGCATCCGACGCCCAGGGGACCGGAAACACCGGTTCGCCCCGCGGCCCGGCACAGATTTCGTACAGTGCGAGCGTACCCCCTGGTCTGCAGACGCGTCCCGCTTCCTCGACCGCCGCTCCCGTGGCCTCGATGTTCAACAACGCGTGCTCGAACCAAACGACGTCGAACGTCTCATCCTCGAACGGCAGGTCGAGGGCGTTCCCGCGCTGGAAGCGGACCTCGTCGGTCAACCCCACTCGATCGGTAAAGAGCGTCGCAGCCCGACAGTACTCCTCGACGATATCGATTCCGACGACGTCGCAACCGAACTCGGAAGCGAGGGTGCGAGCGGGCCCACCGATCCCACACCCGATGTCGAGGACACGAGAGTGGGCTTCGACCGCCGCGAGGTCGGCGACTTCTCGGGTCGCCTCGCGGCCGCGGATGTGGAACTCGTCGAACGATGCGATATCGTCCCGAGTGAGCGCATCGACGTCTTTCCCGGCGGCTTCGAGGGCGGCGAGGATTTCGTCGCCGAGGTCGGTCACTCCATAGTGTTCGTTCAAGGCCGCTTCGTCGGGGCTGTCCGCTTTCGATTCATCGTTCGTCATGTCTGTACCCTCCCTCGGCAGGAGACGTCACAGTGGCCGGCCACCGCGTTGCTCCCGTCGTCTCTCGAGTCGGCCATCATCTTCGGTTCCCTGGCACGACATCGACTAAGTGCGGTGAGTTCCTGCGACAGGACATCTTGATTTTCCGTGGACGTCGTTCGTATGGTTCCATTCTAGATGGCTATGGCATCAGGCACCATAGCGTTTACACGACCGTCGCTGATTCGCGGTTGATTTCGTCTCAGCAGGATCGGCGCGAGATCTGCCCCTCTGTATGCAGCAGGCGGTTTTCGGCAGACGGCTGGTTATCGATAGTCGGTCCGGTAACTGCTTCGCCCGTACTCGTCGCGGGATTTGCGAGTGACGACGAAGAAGGAACATCGACGACTATCTGTCGCGATCAACCCGCCACTTCGAGCCCCAGCCACCGCTTCACACCGCGCTGGACGAGCACCACCGCCCCGTACAGCGCCAGCCCCAGCGCCAGCAATACCGCGAGCGCCGCGAGCATGACGTCCGGGCGGACGTTCTCCGAGCCCATCTGGATCAGAAAGCCCAGTCCGCGGTCCGCGATCACCCACTCCGCGACGACCGCGCCCACCACCGCGAGGGTCACTGACTGCTTGAGCCCCGCGAAGACGTCCGGCAGCGCGTACGGGAGGTCGACGTAGACGATCCGCTCGAGCGGGCCGGCGTCGACCGACCGCAACAGGTCGCGGTGGGCCGACGGGGCGCGCTCGAGGCCGGCGGCGGTGCTCAGCACGAGCGGAAAGAAGGTGATGAGTGCGACGAAGACGACGGCGGTCTCCGTTCCCGTCCCGAGGTAGATCAACAGCAGCGGCGCGACGGCGATCTTCGGCAGGACCCTGACGGCCACCAGATAGGGGTAGATCGCCGTCCGGAACCAGGGGAGGTAGGCGACCAATACCGCCAGCAGGAAGCCGGCCGCGATCCCGACGCTGCCGCCGTAGAGGACTTTCTCGAGGGTGTACCACGCGTTGTGGACGTACAGCGTCGGGTTCCCGACCAGTCGGGCGACGACGGCGCCGGGCGCGGGCAGGACGAACGCCGGCACGTCACCGACGACCGTCACCGCCCACCAGCACAGCACGGCGACGGCCAGCGCGGCGGTCGGGAAGAAGACGTCACCCGCGAGCGTCCGGATTCGCGTCGTCATCGGTCTCGCTCCAGATCCCGCTCCCGGTCTCGGTCGTGGGTCTCGTGAAGCGTCCGTCGGACGGTCGCGACCTGTTCCTGGAACGCCCGCGAGCCGAAGACGTCCGTGTCCCGCGGTTCGGGCAGGTCGATCTCGTAGGCGGCCTCGATCCGGCCCGGTTGCCCGCAGACGACGAGACAGCGATCGGCGAGGAACACCGCTTCGGGGACGCTGTGGGTGACGAAGACGACCGTCTTCCGCTCGCGGCGCCAGACGTCCCGGATCTCGACGCCGAGTTCGTCGCGCGTGATCTCGTCGAGTTCGCCGAACGGCTCGTCCATCAGGAGCACGTCCGCGCCGAGGTGGAGCGCGCGGGCGATCGCAACCCGCTGGCGCATTCCACCCGAAAGCTGCACCGGCCGCGCGTCCGCGAACCCCTCGAGTCCCATCGTCTCCAGCAGCGCCCGCGCGTCGGCCTCGTCGGGCTCTTCGCCGGCCAGCCGCCGGAGGAACGTGACGTTCTCGAGCGCCGTTTTCCACTGGAAAAGGGTGTGGCGCTGGAAGACGAAGCCGAGGTCGGCACCGGCCTGTGCAGCCGCGGGCGGCTTCCCGTCGATGCGCACGCGGCCGGTCGTCGGCTCCTGGAGGCCGCCGATCGTCCGCAGCAGCGTCGTCTTCCCGCAGCCCGACGGGCCGACGACCGTGACGAACTCGCCGTCGTCGATCCGGAGGTCGACGTCTTCGACCGCGGTGACGTCGTCGAACCGAACCGTGACGTCCGCGAGGTCGATCACGCCGCATCACCGAGCAGGGCGCCCTGCGCTAAGGCCGTCCGGAGGCGGTCCCACATCTCGGCTCGGTGCCAGCCCCAGCCGCGTTCGCGGACGGCGTCGCTGGTACCGAAGTCGGCCGCTGCGCAAGCGAACGTTCGCCGAATTCGCTCCGGCGGGTCGTCGCTCTCCGCGGCGATCCGCTCGGCCGCCGGGCCGGGATCGCGACGCGCCGCGGCCCAGCCGCCGGTCGTCCCCGCGAGGACGTTCCCAATCTCCCGCGCCCGCTCGTCGAGCGTCCGCTTGTGGGCGATGATCGTCGGCCCGTAGATCGGGAAGTGATCGGTGACCGGCAGCACGTCGACGGTCGCTCCCTCTCGCTCGAGCTCTCGCGGATCGGCGATCGAGCCGGTCACGACGTCGGCCTCGCCCCGACGGAGGGCGTCGCGCTCCTCGCCGTTCGTATCGACGACCGCGACATCCTCGTCGAACGTTATCTGCGAGAGAAAGAGTCGTCCGAGTAGGCGCGTCTCGGCGTTCGGCGGCATGCCGACTCGTCGGCCCTCGAGCTGATCGACGCTTCGCAGGGGCTCGCCGAACGCCTCGCGGACGGTGTAGAGGACGGTCATCGCCCGCTGGTAGAGCGGCGCGACCGGGACGATCGGCTCGCCGGCCTCGCGGGCGCGGACGACCGTCGCGGCGCCGGCGAGGGCCAACTCCGCCGTTCCCGAGACGACGCGCTCGAGCGCTCGCCGGGAGCCGTCGCGGTGCTCGAGCCGGACGTCGACCCCGAACGCGTCGTACCACTCGGCCGCGATCGCCGCGTAGATCGGGACGTGGAGGGCGTTCGGCCGCCAGTTCAGCGCGAATTCGATCGGCGAGTCGGACGGCGCCGCCGCCTCGGCCCGCGGTTCCGTCGCCGCGCCGCCGCGGAAGCTCTCGGCGAGTTCGAGCAGCGCCCGTGCGTGACTCTCGTAGGTCGTTTCGATCGTCGGCTCGATGCCGGCGGCCGGTCGCCACGCGGTCCGCGGTCGACCGCCGGACGCGGCCGCGCTGACGGTCGTCCGCTCGACCAGGTCGCGGGCCTCGAGTCGCGCCATCGCCTCGCTGATCGTCGTTCGGTTCGTCCCGGTGCCGATCTGCAGGTGAACGTTCGTGGTCAGATCGGTCTCTCGCTCGGCCCGCAAGAGTAGATACGCGAGGAGTCGGGCCGGCGTTCGCCCGATTCCGGCTGCGATGCTGTCGACGATCGGATCGTCCTCGTCGTCGAGTACCCAGACGGAACGCGTTCGCATTGGGATGTGGTATCAATCCACTCCCTACTGCATAAGGCTAGCACTACGCGCGGGAAGTGAAACCGAACACGGCGCGCCGGGTGTGCGTTCGGATGCGCCGCCAGTGACTGGCCTCCGCGGGGTTCGGTCACCTTACGGAATGGCGAATTCGATTAGATATTCATTTCTTCTGTTTCCATATTAGTTTAGATATTATATTTTGATGCCGATTCCATTGATAAGTATTATCCAAACACGTGGTGTCATCTATGTGTGGTGGTAACATGAGTCAGACACCAACTACGTCGAACACGAAACTCGCAGAACGAGGCGATCTGGCGACAGTGCTCGGCGTCGATACGGCAGGTGAGGAGGACATAACGTGGACGACCCTCGCGGGGCGGGTCGAACCGCGGTCCGATTCGACGTTCGCCTCGAGCGGGGCGACGATCCGGGCCGACCTCGGCGACCGGCTCGATCCCGACCTGCTCGAGCGCGAGCGCGAGCGGATCGCAGACGAGATCGGTCGCTTGCCGGACGTCCGCGAGGCGGGCGTTCCGGACGGGCCCGAGGGACTGTATACGGAGGTCGCCAAGCCCGGTTGGCGCCTCTACGATCACCTTCTCGAGGCGGGATTCTTCGAACGCCTCGACGAGACCCTGCCGCGGTTCTCGGCCGAGCACGTCGAGACCACGGCGCGCGAACTGGTCCTGACGGATCGGCTCTCGTCGGCGCTCGACGACGCCGGCTTCGACGAGGTGGAGAAGACGGCGCTGCTTTCCGCCGTCGCCAACGACAGCGAACGGCTCTCGCGGTGGGTGCCGGCGAATCAGATCCCGGACGACGTCGAGTTCGAGACGTCGACCGTCCCCCCGTTACATCAGCGGGCGATGGGCGGAGCGCTGCTGTGGATCCGCGGTCTCGACAGACACCTCTGGCAGAACGAGGTGCTCGTCACCGAGGAGATCCTCGACGACGCGGCGTGGTACGTGAAGGCGATGCTGGGCGGCCTGTTCGTCACGGCGACCGCCGCCCACGACCTCGCCGCGGCGGACCGATTCACGGACGAACAGCTGACCGCCGCGCTCACCGCGGGGACGGCCGTCCAGATCGTCAGTCAGGAGGAACTGCTCCACGCCGTCTTCTACATCACGGACGAGATGCGCGCGCCGAGCGAACTGAGGTGATATCCCATGGCACTTCGCAACGATAAGGCCGTTCAGGCCGCACGCGACATCGAACTGAAGGAGATCGAGGATGGCTATACGCTGGTCGGCGGTCCCGAGGAATCGATCACGCAGCAACACGACACCGACCGAATCCCGGAGGGCGACGTCGACCAGGAGATGCTGAGCAACTCCGGCGAGGACCCGAAATCGTGGCTGATGTACGGCGGCAACTACGAACAGCACCGAGCCACGACCGCCGACGTCATCACGCCCGACACCGTCTCCGACCTCGAGCTCGAATACGAGCTGTCGGTCGGCACCGGCTCGAGCATGGAGGGGACACCGATCGTGGTACCGGGCGACCCGCCGGTCATGTACCAGACCAACGGGCCGAACCACATGAAGGCGATCGACCCCCGCGAGGGGGAGGTCCTCTGGAGCTACACCTACGCACCGCCGATCGGCATCGAGCTCTGCTGTGACGACAACAACCGCGGCGCCGCCGTCTGGGGCGACAAGGTGTACATGACGACGCTCGACTCGGGCGTACAGGCGCTCGACCGCTACACGGGCGAGGAGGTCTGGCACACGAGTACGGCCAACCACGAAGTCGGCTACTCCGCGACGTGGGCGCCGGTGATCCGCGACGGAACGATCTACACCGGCAGCGCCGGCGGCGAGTACGGCGTCCTCGGGTTCGTCGCTGCGCTCGATGCCGAGAGCGGCGAGATGCTCTGGAAGACCGATACGCTACTGGAGGACGAGTGGGTCGGCCAGAGCCGCGAACACGGCTGCGGGACCAGCTGGATGACTCCGACGATCGACGAGGAGCGCGAGGTCCTCTACACGGCGGTCGCGAACCCCGGCCCGGACTTCGACGGGACGGTGCGACCGGGGCCGAACTTCCCCACCTGCGGCACGGTCTCGCTGGACTTAGAGAGCGGCGAGTTCCAGTGGGGCTTCCAGAGCAGTCCCCACGACGTCTGGGACTACGACGCTGTGGCGCCGCGCGTGTTGCTGCGCGACGTGGACGTCGACGACGGACCGTCGGAGATGGTCGTCGGCTCCGATAAGACCGGCTGGGTGTACATGATGGACGCCGAGTCGGGGCAGCTTCACGAGCGCAGCCAGGAGATCTGCCAGCACATCAATATGTGGGAGATGATCCCCCACATCAGCGAGGACGAGCGGGTCCCGTTCGTCCCCGGCGCGCCGGGGGGCAACGACTGGCAGCCACCGTCGTACAACCCCGACACCGGGTACGTCTACGTGGTGCACCAGAACTTCCCGCAGGACCTCTACTGGCGCTACGAGGAGTACAGCGAGGGCAACCCCTACTGGGGCGGCGGGCTGGACGACCCGGCCTCCGAGATGCCCGACGAGTGGAACGAGTCGATCACGGCCTTCGCCGCGGTCGATCCCGCGACGGGCGAGCGCGTCTGGCGCGACTGGATCGAGAGCGAGGACGAGTTCTACATGTGGGGCGGCTCGATGTCGACGGCGACGGGACTGGTCTTCAACGGGACCCAGAACGGGAACCTCGTCGCGTACGACGGAGAGAGCGGCGACCGCCTCTGGGAGCACGAGTTCGACGTCCCGATCAGCGCCTCGCCGATGAGCTGGTACGACCCCGGCGAGGAGAAGCAGTACGTCGCGGTCCAGGTCGGCGGCAGCGGCTGGCTCCGTCAGGGAACCCGCGGCGACACGCTCGCCGTGTTCTCGATGGCAGCCTGAATCGCACTGACAACTGAAATCATTCACACGATACACAATGACGAACGAACAACCCTCACGCGAGGACGTGTCCCGTCGCGGCGTGCTGAAGGGGACCGCTGCGCTCGCGAGTACGGCCGCACTCACCGGCGAGGCGGGCGCCTATCGCGACGCGTTCGATTTCCCCCTTCCGGTCGCGCAGAACGACGGGATGGCCCGGACGCTCACGCTGGTCGGCATCGTCGGCGGCTGGCTCGGCGTCGCACCGCACTCGATCGACGGCAAGTCCAACCCGCCGCTGCGGCTGGTCGAAGGAGAAGAACACGAGGTCGTCTGGATCAACGGCGACGGATCGACCCACAACTTCAACATCGCCGCCGGGAGCGCCCTCGGCGACGACGTCGAGGTGCTCGAGGTCACGGATACGGTGTCCGAACAGGGCGAGTTCACCACCCTCCAGTTCACCGCCACCGAGGAGATGGAGGAGTACTTCTGTCAGCCACACCCGGCCCAGATGCGCGGTCCGGTCGAACTGATCGACCCTGGCGACGTCAGCGAACTCGTGGTACACGTCGAAGACGAGAACGGCGAACCCCTCGGTGCCGAGGTTTTCGTCGACGACATGCATTCGTACTCGGACCTCGCCGCCCGGCCGGACCCGTTCGCGGAGGAGGGACAGAGTCAAGAGTCGGAATCGCGGGAGCCGGGTAACGCCAGCGACGGCAACGTCAGCGACGGTAACGCCAGCAATGGTAACGTCAGCGACGGCAACGCCAGCGACGGTAACGTCAGTGACGGTAACGCCAGCGACGGTAGCGGCGACGTCCAAGGCCAACAGACGCAGCCGCCCGCGGTCGCCCGCTTCGACCTCCTCGAGGACGGCGAGTACGACCTCGAGGTCTGGACGTACGGCCACGAGCGGGTCACCGATACGGTCCAGATCGACGGCGAGGATCAGCAGATCACCGTCACGTTGCCGGAGGTCGACCCCGGCGAGCCGACCGAAACGTATTCGATGACCCTCGAGGACGGCCAGTGGGTCGGTAACGAACCCGAAGCGATCGCCGACCAGGAGAACCCGACGCTCGAACTCCAAGCGGGCGATACGTACGCGATCGAGTGGGAGAACGCGATCGGTCGCGGCCAACCGGACGGGGAGAACATGACCTTCGAACCGCTTCCCGGCCACAACCTCGCGATCGCCAGCGACGGCGAGACCAACCAGTGGAACACGTACGTCCGGTCGGATTTCACCGCCGAGGAAGGCGCGACTCAGACCGTCGAGTTCGTCGCCACCGAGGAGATGGGCGTCTACCTTGACCAGTCGCAACTCGACGCCGTCGGTGAGATCACCATCGACGGTGCGACAGGGACCGGCGACGGAGCGGCGGCGGGCAACGAGACGACAGGCAACGAAACGATGATGGACGACGGGATGATGGGAAACGAGACGATGAGTAATGAGACGATGGACGGTGGGATGATGGAGAACGAGACGGAAGGCAACGAAACGACGGACAACGAGTCCGACGCGTCCTGATCGCTCCGTCTCGAGGCGTTCCGCCTCGAGTCGCAATTTTTCGGCGGAGCTCGCTCACGCGTAGTTGGCGATCCAGTAGCCGACGTAGAGGAGCAGCAGGACGCCGCCGCCGAACCGCGTCACGCGGCCGCGAGCGAGCATGACGGCGACGACGAGCAATCCGGCGGCGAAAAACGGCCAGTGGACCGCCAGCACCGCGCCGGTGGTATCGACCGGACGCAACAGCGCGATGACGCCGACGTTGGCCGTCACGTAGAACACCGTGCTCCCGACGACGTTCCCGACTGCGAGGTGTGCCCGTCCCTGCCGCACCGGTTCGACGGTCAGCGCCAGTTCCTCGATCGAGGCGATGAACGAGAGCACCGTTGCGCCGAACGCCAATCCCGAAATCCCGAACGCGACGAAGATCCCCTCGGCGCTGACCACGGTGATCCCCGACCCGACGGTCATCCCGACGATCGCGAGGACGGCGACGGCGAGACTGAACCGCCCGCTTTTCCCCTCGAGGTCGGGAACGAACTCGTCGAAATCGAGGTCGAGGTCCAAATCCAGGCCCGAGTCGGAACCCCGGTCGCGAGCGCGTCGCTCATCCCGTTCGTCGCCGCCCCGGCCGAGCGCAGGCGCGGCGCCGCCGTTCGACTCCGCTGCCGCGGCGCCACCCTCCGGGTCCGTCTCCGACGCCGCGTCCGGATCGTCCTCGAGGTCGACGACCTCCTCGACCTCTCCCGAGAGCAGGTACGTCGTCTCCGAGCGGCGTTCGCGCCAGAAGATGCCGGCGAGCAGCGGGACGAACAGGACCGTCAGGATCGCGCCGTCCGTCCAGTCGAGCGTCCCGTCGAGCGAGAGCGCGAACGCCGGGAGCGGAACGAGGACGAGCAGGAACAGATAGAGTCGCGGGACGTCCATCCGAAATGGGACGGCGAGCCCCGCGACGCCGACGGCGACCGCGAGGACGAACAGCGACTCGCCGAACACCGTTCCGAGCGCGAGATCGGGGAGGTCGACGAACGCCGCCGTGACGCCGAGGATCGCGTTCTCGAGGTCGACGCCGGCGAGCACGACCGCGAGGAAAAACCCGGAGATGCCGAGCGAGACGGCGCTGCGGGCGACGGCCGCGATGAAGACCTCGACGCACCAGATCACAAGCAGGACGCCCCCCAGGAAGAGGGCGACGAGGCCGACGAGCGCCGCGCTGTCCATACGCGGTCCCGAACCACGGCAGCGCACTTAATTCCGGGCGTCGATTCCGCAGCCCCGTCTCGTCGGCGCTCGCGGCCCTATCCGGGGATCGGAACGCCGCCGAACGCGAAGATCGCGACGAGCCAGTAGGCGACGTACAGCCCGGCGAGGGCGTACCCGTGGCCCCGTCGGAGCCGGCCGCTGGCGATCACGGCTGCAGCGACGGCGGTCAGGACGATCACCGCGGGCAGGTGGAAGACGAGCACGGCCGGTGGAATCGTCACCTCGGCGACGAACGCGATGACCCCGACGTTGGCCGTGACGGAGAAGATCACGCTCCCGACGACGTGGCCGATGCCGATCTCCGGAATCCCCCGGCGGACCGGTTCGATCGTCAGCAGGAGGTTCTCGAACGTCAACACCAGCGTCAGCACCGTCGCCCCGAAGACCGTCTCCTCGATCCCCCACGACTCGACAAGTACCTCCGAGCTCGCCTGCAGCATGATCGATCCGACGACGAGTCCGCCGAGCGCGAGCACCGACAGCCCGAGCCAGAAGGCAGCCTCGTAAGCGGCGTCCGTGACGAAGCGGTCCTCGGGAATCTCCTCGAGGACCGTTCGACTGTCGAGCTCCGCGAGGCTGACCTCCTCGAGCGGGACGCCGCCGTCGGCCTCGATGCGCTCGGCGATCTCCGAGTCCCGGAACACCGGGACGTCGCGCTGGGATTCCCGGACGACGACGTAGCCCAGCAGCGCGGCGAACGCCGCGACGAGGAGGAGCCCGTGGACGGTGGTGAGCGTTCCCGCGAGGACGAACGGGACCAGAAGAAGCGGCGAGAGCGCGAACAACACGAGGTAATCGCGGGGGACGTCGACTGGAAACGGCCGCGCGATCGCGGCGACCGCCAGCGTGATTCCGGTGATCGCCAGCGCGGTCCCGAGCGCGGTCCCGAGCGCCGCGTCTTCGAGGCCGCCGGCGCTGAAGACCAGCGCGACGGCGGTGTCGTCGAACTCGAGGCCGGTGAAGACGATCGCCAGCGCGAAGATGGAGACGCCGAAACCCATCGCCGCCCGCGTGAGGTAGCTGATGAGTTTCTCGACGCTGTAGGTGAGGACGACCGCCCCGACGACGAGCACGACGACCGCGAACCACGTCCCCTGTCCCTCGATGACGCCCTCGAGGAGGTCTTCGACCATAACCCACTGCATGTGGGCCGTCAACATATAGCTAACAACCCGGAGAGAGAATTCCGTTGGAAATCTATACACGCGTCGCGGATCGACCGACGGGACAACCCGCCGGCCGTCGAGTACACGCCCGTCGTGGGACCGGTTCCGTACGTTTTCGATGCGAAAATCGGTTGTTCGGGTCGGAGCGCGACGACCGCCGCACGCCGTCGTTACGAAGAGTGTTCGTCGAATCTGTCGACGCCAGACTCCGCGACGTCCATGTCTTGCTCGACCTCGCCGCCGCTAACGCCGATCGCCCCGACGATGTTGCCGTCCCGCTCAAGCGGGTAGCCACCGCCGAAAATGACCATCTTTCCCTGGTTGGTGTTCTGCAGGCCGTACAGCGATTCGCCCGGCCTAGTCGGATCGGCCAGATCGTGCGTCGGCATGTCCAGAGCGGCCGCCGTGTAGGCCTTGTTCCGCGAGATATCGACCGACGCGAGCCACGCGCCGTCCATCCGGTGTTGGGCGATAAGGTTGCCCTCGGAATTCGAGACCGCGATCACCATCGGATTGTCGATCTCTTCCGCTCGCTGTTCGGCCGCGTCGATGATCTCCTTCGCCGTCTCGAGTCGCACTGACTCAACCATGCGAGGAACTACCACCCTTCGAGGTGGCATAAATACCCACCGTGAAAATCCCACGATATACCGTCGGCGAGAGCCGCGAACGTAACCGGCGAGACCGTCGATCACGCTGGTGATTCTCCGACGACCACCGAACGTGGGCCTCGTATCGCGACGGCGATCGCGCCACGGCGGGGAGAACGCGCCGATCGTCCGACGGCTCCAGTTCTCGGTGGAGCGGGCGTGCGAGCACGGTTTCCACGGACCGAACGGGCGCTACCGAATCCGACTCGAGCGCAGCGACCACACGAAGGTTTACAACGGAGTTCGTCGTCCGTTCATCGAGGTTTGATAACTAATGTCAATGGACGCCGTCGTCTATCAGGGACCGCAGGAGGTAGCCGTCGAGTCGGTCGACGAGCCCGAAATCGAACACGAGAACGACGTTATCGTCGATATCACGACGACGTGCATCTGTGGATCGGACCTCCACATGTACGAAGGGCGGACCTCGGCCGATCCGGGGATCGTCTTCGGTCACGAGAACATGGGCAACGTGATCGAGACCGGCGACGCCGTCACGTCGCTCGAGGAGGGCGACCGCGTCGTGATGCCGTTCAACGTCGCCTGCGGGTTCTGTCGCAACTGTGAGAACGGGTATACCGGGTTCTGTACCAACGTCAACCCCGGCTTCGCCGGCGGCGCGTACGGCTACGTCGCGATGGGACCGTACAAGGGCGGACAAGCCGAGAAACTCCGGGTCCCCTACGCCGACTTTAACGCGCTGAAACTGCCGGAGGGAGACGAGCACGAGGACGCCTTCGCGCTCCTCGCGGACATCTTCCCGACGGGGTGGCACGGCACCCGACTCGCGAACCTGCAACCCGGCGAATCGATCGCGATCTTCGGGGCCGGTCCCGTCGGCCTGATGGCCGCCTACAGCGCCAAGATCCAGGGCGCGTCGGAGATTTACGTCGTCGACCGCGTCGAGAGCCGCCTCGACCTGGCCGAGGACCACTGCGACGCCCGCCCGATCAATTTCGAGGAGAGCGATCCAGTCGAACAGATCAAGGACGCACACGGCGGCGGCGTCGACAATGGCGTCGACGCGGTGGGGTATCAAGCGATCGACCCCGAGACGGATCCGGGTGACGACGCATACGATCCGGCCCGAGAAAACCCCGCGGTCGTGCTCAACCAGCTCATCAAGGCCGTCCGACCGACCGGCGAACTCGGGATCCCGGGGTTGTACGTCCCGTCGGATCCCGGCGCGCCCGACGAAATGGCGGCCCAGGGGCGACTCGGTATCGACTTCGGCAAACTCTTCGAAAAGGGGCTGAAGTTGGGCACCGGCCAGTGTAACGTCAAGGAGTACAACCGGGAGCTACGGGACATGATCATCGAGGGACGCGCCGACCCAAGCTGGGTCGTCTCCCACCGCGTCGACCTCGATCGTGCTCCGGAGATGTACGAGAAGTTCGACGAGCGCGAGGAGGGCGTCATCAAGGTCTTACTCGAGCCGTAGCCGTCTCACCGTCGGTTCCGGTCGGTAGCGCTTGTCTCGAAGCGTCCGATCGGACCGGGCCCTCGCCGCGGTCCGCGGGTGAGCCCCGACGTCAGCTTCGCAGCCACGCCACCGGATGCTCCTCGCGGAGGTGATCCTGATACCGTTCGATCAGATCCGGATAGGATCCCGCGATCACGTGCCACTCGCAGTGCTCGCACGCCCGTTCGACCGTATCGTCCGCGCTACTGACGTATCCGCCCTTCCGATTCATGGTTATCGTCGTTCCCTCGCGATCGCATAGCGCTCCCGGCTCATCCGACGGTCACTCGCGTTCGATGCCGCCGTGAGTTCGATCCGTTGCTTGCCGACCGGCCGGAGCCACCTCGAGCGGAGAAACGGGTATACCGCCGACCGGCGTAGATCGACGCATGTGCCAGTACTGCAGCTACTCCCTCCATGACGGCTGGACGCGGCTGCTCGAGTACGACGACGTCTACCAGAACGCCCTCCCCGACCGAGCGACGGACCAGTCGACTCACGGCTTCCACGAGTCCTGGGAAGAACTCAGTGACCAACTGGAGTCGTAGGGATCGGGGAGCGGTCATAGCGGAAACGGATTGACCGACGGTTCTATCTCCGCCGCTTCGTCGCCCTCGATCACGCATGCCTCGAGTTCCTCGCGAATCCGCTCTTCGTCCATCTCTCGGCCGATGAACACCAGTTGGGTGCGCCGGTCGTCGTCGGGCCGCCACTCGCCGATCGGTCCGGCCCTGACGGACGGGCCGGCCTGACTGACGCCGATCACGTCCTCGCGGTCCGCGACGTAACAGACGCCCTTGGCGCGGACGATCGCGCCGTCCCAGTCCTCGAGCCAGGCCGCGAGTCGCTCCGGGTGAAACGGTCGGTCGGACCGGAAGACGAACGACGAGACGCCGTGCATCTCGGCAGCGGTGCGCTCTCCGTTGTGGGCGTCCGGCCCGTCTCCGTGATCGTGGCCCTCGCCACGCAGGTGACGTTTCCAGCCCTGCGAGCGCTTGGCCGACTCGAAGTCGAACCGACCGGTGTCGAGGACGATGTCCGGATCGACCTCGCAGTAGCTCGTTCGGAGCCGTTTCGCTCGCGGCTGGAGGGTCTCGACCACCGCTTCGATCTCCTCGAGGACGTCCTCGGGGACCATATCGGACTTGTTGAGCAGCAAGACGTCGCAGAACTCGATCCCCTCGACGAGGACCTCGCTCAACGGCCGGTCGGCGTCGGGTTGTGCCTCCTCCGGAAGCCGCTCTCCGGCGTCGAACTCCTTCCAGAACCCGTACGTATCCAAGACGGTCACCATCGTGTCCAGCCGAAACAGGGTCGTCGGATCCACGTCGCTGTCGTCGGTCCCTTCGGTGAACACCTGCGCCACGGGAATCGGTTCGCTGATCCCTGAGGACTCGACCAGCAGATAGTCGAACGTTCGGCGCTCCGCCAGCCGCCGTGCTTCCTCGAGGAGATCCCCCTGTAACCGACAGCAGATACAGCCGTTCGAGAGGTCCACGATCCCGTCCTCGTCGTTTTCCCGCGCGATGCGGTCCGCGTCGACGTTGATCTCTCCCATGTCGTTGACGATCACCGCCACCCGCCGTCCGCCCGGGTTCGACAGCACGTGATTGATCAGCGTCGTCTTTCCAGCACCGAGGTAGCCGGTGACGACGGTGACGGGAATTAGGCCGTTCTCTGTCATACGGTATCTCCTATCACGTCTGGAGCGCTACTAAGTGACCGGTCGGACGCCGCCGACAGTATCGAACGCGGGACTGTTAGACATCGATCGGGCGAGCCTCGGGACGACCGCGTCGAGTCGCGGCTCGCGGCGACCGCTGCCGCCGCGACGGCGAGCGCAACCGTGCCGGTGGTTCACTCACCGATCGGGCGGATCCGACGCGTCAATCTCGTCGGCCTGGAGGACGAACGTCCGCTCCGGCGGCGGCGCGATCCGCAACTCGAGCGACCGCGTGAGTCGGTAGTACTTCCGGTTGCCGCGCATGTACCACTCGACTAAGTCGGCGTCCTCGAGCGTCGAGAGGTGGTGGATGGCGCTCGTTCCGTCCATGCCGACCGCCTCGGCGAGTTCGGAGACGTACTTCGGCCCCCGGGAGAGTTCGCGCAGAATCTCGAGTCGGGTCCCGTTGCCCAGTACCTCGATCAGGGACATAGAGTCACGTGGGTCGCCGACCCAAGAAGGATTTCGCCGGTACGCTCCCCCTACATACAGGATTCGAAGGACGTTGGTTCAGGTTTATGCCGGTCAGTGTGGTACCAAACACCATGTCCGATCGAGTCACGCTCCCGGAGGATCGCGACCGCGACCGGCGGACGATCACCGACGGGTTCTTCGAACGAGAGGTGTACCTCTCGCGGGAGGAAACGGCCGCCTTCCTCCGGGAACTCGCCGATCAGCTCGAGGCCGACACGCGGGTGACGGTGGCGGGGTCGACGTGGGAGATCCCCTTCGAGTACCGCGACCCGGTCGAGGTCGAGATCGAGTTCGCGAGCAAGCGCGAGCGCGAACTCGAGATCGAACTCGAATTCACCGAACGTGGCGAGGGATCAGACCTCTCCGTCCGCTGACCGCCGGCGAGGATCAGTCCCGGTCCTTCCACAGCCGCCAGAGCGCGCGGTATAGCGCCCACATATCACAGTCGAATTGGTCGCCGAGCGAGCGACAGGTCTCGAGGTACGTCTCGTAGTCCGCAACCGACGGCGGCTCGGGATATGGTTCGGACAACTCCCCAGAGTCGGCGAGTACGGTCCACTCGCGTTCGCCGACGACGATGCACCGCTGGGGGTCGGCAAAGAACAGGAACGCCGACGCTACCGGGACATCGACGCCCTCGAGGGCGGTCAGTCGGTCGATTCGATCAGCGGGATCGGTCGCTGCGGCGACGTCGGTGATCGCGTCCCGGACGGTCTCGAACTCGTTTCGTCCGAACCGCTCCTCGCGCTCCCGACGGCGGGCGTCGGGGATCGCACCGAGGAGGCGCCGGTAGTACCACTGGACGACCCACTCGGCGTCACGGCGGCCGAACTCACCCGCGGCGAACGCGTCCGGAAGCGTCTCGACCGACTCCCGTTCGACGGGATAGAGGGGTTCGCGCTCGCGGTACTCGTCGGCGTTCGCCTCGACCAGCGATCGGGTGAGTTCCATCGCCGTGGTATAATTTGGCACGCGCGGCCGTGAGCGTTCCCCCTCTTGGCCTCGCTACGGCGATGGACGTCGAAGTCGACCTGACGCCGTCCGAAACGGGTCGCGCCCGTCCGGTAATCGGTATCGATTTTCGTGATATATGCTAGAAAGACTCATGGATGCGGACGGAGTCCGTCTACGTGGCACCGAACCGCAGGCCGACAGCTAGCAACTCAGACCAATGTCCAGCGATCAGCAAGAGCACCACGATCCGGTCAAGACGATCTGCCCGTACTGCGGCGTCGGGTGTGGCATTCAAATTCAACAGGGCGACGATCCCGGCGACGTCCAGTTCATGCCGTGGGGCGACGCGCCGGTCAACGAGGGCCGTATCTGCATCAAGGGCGGCGCGGCGACGGAAGTGATCGACCACGAAGACCGGCTCACCGAACCGCAAATCAAGGAGGACGGTGAGTTCCGGGAGGCGACGTGGGAGGAGGCCTACGAGTACGTCGTCGACGAACTCGAGCGGATCCGCGCCGAGTACGGTCCGGACGCGACGGGCTTCTTCGGCTCCTCGAAGACGATGAACGAGGAGAACTACCTCCTCCAGAAGCTCGCGCGCCGGTACGGCACGAACAACGTCGACAACTGCACGCGGATGTGTCATGCCTCGACGGTCTGGGCGCTGCGGACCAGTCTGGGCGCCGGCGCGATGACCAACAGCATGCGCGACCTCCGCGAGGAGTGCGACCTGTTCTGGATCCAGGGCGCGAACCCCGGCGAGCAACACCCCATCGCTAACAGCCAGTACTTCCGGCAGGCCGTCCTCGAGGGCGCGACCGTCATCCAGGTCGATCCGCACGCGAACAAGACGACGCGGTCGTTCCAGATCGACGAGACGGAGCGCCACCAGCACCTTCAGTTGAACCCAGGCACCGACATTCCACTGCTGAACATCGTCCTGAAGACGATCCTCGAGCACCACGAGGAGAACCCCGACGACGGCTGGATCGACGAGGCGTTCGTCGAGGAGCGCACGGAGGGGTTCGACCACCTGAAGGAGACGCTCGAGGACTTCGACAAGGAGGCCGCGGCCGAGGAGTGCGGCCTTCCGCTCGAGGCGATCGAACTCGCGGCGGAGAAGTACGCCGCGGCCGACAACGCGGCCATCTTCACGGGGATGGGGATGAGCCAGCACGCCTGCGGCGTCGACAACGTCCAGAACGAGATCAACCTGGCGCTGATCACCGGAAACATCGGGCGTCCCGGGACCGGCGTCAACCCGCTTCGCGGCCAGAACAACGTCCAGGGGACCTGCGACGTCGGCGCGATGCCGAACGTCCTCCCGGGCTACCAGCTGGTCGACGACGACGAGGCCCGCGAGTCCGTCGAGGACGTCTGGGGGTTCGAGATTCCGGACGAGCCGGGACTGACGAACGTCGAGATCTCCTACGCGGCCGGCGACTCGATCCACGGACTGTACGTCATGGGCGAGAATCCCGTGATGAGCGAGCCCGACGCCAACAGCGTCGCCGAGCGGCTGAAAGAACTCGAGTTCGTCGTCGTCCAGGACATCTTCCCGACCGAGACCGCCGAGTACGCCGACGTGCTCCTCCCGGCGACGACCTGGGCCGAGCGCGGCGGCACCGTCACCAACACCGACCGCCGCGTCCAGCGCATGCGCGGCGTCGAGAAAGTTCACGAGAACACGAAGCACGACCTCGAGATCCTCTCGGAAGTGGGAACGCGGCTGTTCGACGAGGGATTCGACTTCGACGACCCCGAAGACGTCTTCGAGGAACTCCGCCAGGTCTGCCCGAGCTACCACGGGATGACCTACGACCGCCTCGGCGATGAGGGCGTCCACTGGCCCTGCTACGAGCCGGGCGACGAGGGCGATCCGTTCCTCTACGAGGAGGAGTTCGAGACCGAAAGCGGGCTGGGCCACATCGAGGGCGTCGATCACACCCCGCCCGCCGAAACCCCGGACGACGAGTACCCGCTGATCCTCACGACCGCGCGCCTCGAGGAACACTACAACACGGGGACGATGAGCACCCGATCGCCGACGCTCAACCGCCAGACGCCGGAGAACTTCGTCGACGTCCATCCGGCCGACGCCGAGCGCTATGGGATCGGGGACGGCGAGTACGTCCGGTTGCAGTCCAGGCGCGGCGAGATCACGCTCGAGGCCCATGTCACCGAGGACACCAAGGAGGGTGTCGTCTGGACGACGCCGCACTTCGCGGCCGCTTCCGCGAATCGACTCACCAATCACGTCCTCGACGAGCGGGCGAAGATCCCCGAGTACAAGGCCGCCGCCGCCGAGATCGAGGTCGACGTCGAACCGCTCGGCGAGACGGCCGATCCGGCGGCCGACGACTGACCGTCGGCCGTCGCCGGTCGCTCCTCGTCGTCAGGCCGGACTCGAGGTCGCCGTCGCTGTCAACAACAGGTCTCCTCGAGTCGGAGCCGATCCAGGTCGCCGCCGGCGGTCACGCGACGGCATCCTCCGTCGGCACCCACTCGAGGAGCGGATTCGACTCGCCGACGGCGAGCGCGGCGATCGATCGCCCGCAGGTCTCGCAGTCGCTCTCGAGGGCCACCCGCGGCCGTCGGCAGCAGTGTTCGACGCGCTCGCGGCGCGTCTCGAGACGCCCGTCGCAGGCGGGACAGCGCTCCCGGAGGAGTCGCAGCCCCGTGAGCACGTCGCGGCGATCCGCCGGCTCGAGCGTCTCCCAGCCGTCCAGGCGGGTTCGGAGTTCTCGGTCCGCGGCGACGTCGGCCGCGAGCGCCGCGTCCGACTCCCATCGGAACTGCTTCGTCCCGTCGAGTTCGACGGTGGCCTCGCCGTACGAGTCGATCTCGTCGGCGTCGACGAGGGATGCGACGGCGTCGGCGGGAGATTCCACCGCGCTGCCGGTCGGCAGGCGGTCGGTCCATCGCTCTTGGAAGTCGTTAGTCAAGCGGAGCCCGTTACCGTTCGCCGCCGAGCGCACTACGTCGGCCGTCGAGAGGGTCTCGACGGCGTCCTCGAGGTCGGCCGTCTCGATCGTCGGCCGTCGTTCGGGCTTCGGGGTGTCGGCTTTGCCGAACCATGAGAGAACCCGCTCGGGGAGGTAGCGCCGCGTGAGCGTCGGCGTGCCCGGAATCAGATAGCCCCGGAGGTAGACGAGGAGCAGACAGCACGCGAACGCGAGCGCGCCGACGAGCGCGGAGCCCGCGATGCCGATTCCGACCGCGAGGACGAACGCGATCGCGACGTTCACTACCGTGCACGGGAGACACCGATTCTCGCCGGTGTACTCCGGTCGCTCAAGTCGCGCGAACGCGTCGGGGACGTCGATCACCGTGACTCACCGCCGACGACTACGCGCCGAACGGCGAAAAAAGGCCGCCGCTCGACTCCCGTCTGCATCGACTCGCGGCGCCGTCTTTCACTTGTTTCAACGGATCTCGAGTATGATTTCGGAACCGATCGTTGTTGCTCGTTCCACGACTTTCGGTCGTTCGTAACGAATGTGTGGCAACAACTAACACACTTCGGCGGGAAGAGCCGAGTGTGAACGACGATGACTGAACTCGGCGGATTCCAAGACAACGTCGCACGTATCGATCTGAGCGATGGGGAGGTGAACTACGAGTCGATCGACGACGAAGACGCGGAGAAGTATATCGGGGCGCGTGGCCTCGGCGTAAAGTACGTCTTCGAACAGGGCCCCGACGTCGATCCGCTCGGTCCCGATAATCTACTAGCGTTCATGAACGGGCCGCTTTCGGGGACGCAGGTGACGATGAGCGGTCGGATTGCCATCTGCACGAAATCGCCGCTGACGGGCACCGTCACGGACAGCCACCACGGCGGCTGGTCGGGCGCCCGGCTGAAGTGGTCCGGCTTCGACGGCCTGCTGTTCGAGGGACAGGCCGACGAGCCGGTATACGCCTTCGTCGAGGACGGTGAGGTCGAACTCCGGGACGCCTCCCACCTCTGGGGGAAGGGCGTCCACGAGACCCGCGATACAATCGAGGAGGAGGTCGAAGGGGCCTTCGGCAAGAACCTCTCGATCATGGCGATCGGTCACGCAGGCGAGAACCTCGTTCGCTTCGGGAACATCATGAACGAGGACGACCGGGCCTCCGGTCGCGGCGGCACCGGCTGTGTCGCCGGCTCGAAGAACCTCAAGGCGGTGGTCGTCAAGTCCGGGACGAAGATGCCTAAACCGGCGGACAAGGAGACGTTCATGGAGGGCCACCAGCAGGCGATGCAGGCCATCCAGGAGTCGGAGGTCACCGCACCGAACGAAGGCGGCCTCTCGATGTACGGGACCAACGTCCTCATGAACATCACCGAAGAGATGGACGGTCATCCGACGAAGAACGGGGTCTACACCTCGGGGAACGCCTACAACGAGAGTGAGGCCGATCGACCGCACGACCTCGACGCCGACCGCATCAGCGGCGAGAACGTCCGCGAGAACATCCTCGTCGACGAACCCACCTGTCACTCCTGTCCGGTCGCCTGCAAGAAGGAGGTCGAAGTCGACGTGATGCACAAGGGCGAGGACATGAACATCCGGATGGAGTCCTACGAGTACGAGTCCGCCTGGGCGCTCGGGACGAACTCCGCCAACGACGACCGGGATCAGATCGCCCTCATGATCGACCGCTGCAACGACTTCGGGATGGACACCATCGACACGGGCAACATGCTCGCGATGGCCATGGAGATGAGCGAAAAGGGGTACGTTGACGAGGACGTCAACTGGGGCGATACCGAACAGATGGTTGAAATGATCGAGCGCATCGCCCACCGCAACGGCGACCTCCCCGACGGGCTCGCGGAGGGCGCCGAGGGCGCGGCCGAGCGGTTCGACGCCCACGACTGCCGACTGGACGTCAAAGGCGAGACCATCGCCGCCTACGATCCCCGCTGCCTGAAGGGGATGGGCATCGGCTACGCCACCTCGAACCGCGGTGCCTGCCACCTGCGCGGGTACACCCCCGCTGCAGAGATTCTGGGCATCCCCGAGAAGGTCGATCCCTACGAGTGGGAGGGGAAGGGCGAACTCACCGCCCAGTTCCAGGACCTCCACGCGATCTCGGACAGCTTCGACATCTGCAAGTTCAACGCCTTCGCGGAGGGCATCGAGGAGTACGTCACCCAGTACAACGGGATGACCGGCCGCGACGTCACCGAAGACGAACTGCTCGAGGCGGGCGAGCGCATCTACAACTTAGAGCGCTACTACAACAACCTCGTCGGCTTCGACGGCAGCGACGACTCGCTGCCCGAGCGCTTCCTCGAGGACGGCATCCACGGTCAGGGCGCTTCGGAAGGCGAGTACTGCGAACTCGAGGAGATGAAGGCGGAGTACTACGACCACCGCGGCTGGGTTGACGGCGTCGTCCCCGACGAGAAACTGGACAATCTCGGCATCGATATCGGCCCCGGCACGGGCGTCTCCGCCGGCGATAGCGGCGCTGCGGCACCGGGCGACGACTGAGGAGCGTCGACCCTCGAGCGGTTCTTTTGTGGAACGCGGATAGCGTGGTCAGTACAGGCGAACGAGCGTGCACTCTCCGTAAGCGAACGACGTGAGCGAGCGGGCCACGGAACCCTCGAAGCCGCGCCAATGGCGCGGCTGAGGGGGTAACGTGTTCGAAAGACGCTATGCGTCTTCCGTCAGCGAGACCCTCGGTCTCGCGGACCTCGCGAATCGAAGATTCGCTCAGTCACGAGACGGCGAAGCCGTCTCGAACGACCGCGCAAAAGGGTGGCGAGCAACGTAGGTAGCCCCCAGTATCAAACCGGCGCGAGTGGAACGGTTCACATGGCGACCGAACGGTCCGATGTCAGGATCCACGAGCCGCGGGGTGACAACCAGTGGCTCACCGGACTCGTGTTTTTCGCGCTCGCGGCGCAGTTCATGACCGTCAGCATGCTCGCCGCGTCGATGGCGCCGGGCTACGACTTCACGCAGGGAGCGATCAGCGATCTCGGCGTGATCGATGAGACGGCGCCGCTGTTCAACGCGTCGCTGGTTGCCGCCGGCGCGCTGAACCTCGTCGGCGGCGCCCTCTTCTACCGGGCTCACGGGGCGCGGTGGATTCTGGCCGTCTACGTCCTCGCCGCCATCGGGGCGACCGGCGCGGGCGTCATCCCGCTCGACAGCGGGGATCTCCACGGGCTGTTCGCGCTCGCGGCCTTCCTCGGGTTCAATCTCGAGGCGATCGCCAGCGGGACTCGCATCGCCGGCCCGATGAAGGCGATTTCGGTCCTCGCCGGACTCGTCGGAATCGCCTTCGTAACGGTGATGGCGGTCGGGGACGCCGGCAATCCGGCCGTCTTCGGTCCGATCGGCCACGGCGGCGCGGAGCGGCTGATCGTTTACCCGCCGATGCTGTGGCTGCTGGCCTTCGGCGGCTATCTGCTTGCCGAGCCGTCGATTGACGCTGCCGCGGACTGACTCGAGGACGGCCCCGCTCGAGGATGTGCCGGCTACTCGCTCGAGGCGTGATCCTTGAGAGAACTGACTGTGTATCCGGCAGGGACTGTTGGTTGCGGTACAACACACGGTTTTCGTGATCACCGTCGCTGTGAGGTCAGTTCGAGTTAGCGCTCGTATCCTCGTGAAGGTGAGGTGGCCGTCCTGCCAACCGTGGCAACGGGGATTTCCACGCCCTCCCCAGCCGATTCGGTCGCTCCTTGCAGTCGCTCGCTCATCCCTCGCACAACATCGAGCCGCGGTTCGTCACGGGCTCACGGGTCACTTCGTTCCCCGTTCGCTTCGCGAGGCGATCCCTTCGGTCCCGCCTCGCGGACCTCACCGCGGCTCAGCGCGCGCCACGGCACACCGGATAGCCAGTTCGAGACGGGACTGATCCGATTGCGAGCGCCGACGAACGTATCCCTGCTCCGTTCCTACGGCGGCTACCATGATGGCCACGACCCACGTCTTCGCGGGACTCGCGCTCGCTGCCGCCGTCGCTGTCGTCGCGCCGCAGTTCGCGGTCGTCGTCGCGAGCGCGGCGATCGTCGGGGGACTGTTCCCCGACTTCGACCTCTACGCGGGCCACCGGAAAACGCTCCACTTCCCCGTCTACTACGGCGCGCTCGCGGTTCCCGCGAGCCTCGCCGCCGTCCTCGTCCCGACCACTGTGACCGTCGGCCTCGCCGTCTTCCTGCTGGCCGCCGGATTGCACTCCGCGAGCGATCGGTTCGGCGGCGGCCTCGAGCTAAAACCCTGGCGGGCGACCTCCGAGCGGGCGGTCTACAGCCACTACCACGGCCGCTGGCTCGCGCCCCGTCGGTGGATCCGCTACGACGGCGCGCCGGAGGACCTCCTCCTCGCGAGCGCCCTCTCGGTCCCCGCTCTACTGGTCTTCGAAGGATCGATTCGGACGGCCGCGCTCGTCCTTCTCGCTATTTCAGTGGGCTACACGTTCGTGCGAAAACCGCTCGTCAGCGTCGCCCAGCGGCTCCTCGAGCGCGCGCCGGACGCCGTCCTCTCGGTCGCGCCGGACCGGTTGCTCCCGCTCGAGGACGAGTCCGAGCGGACGGCCGATTGAGCCGTCGAGCCGTCGCTACCGGTCACATCGGGCAGTTCAAAAGATCGATCCGCGGGCCGTCGGGACGTCCGCTACGACGTGATCCGAGCAGTGGTATTCCCAGCGGCTCGTCCGGTCACGTCGGGGACGTTCAGTCGTCGGCGACGGCGTAGTTCGCGCTGGCGTCGGTTTCGGCTTCCGGCTTCGTCAGCTCGATCGCGACCTCCCCGTCGTCGATCGAGACGTGCACGTCGTCGAAGGACTTGCGGTACTCGGTCGCGTGCTTGCCGGAGGTATTGATCCGGACTCGTTCCTCGACCAGTTCGGCCTCCGTTAGCTTCTCGACCTTCCGGTAGGCCGTCGACATCGGGATGTCGCACTGCTCGGACAGTTCCGTCGCGGTCAGCGACTCCTCGCTCGTCGCCTCGAGGATGGCTCGGCAAGCGTCGTCGTCGAGCGCGCCGAGCACGGCGCCGGCGTCGATCGAGTCGTCGGTTGCGGGCCATCCTTGCTTAGGTGAGTTCGTAGCGGACATCGTCTTCACTCTCTACTATCGGCCGGACCCCCTCCAAATGAGTCCCACTAAATCTGGGTCCTTTATATACGGGTTCGAAAACAGCCGCGTCGAGTGCTATCGGGCTGGTTTCGCGCGGGGACGAATGGCGGGTTCCGTGGTATCTATCAGCATTCCCCTCGAAACGGCGGGTGTCGCCGGCGAGCGAGACAGGACAGAGGGTTTACGAGGCCGGCTCCCCCAGCAGTAGCTATGCCTTCGGGGATTCGAGCGGAGATCAAAATCGACGATCCGGCCGGCTGCGTCGTCACGGCGGCCTCGGCGGCGGTGAGCGGCCGCGTCCTCTCTGTCTCGAAGAGCGCGAATCCGGACGCGCCAGAGCGCGTGACCGAGGAGTTCATGCTCGAGGCGGAGGAGTACCCCGACGAGTTCGACGTGGAGGCCGACGTCGACATCGAACCCGTCTTCTCCTACGGCTCGAGCGAGGTGTATCGGTTCGGCCGCGAGCTGGGGTGGGGCTGTCCCTGCGAGTGTATCGAACGCCACGACTCGCCGCTGGTCGACGTCCGCACGAAGGGGGCGTCGCTGTATCTGACCTTCCACGCGTCGGATATGCACGGCCTGCAGGCGATCATCGGCGACTTGAAGGAGCGATACTCGAACCTCGACGTCCAGCGCCTGCTGCAGTCACAGCAGGACCACGACGAGCGGAACCTCGTCTTCGTCGACCGGAGCACGCTGACCGCCCGCCAACTCGAGGTCCTCGAGACGGCCCACCAAATGGGCTACTTCGAGCACCCGAAACGAGCCAACGCGGGCGAGGTCGCCGAGGAGCTCGGAATCACCAGCACGACGTTCACCGAACACCTCGCGGCCGCGCAAACGAAACTCCTCGACGCGATCCTCGAGTACGACGACTGATCGCACCGACCGGTCACTCATGATCCAAAAACGCTTCGGGACCTACTGCGGGTCGGCGTCGAACCGCAACCCTATATATAGTGGACGCACAGCTATGAACGTAGACGACCCACGAGACACACGGACTACGCCCATCTCATGAGCAGATACGAATTTACCTGTCCAGAATGCGGCCAAGCGATCGAGGTCAACGAGGAGATGCGCGAGGCCACGCTTGAACACGGGTGTCCGGTCTGCGGTGCCGACGTCACGTCCGCGGACTTCGCCGCCGAGCAACAGACGAACTGAACGCTCGATCGCTCCCGTACCGATGGCCCCTCCCGACCGACGTTACTCCTCGCGATCGACTTCGGTTCGCCGTCCCTCGAGGCTGTCCGGATCGAGTCGGTAGAGTTCGATATCCAGCTCTTCCTTACCCTGCGCCCAGATTTCGAACAGCGGTCGCTTCGCCTCGCCGTACTGGGCGATCTGGTCCGGCGTCAGCTCCGAGGGCGAAATGTCCTCTAACTGCCCCGTCGCGATGACGCTCCGATAGGTCGAGTCCCGCTCGTCGTAGACGACGAGCCGTGCCGCCGGGGAGGACTCGAGGAACGCCCGCTTCTCGCTTTCCGGCGTCGATACCAGCCGCATATAGAACACGCGCTCGTCGTCGTCGTACCCGTACGAGATCGGAATCGCGTAGGGGTCGTCGGTACGCGCGAGCGATAACACCCCCGTCTCGTGGTCGCCGAGGAAGTCGTCGATCTCCGCGTCGGCCATGTCGGTCTCCTGATCGATAGCCATCGTCTCAGTGCATTGAGCAAGGGCGAACACGCTCTTTATAGTTGCCATCGGCGTCGACCGCCGGTTTGAGCCGGCACCGGCAGGTCGGCGTTACGGTCCGTCGTCGGTCGCGCCGTTCGGTTCGCCTCCGTTCGCGTCCGCGCCGTTCGTCCCGATACAGACCGGTTCTCGAATCTCGAGGGCCGTCTCGAACGTCTCCTCGCGGTCGGTTCGGCGCCCGATCCGCAGCAGTTGCTCCTCGTGTGCGCGACGGACGGCCGACCGCTCGCGGTCGGTCATGTCGAGCTCCTCGCCTACTGCTTCCCAGTGGCCCCACTCGACCAGAAACGCCTCGCGCAGGTCGTCCGCGTGGACGCGCTCGTACTCCCGTCGGTAGCGCTCGCGGTCGGCCGCCAGACGGCGCTGTGCGCGGTCGACGAGGTCCGGCAGCCGCGTCGGCGCGACGCTCGCCTTCGCCGCCGTGAGCACGAGGATCTGGCCCTCGATCGGCTCGCCCGACATCAGCCACCCGCGCGCATCGCCTTCTGGGCGAACTTCTCGACGAGCGGCTCGAGGCGGTCCTCGTCGCCCTCGAAGACGACGGTTACCTCTGTCAGTTGCAGCGACGGACCGATCCCGACCTTCTCGGAGGAGAGCGTCGCCGTCCAGTCCTCGCCCGCGACGGTATCGTCGTCGACCTGCTCGCCGCCGAGGTTCGTCAGATAGCGGATCGCCAGTCGTTCGGAGATACCGCGAAAGGAGCGTTCGACGCGCGTTGCCATGGTCGTCGATACGGCGGCCGATCGGATAAACTCGAGCGTGGCGGCAGCGCCGCGTCCGGACTCGCGATGATCAGAACAGTCCCCTGAGGGAGACCACGGCGACGACGCCGGTCACCAGTGCGAGGATGATGCTCTCGGTCCGCCACATCACCGCCAGCACGAGCGCGGTCGCGCCCCACTCGGCCGGCCCGCCGGCCGCCAGCTCCGGCCCGAGGACGGCGATCACGATTGCGCCCGGCAGGACGTCCAGCCCCGCCTGCAGGCGCTCGCTCACCTCGACGTGGCGGACGAGCCAGATGCCGCCGACCTTCGCGACGACGGTGACGACGGTCATCGCGAGGATGACGCCGACGACCAGCGGATCCAGCGAGAGGACGTCAGCCATCGTGTCTCACCACCTCGACGACGGCCGCGGCGAACCCGCCGAGGGGAATATACCACTGCCCCGAGAGGACGTTCGCGGCGAGGACGCTCGTCGCCAGCGCGACGAGCCACGGTACCAGCGTCGACCGGCCGTCCCACAGCTCGACGGCGAGCGCGACGAAGACGGCCGCGAGGATGAAGTCGACGCCGTACTGCGCCGGATCGCCGACGGACTCGCCGGCGAGGACGCCCAGAACCGTCGACGCGACCCAGCACAGCCAGAGCGCGACGCCGCTGCCAAGCAGGAAGGAACCGCGGCGACTCCCTGACGCGAGCTCCTGCATCGACAGCGCCCAGTTCTCGTCTGCCATGAGTACGAGACTCGAGTAGATCTTGCCCGGCGAGAGGTGGCGAAACCACGACTGCAGCGCCGCGCCCATCAGAGCGTAGCGCACGTTGACCGCGAACGTCGTGGCGACGATCGCCGCGATCGGGAGCGGATCCGCCCACAGTTCGACGGCGATGATCTGGGAGGCGCCCGCGAAGACGGTCATGCTCATTAGCGCCGCCTCCGCGAGGCTCAGCCCCGCCTGATTCGCGAGGACGCCGAACGCGACCCCGTAGCCGCCGACGCCGACGGCGACGGGCAGACAGGCCAGAAAGCCGGCCCGCAGCCCGTCCCAGCCGAACGTGACGGACTCGCCGTCCGGCACCGGTGTTGTCGCCGTTGTCGACGAATCCGTCGGGTTGTCGTCGGAAGCAGCAGTAGCGTCGCTGTTGCCGCCGTTCGATGACTCCGACGCTTGAGCGGACGGGTCGTCCGAGTCGAAATTCCTTGCCATCGCGACCTCTAGTTCACCCTCCGATCACCGCCGCGTAAAGCGTTCTCGAAAGCGGCGATGGGACCGCCGTGCGATGGCGGGTCCGATCGCGGCGTTCGATCAGTCACAGACGTACGCTCCGTACAGCCACAGGCCGCCGCCCGCGACTGCGAGACCGAAACCGACCACCGGCTCGCTCGAGACGGCGATCCACGCGCCGAACAGCAGACCGAGCAGTCCCAGATAGCTGCAGACCTGCTGGAGCCGCGTCCGTCCGTCCGGACGGTCGGAGACGGCGGCAGCAAGATCGAGAAGCAGATCGAGGACCATTCTCGACCGTAGCTATTCCAGCTCCGTTTATAGCTTTTTTCTAACAAGTCTCGCGTACGTCGTTCGCTGACCGTCGGCCGTCGATCGACCGATTTCTGCCGCCGCCGACCACCGCGGACCGCTCCCGTTAGCCGCCGGCGACCGGCGGAAACACCGAGAGCCGATCGCCGTCCTCGAGGGGCGTCTCCGGGCCGACCATGTGGGTCACGTCGCGGCCGTTTTTCAGCACGCTCAACTGCGGCCTGATCGCCCGTCCCGACTCGTCTTCCTCGAGCAACTGGCCTTCGAGACCCTCGTACTCGGCCTCGAGGGCGGCCAGCACGTCGCCGACCGCGGCGTCGTCCTCGAACGTTTCGGTCCGTTCCTTCTCGCCGACGGCCTCCCGAAAGGTCGCGAAAAACCGCAATTCGAGATCCATATCTATCGATAGTCGCGGAATCGCATAAGTTCGGGTGGCTCCCGCCGCCGACCGGCTCGCGGATCGATCAGGCAGCCGAGGCCGCCGCCGAAGACGTGTAGCTGACGGCGTCGAAATCGGCGGTTTCGAGCGCGTCGTCGATCGCGCCGGCGCCGTGATCCGTCGCCGCGTCGGCGTCCTCGGCGTCGACGACGACGGTCACGGAGAACTCGAGGACGATCGTGTACGGATCGAAGGGCGCGGTCGGATGCTCGTACACCTCGGCGTCGTCGATCTCCCAGTCGGCGATGGTTCCCTCAGCAGCGAGGTGCTTGAGGCTCTCGGCCAGTTGTTCGGTCGCCTCGTCGCAGGCGGTCGTGTCGCTTCCCCCGTGAAGGGTGACGCGGGTCGTCCCGGCCCGCGAAACTGCAAACTCCATACCGTTTCCTATCAACTGCGCGAATTTGAAGCCTTGGTCTGTATTCACACGCCGCCCGCGACGGTCCGTCCGACGCGCTCCCGAATTAGTCGTCGCGAATCGCGTCGTACAGCCCCGCCAACTGCTCGAGGGAGTGATCGACCGCGAGCATGTTCCGGCGACGCCGACAGAGGTCCGAGAGCCGCTCGCATTCGGCCAGCGTCCGGCGGATCGCCCACCGAAACGCCTCGCGGTCGCCAGGCGCGTACCGGTAGCCGGTCTCGCCCTCGATGATGCCGTCCGCTAACGCCCCGGCGTCGGCGGCGACGACCGGCGTCCCGCAGGCGGTCGCCTCGAGCGCGACCAGGCCCTGCGTCTCGACCGGACTCGGGAAGACGAACGCGTCGAGCGCCGAGTAGAACGCCGGCAGTTCTTCGCGCTCGAGGAAGCCCAAAAACCGGACGTCGGCGTCGGTCGCCGCGGCGCGAGCCTCGAGGTCGTCGCGGGCGGGTCCGTCGCCGGCGATGACGAGCGTCCAGTCGGTACCATCGACGGCGTCGATCGCCTCCTCGAGGTTCTTTTCGGGACCGTGTCGACCCGTGTAGCCCAGCAGCGGCCCCTCGCTCGAGAGGCCGTAGCGCTCCCGAAGGGGCGTCGCCTCGACCGGCCGGAAGAAGTCGACGTCGATGCCGTTCGAGACGATCGTCGCGTCGACGTCCGCACCGACGCGCTCGAGCAGATGCCATCGGGCGAACGACGTCGGCACGGTCACGTGATCGACGCGCTCGAAGAACGCCCGCTCGTAGGCGCGGCAGGCGCTCTTGAGCGGTTCGACCGCCACCTCGGGGACGTGCTGGTTCACGCGGTCCTCGAGGAGCGTGTGGTAGGTGGCGACGACGGGAACGTCGCGATCGCGTGCGAACCGGACGCCCGCGAACCCGACCGTGAAGGGCGTGTGGACGTGGACGATGTCGGGCGTGCCGAGGCCGTCGGGAGCCACCGGCACTCCGAGGCGGTAGCGCGGGTACAGCGGCGCGCCGACGCTCGGGAGCGCGTACTCCCCGTCGCCGGGTTCGTACCCGGCCATCTCGGGGAAGACGATCGCCATCGATCCCCGACGGCGGCCCCATCGCTCGCGCCACAGCGCAACCGTGTAGGTGACGCCGTTGACCGTCGGTCGGTAGAGGTCGGTGAACGCGGTGACGACGTTCGTCTTCGCCATCGCTCGACGCTCCACCGCCGCCCGTCAAAGCCGTTGCGAAAGTGACAGCTCCGCTCGAACGGCGATTTCTGGCTCGCGACTCGTCGTCAATCGTCGGCCGCGACGGAGTCGGTGGTACCGGACCGTCGGCGATCGACCCGGAACGTCACGTCGTGGTCCGCGAGCAGCGATCGCACTCGCTTGACGCCGCCCTCGGTATCCCACCCCTCGCAGGTGTAGTGTCTGTACGGGTGGCGCAGCCACGAGTACTCGCGGTGGGCGAACACGTCGACGGCGCCGGCGCCGTCCTGAAACAGCGCGACGTGGAGTTGCCACGTCGCCAGCGGCGATCGCCGCCGGGCCCAACTCCCGGCCGACAGCCGGCCGTCGCGGTGGATCTTCAGGGAGGCGATCGGTTCCGGTTCGAACGCCATCGCCTCGAGGTCCGCCCGGAACGTCTCGAGCCCGTACGGGATCGTCCCGACGTACTCGTCGGGGTGCTGGAGACACTGGGCGAACCCGCCGAACGGTTCCTTGATGCGGTGAAGCGTCGGGAGAACGCGACGGCGCACGCGCGTCGTCAGGTCGATCGCGTCGGCGGCGTCGCGGTCGTCGGTCGAGGCCACGGATAGTCCACTAGTCACGGGCGAGCGCAAAACCGTTGTGGCTCCCGGCGATCCGGCGTCTGGTATCCGTCGACGACCGTGAATTCCGCTCCCGGAGGAATATATAGCACTCCGGAACGAGCGCCTCGAGGGAGCCGATCGCCGGTGGCTGCCGGCGCCTGCTATAGATCCTGGAGTCGAATGCCGTCCTCGACCAGCCGGGCGTTGCGCTCGCGCTCGAGGTGGTCAGCGAGGTCGTCGTGGTCGTAGAGTTGGGCGATGACGTCGGCGTACAGCGTCCGCCACGCGATCGCGTAGATCGGCGACTGGCCCCACGCTCGCAGCTCCGGCACGAGGTCGTCGTAGGTGTCGCGGCGCTCCTCGAAGCGCTCGATTGCCTCGAGGACGCGACCGGCCGCCTCGCGGTCGTCGTCGGCGTCCTCGATCGCGCGGTTGAGTCGCTGTTCCCAGCCGGCGACGGCCTCCTGCATGTCCGCCGCGGCGGCTTCGTCGTCCTCCGGCAGTCGTTCGAGAACAGGTTTGGGCACACCGAGTGAGAGTTCGTCCATACTGTGAGTATGGAACGCGGTCGGCAAGAAACTACGGCTAGATAGCTGTGTGCTGTTCGCTCTAGTCATTAGAAGAAATAACTAAATGCGGTAAAATGGGTATCTACGGCAAATTCACTCGCCGTTTGTCAATATAACGTTCTTTACTTCTTCCAATAACAAACTACCATCAATATTTAGGTACCATCTCGGTAGCACAATAAACAGTAATAAGATCAACATGCTAACAGTAGCCCTTTGATTGAACCGGCCTACTGCCTCCAGACGTGGCAATGAATCAACTATCGAAGTAAACCAGGCCGGGGTAAGACCGACGATGCCGCTGATACTGATGGCACTGAGTAAAATTCCACCGACAATCATCAACATGAGCGCAACTATTGAACCGACTTGTCTCTCCGTCTGGGATAATATAGCATCAGAAAACGCTGATATTCCGGCGACACCAATCACGATATAAAATCCCGTTTGTAGTATTGATCCCTGGCTCATCAACCAAATATAGATGCTTGATCTACTTAAATATTATCCAACCATTAATAATCTATCTGTATTATCATACTTAAAAGTATTATATCAGTAAGAATGTTGGGTGTTATTATAAATACAGAGATCAATAGAGCGATTAGATCCAGCTATTATTAGGGTTGTCCTGTGGATCCACTTTTGGACCTACCCCCGGGTAGAGTGTGATACTAACACCGCATCCTTCATTGTTGGCACAAATGACAGCTGCAGAGACACCTGCCGCTGCTGCGACCACCCATGCGGGAACAGCACCAGGGCCAGAAATCACACCCGCACCAGATAGCGCTGCTATGATCCCTGTACCTGCACAGACACGACCTGACCAGTAGTTATTTAAATACACTGTCGCGCTAGGAGGGAGTGTATTAGCACTAAAATCGTTTTTACCACAATCAGAAGCCGCCGGAGTTACGATCGTTGATCGTTGAGCACGGGTAGCCGCGGCAAGATCTCCTTCGATGTACACAACTCCATCTTTTTCATCGAATTCCAGATGGCTATTATTAACGAGGTCGTTTACTTCCTCTATTCCGTCTTCCAGATTATACCTTTTCGCTGCTTCTGTAGCAGGTTCAATTTCGGTCCTAACCTTTCTATTGCTTGAGTTTCCAGCTAATTCCAGTTCTCCATTGTCGTTCAATACGATTTCTTCTGAACCTAATGCAGAACGTTGACTGTTACTTTCTTCAGCCGATGACACCGCGGGTATCACGCCCAAACCAGCGGCTGCAAAGGCACCTGATTTAATTGCTTTTCGTCTATTCAGCTTATGATCTTCTGTATTATTATCCTTCATGATGCATCTTATAATAAGTGCTTGCCAATTAAAAATATTACTAATTTAATCAGCTTAAGTATATGGGAAATTACTGGGAAGTATAGTCGGATTCAGCATATATTGATGAACCAGTCTACCTGGGACCTATATACAGGAACGCACCTATATACAGTAAATAAACATCATGATGGGTTCCACGATTCGATATCAATTGCTATTAATGGACGGAGGAGTTGCGCACGTTTCTCCGGTAAGTCAGTAACCAATATCTCAAGTGTTTCTTGCCAACCTGAAATCAGCTCTCTCACCTCTTCTTCGGGGAGAAGATTCCAAGCGTTCCACGGATCCGGATCACCAGCCTTGTACTGTTCTCCATCTAATATGAATTGGTCGAATTTAAAGTACACATCTCCAAACTTTTCTGCCTTTTCCAAACCAAATTCTCCTGATTCAGATATTATTGACACAATACCGGCGATAGTGCTGAATATATTTGCTTGCTTTCCAACTATTTCTAAATACCTTTTTCGACTTGGTTTAGATCTTAATTCTTCCATATCTCCTCCCCACATAGGCATAATATTTCTACAATAGTAATCAATAACACTATCCTCCAGCCTAGTGAGTTGTTGGACAAGTAGTGATTGAAGCAGTTCTTTGCCGATTAAAACGTTCTTTTTATAGCTATCAATCACATCTCCATCAATCAGATCATCTACTATATCATAATACTCTATAAATGTAAGTGTAAATGACATTAATTCACTGAGCAACTCTCCGTTAGAATGTGACAAATACAACTGTTTAGTGATAAAGGGGAATGTAAGCATTGGTTTGTAATTTCTTTTCGGGAATATATCGCTAGAAGAAAAAGCCAACGATCTAATGTATTCTCTCTTCTCTTTCCGGTCGATCTCACTGAGGATATCTTCTATATAATAATCGATTTCGCTTTGAAAAGCAGTTATCTCTTTCTGGAATTGGTATAGATCTTCTTCTGACAAATATGTTGGTTTCCTGTACATCGGAATAGGATTTATTTGCTGCTATATTATATCTTACTGTATGAGGTAAGTAAAAAATACTAAGTAATGTATCTCACCACGTGGTCTAAGTACTATGTGTTAATTTATTAAATTAATATATAAAATCAGTCATGCTGGTGGTAATTCCCGGATATGTGAACTTGGCTACTGATGAAGTCGGTGTCGGGCTATCATCACCTCGTCGACGTACTCGTCGTCGATGCGGTACTGCTCCTTGTGGACGCCCTCGCGCTGCCAGCCGTTCTCCTCGAGGAACTCGATGGCGGTTTCGTTGGTCGCCGGCAGGTTCTGGTAACACTTCCGGTACCCGGCGTCACTGGCCCACTCGAGGCCGTACTCGAGGAGGCTCGAGCCGATCCCCTTGCGGCGGAACTCGGGCGCGACGCCGAGCGTGAGTTCGGCGGTGTGGGAAAGCGACGGCAGTTCGTGGGTGTCGACGTGGAGCCAGCCGACGACGCCGGATTCGGTCTCTGCGTCGTCGTCGTCCGATTCGTCGGTCGCCTCGTCGGCCGCCGACTCGAGACTCGCGACGAAACAGACCCGCGAACGCTCCTCGTTGGCCCGCACGAGCGCCGAGTCGCGCTCGAGTCGCGTCGCGACGTTCTCGGCGACGATGTAGGGCCCTTTGTCGGCGACCTCGCGCATCGTCTCGACGATCCCCTCGCGGTCTTCTTCCCGCGCCGGTCGAACCGTGACGGTGGCGTCCTCGAGGGCCAGTTCGGTCGCCGTTCCGCCGAGCGCGAGGCGGACCTTGCCGTCGGATTCGGTCAGATACCCCCGGTCCGTGAGCCTCTCGATGCAGGACTCGAGGTCCTCGGCGGGCGGACAGACCGATTCGGTGTAGGTGCCGGATCGGGCCGGTTTCGAGTGGGTCGTTCCCGATTCGATGCGGATCGCGCGCGCGAGTTCGGCCGGTTCGACGGCCCCGTTTCGTTCGACGTACTCGTAGACCGTCCGTTCCAGTTCGTCGTCGAGATCCTCGGGCGACATCCGCGGCTGGGCGCTCATACCCCCACAACCACCAACGGGCGGTATTATTATGGACGCCGTATCGCTCCGCAATCGGTCATGACGCCGATCGAAATCCGTCGTTCCTCGCGGCCGCAGACCGCTAATTGCTCGTTGGATTCGGCCACGGAGCAGCGTTGGTCCCCGTTCGCGGCGGGGAAACCGGGTTACATCTCGAGTGACCGAACCGAGGCTGCTGAAACCGTCAGCAGTAGTTCGGCCACGAGTCGCTGATTGTTACCGTCGGAAGCGACATTCTATATCGCGCTATGTAATTTATTGGGTGCTAATCGGGCTGTGACTTCACTCGCGGCGACTCGTCGTAGACTCGGAAAAAACGGACTGCGAACGGATTCTCGAGTCGATTCCCTCAGCATGGCCGTTCGTCGTTCTCGTCTCCTCCATACACGGGCGATTTCACCGGTGTATTCGGTTCGGATCAATACAGGATCGGTATCGAGCGCGGGAATCGAGTCCATACCACTCGCCGACGGGCAGACAGCGTCGCCGCTGTGCAAGCGAACGCGACCGATCGTCCGAACCACGCTGTCGACCAGATCCTGGGCGGTCACCGATCGGCCGATCGACTAGAGAAGCGACATGCGGTTAGAATTATGATACTATGCCGTTCCGACGGGATTGGTTGCCCGGCAGCCCTATCGCTTCGGTCCGACGAGTACGCGAGACGCGACATCGGGTGTCTCCCCTCGAGGGCAATTCTAACGCCTCGAGCACCGGGGTTCGAGGGCCGAATTGACCGTCGCTCGCCGGCGGTTCTCGAACCGAGCGCTGTCGGTCGCGATCCGCCGGTTCTGCATGGTTCGGTGCCGGATGACAGGTCAGTTCGTCGACCGCGGTTCGACGACCGTTCGCGTATCGATCACCGCGCAATCGAGTGGGTCGTCGAACTGCCGGTATCCATCTCGAGTGATGGACGGATCGGCCGGTCAGTGGTCACTGCTATCAGACGACGGTTCACGTCCGTCGGTCGGCCGGACTCGCATCCGTCGAACGGCCGCGTTCGCATCCACGAGCGACCTACTGTCCGATAGACTACCCAACACAGCGCCGCTCGAGTCTGTGGCTATCGGCCCGTAACGAGCTAAAACAACCTCCATAAACCACATGTGGGGATATGGAATCCCCGATCGTTTCGGAAATTTCGGAATCGGGACGGCATCGTTTACAACGGCCGACGTGTAACCGGGTCGGTGTGATCGTCGACGGTCGCGTCCTGCGCGAGGATTTCGTGCCCAGCGAGGTGGTTCACCGCCACGACGAGGTAAACCTCCTCTCGGAGTCCCTGGAGCCACTGCTGTCCGATCGGCGGGCCGACCCCGCGTTCCTGTTCGGCCCCACCGGCGTCGGAAAGACCTGCATCGCCAGGTACGCGCTCGGTCAGTTGCGCGAGCAGGAGCCGTCGATCGACGTCGCCTACGTCAACTGCTGGCAGGAGTACACCCGGTTTCGAGTGCTCTACGGCGTCCTCGAGGCGGTCGGCCGGACCGTCGATATCCACCGCTCGACGCCGAAGGACGAACTGTTCGATCGGTTGCGCGAGACGGACGCCCGGCCCGTGGTGGTTATTTTAGACGAGGTCGACCAACTCGAGGAGACGACCGCGCTCTACGACCTCCACCGGCTGGGGCACGTCTCGCTGGTGTTGATCGCTAACCGCGAGGAGGAACTGTTCGCGAGCTTCGACGACCGGGTCCGCTCGCGGCTGCGGGCGGGGACCCGCGTCCGGTTCGACCGCTACGGGACCGACGAACTGGCCGGGATCCTGGCCGAACGGGCGGAGAAGGCCCTCGAGCCCGGCGCCGTGAGCGACGGCCAACTGCGGACGATCGCCGACGCCGCGTCGGGCGACGCCCGCGTGGGGATCGGCATCCTCCGGTCGGCTGCCCGTCGGGCGAGCCGACGGGGACTCGAGTCGGTGACCAACGGCGTCCTCGAGGCGGCGATTCCGGACGCGCGGACGGCGATCCGGCGCAAGACCGTCGAAGGACTGATCGAACACCAGCGCGTGCTGTACGACGTCATCGCCGAGGCCGGCGAGATCGATCCGGGCGACCTCTACGAGGAGTACGAGCGTCGCGTCGACGACCCCAAGACCGAGCGGACGCTGCGCAACTACCTGACGAAGATGGTCCACTACGACCTGATCGAGGCCGTCGGCGAGCGCCGCGGACGGACCTACCGGCTCGTCGGCGACGACGCGGTCGGCCGCGAGTAGCGGCCGCGTTCGCGTTCGAGGACGTTCGTCGCGACGACACGTCACGACCGGTGAGTGTACGCACCACATTTATGCCCGGCACTCGACTTGTACTGTACTACTTGTATGGGGTGTTCTGACCAGCTGACGGGCCAGTTCCGGTCCCGCGTCCGCCGGCCAGAGGCGGTCGCCGAACTCGGGCAGCGAACGCTCGAGTTGTCCGACTCCGATTCGCTTCTACTGTGGCTGTCGCCGGCGATTCGGATCGGTTCCGCCAAGCGGTCCGGTACCCGCATGCCGACGCGAGTGCGGCCGCCGGTTGGCAGACCCTACGTATATCTGTGTTCGCGGATAAACGTGGACAAGAGTGGACGATTTCAGTTCGCGATCGGGGGATCGGGATCGATCCGGCGAATACAGATCGCCGCTTCCAGGTGTTCGAGCGACTCCACGGCGCCGAGGAGTCCGAGGAACCGGGACCGTGCCGGCGCCGTCCGAGACCGACACCGCGACTGGAACCACGACCGACCATGAGTGATTCGAGACAGTTCAAACCAGAGCCAGCACAGATCCTGTTAGTCGAGGACAATCCGGGTGACGTCCGACTGACCGAAGAAGCGTTCAAGCAGGGCCGCATCGAGAACGACCTCCACGTCGTCTCGGACGGCAACGAGGCGCTGGAGTTTCTCTACCAGCGCGGCGAGTACGAGGACGCGCCGCGACCGGATCTCATCCTGCTCGACCTCAACCTCCCGCGGAAGGACGGCGAGGATGTCCTCGAGGAGCTCAAGGGGGATTCCGAACTGCGATCGATTCCGGTGATCGTCCTGACGAGCTCACGGGCCGAGGAGGACGTCGTCAGATCCTACGAACTCCACGCCAACGCCTACCTGACGAAGCCGGTCGATCCGGACGATTTCATCGAGACGGTCCGGGCGTTCGAGAAGTTCTGGTTCTCCGTCGTCCGGCTTCCGCCGGAGGGTGAGGGCCAATGAGCGGAACGGACACGCGGGCCGACGCGGACGGAACGACCGCCGAGGTCGATACCCTGGAGATCCTGCTGATCGAGGACAACCCCGGCGATGCGCGCCTGATCCAGGAGATGCTCCGTGGGACCGAGGAGCTCGCCCAACGGGTCAGCTCCGACGAATCGGCGGGGCGGACGCCGGAGATCACCCGCGAAAACCGGCTCGAGGACGGCCTCGAGACGCTCGAGGGGTCGCCGGTCGACGTCGTCTTGCTGGACCTGAACCTGCCCGACAGTGAGGGGCTGCAGACGCTCGAGACGGTCCACGACGAGAGCGGGGCGACGCCCATCGTCGTGCTGACGGGCGTCCGCGACCAGCAGGTCGGCGTCCAGGCGATCCAGCGGGGCGCACAGGACTTCCTCGTCAAGGACGAGGTGACCAGCGAACTGCTGGTGCGGACGATCCACCACGCGATCGAACGGGCCCGACAGGAGCGCGAACGCCGCCGCCAGCGCGAGCAACTCGAGGCGCTCAACCGGCTCAACCGGATCGGTCACGACATCACTCACGCGGTGATCACGACCGAAACGCGGGCCGACCTGGAACAGCAGGTTTGCGACCGGCTCGCCGAGTCCGACGCTTACCGGTTCGCGTGGATCGGCGGCGTCAACCCCGGAAGCGACCGCGTGGTTCCGAAAGCGGCGGCGGGCATCGAGGAGGGCTATCTCGACGCCGTCGACGTCAGCGTCGCCGAGGACGACGCAACCGGCCAGGGGCCGGCCGGAACGGCGATTCGAACCGGCTCGGTGCAGGTGATGAGCGACATCCAATCGGATCCGGAGTTCGAACCGTGGCGGGAGGAGGCGATCGAGCGCGGCTACCGTTCCTCGGCGGCGGTTCCGATCGTCCACGAGGATCTGGTCTACGGCGTGTTGAACGTCTACTCCGAGTCGCCGCGGGCGTTCGAGGGGCCGGAGACGACCATCCTCGCCCGGATCGGCGACGTCATCGCCCACGCAATCACGGCGATCGAGCGCAAGGACGCGCTGGTCAGTGACGCCGTCATCGAACTCGAGTTCCGCGTCGAGGAGTTGGCCCAGCCGCTGATCCGACTCTCCTCGGAGGAGGAGTGTACGATCGCGTTCGAGCAGCTGATCCACGGGGACGAGACGCTGCTCGCGTACGGCTCGGCCCACGAGGTCGATCAGGACGCGTTTCAGGAGGGGGTCGACGAGACCGACGGCTTCGGCGACGTCCGCTTCCTCGCGGTCAGGCGCGACGCCTTCGAGTTCGAACTCGTGGCGCCGGCCGCCGTCTCGCTGTTCGAGACGATCGCGACCCACGGCGGCCGCGTCCAGTCGGCGACCATCGACGACGGCGAGTTCCGTTTCGTTGTCGAACTCCCGCGGGGTCGGGACACCCGTCAGATGATCGAACTCATCCAGGAACAGCGCGATGATGTCACCTACCTCGCCCAGCGGACCCGCGAGCGCGGCGACCGCAACGATTCCGGCTCGTCGTCGGTCCTCGAGGACGACCTCACCGAAAAGCAGCGGGCGGCCCTCGAGACGGCCTACTTCGCGGGCTACTTCGACTGGCCCCGCGAGAGCACCGGCGAGGAAATCTCCGAGCGACTCGGGATTGCGCCGGCGACGTTCAACCAGCACCTCCGGACGGCCGAACGGAAGTTCTTCGATTCGGTGCTCGGCGAGCAGTAGTCGGCTGCCGATCGCTCGTTCTCGGTTCAGTATCGTCTGCGAGGTCGCCTGATAGTCGTCGTTCGATCCGAACGAACGGACGGCTTCCCGCTCCCGATTACCCGTCACGCTCGGCATCGTCGTTAGTCGACGCCTCGATACTCGGGGGATACTTACCCAGTCGCAGTTCGAGGTCGGACTGTGGGCGCGCCATACAGGTCAGCGCGTAGGAATCCGCCTCCTCGGCGGTAAGCCCTCGTGCCGCGGGTTGAACGACGTCTCCGGCGACGATTTCCGCCGTACACGCGACGCACGCCCCGACTCGACACGAGTACTCCGACGCGATTCCCGCTTCCAGACACGCCTGCAGGATCGTTTCCGTTTCCGATACCTCGAGCGTGGCGCCGCTGTCGACGAATTCGACCGTGTGTTTTGGGTTCGTCATCGTGATTCAACGCTTGCGTAAGTCGTTCGGGGTTAGTATTTCCGCTCGGCATCACAGATCGAGTGAAACTCGTCCATGATGGCGTCTCGACCCGTCTGCCATCGTTCGAACGCCGCCGGCGTCTCCGGGTACGACGCGTAGTGGTCGGCCAACTCCGTCGCGAGGTCCCGGACGCGGTACAGTTCGCGCAGTTCCGACCAGTAGCCGAACGTCGAGCAAAGCGTCTTGAGCTTCAGCCCGAGTCCCATCGAGGGCGTACCCGAGCCGCCGACCGCGTCCGCGAGTTGCTGGGCGGGCAGCGAGGCGACGATTCCCGACAGCGTCTCGGTGTCGTACGCCGTTCCCCAGACGTTGTACAGATCGATCACGGCGAACCGCTTGCCGAAGTCCGTCATCACGTCTCGGTTGTACTGCCAGAGGGCTCGCTCCGAGGGATCGCCCGTCGATATCGCCTCGATCGCCGCGTTCGCTGCCCAGTGTCCCGCGTTCGCTGCGCTGCCGATTCCGCCGCCGGTCACCGGATTGACGTGGGCGGCTGCGTCTCCGACCGCCAGATACCCCGGTGCGACGGCGGAATCGTACGGTCGGCGGGTCGGAAGCGCCGCACCGAGCTTGTTTTTCACCGTCGCGTTCTCGAACATCGGTTGCCGCCGGAGATCACGTCGTAACGCGTCGACGAGTTTCATCGGTTCCTCGGTCATCTGGAAGCCAAGGCCGACGTTGATCTCCGTCTCCGAGCGCGGGAAATACCAGAGATAGCCCAGTTCGTCGGTGGGTTTGAACACGATCGCGTCGTCCCAGTCGACCGGTTCCGGGACCTCGATGATTTCCCGGTAGGCAGAACAGAACTGAGAGTACCGGACGTCCGTGTCGAAGGTCGTCCCTGAGAAATTGGCCCTATCCTGAAGTATCGACAGCGCGCCGGCGGCGTCGACGGTTATCGGCGCTTCGTAGACGATCTGCTCGCCATTGCGTTTCGCATGGACGCCAGTTATTCGTGCCCCCTCTTGGCGGACGTCAACGACTACGGTATCGTATTCGACCGTCGCGCCGAGTCGCTGGGCCTCCTCGAGGAGGATTTCACCGTACCGTTTCCGATCGACGACAGCACCTCGCTCTCCGAACTCGACCTCAAGTTCCTGCTCGTGATGGGGGTTCCGAAACACCGCACGACGGATGTTCCGGTTCGTAAACGACGCGTCCTTGAGATAGTCGACGTCGATGACGTCGGGAAACGCGCTCGTGCCTTTGATCGCGTCACCGCAGGCGATACGGCCCGCTTCGGACTCGCTTTTCCGCTCGAGTACGACGACGTCGAGGCCGGCGTCGGCGGCCGTGGCGGCGGCGAACGTCCCGGCAGTCCCGCCGCCGACGACCACGAGATCGGCGCGTCGGTGGGTGCTGGATTCGACCATCGAGTATCTGTAGCTGATCGCGCTGTTCGGTAAAATTATTGAAACGTAGTGCCACTTTCGGCGCGTTTCTCGGCTCTGAGCGAACGCGACGAGCGTCGAGCAGACCCCCGAATCGGCAATCGAACGGAAGATGTCGTAGGTATTTATACGCGACTCGAGACCGAAATCATATGTCTGCGTTGCGCGAACTTGGCGTATCGAGTTACGAGGAGTCCGCGTATCGGACGTTGCTCGTGACCGGTCCGTCGACCGCCGCGGACGTTGCGACGGCCAGTGACGTCCCGCGAGGGCGGATCTACGACGTTTTGAACGGGCTAAGTGCCCGACGGTTAGTTCGAACTCGATCCGCCGATCCGAAGCGGTACGTCGCCGTGGAGCCGGAGACGGCGGTCGACCGACTTCTGGCGGAGCGACGGGACGAACTGGTCACGAAGTGGACCCGCTCGCTGGAAGTCGCCGACCGGCTCCGCTCGGACCTCGTTCCGCAGCCATCGCGCGACGGACACTTCTGGCCGGGATCGCTCGGCAGCGACGGGATGCTCACGGCCCTGCGACACCACGCTCGAGCGACCGACGAGCGGGTGCGGATGATCGCTGGAATTCCGTACGAGTACGCCCGAGCAGACGCCCTCCGTTCGGAAACGGACGTCTTCTTCGAGGAACTCGCGGGGGATATCGACGTCGACCTCGTTTGCAGTGCGGGCGTCCTCGAGAAACTCGCGGATTCGATTCCGTCGGCCGCCGCCGATCATGCCGCCGACGTTCGAGTGCGAGGGGTCCCTGATCTACCCCTCTCGTTCGACATCGTTGATGGGACGACGGCGACGATCGAGATCCCCCATCCGCGGACGAACACCGATCGGTTCGGCGTGATCGGTCTCACCGACTCCCGAATCGTCAACCGACTCGAGCGGCAGTTCCAGCAACTCTGGGACGAGGCGACGCCGGTATTGTGATCGTTCGAGCCGCCGCCCCTGCCTTCCTCGAGACTCCGTCGATCGCGCGGCTCGTCGCGGGTTTTCGCTACTCGGCTCCCGGTCGGATTTAGGTCGTGCGAAAAATTATAAGAAAATTGAGAAGTTATATGTGGGTGGGCGTCCTCTACTAGATCGTAATGAGTACGCAGAAGTCCGTTCAGCAGGAGGCCGGCACCGTCGAGGAGAACGCGCTCAGACTCGAGCCCGAGAAGGCCGAACAGATCATCGAGGCGCTGAACCGCGACCTCGCGGATTCCTACGTCCTCTACCACCAGCTCCACAAGCACCACTGGAACGTCGAGGGCGCGGAGTTCCTCGATATCCACGTCTTCCTCCAGGAGGTCTACGAGGACGTCGAGGAGGCGGCCGACGACCTCGCCGAGCGGCTCCAGGCGCTGGGCGGCGTTCCGCATGCGAACATGACGACGCTGGCCGAGAAGGCCACCGTCGAGCCCGAGGACGAGGACGTCTACGACATCCGGACGTCGCTCGAGAACGACCTCGAGATGATGGGCGACATCATCGAGAGTAACCGCCAGCATATCGAACTCGCCGAGAACTTAGGCGACCACGCGACGGCCCAGATGCTTCGCGACCAGCTCGTGACTATCGAGGAACACGCCCACCACATCGAGCACTACCTCGAGGACGACACGCTGGTCCTCGAGTCGGCGACGAACTAACGGGCCAGTCGACGCGACGACCCGCGACTACTCGACGGACGGCGGCCGTTCGTCCGCCTCCGCTTTTTCCGCGTCGAGCAGCGTTTCGGCGACCCGGTCGGTGACGACCGAACTGACGCTTCCCACGAGTTGCATCGCCTCTCGCCGCGGCTCCGGGAGCTCGAGGACGTCCCGAAAGAACGTCGAGAGGACGACGTAGCGCTCGTGGAGCTCGGCGGACGTCTCCCGGCCACGGTCGGTGAGCGTCGCCCCCTCGTACGGCTCGTACTCCAGATAGCCCCGGGCCTCGAGCCGCTGGAGGGTTTCTGTCGCGGTCGACGGCGACCGGTCGAGCTCCTCGGCGACGTAGCCGGGTGCGATTGGTTCCTCGCCGTCCGTCTCCCGGGTCGCGCGATAGATCACCAGCAGGTACTGGGGCGCGTCGGTCATGCGCGACGGCGACGATACTGATCGGCGGGCGGCTGGGTCCCCCTGTCGGGCGCGTCGAGCGAGCGCTCGCACGCCGGCGGGGTCGACGGTCGTCTCGGACTGCGCTTCCGAACCGGATCGCCTTCCATGCGATTTAGGCTTACCTAAAACGTTAAAGTAGTTGCGACTGGCGACCGTTCGATCCGGAACCGTCGATGACAGGGTTTCGACGGCGTCCGTCGGTTTCCGAGAGTACCGCCACCGGATGAGCGATCACTCGTTCGGAATCTCCGTCGTCGGATCGGTCCGTCCGTCCGACGACCGCACCGACTCGAGTCGGCCGGCGAGGTTCCGCAGGAGGACGCGGCTCGAGAAGCGGAACGTCCGCCGGCGATCCCGATAATAGAACGGCCCGAGTTCCGCGTCGGGTACCGTTCGGGGGGTGACGGCCGGATCGGACAGCTTCTCGATCCCGTCGGAGAGGAGACTAATCTGGAGCGCCGCGAGACGATCGAAGACGTCCCAGAGCGTCCGGCAGTCGGCGACGCTCGTCTCCGCGGAGGCGACGATCTCGCCGCCGTCGATCGACTCGTTCAGCCGCTGGAGCGTCGTCCCGGCGCGGTCCCGCCCGTCGTGAAAGATCACCGGCGGCCCCATCCCGCGATAGCGCCGGATATCCGCCGGATGGAAGCTCACCACGCCGTGTTCCGTCGCGGTCAGGACGTCGCCGCGAATCAGTCCGAACCCGAAGCGGACGACGACATCACAGCGGTCCGCGAGCCGGGAGACGATCCCCGGCGGGAGTTCGTTCCAGCCGTCTTCGGTCCGCGGCCGACACCGGACGTGATCCGCGTCGGCGAGCGCGTCGGCGCTCTCGGTCGCGCGTCGGTGCCACAGCGGCCGTTCGTCGCCGAACAGCCGCCCGAGGCTTCGCTCCGCGAGGACGGCTGTCCACGCTCGCTCCTCGCGGAAGACCTCGACGAGTTCGACGACGTCCGCGAGCGAGAGGCGATCTTTGCTCTCGTCCCACGACTCGTCCCCGACCGCCGTGCCGGCGGCGTTGTGGACGACGAGCGGAATCTCGACGTCGACGGCGGCCTCGCGGCGGAGTCGTTCGAGGGCACGGACTTGCCACTCGTAGAGGGACGGTTCCGCCAGTACCCCGACCGCCATCTGTTCACCCCCGGACATGCGGCGGACTACCGGCGTTCCGCCCTTTGTTACTCGCGCCATTCAGGCCGAATATTCGTCCGAAATTGGGACACTCAGCGGGAGGGACGGGTTCAGCGACCGAAAGGTCGAGGTGGTCGTCGGGCGTACGCTCGGCCGTGACCGACGAAACCGACGGGATCGACGACCGCGATGACGACGGCGATAGCGCCGACGTCGCCCACGCCCGTCGCGAGTGCGACGTTTGTGGGGCGTCCGTCCCCGCGGCGACCTACCGCGAGCACCTACTCAAGGAGTGTCCGGGAGAGCCTCGCTGACCGGCCTCGAGTCCGAACGTCGACCTCACGCGCCCGCAATCCCTTTCACCGATCTCTCCGTACGGTCGGTATGAAATTCGCCGTGTTCGGCGCCGGCGGTGTCGGCGGCTACCTCGGCGCGCGACTCGCCGACGCGGGCCACGAGGTCCACCTGATCGCACGGGGCGACCACCTCGAGGCGCTCCGGACCGACGGGTTGCGCCTCGAGAGCGTCGCCGGGGAGACGACGGTCGAACTGCCCGCGACCGACGATCCGGGCGAGATCGGGCCCTGTGACTACGTGCTCTTTTGCGTGAAGGCCTACGATACGCGCGACGCCGCCGGCGACCTCGAGCCGCTGCTCGGCGAGGAGACGGCGGTCGTCTCCTTTCAGAACGGCGTCGACAACGAACGGTGGCTCGCCGAGGAGATCGGCGACGAGCGCGTCGTCGGCGGCGTGGCCTACATCTTCTCGACGATCGGGGAGCCGGGCGTCGTCGAGCATACCGGCGGCCCGGCGCGGTTCGTCTACGGCGAACTCGACGAGCGGCGAACGGATCGGATCGAGGCGCTCGACGACGCGCTGTCGGAGAGCGAGGGCGTCGACGCGGTGCTGGCCGACGACATCCGCGTCGAACTCTGGCGGAAGTTCGCGTTCATCTGTGCGCAGGCCGGGATGACCGCCGCGACCCGGCTCCCGGTCGGCGAGATTCGGGACACCGACGCCTCGTGGGCGATGTACCGGCGGCTCCTCGAGGAGGTCTGTACCGTCGCTCGGGCGGAAGGCGTCGACCTCCCGGACGGCCTCGTCGACGAGTGGCTCGAGTTCGCCCGGGAGCTGGATCCGGAGATGTACTCCTCGCTGCAGTACGATCTGACCCACGACAAGCCGATGGAACTCGACGCGCTCCACGGCTCGGTCGTCCGCCACGCGGCCGACTGCGGCGTCGACGCGCCGATGAACGAGGCCGTCCACGCGATCCTCCGTCCCTGGGCCGACCGGAATCGGAAGGACGACTGAGAGTGAACCGTCGGTCGACACCCCGAGTGCGTACGGACGAATCCGTGCGACCGCGTTTTCCCATCGCTCGTGGATTCTCAAGACTGTTCTCTCGCAGCGAGATGCGGGGAAAATATTATGCGGACCGTTGGACTCACACCGACCAGTGACGGGACAGCACGGCTCTCGACTCTGGAAGTGTCCGAAATGTGACCGATCGGTAAACCGTTTCGTGAACGGCTGTCGGTGTCCGTTTTGTCGGGAGACCGTCGCCGACGAGTGTGACTGCGAGACGATTCACACGACCTGACCGCGAGGGTTCGCTTCGAGCCGCCGCCGTCGGTTCGGATCGCGTTAGGCGGTCTCTGACGATCGATCGAGCGCGCTCGCTACTTCTCTTCGACGTGGCGGATCTCGCAGGCAATTCCCCGAGAGCTCTCGCACATTTCGCGGCCGAACATCTCCGCGCGGCCGACGGCGAAGGCCTTCGGCCCCTCGACGACGACCTCGTCGCCGACGCGGATCTCGTCGTCGGCGTCGACGACGCCCGGCGCGAGCACGCTGCCGTGGGGGACGAAGCCGTCGATCTCGACGCGCTTGGTGGGCGCGTCGCCCTCGACCCACCGCTTCGCGCCCTCGAGCGTAAAGGAGAGCGTGCCGTACTGGGGGACCATCGTCGCGAGCTGGGTCTCCTCGCTATCGCGGACCTGGATCTTCGGATAGCGACTGGTCGTCTGGATGTCGTCGAAGAGGTCGTCGCCGGCGCCGTCGCCGAGCAGGTAGTCCGCGATGGCGCGGACGGTGTTGTGCTCGCGCTCGCGCTTGGAGTACTTCAGCTCGCCCGACAGCGCCGTTCCGAGATTGGAAAGGGACTCGTCGTCGGTGGGGTGGCCGCCCTCGGGAACGGTGTACGTGATATCGAGGTCGAGGGCCTCCTCGACGCGTCCGACGATGTCGCGGTAGCCCTCGTCGGGGACGTGGGCGATGATCTCGGGGTAGTCGTTGCGCTCGAGGTAGCGCTGCAGGACCTCGCTCACAAATTCCTTCTCGTCTTCGGACCACCGCCCCGTGACGACGGTGTCGTAGTGTTGGGCCGGATAGGTCGTCTCGAGTTCCTGCGGGACGACCCCGATGGGGCTGGTCATCGAGACGAGGTGGGCGCGCCACTGGATGACGTCGTGGAACTGGCCGTGACTCTGGGACTCGCTGTAGGGTTTCGTTGCCGAACAGGGGACCAGCACCAGCGGATTCTTGAAGCGATTCTGGTAGCGCGTGGTCACGCGGTCGGCGTACCGCTGGATCTCGACGCGTCGGAGGGTGTCCTCGGTCGCGGCGTTAATCTCCGCGTCTCGGAGGATGGGCGTGCGCTCCTCAAGGTAGCCCCACTCCGCGTCCAGTTCGCGCACGGCGGCGGTGAGCCACTGGTCGTGGCGGGCCTGTCCCTCGACGTAGTCCCGGAGGCGGCCGTCGCGGATGCGTCGGCGGACGATGCCGAGTTCGGCCGCGAGGGCGTTTCGGTTGTGCTCGGCGCAGTCCTCGCGGGTGAACTCCTCGCGGGGCTGCTGGCAGGCCGAACACGAGCAGGGGAGTTCCTCGAGGTCCTCGAGGAAGTACGCCTCGTCGGTCGTGAGATAGCGGCCCTCGGTGCCCTTCACGACCGCGGCGGTCTCGTCGAAGAGGTCGACACCGGCGTAGGCCAGCACGGCGACGTTGCGCGGCGTGGCGACGCCCGAGAAGTAGAGGGCGGTGTCGGTCGGAATCGCCTCGTGGACGTTCACGACGGCCTCGACCAGCGCCGCGCCGTGACCCGTAATCGACTGGACGTCGGAAACGGCGTAGGCGTCGGTGCCCTGCTCGTCGACGTGCTCGCTCGAGACGACCGCGACGCTCGGGTAGTCGACCTCCGGGTGATCGACCGCGAACGACTCGCGGACTTCCTCGGCGGTGCCGCCAGGGAACGCCCGGTGGGGGAGGACGGTGAGCGTCGACTCGTCGCCCTCGGGAAGCTCCCGATCGGCGCTCCACAGCGATCCCGCGTCCTCGAGGACGTCGTCGACGAGCGCGGGGGTCGTCACGGGCGACTCGAGTCGGAGTTCGCCCACGCGAGCGGCCCCATCGCGCTCGTGGACTTCGAAGTAGTCGGTCATACCCGATATGGGCGGGGGAGCGCGAAAGAGGCTGTCGGTCCCGACGCCGGAATCGCGACCGACTCTCCTTCTCGGTATTGAATATAATGATTAATAGACTCGGGAAAATTATATGAACGTCGGGGACCTTGCCGCTATCAATGACAGAACACTACGAATGTTCGAATTGCGGCTCCGAGCTGCACTACCGAACGACGAAGCACAACGGCTGTCCGAACTGCGGCACCGTCCCGCTTCACAGCGCCGACTGAGGACCCGACCGTCGCGCGATCGATCACGCTGACTGCTGACTGATCCGCGAGTCCGGCGTGTCCGCCGATTGTCGCGGTACCCGATATTCTATTCGGTGGCATATGCGAGTCGATACCGACGGTCAGGCGCGCCGAGACGCCGGTTTTCTCTACCGCGGTTCTTCGGAATTGCACCGCTCTACGCGGTTCCACGGAATCGCGCCGTCGCCGACGTGTGGCCGCGGTTGAACGAGAGCACCTCGAGTTCGATCACGTCGCCGACCGAGAGGTCGCCGGGGACCTCCTCGACGAAGACGACGAACCCCTCGATCTTGCAGACGGCCCGCCGCTCGCCGGTGTGGTGTTCCGTGAACTCGTGGACGGCGGCCTCCCTGACGTCGCCGAGATCGACCGGCGGCTCGCGCTCCTGGGCCGCCTTGTGTTTCTCGTAGGACTGCCGACGTCCCGCCGATCGACCGCCCCGGACGCGCTTACGCAGCCACGAGCCGACAACGAGAACGACGAACACACCCGCGACGAGGGCGAACACACCGACGGGCGACGCGGCGCCGAACATACGCGAGGGTGGCGTCGCTTGCGCCTTTGCTGTTCCGATGCCGCGCCGTCGGCGCCGCGGCGACGGGCCGAACCAAAAGCGCTTGCTGCTGGCCCCGAAACTAGCGCTATGGCGTTCGAACTCGACGAGATCGACAGGGGGATCCTCCATCGGCTGCAGGGCGACGCCCGCCACACGACGGCGGCGGACATCGCCGGCGACGTCGGCGTCACGGCCAACACCGTCCGAAACCGAATCCGACGACTCGAGGAGGCGGGCGTGATCGCCGGCTACGTCCCGATTATCGACTACGAGCGGACGGGGAAATCGATGCACATGGTCGTCCAGTGTACGGTACCGATCCACGAGCGCAGCGACTTGGCGGAGACCGCCCTCGGGGTCGACGGCGTGGTCGGCGTCCGCGAACTCATGACCGGACACCGGAACCTCCGGGTCGATCTCGCCGCCGAGAACAGCGAGGAGATCACGACCGCCGTCAGCCGCCTCCAGCGCGCCGGACTCGAGATCGAGGCGGAGGAACTCATCAAAGCCGAGTACCGCCAGCCGTTCGACCACTTCGGAACCGATGCCGTCGATAGCTAACTGCAAGCCCCGATTGATCTCGACTCCGCTCCGAAACCGGCGATATTTTTCGGAAACCGAGATGAATACCGCTGCTATTTCGGTAACGCCGAAATACCCGCTACCCTTTTATGGATAGGAACGGTTGAGTACAACGTGAGTAATTCATTCATCGGTTCGATCGACGACGGGTTCGACGGGGACATCAGCATCGCCGTCGTCACTGCGGTCGCGACCAAGCGCGACGTCGAGCCGACCGAGCTACCGCCCCTCTACGAGTCGATCGATCCTGATGCCCTGGACGCCCTCTTCGCACCGACGCGAACGAGCGGTCCGCGCCGCGGACGTCTCGAGTTCACCTACGACGGCCACGCGATCGTCGTCGAGTGTGGGTCCGACCTCGAGATTACGATCGACGGCACCCCGGCGACGGCCGAGCCGATTTCGGCCGGCCGCGCCGATCGACTCGGCGACTCCCGGACCGGCGCCTGAAGCGCCGGTCGACCGCGACGCTGCCACAGTCTCCGCGTCAGCCGATCGCTGAATTACTGCTTTTCAATTACGTACCGCGGAGAGTCGTCGAAATCGCGTTCGCTCTCCTCGCGCATTCGTCACGGCGGTCGTCGCCGCCTGAACGGCTCGAGGGCGATCAATCCGACGTGAGATCGATCAACTCGACGGACTCGGGAACGCGCTCGAGGACGCCGGCGGGCCAGCCGCGGTGGCCGAGCGCGAGGTCGGCGTCGGGGTTCACCTCGGCGAGTCGCGCGACGCCGTTCGCCGCGGCCGACAGGGCCGCGCGGTCGGTCCGCTCGGGAACTTCGGCCGTGAGCGGGTAGGATCTCGAGAGCGCCCGCGGGAAGGGACCGAACGGCGGTTCGACCCGCCAGGAGTCGTCGAACTCGTCGCCCCGGGCCGGCTGTCCCTCGGTGAGAAACAGCGAGTCGGGGACGGAGAGGCGCTCGAGGCGCCGGTGGTGGCGGACGACCTCGGGGCGGCGAGCGCTCTCCGACGAGACGTGGAAGAACGCGCCCTTCGAGACGGGGTCCGATCGCTCGAGTTGCTCGGCGTGGTCGAGCAGCGCTCGGTAGCCGTCGAGCATCGTCGGGTGCGAGCGGGCGCGTTGCTCGACCAGTTCCAGCAGGTTACCCGCGCGGATGGCCTGTTTGATCCGGCGAATCTCCGCGAACGTGACGTGGAGGTTGTGAGCGGCCAACTCCTCCTCGCGTTCGTCGTCAGGAAGCGCGCGGAGGTCGTCCGGTGAGTGGCTGGTGCAGACGGAACACGAACACGGCAGGTACTCGAGGTCCTCGAGCAGCCGCGTGCCCCGGACCGTGAGGTAGCGGTCGTCGCGGGCGTAGAGCGCATAGGCGGCGGAGTCGAACAGGTCACACCCCATCGCGACGCCGAGCGCGAACATCATGGGGTGGCCGGCGCCGAAGAGGTGGACCGGCGCGTCGGCGCCCAGACCGCGCTTGGCGGCGGCGACGGCGTCGACCATGTCGTCGTACCGGTAGTCGTTCATCAGGGGAACGACCGCGCCGACGGGGAAGACGTCGAGGGTGGTGCCGTTGGCGTGGCGGCCGGCCGCCTCGCGGAGGTCGGGGTAGGTCGATCCCTGCACGGGCGCCGACACGAGCATCTCGCCAGTGTCGACGCCCTCGGCGATCTCGAGGCGTTCCTGAGTCGTCTCGAGTTCGGCTTCCGCGCGGTCGCGAGGGACGTCCGGCGGCGTCGGAATGTCGACGGGCGTGGCGATATCGGAGCCGATCTTGTGTTGGAACTCGAGGATCTCCTCGGTCGTGACGTCGATGTCGCCGTATTCGGAGAGCTGAAAGGAGCCCGAATCGGTCATGATCGCGCCCGGGAAATCGAGCAGTTCGTGGAGGCCGTCCTCGAGGGCCCGCTCGCGGACGTCGTCGGTCCCGTGGATGATATACGAATTCGTGATGAGGATCTCGGCCCCGAACTCGTCGGCGAGGCGACGAGGGGCGATCGTGTCCAGATTCGGATTGATCACCGGGAGCAACGCCGGCGTTTCGACGGTGACGTCGGCCCGCGGAACGGTAAGTTCTCCGATACGTCCGCCCGCGTCGGTGTCCCGAAGTTCGAAGCTCTCGCGCATCGACCGCCCCTTCGGCCGTCGGACGTAAGTCAGTGAAGGTTTGCGACCGATCAGCTGTCGGAACGGTATACATTCCGAGAGCGTCCGTCCTGAACGCGTCGGTAAACGTCTCGTTCCGTCCAGTCTGGTATAATCTCCCATCGTCTGCAAGCACAAGTTCGATTTCACTCACTGAGGTGATAATTATCATCCGATTCACCCTGATCGCCTCGATAGCTGTGACTATAATCGACCCCGACAGGTGAACGCGAGATTAGGGACTGTTGCACGATTCCAACACCTCTTTTCTCCGAGATAATCTCGAAACAGTCGCCTCGTTTTAGCCTGAAACCGCTGGTAGGATCTATCGCAATGGTTTCACGACTACAGAAGCTCGGCGTTGCGTTCGTCGCACTGATGGTCGCACTATCCGGGGGTCCTGCCCTGGCCGGTGCGTCATCGGGCGCGAACGACGACGCCGGAGACATGGGCGACGCCGGAGATGTAGGCGAGTCGAGCGCGACACTCGAGAGCGTGCAAGTCGAGACGCTCGAACTCGATAACGTCACCGTCGAGAACGCGACGATCGAGGAGCTGAACGTCGAGGAGTTCGACGCGAACGTGTCGGCGCTGCAGGAGGAACTGGACGGAAACCAGACGAACGCCTCCGAAGACGGTAACGTGACCGGCGAAGCGAACCTCACTGACATCCAGTTCGAACAGCTCGAGCTCGAGGACGTCGAACTCGAGGAGTTCGAGGAGATGAACGAGTCGGCGAACGACTCGGCGAACGACTCGGCGATGAACGAGAGCGAGGACAACGAGTCCGACGGTCTCGGCATCTCCAGCGAGGAAGATAACGAGTCCGACACCGCTGCGGCGGTCCAGGAAGACGAGGACGACGGCATCGGTCTCGACGACAACGAGACCGAAGACAACGCGACGGAAGATAACGCGACCGAAAACGAATCCGCCGGTCAGAGTCTGATCAACGAAAGCACCGAGGAGGTCACGATCCAGAACCTGACCATCGAGACGATGGACGTCGGCGAGCTGACCGTTGAGGAGCTGAACGTCGGCGAAGACGCCGGGATGAACGCGTCCGCGAACGACTCGGCGATGAACGAGAGCGAGGACAACGAGTCCGACGGTCTCGGCATCCTCGGCGACGACGAGGAGAACAACACGTCCGAGACGGGCGCAGCGATCCAGGAAGACGAGGACGACGGCATCGGTCTCGACGACAACGAGACGGAAGACAACGCGACCGAGGATAACGAGAGCGAAAACGCGACGCAAGAGTTCGAGAACGTCACGATCGAACACTTTGACGTCGACGAGATCACGATCGAATCGATGAACGTCACCTCCGTCGAGGAAGCCGACGGCGGGATGAACGCGTCCGCGAACGACTCGGCGATGAACGAGAGCGAGGGTGAAACCATCTCCAACCTCTCCGCGTCCTCGATCACCATCGGTAACTCGACCGTCGACACGCTGACGTTCGGCGACGCGAGCGAACTCGACGAGATCGGGAGCGAGGAGCCCGAAGACAACGTGACGACGAGCGAAGCCAACGAGACGGAAGACAACGTGACCGAGGATAACGCGACGGAAGATAACGCAACTGAGGAAGACAACGAAACGGAATCCGAAAACGACTCCGAGGACGACGGCGGACTGTTTGGCTGATCGGGACGAACGCCGCGCGATCGATTCCGTTCCGATTACCCTACAATTGCGCTTTTTTTCGGCCCCCACTGATCGCGAGTGGAGACACCGCCCGCCGTCGATAGCGAACGGGCTGTGCTCGTCATCGGAGCACACACTGGCGACGACGGTCGCGAGCAACCGGTCTCGCCGATTGGAGTCGACGGCGGAACCGCTATCGGGTCGGGAATGAACGGCCGATTAGCGACTCTCAGTCGCTTCAAACACGGGGTTTCTCCGCGATAACTCTGTAACAGTCGCCTCGTTTTAGCCGGAAACCGACGGTACGTCCGACTGCAATGGCTTCACGAGCGAAACCGTTCGGTGTCGTGTTCGTCGCGTTGGCAGTCACGCTTGCGGGGGGTCCTGCCCTCGCGGGCGCTGCAACGGGGGCGAACGCTGACACCGGAGACATGGGCGATGCGGATACCGCGGCGACACTTGAGAACGTACAGGTTGCGACGCTCGAACTCGAGAACGCAACCGTCGAGAACGCGACCATCGAAGAACTGAACGTCGAACAGTTCGACGCCGCACAGGAGGACCTCGAGCAACTCAACGAGTCGATCGAACGATCCGGCGAGGGTGAAAACGAGAGCGGGAACGACACCGGCGCCGAGAACGACACTGCGAACGACAGCGGTGTGACCATCTCCAACGTCGAGCTCGAGCAACTTGCGCTCGAGAACGTCTCGTTGACGGAACTCCAGTTCGACGGCGAGCCGGTGGGAAGCACCGAGGCGAACGCGTCTGGCGGAAACGAAAGCGGCGAGAACGCCACCGGCGGGCAGCAAGCGTTGATTAGTGAAAACGCTAGTTCGCTTGCCGTCCAGAACCTGACTATCGAGACGATGAACGTCCAGCAGATGACGATCGATACCATCGAAACCGAGCAGGACGGCGGAATCCTCAGTCAGATCGGCGACTTCATCGGCGGTATCTTCGGTGGCGGCGACGGCGGGGGTTCGGCGAACGACACCGCCAACGAGTCGACCGGCGAGGAGATAGAGCAGCTCACCATCGAGCAGTTCGACGTCGAGGCCGTCTCGGTCGATACGATGTCGATCCAATCTATCGAGGAGGCTGGCTCGGACGGGAACCAGACCGAGGGCAACGAGTCCGGGATGAACGACTCCGCGGATAACGCGACGGCCGGTAACGAAACCGGCGCGACGATCTCCGAGGCCTCCGCGACGTCGATCTCGATCGAGACGCTGGAGGCCAATACCGTCACTCTCGAGGACGCGAGCGACCTCGAGGCCGCCGTCCAGGCGAGCGGTACCGCGAACGAAACTGCCGCGAACGAGACCGGTAACGAGACGGGCGCTAACGAGACTGGCTGAGACAACGGGAACGAGACGTAGTAGCGTCGTCGATGCGGTTTCGAATCGGTCGGCGCGACCACGAGCGCGGTCGGTCCGATCACGGGCGACGGTCGAGCGATCGACCACCCGTTCTGTAGATCGATTTTTGCGACAGCATCGTCGGCAACCGACCGTCCTCGAGGCTACGCTTCCGCGTCGAACAACTGGTGGTACGAGACGGCGAGGACGGTCCGCCCGTCGCGGATCTCGCCCTCGCGGACGGCCTCGAGCAGATCCTCGAACGCCGTCGGCGCCACACGAATGCTCTCGTTGTGATCGAGTTGCTGTTCGGCGGTCGGCCGACAGCCGCGGGCGACGAAGACGTGCAAGACGGCGTCGGCGATTCCGTTGGCCGGTTCGACGGTCACCAGTTGCTCGAAGCTCTCGGCCTCGTGGCCGGTCTCCTCGGCCAATTCGCGTCGGGCGGCGGCCTCGAGGTCGTCGTCGTCGGGTTCGGTGCCACCGACGGGGAGCCCGCGGCTGACGCGGTCGACGGCCTGGCGCCACTCCTCGATGCAGACGACGTCTCCGTCGGGGGTGAACGGGAGGATGCAGACGCTGGCGGGTTCCGAGAGGTAGTCGAACTCGGTTTCGGTGCCGTCGGGCAGTCGAACGCGTTCGTTAACGACGTCGAAGCCCGGACAAGTGTAGGCTATTTGGCGATCGCGGGTCTCCCAGGCGAGTGGATCCGTCGGCATACCGGGCCGTACGGCCGTGGCTCCCAAAAACGCCCCGTCACGGAAGGCGGACCGAATCCGGCCGGTGATAGCGGTCGTTACTGTGTCTATGTCCGACGTTCCGCCGTGACAGCCGTCCGTACTCGCTCTATAACAAAGTCACAGATGAGAGAAGGTCGTCACTCAGAGGGTGATCCATGGATCAGCTAACTGGTTTCCAACGTGACTTGCTGTACGTGATCGCAGGGAAGGATCGGCCGTCCGGTCAGGAGATACTCGACGACATCAACACATACATCGATCAGCCGGTCACCCACGGCCGGCTGTATCCCAACCTCGACACGCTCGTCGAGAAGGAACTCGTCGAGAAGGGGCAACTCGACCGGCGAACGAACTACTACGCGCTGACGCCGAAGGGGCGACGAGCCCTCCGGCGTCGCCAGGAGTGGGTCGACCAGTACGTCGACGTCTAACCGCTCCTGAGCGCCTTTCATCTCGACACGCCGTCGCGGCCGTCCGTAGCGGATCAACCGTTACCGAGTAGCCGTCGCAGCCGGTTCGCCGTCGTTATCTCCGTTACCGAGCGGCCTCGAGGTCGACAACCGTCTCCAGATCCGCGCTGAGCCACGCCGTCAGCATCGCCTCGGGCGGTTCGTCCCGCGGCACGAGCGTACAGCGATCGCTGTCGGCGCTGTAGCGGACGACGACCGCCTCGAGACGGACGTCCCGTCCGGGGCCGTCTCGAGGGTCGTCGGTATCGGTCGTCCGCGCGCCGGCCGTGTCGGATTCCGTCCGTGGGTCGGGTATCTCGTCCATGATCATCCGAAGCGTCAGTGACGCAACACCGTCTATAGGAGCGGCACGGGCAAAACGACATTTGCTAGAAAACAGTCACGAACGACCGGTTGGCGACGCGTTTCCGGGTGCAGCGATCGACGGCGAAAAACGGGACGAACGGCTGCCGAGGACGGCCGAAACTCCCGCGCAAAACGGATCGAACGGCGGTGAGTGCTCCGGATCTCAGTAGTCGCCTGTGGCGGACTCGTTCTCAGCGTGCCCGTCCGTCTGGTTCATCGCATCGTCGGTCGACTCGTTCGCTTCCGTCGTGTCGTCGGCCGTCACGCTCTCGTTTTCGCTACTCGAGTCGTCGTCGGCCGCCGTCTCGCTGCCCGGTTCGCCGTCGACGGCGGCGAGCACGCTGAACGAGCGGTCCTCGTCGTCCGTCTCGTCGGGCATCGATCCCACCTGCTCGGCCGTTACCGTCTCGTCGTCCAGCTCCGCGAGGTAGCCGATGGCGAAGGCTGTGTACGCCGTGTCCGCCTCGAGGTCGAGTTCGACGCTGACGACGGGGTCGGGTTGGGAGATGACGTCGACTTCGCCGACCGTCTCGCCGTCGGTCTCGTTGCCGCTGGCGCTCTCGTTGCCGGTTCCGGACGTCTCCTCGCCCATCTCGGCGCTCTCGCCGGCCGGGAAGAGCTCGAGCGTCTGGCTCCCGGGCTCTACCGGAACGTAGCCGGACGGCTCGGTGAAGGCGACGTCTTCGAAGACCAGCGCACCGGTCTCTCCCTCGGCGATGTCGACCGCCGGGGCGTCCGGGACCGCGTGCACGACTCGGAGCGGGGCCGTCCCCTCTTCGACGTCGTTCGACGGGGAATCGACGAGCAGCAGGACGTCGAACGTGCCCGCGTCGGTCTCGCTCTCGATGTCGCCCATCTCGCCGGTCCCGTCCGTCTCGTTGGCGAGCGCGCTGCCGCCGTCGGAGACGTTCCCCGTCTCGTTGCTGGCGGTGTCGTTGGCTGCGTCGTACGCGGAGACGTCCATGTCGTCTCCCGCGGCGGCGGCGGACCCGCCCTGGAGTTCGCCGAGAGCGGCGGCCGTGTAGAACTCTGAGTCGACGGCGATAGTTCCCTCGTAGACGGGCTGGTCGTCACCGGCGGCCGTGATCGCGATCGAGTACGTGCCCGGAACGATCTCGAGATACGGCGAGAGGTCCCCGTAGCCGACGTCCGAGAGGATCTGCTGATCGTCGACGTAGACGTCGACGTTCGGGGCATCCGGCGAGAAGTGGCCGACACGGATCGCGCCGAGCTCCTCGTCGTCGGCCGTCGTTTCGTCTGCCTCCCGTTCGTCGTCTTCGTGTTCGTTGATGGCCAAAGCGGTTCCAGTGATTGCCGATCCGGTACCGACGACACCGATCGCCTTGATCGTCGAACGTCGTGATAGTGTCATACTACGTCGATAAGGGGGGCGCGAAACGGGCAAAAACAGCGCAGTCAGTTTACCTGATTGTCGTCTCGTTTACTCGAGACGGGTCGTTGTAGACGGCCCGTAACGAGCGAAAGCAGTGCCTACAGCGAAGTAGCAGAACCGAACAGCAGATCGCTTACCGATCTCCGCTCAGCGACACCGTCGAGAGATCCGCCTCGAGGTCCTCGACGTGTTCGTTGAACGACTCGACGAACGCGGCTACGTCGTCGGCGAGCCGACGGACCTCGGTCGCCGGCGGGGGGCCGTACTGCGAGATGAGGTAGACGCCGTCCGACCCGCCGACGCGCAGGTAGCTCGCGGTGTCGCCGTCGAACTTGAGCTCCCAGCGACTGCCGTTTGCCGTCGTCGCGTAGGTGCCGTACTCGCCCTCGTAACGGTGGAGTTCGCTCGCCATCGCGTTCCCGACGTCGCGGATCCGCTCGAGAATCCGATCGCGTTCGGCGACCAATTCGGCCGTCGATTCGATCTCGGGAAACTCGTCCGGAACGTCCGCGAGCAGCCCCTCAAATGAGCGGACGTACTCGTTGTACGCGGCGACGAACGCCCCGTAGTCGGCCATCGCCGTCTCGAGCGCCTCGGGTTCGGGCGGCTGTTTGCTCGAGACGACATAGGTCTCCTCGCCCGATTTCGGCTCGAACCGGAGGTACTGGACGTCGCCGGCCTCGTACTTGATCGTCCACGTTCCCGTGTCGGTCTGGAACGTCTGTTGGCCGTAGTCGCCGCCCTGGAAGACGGCGAGTTCCCGCGCGATTTCGCCGGCGTGGGTCCGGACGCGGGCCGCCAGTTCGTCGCGCCGCTCGGCGACGTTTTCCATCCCCTCGACGTCCGTCTCGAGTCCCTCGGTCATCAGTCGTGAGAGGGACCGAATCCAGATACCAGTTGCGTCTCCGCTCGGTTCGGCCGTCGGACGGCCGCGGCGATCCGATCGGCGACCGGCGACCGGCGTTCCGAACCTACTCGGTCTCGCCGTACTCGGACGCGAGCGTCTCCAGTCCCACGACCTCGAGGTTGCCTTCGGCGACGAGCGCGTCGAGGTACATCACCGTTTCCTCGAAGCGGTCGACCGTGTCGCCCGCCCGTCGGGCTCCGTGTTCGACCCGTTCCACCCCAATTCCGCGCAGCCGGCCAGCGCGACCCCCGTTGTGGTCGCCGTCGCGAGAGACGTCCGCCGTCTCATACGACCAGTATGTGGTCGACGCGGGATTGTTATGATCGAAATAGCACGACCGGTCGGCGCCCGGCGTGTCCCGTCCGGGTTCCGTTCTCAGCTCTCGTCCTCGCTCTCGTTCGTCGTCCCGCCGGTTTCGTTGGCGGTATCGTTCTCCCCGCCGTCGCTCTCGTTCGTCATCTCGCCGGTCTCGTTTTCCGTTTCGTTGGCGGTATCGTTCCCTTCCCCGTCGACCAGACCCTCGTCTTCGTCTCTCTCTTGTCCGTTCCCCGTTCCCTCTTCGGCGGCCGGTTCGTCGTCCTCGTCGCCGCCACCGCTCGGGCCGCCACAGCCGGCGACCAGCGCCGTCGCCGCCGTCGCACCCGTTACCCGCAACAGCCGCCGTCGCGTCCGTTGCTGTGGACTCATACCACGTGCAAGTATTCCCCGTCCGATAAGTTCTGAGCCGACACTCGCGTGTGTCGGACCCTCGACGGCGAGGGCGAACGGTGACGGATCGACTCGAGGAGTTAGGGAGATGAGCCGACCGCCGGAGTCGGCTGCGCCGCAGCCCGTGGCGTTACCAGGTGCGTCGACGAGGGGAGCCCCCACCGGCGTCGAACCGCTCGACCCGAGGCCCGGGCTCGAAGAAGTCCCCGCGGTCGTCGTAGGTGACCCAGCCCTCGAGGACCATCGTTTCCAGCACGTCCCGGACGAGCTCCGGATCGTAGCCCTCGATCTCGCGGGGCCGGAGCGGGAGTCCCCGGCAGATCATCCACTCGAGGGCGTCGTTCCAGATCGCGTCGCGCTCGGGATTGCGCGCGTACATGTGTTAGCTGCGGATTCCCGACGGCAGCTATCAATCTTCTGCCCGTTCCGAGCGTGGATCGACGCGAGCGTGCCTCTCAATGTAGGCAGTAGGCAAAAGCCGAACGCGAGCAAATCGCCGCCCGTGACAGCAATCCCTGACGCCTTCTACGACCTGTTCGAGAAGCAAACGTTCGCGCACGTCGCGACGCTGACCGAGGACACCGATCCCCACGTCACGCCGGTCTGGATCGACTACGACGCCGACGACGACCGACTTTTGGTCAACACCGAACGCGGTCGCCGCAAGGAGCGCAACGTCCGCGAGGACCCGTCGGTCGGCGTCAGCATGGTCGATCCCGAGAACCCCTACCGGCGACTCTCGATCATCGGCGAGGTCGAGGAGATCACGACCGAGGGTGCTCGAGAGCACATCGACGAACTCGCGCAGCGATACACGGGCGAAGACGAGTACGGGGCGCCCATTGAAACCGAGCGGGTTATTCTGCGGATCCGCGCCGACGACGTCGTCGACGCACAGGACGCGAGCTGATCCCGCCAGGGTATCTCCGACGTCGAATCCGTCACCGTCACGCGTCGTCGGTTTCGGTCTCCGGTTCGCCGTCAGGCGAATCGGCCGGCGGCGTCTCATCGGCGGCCGACGGTTCCGAATACTGGCGCCGAGTCTGCTGGTTGAGCAGTTCCACCTCGTGGCTGCGCTCGGCGTGGCGGTTGAAAAACGTCTGGGCGTCCTCGAGCCCCTCGATGAGTCGTTCCGTGTCGCAGGTGTGACAGACGCACCGGTACAGATCCTCACTCATCGATCAACGCTCGTGAGGAGATAGTGGTGACTATCGGCCGGACGTGACCAGCGACGGTCTCAGGGCGGGGTCGAGTGGCATTCATGGGTAGTCAGGTTGCGCCGCGCCGGTCGGGAAACGATTCTCGCTCTCGTCGCAATCGGTGCTTCTGATCAAGGTAGATGTGTGTGGACGGTAGCTGTATCCGGTTCGGTACGACAGTCATTGTCCACGACTTGTTCGGCAATACAAAAAGCCCGTCCCTAACCTATTTGGAAGAAAAGGAGGTACTTATTCTAGTTTGGATTTTCGAAGTTATTCGGGGAGCATTCATTCTCGGAAGTCGCCGGGTCGCTGTTCTTCGCCGACATCCCCGGTGAAGAAGTCGACGGGACGACTCCGCGTCTTCCGCAACAGCCGTTCCCGTTCGATCGTCAGCGGGAGGTCGTCCAGACGACTCGTGATCTCGTTTACCTCTTCGGTGTTATTCGCGACCGCCAGCGCCTGAATGTTCTCCCGCGCACTCAGCATCTCGTCGACCTTGACGATCTGGGGAAGTTCGAGCGCCCGCTCGGCGACCTCCTGGCGGTCGTCGGTCGCGGCCGTACAGGAAAACTGGAGGCGGATCGGAAACCCAGCCTTCTCGTAGTCGATGATCGGCACGTAGCCCTCGATGATTCCGTCGTCCTCGAGCTGTTCGATCCGGTTGCGGATCGTCGTGTCTGTCACCGGCAGCTGTTCGGCCATATCGACCGGCGTGGTCGCTCGAGCATTCTGTTGGAGAAGATGAAGGATTCCGTAATCGATCTCGTCGAGTCCGTCGGCAGCCATACTCAGGGTATCCGAGCAGTCGCTAAAGGGTCTTCGGGTCTCGAAGCGGGTAAGCGGGGCGTACGCACGCACCAGAGTGAATCCGCGTGCCAGTCAGTGACGCGTCACAGACAAAGCCGGAACCGGAGACGCGTCGCGCCGATTACGCGTCGTCGCGGTCGTCCGTACACTTCGTATCGGTGTCGGCCTTCTCCGTGTCGACCGCCTCGCCCTCGTAGGTGACGGTCACGGACGTCTTCCGGTCGTCGAGCACGGTCACCCAGAACGAGTTCGACCCCTCGGCGTCGACGTAGCACTTGCCGCCCTGCTTGTCGCCGTTAACGGTCCAGCCGAGCTTCACGGCCTCCGTGCCGTGATTGCGGACGCAGAACTTGGCTTCCGTCGTCTTCTCGACGCCGCCGTTACCGCCGTCGACGGCGCCGTTCTCGGCGTTCCGCTTTCGCGTCCGGTAACAGACCGCCTCGAGGTCGATCTTGTCCGCCATCGTCGACTCCCGGCACGCCGCCGTGTCGACGCTGACCGACTCGATCCGCTTCCCGTCGTAATAGAGTTCGACCGCCGAATCCATCGAGAGGGCGGCGGCCCGGAACGACTCGACGCCGCCCTTCGGGACCGTGACCGTCCCGTAGAGCTTGTCGAGGTCGAACTCCGCGTCCTCGAGGTCGACGCCCTTCTCCTCGGCGAGTCTCTCGAGGTCGATCGTCTGCTTGCCCAGATCGAGCGTCGTGCCGTTAAGTTCGATCCGCTTCCCCTCGAGACGCTCGAGATCGTCGGCATCGACGTTCATCCCCTGGGATCGGGCGTAGGCCTCGAGCGCGGCCGTATCGTTCTCCCCGAAGTCGTCCTGATCTAGCTCCTCGAGGGCAGCCATATCGAGGTCGCCGAGCTCGAGCCCGTCGACGTCGACCTTCCAGCTGAGCGTCGCTTCCGCCGAGCGCTCGTTCCGGACGCGGACCGTCGCCTCGCCACCCTCGTGGCAGACGACCTCGAGGTCGAGGCCGGCTTTCGTCGCCGCCTCGTCGTCCTGATCGTCGTCTTTTTTGTCGTCGTCGCCGGCTGCCCGTTTCTTCCCGTCGGTCTTTTTCTCAGCCGTCTCGTCGCCGTCGAAGACGCCCGAAACGCCGATGGCGGTCCCGCTGAGGGCCGTCCCCACAGCGCCGATTCCGAGCAGACTCTGTCGCCGTGAAAGTAGATCGTCCTCTGACATCGTTGAACTCCCGCAACCCGACGGTCGCGGCTACCGAACACTCGCAGAGAGTCGACTATTGTTATAGCGCGACTGTAGTGTCGAGCGCGCGACGGCTCTCGACGATCGTTTTCGGACGCTGAGCGCGCCGTCGATCGGGTTGTATTCGACCGCGTGTCCCGGAAGAAATCGGTTGCTATCGTCCGTAACGTCCACATTCAATTTCGAACCGCTAGTAGGGGAACCGCTCCCCTGCAGCATCCCGGTCGTGACAACCGAACGCCGCGTCGCCTATTGGCAGCCCCTACTCGCCGGCGGGCAAGTGGTCCGCCGCTGTAGCGAGCGGTTTTCAGTCGCCCCGCCGACGCCGTGTGTGCAGGGCGGGCGATTAATGACGGCGCCGTGGACGGGACGTTCATGGCGACCACAGCCGAGTTGCTCGTCGACTGTCTCGAGGCGGAAGGCGTCGAGCGCGTCTTCGGCGTGCCGGGCGAAGAGATCGAGGATCTGTTGTTCGCGCTGCGCGAGTCGTCAATCCGCTTTCACCCGACGCGCCACGAACAGGGGGCGGCGTTCATGGCCGACGTCCACGGGCGGCTGACCGGCGAGGCCGGCGTCTGCCTGTCGACGCTCGGCCCCGGCGCGACGAACCTCATGACCGGCGTCGCCGACGCTCAACTGGACAAGAGCCCGGTCGTCGCCATCACCGGCCAGGGGGGCCGCGAACGACTGCACAAGGAAAGCCACCAGGCGCTGGACGTCGTCGACGTCTTCGAGCCGATCGTCGCCTGGAACACCCGGATCGGCGAGCCCGAAATCGCGCCCGAGTCGGTCCGCAAGGCGTTCAAACTCGCCGAGTACGAGAAGCCCGGCGCGACCCACCTCGAGTTCCCCGAGGACGTCGCCGTCGAGGAGATCGACGCGACGCCGATCGAGACGCGCGACCCCGTGCGCCGACCGGACCCGGACGATCAGTCGGCCGCGCGAGCGGCGCGGCTGCTCGAGGAAGCCGAGCGACCGATCCTCCTGGCGGGCAACGGCGCCGTGCGGACGCGCGCGTCCCAGACCATTCGGTCGCTGGTCGACCGCATCGGGATTCCCGTCGTCGAAACCTACATGGGAAAGGGGGCGATCTCGGACCGCGAGGCGGCCTCGCTGATGACGCTCGACTCGGGGCCCGACGAGGAGGCCGCGCTGGCGATCGACCGCGCCGATTGCGTGATCGCGGTCGGCTACGACATCGCCGAGCACGATCCGGCGGGCTGGAACCCCGACCTCGAGAAGACCATCGTCCACGTCGACTACGAACCCGCGGAGGTCTACCGCCACTACAACCCCGACGTGGAGATCGTCGCCGACGTCGGCGCCGCGCTGGCGGCCATCGACGAGCGCCTGTCTGACGCGGCCTGTTCGCTGTGGTGTGACGACCTCCACGAGCAGTTGCTCGAGTCGGTGACCGAGCCGCCGGCCGACGACGATCCGATCACCGTCCGGAACTGCCTGCCGCTGTTGCGCGAGGCCATGGCCGATTCGGACGTGCTCGTCTCCGACGTCGGCAGCCACAAGATGGCAATCGCCCAGTCGTTCCCGACCTACGAGCCCAACACGTGCGTGATCTCGAACGGGCTGGCCAGCATGGGAATCGCCGTTCCCGGCGCGCTTGCGGCCGATCTGACGACGGACGCGAACGTGGTGGCCGGGACCGGCGACGGCGGGTTCATGATGAACGCGGCGGAACTCGAGACCGCCTCGAGACTGGGCTGTCGCTTTACGACGGTCGTGTTCAACGACGACGACTACGGCCTGATTTCCGAGAAACAGGAGGGCCACCGGGGCGAGCACACCGGGACCGAACTGTCGAATCCGGATCTGGTGACGTTCGCGGAGAGCTTCGGCATCGAGGCGTATCGGCCGGAGGGATGGGACGAGGTGGAGGCGGCGTTTAGCGAAGCCGTGCCGTCGGACGAGTTGGCGTTGATCGAGATCGAACTCGAATGAGGACAGGTGGCGCACCGTTACCGACCCCGTCGAACAGCCGCAGTTTTGATCGTCTAGAATATAATTAAATTGGACACTAGCAGAAATAAAACTGAACAGAGTTTTTATTATTCGGCGAGTAAATATTTGGAGTGTAATGTCCGACGAGATTAGTTCAACTGAGTTAAACAGGCGAAGTGTTCTAAAAACGACCGGTGCGATCGGTGCGGCCGGGCTCGGACTCTCGCTCGGTACCGGTTCCGTCGCCGCCGTCGAACCTGGCGACGCGAGCGAGTGGACGGCGGAACACGCGTCGAATATCGAACGCACGGACGCGACCACTGCACCGGTAATCGACGACGGAGCGGAGCCGATTTCGGACGACTACTGGATCTGGGACACGTGGCCGCTCCGACATCGCGACGGTTCGATCGCGAAGATCGACGGCTGGCAGATCGTCTTCTCTCTCACGGCGTCGAAAGACCTCGTGCCTGGCGCTCGCCACAACGAGGCGACCATCCGCTATTTCTATTCCCGGAACGGCCACAGTTGGCAGGAAGGGGGTACGGCCTTCGAGAACCCGCTCGGCCATCACCAGTGGGCCGGCTCTGCGATGTACGACGAGAGCGAGGACCAGATCTACCACTTCTATACGGCCACCAGCCCGGAGCCGGAGTTCCGACAGCGACTCGCACTCGCCAAGGGGGCCTCGTTCGAAACGGGGCCGCGCGGGGTCGAACTGACCGGTGCGCAAGAGCACACCATCATCGGTGCGGCCGACGGCGAGCTTTACCAGACGCTGGAACAATCCCGGGAGCAAGGCATCGTCTACGCGTTCCGTGACCCGTGGTACTTCGAGCATCCCGAGACCGGCGAGGATTTCGTCGTGTTCGAGGGGAACACGCCCACAGGAGGCGATAGCCCGGATGATCCGCAAAGCTACAACGGGAACGTTGGCGTAATGCGAGCGACCAACGACGAACTCACCGAGTGGGAGCTCCTCCCGCCGAACCTCGAGGCGATCGAGGTCAACCAGCAACTGGAGCGACCACACTATGTGTTCAACGACGGGAAGTGGTACCTGTTCGTCCTCAGCCACGAGTTCACGTTCGCGCCCGGCCTCCAGGGTCCCGACGCGCTGTACGGGTTCGTGAGCGATTCGCTCTACGGTGACTACGAACCGCTCAACGGCAGCGGTCTCGTCGTCGCGAACCCCGAGTCGGCGCCCTTCCAAGCGTACTCGTGGCTGGCGATGCCCCACGGGAACGACGTGCTGGTCGAAAGCTTCGAGAACTTCCGCGGGCTCGACGACACGTCGCGTGGCGAGATCAGCCTCGACGAGGTCGGCCACCTCCCCCCGGAGGAACAGAAGGACCTGTTCGGCGGCACGCTCGCGCCGAGCCTGAAGGTGCAACTCCAGGGTAGCGAGACGCGCGTCGTGAACGAACTCAAGGACGGTCACTTCCTCCCCTCGGGTAACTAACGACCCAGGGACCCCCGATCGTCGTCAAGTCGGCGATGCCGCCCTCGCGTTGCAGAATTGAATCGCGTGTTGAAAGGTATCCACTGCTTCGGTCACGGGGTTCGTTATTCGCCGTCTCGGTACACTACTGCGCCACGCTTCGCTCCCCGTGTTGCGGTGTGGGAGAAGTGGGCCAGCGCAGATTCGAAATGATATCAGGGTCATGTTTTCTCACCAACGTCATCTCTCTATATCGACTTTTAGCGGGTACAGCCAGTTGGTCGGCCGGATCCGGGCGAGAGGGAATCGCGTGATCGGCATCGTCAGACCTCTAATATCTTACAGCTATATCTGAAATTTATTCGTATATATTATTTCGCCATTATATTTATATACCTATTTACATAATCTTCGATCGATGTCTGGTAAAAAACTCACCGGCAGGCGGACCGTCCTGAAAACGATCCCCGCGACGATCGCTGGTGTCGGAGTCGTTGGTGCCATCTCGGGGAGTGCCCAGGCTGACGATAACATCACCACGCTCGGCCAGAACGACGATCAACTCGGCGATAACGCGTACATCGAACTCAGCGTCTCGGGCCCCTCGTCGACCTCCGTACAGACCAACACCATGGGTATCGCCTGGGCGATGAACCACGACTACGGAATCTACGGGCACTTCAAGAACACCACCCTCGAGTTCGACATCAAGGAATCGTGGAACCCGGCCGATAGCACGATCGACTGGGTCGAGGGCTACTCCCAGGGGACGGGCGGAATCACGGCGGAACACGTCGATTACGCCCTCGACACGCTGTGGGCCGCGTCGCCGATTCCCACACCGAGCCCGTTCGACGTCACGCGAGATTCAGGCCTCGACATCGACCGTCCGGGGAGCAGTTTCACTCACGACCTCGGCGGCTGGGACGACAAGATCTCGGAAGACGCGACGGGCGGTGCACATTTCAACGTCTCGCTCGGGACGGACGGATCACTGGAGGACGGCCTCTACAGCTTCGAAGCGACGCTGTCGACCGACGTCTACCGCCAGTCCGGCTTCTCGAGCGGCAAGGTCGGCGAACTCGAGGCGAAAACGTCCTGCGCGCTCGTCGTAGACACGTAAGCCGATCACTTGCCGAGCCATCCCGTCTATCCAGCAATACTCTCCCTCGAGTGAGGCCGTCCGTTCAGGCTCCTCACTCACTTCTGACTGACGGCCAATCGTCCTTCTTCGGACCCGCATTGCGCCGACACCGACAGCCGTTGCTCAGGGTGATTCTCCATGCATTACAGACCGCTTGCTGTCGCTCGAGGTTGTGAAATGCGGGAGAAGTGGGCCGGCGCAGATTCGAACTGCGGTTACGGCCACCCGAAGGCCGAAGGATACCAAGCTACCCCACCGGCCCGCATTTGTGAGTGAGAGTCCCCGATTGTTTAACGCTTCCGAAAGTGTCTATCGCTTCGCTCGGTAGCGATTCGCACACTCGAGCCTGCGACACCGACCGCCATTAGAACCGCTCGTAGCCCTCGGTGTCCAGATAGTGGTGCGCGACGGTGATCGCCTGATCGGCGTGCAACAGCTCCGGACCCAGCCGCAGGCGCCGATCGACGGCGTCCTCGAGCACTTGTTCCTCCGCGTCGGTGAAGTCCCGGTGGTCTGACAGCACGAACACGGGGTCCTCGAGGCCGTCGACGCCGACATCGACCACAGCGTCGCCGTCCTCGTGTAGCTGCACCACGGTCCCGTCGGCGACTTCCGCGAGCGTTTCCTCGAACCCGCGCCGGTACACTTCGATGCCGGGACTCGGCTCGGCCGGGAGGGCGCCGATGGCCTCGTCGCGGTGCTCGAGGGCGGTCCGCACCAGCGCCGCGGTGCTTCGCTCGTCGGGATTGAGCCGGCGGAGTTCGCTCCCGTCGAAGGTGATCGTGAGCTCGTCCTGGACGACGAGGTGCGTCCGGACGTCCTCGCGGATCCCGTGGGAGGTGACGAACGAGGCGGTGATCGATCGACAGAGCGCGTCGAGGCGGCCGGCCCCGCCCGCGAGGTCGTCCAGCGAGAAGTCGGGGTCGGTCGGGACGTCGTGGCCGATGCAGACGAACTGGCGCATACCGGTACGCGGCGGGCCGCGGGGATAGCCGCCACGGTTCGCCGCGACCGGTCGCCGTCGACCGCTCGTTTCGGATCGAGAGCACAGCCGTCGCATCTGTAGCCTCCGAATACCGACGATCCACGCCGCCGTCGTGCGGTGTCACTCCCGTCGTAACACTGCATAGGCATGGCCAACCGTTTCCCTCTTCTCGGGAGAGCTATGGTACATATGGCGAAATCACAGTCGTCAGCGACCGACGGCGAAGATCCGCAGTTGATCGCGATCCTCGAGGGGAGACCGTGTCCGTACTGCTCGGACGGCGAACTCGAGCGCGGACGCTACAAGGACAAACAGGCGGCGGTCTGCGACAGCTGCGATACGCCCCACGCCCAGCTGTGGCAGCCGGGCGAGTAAGCGATCAACGCGTCCGCGAGAGCCTGCGAACGATTCGGATGCCTGCACTATTTTTGCCGAGTCACGCGACGCACGGACGGTCGACGACCGCGCAAATGCATCGAACAGCCGGTACCGAAGTCGTCCCGATGGCCGGCACTTCGGTCCGTCACCGCGATCGCGATCCGGAGTAATCGTGGCCGACGATCAGCGCGAGGGCGTGGATCGCGAGGAGGCTGACGACCAGCGAGAGGGAGCCGGCGGAGTCGACACCGGAGAGAAAGACCGGCAGGTAGGCGACCGGCAGCAGGGTGCCGATCCAGAACCCGGCGGCGGTGACGGAGTTTCCGAGGTGCATCATCGGGACCTAGCGCATCGATTCGAGCGAGACGAACCCGTCGTCGTAGGCGACGATCCAGGCGGCGTCCAGTTTCTCGTCGCTCGCCTCCCGCGGGAAGATCGCACACTCGTCGGGAGCGTCGTCGTTCTCGATCGTGACGTGATCGAGGTCGGTCAGCGGTGCGTCGGTCGGACGGGCGGTGTCAGCGTCGGGAGTCATACGTGACAGGCGATGGGTGATCGCGCTACCGATAGCTACCGGAGTCTCACCTATTGTTATCGACCTGCTAAACCCCACTGCCTGTTGATTACGGCCGATTGGCTCCCAGTTCAACGCAGTCGTTCACGAATTCGGGACAGAAACGAAATCTGACTTGTACGGGGCGTCTACACCGGGTTGTCGTCTCGACACCGTCGATTACGCTCGGCTAGGCGGTCGTTTCAAACAGTTTTGATCGGTTCATCGTCCCGGCGGAACCGGTCGCTGGCGCTCGGCTCTCGCTCGCCTCAGTTGGCCGGGGGTCGCTCCCCGAGCGTCAGCGAGACCGCGGTCTCGTCGCCGTAACGCCAGCACTCGAGTTCGATCGTGTCCCCCGGGCTGGTCCGCAAGGCGAGGTGGCTCGAGAGTGCGTGGCGGTCGGGGATCGGCTCGCCGTCGATGGCGTAGATGACGTCGCCCCCGACGGGGATCGAGTCGCGCGGGCGGGGCGTTGCGGCCCGGAGGACGCCGTCGGCCGGGTCGCCGGACTCGACGCCGGTGACGATGACGCCGGTCGCCTCGGGGAGGTCGTTGGCCTCGGCGATATACCGGTCGACGGTTGAGAGGGTGATCCCCATGTAGGAGTGGTCGTAGGTTCCGGTCTCGATCAGCGAGGGGACGACTCGACTCGCGACCGCCGACGGGATCGCGAAGCCGATATTGTCCCCGCCGCCGGCGGTAATGACGCCGGCGACTTCGCCGTCCAGGTTGACCAGCGGGCCGCCGCTGTTGCCGGGGTTGACCGCGGCATCGGTCTGGATCGCGTTCGAAAACGAAAACGTCCGGTCCGGCATGTCGAGCGTGCGGTTGACGCCGCTGACGATCCCCTTCGACATGGAGCCCTCGAACCCGTAGGGGTTGCCGATCGCGAGCACCTCTTGGCCGACGACGGAGCGCTCGGCGGCCAGCTCGAGGGGCGTCGCCTCGTCGGGGACGTGATCGACCTTGAGGACGGCCAGGTCGCTGTAGAAGTCGGCGCCGACGATTTTGGTGGCCGACCAGTCGCCGTTGATGTACTGGAGGTCGACGGTGTCGGCGCCGGCGACGACGTGCTCGTTCGTGACGAGGTGGGTGTCGTCGACGAGAAAGCCCGAGCCTTGGCCGCCGCTCCGGTCGCCACCGTACGGGCTCCCGGCGCCTAGCGCCCGAACCTGTGCGACCGAGTCGATGACCGCCTCGTAGACGTCGGTGTACGTCGAGCCGTCCGCGCGCTTGTCCGGATCGATCTCCTGCGAAATCGAGTGCGAGGACGAGCCCTCTATCGAGTCGCTGGCGGTGGGCTCGGTACAGCCGGCGACGGCACCGACGAGGCCGGTACCGGCGAGCGCGAGGAACTCGCGACGGTCCGGGGTGTGTCCGTTCATAGGCGAGGCTAGCACTCGACCCATTTGAACGTCCGGGCCACTTGAGAGTCTGCTTATCAATACATTATCCCGAGAGGGAATGACGTGCCGGCCGCGGGAACGATCCGGGCGACTCCCCCACCGACGGACCGAAGGGAAAACGTGTTACCCGCGGCCGCCCGATTCCCGTGATATGATCACGGAAGACGCCCGCGCGCTGCTCGAGACGGGGCCGGTCTGTGACTCCTGTCTCGGTCGCCCCTTCGCCGAGCGGAGCTTCGGACTGACCAACGCCGAGCGCGGCCGGGCGCTGCGGACGACGATCGCGATGGAAGACGACGCCGACTTCGAGCCCGACGAGCCCGCCGACTGCTGGGTCTGCGAGGGGTACTCGGGCACCGTCGACGCGATCGCCGAGACCGTCGTCGACGCCCTCGAGGACGCCGACTTCGCGACCTACCAGGTCGGAAGCCGCGTCCCGCCACTGGTCGAGGAAAACGACCGACTCCTCAGGGAGGACGCCGGCCTCGAGCCGGACGTCGGCGAGTCGTTCAAGCGCGAGGCCAACCGCGAGGTCGGCCGTCGCGTCGGCGCGAAGACCGGCACCGACGTCGACTTCGACCGCCCCGACGTCCTCGGGATCGTCGACCTCGCGGCGTTCGATCCCCTCGAGGCTCTCGAGTCGGAATCGGTCACGAGCCACGCGGTCGATATCCAGCTCAACCCCGCCTTCGTCTACGGCCGGTACCGCAAACTCGAGCGGGACATTCCCCAGACGGAGTGGCCCTGCCGGGAGTGTGGCGGTAGCGGAACCCAGTTGAGCGACGACGGCGAGGAACCCTGCGACTACTGCGGCGGCTCGGGCTACATGTACGATACCAGCGTCGAACAAGTTGTCCGTCCCCACGTCGTCGACGCCATGGACGGCGACGAGGGGACCTTCCACGGCGCCGGTCGCGAGGACGTCGACGCCCGGATGCTCGAGGAGGGCCGCCCGTTCGTCCTCGAAGTCAAACGGCCCAAGATTCGCGACCCCGACCCGGCGGAACTCGAGCGCGAGATCAACGCGGCCGCCGAAGGGAGCGTCGAGGTCGAGGGTCTTCGACTCGCGACCTACGAGATGGTCGAGCGCGTCAAGGAACACGACGCGAGCAAGCGCTACCGCGCCGACGTCGAGTTCGCCGAGCCGGTCGACGAGGCCGACTTCGAGGCCGCCTTCGAGGAACTGACGGGAACGACCGTCCAGCAGGATACGCCCCAGCGCGTCGACCACCGGCGGGCCGACCTCACCCGCGAGCGAACCGTCTACGACATCGACGGCGAGTTGCGGTCGCCGACCGAGGCCGAGGTCCGCCTCCACGGCGAAGGTGGCCTCTACGTGAAGGAACTGATCAGCAGCGACGCGGGCCGCACGGAGCCGAGCCTGGCCGGCCTGCTCGAGACCGACGCCGAGGTCACGGCGCTGGACGTGTTCGGCGTCGAGGGCGAGGAGGAACCGTTCGAACTCGAGGAGTACTTCCTCGACGAGCCGCGGGACGACGGCGAGGCGGCCGCGGCGGACGCCTGATAGGAGCGGTTGCCGACGGCGAGTCTTCTTCGCGTTGCGACCGAACAGCGCAACGGTTTAGCCGTCGGCGACGGACCCTCGAGGCATGCCATTCGGCGTCGACGAAGCCGGCAAGGGACCCGCGCTCGGGTCGATGTTCGCCGCGGCGGTCCACTGCGGGGACCCCGCGGCGCTCCCGGACGGAATCGCGGACTCGAAACGACTCGCACCCGAACGCCGCGAGGAACTGGCGGCGACGATCCGCGAGGACGACCGCGTTCGCGTCGGCGTCGCGGAGATCACGCCCGCGCGCATCGACGATCCGGAGACGGACATGAACTCGCTGGCCGTCGCGGCCCACGCCGAGGCGATCGGCGGCGCGCTCACGGACCTCGACTTCGAGCCGGGCGGATCCGACGGTGACACGCTCGAGGCCGACGCCGTCGAGCCGGCTCCGATCACCGGACTCTGCGACGCCTGCGACACCGACGAGGACCGCTTCGCTCGTCGCGTCAGGGAGGCCTGTACGTCCCTCCCGTCAACGTCGGACTCGCTCGCTGCCGCCCTCCAGATTGAGGCGCGCCACGGCGCCGACGACGAGTCGCCGATCGTCGGCGCGGCCAGTATCGTCGCCAAGGTCGAACGCGACGCTCACGTCGCCGCCCTCGCGGACCGCGTCGACGGGTACGAGTCCGTCGGCAGCGGCTACCCGAGCGATCCGAACACCCGCGAGTTCCTCGCGTCCTACGTCGACGAGCACGGCGATCTCCCCCCGTTCGCGCGGGAGACGTGGTCGACCTGCGAGGATCTGCTCGCCGAGGCCCAGCAGACGGGTCTCGGCGAGTTCTGAGCGCCGAGCCGTGCCGCTCGAGACGATCGCTGGTGATCGGTCCGAGTCGAAGAAATTCACCGGGTCGTATTAGTAACTATTTAATTCACTAAGTATGATATAATCGCCGTGTTTCGATCGATTATCGTCGGGATTGGGGACGTACTGCTCGGACGACTGCTCGTCGTTCTCATGTTGGGCGTGCCGGTGTTCGGCGTCGCGTTCGTGTTGGCGTTCGGAACGGACGCTCTCGTATCGCTCGGCCTCTCGAGAGGAGTCGCCGGCACGATCACTGCGACGATAGCCACTGTGGGAAGTGTCGCCGGATTGGCTGCGTTCGCCTACTATCTGATCGACTGGTAGCGACGCCCTCTCGCTGGGATTCGTCGCCGACCTGTCGACCGTTTTATGCGTGACGGCTACGCAGCATCAAGCATGCTCGACGTGGTCGTCCTGTTCGCGCTCGCCGCCGTCGGAACGGCCGTCGTCTGGAAGGGCAGCGCGTGGCTCGAGACATCCGCGAACCGCCTCGCTGCGGGGTACGGCGTGCCGGCGGTCGTCCAGGGGGCGATCATCGCCGCCGCTGGCTCGAGCATGCCCGAACTGGTGAGCGTGCTCGTCTCGACGCTGTTACACGGCGAGTTCGAGGTCGGTATCGGTACGATCGTCGGGTCGGCCGTTTTCAATCTGCTGGCGATCCCGGCCATCTCGGTCCTCGCGGCCGACGACGAGGGAATGACGACGGGCCGGGATCTGGTCTACAAGGAGGCGCTGTTCTACATGCTCGCGGTCGCCGCGCTGCTGTTGACGTTCTCGCTGGCGGTCATCTACTACCCGGCTGCGGGCGCGGGGCTCCAGGGTGAGGTCACGCGGCCGCTCGCGCTGTTTCCGCTGGTCCTGTACGGACTCTACGTCTTCACCCAGTACCTGGACACCACCGAGGACGAAACGGCGGCGGATACCGACGTCGCCCTCGGGCGGGCTTGGCTCCGGTTCGGGCTGGGACTGGTGGTGATCGTCGTCGGCGTCGAGGGACTCGTCCGAGCCGCGGTCGGGCTGGGCGAGGCCTTCGGGACCCCCGCGTTTCTCTGGGGGATGACCGTCGTCGCCGCGGGCTCGAGCGTTCCCGACGCCTTCGTCAGCGTCGCCGCCGCTCGGTCGGGCCGTTCGTCGGTCAGCCTCGCGAACGTCCTGGGGAGCAACGTTTTCGACCTGCTCGTCGCGGTGCCGGCCGGCGTGCTGGTCGCCGGAACCCTGTCGGTTACCTTCGACCACATCGTTCCGATGATGAGCTTCTTGATCCTCGCGACGGTCGTCTTCTTTACCATCATCCGGACGGAGATGACGCTCTCCGAGCGCGAGGCCCGACTGTTGCTTGGGCTCTACGGCCTGTTCGTCGTCTGGCTAGTCCTCGAGAGCGTCGGCGTGACGACCGTCGTCCCGACGTGAGACGAGGGAGGTGACTCGACAAGAGCTACGCCGACGTTCCGCTGCATTTGCAGGCGCCCCGCTCTTGCCGTTGGCCGGATCAATTGCAGTGTTCGATATGCCAGTCTGTACTAACTGCGAGAACCCCGTTTCTCTCGACTTCGAGCGCGCCTACGGCGACGACGGAACGGTCGATTGGTGTCCGCGGTGTCGAGACGGAACGTAAGCTGGGGTGACCCGTTTCTGCCGACACCACAACTGCTTCTCGTCGGCGTCAAGCGAAGCGTCGGCTAACCGATTCGCGTCTCGAGTGATCCGCACAAGAACCAGTACCCACCGTCTGTCTCTACGTCAAGAGCTGAAGGTCCTCGGGTGAAAGCCGGTATCCGCTGAAACCCGATCTCCGCGAAAACGACCGCTGCGTGTCTGTCCGCGCTACTTGTCCGTCAACAGCCGCTGGAGGATGTCCCCGTAGGCGGGCCGAGTGATGAGCACGCCGACGAGCACGCCGAGGATGGTGATGATGGCGAACCCGCGCAGATCCCCGAGGCTCAGGACGGCCAGTGGCGACATGGCGATGATCGTCGTCGCCGCGGCGGCGCCGATGACCCAGAACGCCTTTCGGAAGCGGGATTCGAACACCCGCCTCGAGCTGACGTCGCCTTGCTCCATCACCTCGTCGGCGATGATGACGAGGTCGTCCACCCCGGTCCCGACCACGGCGATGAAGCCGGCGACGTGAGAGAGATCGAGCGGCATGCGTATCAGCGCCGCGAAGCCGAGCAGGATGAGCACCTCAGACATCGCGGTGACGATCATCGGCGCGGCGACGCGGGGGTTCCGATAGCGCAGGAAGACGACGCCGCTGACGGTGATCACCGCCAGCGCTCCGATCACCAGCGAGTAGAGCTTGAACTGTTCGGCCAGCGCCGGCGACAGCGAGTAGGTCTGGGCCTCGCTGAATTCGAGCGGCGCGGGCAACGAACCGGACTGGAGATTCACCGAGAGCGCCTGGCCCTGCTGGGCGCTCTGTGCGCCCATCTGGAACGTGGGATCGTTCTCCCAGGAACCGGCTTGCATCGACCTCGCGAGACGGGGGCCCATGGAGTGGGCGTCGACGACTTCGCCGTCGATGACCGTGAGCAGACAGTACCGCTCTCCCTCGTGGTCGAAGTTGATGCTCTCGCCGTCACCGCGGAGCCCACATTGCTGGACACCGACGTTCGGGTCGGTGAAGCCGAGTTCGTTCAACCTCGACTGGAACTCTGGCGCGGCGTTGCTGTCGACCTGAACGGGAACGACGGTTTCCCCGGTGTCCTGGTTGATTTCTGGCGGATCGACTTTCGCAATATCGTCTCCGCTCAGGACCGTTTCGTTCGTGTGGTTGCCGTCCTCGGTCGGGTGGTAGGCCTGCACTTCGACGATCCCTCGCTCGGCGAGCAGCTCTCGAAGCTCGTCGGCGCCCATGTCCGGCGCCTCGGTGACGATGTAGTAGCCGCCGCCGAGCCTGGCCGATTCGTAGACGTTGCCACCAGAGAGGCCGGCCGCGTTGATTCGCGACTGGATCGTATCGACCATCTGCTGGCGCGTCTCCGCGGTCACGCCCTTTCGGATGTCCTCGTTGGGATCGACCTCGACGCCGGCTTCGGTGAGCGCGGCGGCGAACTCCTCCTCGCTCACGTTCTCGGTGAACAGCTCGGCGTGGGCGTTTCCGTCGTCGTCGACGCTGACGCGGACGTTCCCCGTCTCGAGGCCGGTTTCGTCGTACAGCGTTCGCTCGATTTCCGTAAGCCGTGCCTGATCGACGCTGCCGTTATCCCTGACGGCGCCGGCGTCGATGTCCTCGGCGGTCATCCCGGTGACGGGGGCGCTGATCCGCGTCCCGCCCTCGAGGTCAAGTCCGTACTCGAGGTTCGTCGCCCCGCTGTCCTGGGTCTCGACGTAGTCGTTGCCCCCCATGACGCCGCCGGGGACAAACAGGGAGACCATCGAACCGGTGATGAAGACGACCAACAGCAGCAGCCGCCAGTGGTCTTTGACGAACGTGACCGGGCTGGTCATGATCGAACCCCCTCGAACTTGTACCAACGAAGCAGACTCAGATTGAGCATGTACGTATTCATCAGGTCGGCCGCGAGTCCGACGAAGAGGACGATCCCGATCGACGAGAGCAACTCGACGCCGAACAGTCCCGCGGCGATGCCCATGACGAGCATCGCCGCCATCGACGTTACCGTCATCGTGATCCCGGTGCGCATCGCGCGGTGGGTGCTCTCGTAGAAGTCACCCTGGCGACGCAGGATGTGATTGTTCAACAGGATGTCGGAGTCGACCGAGTACCCGATCAACATCAGCAAGGCGGCGACGGTCCCCAGCGACAGCGAGATGTCGGCGACCGTCATGAACGCCAGCGGGATCACCAGGTCCGAAAACGCGGAGAGGACGATGGCGATCGACGGCACGAACGTCCGAAACAGCAGGAAGGTGATGACGCTCATCCCGACGAAGGCCACGGCGACGCCCAGCAGCGCCGTCCGCTGGGTCTGTTTCCCGAAGCTCCCCGACACCGTCGACTGGAGTTGGACGATGTCCGCGTCGCCGTCCTGCTCTAGGTTCTGCTCGGCCTGCTGGCTCAGCGACTCGAGGTCGGTCGAGGTGAACTGGATGACGTACTGGTTCTGGGAGTCGGGCGCGGAAACCGACTGAATCGACTCGGGTTCCTCGTCGAAGGCGTTCGCGATCTCTTCCTGGGAGGAGGTCGTCTGAATAGTCAGTTCGGAACCGCCGGCGAAGTCCATCCCCAGCGGCACCGGCGCGCCCGTCATGAGGAACGTGCCGGTGAGAACGAGCAATGCAACCGCGAGTACCGCAAGCGGCACCGCCGCGAGTTGGCGGTTGCTGTACCGGGTGTAGGAACGGTCCGGTACGTCGAAATACCCCATATACTTGACTACTGGCGAGCCCCTGAGGTAAGCCTTCTCAATTTATGTAGCATGTTTCGATTACATTGGGGGTGAGAAATACCGTAGGCTGAAGCCACTCGAGGCCCTTCGGTCGGGTATTATGACCGAGTCCGACCAGCGGTCCGGAGTCACGGACGACCGGTCCGATCGCTCCGACGCGACCGGTGCCGAACGCATCGTGATCTCGTACCCGGCCGCCCTCTCGGCGGCTGGCCGCCGACAGCTCGAGAAGCAATCGTTTCGGTCGTACCTCCACAAAACCCACGACGAGGCCCGCGCGAGCGACGTCTGGGAGGAGTTCGTCGGCGTCGGCTGCGGGACCACGCGCGACGTGTCGCTGCGGATCGAACGCGTCGACGGTGGTGTCGAAATCACCGAGGAAACGACGATTAGCTACGCACCTCGCGACGACGGCGAACTCGAGGAGGAGTGAGACGTCCGTGATCGAACTACGCGAACCGAGAGTGAGATCCCAGCGAGCGCTTCAGTCTGGCAGGTACCGCACGCTCAACACGCCGTCGTCGGCCGACCGGCGGACCTCGACGCGGACCGCCTCGAGTCGGGCCGCCCGCGCGATGGTCTCCTCGTCCTCGAGGACGTCCTGGGCCGCCGACTCCACCTCGTCTTCGGGCACGCGAAAGACGTGGATCTCGCCGGTGCCGGCCCGCTCCTTCTGAATCAGGTCGCCGACGTCGGCGTCGTCGGCCAGTTCTTTTTCGTGTTGGGTCGGCGAGAGGTCGCTGTCGACCAGTTCGATCGACCGTCGGTCGGCGACGTCGACCACTTGCCAGGTAACCTCCAGGGGCGGCTCGGGGGCGACGGTCGCCTCGAGGACGTCGTGGATCTCGAGGCCGGGGTTCGAGCCGAGCGTGTGGACCTGGGCGGTCTCGACGTCGCGGATGACGGCCGACTCGCTCTCGGCGTGGGTGACGACGAACGTGCTCGTCTGTTCGGTCATGAGCGGTCGTAGCGGGCGGATCGGTTTCCGGGTTTCGGCTTTCGATCGGAATCGGCGATGCGAAGGACTGTTCGCTACTCACACTGCTCGGACCGAGGATGGCAATTCACTCGATTAATCAAAACCCAGATGCGTGTGAAAATGACGGGGTGTCAACCGTACTCGCGTCGAATTTCCGTCCGCATATGGGAGAGCTACGGAATCAACTGTTCGATGCGCTGTCGGACGAGCAACGGCGATGGATACTATTCGCTCTCCTCGAGCGAGAGGGATCGATCAACGTCGACCCACCGTCTGACGGAGTCACCGATCAGTACAGTGCGGCGGTCAAGCGCCGGCACGTCCACCTCCCCAAACTGGCAGACTACGACTTCGTCGAGTGGCGTCGGCAGGCGAACACCGTTACGAGGGGGTCTCGGTTTACGGAGATCGAACCGATGTTGCGATTGGTGGCTGACAATCGAGAACTCCTGCCGGCCACGGTAAAATAGTGGGACGATCTCTCCCGGAACACGATTCGAAATAATATGTCCCCGTTCACTAAACAGAGCAGTGCCGTCGAACCGATCGACGTTCTGTTCGTCGAAGACAACCCTCACGACGTTACTCTGCTGCGGGACGCGTTCGAGAGCGCGGTGACGAATCGCGAGACGAGACTGCACGTCGTCACCGATGGCAGCGACGCGATGTCATTTCTCTGCCGGTCGGTCGAGTCCGATACGGATTCACCGCCGAACTTCGTCCTTCTGGATCTGAACCTGCCATCCTACGACGGAACCGAAATCCTCGAGACGATCACCGACAACCCGCAGTTACGATGGCTTCCGATCGTCGTCCTCACCGGATCGGACGATACGTACAATCTCGTGCGCTGTTACGAGGGAGACGCGAACGCGTGTCTGACTAAACCACCCGATCTGGAGGGATTTGTCTCGCTCGTCGAGACGATAGACCGGTTCTGGCTCACCCAGGCGACGCTCCCACCGACGTCGATCTGATCGGTTCACAGCGGAGGCACTGTGACGTCCGTGAGCGACAGTTCAGTTAACTGATGGAAAACGGCGGGACCCGAAGTGGTTGGGCCAGATCGGGTCCCCGCCACTGACACCTACCGAACGTGCACTCAAGTAGTTTGTGTGATAATCTGAGTGAACTGTATATTCCCTTCATCCTAGCACTGCAAAGATGACGGATTATTCACGAACGCGAATTCTTTTCCATCCGCGTATCGTATCCTGCGTGTTCGGATATCCGAATTCGTGGTTGGGCCATGACACAGGACGAAACAACGGTAGAGGCGATCAGTATATTGCAGGATCTCGGCCTGCAAGAGTACGAAGCACGCTGCTTTATGGCGTTGAACAAACTTCCCAACGGAACCGCAAAGGAGATCCACGAAATCTCCGACGTCCCGCGGACGCGAGTCTATGACGCGATCCGCGTCCTCGAGACGCAGGGGCTGGTCGAAGTCCAGCACTCGAGCCCCCAGCGGTATCGCGCCGTCGGGATCAACGAGGCGACAGAGATCCTTCGACAAAAGTACAACAACCGGATCGATACGCTCGAGACGTACCTCGAGGAGACGGACGTGGAGGAACCCGAGGACGACGATCATCTCCAGGAGATCTGGTCGTTGAGCGGCCACGAGGCGATCGAGTCGCGGACGATCGAACTGATCAGGAACGCCCAGTCGGAAATCGCGCTGCTCGTCGTCGACGACGACGTCCTCTCTGAGACGCTGTTCGACGGCATTCAGCAGGCGATTGAACGGCATCTCACCGTCGTCGTCGGCGGCCAAACTGCGGCGACGATGGCGACGCTGGAGTCTCGACTTCCCGAAACGCGCGTGTTCGAAACCGATATGGACTGGCTTACCGGGAACGAACTGGACGCCGAGGTCGCGATCAGCCGGATCCTGCTCGTCGACCGGGAGACGCTTCTGATCGGAACCTACTACCCCGACGCCAACGATGGCGAGACGAGAGAGCAGGCCGTCTTCGCAAAGGGGCTACAGAACGGGGTCGTGGTGCTCCTGCGGAGACTCGTGACAGCCGGCCTGTCCGGGATCGAGGACCCGGGAAGGTGACGCTCGTTCGCTGACGGAACGCCTTTACCGCAGGCCGTCGCCTTCTCGCGTATGAACGTCGACATCGGCAACGCGCTCGCGTCGGTCGCGTCGCCGGGCGCCTCGAGGGACTCCCTCGAGCGCCTGGATGAGCAGGTCGCGGACGCCCACGAACGCATCGTCGCGGGAATGGAACATTCGGAGCACGGCTACGAGGCCCTCAACCTCCCGGAGCGAACCGACCCGGACGAGATCCGGGCGGCCGTCGAGCCGGTCGCCGACGCCGAGGCACTGATCACCGTCGGTATCGGCGGCAGCGCGCTCGGCGCGGCGACGATCACGGACGCGCTCGCCGACGAGAGCGACACCGACGCCGTCTACCTCGACAACGTCGACCCCGCTTGGGTGTCGAACCACCTCGAGGGACTGCCCCTCGAGGAGACGGCGATCAACGTGGTCTCGCGGTCGGGAACGACGGCGGAGACGCTGGCGAACTTCCTCGTCGTCCGTGACGTCTTCGAGGCTGCGGGCGTCGACTGGACCGAGCGGACGATCGTAACGACCGGCGAGTCCGGTCCGCTCCGGAACCTCGCGGACCGGAACGACCTCCCGTCGCTGAAGGTCCCCGACGGCGTTCCGGGCCGCTTCTCGGCGCTGTCGGCGGTCGGCATGGTCGCGGCGGCCGTCTGCGGCCACGATCTCGAGGCCTTACTCGAGGGCGCCGCCGCCGAGCGCGAGAGCCTGACCGGCTCGCTGTTCGACTGCCCGGCCTACGCCTACGGGGCGATGGCCTACGCGCTCGACCAGCGCGGCGCCGCCGTCAACGCCATGGTTCCCTACGCGGAGTCGCTCGAGACGTTCGCCGAGTGGTTCGCCCAGCTGTGGGCCGAGAGCCTCGGCAAGGACGACCTCGGGCAGACGCCGGCGCGGGCGCTCGGCGTAACCGACCAGCACTCGCAGTTGCAACTCTACCGGGCGGGCCCGCGGGACAAACTCGTCACCTTCGTCTCGCCGGGCGAGACCGACGACCGGTCGATCCCCGACACCGATGTCGACGAACTGGCGTACCTCGGCGACGCGACGCTCGGCGAACTGCTCGAGGCGGAGTTCGAGGCCACCGAGGCCAGCCTCGCGGCGGCCGGCCGGCCGAACGTCCGGCTCGAACTCGAGACCGTCGACGAGTACGAACTCGGCGGCCTCCTCTACGGGATGGAGGCGGCCTGCGTCCTCGCGGGCGAACTGTACGGTGTCAACACGTTCGAACAGCCGGCCGTCGAGTGGGCCAAGAAGGCGACTCGCGGCCTGCTCGGCGGCGGAAACTTCGAGGAGGCCGACGCCGTCGCCGAGAAGACCGAGCTTCGTATCGAACGGTAGCCGGATTCAGTTCCGGACCCGACCGCGTTGCGGTGCGCCTATGGGTTCGCGCTCGAAGACGCACGTATGAGCGATCTCACCCGGACCGCCGACGGCGACGGTGACGCCGGCTCGGCCGTGTCTGACGTCGTCCCGACCGTCGGAACCGTCCTCTCAGCCGTCGTTCTCGTCGCGCTCGTGTTGCCGGTCCGCCGCGGCGTCGACTCCCCCGCGGTCTGGCTTGCGGCGGTCGGCGCCCTCGTCGCCACGGGCGCGTTCGTCGGTCGCCGCCACGGCTTGCTCGAGCGGCGCGTCGCCGGGGCGGCCGCCGCCGGCGGGAGCCTCCTCGTCGTCGTCCTGTCGGGGTACGCGATCACCCAGGGCGTCCTGGGATCGGTCGTCGTCCCGGGCCTCGAGGGGGCGGTCTCGTCGCTGTTCGTCGCCCTGGTCGCCGCGATCGGCGCGGTCGGCGTCGGTATCGCCGACCGCGGCGGCGTCTCGGGGTCGGGCCTGTACCGCCGGCTCGCACGGACGGTCGAGATGTGTATACTCGCCGTCGTCGGCCTGTTCAGCCTCTCGATCGCGACGGTGTTTCTCTCGCTGCCGGTGACCACCCTCGTCGGCGAACCCACGCCGCTCCAGCAGTCGCTGGTCGAGTACCCCGCCTACGCGCTCGGCCTCGGCGGGATCGCGGCGGGCTACCTGGCTTACCGCGGTCACGATCGGTCGTTCATCGACCTCGAGCGACCGACGCTCCGGACGGTCGGCTGGATCGTCCTCGGTCTCGTCTTGCTCTTTGCCGTGAACATCGGAATCTCGCAGGTCATGACGGCGCTCGGCATCGACGCCTCGGACCACACCACCACCCAGCGGCTGGCCGAGAACCCCGAACTGGCGATGGTCGCCGTTCCGTCGATGCTCCTGTTCGTCGGGCCGTTTGAGGAGCTGTTCTACCGGAACGTAATCCAGAAGAGCCTCTACGAGCAGTTCTCCCGGGCCGGCGCCGTCCTCGTCGGGAGCCTCGTCTTCATGATCGTCCACCTGTTCGCGTACGCGACCGCGGGACCGGGCGCGATGCTCGCGAGCCTCGCGCTGGTGTTCGCTCTCGGGTTGATCCTCGGGACGATCTACGAACGGACGGACAACCTGCTGGTGCCCGCGCTGGTCCACGGCTGTTACAACGCGTTGCTGTTCGTCGAATATCTCGTGTGAGAAAACGGGGTACCGACGGCGAGAGCCGAATTACGAGGGGTTCTTCCGCGCCAGCTCCGAGCCGCAGATCGGGCAGCGGTCCTTCTGTTCGTCGAACTCGCGACCGCAGCCCTGACACTGGTAGCGCCAGTGACGCTGTTCGTCGATGCCCTCGCGGGCGATCACTTCGACGTCGACGTTTAACTTCTCCGCGACGTTTTGCATCGCGTAGTCGTCGGTGACGAGCGTTCCGTCGAGTTCGAAACTCGCCGCGACGAGGCGAACGTCGGTTTCGGAGAGGACGTCGAGATCGCCCGATTCGCGGGCCGCGCGCTGGACTTTCTCGGTGGTGTCGTCGTTGGGAATGTGGATGTGCATCCCCGAGCCCTCCATCGCGTCGTAGCGATAGGCGCTCTCGTCCTCGAGTTCTTCGCGGACGAGGGGAATGGTTGCAGTCTGTTCTGTCGTGTGAAAGTCGTGGATAAACGCCGAGGAGTCGAGAACGTACATACCGTTAGCGCTGGACGACAATGTAGTCTTTGACCGCCTGAACGCGGTTGACGGGGACGAGGAATCGGCCCGCGTCGTCGACGTCGAAGTCGACCGTTCGCGGGGAGATTTCGTCGTCGGGATCGATAACGAGGTCGTGGAGCTTGCCGGATTTGAGATCCATTGTGATGTTATAGAGCAATCCGAGCTCGGTGCCGTCGGAACCCATGACGGACTTCCCCGAGAGATTTTCAGCGAGTATATCGCTCATGCATACCCGTACTTACTAATCGGTATTAAAGTCCACGGGGTAGATAGCGAGGCGTCGTACCCGCCGTCGTCGCGTCGCTCGAGCGAGATCGCCGAACGGCGATTCGACTCGATTCGGACTCCCTCGAAGCGACACGGATCCGGTCCGATAGCAGCCGCTCGAGGGGCGGCCGATCGGCGTCGATCCGGACGGACTCAGTTTCGAGTCGAGCGACCAGTCAGACCGGCGAGAACAGCGCGGATGACGATGGGTTTAACTACCGCTCTACCGACCCCTTAGATAAGACCTTCTCGGGTGGTTCACCATGTCGAATACGGATACGCACGACCCCACATCTCTCAGAACGCCGATCGTGGCCGTCCTCGGCCACGTCGATCACGGCAAGACCAGTCTCCTCGACAAAATACGCGGCTCCGCGGTAATCGAGGGCGAAGCGGGCGCCATCACTCAGCATATCGGCGCGACGGCGGTCCCGCTCGACATCATTTCCTCGATCGCGGGCGACCTCGTCGACCCCGACGACTTCGACCTGCCCGGCCTGCTCTTTATCGACACGCCGGGCCACCACTCCTTTACGACGCTACGCTCGCGGGGCGGCGCGCTCGCTGACATCGCCATCCTCGTCGTCGACGTTAACGACGGTTTCCAGCCCCAGACGCTCGAGGCGCTGGACATCCTCAAGCGCTCCCAGACGCCCTTCATCGTCGCGGCGAACAAGATCGACACCGTCCCCGGCTGGGATCCCAACGAGGACACGCCGATCAACGACACCTACGAGTCCCAGTCCGAGCGCGTCCGCCAGCGACTCGACGAGAGCCTCTACGAGATCATCGGCAATCTGAGCGACGAGGGGTTCTCCGCCGACCTCTACTGGCGCGTTCAGAACTTCCAGCGCAACGTCGGCGTCGTCCCCGTCTCGGCGATGACTGGCGAGGGCGTCCCGGACCTGCTGACCGTGATGATGGGCCTCTCCCAGCGGTACATGAAAGAGGAGATGGAAATCGACGTCTCCGGCCCCGGCGTCGGCACCGTCCTCGAGGTCAAAGAGGAGAAAGGGTTCGGGAAGACGGTCGACATCGTCCTCTACGACGGCACGATCAAGGAAGACGACACGATCGTCGTCGGCGGACAGAACGACCCGATCGTCACCGAGGTTCGCGCGCTGCTCCAGCCCCGTCCGCTCGCGGAGATCCGAACCGAGAGCCGCTTCGAGAACGTCGACGAGGTCGGCGCCGCGGCCGGGATCAAGGTCGCCGCGCCAGAACTTGGCGACGCGATGGCCGGCGCGCCCGTCCGGGTCGTCCGCGACCGGGACCTCGATGACGTCATCGAGGAAGTGCAGGCCGAACTCGCCTCGATCGCGGTCGACACCGCCGAAGAGGGCGTCGTCGTCAAGGCCGACACGCTGGGAAGCCTCGAGGCGATGGCCGACGCCTTGGACGAGGCGGAGGTGCCGATCGTCCGCGCGGAGGTCGGCGACGTCGCGCCGCGTGACATCTCGGTCGCATCGACGGCCGAGGATCCGAAACAGCAGGTCATCCTCGGGTTCAACGTCGACGTCCTCTCAGACGCGGAACACCGCGCCGAGACCGACGACGTGACGATCTTCACCGACGAGGTCATCTACCAGCTTGTCGAGGAGTACGACGAGTACGTCGAGGGGATCGAACAGGCCCAGCAGGATACCATCCTCGAGAACATCTCGCGGCCCGCCCGGTTCCGCATCCTGCCGGACCACACGTTCCGCCAGAACGATCCCGCGGTCGTCGGTGTCGAGGTCAACTCCGGGACCGTCCAGAACAACGCCACCGTCGTGAAGTTCGAGGGCAACGAGCCCGAACGCGTCGGCCAGATCAAGGGCATCCAGGAGCAGGGCGAGGACGTCGACGAAGCCCGGGCCGGCAACCGGGTCTCTGTCGCCATCGACGGCCCGACCGTCGGCCGCCAGATCGAGGAAGACGACGAGCTCTGGATCCAGATCCCCGAGAAACACGCGAAGATCTTAGAGCAGGAGCTGACCGACGAGATCCCCGCTGACGAACTCGAGGCGCTGAACATGTACCTCGACAAGCAGCGCAGCCGGGATCCGTTCTGGGGCAAGTAGCGCCGACGCGGAGTCCGCCGACCCCGACAGCACTGACGTCCGACCGGCCGCTATCCTTATCGTGATGCCTATCTTATAATTCTCATGAACCGTCTCGTCTGGCTACTCGCCGCGTCGTACGTTGCGCTCGGGACCGTGCTCTTCTACGGGCTCGCGATCGACTCGGCGACGGTCGTTCTCGGCGCCACCGCGTTACTCGCGCTGCTGGGCGTTCCCCAATGGCTGCTTCTCTCGAGGGGCGGCGGACGAACGCGGACGCCGGAGCGGGCGCCGCGGAATCGCACCTGACGACGGAACTTACGCCGCGCGCTCGAGTCGCAGTCGCGCTCCGCCCTCGAGATCGGCCAGCGCGGCGCAGTCCTCGACTCGAGCGACGACGGTAACGGGCGCGGCGGCGCGCGGTTCGCCGTTCTGGCTCGCGGTTCCGTCGTCACCGCTCTCCATATCGAGGTCTTCGCTCCGCTCAGGCCTCGCACGGCTGGCCGGCGTCTCGCGCCAGAACAGACACAGCTTCTCGCCGGCCGGCCAGTACGCGATCGAGCCCTCGGGGACGACCTCGCGGGCGTTTTCGGGTGGAACATCGAGCGAAACGTCGAAGTAGAGTTCGTTACCCCAGCGGACGGCGTCGCCGGCGACCGGCAGGGCCGCCTCGAGTGCGGCCCTCGCCTCGGGGGCGTCATCGGTCCAGGCGGCCGCGAGCGTTCGGTCGCCGACGGTAACGGTGAGGTCGGTCATGCGAGAGGCCACGGACGGATGCGCCTTCAATCCGCGAGGTCCGGTTGCCGCGTCGCGTCCGCTCGCCCGCGGGCGCGTTGGATTCCCTCGAGGGTCGCCTCGGGGTCGTCGATCGCCGCAGGGTCGCAGCGCAGGTCGAACCACCGGCGCTCGAAGACGAGTTTGTCGTCGGTCAGCCGCACGTCCGCGACGTCGTCCCACGGAACGAACGTTCTCGAGACGGAGCGCTCGACGACGAGTCCGGCTTCGTGGGCGCGGATCGTCGGCGGGGTCGCCTGTTCGTTCTGGTCGAAATTGAGCCAGTCGCCGCCGATACCGTACCACTGGAGGAGAAAGATGAGCCCGTAGAAGACCATGAGCGAACTGACGTTCAGCCCCCACGCGATCGTGCTGTAGAGGCCGCCGCCGATCGTGATCACCAGATAGGCGCCGAACACGATCCCGCCGGAGGTGAGGCCGGTCTGTCGCCACGTCCAGACCGCCGCGGGCTCGTCGGCGGTGAGCGCGTCGATGTACCGGTTGCGGGCCATCCGATCGACGCCGTACGCCGTGACGCCGGTGACGAGCGTCACGACGAGCGTCAGGACGACGAACCGGCCGGTCGCCTCGATCGATATAACGAGGGGGAGTGCCAGCGTCGCCGCGAACGCGATCGGCGGCGCGTAGCAGGCCAGTCGGCGCCATCGGCTCCGGCCGATCCGCTCGGGCAGGCCGCGGGCCCGCCTCGTGAGGATGTGGCCGGCGATCGCGACCGCCGTCACCATCGACGGCAGGATGCCGAGCAACGTCGCGGTGGAAACCCCTGCCAGGAGCCCCGCGGTCGCCGCGACGCCGGCCGCGACGAGGCCGACGTAGAACCCGAATCCGGCCTGAAAGCCGGTGTCCGGCTCGTCGAACTCGAGGGCGGGTCGTCGTTCGTGAGACGCCACAGTATCTCGGTGTACGAACGCACGGTATAAAATAAATGGGGTAATGAGAGATAACAGACATCTCTGTTCGACGATCGACGGCCTCGAGGTACACGTCGTACACTCGACGATGAAATCGCGCTCAGTAGGCTCGAGACGGTAATCGCGCGGCGGTTTCGACCGGCGACTCACCGCGGGCACTCATGAATTGGTTGAGCCTTCCACTACAAGCATTAACTGGCTACTGCTGGTGGCCAGTATCATGCTCGTTCATCTCCGGCAGTACAAGCACGAGGAGGTCCAGTTCGACGATAACAGAACGACAGGCGAGTCCCAGACCGAAGATACGGTCAACCCAGACGCGGAGGATTACTTCGGCAAAGACATGGACGAGTTCGACGTCGAGACGTGGGACACGGTCGAGCACGAGGGCGACCCGATCGAGCGTCGCTCCGTCACGATCGAGGGGGTCACCGCCGTCTCCGTCCCGCAAGAACCGACCGACGAGGACGATCCGGACCTTCCGGGGCGGACGCTCCAGTTGCGCATGGGCGGCGGCATCGAGTTCATGGAGCAGGCCGAAATCGTCGAAGTGCAGGACATGGAGGTCACGGAGTCGGAGGCCGAAGGCAAGGTGTCCAAGGAAGACGATCCGCAGGGGAAGGCGTCCATGGACGAGGAACCGTAGTCGCCGACAGTCGCCCTTCTTTCCGGTCGCGGTTTCGGGGAAACAGCTGTGGCCGAATCTATCATCGTTCGGGATGACAACGCCTGTCGGAGACGGTGCGGTCCCGAAATCGTTTTCAACCGGTCGCGCGCACACTCGGTATGCCGACGGAATCGGACACTCATTATGACCCCTCGCTGGGGAACAAGTTCATCTTCGTCACCGGCGGCGTCATGTCGGGACTCGGCAAGGGGATTACGGCCGCGAGCACTGGCCGTCTCCTCAAAAACGCCGGGTTCGACGTCACCGCGGTGAAGATCGATCCGTACCTGAACGTCGACGCGGGGACGATGAATCCCTACCAGCACGGGGAGGTATACGTCTTGGAGGACGGCGGCGAGGTCGACCTCGATCTGGGGAACTACGAGCGGTTCCTCGACATCGACATGACCTCGGACCACAACATCACTACGGGGAAAACCTACCAGCACGTCATCGAGCAGGAGCGCGCTGGCGACTACCTGGGCAAGACGGTCCAGATCATCCCCCACATCACCGACGACATCAAGCGTCGCATCCGCGAGGCCGCGGAGGGCACCGACGTCTGTATCATCGAAGTCGGCGGCACCGTGGGAGACATCGAGGGGATGCCCTACCTCGAGGCGCTGCGCCAGTTTGCCCACGAGGAACCCGAGGAGAACGTCCTCTTCACCCACGTCACGCTCGTCCCGTACTCGAAGAACGGTGAGCAGAAGACCAAGCCGACCCAGCACTCGGTCAAGGAGGTCCGCTCGATCGGCCTCCAGCCCGACATCATCGTCGGCCGCTGCGAGGACCGACTCGACCCCGAGACCAAGGAAAAGATCGCGCTGTTCTGTGACATTCCCACGGAAGCGGTGTTCTCGAACCCCGACGTCGAGGACGTCTACCACGTCCCGCTGATGGTCGAAGAAGAGGGGCTCGACCAGTACGTCCTCGAGCACTTCGGGATGGCCGACGAGGCCCTGCCCGTCGGCGAACGCGCCAACGAGTGGCGCGAGATCGTCACGACCGAGAAGGAAGGGACGGTCGACATCGCGCTGGTCGGCAAGTACGATCTCGAGGACGCGTACATGTCGATCCACGAGTCGCTGAAACACGCCGGTTTCGAGGTCGGCGTCGACGTCGAGCGCCACTGGGTCCCGGCCGACGAACTGGCCGACGGCCACGACGGACAACTCGAGGGGATGGACGGAGTCATCGTTCCCGGCGGCTTCGGGATGCGCGGCTCCGAGGGCAAGATCGAGGCCGTCCGCTACGCCCGCGAGAACGACGTTCCGTTCCTCGGGCTCTGTCTCGGCTTCCAGATGGCCGTCGTCGAGTATGCCCGGAACGTGCTGGGCCTTGAGGACGCCCATTCCGCCGAGATGGTCGAGGACTCCCCCCACCCGGTCATCGACATCCTGCCGGAGCAGTACGAGGTCGAGGATATGGGCGGGACGATGCGCCTCGGCGAGCACACGACCGTCATCGAACCCGAGACGCTCGCTTACGACCTCTACGGCGATACCTCCTGTTCGGAGCGACACCGCCACCGCTACGAGGTCAACCCCGAGTACTTCGACGCCTTCGAGGACGAACCGCTCGTCTTCTCCGGGACCGCGGGCAACCGGATGGAGATCCTCGAACTCGAGACCCACCCCTACTTCGTCGGGACGCAGTTCCACCCCGAGTACACGTCTCGTCCCGGCCAGCCGAGCCCGCCGTTCCTTGGACTGGTCGAGGCCGTCCTCGAGCAGTCCGAGGCCGAGGACGCCGAGACCGCAGACGCGGATGCCGACACCGACGCGGAAACGGAGGTAACCCACTGATGGTAGATACCGACACGTTTGTTCCAGAAGCAGTTGCAGAGATCGGCGACGAAATCGGCGACGAAAACGCCGTCATCGCACTCTCGGGCGGGGTCGACTCGTCGGTCGCCGCCGCCCTGGCATACGAGGCCATCGGCGACCGGCTGACCCCGGTGTACGTCGATACCGGCCTGATGCGGAAAGGCGAGACCGACCAGATCCGCGAGACCTTCGACTACATGGAGTCGCTGCGGATCGTCGACGCCAAGGATCGGTTCCTCGAGGCCCTCTCGGGCGTCACCGACCCCGAGGAGAAGCGCGAGATCATCGGCGAACAGTTCATCCGCGAGTTCGAGCGCGAGGCGAAGGACGCCAACGCGGACTACCTCGTTCAGGGGACGATCTACCCCGACCGCATCGAGAGCGAGGGCGGAATCAAGTCCCACCACAACGTCGGTGGCCTGCCGGAGGTCGTCGACTTCGAGGGGATCGTCGAACCCGTTCGCGACCTCTACAAGGACGAGGTCCGCGAGGTCGCGCGCCACCTCGGCCTGGACGAGATCGTCGCCGAACGGATGCCGTTCCCCGGCCCCGGACTCGCCGTCCGCGTCATCGGCGAGGTCACCGAGGAGAAACTCGAGGTCGCCCGTCACGCCTGCCACGTCGTCGAGGAGGAACTCGAGGAGTACGAGCCCTGGCAAGCGCTCGCAGCCGTCATCGGCAAGGCGACGGGCGTGAAAGGCGACAACCGTGTACACGGCTGGGTCGTCTCCGTCCGCTCGGTCGAGTCCCGCGACGGGATGACCGCCCGCGCACAGGAGATCGACTGGGATACTCTCCAGCGCATCCAGTCGCGAATCACCGGCCAGAACGACAACGTCGCCCGCGTCGTCTACGACGTGACCCACAAACCGCCAGCGACAATCGAGTACGAATGAGCACGGACGCAATCGTCGCCGGTCCCGACGAGGACGACATCGCCACCGCCCTCGAGGCGGAGGGCGCTACCGTCGCCCGCCTCAACGGCGACATCTCCCGGCCCGCTCTCGAGGAGGCCGGGATCGTCGACGCCGATCTGTACGTCCTGACCGACACCGGGCAGGCGACGACGATCCCGATCGTCTGCGATCTCTCGGACGACATTCGAACGGTCGTCTACGCCCGGGATACGGTCCCGGAGTTCGTCAAGGGCCAACTCGACCTCGCCCTCGACCCGCAGTTGATGGACGTCGGGATCGTCGCCGACGAACTGACCAGCTAGCCGCTCGCGGCAGCTTCCCTTTTGTGCGGATCGTCGCCGCTCGCGTCGACTTCGAACAGACGCGTCCCCGACGTTCACGAATAATTGTGCGTTGGGACGGAGTGCGGCAGTATAAACCGTAATACGGGCGGTTTCGGCCGCGTAAACTGGGATTGAAATCGACGGAATCCGGGATAACCGTCGAATACCATCGCCCCCGTTGAAGTAGGATCCGCGGCTATCGATAGATGGAGGTCGACGGGCAGACCCCACCGAGGCATCCACCGCCTGCACCCGTGACTTCCAACCCACCCACAGCACCCTTCCCCCACCACTGCCACACCGTACCGATTCCCGGTACCGACGCAGGCCTTGCACCCGCCTGCGTCCCCACACCCTGCGGTTGGCACTCGAGGCGCCGGGGTATTTCCGGCCCTCGGGATGGTTCTCAGCACTTTCGCTTCGACAGTCGCTGTCCGATCGCAGCGACGGCTCCGAACCGATCCGGCGAACCGACTTACGACGACTGCAACCGCCGGAGGACCGGAATCTCCTCGAGACGTTCCTCGTCGAGCAGATCCCAGTCGATTCCGGACGGCTGCGCGCGGCTTTCGGGACGGATCGTCCGCTCGGGAGTGACGACGAGGTCCATCGAGACGTCGTGGTCGCCGATCGCGACGGTGTCGTCGACGAGTTGCCGCTCGTGGACCGTCGTCGCGACCGCCGTCGACTCGTCGACGAGGCCGAGGCCGCGCAGGATAGCGTACTCGAGGTCGCTGTAACCCTCTCCTTTCCCGATCCGACCCCCGTTCTCAGTGACTGCCACGCTCCCGGAGACGATCAGATCGATCTCCTCGACTGCGTCGGGGCCGACCTGCTCGCCGTGTTCCGAGGAGCCCGAAACCGTCGTCGCCGCGTCGTAGTCGGAGAGTTCGTCGGGGTCGAGTTTCAGGAAGCATTTTTCGTCGGCGAGTCGCGGAACGGCCATGTAGACGGTCTTCCCCGCGCGCAACGCCGCCCGCCGGACGGGCAACTGGGGCGCGTCGGGATTGGCCTTGATCGTCGTCGCGTCGCGCCACTCCGGCTGTTCGGCTAGTCGTTCGGCGGCGTCGTCCGCACCCGCGAAGTTCGGAATCCGGCCGTGGGGCGGGAAGGGGAACCGCGCCTCGCCGCTCTCCTCGAGGTCGTCCCAGACGCACTCGCGGATCGTCTCCTTGTCGACGCCGTCGGCGGCGTCGGCGGTGTCTGAATCGTCCATCTCACTCGCCTCCGTCGTCGGGTTCGGACGCGGGTTCCACGGCCGTTTCGCTCTCGAGGTCCTCGCCCTCGCGTTCGCCTTCGATGTCGCGTTCGCCTCCTTCTCCGGTCGCCTCGCCCTCCTCGAGTGCGGCCTCGTCGACGGCCCACCTGTCCTGGGCGATGTCCTCGCGCGCGAGGCTGACGAGATTGTGGATCTCCGGGAGGATGATCTCCTCGAGTCCCATCCGCGCCGCGTCCTCGTTGCCGGGGAGACAGAACACCGGCGTTCCCTCGGTAACGCCCGCGATCGTCCGCGCCGCGACGACGCGCGTGCCGACCGTCTCGTAGGCCATCGAGGTGAACAAATCCTCGAAGGCGGCCAGTCGCTTCTCGAGCAGCGGTTCGACGGCTTCGATGGTGACGTCGCTCGGCTCGATGCTGGTCGCCCCGCCGGTGACGATGACGTCGACGTCGTCGCGGTCGAGCATCCGCGAAACGGTCGACTGAATGCGGTCGTGATCGCTCCCGATGTGTTCGCGCGTGACCACCTCGTGGTCGGCCCGCTTGAGGCCCGTGACGAGCGCCTCGCCGGCGCCGTCAGACTCGAGCGAGCGGTCCGTCGCGATCGTGACGACCCCGACGCCGAGCGATCGGCCGTCGATGTCATTACCCTCGTCGGGCGGCTGCTCGTCTGCGTCGCGTTCCTCGTCCGGCGCCGGTTCTTCGGTCGCCCCCTGCTGTCGCTCCTCGCTCGAGTCCGTCTCGGTCATAGCTCGTCGTTCGAGAGCCGACGGGTAAAACGCTGTCACCCGCCGTCGTCCCGCGGCGCGCTACGAGTCGTCGGTCTCGAGGCCGTCGATCAGCGCCTCGAGGGTGTCGATGTGGTCCTCGAAGAGTTCCTCACCGCGCTCGGTGAGCCGGTAGGTGGTCTGCGGTTTGCGGTCGACGAATTCCTTGTCGACGGCGACGCAGTCGGCGTCTTCCATCCGCTCGATGTGGCTGGCGAGGTTCCCCTCGGTGATCTCGAGTTCCTCGGTCAGCGCCGTGAAACTCGCCTCGCCGTTGGCGTAGAGGTGGGCGAAGATGCGAAGGCGGGTCGGCTGGTGGACGAGTTTGTCGAATTCCATGTTAGCGCCGGGAGAGAACGACGTAGGCGGCGACGTGCTGGACGGCGATACCGAGCCCGAAGACGGCGTACTCCCAGCCCTCGGCAGCGGGGACATGGGGGATAGCGGCGGCGAGAACGAGGATCCACGCGCCGCCGGCATAGAAGGCGTAGCGGTCGGCCGCCCGGATGTCGTACGCGCCGAGCAGTTGGCCCATGTAGACGTAGCCGGCGCCGACGACCGCCCCCGCGGAGACCAGCGCCAGCCGGACCGCGTTCCGCTCGCCGAGCACGTCGAACACCGGCAGGAGGCCGACGAGCAGCGCGCCGATGGCGGCGAGGACCGCGAGGAGCCAGAGACGCTGGTCCGGTAGCCCCGCCGTCGGCGGCTCGTAGGCCGCTCTAATCCGGCGTTTGACGAGCGTCCCGAGGCCGAGCAGGCCGACGAACGCGGCGAGGATCGGCAGTTCGGGCCCGCCGCGGAACCAGAACTGCACGAGGGTGAAACAGCAGCCGGCGCCGACGCCTTCGACGAGCCAGAACCGCCACCAGTAGGGGTGGTCCTCCGCGAGTCCGATCGCTCCCTTGATCTCGGCGAGCTCCGCCTCGAGGGCGGCCGGATCGACGTCTTCGGTTCCGTCGGTCATCGGTTGTGAGTCGGGCGTTCGTCCGGACCAGTGTTCGTGTAGTAGTTAAACAGGTCGGTGTACGTCGGCTCAGCGACGGCGAGATCGTCCGGGTCGATGCCGGTCGCGGCCGCGACGTCGTCGACGGCGGGATCGGGGTCGTCGCCGTCGGCCGGCAGGAACCCCCGGACGTTGCCCGCGACCGCGTAAGGATCCCCGTGGATTGCGTCGGTCAGCGCGCCCGTGTGGGCGGTCCCGGTCTCGAGGATCGGCGGGAGCGACGCTAACAGCTCGTCCGGCGTCCCGACGGTAGCGATTTCGCCGTCCGCGAGGAAGGCGACCCGGTCGGCGATGTCGGCGTCCATCGGGCGGTGGCTGGCGACGACGAGCGTCTTCCCCGCGGCCCGTTTCTCGCGGAACAGGTCGTGAACCGTCTGGACCGTCGGCAGGTCCAGCGCCGCGGTCGGTTCGTCGAAGAGGTAGATCGGGACGTCGATGCTCGCCGCGATCGAGAGCTCGAGCTTGCGCACCATCCCGCCGGAGTAGTTCTCGACGGGCCGCTCGAGGTCCTCGGCGATCCCGAGCCGGTCGGCGTAGTCGCGCCACGCGTCAGTGAACTCAGGGTGGAGCCGGTCGTAGAACGCGACGTTCTCCCGGCCGGTAAGCTTCTCGTGGCAGAGCGCGTCCTGCAGGAGGAAACTCGTCGTGTCCGCGCGTGCGGTGGCCGGCTCGCCGAAGACGGACACGCTGCCCTCGGTCGGGCGGTCGCTGCCGGCCAGACAGGAGAGCAACACCGATTTGCCGACGCCGTTGGGTCCCATCAGGACCAGTAGCTCGCCGTCCCTGACGGTGAGATCGACGTCCTCGAGGACGCCCTCCTCGTCGAAGGATTTCCGGACCCCGCTGGCGGTGACGACGGCGTCGCTCACGGCCACCACCCCCGGTCGTAGGCGTACCGGTTCAACAGGACCGTTCCGGCGACCAGCGCGACGATCGCGTAGCCGGCCAGCAGCGCGACGAACTCGAGACCGGTCGGCATCGCCGGGGGCGCGGCGCCGAGTTCCGTCCAGTTCTCGGCGGGGACGAGGTGGTAGACCAGCAGCCGCGTCGGCAGGGCGTTCGGGAGGTAGTTCAGCAGTTCGCCCTCGATGGGCGACTGGGCGGGCAGCGCGCCGTTGAAGCCGGTGAGGACGAACGCGGCGACCGCGACCAGCGAGCTGACCCACTCGGCGACGGACTCGTTGTCCGCGGCCAGCACGATCGGGATCGCGACGACCATCCAGAAGACCCAGGTCAGCAGTCCAGCGACGACGATAATCGGAATCGACTCGGGCCCGCGGAGGCCGTACTCGGCGCCGGTCGCCACCCCCGCGAGGATCGTCGCCGCGAACGCCGCCGTCGCGAGGACGAGGCCGGCGGCCATCCGCCCAGCCAGATCGGCCGCGGGCGAGAGCGGCATCGACCGGTAGGCCGCGTACCGCCGGTCCTCGAGGTCGCCCGCGAGCTGGTCGCCGAAGAGGTAGAGGCAGACGAAGAGCGCGCCCATCACGCCGATTCCGATCGAGATGATCGCGTCGGCCGTCGCCGGCCCGTCCGTTCCCTGCGCGACGAAGAAGAGGTACATGACCGACGGAAACACGATCACCCACCCCAGCAGCAGCCAGCTGTTGCGCACCTCTTGAAGGCTCCGTCTGGTGAACGCACTCGCCTGTGCGAGCCAGCGTCGCGGGTCTCGATCCCGTTCTCGTGTGGGTTCTCGGTCCCGTTGATTCCGCTCGAGGTCGGCGTTGGATCGGCGGCCGGTTTGTGTCTCTGTTGACATTGTCTCTACGTCAGCTGACACGTCTGTAACACATAATAGTTCCTGCCGCAAAGTAACTTTGCAGCGCAAAGCGACCGATCGTCGACCAGCAGAGTGCTGGTAGCCAAACTGTTATGGCCGGAGTTTCCGTCATACGCGAGTATGCAGGCAGTCAAGATCACCGAACACGGCGACACGGACGTCATCGAGTACGGGGAGTACTCCGATCCGGACGTCGACCGCGACGAGGTACTGGTCGACATCAAGGCGGCTGCGCTCAACCACCTGGATATCTGGACGCGGCGGGGGATGCCGGGGATCGACCTCGAGATGCCCCACGTTCCGGGCAGCGACGCCGCCGGCGTCGTCGAGGAGGTCGGCCCGGACGTCACCCGCTTCGAGGAAGGCGACCGCGTCGCGGTCTCCGCCGGCGTCGGCGACCTGCGGATGGACGATCCGACGCTCGATCCCCGATTCCACATCATCGGCGAGCACGTCCAGGGCGTCCACTCCGAGTACGCCGCCGTTCCCGAGGACAACCTGATTCCGGTCCCCGAGGACGTCGACTGGGCGGTCGCCGGCTCGAGCTGTCTGGTGTTCCAGACCGCCTGGCGGATGCTGATCGACCGTGCGGAGCTCCAGGCCGGCGAGAAGGTGCTCGTGCTGGGCGCCAGCGGTGGGGTCGGCCACGCCGCGCTCCAGATCGCCGACTACGCGGGCGCGGAGGTCTACGCGACCGGCAGCACCGAGGAGAAACTCGACTACGCCCGCGAGCACGGTGCCGACCACGTCTGTAACTACGAGGACGAGGACTTCGCTGACTGGGTGCTCTCGGAGACCGACGGCCGCGGCGTCGACGTCGTCGTCGAACACGTCGGCGCGCCCACCTGGCAGAACTCGCTGAAGAGCCTCACCAAGGGCGGTCGGCTGGTCACCTGCGGCGGCACCGGCGGTGGGAATCCCGAGACCGACATTCCGCGGATCTTCTGGGAGCAACTCCAGATCATCGGCTCGACGATGGCGACGCCCGATCAGGTCGACGAAGTGATGGACCTCGTCTGGGACGGTACCTTCGAGCCCGCGATCCGCGAGGAGTTGCCGATGAGTGAGACGCCCCGCGCCCACGAGATCATCGAGAACCGCGAAGGGTTCGGCAAGGTCGTCGTCCGTCCCGACAGCGAACTCTAGGGACCGACGACGGCGATTCGGAATTGGCTCGACGCTGCCGAGGTAGCGCCGTTACCGTTCGGTGTCGTCCGACTCGAGTCTGTAGTCTTCCGGATCGTACGTATCAGTCACCGAGAGGACCAACAGCGCCCCGAACGTTAGCAGCGAACTGTAGAAGACGTCGACCGTGATCGGTCCGACGGCGAACTGGTGCGTTCCCGGACTGGAGCACACGACCGTTACGATCAGCCCGCCACAGGCGAGAACAGGATAGTGGTAGTGATGGATCTTCGTCAGTGTCCGCAGCCACGTTTCCATGCTGTGATCGGTCGCCGTTGCGATACAAGTAACTTGACTGTTTCCGAGACGTGGACAGTGGCGACTCGAGTCGCGCTGTGTCTCCGCTCAAATCGGCTTCAGCGGGCAACTCGAGTCATACGCCGAACCGGTTCGGCCGCGGCGCAGCATCTCTTCGGAACCACAGATGCTTTTACTATCGCCTCGAACGCCCAAATATGTGCCCGAGCGACGATGGCGGATACGTCCACGACCCGTCCACGTTCGACGAGGGGGGGAAGCGGACCAAAACCGCCGGCGGTTCCGACCCACCACATCCCGATTCGACCGACCGGGAGTTCGACTGGCGCGGCTGGACCGTCGTCGGGATGATCGTCCTCACCTTTATCGTCGCGCCGGCGGCGATCACCTTCTGGCCGCCCGACGTCGGCTACCGCTTCGCCCTGCTGTCGCTGCCACTGTTCCCCGCGGTGTTGCTCGCGCTCACCGCCGTCTGGGGCACGACGCGGCCCTGACGGACGCCGCCGAGCGGAGCATGTCGGCCGACACCGGCACGACGGTAGCTACGCGCGAGCCTCGCGGCCGTCTTCGATGCGTTTCGGTAGGAGCTGTCCTGGCCCTTCAGCGGCGGGACGTGACGGATCTGGCAACTACGAGTTCTTGTACAGGACGGCGGGCCGCGTGACGGTCGCGTCGTCCACGTACGACGCCGCCTCGAGGGTCGGCCACTCCCCGGTCGTCGTGAGCGGTTCGATCGCGTCGTCGGTCACCAGGACCGTCCCTTCGCTCTTCGCCCCTTTCACGGTCGGATTCCACGCGTACGCCATCGGTGCCGTGACGCTCGTCTGCAGCCCCGGCGTCGCGACCCACTCTCGGCTCGCGTACCCGGCCGCGCCACCCTGGTGGTGTTCCTGCCACTCGGTCGGAAGGCCCGCTTCTCCGTACCCGGCCTGAATCGCCCGGAAGACGTCGTCGGCCGTTCCGTCCGACCGCGCGGCCGCCCGTGTCGAGGCCAGCGCGGTCGCGTCGATGCGCGTCGCGATTCGATGTCGTTCTTCAAGCCACTCCGGCGGGTCGAAGGCGACCGTGCGCGTACAACTGGCGTACTCCCCGAGCCGTCGGCCGACGACGGAGACGACGACGAACTCGCCGAGTTCGACGTCCCGCGGGACGGGATGGCGATACTTCCGCGCCCGCGCTCCGCCCGCCACGAGTACGACCGGATGATCGATCCCGTATCGATCGAGCGCACAGCCCAGTGCGTTCGCGAGCTGTTGCTCGGTGTCGCCCGACTCGGCGTTTCGACAGACGCCCTCGACCGCGGCGGCCGTTTCGGCGCCCAGTGTTCGGTACCGTTCGATATCGCCGGCCGTGAGCGGCTGTCGGAGCGGGCTCGCATCTAGCGACTCGAGACCGGGTACGTCGAAGTCCGCGGCTGCGGGCGTCGGCGACCGTTCTGCGACGGCGTCGCCGAGCGACGTCGCGTACCACGGGAACGTCTCGATCGTCACGTCGGGAAGTGCCGGCGTCAGGTGGCAGTCGTCCGAACCGCCGCCGTCGAACCGCTCTTCCCGGACGAGCGCGCGTTCGTCGTTGTCGACGACGATCGTGAGGTCCGCCCCGTCGTAGCCGACGGCGGCGACGCCGGTTGCCGAACTCCGGTCGATGACGTTGCTTCGGCCGGTGAGCCACGCGTACGAGTCCGAATCCGCGAACCAGACGGCCTCGAGCCCGTTCTCGTCGAGATACGCGTCCAGCCGGTCGAACTTTTCCTGACGAGACTGGGTGACGTCCGAGGCGTCGTCGCTCCGTGCGCCCACTGCGCTACTCAGCGCGGGAATCGATACGGCACCGCTGGCCATCTTGAGATATGTTCGCCTATCGATGTCGAGGATATCTTGCAGTGTCATCTCATAGCACACTCCGTCCCGCCCTATTTTATCATAATACAAATTAATACTGGAGAAACATTTACCAGCGACCGGTTGATTTTCACATGAGTATACAAGACTTGAGGAACGGCCACAGAAGCGAAGTGGCGTACCGAGTGACTGTACCGTCCGTTGATGGCATAGTCATCGCCCGCCCAGACACCGTAGATGCCGTCCGCCGAGTTCTCGACGCCACGACCCAGCAGGAATAGGGCTGGGTATGCACCGTATTGGCCGACTCCAAGAGAGCTGCCGGCTGCGCTGCGTCGACGGGGCTGCGGTCGGGAGATCACCCAACCGCACTGCTGTCGCTGCCGCTGTTCCCCACGATACTGCTCGCCCTTTCGGCCGAGGAGCGGGTCTCGACCGTGTGGGGACCCACTCGTCCCTGATCGGACGGCGATCCGTGCTCGCGGGACCCGACGCGGACTCCCGTCTCCGTTCTCTCGGATTCCGCAAAATACGTTCGCGGTCGTCTGACCGCGTTTCGTCGCCTCGCGCCGATCGCTCGGGACGGACTACGCCGTCCCGTGGGACTCGAGGTGGGCCTCGAGTCGGTCGGCGACGTCCGATCCGTGGACGCGGTCCTGGTCCGGAATCCCTTCGCGCTCGAGATAGTCACCCATCGCCTCGGCGAGTCGTCGGGTCTGGAATCCGGTGAGTACCTCCGTGTTGTCTCCGGACTCGACGGCCTCGAGCAGTTCGACCGCCCACGCCGGCGGGGTCTCGTCGGAATCGATAGCGTCGTCGATATAGTCCGCGAGGATGGCGTGAACGACCCATTGCTCGTCTCTGGAGAGCGTGACTTCGTGCGTCTCGGTTTCCGGTGGTTGGGAACTCATTACGTCACACGGACCGTTTTCATCGGTCCACGACCGACGCTACGAACTACCGTATAATAAGCCTTGTTACCGCATCGCATATCTCCGCCTCGTGTCGCGATTCGATCCGCTGGCGTCCGCGGCGACGGCCGACCGCTCGAGTCAGCGACCGGTCGGTTCGCCGATCAAAAGCTACTAACAGAATCGTCTCCAGCCAGTATACAGGAGCCGACGCCGATGGATTTCGCGACGCTATCCGAGACGATTGCGACCGGTCGCTTCGGCCACGCGCTCTCGCGGCTCGTGCCCGCGACGGCCGTCTGGGACCGCGAGTGGGACGTCTGCTGTATTCTCGACGGCTGCCGACTCGATCTCATGCGCGAGGCGGCCGCGGCCGGCCACGAGGCTCTGCCCGGACCTGACGGGGTCGACTCGCTGTGGTCGGTCGGCTCGCAGTCGGCCGAGTGGATGGACCGAACCTTCGCGCCCGCCTATCGCGAGGAGATGGCTCGCACCGCGTACGTGACCGGCAACCCCTTTTCTTCCCAGTCCTGCGAGCACATCCTCGTTACCTCCGACGAGGTATTGCCGCTGTCCGAGGCCGACTTCGGCGTCTTCCACGAGGCCTGGCGGGACGATTGGGTCGACGACGGTATCTCGACGATCCCGCCCGAGTCGCTGACTGACGCCGCGATTGCGATCTGGCGCCGCCGCGAGGAACTCGGCGTCGACCGCGTCCTCGTCCACTACATGCAGCCCCACGCCCCGTTCCGATCCCGACCGGAGTGGTTCTTCGGCTCGGCCGACATCGAACACTGGGGGCAGTTCGCCGACGGCGAGGACGGTGACGACCCGGCAGACGAGGACCTCGACCTTGAGGACCTCACGGCCGAGGAGCAGGAGGCCCTCGAGGCCTTCGCCGAGGCCGACGACGACGAGGGCTCGATGAACGACCCCTGGCTGCGGGTCCGCGACGGCGATCTGGCCTTCGAGGCGGTCTGGCGGGCCTACCGGGACAACCTCGAGTGGGTGTTGGACGACGTCGCACGCCTGCTCGAGAACTGTGACGGCCGGGTTGCGATGACCAGCGATCACGGCAACGCGCTCGGCGAACTCGGCGTCTGGTCGCACCCGCCCGGAACGCCCGTGCCCGCGCTGCGGCGCGTCCCGTGGGTCGTCCGCGAGGGGCGGGATCTGGGTACCGGCGATCCGGCGCTACCCGATGCGGTCCGCGAGGGCGACGAAGCCGGGGCCCAACAGGACGGCCGCGGTAGCGATGGGGACGACGATGACGTCGAATCGCGCCTCGAAGCGCTGGGGTATCGGTGACGGCGGACGATCCGCTGCCCGGTCGCCTGCGAGACGCCGTCTACGCGCTCCGGAAAGCCCGTCTGGGACTCGAGCGCCGACGGCTGGACTACGGACAGGAGATCGACGAGCGAGCCGAGCGGCTGGCGTCGGTGCTCCCCGCATCGGTCGACGAACTCCGAGCGTACGAACGCGAGTACGATAACCTCGAGTGGTTCCACGACACCTACGCCGATCGCGTGGCGGAGATTCACGATGCCGGCGTCGCCACCGACACCACCCACTGGCGCGACGGCGCGACGCTGTACGTCGTCTGTCGCGCCCTCGAGGTCGAGACCGCCATCGAAACCGGGGTTCTGTTCGGCTCGTTCGACGCGCATATTCTGGCGGCGATGGAGCGAAACGGCGGCGGAACGCTGCACTCGGTGGATCTGCCCAGCGGCCCGCCGGGGCCGTTCGACTACGGCCACCTAATTCCGGACCGGTGTCGCGAGCGCTGGGAGTTACGCGAGGGCGACGCGCGCGCGGTGCTTCCCGATTTGCTCGAGACCGTCGGGCCCGTCGACCTGTTCCTGCATGACTCGGATCACCGACTGCCGCACATGCGCTTCGAATACGAGACGGCGCTGTCGCGGCTCGAGCCCGGCGGGTTCCTCGCGAGTCACGACGTGCGGCTCTCGCGACTGTTCGATCGGTTCACCGATGCGAACGGGCTCCGATCGTGCGTGGTCTGTGATACGGGGATTGCTCGAGTGCCGTCTTCCGGGAGAACGGACTGAGTGTCCTCGTCCGTCGCGACGGTACTTGCGCCGCGCCCGTCCGGCTCTCGGACGATGCGCGCAGCGCCCTTTTCAGTGCGTTCTGCGTAGGAGATCCGTGGTTCGACTCTCGACTATCGTTATCTTCGTCGGGCTCGTACGGTTCACGCCGTTACCGCCGCCGCTGGGAATCGTTCTCGGGGCGAGCCTGGTACTCGTCGGAGTCGCGCTCAGAGTGTTCACGGACAAATGACCCGTCCCGAGCGATCGCTGTCACGCGGCGGGTGTCGCACTCGCTGTCACTCTGGCTGCGGATCAGTGAAGAGATCCGCCGCCGGCGACACCCCCGAGAGCGCGTCCGCGGCCAGCACCGCGGCCGCGCCGGTCCAGGTCGGCCGCTCGCCCGGCCAGAACGCCTCGTCCTCGAACTGGTAGCCCGTCCAGAAGATCCCCTCGTCGTCGGTCCACTGAAAGAGCCACTCGTAGATCTCTCGAGCACGCGTCGTCCGGCCGACCGCGGCCAGCGAGAGCACGAGTTCGCAGGACTCGGCGACGGTCACCCACGGCTCGTCCGAGACGCACCGACAGCCTAACTCTTCCTCGAGAAACCGATCCGCGCCGGCGTCGAGACGGTCCCGCGCGGAATTGCCGGTCACGACGCCACAGAGGACCGGGTAGAACCAGTCCATCGCGTACCGGGACTTGCTCTCCCAGGTGCGGTCGAACCGGTCGGGCCGAGTTCGGATCGCCTCGCCGAGTCGGGAACGGGCCTCGAGCCACCGATCCCGTACCTCGACGCGGCCGAGAACGTCCGCGATCGTCGCGCCGCAGGCGAGGCTCTTGTAGATCGAGGCACAGCCGGCGATCAGCGCGTCCTCGTAGACCTCGCCGTCGGGGTCGACGGTCCAGTAGATCTCGCCGGTCGGGGCCTGGTGGTCGCAGGCGAAGGCGAGGGCGTCGCGGACGGTCGGCCACAGGTTCTCGAGAAAGTCGCGGTCCTCGGTACAGAGATAGTGGTGCCAGGCGCCGACGGCGACGTAGGCGCTCCGGTGGGTCTCCTTGCGAGGTTCGTCGCCGTCGTGGGCGCCGTCGTCGTCCTCGCTGTCGCCGTAGGTCGCCCACAGCGCACCGTCGTCGTGTTGGGCGTCGGCCACCCAGCGGTAGGCGCGGCGGGCGGCCTCGTCGCGGCCAGCGATCGACAGCGCCATCGCGCTCTCGACGTGGTCCCAGGGGTCGGCTGGGCCGTCGGGGTACCAGAGGATCAGTCCGTCCGCGCGCTGGACGCGCTCGATGTGGTCGACCGCGGGCTCGAGACCCCAGTCGGCGAGCGACCGGGGCCCGGAGCCGTCGCTCACGCTGGCCCCTCCAGTTCGAAGTAGTAGACGACGCTCTTGCCCACCAGTGGGTCGAGCGCCCGCTCGAGCAGCCGCACCGTTCGGGGCGACTCGAGAACGTCCCACTCGAGGAAGCGATCGTAGGCCCGCAGCGTCAGCGGCGCCTCGCCGCGCTGGTCGCGGTCCCACCAGAGACACTTCAGCCACCAGTAGGGCGCGTGCAGGGCGTGGGCGAAGTGGTCGTCGACCCGGCGGAAACCGCGTCGTTCGATCGCGGCCCGCAGTTCCTCGCGGTCGAAGATGCGGACGTGGCCGCCCTCGACCTGGTGGTACTCGTCCGACAGCGCCCAGCAGACCCGTTCGGGCCCCTCGCGAGGGACGCTGACCGCGAGCGTCCCCTCCGGCTTGCAGACCCGGCGGAGTTCATCGAGCGCGGCCTCGTAGTCGGGGATGTGCTCCAAGACCTCGGTACAGCAGACGACGTCGAAGGCGCTGTCCTCGAAGGGAAGCCGGAGCGCGTCGCCCGCGGCGAACGTAACCGGCACGTCCGTCTCGCCGGCGATGTACGACGTGTAGTCCTCGCGCGCGGCGGTCAGGTTCTCCCGCCCGATGTCGACGCCGACGACCTCCCGGACGTTCTCGAGGGCGGCGGCGTGGACGTGTCGGCCCTCCCCGCAGCCGACGTCTAAGACGCGCATCCCCGGCGTCAGCGTGAGCCGGTCGAAATCGATCGTCTCCATGGTCAGGTCTCCCGCGTCCGCCGTGCCTCGATCGCGGTTCGGTACGTGCGGACAGTCTCGCCGGCGGCCCGCTCCCAGTCGAACTCCTCGACGATGCGCTCGCGGCCGCGCTCGCCCAGCCGGCGGCGCCGGTCGTCGTCCGCGAGCAACTCGCGGATTGCGTCGGCCATCTCGCCGGCGTCGCCGGGGGCGACGAGGTTGCCGGCGTCGCCGACTACCTCGGGCAGGGCGCCGCCGGTGGTGGCGACGACCGGGACGCCACAGGCCATCGCCTCGCCCGCCGGGAGGCCGAAGCCCTCGTACAGCGAGGGGACGACGGCGACGTCGGCGGTTCCATAGAGTTCGATCATCCGGTCGTAGCTGATCTCGCTGTGGGTCTCGACGGCGTCCTCGATGCCAAGCTTCGAGACCAGTCGCTCGCAGTCGCCGCCCTCGTCGAACTCGCCGACGACGACGAGTTCGGCGTCGACGTGCTCGCGAACGTCGGCGAAGGCCTCGAGCAGGTAGCGAGCGCCCTTCAGCGGCACGTCGGCGCTGACGGTCGTCATCACGCGCGGGCGGTCGTGCTCGCGGTCGACGGGTTCGAACAGGTCGGTGTCGATCCCGTTGTGGACGACGCGGAGCGCGTCGGGGTCGGCGCCGAAGTCGGCGACGGTGCGGCGCTTGGCCGCTTCGGAGACGGTCAAGACGTGGGGGAGGTCGCGGACGACCTCGCGTTGCATCCGGAGGAACCGGTACCAGCGGCGGATCAGCAGCCGCTCGCCCCAGCCGTCGGCCGCAGCGAGGGCGACGTCGCGGTCGACGGTGATCGGGTGGTGAACCGTCGCCACCACGGGGTGGCCCCGTTCGCGGAGCGTCTGCAGCCCGTAACACAGAGACTGGTTGTCGTGGATCACGTCGTACTCGGGTCGGCGTTTCTCGAAGTAATCGACGACGCGGCGACCGAAGGCGTAGGGGTCGGGGAAGCCGCCGGTGAGTGCGCTCAGCCACTCGTACATCGCCAGCGGATCGCGCAGATATGAGGGTTCGAACTGTCCTAATCGGTCGAGTTCGTCGACGACGTTCTCGCCGGGCAACTTCACCAGCCCGACGTCGTCGTCGAGTTCGGGGTAGGGCTTCCCCGAAATCACGTCGACGGAGTGTCCGAGGTCGGTCAGCGCTCGGCTCAGATACTTCACGTAGACGCCCTGGCCGCCGGAGTAGGGGTTCGATCGGTAGCTCAACAGACAGATATCCAACGGCTCGCCCTCGGGTCGCGCCGAGTCGGGCGACGGCCCCGTCTCCGTCGTCGATCCCGTCGCGGTCGAACTCCCCGCCGACGCGGACGATGTGGCGACGCTCCCCCGGAGAAGACGCCTGAACGTATCACTGACCATCGCAGTCTATCCTTCATGTGTGGGCACTCACTAATAAACCTCCCGCTAGTGTACTGTTTCTAGACGGTGTCCGTCGCCGAGACGCGACGGTCTCGTCGATCGGTTCTCATCCGGAAAATCGCGGGAGTTGCGTCCTCGAGCCGTCCGAACGGCCGGCGATCGGATCTCGGTGCGGCGGGGTTCGGGATCGGCCGATTCGGCAGAAGTGTCAGAATGACGGCTATCGGGTCGCGATCGGCGGCGCTACCGGACGTCGCGTCGCATCGCGATCTCGAACCAGGGACAGAGGCGGAGTTGGCGGTACCATTCGGGGTTCGAGTGGAGTCGCTCGTAGGGGACCCACATCAGGCCCGTGACCTCCTCCTCGTCGGGATCGAGGTCGCGATCGGACAGGGTCAGCTGCAGGACGGCACAGACTTCGTGTTCGAGGCCCGCGTTCTCGAAGTAGCGCTTGTACTCGAAGCGGTCGGTCAGCCGCAGGTCGCCGTACTGGTCGGGGGTGATCCCCAGTTCCTCCTCCAGTCGCTGGCGCGTCGCTTCCTTCTGGCTCTGTCCCTCAACGGGGTGGGAGGCGACGGTTCCGTCCCAGTAGGTTCCCCAGAGTCGCTTGTCGGGGGCTCGCTGGGCCAGCAGAATGTTCCCCTCGCCGTCGAAGACCAGCGACGTAAACGCTCGGTGGCGAATTCCGTCGCCGGTGTGGGCCTCGAGCCGGTTGACGAGCTCGAGTTCGTTGTCGTCGGCGTCGACGGCGATCACGTCCTGTTCGGCGTTCTCGTGGGAGTGGTCGTCCTGTGGCGTACTCATACCCCCACAATCACAGCGGGTCTTGAAACCAGTATCGTCTCGCCGCGGCGGTGCGCGCGGTTCAGTCCTGCGGTGTGCGTCAGACGATCCCGCCGTTCGTCGCCTCCTCATCCGGATCGATTCGGTACTCGCTCCCGACGGCGATCTCGAGCGCGCTCGCGTCGGTCTCGAGGTGAAGCGTCTCGGTCTCGAGCATCTCGCCGTCGAGGCTGTACTCGACGGCGTCGCGCTGGCTCTCGATCTCGAGCGACGGCGTCCGCCGCGTGATGATGCAGTCGCTGTCGGCGTCGAGCAGCCCCTGTCGGGCCGCACCGCCGAGCAGTTCCGTGACCGCGGCGTCCTCGACGATCGTGACCTCGAACAGCCCGTCCTCGACGTCGGCCTGGGCGGTCCGCGTGCCGGTGAAGCGCCGGCAGTTGCCGACGAGGACGAACAGCGCCTCGCCCTCCCACGCGTGTGCGTGTTCGCCGTCGGGTCTCGTGGCCGTCTTCAGTCGCAGGGGAAGCGAGTCGAACGAGCCGACCGTCCCGACCGTGTTCTTCACATAGGCGAGCACGCCCAGATTCGCCTTGCTCTCCGACGACGTCTCGCTGCTGGCCTCGGCGGTGATCCCGCCGACGCAGGAGTTGACGAAGATGCGGTCGTTCGCGATCCCGAGGTCGATCCGCCGACGGCGGCCGTCCTCAATCACGTCGAACGCGTGCTCGAGTCCTCGGATCCCGATGTTCGAGGCGAAGTTGTTGCCCGTCCCCGCGGGGACGACCCCGACGGTCGTCGACTCGAGGGCGCCCGCCGCTGCGACGCCGTTGGCGACGGCGTTGACCGTCCCGTCCCCGCCGGCCGCGGCGACCAAGTCGGCCTCGGGGGCGGCCTCGCGGGCGAACCTCTTCGCGTCGCCGCCTTTCTCGGTCTTTCGAATCTCGAAGCCGCGATCGGCCGCCAGTTCGACGACCTCGTCTACGTGGTCCCCGCTTCCACTTACGGGATTGAGGACCAGAACGCGGTCGCTCGCACCGTCGGATCCCATACTACAGGAGATGCCGGCCGCACGCAAAAGGGTCTGCCCGGCGTTTGCCCTTCCATGTACTCCGTCGACCTCCACGCGCACACGAGATTCTTCCACGGTCGTCGGCGCCTCGGCGACCGCTTCGACCCGCTGGGAGTCCGACTGCTCGCCCGGGCCGCCGATCGCCGGGGCCTCGCGGGCGTCGCGACGACCAACCACGACTACTACACGCCGCTGGATCCGCCCGGCGGCGCCCAGACGCTGCCGGGGATCGAGATCACGACCGACCGCGGCCACGTCCTCGTCGTCGGTCCCGATCCGCCGGAAGCGACGAAACCCGGCGCGCTCTCCCCCGAAGAGGCGGTCGCGCTGGCACACGACCGGGGCTGCGCCGCGATCGTCGCCCACCCCTTCCGGAACAGCACGGTGCGGGAACTCGAGGACGTCCCCTTCGACGCGATCGAAGTCAACGGCAAACACCCGCGCTCGAGGCCGCTGGTCGAGGAGTTGGCCGAAGAGCGCGATCTCCCGCTCGTCGGCGGCAGTGACGCTCACTACCCCTTCGAGGTGGGCCGGGCGTACACGGTCGTCGAGGCCGACGAACTCACGCCCGAATCGGTCGTCGACGCGATCCGCGACGGGCGGGTGAGCGCTCGCGTCTCCGAGTCGCTGCTGGACCGACTGTTGCGCCGGGGCTACCGGGCGATCCACCGCCGGAAACACGTGATCGACGCGATCGAGCGACCGACGCCGGGCGTCGGGACGCCGCCTGGCGAGGGCTGATCCACCTCGAGGCGTTATCGTAACGAGGACGGGACTGCGGTGGCGCGCGCTGGACCGCGGCGAGCAGTGTGAGGCCGAACGGAGTGAGGCCTCGAGAGGCGAACGGTGACAACGGGAATCGTGGGCCCAGTGACCCGCGATTCGAAGCCGTGCGAGCGAATCGGCTGGGGTGGACGCGGCGACCTCCATTGCCAGGAGTAGCAGGACGCTTCTCCGCGTCTTGCGTCCATCAGCAGAAGTAGCCCTCAGCGGCCTCGAGTACCGACTGACTCGAGAAAACATTGATCGCTGGTCCACTCTCGAGACCGGATCGAGAGATCTGTGATGTCGAGATAACTGTGCGAGCGAGTGATCTGCTCATACTGGCGGCAGGGAATTGCCACACCCTCCCCAGCCGATTCGCTCGCACGGTTTCGTGCCACGGCTCACCGCGGCACAGCGCGCGCCACTACAGCGTGGATCGTCGCGACAGAGCCGACGACGGGCGTCTCTGACCCTCCTAGCCGAGTTCTTCGTCCAGGATGAGCCGTGTCTTCGTGCTTACGACCTCCTCCTGATCGCGGGCCTTCGTGATGAGATCGTTGACTCCGCGCGTGTCCGCGGCGTCGACGACGAGCACGACGTCCTGCTCGCCGGAGACCATCCAGACGAAGTCCACTTCGTCCCACTCGGCGATGCGCTCGGAGACGGCCTTCGTGTCGACGTCGACCGCGACGCTGAGCTCGATCATCGCTTGGACGTTGCCCGTCCGGGTCGAGATGGTGAAGCGTTCGATGACGTCCTCGTCGATCATCCGTTCGACGCGGTTGCGGACGGTTCCCTCGCTCGTCCCGACCTCGTCGGCGATCTCGGTGTAAGGCGTGCGGCCGTCTCGCCGAAGCTGATCGAGGATCTGTCGGTCCAGGTCGTCCATGGAGATGCGTGACTACGTGTGTCCTGCACTTACCGATTACGAAAATCGTAACTGAGCTTCGAAGACAACACTTATGATGGTCCATCCGATACGTAGATCGTAATGACGGAAGCCTACGTCGCACTGGAAGACGGCCGCGTACTCGAGGGACGTGGTCGCGCTTCGGGCACGGCTCGCGGGGAACTCGTTTTCACGACAGCGTATACGGGATACGAAGAGAGTCTGACCGACCCCTCCTACGAGGAGCAGGTTCTGACCTTCTCGTACCCGCTGATCGGTAACTACGGCGTCCGCGAGGAGCGGTTCGAGGACGACCGCGTCCACCCGCGCGCCGCACTCGCCAAGGAGTTCACCGAGGACGTCGCCGAGTGGCTCGAGAGCGAAGGCGTCCCGGCGGTCGACCACCTCGACACGCGAGAGGTCGTCACCACCATCCGCGACGGCGGCGCCATGAAGTGCGGTATCGCCGTCGGCGAGGACGTCACCGAGGAAGACGCCAAGGAGCAACTCGAGGCCTGCAAGGCCATGAGCGATCATACCGAGATCGGCGAACAGGTCAGCGTCGACGAGGTCGAGGTCTACGGCGAAGACAACGACGGTCAGACCGTCGCGCTGGTCGACTGCGGCGCGAAGGGCTCGATCGTCGACTCGCTGCTGGCCCGCGACGCCGAGGTCCACGTGCTCCCCCACGACGCCAGCGTCGCCGACGTCGAGGCCGTCGACCCCGACGTCCTCTTCATCTCGAACGGTCCCGGCGACCCGGTCAACTTCGAGCAGACGATCCACCTCGTCGAGGAGTTCGTCGAGGACACGCCCGTCGCCGGCATCTGTCTCGGCCAGCAGATCGTCGCCGAGGCGCTGGGCGGTACGACCGAGAAGATGGACTTCGGTCACCGCGGCGTCAACCAGCCCGTCCTCGACTTAGCGTCCGGACAGGTCGTCATGACCACCCAGAACCACGGCTACACGGTCGCTGAACCCGGCGAACACCTCGAGGTCACGCAGATCAACGTCAACGACGACACGCCGGAGGGCATCGACGGCATCGAGTACGACGTCATCACCCGCCAGTATCACCCCGAAGCCAACCCCGGTCCGGAGGATACCCTCGACTTCTTCGACGACGTCCTCGCGATGGCCGACTCGCGATCGGAGCAGGCCGTCCCCGCCGACGACTGATCGGCGACCGCGAGTGAACCGCGGCTTTCGGCTGCTATCATTTACCGTTCGTCGCTTGATCTGATCTCCCCGTAGCGACTGGACCGCCGCGACCGCGACGCGAGTCGGACCCGCATCGCCGGTCGATCACGGGACAGGTCGTTCGTGTTCTAGTTACAACAGTTATAGTGTCGGCAACACTATCGATACGTATGACCCGTGATCGCAGTCGCCGATCCCTGCTAGCCGACGACAGCTGGCGGTACGCGATCGTCGGCGGCCTCGCCTCGCTCCCGTTCACGACGGTCACCTACTGGCAGACGGGAAGCGAAATCGGCCTCTTACCGGTAGTGTTCGGCGGACTCGTCGCCGGTTACCTGTATGAAGGACCGTCGGCTGTCCGCTCTCGAGTCGGCTTTCGGGCCGGTCTCATCGGTCTGTTGCCGGCGCTGTGGATGCTGGTCGATATACTGTGGTTCGTCCACGTCGAACTCGGCGGACCGGTGGTGTCGCGGGTACTTCAGACGGTCCTCGCAATCGTGGCCGTCGTCACTATGTTCGTCTTCGCCGGCCTGGCGGCGATAATCGGATCGCGAATCGGGGATTGGCTGAGCAAGAAAGTCGGACGCTACCGGCCGTCGGTCGTCGCTCGGTAAGGACTCGCCGTGAACAGTTAGTTGGAGTGACTCAATAATGCCTCTGAATGAGTTAATTATGAATATATTTGAACTATTTGTAAAATAGTTCGCTATAGTAGAATGAGTAGTAGTCAGCCAGCGATTCGGACGACGTTTCCGTTGATTCTCGTCGTGAATCTGCTTCCAGTTGCCGGGGTTGTTTTTCTCGAGTGGCGGGTATCCGAGGCCACATTCGCGTATTGGGTAGCAATCGGCTTCTGCATACTTCTCTACTGTGGATTGACACTCTTTGCAAAGCGAGAGCCGATACCAGAAGCCGAAGAAAAACGTCTACACGCAGGCGCGATATCGATTCCACGCCGAACTGGTTCAGTACGGCCGATCGGATGGGTACCACCGATTCACTATCGAAACGTTCGTTATCTCCCCGAGAATCTCGCCTTCGTACTCTTCTTCTGGCTGTTTTCTTCACCGCTATTCGTCGAATTCGGAAACCCCGACACGGGGCTAGAAGACGGAATGAAGATCGGAGAGTTGGCGGCTATCTATACGGAAGCGTTCGCTTTGAAAGCGTTCGGTGCGGTCGGACTCATGTTCGGGGTTCAACTCCTCCTCGTCTATCGCGAATACCTCGGCCGTCACCAGTACGAACGGTTCTCACCTTCGATGGTAGCGGCCAACCCGTGTCGGATCGTGTTGTTCTGGGTGGCTATGACGATACTTCTGCAACTAGTGGTACTCGCACTCGATCCGCCGGTCCTTCAAATTGTGGTGCTCGCGGTTGTCTTCGTCTCGAAACTTGCGGTTGACTTGTCATTGGTCCGGGCGCGTCATCTGGATACGTCAGGAAGCTTCTCGCGCTGGTTCGTCCCGAACGAGCCGAGTCCAGGAGAATAATACGAGCAACTGAAAAGAGCGATGGAATCGAAGTCGACGAACTCGGAGCGACGATTCGCTATTCCGATCGCTCGAGTTCTGCCGCCCGCTCGCGGATCTCGTCGAGCACCTGCGCGGGCCGTCGCTGGCCCCGTTCGTCTCGCCGCGTCGCGGTCTCATCGTTGATATTGGTGTCGTCTGCGTTCGGCGACGTAGGACTCGGCGAGACGTCGGATTTCGTTCGCGTCGCGGTCGTTGGGAGCCGCCGCTACGGGGAGATCTATCCACGACTCGAGGTCGGCCCGCTCCGCGTCTCGATTCCGGAGGTACCACCGCCAGTAGCCGACGTACCGACGCTGATGGCCGCGGTTCAGAACTCGCCGGTAACGATCTCCGCGACCCGCTCGCGGTCGAACAGCGTCGCGTCGTCGAACGCATCGGGATAGATGTCCGTCGCGGCGCGTTCGGTGTGGTAGAAGTTGATGATCGGGCCCTGGTCGAGGTAGCCGGCGCTATAGACGGCGTCGTCCTTGACCGCTTGGACCTTGCTGGCGGCCGGATCGTCCCGTAGCGGCTCGACGACTGCTTCTCGGAACTCCGATTCGGAGTCCCCGCCGTGGTTGCGAACCAGCAGTACCTCGGGATCGATCTCGAGGAGAGTCTCCAGATCGACCGTGCTTCGATCGCCGTATCTGTAGTGTCCCACGTCGGTCGTTGCGAGCGCGTCGGTCAGTCCGAGATCCCGCCACTGCTTGGTACTGATCCCGCCGTCGTCGAATCGGAAGGGGTAGAACTCGTTTCCCGACTCGGCCGGATAGACGAGCATCGCGGTCGGTCGCTGGTCGTCCGGCGGTAATCGCTCGTCGATCGTCCCGAGCATCGTTTCGTGAAGGTCGACGAGCGCATCGTAGCGGTCTCGCGCCTGGAACACCTCGGCCATCAGTTCGAGGGCCTCGTAGAGGTCGTAGTAGCGGTAGTCGTGCCACTCGTCACTGTGTCGACGAATGAAGTTGCCGAAGAAGGGGCCGACGTCGGTTCTGACTTGATCGACGTCGTCACGATCCCAGTCATACCAGTGTGTCAATATGTGTGGATCGATGAAATGGGCGTCGGCGTCCATTTCGTAAAACAGCTCCGTGTCGACGCCGCCTTCGGTCAGTTCCGTGACCTCGTCCTCGTCGAACTCGATGCCGGGCAGTTCGTCGTAGACCTCGGTCCCGAACCGCGCGTGGTTCTGAATACCGAGCGTCTGCCCGCCGCCGAGCGCGAACGCCATATCCGCGTAACTGGGCAACAGCGCAGTCCATCGCTCGGGTACCCCCTCGAATTCGACCTCGCCCATCGGCTCCATCGAAACCGTGTACGCCTCGCCGCTTGAGCCGTCCATTGCGTCGCCGCTGATACAGCCCGCGAGGAGCGCGCCGCCGGTGGCGGCCCCCGCGCCAATGAACTTCCGTCGCGTCGTTTCAGACGATCTCATCACACCCGATATTTTTAGGTCTACCTAAAAATTGTATCGATTGATCAGTCGTCGATCAGGTCGGCGTTCGACTGCGCGTTGCCGCCCTCGAGTTCCGCCGCCCGCTCGCGGATCGCCTCGTTGTCGACGGCCTCGAGCAACACCTCGTCGTCGAGCGCTTCCGCGAGCCGTCGCTGGCCGCGCTCGGTTCGCCGAGACGCGGTCTCCGCCTCGAGGTAGCTCTCGTCGCGCTCGGCCGCGTAGGACTCGGCGAGGCGCCGAACGTTCTCTGCGTCGCGGTCCTCGGGGGCGATCTCATCGAAGAGTTCGACCCAGCGCTCGGGGTCGGCCCACTCCTCGTCTCGGTTCTTTGTGTACCGGCGCCAGTCGTACTGCCGTGCGAATCGGTCCCAGTACCCCTCCTCGCGGCGCAGGTCCCGGAGCAGCGTCCGGGCTACTGTCGCGCCGTGGCCAGCCGCGATGATCGCCTGATCACCGCTCCCAGCCAGCGGGCCGGCGACGTAGAGCCCCGCGACCGGCGTCCGGCCGTCGTTGTCCGGATACGCGCGGTCGAACCGTTCGACGCCCCCGTCGGCGCCCTCCTCGGTGACGAACAGCGCCTCGTCGTCGTCCAGTCCGCGGAGGTACGACCCGTCGTACTTCGTCGCCGCGATCACGAACCGCGCCGTCACGGGATCGCCGCCCTGGGGCTCGAGTCGGAACCCCTCGCCGTCCGCTGTGACCTCGGTTTCGCCGTTCCCCGCGAGCGCGACGACGGAGTCTACGAGTTCCTCGCGGATTCGACACCCCGCCTCCCTGGCGTGGGTTTGCGCCAACTTGAGGAACCGCTCGGCGTCGATCCCGCAGGGGAAGCCGAGGTAGTTCTCGAGGCAGGCACACCGACGCAGCGAGGAGGAGCCGCGGTCGAAGACGACCGTCTCGAGGCCGTACCGCGCGGTGAAGACACCGGCCGAACAGCCGGCGGGGCCGCCGCCAACGACGGCGACGTCCACGTCGAATCCGGCGTCGGTATCGGCTCTGTCTGCCATCGTTACTCCGCAGCGCCGTCGGTCACGATTTCCGCGACGCGGTCACGGTCGAACAGCCGTTCGTCGTCCGGAATCTCGGGGTACGACTGCCCGGATTCGTGCCCCGGCCACTCGCCGAACCGGTCGGGATAGAGCTGCTTGGCCGTCATCTCGAGCTGGAAGAGGTTCATGATCGGCCCCTGGTAGCGCATCCCGCTGGCGACGACGCGGTCGTTCTGGACGGCCGTCAACTCGCTTCCCGCGGAGTGGTCCTCGAGCCGTTCGCGGATATCCTCGATGGCGTACCGCGACGTGATCCCCCACAGGTGGAGGATGACGTCGGGATCGGCCTCGAGCATCGTTTCGTAGTCGACCTCGCCCCAGTCGCCCGACCATTCCACGTCGCCAAGCGCGTCGCGGGCTCCGAGCGGCCGCGTCTCGGCCTGCCAGAAGCCGTCCGTGTTGATGTGGTAGGAGTAGAAGACGTCCTGTCCTTCCGGCCCCAGCGTGACCCGCGCGACCGTCGGCCGCTCGTCTTCGGGCGGCAGGTTCGACTCGATCTGGGCCCGCGTCTCGTCGTAGACCTCCTTCAGCGCCTCGTAGCGCTCCCGCTCCTGAAAGACCTCGGCGATCCGCTCGAAGAGCTCCCAGAGCGTGTAGTACTCGTAGCTGTCGGCGTAGGCCTCCGCGGGCTCGCTGTGGACCCCGCTGTGGAAGTTTCCGAACCAGGGACCAACCTGCTCGGCGACGGTATCGATCTTGGATTCGGACCAGTCGTCCTCAGTGGTCAGGACGTACGACGGATCCAGGAAGTGGACGTCGCTGTCGTACTCGTAGAGGTCCTCCTCGACCACCCCGTCCTCGAGCGGGTGGGGCAGCGACTCGCCGTCGAAGGAAACGCCCTCGAGCCGGTCGTAGAACATCGACATCGTCGACCCCGACATCTCGGGCGCGAACAGCGTGTTCACCGCGTCGCCGTGGCCCAGCGCGACCGCCATGTCCGCGTAGTGGGCGAACGTGACGAAGGCGTCCCGGGGGACAGCGTCGAACTCGACTTCCCCCATCGGCGCCATCGACACCGTGTAGGAGTCACCGTCCTCCGAGCCCGAGCCGTTGCCGGTGATGCAGCCGGCCAGCGCCGCGCTCCCGGCGGCGATCCCCGTCGCCACGACCTCCCGCCGACTTCGCTCGAGTCGCCGTATCGATTTCATACGCTTTAGGCTGGCCTAATAATTCAAAAGTCGTTCGGTTTTTGGCCGGCCGAACCGTTGCGGCGGCGCTCGGTCGTCCGTGTTACTCGACAAACGCGTACGTGACCGTCACGCTGGCGCTCACGCTGACGGGATCGGTCTCGATCTCTGTCGGCGGCGCCGCCTCCGCTGCCGCGTCACCGCTCGCGAGATGCCCTTCGACCGGCCGAACCCGAACATCGCCGGTCGTGACGGCCGTCGTTTCCTCAAGGTCGACGTTTCGGTTGTCGGCGACGTGGGCCGCCTCCTCGTCGGCGGTAGCGAGCGCGGCGTCGATCGCGTCCCGTCGCAGCGTCGCTCGCGTCTCCGCCTGCAGCGCGAAGTTTACGCGTCCGACGTCGTCGGCGCCGGCCTCGATCGCCGCGTCGATGACCTCGCCGACGCGGTCGACGTCGGTGATCGTCACCTCGAACGAGTGTGCTCCCTCGAACCCCTCGGCGTCCCGCTCGCGTTCCGGATGGACCCGATATTGGGCTTCTTCGACGTTCTCCGGCGGGATTCCGAGGTCGGCGAACGTTCCGCGAAGTTCATCGGCCCCCGTCGCCAGTTCGTCGGTCACGGCGTCGGCGCTCTCACCGCTCGCCTGTACGCCCACGGTCACGACCGCCCGGTCGGGTTCCGCCTCGACGTCGCCGCTGGCAGTGACTGTGATCTCGCCGCGGTCCGCGCGCTCGCTCTCGTCGCTGGCCGATTCGGTCGGCGCTTCGCCGTCGGTATCGCTGCGCACGTCTCCGACACAACCTGCTATCGCCGCCGCGAGCCCGACGGTCGAGCCCGTGAGTAACTGTCGTCGATTCATAGCCGACGGACGACGGGTTGCGGAAAAAAGCCCCAGCCGCGCTCGACCGACCCGCCGAACCGCGAGCGCCCGCACGACCCGAACCGATTCGGGACAACTGGTAGTGGGGTTGTCCCGCGTGTCTGAACTAATGGCACCAGCAGTCGACTCCGCGGCCGAGGCCGAAATCGACGCCGCCGAGACCGTCGACGAACTGATCGGGCAAACGCCGCTGTTGCGACTGGACGCGTTCGCCGACAACTGTTTCGGCAAACTCGAGGCGCACAACCCCTACTCGGTCAAGGATCGGATCGCGCGGGGGATCGTCGACGCCGCCGAGCGAGCGGGCGCGCTCGAACCCGGCGACACCGTCGTCGAATCGACCAGCGGCAACACCGGCATCGGGCTGGCCGCGGTCTGTGCCGCTCGCGGCTACGACTGCGTGCTGACGATGCCGTCCTCGATGTCGACCGAGCGCCGTCAGCTCCTGGCGGCGTTGGGCGCCGACCTCGAGTTGACGCCCGCCGAGGACGGGATGGGCGGCGCGAACGAGCGTGCCGAGGAACTCGTCGCCGAGCGCGAGGACGCGATCATGGCCCGGCAGTTCGAGAACGAGGCGAATCCGGCGGCTCACCGGGAGACGACCGGTCCCGAAATCTGGGAGGCCACGGACGGCGCGGTCGACGCGGTCGTCGCGGGCGTCGGCACTGGTGGCACCATCACCGGGGTCTCGGAGTACATCAAGGAGGAACAGGGGAAGACCGACCTCACGTCGGTCGCCGTCGAACCGGCAGAGTCACCGACGCTCTCCGAGTTGAGCAGCGACGGCCACGACATTCAGGGGATCGGTCCCGGCTTCGTGCCGGACATCCTGCGGACCGACCTGATCGACGAGACTCGCGCCGTCGAGGGGAACGCGGCGAAGGACGCATCCCGAAAGCTGGGTCGCACCGAGGGTGTACTGGTTGGGATCTCCGCGGGCGCGGCGCTGTCGGCCGCGGCCGAGTACGCGTCCGAGCACCCCGACGAACTGGTCGTGGTCGTCCTCCCCGACACCGGCGAACGGTACCTCTCGACGGATCTGTACGCGGACGAGTGAGCGGAGACTCAGGAGTCGACGAGATCGCCGTCCTCGTTCCACTCGCAGGTGGCGACCTGGGCGTACCCCTGGGCCACCTGTAGGTCGTCGGGGCCGACGTCGACGAACGCCTGAAAGCTTCCCTCGTCGACCGTCCAGGTCTCGACGACTCGCTCCGAACGCGCCGGGATCCCGATCTCGGCGCGGTAGCTCCCGAACCGGTAGTCCGGGCCGTCGAGCGCGGCGGACTCGTTCGCCGAGACGGTGACCGTTCGCTCGAGCAGCGGCTCCTCCTCGTATTCGATCCGGACCTCGAGCGTCACCGCTTCGTCGGTCCCGTTCTCGATCCGCACGGAATCGGCCGGCGGCGCGGTCTCCTCGAGTCGCAGCCGGGTCACGTCGTCGCTGTCGCGTTCAACTACAGCCGCGTAATAGCGGTCGCACCACCGAAGATACGACTCGTCGACCGTCTCCGCGAGGACCAGTTCGTCCTCGGTCTCGTAGCTGCCGTTCTCGAGGGCGTCGGTTACCTCCGCTTCCGCGGGGTCGGGGAGTGAACCGACGCGGACGATCGTGTTCGGACACGTCTCGTATTCGATGTCACCCTCGCGGGCGAACGCGCCGAGACAGCCGGTGAGACCGCACGCAGCGGCGCTGGCGTTCGCGAGGAGCGGGCGGCGTTTCATACGCCGACGGTCGGAAAGCAAGGATAAGTGCTTTCCGAGTTGACAAAAGAATCTGCGCACGAAGTTTGGCAGCTTCGTCGCGTTCGTTCAGTCGTGCCGGAACCAACGAAAGACGTCACTTCGCTCGTCTTTCGAGTTTCAGACACGCCTTCGCACGTTCAGTCGTGTCTGAAGCTCCGCTGACCCGTAAACGCCATCGCGATCCCGTGTTCGTCCGCGGCCTCGATCACGTCGTCGTCGTTGACCGAGCCGCCGGGCTGGACGACCGCCTCGATGCCCGCCTCGGCGGCCTCCTCGATCCCGTCCGGGAACGGGAAGAAGGCGTCCGAGGCCATGACGGCGCCCTCGGCGTTCTTCCCCTCGGCGTGCTCGTCGGCCTTCATGGCGGCCAGCCGGACTGCGTCGACGCGTGAGACCTGTCCCATGCCGATGCCGACCGTCTCGGTGCCGTCCGCAAAGAGGATGCCGTTGGACTTGACGTGCTTGAGGGTCTGCCACGCGAAGACCATCGACTCGAGTTCCTCGTCGGTCGGCTCGCGCTCGGTGACGACCTCGAGGTCGTCGACGGAGATGGACTGCAGATCGCGCTCCTGGACCAGTCGACCGCCCACGAGCGGTTTCTCGGTGAAGCGTTCGGTGCGCTCGCCGAGTTCACCCACGTCGAGGACGCGCAGATTGTCCTTCTCGAAGAGGACCTCGAGGGCGTCGTCGGTGTAGCCGGGGGCGACGACGACCTCCTTGAACGAGTCGATGATCTGTTCGGCGGTCTCGGCGTCGCACTCGCGGTTCAGGGCGACGATGCCGCCGAAGGCGCTCATCGGGTCCGTCGAGAGGGCCTTCTCGTAGGCATCGGCCAGCGAGTCGGCGGTCGCACAGCCGGCCGGATTCGTGTGCTTGATGACCGCGGCGGCGGGCTCGTCGAACTCCTTGATCAGGTTGAGCGCGCCGTCGGCGTCGTTGTAGTTGTTGTACGACAGCGCCTTCGCGCCCTCGTTGAGCTGGTCGGCGTGGACGACGCTGGCCTCGTCCGTCGTGTAGTCGGTATAGACCGCCGCGTCCTGATGGGGGTTCTCCCCGTAGCGGAGGGTGTCGGCGCGGTCGTTCGAGACGAGCCGGCGCAACGGGAGACCGTCGTGGTCCTCGTCTCCGACGGTCGCCACGTCGCTCTCGACGGCGACCTCGCCGGCCTCCGTATCCACGTCGACCGCGCCCTCGGCGAACCACTTCACCGCACGCGGGTACGCGCGGAACTCGCCCTCGTAGAGGACCCGCTCCTTCAGCGTCTCCTCGTCGTCGCCCTCGTAGACCGGAATCGGCTCCTGGGTGACGATCGGCCCGGCGTCGACGTCTTCTTCGACGACGTTTCCGTCCCCGTCGGTCGCGTCCGTGACGACGTGGACCGTACAGCCCGTCACCGAGACGCCCTCCTCGAGCGCGTCGCCCCAGGCGTCCATCCCGGGGAACGCGGGCAGCAAGGCGGGGTGGACGTTCAGCGTCGTCGGCGCCTCGGAGAGGAACGTCTCCGAGAGGATGCGCATGTACCCGTCCAGACAGACCAGCTCGAAGTCGTACTCCGAGAGGGCCTCGAGCACCGCTTCCTCGTGCTCGCTCCGACTCATGTCGTCCTCGAGCGGGACGACCTCGGTCGGGATCCCGCGCTCGGCGGCGGCCTCGAGCACCGGCGCGTCCGCGTCGTTCGTGAGGACGACGGCCAGTTCGGCCCCGCCCGGGTTGCGATCGGCGATGTTCAACAGGTTGCGCCCTCGGTTGCCGGCCATCCCGGCGATTCGCGTCATGGTCGGAGTGGCGCCCGCGAACGGCAAAGTGGTTGCGGTCTCGTTCCCTCGAGTATGCACGTACGTGTATACTTATGCCGATATTACCAGGGCGGGGCGGCGATCTATGCACGCTCGTGGCCCCGAGCGGGTCGCGGTTTCGATACCCTTTTTCGCCATCGTTGCGGACGGACTACTATGACCGACACCGACGCCCTGTACGCCGTCTCGCCGCTGGACGGTCGGTACAGCAGCCGGACCGCACCGCTGTCGCCGTACGCCAGCGAGGCCGCGCTCATGCGAGCGCGGGTTCGCGTCGAAGTCGAGTACCTCATCGCGCTCGCGGATCTGGAGGCGACGCCCCTCGAGTTCGACCTCGAGGAGCGCGAACACCTTCGGGGCCTCTACAAGCACTTCGCCGAGGAGGACGCCCGCCTGATCAAGAAACTCGAGACCGAGGGCCACGGCGAGTTCGAGGCCACCAACCACGACGTCAAGGCCGTCGAGTACTTCGTCCGCCACGAACTCCCCGCCGACAGCGACGCCTCGGCGTGGATCCACTTCGGGCTGACCAGCGAGGACGTGAACAACCTCGCCCACCGGCTGCTCGTCCGGGACGCCGTCGACGAGGTGCTCCTGCCCGAACTGTACGAGGTCCGCGACGCGTTGGCGGAGATGGCGCGGGAGTATCGGAACACTCCGATGCTGGCCCGCACCCACGGCCAGCCCGCGACGCCGACCACGTTCGGCAAGGAGATGGCCGTCTACGCCTCCCGGCTGGCCCGCGCGACGGGTCGCATCCGGCGGGCGACCGACGACCTGCGGGGGAAACTCGGCGGCGCGTCCGGAACCTACGCGGCCCATCACGCGGCCTACCCCGAGGTCGACTGGCCGGCGTTCGCGCGGGAGTTCGTCGAGGACGGTCTCGACCTCGGGTTCGAGCCCCTCACGACGCAGGTCAATCCCTGTGACGACCTCGCGACGCTGTTCGACGCCTTCCGCGGGGCCAACGACGTCCTGCTGGATCTGGATCTGGACATCTGGCTCTACGTCTCCGACCGCTACCTCGGCCAGGAGGCCGTCGAGGGCGAGACGGGCTCGTCGACGATGCCCCACAAGGTCAACCCGATCGACTTCGAGAACAGCGAGGGCAACCTCTCGAAGGCCAACTCGGACCTCACCTTCCTCGCCGACTACGTCACCACCTCGCGGCTCCAGCGGGACCTCTCGGACTCGACGGTGAAACGCAACATCGGCGCCGCCTTCGCCCACTGCCTGATCGGCTACACCAAGGCCGCCGCCGGCCTCGAGAAGGTCGTCCCCACCGAACAGGTCATGCGCGAAGAGCTCGAGTCGACCCCCGAGATCATCGGCGAAGCGGTTCAAACGATCCTCCGCCGAGAGGGCCAAGCGGACGCCTACGAGCGCGTCAAGGCCGTCACGCGGGGCAAGGACGTCACGATCGAGGACTTCCGCGAGATGTTCGACGACCTCGACGTCGACGAGGACGTCCGCGAGGAGCTGCTGGCCCTGACGCCGACGGACTACGTCGGCGTCGCCGACGGGCTGGTCGACGACCTCGAGTAACGAGGGTCGCCCACCGGGACCCACCCGACGTGTCAGTACCTATTTCTATCCGTAGTGGGTAGGGTCGACCGTGTCCTCGAGTCGATCGATCGCCGGGGCGGTTCCGGCGCGCGTCCGCGCCGTCGCCCTCTGTCTCGCCCTCGCCGTTGGCGGCTGGCTGACCGGCTACGCCGCGACGCTCGGCGTCCAGGGACAGGTGTTCGCGCTCGGCTACGAGGCCGAGGCGATCGTCCAGATCTCCACCTCGATCGCGTTCAACGTCGTCGGGGCCGGCGGCCTCGCGCTGACGTACCTGATCGTTCGCCGCAACGGATTCGACCGCGAGTTCACCCGCGCGTTCCTTCGACTTCGGAACCCCACGATCTGGGATCTGGCGTGGATCGTCCTCGGTCTGGTCGGGGCGTTTATCGTCGTCGTCGGCTACCACGGCCTCGTCGAGTACGTCGATCCGTTCGGCACGGGCGGCGAGGGCGAGACCCACTCGAGCATCGAGCAGAACCGCAACCATCCGGTGCTGTTTCTGGTCGGCATTCCGATCGCGATCCTCCTGACCGGGCCCGGCGAGGAACTGCTCTACCGCGGCGTCGTCCAGTCGCGGCTGGGCGAGGCGTTCCCGACGCTGCTCGCCGTTCCCCTGTCCGCGCTCGTCTTCGCCACCGTCCACCTCCCCGTCTACATGGGCGAGGAGTTCGGGGCCGTCCTCGTGAGCCTCGGAACGGTGCTGGTGCTGGGGCTCTACCTCGGCACGCTGTACGAACTCTCCGGCAGCCTGCTCGTTCCGGCGCTGATCCACGGCTGCTACAACGCGGTCGTCTACCTCTCGAACTACCTGACGTACGCCTGAGATCGGACGCCAGGACCGAGAAGTTCGGGTCGTCCTCAGCGATTTCGATTCCTTGTAACTCGAGTCCGGGGTCGAAGATCAAATTCCGTTGCGCTCGACGACTCGAGTCCTGCTGCGGCCAATATCGATTCCCGCTGCCGCCGACCCGCTCACGGCGGCGCGCCGTCCGTGCGTCCTTACCGTTCGTCGGCGGGTTCCTCGCGAGACGGCTCGGCGTCGCCGTCCCCGTCGTCGGCCGCGTCGGCGTCCCACTGCCAGCCGCCGACGGTCCAGTTCTCGTCGTCTCCGACGATGTCGATCTCGTCCCGGCCCGAATCGTCGTCGCCGTCCTGCTCGAGGACGGCCCCCGTCTCGTCCGCCCACGACCGTTCCTCGCGGTCTGTCGACCGTCCGGCAGATTCGTCTCCGCCGTTCCAGATCGCGGCGGACGGCGATCGGTCCGATTCGGTCTCCCAGCCGCCGCTCGAGCGACCGGTCGCCGACCCTGCAGTCGACTCGCCGACCGCGCCAGCGCCGAACAGGCGCTCGTCGACATCGAACCGAAGTCGCGCGACGGCCCCGATCGCGACGGTCGCCAGCCCCATCGCCACCAGCGCGCCGAACACGGGAACGAGTTGGCTTGCGCCGAGGACGACGGCGCCGCCGACGACCGCCGGAACGAGCGACGCCGAGTCGCTGCGCCGTCGAGCGAGTCGGTCGCCGATCGCGACGGCCCCGAGACAGCTACCGACGACCACGGCGATTCCCCAGACGAACAGTCCTGGCGCTGCGACGACCGCTGTCAGCGCAGAGACCGCCGGGTGTTCGACCGTCATCGACAGAATCAGCGGCAGCGTCACGACGACGAGCAGTCCGAACAGGCCGAGAAATCCGGCGGCGAACGAGAGATCCGGCCGCTCGGCGATGTCGTCGCCGACCGTTCGCGTAACCGACGAGGCGGCGGCCAGGAGAACGACGCCGACGAGGAGCGCGACGATCGTTGTCCCGAGCGGGAGCCAGAACGGGCGCGGAACGACGGCGCCGACACTCGAGGCGGCGAGGGAAGTCGTCCCGTTCGGGCCGACGGCGGCGAGGGCGGGCGGAGCGAACGCGGTTTCGGGGGCGACGGCGAGGGGAGACACGTGCGTATACGGATAGGTGTGGCAGTATCGACAAAAAACGCCCGATCGGATCGGTCTCGGTTTCACTCGGCCGGAGCCGCTTCTCGCGTCCCGGTCGCTCCCCGGCTGGCTACGCGACGAGCGTCCGGAGTGTCTCCTCGAGCGCTCGCGACGCCGTCCGCACGGCGTCGACGCGGACGTACTCCTGCGGGGCGTGGGCGACCGCGCCCTCGTCGTCCGCGAGCACGCCGGGACCGAAGACGACCGTCGGCGCGTCGGCCGCGAAGTAGGAGGCCTCGGTCGCGGCGGTGAACGGGCGCACCTCGCCCCCGGACGCGTCCGCGAGGACGTCGACGATCTCGGCGTCAGGGTCAGTGTCCCAGGCCTCGAGGAACGGCGTCGGCCGGTCGGTAAAGCGGAACTCGACGCCGACGTCGTCGGGAACGGCCGCCTCCAACTGGTCGGTCAGCGCAGCGTGGAACTCGTCGGCCGTCTCCGGGGGCACGCTGCGGCGATCGATTGTCAGCGCGCAGTCGGCCGGCACCTGGTTCGTGGCCTCGCCGCCCTCGACGACGGTCGGCGTTAGCGTCGCGGCGCCGAGTTGGGGGTGCTCGGGCGGCGCGTCGTCGCGCTCGCCGAAAGTACGAATCGCCGCGAGGACGGACTCGAGGGCCGCGACCGCGTTGGTGCCGGTCTCCGGTTCCGCGGCGTGGGCGTTGGCTCCCGTCAGGTGGATCGTTCCCTGAAACCGGCCCTTCGCGGCCGTACAGACGTCAAGATCGGTCGGCTCGCCGACGATCACGGCGTCGGCGTCGCGCGTCGGCGAGTCCTCGCCCGTCACGAGTTCGTAGGCGCCCGTCGAGAGCACCTCCTCGTCCGGCGTGATCGCGAGCGTGACCTGGCCCTCGGTCGGGTCGACGGCGAAAAACGCCGCGAGCAACGCGGCGAGGGGCCCCTTCGCGTCGCAGGAGCCGCGGCCGCGGATCACGTCGCTCCCGCCGGCTTCGTCCCCGCTCTCGTCGCGCTCGAACGGGACGTGCGGCGAGACGGTGTCGATGTGCGTGTTCAGCACGACGTGCGTCTCGGCGTTGGCCGATCCGCGGGTCGCCAGCACGTTGCCGCCGTCGTCGATCCGAGGAGAGACGCCGCGGCTCTCGAGCGTCTCGCAGAGGAACTCGCGCATCGGACCGACGTCCTCGTGAGAGTCGTGCTGAACGGCCGTCTCGAGGAACTCGACGGGGTCGAAACCGGCGAACGCAGCGTCTTCGACCGCCGTCGAGCCGTCGTCCCCGCTCACAGTTCCGTCGGCGATCGGACGGTCACTTCGCCGTCAAACTCGTGTTCGACGGGGCCGGCGAGCGTCGCGTTCCCGCGGTCGTTGAAACTCACGCGCAGATTGCCGCCCGGCGGATGGACGTCGACCGGGTCGGCGTCGGTGTGGCCGAGTCGGCGCGCGACGACGGCGATGGCGACCGCGCCGGTGCCACAGGAGTCGGTCTCGCCTTCCACGCCGCGCTCGTAGGTTCGCTGGTCGAAGCCGCCCTCGCCGTCGGAGCTGGCGAGCGTGACGTTCGTTCCGACGGGAAACGCGTCGGCATAGCGGACCGGCGGCGCGACCGTCTCGAGGTCGACGTTGTCGACATCGTCGACGAACGCGACGGCGTGGGGGACGCCGGTGTTGACCATCGTCACCTCGAGGCCCTCGATTTCCTCCTCGAAGACCTGCTCGTCGGCTCGGACGGGTACCTCGTCGGGGTCGAACGTGGGCGTGCCCATCTCGATGGTGATCCCCTCGTCCGTGCGGTCCGCGCGGAGGGTCCCCGCCTGCGTGTCGATCATGACGCTGTCGGAGTCGGTCTCCGCCATGGCCCAGTCGGCGGCACAGCGCGCGCCGTTGCCGCACATCGGAGCCGTCGCGCCGTCGGGCTGGACCAGCGTCATGATGACCCGCGGCGGGTGGAACCGCTCCTCCAGGGCGAGATAGAGGATGCCGTCGGCACCGACGCCGTCGTCGCGGTCGCACTCGCGTTCGGCGAGCGCGCCTCGATCGGGGACGTATTCGTCCGCTTGAATGATTAGAAAGTCGTTGCCGGTGCCGTGGTACTTCTGGAATGGGACGCTCATCGTGCTATCGTATATCGTGGTCGTTATGTGCTTCTCGGTTGGTATCCGCGTTCCGATTCCGACTCGGGTTTTCGATTGTCGGATCGGCCGCGTTCGTCTCGACTCGCGTTACGTCGTCGAACGTCTCGCGTCGGCGGGCGAGTCGGACCGCGTCGTCGCCGTCGCCGTCGATGACGACCGACGCGGGCCGGGGCCGGGAGTTGTACTGGTTGGCCATCTCGTAGCCGTAGGCCCCCGCGTTGCCGATCGCGAGCACGTCCGCGCGTCTGCTGGCCGGTAGTTCGCGGTCGGAACAGAAAACGTCGCCGCTCTCGCAGATGGGGCCAGCGATCGTCTGCGGGACCGTCTCGCGGCCGCTATCGGACGGTTCGTCGGTTTCGGCCTCGATGTCGGCGGTCAGATTCCGAATCGGATGGTAGGCGTCGTACATCGCGGGTCGCAGGAGCGTCGTCATCCCGGCGTCGACGCCGACCGCGAGGGTGTCGCGAGCCTCCTTGACGGTGTTGACCTCGGTCAGCAGGACGCCCGCGTCTGCGACGAAGTAGCGGCCGGGTTCGATTGTCAGCCGCGCGTCGACCTCGCCCAGCGCCTCGCGGGTCGCCTCTGCGACGGCCTCGAGGTCCAGCGGCGCCTCGTCCTCGCGGTAGGGGACGCCGAAGCCGCCGCCGACGTCGACGAACTCGAGGCTGCCGTCGAGCGCCTCGCTTGTCTCACGGGTCGCTTCGCTTCCCGTTCGACTTTCCGAGGCGAGTAGCGCCTCGTTCACTTCCCGCGCGAGATCGCCCATCCGCGCGACGAACGCCCGGTGATCGTCGAGTTGGTCGCTCGAGACGCCCGACCCGACGTGAGCGTGGACGCCGACGACGTCGAAGCCGCGGTCGGCGGCGTCCGCGAGCACGTCGACCGCGCGCTCGATCGGCACGCCGAACTTCGCGGCGGCGCCGGTCTTGACTTTCTCGTGGTGGCCGGCGTCGATCCCCGGATTCACGCGGAGGCAGAGCCGACCGTCGTAGCCGCGTTCCTCGAGGCGGTCGATCGTGTCCTCGGCGCCGACGGTGATCGTCAGTTCGGGGTGGTCTTCCCAGGCGTCGACGACCCAATCGAGGTCCCGCGCGGGCGGATTGACGGCCGTGTAGTGGATGTCCGCGCCCGATCCGCCGCCCCTATCGCTCGCCTCGGCGGCCGCGAGCGCGCGTTTCACTTCCCCGGCGGAGGCGCACTCGAGGCCCGCGCCCTCCTCGTGGAGCGTCTCGAGGACGTCCCCCAGCGCGTTGGCCTTCACGGCGTACATGATCTCGGCGTCGGGAAACGCCGCCGCGAGGCGTCGGTAGTTCTCGCGCACGCGCTCGAGGTCGAGCGCGTACAGCGGTGAGCCGTAGTCGCCGACCAGCGACTCGAGGCGCGTCGCGTCCCAGTCGGCGAGCCGGCGAATCGCCGGCGAGTCCGCGAGCGTACTCATTGTCACTCTCAAGTAACCGAGAGGATTCAAGCGTTTGGGTTCTCGTTCTCGGCTACTCTGCCTCGCGCGACGTTCGCTCGAGGATCGCTATACCGCTAACCGACTTATTCCCGGAGCGCGTCCTCGCGCTCGGTAGCCTCGAGCGTCTCCGTCTCGAGATCGGTCGCGACCACGGCGGGCTTGTAGGCGCCGCCGTCGAAGAGGTCGTGGTCGCTGATCGAGGACTCGACGAAGCGGGTGAACGCGCGCCGGTTCGCGGGCAGTTCGCCGTAGATGACCTCCTCGTCGACGAGGTCGTAGACGGGGATGCGCGGGGTCAGCAGCGTGTTCTCGCCGACGACGCTGTTCTCGCCGACGACGAAACCCGAGGTGACGCGACAGCCGGCGCCGAGCGAGACGTTATCCTCGACGATGACCGGCGCGTTCTCGACGGGCTCGAGGACGCCGCCGATCAGCGTATTCGCGCCGAGCTTGACGTTGTCGCCGATCTGGGCGCAGGAGCCGACGGTGTCACAGGAGTCGACGAGCGTGCCGTCGCCGACGTGGGCGCCGATGTTGACGAACGATGGACTCATCATGATACAGTCCGAGCCGATGTGAGCGCCCTGTCGGACGACGGTGCCGTCGGGCGTGTTGCGGCTCCCGCGGTCGCCGTACTCGCTCGAGTCGGCCAGCGGCAGGACGTCGTTGTACGTCGTGCCGCCGTGTTCGTACTGCTGGATCGACCGGAGGCCGAAGTTCAGCAGGATCCCCTGCTTGACCCACTCGTTGGCCTCCCAGGAGTCGCCCTGTTTTTCCGCGGCGCGGACCTCGCCGTCCTCGAGGGCATCGAGGAACGCCTCGAGGGTGGCGTATTCGTCCTCGCCGGCCGTCTCGGCGTTGACATCGTCGTTCTGGTACTGCGTCCACAGCTCCGAAATTTCGGTTTCGAGTGCGCTCATTCGCTGATCACGTCCGCGAAGTCGTAGCGACCCGCCTTTTGTCCAGCGATCCATACCGCCGCGTCGACCGCGCCCGCGGCGAAAACGCCCCGATCCTCCGCGCGGTGGGTCAGTCGGACCTCCTCGTGGTTGCCCGCGAGGACGATCTCGTGTTCGCCGGTGATGTCGCCGGCCCGCAGCGCGTGGACGCCGATCTCGCCCTCCTCGCGGGGCGCTTCGCCCTCGCGGCCGTGCGTGCGCTCGGAGAACTCGCCGTTGGCCTCGATCTCCTCGAGCAGCCGGTTCGCGGTCCCGCTGGGCGCGTCGCGCTTGGCGTTGTGGTGGGTCTCGACGAGTTCGACGTCGTATCCCTGTAAGTTCTGGACCGCCTCGCCGACGACGTTGACCAGCGCCTGCACGCCGCGGGCGAAGTTCGGCGCGTGGAGGACGGCGACGTCGTCGCCGGCGGCCTCGAGCGCCTCGCGCTGGTCGTCGTCGAAGCCGGTCGTCCCGGTGACGAAGGCGACGCCGGCGTCCGCGCAGGCCTCGACGTAGTCGACGGCCGACTCGGGGCCGGTGAAGTCGACGACGGCGGTGGGTTCGCGGTCGACGACCAGCGAGTCGAACTCGTCGGCCGGCTCGATCCCGACGCCGTCGACGGTCTCGCCGTCCGGCTCCCGGTTGACCGCGAAGACGACCTCGCAGTCGTCGCGCTCAGTGACGGCCGCGATCACTTCGCGGCCCATCCGGCCGGTCGCGCCGGTGACGCCGATCCGAACCGTCATCGATCGCCCTCCACTGCGGCTCCCTCGTCGCTCGCGTCGGTGGTACCGGCGCGGGTCGACTCGTCCTCGAGGTCTTCGAGGACGGCCTCGAGGTCCTCGCGGTACTCCTCGGAGAGGCGGGTCAGCGGCGAGCGCATGCGCGCGGGACCGTAGCCGCGGATCTCCATGGCCTCCTTGACCGGGATCGGGTTGGTCTCGACGAACAGGTGGCGGTACAGCGGCCCCAGCGTGTGGTGGAGCTCCTGTGCGCGCGCGTAGTCGCCGTCGAGGGCGGCGCCGACCATCGCGCAGGTCAGTTCGGGTTCGATGTTCGCACAGACGCTGATCGTTCCGGTGGCGCCGACGGAGATGGTCGGCAGCGTGAGCGCGTCGTCGCCCGAGAGCACCGCGAACTCCTCGTCGGTCGTGCGCTCGGCTATTTCGCCGATCTGGCCGAGGTCGCCGCTGGCGGCCTTGTAGCCCGCGATGTTCTCGTGGGCAGCGAGTTCGACCGCGGTGTCGGGTTCGATGTTGCGGCCCGTCCGCGAGGGGACGTTGTAGACGATCTGGGGCAGGTCGACGGCGTCCGCGATCGTTTCGTAGTGTTCGATCAGCCCGCGCTGTTCGGGCTTGTTGTAGTACGGTGAGATGAGCAGGAGGCCGTCGGCGCCCGCGTCGGCGGCTCGCTCGGAGAGTTCCAGCGCCTCGCGGGTGTTGTTCGAGCCCGTGCCCGCGATGACGGGGACGTCGTCGACGGCCTCGATGACCGCCTCGACGACCTCCACGTGTTCGTCGTGGGTCAGCGTCGCCGACTCGCCGGTCGAGCCGACGGGAACGAGCCCGTCGACGCCCGCGGCCTCGAGTCGCTGCGCGTCGGTCTGGAGCGTTTCGAAGTCGATCCGTTCGTCCTCGTCGAAGGGCGTACACATCGCCGGGAAGACGCCCGAAAGGTCGAGTGCTGTCATTGTCGTGTATTGTGGTCGTGTCGGTAGTGGCGTTTCGATCGTTCGTGATCGATCATCGTCGCTGGCGTGCGGACCGAGACCGCGCCCGAAACGGGGCTGCTACACCCGCTTCGAGCACTTTCACACACGTTTACGTTTCGAAAAACGAGGGGAGACGCCGCTCGAGACGGAGCCGATGGAGCGGTGAGCGACGTGGGGCATACCTGATTCACTGATCCGAACCCCCTTATCCGTTGCGTCTTCGGTCGGCGGCTATCCCCGCGGCGTACCAGCAGCTGATATGATCTTCCGCGTAATTTATCCCCGAGCGTTACATAGAATCGTCTATGACAGACTTCGGACTGAAACTTCGGATGGTCGTCGTCGGTACCATCCTCTTTGCCTTCTACGTCGGAGCAGCGACGTTTTTGGCCCTGCTATTCGGCGTCAGCCCGATCCTGATACTGCCCGCTGGGATCGTCATCCTCCCCGCGATCCAGTACAAACTCGGGAAGTGGATGGCGCTCAGAGGCGCCGAGGAGATGCCCGAGGACGGCCAGTACCGCGAGGTCCACCAGATGACCGAATCGCTCTCCCGCGACATGGGCGTCGACAAACCCAAGCTGATGGTGATGAACATGGGCGTCCCCAATGCCTTCGCCGTCGGCCGCAAGGGCGCCGGCGTCGTCTGCGTCTCGACGGAACTCATGCAGATCCTCGAGCGCGACGAACTCGAGGGGGTCATCGCCCACGAGATCGCCCACATCAAGAACCGTGACGTGATCACGATGGTCGTCGGCCAGTCCATCGGGATGATGGTCGGTTACGTCGCCTACTTCGCGGTCCTGATGGGCGGCGAGCGCAACATCGGCACCTGGATCCTCGCGATGGTCGCCTCCTCGCTAGCGAACATGCTGGTGATGGTCTTCGTGCTGGCCATCTCGCGGTACCGCGAGTACGTCGCCGACGAGGACGCCCGCCAGTACATCGGCACCGGCGAACCGCTGGCACGCGCACTCGAGAAGATTTCCAGCGGCGCGCAGGGACGCGAGTCCCAACTCGACGACAGCATGAGCGCGCTGTGTATCATGAACACCGACCGCGGCCTCATGGAGAAGCTGTTCGCGAGCCATCCGCCGACGGAGAAGCGCATCGAGAAGCTCCGCAGCTAACGATTCGCATTTCGCCGTCGACGCTGTTCTGATTTCTGTTCCCGATCCGTCATTGCTCTCGACCAGCGCACTCTGGACCGCTGGGTCTCCTCGCGGACGGTCGCCGTGGCGCTCGGCGCCAGAGACCGAGGACGATCACCGACTCGGTCGAGGCCCGGAACGCGATCCGCGGAACGCCGCGATTTTTACGGGAGCCCCGCACAGTGTGATCTATGACGGAAATTCACCCGGGCCAGCGCGTCGCCGTTCTCGTCGACGCCCAGAACCTCTATCACACGGCCCAGAGTCTGCACAGCCGCAACATCGACTACTCCGCGCTGCTCGACAAGGCCGTGCAGGACCGCCAGCTCACCCGCGCGATCTCCTACGTCATCCGCGCGGATTCGCCCGAGGAAGAGAGCTTCTTCGAGGCGCTGATCGACATCGGCTTCGAGCCGAAGATCAAGGATATCAAAACGTTCTCGGACGGGACCAAGAAGGCCGACTGGGACGTCGGGATGAGTCTCGACGCGGTGACGCTTGCCAACCACGTCGATACGATCGTCCTTTGTACCGGCGATGGCGACTTCTCGCGGCTCTGCTCGCACCTGCGCCACGAGGGCGTCCGCGTCGAAGTGATGGCGTTCGAATCCTCGACGGCCGAGGAACTCATCGCGGCGGCCGACTCCTTCGTCGATCTCGGCGAACGCCACGAGACGTTCCTCCTCTGAGAGCGGACTCCGCTCGCGTCAGAGCCGATCCGAGCGCCCTTTCCAGAGTCCGACTAACAGTGCGTACCCGGTAACGAGCAGCATCGCTCCCGTCAGAACGTATACGAACGGCCCGGAGACGAGCGTCGCCGGCCCGGCCAGCGTCAGGGTGCCAAAGAGGAACAAGGCGACCCCGAGAGCGATTTGCGTGGCGTCCATACGATACCGGAATTACTGAATCGAGTATTATAACGTTCGTCATTTTAGATAGTCGTGAAATCCAACAGTCTCGCTCTCGCGAGCCGGCGATTCGGGTACGGGAGTCGGGATTGACCGCTCGAGTTCGGGCGAGGTCGAAGGGCTTTCGACCGCGCGCGTGAAAGCCCGCGCAATGAGCGATCCAGCCGACGGGAACGGACAGGCGGGACTGCCGGAACTGCGGACCATCGCGGACTACCAGTTCGGCGCGGGCGCCGGTGAAGCCCTCTTTCCGCCCGCGGAGTCACTCACGATCAAACGCACCTCTTCGGGTCGGCCCCAGCAGATCCACGCCGACGATGGACGGATCGTCTCCTTCGGGACCGACGGCCGGTTCACCCTCGGCCTCGAGGGCGGCCGGCGACTTCACACGGCCCTCGAGCATCCCACCTACCGCGTCGTCGTCGACGACGAGAGCGAACCGTTCGTCCGCGACGAGAAGAACGTCTTCACGAAGTTCGTCCTCGAGACCGGCCCGGAAATCCGGCCGGGCGACGAGGTGCTCGTGGTCCACGAGCGCGGCGAGTTGATCGCGGTCGGGACGGCGGAACTGGCGGCCGACGCCATCGCGGACTTCGAGACCGGGATGGCGGTGAACGTGCGCGAGGGCGCGCCCGCGGAGAACTGACTTTTCTCGAGTCACGATTGACTGGCAACGGTTGACTGGCCGGGAGCGTGCCCGAGCGATAGCGAGGGCGCGCGACCCGGGGAAGGGCAGGCGACCACACGCAACGACCGCGAGCGAGGCCGAAGGCCGAGCGAGCGGGCCGACGACCGACCCGGAAGCCGCGTTCACGCGGCTGGAGGGGAGGGAGGAGTGCTTTTCATCAAAGCTGAGCGGGATCTCCGATCCCGCGAGGTCCAAAAGAGCGCTTCGCGCTCTTTTGAAGATTTTACCGAGTGCGGTCGCCCCGTGACCGCACACAGAGTAAAAGTTTGAACCGCAGAGTAAAAGGGTGCGGGTAGCGACGTGTCGGGTATGTTTGGAGGAGGCGGCGGCGGACTGAACCCGCGCAAGATGGAACAGATGATGCAACAGATGGGGATCGACGTCGAGGATATCGACGCCGAGGAGGTCATCATCCGCACCGACGAGTACGACCTCGTCTTCAACGACGCCGAGGTCACCAAGATGGACGCCCGCGGCGAGGAGACCTACCAGATCATCGGCTCGCCCGAACAGGTCGAGTCCGGTGCCGCCGGCGGGAGCGCCGGCGCTGACGAGGACGCCGGAGCCGCGATTCCCGACGAGGACGTCGAACTCGTCGCCACCCGCGCCGGCGTGAGCGAGGACGAGGCCCGCGAGGCCCTCGAGGCGGTCGACGGCGACCTCGCCGCGGCGGTCGAACGCCTCGAGTGACGTGACCGACGATAGCACTTCCGAGACTGAGGTCGAAACGGAGGGTGAGGACTGCGTCCCCGTCCTGCTGGTCAAGGGCGACCGCGAGTACCTGATCCAACCCGGCGGCGAGCAGGGGACCGATCTGGGCGTGCTCGAGGTGCCCGAGGACGTCCAACCGGGCGACACCATCGAGACGCATCTCGGCGAGGCGTTTCAGGTGCGCCGGCTACGCGGTCCGGATCTCTTCCACCAGTTCGAGCGGACGGGGGCGCCGATGGTCCCCCGCGACGTCGGGCTGGTGATCGGCGAGACCGGCGTCTCGCGGGGCGACCGCGTGCTTGACACCGGCACCGGGACGGGCGTGCTCGCGGCTTCAATGGCCCGCGCGGGCGCCGAGGTGGTGACCTACGAACGCGATCCGGAGTTCGCGGACGTCGCTCGCGAGAACATGAAACTCGGCGGCGTCGACGACAGCGTCGACATCCGGACGGGCGATCTGACCGAGGAGATCGACGCGCTCGAGCCCTCGTCGTTCGACGTGTTGACCCTCGATACGGGCGACGCGGCGGCCGTCGTCGAGCACGCGCCCGACCTGCTGGTCGACGGCGGCTTCGTCGCTGTCTACAGCCCCTTCATCGAGTCGACCCGTGAGGTCGTCGCGGCGGCCCGCGAGGTCGACCTCTCGAATGTCCGCACGCGCGAGACGATCCAGCGGGAGATGCAGTTCGACGACCGCGGCTCGCGGCCGTCGACCGCGCCGGTGGGCCACACGGGGTATCTGACGATTGCCCGCAACGTCTGAGTTCGCTTCGTTCGGCCCGACCCGTCCGCTCGGTGGCGGATCTCAGTGTTCGACGATTCACACGTCGGCCGAAATCCCGTTGTAAACCGGTTCCTACTACAGAAATTCATTCAGTTTCGAGTTGCGAATGTTCGCAATTGTTCGCAACCTTCTTTATTCGCTCGGGTGTCGAGACAGATAGCAATGGCTGTACTCTGGCTGGACGAGATCAGTGCTGGCGACCTCGAGAAGGTCGGCGGCAAAGGAGCCTCCCTGGGCGAACTCACGGGTGCTGGGCTGCCCGTGCCCCCAGGATTCGTCGTAACCGCCGGGACCTATCGATCGTTCATCGAAGAAGCCGAAATCGACGAGGAACTGTTCGCGGCCGTCGAAGTCGACGTCGACGACTCGTCGGCGCTGGCCGAGGCGGCCGACCGCGCCCAGGAACTCATCCTCGAGACGCCGTTCCCCGACGAACTGCGCGAGGAGATCCTCGAGTCCTACCGACAGGTCGGCGACGGCGAGGCGTTCGTCGCGGTGCGGTCGTCGGCAACGGCCGAGGACCTGCCTGACGCCTCCTTCGCGGGCCAACAGGAGACGTTCCTCAACGTTACCGAGGAAGCGCTGCTCGACCGCGTTCGGGAGTGTTGGGCCTCGCTCTTTACGCAGCGGGCGATCTACTACCGCCAGGAGCAGGGCTTCGACCACTCGGCGGTCAACATCGCGGTCGTCGTCCAGCAGATGGTCGACGCAGAGAAGTCCGGCGTGATGTTCACGAGTCACCCCTCGACGGGCGATCCGACGATGATCATCGAGGCCGCCTGGGGGCTCGGCGAGGCCGTCGTCTCGGGTGCGGTCTCCCCGGACAACTACGTCGTCGAGCGCGAGGACCGGTCGATCGACGTTACCGTCGCCGAGAAGAAGGTGATGCACGAAAAGGACGAGGAGACCGGCGAAACCGTCGAGAGCGAAGTTCCCCAGGACAAGCGGAACGAGCGGGTCCTCTCCGACGACGAGATTGGCGCCCTGATGGACCTCGGCGAGCGCGTCGAGGACCACTACGACGAGCCCCAGGACGTCGAGTGGGCCATCGTCGAGGGCGAGGTCTACATGCTCCAGTCCCGGCCGATCACCACCATCGACGAGAGCGACGGCGGGGCCACCGCTGCCGAGGCGACCGGCAGCGTCGATGCCTCGAAGGGACTGACCGACGGTAGCGGCGGCGTTCAGGCCGCCGGCGGCGAGTCCTCGAGTTCGGGTTCGGACGCCTCCGGCGAGGTAATCGTCGACGGGTTAGGCTCGAGTCCGGGGACGGTCAGCGGGGCCGCCCGGATCGTCAAAAAGCTCGACGACCTCGATAAGGTCGGCGAGGGCGACATCATCGTCACGGAGATGACGATGCCCGATATGGTGCCCGCGATGAAGCGGGCCTCGGGGATTATCACCGACGAGGGCGGTATGACCAGCCACGCCGCCATCGTCTCCCGCGAACTCGGCGTCCCCGCGATCGTCGGCACGACGAATGCGACGACCGTCCTCGAGGACGGCCAGGTCGTCACGCTCGACGGCGACAAGGGCGCGGTCCTCGAGGGGACGGAAGTCGAGCCCGATGAAGAGACCGAACCAGTCGAGGAGGTCCGCCCGCAGTCGCCGGTCAAGCCAATGACCGCGACGGAGGTCAAGGTCAACGTCTCGATTCCGGAGGCCGCCGAACGCGCGGCCGCGACCGGTGCCGACGGCGTCGGCCTGCTCCGCATGGAGCACATGATCCTCTCGCTGAACCAGACGCCTGCGAAGTTCATCGCGGAGAACGGCGAGGACGCCTACATCACCGAACTCGTCGAGGGAATCCGCGGCGTCGCCGACGAGTTCTACCCCCGGCCTGTCCGCGTGCGCACGCTGGACGCGCCGACCGACGAGTTCCGACAACTCGAGGGCGGCGCGGACGAGCCGAAAGAGCACAATCCGATGCTGGGCTATCGCGGTATCCGGCGCTCGCTCGACCGTCCCGACGTCTTCGCCCACGAACTCGAGGCGTTCCGGCGGCTCTTCGAGATGGGCTACGACAACGTCGAGATCATGTTCCCGCTGGTCAACGACGCCGAGGACATCTACCAGGCCAAGTCGCTCATGAAGGAGGCCGGCATCGACCCCGAAAAACGCCGCTGGGGTGCGATGATCGAGACGCCGGCTTCGGCGCTGTCGGTCGAGGAGATGGCCAAGGCCGGCATCGACTTCGCCTCGTTCGGCACGAACGATCTCACCCAGTACACGCTTGCGGTCGACCGCAATAACGAGCACGTCGCCGACCGCTTCGACGAACTCCACCCGGCCGTCCTGCGACTGATCGGCGACGTCATCGAGACCTGTCGCGAACACGACGTCGACACCAGCATCTGCGGCCAGGCCGGCTCCAAGCCGGAGATGGTCCAGTTCCTCGCCAAGGAAGGCGTCACGTCGATCTCGGCCAACATCGACGCCGTCCGCGACGTCCAGCACGAAGTCAAGCGCGTCGAGCAGAAGTTGCTGCTCGATTCGGTTCGCTAAGTCTGTCGGTTACGCCGTCCAGAACTCTTCTTTGTCCCGTATTTCGCTTCGCCGTGACGACCCATCGTCGGCGTGGTGTGCAAGCACCGGTAGACGCTACTCGCGTTCCGTTGCACAGCCGATCGTCGACGGCCGTCTCAGGTCGGCTGTGTGCCCGTCGACGGACTGCCGTTCGATTACCTCGAGAGCGCTTCGAATTCCGCGGTCCCGCACCGGCAGCCGTCTTTTCGGCCGATGGGCTGGACGGTCTCGTCGGCGAGAACCCACGCGGAGTAGATCGCGCCACAGTCGCGACATCGGGCGGCTACTTTCTCCCATTCGTCGGTCGTGGAACCGTCGGATTCCTGGGACTGACGGTGTGCTGTCACACCGTAATAAAGACGACCCTTGCGGAAGAGAGAAATGGTTGTATATACCACTCCAGGGGAACGAGCGCTCGAAACCGCCGGGAGCGGGGGCTCACTCGTCGTCCGGATGGGTGAACGTTAACGTGGACGTGATGAGGTTTCGATGGGCGGCGTGAAACCGCTTCGAGAGCGCCTGCTGGGAGATCCCTAGTTGGTCGGCCAACTCGTTCATCGTGATCTCCTGCGGGATCTCGTAGTAGCCTCCCTCGAGCGCCGCGACCAGCGTCTCGCGTTGTTTCGTCGTGAGATCGTACTGGGCGCTGGCCATCGGCTGTTCCTGTTCTTTGATGCGGTTGAGGTCGAACGCGATTCCGTTGTCCTCGCAGTAGTTCTGAAACCTGGCGAGACTGTCTCGGTCGTCGAATCGCATCCGAAGCTCCCAGTTTTCGTCCCGCCCGACCGCCTGCAGGATCGTCGCCCCGAGTTCGATGTAGGCGTAGACGATTGTTTCGACGTTCCGCGTCCACTCGGCGCGGTACAGTCTGGCGTCGTCGACCTCGTCGATTAGCGCGACGTCCGTCGTCGAGTCGTCGTCCTGAAACGCCGCCTCGAACGCCGCGTGGTCGCCGCCGCTGACCCAGAAGTACGGCATCACCCGGTCCTCAATCGTCGCCACGACCCGCTCGATCTCGACGACCATCTGCGGGACGGTCGTGAGGGCGTGGTGCAGCGCCAAATCGTCGGATTCGACCGAAAACTCCGCGATGATACTCATACGGTTCGTTCGCGTTCGGATCGAATAAAATCGAGCACACGCTGCTTCCTTTTCTCTGTGGCCTCGAGGAGATCGTCGCGCAAGTCCCGTCGCTTACGATCTTGTCTTCTCGACGTGGTACCAGCTCCCGTCCCAACTCAGGCCGTACTCGAGGAACGAGCGGAGCGTGAGAACCCCGAACGCGGGGTAGCAAAGCGGCGCGAGGGCGACGCTCCACGCGAGCCCGTCGATCCGGCCGTCGTGCCGGTCGCGCCAGGCGACGAGGCCGATCGTGCCGACGAGGGCCGCCGACGGGAGCAGGACGGCCGACTCGACGTCGAGGACGAGCAAGAGCAGGAGCTTCGAGACCAGCGCGAGGGTAAAGAGGCTGCCGAACAGGCTCGAGCACATCCGGCCGATCGAAATCGCGCCGCGGTGGCCGACCCGACCTCGCAGGAGGTCCACGAGGGTGGCGTGGAGCACCTCGATCTGGCCGACGCGCCAGCGCTTGCGCTGGCCCCAGAGGTCGGCCCACGTGTGGGGGGCTTCCATCGTGTTCGTACACTGGCGGGCCTGTCTAACGTCGAGGCCTTCGCGGTAGCAGGCGTGGGCGAAGTCCAGATCCTCGGTGAGCATGTCGTCGTAGCCGCCGATGCGCTCGTGGGTCTCGCGAGTGAACGCGGTCGAGGAACTGCGGCAGTTCGTGAAGCCGGCCAGTTCGACCAGCTTGTAGCTGGCGTGGAAGACGATGCGCTCGCAGTAGGCGACCGTTTCGACGAGGCCGGTCGGTCGCGGGACCCGCCGCCCCTGGAAGACGTCCGCGCCGGCCTCGAGTTCGCCTATCGCCGTCGGGAGGAACTCGGGGGCGATCCGCTCGTCGGCGTCGAAGACCGCGAAGTGGTCGGCGTCGCTCTCGCGGACGGCGTAGTTGATCGCTCCCGCCTTCGATCCCGGCTCGCCGTTTACCAGACAGTTCACGCGGTCGTGCTCGGCCGCGAGTTCGCGCGCTCGCTCGAGGGTCGCCTCGTCGTTCGGCTCGGCGACGACGGCGACCTCGAGGTTCTCGTAGGCGCTCTCACAGAGGCTCTCGACGCTTTCGTCCATCACTGCGTGGTCGCGGTAGACCGGGACGATCGCCGTGAGTTTCGGCCCGTCGGTAATCTTCTCGAGATCGCCTCGCGAGGACCAGACCTCGCGGACTAGCAGTAGACCGGTCAGCCCGACGAAGAACGTGAAGACCGCGGCGGCCGACAGCGCCTCGAGGAAGACGAAGCGGATGGTGACCGCCAGCAGGTCGATCGTGATCGATTGGACATCCGTTGCATCGAGAAACCCGAAGACGAACAGAGCGAGGACGCCGCTACCGGTGCCGAAGTATTCGACGAACCGCGACGCGGACGGGAGCATTAGCGGGCACTTTCGACTGACGCGGTATCAATATTTCTGCAGCTAGTGCTCTCCTCGAGGTCGCGTCCGTCCGGAGTCCCTCTCTGCGGAATCCGTCCGAGGACAGGACCGTTAAGCGCAACGTCTAAACGGGTGAACGTACTTATGCGTGATATGCAATCCGAGCCGCAAGCGTTCGACCGGGTGCTGTCGTCGATGTGTACGGAGCCCCACCCGGTAGCGCGTGACGCGGCCGAACGGTTCCTCGCGACCAATCCTGGTGATCCGGGGACGTATCCGTCGGTCTCGGCTCTCGAGGAGGAGGCGATCGCGACGCTGGGTTCGATCGCCGGCCTCGAGGAACCGGCCGGCTACATCGCCAGCGGCGGGACGGAAGCGAACATTCAGGCCGTCCGCATCGCTCGCGACCGCGCAGAGAGCCAGCGTCCGAACGTGGTCATGCCCGAGTCGGCCCACTTCAGCTTCCAGAAGGCCGCGGACATCCTCGGCGTCGAACTGCGCATCGTCCCGACCGACGACGACTTCCGGGCCGACCTCGAGGCGGTCCGCGCCTCGGTCGACGAGGCGACCGCGCTGGTGATCGGCGTCGCGGGGACGACCGAGTACGGCCGCGTCGACCCGATTCCGGAACTCGGCGAGATCGCGCGGTCGGTCGACGCCATGCTCCACGTCGACGCCGCGTGGGGCGGGTTCGTGCTGCCCTTTACGGACTACGACTGGAACTTCGACCACGCCGCGGTCGACACGATGGCGATCGATCCCCACAAGATGGGCCAGGCCGCGGTTCCCGCAGGCGGGCTGCTCGCCCGCTCCGAGGAACTGCTGGACGAACTCGCCGTCGACACGCCCTACCTCGAGTCGACCTCGCAGGCGACGCTAACCGGGACGCGGTCGGGCGCCGGCGTCGCCAGCGCCGTGGCGGCGATGGAGGAGCTGTGGCCCGAGGGCTACAAGCGCCAGTACGTCCGCTCGCAGAACAACGCCGAGTGGCTCGCCGATGCCCTCGAGAAACGCGGCTACGACGTCGTCGATCCGACGCTGCCGCTGGTCGCGGCCGACGTGCCCCGATCGACGTTCGACGCCCTGCGGGCGAAGGGCTGGCGGATCTCTCGGACCGCGACCGGCGAACTGCGCGTGGTGTGTATGCCCCACGTCACCCGCGAGATGCTGGCCTCCTTTATCGGCGATCTGGACCGACTCGAGGTGCGCGCGAGCGTGCCCGTCGCGAGCGACGATTGATTTCGCTCGAGTAATCGGGGCTCGAGACTGCGGTTTACTGCGGCGAGTGACTACCGTTTCCTCGAGACTCGAACGTTCTGCTCTCATCTTCTACAGTCGAATAGCGACGATCGGTAGCTGTTTGCCGCGTCACTGCAACTCTCGCGTATGGCGCTGGCACTGGATCGGATCGACGTCATGACGATCATCGGCTTCCCCGTGCTGGCCGCAGCGTCGGTCTCGGCGGCGCTCGAGGGTATCGTCGTCGCGGCTCTCGTCGGGGGCTTTGCACTCTCGCTATCGACGTGGCGGCTCTACGGCGGGCGGCCGTGGGAGGCGCTGGCGTGGCTGGCGTGGGTCGGCGCGGCCGTCGCGGTCGTGATCACTCCCGGGACGCTGGGGATCGTCGCGTTTCTCGTCCTGCTTCTCGTCGGCCTCGGACTGCTGTTCGGCGGTCGACTGGGCCTGCTGCCGACTATCTGGAACCGTGACGGAACGGCGACGAGCGACGAGTCGGTCGACGACTAGGGGCGACGGTCAGAGAGCGTCACCGTCGATCGAAACCGGCGGGTTTTACGCCCGGCACCGCCTCGTGATGCATATGAGCAACGACGAGTTCCCGACGGACCAGCCTGCGGTCGTGACCTGCGGGTTGCCCTACGCCAACGGCGACCTGCACATCGGTCACCTGCGAGGGTACATCGGCGCGGACGCCTTCTCCCGCGCCTTTGAGACGCTCGGCCAGGAAACGGCCTACGTCTGTGGCTCGGACATGCACGGTACCCCGGTCGCCGTCAACGCCGAACAGCAGGGCGTCGATCCGGAGGACTTCGCTCTCGAGTGGCACGAGCAGTACGAGGAGACGTTCCCGCAGTTCAACGTCGAGTTCGACAACTACGGCCACACCCACGACGAGACGAACACGGAACTGACCCAGGAGATCGTCCGGAAGTTGGACGACGAGGGCTACATCTACGAGAAGGAGATCCAGGTCGCCTACGATCCGGACGCCGACCAGTACCTCCCTGACCGCTACGTCGAGGGCACCTGTCCCTACTGCGGCGAGAAGGCCCGCGGCGACGAGTGCGACGAGGGCTGTCAGCGACACCTCGAACCCGGCGAGGTCGAGGACCCGACGAGTACGATCACGGGGAACCCCGCCGAGTACCGCGAGCGCACGCACAAGTTCTTCGAGGTCTCGGAGTTCTCCGACTTCCTGACGGAGTTCCTGGACGGCCTCGAGGGCACCTCTAACGCGCGAAACCAGCCGCGACAGTGGATCGAAGACGGCCTGCAGGACTGGTGTATCACGCGGGACATGGACTGGGGGATCGACTACCCCAACGGGGGCGATACTGAGGGCGACGACCTCGTTCTCTACGTGTGGGTCGACGCCCCGATCGAGTACATCGCGAGTTCGAAGCAGTACTCCGAGCGCGTCGGTACCGACGAGTTCGACTGGGAGCAGGTCTGGAAGGGCGACGGCGAGATCATGCACATCATCGGCCGGGACATCATCCAGCACCACGCGATCTTCTGGCCCGCGATGCTCGAGGGCGTCGGCTACAACAAGCCCCGCGGAATCGCCGCAACCGGCTTCATCACGATCAACGGGAAGGGGCTGTCGACCAGTCGCAACCGCGCGATCTGGGCGAAAGAGTACCTCGACGAAGGGTTCCACCCCGACCTGCTGCGCTACTACCTGACGACCACTGGCGGCCTCCAGCAGGACGTCGACTTCTCGTGGGACGCCTTCCAGGAGAAGGTCAACGGCGAGTTGGTTGGCACGGTCGGTAACTTCTGGTACCGCTCGCTGCTCTTTGCCTACCGCAACTACGAGGGGACGCCGAAGGCCGACGTCTCCGAGGAAGTCCGCGAGCGCATCGAAGGCGCCATCGGCGACACCCGCGAGAGCGTCAACGACTACGACCTGCGGGGTATCGGGCAGGCCGCCACCGAACTGGCCCAGTTCGGCAACGAGTACATCCAGCGCAACGAGCCCTGGAAGCTCACCGACGAGGAGCCCGAACGGGCGGCACAGGTCATCCGCGACTGCGTCCAGATCGCCAAGGCCGTCGGCGTCCTCCTCGAGCCGATCGCGCCCGACAAGGCCCAGGCTCTCTGGGAACAACTCGGCGAGGACGGCGCGGTCGCGGACGCCCACCTTGAGGACGCCCTCGAGGCCCCGCCGCGGAACTTCGACGAACCCGGCGAACTCTTCGCGAAGATCGAGGACGACCGCGTCGAGGAACTCAACGAGAAACTCGAGGAGCGCGTCGCCGCCGCGGGCGACGACGGGGACGACGAGGAAACCGAAAGCGACGACACCGACGGGGACGAAGCGGGCGATATGGCAGACACCGACGATATCGAGGCGCTCGCCGACAATCGCATCGGCTTCGAGGACTTCCAGGAACTGGACATCCGCGTCGGCCGAATCGAATCGGCCGAGGGAATCGAGGGTGCTGACGACCTCGCGCGACTCGAGGTCGACATCGGCTTCGAGACCCGACAGGTCGTCGCGGGCATCAAGCAGCTCCACGACCTCGAGGAACTCCCCGGGGAGAAGTGCATCCTGCTGGCGAACATGGAGAAGGCCGAACTGTTCGGCGTCGAGTCCAACGGGATGATCCTCGCCGCGGGCGAGGAGGCGGACCTCCTGACGACCCACAGCGACGCCGAGGTCGGCGAGAAGATTCGCTAACGCGGCCGCTTGAGCGGTCGACTCTCGGTTTTCGGTCCTCGATTCGATTCCGCGTTACTCCGACTGTCTCGCATCGTAGCGACGGACGAGCTCGGCGACGTACCAGAACTTGAGCGCCATCGCCGCGACGCCGGCGACCGCCGCCCGAATCGGCTGCTTTCGGTACGCGGCGACGACCGCGTAGCCACTCGTCGGGACGTTGAGAACGTTGAGCGCGTTCGGATACGAGAGTTCGAGAACCCCTTCCTGTCGTTCTCTCGTCCACCACCGCTCGGCGAGCACCACACGAGTCATCCACGCGTCGTCAGTTTTCGGCGGCGAAAACAGGAGCGGGTTGAGTATCGTAAACGCGACGGCGGCCGCGCCGAACCGCCAGTTACGACTGTAGATCGCGTACAGGATCGCGGGCAGCAGCAACGTGCGACTCCAGCCGCTTTTCGGGTTCGAGTGTCGCTCCCAGAAGGTCTCCTCGAACTGCTCCAGCGCGGTCATGGTCGTTGTCGGACGCCGACTCGCAAATAGGTTCACGCGCGGTGCGCGTCGATCGGGACGGTAAGTGCAGCGAACGGCGTTGGCGGCTCGAGAGCGGTCAGAGAACCGTCTCGAACGCCTCGAGTGTCGAGAGTTCGTAGGTCGGCTCGTGGGTGTGTGCGCCGCCGTCGGCGTCGTCGTGGCCGGGATCGACCCAGGCCGAGTCCAGCCCCATCGCGTTCGCGCCGGCGACGTCGGCGCGGATCGAGTCGCCGACGTGGATCGCCGCGTCCGGAGCCACGCCGAGTTCCCCGAGAGCGTACTCGAAGGGGGCCGCGTCGGGTTTCGGGAAGATCCCCGCGCTCGGCTCGGTGAAGACGCTGACGTCGAAGGCGTCGGCGATGCCGAGTGCCTCGAGTTTTTGCGTCTGGGTCGGCCGGCCGCCGTTGGTGATCAGCCCGACCGGTCCGAGGTCGCGGGCGTGCTCGAGGGCGGCCCGCGCGCCGGGACGGAACCTGACGGCGGTCGGGTCCTGTTCCTCGAGGTACGCCCCAGCCAGCCGCGGCGCAACCGCGGAGTTGACGTCGGCCCGACCCGCGACCTCGGTGAAGAGGTTCTCGTAGAAATCGCGATCCGTTTCGGCCGTCGGAAGCGACGGCACGGCCGCTCGCAGGTCCGCTGGCGTACAAAACGGGTCGATGCTGGCCCGCTCGAACGCCGCCTCGAGCACGTCCCTGGCGTTGCGCGTCGGCTCACAGAGGGTGCTATCGAGATCGAAACAGATCGCGTCGTACGCAGCCATCTACGACACGTACGGTCGTGTTCGTTCTTAAGGTTTCGACAGCGTGAGAATCTCTTTCACACGGTAGTTGGAGCTCGAAGGTCGAAGTTCAATCGCTCGACGTTTTTCGCAGCCGTTATTTTCACCGCGGCACCTGTCGGTGTATGGACGTCGTCAAACGAGTACACATCGTGCCGCTGGGCTACGAGTACGACCGGATCCTCGGGCCAATCCGGAACCAACGAGCCGATCTCGTCTACCTGCTCGAGGACGACGGCACCGACGCGGGGGCCCGGACCGGGACGGCCGACTACCACGACGACCTCCGGGCGGAACTCGAGTCGGCCGTGCCCGAGGTTCGAACGCGGGAGTGCGATCTAACGGACGTCTACGCCGTCCTCGGTATCGTGACGACCCTCGCGGCGAAGCACGCGGACGACGACGTCTCGGTCAACGTCTCCGGCGCGGGGACGATCCCCGCCATCGGCGCGACAATGGCGTGTATGGACGTCTCGACGGACGCTCGCGCCTACTACGTCGAACCCGAATCCTACGACCACGACGGGGAGCGCGAACCGATATCGGCGGGCGTCGCCGAAACCGAACAGCTCCCGGCGTATCCGATCGACTCGCCGACGCCCGACCAGGTCGCGATCATGGACTTTCTCGCCGAGCCGTCCGACTGGGAGGAGTACCACGACGCGCGGACGACGCCGCCGAAGAAGAAGGACCTGATCGAGTACGCTCGCGATCGGAACCTCTCCTTTATGGCCGATCGACGGCCGCCCGAGGATCGCGGCGGCGAGGACAAGGGCGCCTTTCGTGTCCTCGATACGCACGTGCTTGAGCCACTCGCGGACGACGGCTACATTACGATCGAATCCGTCGGCCGGCGTCGTGTCGTCGAACTCACCGAGCAGGGGGAAAACGCCTACCGGGCGTTCAAGCACAAGCTCGCGGCGGTCGACGGCGTCGAGTACGAGTACGAATCCGAGGCTCGAGGCTGAGCGACCGCGGTACCCGACCGTCCGATGGCGACCGGAGGGCCGAAGCGGCGGAGGGGCCGGCGCGTCGACACCGGTGGTTGGCGGTGGAGGGCCGAAGCGTCGGGAACCGGACCGATCGGGCGGCGCGGACGCCGACACGGAGGGGCGGCGAGGTGGGAGGAGCGACCGTCAGCGGCAACCTACTCGTCGGCGACCAGCGCGGCTAGCTTCGTCCCCAGCCGAGCGCACTCGAGGTCGGCCTCGAGTCGCTCGACGTGGGCGTGGAGGCTCGCCTCGTCGAGGTCGGCCCCGCGGTCGTCGAGACAGACGGGATCGCCGGCCGCTCGAGCGAGCAGGAACGGGGCGGCAACGGCGAGATACGAACCGGATAGGTCGGGGCCAGCGACAGTCCCGCGCTCGGCGGCGGCCAGCAGCTCGCGAGCGACGATCAACCGGCGCCGCAACGACGCGATCTCCGACTCCGGCGTCGGCGTGCCGAGATGGCGCGACAGCTCCGATTCGACCGCGACGACGTCGTCGGGGTCGACGTCGAACGCGGCCACGAGCTCCTCGCGATCGACCGTCGGGCGTCGGCTCCGCCGGGTCGCGAGCCGAACGGCCCCTAGTACGGCCGGGGTGTGGCCGTGTTGCAGGGCCGCCAGCTCGCCGGCGTGATCGAACGCCGCGCGGGCGATGTCGGCGACCGCGTCGACCTCGAGTCGACGAACCGCTTCGTCGACCGATGGACCGTCGTTCGCGATCCCGGAACCGCCTCCCGCGGGGGACTGTCGCTGACCCATATGCGTGTCATCTCGCCGCCATACATTATCTACTTCTGAGAAAGTATCATTACTATCGTTACTATCTTCACTTCCGTTACTACCGATACGATCGAGACTGCGAGCAATGTTCCGACGGGTTGCAGAGCGCACCGAACGTCGCTTGATCCCACACCGCCCCTCGAGTCGGCTCTCGATCGAAGACGGCGACTCGCCAGCGAAGACGTGACGGCTCGGGGACATCGGCCAGTACCGTCCCGAACAGCCGACAGCGATCGCGGACGGGTCCGCCCGCCCTGCGGCATTCGCCACGTTCAAGCCGGTCCCCTTCGAGGGTCGAGATATGACGCGATCTGTCTGGGTCAAAGCCGACGACACCGTCGGCGACTGGGACGACCGCCGGGCGCGGATCACCGCCGCGCTCGAGGCGGGTGCAGACTGGGTACTGGTCGACGAAGAGGACGTCTCCCGCGTGCGCGAACTCGGCGACATCAACGTCGCCGCCTTCCGGACCGACGGCGACGTGACGCTGGTCGACGACATCGACGACGTCGAGACCGACGCGGACGCGGACGCCGACGACGTCGCCGAGTCGACGACGGACGCCGACGCGGTCGTCGTCGGCAAGAACGGCGAGGGCGACGCGACGATCGATCTCCCCGAAGACTTCTCCGGCTCGGCCGACCTCTCGACGCTTCGCCGGCGCGACGGCGACGTTGAGCGCGGCGCCTACGTCCGCATCCTCGGCAAAGAGTACGAGCGGTTCGCCGAGACGGCCGCCGAGGAGGCCGACCACACCATCATCGTCGGCGAGGACTGGACGATCATCCCCCTCGAGAACCTGATCGCCCGGATCGGCGAGGAGACCAACCTCATCGCGGGCGTCACCACCGCCGAGGAGGCGAAGACGGCCTTCGAGACCCTCGAACTGGGCGCCGACGCGGTTCTGCTCGACTCCGACAGTCCAGACGAGATCCGCGAGACCGTCGAGGTCCGCGACGAGGCCGAACGCGAGTCCCTCGACTTGGAGTACGCCGAGGTGCTCGACATCGAGCAGATCGGCAGTGCCGACCGTGTCTGTGTCGATACGGGAAGCCTGCTGGAACACGACGAAGGGATGCTTGTCGGCTCGATGGCCCGCGGCCTCGTGTTTGTCCACGCCGAGACGGCCGAATCCCCGTACGTTGCCTCCCGGCCCTTCCGGGTCAACGCGGGTGCCGTCCACGCCTACGTCCGCACGCCCGGCGGCGGCACGAAGTACCTCTCGGAGCTTCAGAGCGGCGACGAGGTCCAGGTCGTCGACACCGCGGGCAACACCCGCGAGGCCATCGTCGGCCGCGTCAAGATCGAGAAGCGGCCGATGTTCCGGGTCGCCCTCGAGACCGACGACGGCGACCGCATCGAGACGCTCCTCCAGAACGCCGAGACCATCAAGGTCGCCACCGGCGAGGGTCGGACCGCCGTCACGGACTTGGAGGCCGGCGACGAACTCCTGTTGTACACCGAGGACACGGCGCGTCACTTCGGCGAGGCCGTCGAAGAGAGTATCATCGAGAAATAGTCGATTTCGTCGACCTCTCGGATCGGCATCATAGATATTTGGTAACTTACCCCATGTTCTGCAGTCGGATTCGGCACGGTGTGTCGACTAGTTGCCACAATCGCGGACAGTATCCCGTCGAGACACCCTGAAACGGGGAAATAATCCCTTGTGACGGTAATTCCACGCGGCGGCGAACAACTTCTATGGTGGTTGTTATCGTCACACGTGGCAGACGATGAGTATTACTCGAGAGGCCATTCGATCGGTCGAACCGCCCGAATTCGCAGTGACGCTTCGTAATGCCGGCCTCGCGGGCGCAGGCGGCGCCGGATTCCCGACATACGCCAAGTGGGAGCGCCTCGACGAGGTCGACTCGCTGCTGGTCAACCACCAAGAGAGCGAACCGAACTACTACATGGACAAGTGGCTGGGCCGCGAGCGAACCGAGGAGTTGGCGGCGCTGTTCGACGGACTCCTCGAGCGGGCGTTCGATCGGATCGTCATCGCCGCCAAGTGGCCCGACCGCGACGAGTGGATGGGCGACCTCGAGGCGGCGACCGACGCGACGATCTATGCCCCGGACGCGCTGCCAGTCTCCGAAGACGAGACGGGAATCGTCATCGCCTACACCGACGACAAGTACGAGTTCGGGATGGAGAGCGTCCTCATGCGGCTCGTCGCGGGCGTGGTCATGGGAGGGAACGAACTCCCGATGGACAACGGCTGGATCGTTCAGAACACCGAGACGCTCTCGAACGTCTATCGCGCCCTCGTCGACGGGGAGCCGACGACCCGCAAGTTCGTCCACGTCGACGGGCGGGTGCCGACCCACCGGTTCCTTGAGGTACCGATCGGCACGCCGGCGACGGACCTGCTCGAGGCAGCGGGTCGCACGGACGACCTCGCCGACAACGAGGTCATTCTTGACGGTGGTCCGGGGTGGTGTTTCGAGATCGACGCGGCCCCGGATGCGTTCGGGGTCCGCAAGCGAACGAACTGCCTGCTCGTGATGGAGGAGTCGGTCGTCAAGGAGAACACCATCGGAAGCGGCGGCCGGGTCAACGTCCTCGCACCAGCGGCGTGGAAGGAGTCGGTCCACGAGACGGCCCCGACAGAAGCGCTCCGTCCGGACCGCGTCGAAGTGCCCCTGATCACGAACCCCGATTTCGAGGGGGTCGTCACGCCGAGCGAGCCGATCGTCAAAGTCGGCGACGAACTCGAGACCGGCGAGATGATCGCCCGGCCGGCCGACGGGATCAGCATCGCCCAGCACGCTCCGATCGACGGCACGGTTACCGGTGTCGGCGATCGATCGATTACGATCGAGCGCGATGACCGGTCGACGTCGGGCTGATGCCGCCGGCGCGGCTACGGCTCACCGTCGGCACGACCACACGGTCGTCGATCGGATCCACGCGGACGGGGTCCGCCGATCGCAGATGACGGTGCCATCGCCGTCCTCGTAGCTGACGTAGTGGTCGAACGCTCGATCCGCCGTCGCCTCTCGCTCATCGTAGTCGCCCTTTGCGTGCATTCGAAATCACGTCCGTCGGTCGCCGAGACCGACCTGATAGCCGCCGTACCAAGCGATTGGTGAAAAGGGCTCCGTCGATGTACTACTAGTGTGATTATATCACGGGTGCGTAGTGGTAACGCCGGTCACTCGAGCGGGGCTGGAGATTACGTCTGGGCCGGTTCCTCGTCGGGGCTCGGCTCGAGGCGGGCCGTACACCAGTGACAGAACTCGAGGTCCTCGTCGAGTTCCTTTCCGCATTCGGGGCAGGTAGCCCCGCCGTCGTCTCCGCCGCTGCTCGGCGAGAACTCGAGCGCTCGAACGATCGCGTCGAACGCCGCGATGAGGTTGACGAACAGGACCGTTAGCTGAGACAGCATGTCGACCTCGCTGGTGATCGTCATCGCCTCGGCGAACGATTCGGCCGCTGCGATCTGATCGACCGGGAAGAAGAGCCAGAACGTGACGAAGTAGAGTCCGGCAAAGAGCAGCGCTCGAAGCCAGTCCCGGATCACGACGTGTCCGGCACCGGGAAAGACCATCGAGAGGCCAGCGGCGACGACCGCGCGAAGCCATGTCATCGTACGTGGTGGTAGGGGACCCTCGTCCTTAACATTCCGATTTCTTTCGACGACGGTGTACGTTCGGATCGATAACCGTTCTGGGCGGGAACGGACCGGCAACCCGTTCCCGAGCAGTCGATTCGTTTCGAAAATCGAGAGCTCGAGACGCGATCTCGTCTCCCGTCACCAAGACTCGTTGTGAGCCGAACATGAACCGTTCCATATCGCGAGTCGCTTCGCTCTCACTCGGTCTGCGTAACTTCTCGCCGGCTTGGATACGCTCTCTACAGTCCCTCGAGAACACCATCATCCACCGCGCCCGTCTCGAGCGTCTCTACTAGCGAACGGAGTTCGCGCAGCGGCAACTGTCCAGGCGCGTACTCGCTCGAGTCCGAGGCCAGCGGCGCGTAGCCGAGCGCCGAACCGTACAGCGGGGCGACGACGCGCGTGTGACTGCCGAGTTTTCCCATTCCCATCCCGGCGGTCCGAATTCCGTCGCGAGTGGCGCTTTCGATCGCCGACAGAATCCGCAGACAGTCCCGGCGGTCTTCGACCTGGGTGGCGAACTTGGCGATGTCGCCGTACTCGGCGCACTCCTCGATGATCGCGTCGAGGGTCTCCCGATCCGGCGTTGCGTCGAAATCGTGGAAGGAGATCACCAGTTCTACGTCCTGGTCGCGGAACTCGTCGACAACCCACTCCGTCCCACGGGCCGTCTCGAGTTCAACGTCGACCAGTTCGACGGCGCCGAATTCCGCGGCGGTCATCAACGCGTCCAAGCGACCCTGATCCTCCGCGTGGCCGCCGGCCCACTGCGACCGGTTCGTGGCGAGAATTGGCAGTTCGCCGTCGTAGTCGGCGAGTTGCTCGATCGGGTCGTTCGCGCTGTCCATCCGAAACTCGAGCAGATCGGCGGCCTCGCGCGCGTCCGGTTCCCGTCCGAGATCGTTCGTCGTCGCAGCGAGGGAGAACCCGTCGACGGTCATGATACCGGCTACCAATCCCCCAGATAAAAGGATTTCGAGAGGCCGGATAGCGCCGTCTGCCAAACGCCCGCCGGCGACTGGATTTGATCACCACGGAGAGGCGGAAAATCACGAGATACAACGGTCATTCGCCGGAGTTAATCGAAGTGAAGCGTCCGATCGACGTCGGAGTCGTCGTTCGAACCACGCGACAGTTCAAGGCTCGAGATGGCCATTTATATATCTATCATCGAGAATCCTCGAGAGTGTTCGTCCGGAACGGATTCGAGCGGCGAGTCAGCGGACGAGGAGGAGGCGTCAGCGATCGGCCAGTCGACTGACGTCGGAGAGAACGGCGGTGGCGGTCTCCGGGCCGCCGGCGCCGCGGCCGCTCGAGTGGAGCGAGCCGGCGTGGCGCGTTTCGATCTGGACGATATTGCGGGTACCGGTGACCGCGAGCGGGCCGTTTTGCGGGACGAGTCGCGGGGCGACGCGGACGCCTTCGCGGGTGGCCTCGCCGATCAGCCGAATCGTTCGGCCGTCTTCGGCGGCCAGATTCAACGCGCTACCCGGAATGTTCTGGATTCCCTCGACATCCGCGTCCTCGAGAGCGAAGCCGCCGTCGGAAAGGACGTTCGCCAGGATGACGAACTTGAGCGCGGCGTCGGTGCCGTCGACGTCGAAGGTGGGGTCGGCCTCGGCGACGCCCAGGTCCTGGGCCTCCGCGAGGACGTGATCGTAGTCCAGTCCCTCGGCGGCCATCCGGGTCAGGATGAAGTTCGCCGTGCCGTTGAGGACTCCGCGAACCGCTGTGACGGCCTGCGGCGTTTCGTCTTCGATCGTCGAGAGGACCGGGATGGCACCGCCGACCGTCGCTTCGAACCGGATCGAACCCGCGCTCTCGTCCTCGAGCGCGCGGAGTTCGTCGTACCGTTCGGCGACGGGGCCCTTGTTGGCCAACACGACGTGGCGGTCGGCCTCGAGGGCGCGTTCGACGTGGGTGAATCCGGGTTCGGCGTCGCCGAGCGTTGTCGGCGTCGCCTCCACGAGGACGTCGTACTCGCCCTCGAAGACGTCGTCGGGGTCGTCGACGCCGACGGGTTCGCCGCTGCGTTTGCGCTGGAGTGCGCCTTCGACGTCGATGCCGTCGTCGTCGATGACGGCGTTCGTCGAATCGGCGAGGGCGACGACCTCGTGACCGTACTCGCCGGCGAGGTCGGCGACCGATCGTCCGACGTCGCCTGCACCGAGAATCGCGAGTCGCATCAGGCGTCACCTCCGAGCAGCGGTTCGACGACGGTGAGATCCTTCTCCTCGCTGACCGATCGGATGGTCTCGAAGACCGCTTCGGACCGCCCGGAGTCGATCGCGAGTCGCACTCGGGCGCTCGAGGTGTCGCCGGTTCCCTGTGGCGCGGACAGCGACAGATCGAGAACCGCGGCGCTCGTCTCGTTCTCGATCGCCAGCAGGGTATCGGAGAGATCCGTCTCGATGAGGTGACCAACCAGCACGACGCTGATCTCTTCGCCGTAGCGTTCGGCGCCGGCCTGAATGACGTTGATGCCGTTTTCCCGGAGTGCGGCGACGATATCGTCGAACCGATCCGGCGGACAGCCGAGGTCGACCTCGACGGGAATGTGTCCTCGCGGCGTGATATTGCCGCGTTCGTGGTGGATACTCATGAGATTGCCGCCGTTTTCGGCGATCGGTTCCAGCGCGGCGAGTAACTCGCCGGGTTCGTCGACCAGTTCGAGGCGGACGGTGTAGGTACGAACGCCGCCGTCGGTCTCGGTGCCGAGGTCACCCGGTGGCGTCGGTTCGTCACCCATCGGTGTCACCGCCTCTCGGCACGTGATCGTCCGTCATCGTGGGCATGCTATCGTCTCCGTAACGGGAACGTAAAAGCGTATAGATATCCTCATCGCTCGAGACCGACTCGAGCGGGCCGCTGTGGCGGTTTCGGCGGCGACTGTTGTAGCGACGCTCGACATCAGTTCGCTCGAAACGACGCTCTCCCGGATAGAGAGCGACACTCGTTCTTCATTGCAGCCGCCGAACGTGCTCTTTCTTCTCCTGCTCGAGGTGTCGCTCCCGGGTATATCTATCTAACTACAGTTCTTTCGAATACTATATTATCGTGCATGTATCTGTTGATCAGGTCGGTCGAGTAATCGAATTGAGATACACCCGAAAAGCGGCTCCTTCGCCTGTTGTCCGGTGTATTGGTCACTCCTAATTAGATTCGATACTATTTTGATTATCTGGATTTCTTGCGCTTAGAAACAAATATTGTAGCCGAATCCGCCTGATTTAGGCCGATATTCGCCATCTCTGTGTGTGATCCAGGACTATTTTCCCTACTCCGATTATTCGGTGGCGATCGAAGATATCGAATTGAAAAGTAGTATAGAAATATGGCAATTAATCCCCCTCCCCCTGTTCGAGGCGACGAGAGCAAACTGCTTCGTCTGCGTCCGAGCGAACAACCCACGAGACCCATCGTAGGCCACCCGGCAATCCAGGGCCACTGTTCACCGTCAACCGCGCTATCAACGCCGACTATTCCATTCTATATCGCAATATGAGATTTATGATTGTCGTAAACGGACTGCTATCGGCTGTGTGGATTACGACTGAAAGAAATTCGACGACTTCGTCGCCGCGATTAGATGTCCGAGACGACCTCGTGCTCGACGTCGACGGCCTGCGCGTCCTCGTCCAGCAGCGCCACGACGAGATACGGCACGTAGGACTCGAAGTACTCGACGACTTTGGCGATCCGTTCGGAGTCGATTGCCTCGAGGGAGTCGAGCAGCATGAACGGGACCGTCTCGTAGACATCGTGGACGAGATAGCCCGCGAGCGCGAACACGAGACCGGTTACCTCTCGCTCGCTCTCGCTCAGGTGCCCGATCGTGTCCTCGTAGGCCGCGCCGTCGTCGGTACTGCGGACGATTTTGAGGTCGAACGACGATCGCTCGACCTTCCGGCGGCCCTCGCGGACCTCGCGGCGCGTCCGGTCGATCCAGATGCGGTCGAGGTTATCGTAACCCAGTGCCTCGAGGAGGTTCTCCATGTGTTCGTTGAACCCCTCGACGGCGTCGGCCTCGATCTGATCGATGCGCGTTCGGAGATCCGTCAGTTCGTCGGTGATGTCTTCGCGACGCTCCTGGAGATTGCTGCGGTCGTCGAGTCGCTGTTCGATCTCGTCGATCTCGTCGTCGATCTCCTCGCGCTCGCGCTCCTTGCGTTCGAGTTCGAACTCGAGTTGGTTGACCTCCTTGTGCTGGTCGAGGACCCCGCTGTAGTCGTCGGTCTCGAGGTCGTCGATCGTCGTCTCGAGGTCGTCGATCTCCTCGGTGAGGGCCTCGCGGTCGTCAACCAGGTCGTCGAGCCGGCCCTGTCGCCGGTCGAGTTCGTCGTCGATCGAATCGAGGCGACGCTGAGTCTGCCGGTACTCGGTCTTGTTCTCGTTGATCTCCGAGAGCGTCTCCCGACGCTCGTCGAGGTCGGAGCTGATCTCGGAGCGCTCTTCGATGCGCTCCTGTCGGACGGACCGGAGCTGTTCGATCGTCGTCTCGATCTGGTCGCGGGGAACCGACGAGCCGCAGGTCCAGCAGGTGACTGACTCCGAGTCCGCGAGCAACTGGTCCGTAACCGGGCCGTCATCGTCCTCAGTGGCGGCATCCGGAAGGACCGATTCCTGTTCGTCGAGCAGTTGCTCGTTGAACTGAATCGTACTCTGTAGCTGCGAGATCTCGTCGGAGAGTTCCGCCTTTTCCGTCTGGAGGGTGTCGATTTCGGCTTCGAGGCGGCTGACCTCCGTCTCGTCGCCCGACGAGAGCGACTCGAGACGCTCCTCGACCTCGTCGCGTTCGTCCTCGAGAGCCTCGATACTCTCGCGTTCGGTCTCGATGCGGTCGCGGACGGTTTCGAGCTCCGAGCGGGTGTCGCGAAGCTCCGCGAGTTTCTCCTCGAGTTCGGACTCCTCCTCGCGTCGCTGTTCGACGTCGACGTTCGTCTCCTCGAGTTCTTCGCGGGCCTCTTCGAGGTCCGCCTGAAGCGACTCGATCTCGTCGGTGAGACGGGTCCGTTTTGCCTCGAGGTCGGGCAGCCGGTTCTCGAGATCGTCGAGTTCGGACAGCCGCTCGTCGAGTTCCCGTTTCTGCTGTTCGTACTGCTCGATTTCGGCCTTGATCGCGTCGGTGTCGACCGGCCGCATGATCAGTTCGCGGAGGTCGTCGCCGCGGGCGACGGCCTGTCGCGCTTCGTTAGTTTCGAGCAGGAACGCGAACAGATCGGCGAGTTCCGGATCGTCGAGATACGGATCGCCGTCGGTAACAATCGTTCCGCCTCGGCGTTCGAGCGTCCGCCGGTATGTCTCGTCGCCGAACTCGAGGACCGCGTGGCCCTCGTCGGCGTCGGCTTTGAGACTCGCTTGCTCGCTTCCGAGCGCTGCCATGATCGCCTGCAGCAGCGATGTTCGGTTGGTCGCGTTGCGCCCGGAGAGCACCGTCACCCCGCGGTGAAACGTAACCTCCGTTTCGTCGATACCCCCGATGTTATCGACCGAAAGGGTGGCTGCCCCCGGAATGTCTCGTTGTTTCGTATCCAGTCCAGGTTCCATGCACCGGTGTACTGTCCCCACACATATAGATATTCCCACTTCAGCCACTCGTGAGAATTTGCCGGTTCCAGGTTTCGACGACAGAGCGGATTATGCGCCGTCCGCGTCCGCCGCGTGACAATCACACGCCCGGTTCTCGAGGAGTTCCCTGATGGTGTACTCCTGGAGGCAGTCCTCACAGGTTACCGTAACCGAGACGGTGACGTCGAAGTCGCCGATGGCGACGACCTCGTTGCGCTCGAGTTGGGCGACGGTGTCCGCCGTAACGGCCGCAGTCCGATTCTGTAACGCACCGAGCTTTTCGCTGCTGCTCTCCAGCCGTTCTTCATCGCTCGGCGTCTCGAGTTTCGCGCCGAGACAGTCGGTAAGGTGTTTGTAGACCGTCTGGTGAGAGACGAAATCCGACTCGACTCGGTCGATCGGAACGCCGTCCCGTTGGAGTTCGTTTCGAGTCTGAACCCGGGTCCCGCTGCTGACGTCGTCGTCGGTCAACAGTCGGTAGGTGTTCTCGACCTCTCCCTCTTTGGGCGGGATGTCCGCCTCCTCGAGCGCCGCCTCGAGCACGCGGTGATTGACGTAGGTCGCGAGTTCGCGCGTGCTGCGCTGGTCGTCTCCGTCCCCAGTCCAGTAGGCGACCAGGTCGTCGTTGAGACCCGCGAGCTCGTACTGCGTCGCGACCCGCCCGAGCTTGCACGTACACACCGCCTCCGAATCAGTCGAACTGGAACGATCGGTCACTATGTTTGTCTACTCGTCAGGAGACGAAAAACGTTCGGATCCACGTCGTCTTCGGAACGTGCAGGTGTGATCCGTAACGGTGGAGAACTGCGTTCCGGGCCAGTATCGTCTTACCGTCACGCTGACAAACCATTCTACATAGACATGTATGAGTTCATATCGCTATCGAGCCGCTCGTCTGTCATCATCTGAGTTATGTATGCAATCGATACTCCCGATTACAGAGGTACTTTTGTAATTTGTGGTTCACACAGATATAAAAGCAATGTGCGTTACTTGCGGCAGCCGCGTATATAATATTTGGCTTGCATTTGATTGGTGTCCGAAACTGACTATCGATTCCACCCAGAATTCAGGCTTCTGTCGACTATTTTTCGGACTTGGCGTGTTCCAGGCGAACTCTTGAGCCCTGTTTTACGACTGTCGTCCTTGACAAGAGCAGCGGACAAACCCGTAAATAAATCAAATAATGCGATATCTTTTCCTGGCATGGGTGTCGTTTCTGTTCTGGCCCGGTACCGAGTTCGTCTTGCGTTGCCCTCGAAACCCTCACCGACGGATGGATGCTAGTTGCCGGTTGCATCACCGAATTCGCTATCGGCATCGGAGACAGCCGACGAGTCGTCGCCCGATTGTCGAACGAATGTTTCCATAATTCAACGATAGCGTAATAGTGATGCCAACCGGCGCCGTAAATTACGAAAGTACCTCTGTAAATAGCGTTCTGGTCTCGCGTCGAGATTGAGTAGCTGTCTACTCCGGTCGAAACGGGAGCGGGTGCTCGCGTCTAACTGTTTGAAGATGAGATTGCTAAGGGGTTCGGTTCTTGTTCCCTCCGATCGCGATATCGCCACGCATTCTGGACGCAACGCTTCGAACACCAGAAGCGAGTGAGGGAACTATTATTTATTCGGCACCCGTCAGTAGGGCATACAATGGACTACACTGAAGAATCCGACCGAATCGTCGTTCGACTCGATCCCGGCGACGAAGTATTGGCCTCCCTCGAGACGCTCCGCGACGACGCGGGACTCGAGCAAGGCTTCTTGATGGGGATCGGCGCCGTCGACGAGGTCGTGCTCGGCCACTACGACGTATCCGAACAGGAGTACAACGAGGAGCGGTTCACCGGGCAGTATGAGGTGACGAGCTTCCTCGGAAACATCGGTCCCGACAAGATCCACACGCACATCCAACTCGGAGACGAGAACTTCGAGTCCCTCGGGGGCCACTGCTCGGAGGCAGTCGTCTCCGGGACGTTCGAGATCGTCGTCTTCCCGGGCGAGACCTCGCTCACCCACCAGCTGGACGAACGGACCGGACTCGACGTCTTCGACCTCTGAGCCCGGGACCAATCCGGCCGGCCCGATACGGGGCCCTGATTGGGCTCGCGGTCGATCCGCTCGGGTCTCGAGGCGGCGTTTGGCGTTTCCGGAGCTATGCTCGAGCCGGTCGCGCCCCTCGCGACGCCGTGGCACCGACCCGGAACGTCGGATGTCCCGCCGACCGAACCGGCGGTCGACTGATCGGCGCTGTAGCCAGCATTTCGTCGCTCGATTCCCATACCTCGGTTGGAAAATGGCACTAGTATCAGAACAGAATGATAGTATGGAGATAGATAATCGCGTTCTCTCGAGATGCAGATCAACTCTAAAGATCATCGATACGCGGCACAGTATCGCTTCTAAAACGGCTTCTATGGAACCACTCTCCGGCCGTCTAGTACCGAAAGACAATAGTTAGTGTCTTCGAAAATAGGAAGGGGAGTGCGGTGGACACATCGATAAAAACTCCATAAATTGGACAATATGGTGGTGTTAAGTCGGAAATATGTGCTAATATGGGTCCCCCAATACGGTGTTACTCATTTTAGACACTTCTCAAATAACATATGGAGGTTGGTACTATATCTGACCGGGTTAGATTCCGGTTGTGTGGCAGAGAAACACGTCGACTATCTACCAGTTAGCCGACGCCCGAGGCAGTCGGTCCGCGACGGTGATACCACTGACAGCGAACGGAACGTATCGAGAACGGAGTGCAATACCGCAGGAAAGTATCGAGCAACTGCAGTCGAGAGATCGATCGAAACGACGGTGAAAAGCCGAGCGGACCGCTTACGCGAGACCGAGGGTCTCCTCGGCCTCGAGGAGTTCGTGGTACCGGTTCCGAATCGTCACTTCGGAGATGTCGGCGACGTCGCTGACGGCGGCCTGCGTGGTCTTCTCGTTGGTCAGCAGGGCGGCGGCGTAGACCGCGGCGGCCGCGAGGCCGACCGGCGACTTGCCGCTGTGGACGCCCTTCTCCTTGGCGTTCTGCAGGAGGGCACGAGCGCGGTGTTCGGCCTCGTCCGAGAGTTCGAGTCCCGAGGCAAAGCGGGGGACATAGCTCTCGGGGTCGGCGGGCTGGACCTCGAGGCCCAGTTCCCGGACCACGTAGCGGTAGGTGCGGGCGATCTCGTTTTTCTCGACGCGGGAGACGTCGGCGATCTCATCTAAGCTACGGGGCACGCCGGCCTGGCGGGCAGCGGCGTAGACGCAGGCCGTCGAGACGCCCTCGATCGAACGGCCGGGGAGCAGATCCTCGTCGAGCGCGCGGCGGTAGATGACGGAGGCAGTCTCGCGGACGTTCGTCGGGAGTCCCAGCGCGGAGGCCATACGGTCGATCTCGCCGAGTGCCTGTTTCAGGTTGCGCTCCTTGGAGTCGCGAGTGCGGAAGCGCTCGTTCCACTTGCGGAGGCGCTGCATCTTCTCGCGCTGGCGCGAGCCCAGGGAGTTCCCGTAGGCGTCCTTGTTGCGCCAGTCGATGTTCGTCGAGAGCCCCTTGTCGTGCATCGTGTTCGTCGTGGGCGCGCCCACGCGGGACTTCTCGTTTTTCTCGGTAGCGTCGAAGGCCCGCCACTCGGGGCCGCGGTCGACTGAGTCCTCCTCGACGACCAGTCCGCAGTCCTCGCAGACGGTCTCGCCGTGTTCGTCGTCGACGACGAGGTTGCCCGCACACTCGGGGCAATCGAGGTTGCTCTGCTCGCTTTCGTCCGTCGTTTCGGTTGTGTCGTCTGTTTCGTGCTCGGTACGCCGTACTCTTGTGTTCGATGGTGTGTTGCTCATACGATGGCGAATGCTGACCGGCCGAACTAGCTGCAAAAGCCCGGACGGATTCGTTACCTTCCACGTTCAGACACTCGATGGTTAAGGGTTTCGAAATCGCGAGCCGACAGCTCTCGAGAGCGGGTAATTCGCCGGAACTAGTATGAATGATCGGGACAATCATGAGGGGCGTCTCGCCGAACCGGAGCCCCCAACTGCCGCCCCTTCGAACCGCCGCTATGGACCTCGCAGTCGGAAGCACGAACCCGACCAAGATCGACGCCGTCGAACGGACCCTCGAGCGATTCGATCCGACCGTCGTCGACGCGGCGGTCGACTCCGGCGTCCCCGAGCAGCCGTGGTCGATCGAGGAGACCGTTACCGGCGCCGAGAACCGCGCCCAGCGCGCGCTCGCGGCGACCGACGCCGACTACGGGATCGGCCTCGAGGGCGGCGTCGCGCGTATCGACGGCGTCCCGGGGCTCTCGCTGATCATGTGGGCCGCGGCTACGGACGGCGACCGGCTGGAACGCGGCGGCGGGCCGACGCTTCACCTCCCGGACGACGTGGCGCATCGCCTCGAGGACGGGGCGGAGCTGGGGCCGGTGATGGACGACCGCCTCGGCACGGACGGGATCGCCGAGGCCGAGGGCGCCGCCGGCGTTCTGACGGCCGGCCTGACGAGCCGAACGCGAGCGCTCGGCGAGGCGGTCGCGTGTGCGTTCGGTCCGTTCGTCGCGGACGAGTCGAGCCCCGACCGCGCCTAGCGCCGTCGTACCGTAACACAACCCATCACCAGAGATGACAGACTGACCGGGATCATCATCAGAGACACGTGATGGTCTATCGCACCTGACGCTCACCAAAAGACATATATTAACCGCACGTACCAACGGGAGCTTTCTACTCGATTATGATCCCATTAACTCCCGGCAAAACCGCAAGCAGGCGTCGGGTTAACCGCGCGTACCAAACCCCCTAAGGGCGTTCCTGCCATCGAACGAAGTATGAGCACTGCAATGGCGGCCGACCTCACGAGCAAGCAACACCGTATCCTCCAGTACCTTCGCGATAACGCCGGCACGAAGACCTACTTCAAGTCGCGACTCATCGGCCAGGAACTCGGAATGACCGCGAAGGAAGTCGGATCGAACATTACGGCGCTGCAGGACGGCAACTTCGACGTCGAGATCGAAAAATGGGGTTACTCCTCGAGTACGACGTGGAAAGTTAACGTTTAACGCTCGCGACGCAGGCGACGGGAGTCATCCGCCGCCCTCCCCGTATTTTCTCTTTGTAATCCGTCCGGTAGTGTAGCAGCCGTTTTTTCACGGTTCGCGGCATAGGACCGGGCGAGAAATGCCACAGCCGATTCTGTTCGATATGGACGGCGTCCTTCTCGAGGGTCCGGGAACTCACCCGCAGGTGTACGCGGACGCCGCCGACGCCGCCCTCGACGAACTTGAAGCCGATCCGACGCCGACCCAGCGGGCCGATCTCCGCCGAAATGACCTCGAGAACGTCGCCGACCACTGCGAGGCGCTGGGGATCGATCCAGCGCGGTTCTGGCAACTGAAGGAACGCTACGCCTCGCAGGGAACCCACGATCGACTCCGGGCCGGCGAGCGCGGACTGTACGACGACATCGACGCAATCGAGGCCCTAGCCGAACGAACCACAGTCGGGCTCGTGACCAATAACCGCCACGAGACCGCGGAGTTCGTCGCCGACTACGTCGGCATCGACTTCGAGGTCGTTCGCGGTCGCGATCCGACGCTCGAGGGCTACCGGCGCCGCAAACCCGAACCCGATTACATCGAGGACGCGCTCGACGAACTCGGGAGCAGCGAGGGACTCTACGTCGGCGATTCGATCAAAGACGTCACGGCCGGTCGAGCCGCCGGCCTCGAGACGGCGTTCCTCCGACGCTCGCACAATCGCGGCCTCGACCGCCCCGCCGAGGCGACGCTCGAACTCGAGTCGCTGGCGGCGCTGACCGATATCGTCTGAAGAATATCAACCACAAAATCGACGCGTAACGCGCTATTACCAAGGAGTAGTCCACTCTTAGCCGTCGTACGTGAGGTACTGGTCCGCGTTTCGCGCGAGTTGACGGGCCGCGTCGCCGAAGGAGTCGGCGTGGCGGACGACCAGAACGAGGACCGTCTCGGGCCGTTCGACGGCGTAGCCGTCCTCCCGGGAGAGCAGGCCCTCGTCCTCGAGTTCGCCGGCGTACTTGCTGACGGTCGGCGGCGAGACGTCGAGTACCGCCGCGAGGTCGCCGCCGGTCGCCGCCGGGTTCCGGAGGAGTTCGATCAGCATTCCGCGGGGCGTCTCCCGGCGGAGGTAGCCAAGCACCTGCTTTTCGAACTCGTCGAACCGGCCGGCCGGCACGAACCGTTTGTAGTCCCCGTCCCGGTAACGCTCGATTACCTCGAGTTCCTCGAGACGTCGCAGGTGGTGTTGGGTTTCGCCGGTCCCTAACTGGAGATCGTCCCGGATCTTCGAAAAGTGGGCGCCGGGCGTCGTCGAGAGATAGCCGGCAATCGCGTCGCGAGCGTCGCTTTCGCCCGTGTCGGCCGCGGCTGACTCGGAGAGTCCGGCAAGCGGCGACGCCGCTCCGAGCGCGGCGAAGCGACGAAGGGTCGCTCGTTTCTCGTCGTCGACCCCGTTTGATGTCGTCATGCTGTGCTTACTACGAGGAATGGGACGGGACCTAAAACAGGTTTCGCTCCAATTCGTTTCGTGAAGCGTGATAGTCTCTGCGCGATGTTTATGGCGGAATTCAGTTTTTGAACGGGGTCAGATCTGGGACCAGAAGGCTGGCGGGCAGTTGGTGAACTGTCGCCGGCGCGTGGCAGTTAGTTCGTCGAGTCGTCGGCGTCGTCGGCCGACGGTTCGGCGCCGCCGTCGGTTCGTTCCTGGAAGTCCTGATCCATCTCCTCGATGACCGCGTCGGGGTCGGAGATGGTGCCGGCGTCCTTGCCTTCTTTGATCGCCTGGGCTTCCTGTTCCATCGCCTCAAGGTCCATCTCGGCTTCCTCGTCAATCTCGCCGATGATCTCGGCGATGTCGTCGAGGCCGATCAGTTCGCGGGTCTCCTCGTCGAACTCGCGACTCTCAAGTTCGGCGCCGTTCTCCTCCACGTCGCTTCCCGAGAGGTGCTTCCCGTAGCGGCCGACCAGCGAGGTGAGCTCCTGTGGCATGACGAAGGTCGTCGATTCGCCCTGACCGATGTCGGCCAACGTCTCCATCCCCTTATCGATGACCGCACGTTCGCCCATCGACTCGGCGGACTTCGCGCGTAGGACCGTCGAAATCGCGTCACCCTGGGCCTCGAGGATCTGGCTCTGCTTTTCACCCTGGGCGCGGATGATCTCGCTCTGTTTGTCACCTTCGGCCTTCTCGACGGCGCTGCGGCGTTCACCCTGTGCCTCGAGGATCATCGCGCGGCGCTTACGCTCCGCGGAGGTCTGTTGTTCCATCGCGCGCTGGACGTCCTTCGAGGGGTTGACCTCGCGGACCTCGACGGACTCGACGCGGATCCCCCACTCGTCGGTGGGTTCGTCGAGTTCCTGGCGGATGCGCGCATTGATCTCCTGGCGCTTGTTGAGCGTGTCGTCGAGTTCCATGTCGCCCAGCACGGCTCGGAGGGTGGTCTGGGCGAGGTTGGAGACGGCCTTTTTGTAGTTATCGACCTGCAGGAACGCCTTCTTGGCGTCCATGACCTTGATGTAGACGACGGCGTCGGCAGTCACGGGCGAGTTGTCCCGCGTGATCGCTTCCTGACGGGGAACGTCCAGCGTCTGCGTTCGCATGTCGAACCGATAGGTGTTCGAGACGAACGGCGGGACGAAGTTGATCCCTGGCTCGAGCAGTTTGCGGTACTCGCCGAAGACGGTCAGAGCGCGCTTCTCGTAGGCGTCGACGATTTCGATCGCACTGAGCAGTGCGGCGATGACGACCAGGAGGACGAGCGCGCCGACGAGCAGCAGCGCACCCCCGGCGGCGGATTGTATTGGAAGTGTTTCTACGACCATATTTCGCTCTTGCGGCGGTGGAGGGAAAAACGTTCCCTTGTTTAGACTACATGTTTGGCCGACCCGATCGGGTCAGCTCGATTTCTCGGTCTCGGTCTCCGCTTCGGGTTCGGACGGCGAATTCTCGTCGACAGCGTCGGTATCATCGGTGTCGTCGGTGTCGTCCGCCCCTTCCGCGAGCGCGCGGTCGATCTCGTCTTCGGCGATCGAGCCGAGTGCCTCGACGGTCAACACGTTGCCGCCGCCGGGATCGAGGACGATGACCTCTTCGCCCTCCTCGATCGTTCCGCCCGTCGACCGGGCGCTGTAATACGGCGAGAACCCGCCTTCCTCGAGTTTGACCTGTCCTTCGCGGGCCGTGACGGTCTCGGTCACGTAGCCCGTCGCGCCTGCCAGCGAACTCGAGTCGGAGGTCTGGGCGGTGCCCTTGCCGCCGTAGAAGTCGAACTCGCGGTAAACGTAGGCCGCTCCGACGCCGATGGCGAGGGTTAGCGCCGCGAGAATAAACGGGTTCACCACTGCGGGAACGAGCACGCCGATCAGTCCCGCGCCGACCAGTGCGACACCGATCACGATGAGGTGTGCGCCCGGCGAAATCGCCTCGAGACCCATGAGTACGAGCCCCGCGATCAGGAGCGCGAGCGGCATGTTCCCGACGAGGAGTTCCAGCATACTGTCAGCTAAGTTCTCACCCGGATTAAAGGTTGCCGAGCGACGTCACCACGGGATCCGGGGCTACAGGTCGAGAAGCACCGACGAACGCAGCTGTGGGTGTCGACGGCCGCCCTCGCGGCGAGTCGTCGACGCGATCGCGCGGTCGCGATCACGATCACAGCGGGAGGGTCATAACTCGGAGGAGGACGAGCGTCATCGCGACCGCGCCGAGGACGACGAAGATCGCGCTCTCGAGGTCGGGATCACCGGGTTTGATCGGCGTCGAATTCGGTTCGGGCGCGTACGAATCGTCCTCGTCCGCGTCGGCGTCGGCTTCGGCCGCCGCGTCGGCGTCCCCGGAGAGATCCAGTGGCACGCGGTACTCGTCGTCCCGCGAGGGGCCGTCGAACCCGTCGTCGCGACGGTCGACAGCGCTATCGTCGGCACGCTCTCGCCGGTCGTCTCGATCCCACGGGTCGCGGTCGTCCGCGGTCTGCCGATCGTCGATCGAGTTCGTCGCGTCCGGATCGGGCGCCGACGAGCCGCGTCGCTCGCCGTCGTCGCCGCCGGCTCCGGCCGCATCGTCTGCCATAGGTGACCGTAACAGCCCCGTCGTCAAAAACCCGCGGGCCCGCGGATCGGTTTTCCCGGAGCGCGATCAGGGTCGGTCGGCCCGCGCGCCGAGATCCCCGCCGTAGACGACGCCGCGCTCGGCGTCGAGCGTCACGACGTCTCCGTCGGCGGTTTCCTCGAGATCGGCGCCGCTGATCATCGGGATGTCCATCTCGCGGGCGATCAGCGCCGGGTAGCCCGTCAGCCCCCGCTGGGCGTCGATGATCCCGCCGATCTTCGTCGGGTCGCCCGTGAACTCCTCGTCGAAGTCGGTCGGCAGCGAGAGGATCGCCCCCTCGGGGACGTCCGTGAGGTCGCCGTCGGTAAGCTTGACGACGGGGCCAGTCACCCGTCCGTCGACGACGACCCGACCGGTCGTCAACGCCTCGGCGGCGACGTGGACCTTCAACATGTTGGTCGTGTTCGCGCCCTCGAGTTCGGTCATCATGCCACAGAGGACGACGACGGTGTCGCCGCTCTCGGCGACGCCGGCGTCTAAGGCCGCCTGGACGGCTCGCTCGACGACCGCGTCGGCCCCCTGATCGGAGACGCGGGCATACAGCGGCGTCACGCCCCACGTAAGCGACAGCTGCCGGCGGACGCGGTGACTCGGCGTCGAGGCGACGACCGGCACGCCCGGCCGGTACTTGGACGTCTTCAGCGCCGTGTAGCCGGATTCGGTCGCGGCGACGACGGCGTCTGCGTCGATATCCCGCGCGAGGAAGCGCGCCGAGCGCGCCAGCGCGTCCGTCCGCGCCTCGCCGGCGGCGGGGACGCGCTGCTCGAGCAACTCGTCGTACTCGTTCGACTCCTCCACCTCGCGAATGATACTGTCCATCGCGTCGACGACCTCGGTGGGGTGGTCGCCGATGGCGGTTTCGGCTGATAGCATCACCGCGTCGGTGCCGTCGAGGACGGCGTTTGCCACGTCGGAGGCCTCGGCGCGGGTCGGCCGCCGGGCGTGCACCATCGAGTCGAGCATCTCCGTGGCGGTGATCACGGGCGACCCCGCCTCGCGGCAGTTCCGGATGATCCGCTTCTGGATCATCGGGACGTCCTCCATCGGACACTCCACGCCCAGGTCGCCGCGGGCGACCATGATCCCGTAGGACGCTTCGATGATCTCCTCGAGGTTCGCCACCGCACCGGCTCGCTCGATCTTCGCGATCAGCGGAATCTCGACGCCCAACTCCTCGAGCACTTCGCTGACCTCGTAGACGTCCTCGGCGTCGCGGACGAAACTCGCCGCGACGAAGTCGACCTCCTTCTCGGCGGCCAGTTCGAGGTCCTTCCGGTCTTTCTCGGTGACGATGTCCAGATCGAGGTCGACGCCGGGGACGTTGACGCCCTTGCGGCCGGCCAGTTCGCCGCCGGCGTCGACGCGGGCGCGGACCGAGTCGCCGTCGTGCTCGAGGACGGTCGTCTCGATCAGGCCGTCGTCGAGCAGGATCCGGTCGCCCTCCTCGACGGCGCCGATGGGGAGGGAGAGGCCGACGGTTTCCGAGCTCGCCTCGTCGCCCTCGACGAACCGGATCTCGGAGCCGGTCTCGAGGGAGACCGTCTCGCCGTCGGGAAGCGGTGCGGTCCGGATCTCCGGTCCCTGCATGTCCAGCATTACGGCGACGGGCTCCGGACGGGCCTCATCGACGGTTCGAACGCGATCGATCAACTCGGCGCGATCCTCCCGGCTGCCGTGGCTGGCGTTCAGTCTCGCGACCGACATCCCTGCCTCGGCGAGCTCCTGAATCGTGCCTCGATCGCTCGAGGCGGGCCCCAGCGTACAGACGATTTTCGCGTTTCGCATAGGTCGACGTTGCGCGAGTACGGCCAAAAATGGTGGGGTCGGTAACTCGCACTCGAGTTCTCGTTCGTGTCGTCCCGTGCCACGCGAATCGTTTTCCGCTCGTTTGCCGGACGCCGACGTATGGTAACTGACGCATCGCTCGTCGACGTTGACGACCGGTCCGTCCAAAACGCGCAGGAACTATCGTCGATCTGGGGCGCGATCAGAACCGAGTTCGAGGATCACGAGGCAGAGATGCTCGACTCGGACGCGATTCTGGGACGGCACGACTTTCTCGTCCTCTTCGACGCGGCCGACCGCGAGTTGGCGTTTAAGTCGGCGTTAACTCTCCGTCGGCACGGACTGTCGGCGCAGACGATGGAAATCGTCGATACCGACGACTTCGCGAATCTAGTCGACGAAATCTGACGGCGTCGAGCGCCGTCGTTCCGCAGTGGTGTCGATACCGCTACGCGTCCGACGGCAACAAATCCGTGTGGACGACGGCCCGGTACTGTTCGTTCGTCGCGGCCTCGAGTCGGGCGAGGAGGGCGGTGGCGTCGGCAAAGCTCTCGGGGAGTTCGAAGGAGTCATCGGCGTCCTCGTCGCGCCGTTTACAGCGCTTGACGAACGAGAGCAGCGTCGGGTACGTACCGCCCCGGGCGTAGACGACGCCGATTCCCTCGCTTACCTGCTCGGCCCAGTGGTCGACGATCGGCTTCGTCTCGACCCGCGGTTGCTGCTGTTGCTCGGCCAACTCCGCCGCGTCGATATCGGTCTCGCCGAGAACCTGATCGAAGGCCGCCTCGAGTTCCTCGGCGTCGTCGGCGGGCGACGGCGCGTCGGCGTCGGCCGCGATCAACCCGCGAAATGCCTCGATCTCCGACCGTCGGACGGCAACGGGGTAGACGAAGTCGTGGGTCTCCTTCGGCAGTTTGTACGACCGCCCCTCGACGCCGCTCTCGCCGGGATCCGATTCGCCCAGCATCAACTCGAGTATGCCCATACCTGAAAGAGACACCGGAAGTCGAATAAGTGTTCCGCGGCCGTCTCGCGGTTCGCAATCGAGGTCCGCTTCTGAGCGGGTGGACCTTCGCCTGCATCGTCGTCTTACCACTCGGCACCGAGCGCCGACTTCACGCCGCCGAACTCGCTCGCGGTCGTCCACGTCCGGCCGCTCGCCGCGTGCTCGACCTCGTAGGCGCCGCCGCAGGCGCCACAGCGGTACCGATCGGGCGCCTTCACGGGCTTCGAGGCGCGGTGGCGCCGCGCCTCCCAGTCGCAGCCGTCGTCGCGACAGCGGAGGACGTACCGAGGGTCCGAAAACGACTCGCAGTGACGCGGCGCCTCGAGTTCGGCCGCCCGTTCGCGAAAGCGCGATCCGTGCCCCGACTCGCCGAACCGCTGGAACTCCCAGGCGTGGACGAGTTCGTGTCGAACGACGCCGGCGAACGTCTCCCAGTCGTACCGCCGGTAGGCCGCCCGCGTGAGCACGATCGTCGCGACCTCACGGTCGGCGTCCCAGCGACACGCCCCGGCGCGACGGCGAGCGCGCGTCGAAACGTCCCACTCGAGGGCGTCGCGGTCGACCTCGAGGTCGTGGGCCTCGAGGATCTCGCGGGCGTGGATCCGTGCCCGAGCGACGATTTCGTCGTCGATCGTGAGGGCGTCCTCATTGTCGTCGGTCACGGACCGACGAACGAAGGCAGATTTCGAGAGCGTTTCGATCGAACTCGAGCGCGACGAGGGTGGGAACTTCGCGATTCCTCGCTCGAATCGAGATGGTGCATAACGCGTTCCCTCGAACGGAATCGACGCGAATTGACGTTCAGGTACCGCTTCTGGAATAGTCGGTTTTCAGATACGAATCGATGAACGCGCTTCTCAAATCATGCGAAGCGGTTTGGCCGAAGCGCGATCGGGAAGACCCGATCGTGATTGATCCGGAGTGTTCCAGTCAATATCCTCTGAGCGTGAACTCGCCGAGCCTCGTGTACGTGGTTATCCCCGACGGATGGGGCACCTCGTCCGGTCGGCCTTCCATCAGCAGCCAGGCGAAGACCGCCTCGCCCTGGATGGGTTCGTCGTCGACGTACTGGGCGGGATGATAGAACTCGAACTCGGCTTCCGGATCGAGGGCACGGATGGCTTCGCCGATTTCGCCTTCCTTGGGGCGGACGACGACAACTTCCTTGAGATCGTCGAGCGCGAGGGTGATGCTCTCGGGGCCGTCGGGGTTCCGGAACCGGACCAGCGTCTCCTCGTCGCCCGTGATGTAGAATTCCGTCTCCGGCGTGGTCCACTCGCTCCCGTCGAAGATCTGTGTCTCGACGCCGTCCGTCGTTCCGGGAGTCGGCCGGGTTACCCACTTCGAGACGTAGAAGATCGTCGGCCCGCCGTACTCCACGTCGCGGTAGGTCTGGAACTCCGTTACATAGCCGGGGCCCTGACGCTGCCAGACCGGCATGAAGACGCCGTCCTCGTAGAAGTCGTAGTTGATGTAGTAGTTGTACGGGGCGAACCGATGCCCGGAGTGGAAGTCACGGGCGTTCGGGACCGCACCCGTGTGGAAGTGCGTCCGAAGTCGGAACCCGCGCGGGTGCTCGGGGGTCTCCGGGTACTCGGTCGTCCCGAGCACACCGGGGCCACCGAAGTCGTTGCTGTGAATGTCCCAGTAGAGCAGTTCCCCGCTGAAGACGGGCTCGTCGTCGGGAAACATGAACTCGCGCGTGTTGCGGCCGTTCCGCTCCGGAAGGGCGTAGCCGGTCGACGTGCTCACCGGTGCGATGTACTCGAACGCCGGTTTGCCGTTGTAGGTCGCGCTGACCTCCGCACCGACGGTTCGCGGACCCGACCACTCGACAGACCAGCCCGCGTCCTCGATGACTTCGTCGACGTTTTCGGTGCGGTGGTATCCTTCCGGTGCGGTGATCTGCGGCCGTTGCATCGTTGGCGGTTCCGGGACGCTGCCGAGAACCGTCTCTCCGTCCGGATTCATCTCTCTCGCAAGTTGCTGCGGTGGATGTTCGGCGAAATCCTCGACGAGGACCACGTCCAGGAGTTCGATATCGTTGCCCGCGATGTTGATGAACGTGCTTACGACGTTGAGTTCGCCGTCCTGCATCACGTAGTATATCGAGGGAGAGACCTCCCCGTGGGCGTAGTCGCCGTAGGCGGTGATAATCTCTGCCGCCTTCTCCATGGGATACCAGTCGTTCCCCTCGAGGTGTTGCCAGACCTCGTCGTGGTCGAGGACGTACTCGTGGCGTCGACGTCCCTCTTCGTCCGGATAGTCGCGGTTCCACGTTACATCGATCGGGTCGGTGATGTGGAGTGCCTGTAGCTCCTCCGTGTGCCGATCGACGAGACCGTACGCGACCTGCCGTTGCTCCGCCGTGACCTCGAACTCCCCGGATTCGCGGCCGCCATCGACACTCATTCCGGTCGTTCCCTGGACGCTGATGGCATCGAGATCGTTGGTTAGCGGATCGTAGGCTTCGAACGACGCGATCCACTCGCTCGCCACGTCATTCACCGCTGGGTCCGCGAGTAGCGTTTCGACTGCCTGTCGCTTTCGGTATCCCCACAGTTCCTTGTATCCGAAGTCGCTGACATCGCGCGGACCGATGCGACGCGTCTCTGTGATCCGATCGCCCGGTTCGGGCGGGTCGTCCGGTTCCGACTGCCCTTCGACGCTCCCGTCCGAACAGCCCGCAAGGACACTTCCCGTCGCGACGCTCAACGTCGCTACGAATCGACGTCTACTGACGGTTCGAAGCGTATCTTGTATGCCTTGCTTTCCCATACCATGAACAGTACCTCTTGGAAGTCTTCTAATTACCCAATAGTATCCTGAATATTCTATCGGTAATGTTCCGAGTATCAGTCGGTAAAAATCAGTGATTCACTTACAGCACGTTATCTACCTGTAAGAGGCGATCGTACTGCTCATAGCATCGCGAACGAAATAGAGCCGTAATGAGTTATCGTCTCGCAGAGACGCGTTATTCGGTAATCGTGCAACCGAACGAACCGTTTGCTTCGGCGGGGACTATCCATGACCGCCAGTGATGACACGCTCCCGATCGCTCGCAGTCCGGACCCGGACGACCCCGTCGTCCCCGCCGCTCTCGTCCTCACCGCGGCGTTCGAGGACCCGCTGGACGAACGCCAACCGTGGCTCGAGCGCTACGAGATCACCGACACTCTCGCGGTTCCGGGCGCCGAGACGCCGGTCTACCTGACCGACTCGGGGATCGCCGTCACGACCACCGGCATCGGCAAGAGCGACGCGGCGACGACCGTCACTGCCCTGCTCGCGACCCCGGGGATCGACCTCGAATCGGCCTACGTCGTCTCCTGTGGCATCGCGGGATCGTCGCCCGAGACCGCCGCGCTGGGATCGGTCGCGATCGCGGACGCGGTGGTCGACTGGGATCGGAAACACCGGTGGGATCGCGGGTCGGTGGACGACGCCGGCGAACTCGGCGAATCGACCGCCATCGGCGATTCCACAGATGAGCGCCCGATCGACCTGCTGGCTTACCGCCCGCGAGACTATGTCCACCGGCTCGAGGACGGCCTCGTCGAACGCGCGCTCGCGGCCGCCGGCGACGTCGACCTGCTCGAGGACGACGACGCTCGAGCCTACCAGCGGACGTATCCCGAAGCGCCCGATTCGGGACCGACCATCGAGCGCGGCACGACCGTCTGCGGCGACGAGTTCTGGCACGGCCCCCGCTACGCGCGGGAGGTCGGGTGGCTCTGCGAGGCCTACGGCGTCGGTCCCTACGTGACGACCCAGATGGAAGACGCCGCGACCGCGCGGGCGCTCGAGCGGTTCGACCTGCGCGATCGCTACCTAAGCGTGCGGGCCGTCTCGAACTACGACCGACCGGCGCCCGGCGAGTCGGTTACCGAGAGTTTCGACGGCGATCCGGCGACCCTCGCGCTGGCGATCGACAATGCCGCCCGCGTCGGGGGGAGGGTCGTCGAGGAACTGGTCGAGACGGACCCCCTCGATATCGGCACGGAGCGCGCTGTGTAACAGTAGATAGTAGCGCGATTTTTCATTCAGATATACAGAGAGGATATAGCCGAGATTTCGATAACTATGTGTGCGGATGCAACACTTGACCGCCATCGGTATCACGCTTTCATTCGTGGACCGACTGCTCAGTCGAGATGTGAACTGGGGAGCCAAGAAAGATGCCCAGGTACTGCCGAAAGTTGCGTTACTCATGACACACTTTTTATGCCATTGTATAGTCCTCGTTCGTATGGATCCGACCGATTATCTCCAGAACGGGACAGTCAGCGTATCGGACGACACATATGCAGTTTGCCGGACCGATCACAATCATCCCGATGCATTTGCGACCGTCCAAGACGAGACAGAGACCACGGTGGTCGTCGAGCAGGATGCTGTCGATACGGTCGATGCCAGTGAGATTGAGTCCGATTGGAAGCGACTGACATTCGAGATGGACCTCCCGTTTGAACTCGTTGGCTTTCTAGCGGCGGTTGCGTCAGCACTTGCCGAAGTAGATGTTTCGGTGTTCGTCATCTCTACGTACTCAACCGATCACGTGTTTGTCAAGGAAGACGAGCTTGATACTGCTGTTCTGCGGCTCGAAGATTTGGGATGTAATGTCTCCGACTGATGGCGATCGACAGTGAGATCCACGATACCGGTAGACCGAACTCGTTCTCCGTCTTGTACGTCGATTATGGTACTGTTCAGAAATACGGGTAGCAGCTCCGATCAGTGCTTTCCCTGTACTGAGCGCGATTTTCACGCCGAACTCTGAATGAGAATCCGTGTTACCAACTACTGATACCGTTTCCGATCCGGTAACTCGTCCCTGCAAAAGTTAGATCACGCCGTCGCTCCGGAGCGCCTCGAGGGCGGCGACGACGGCCCCGCGCTCGTCGTCGCGGACGGCCCGACTCTGCTCGAGTTGCAGGCCGCCGGCGCCGTCCCGCGAGAGCCAGTTGACGAAGTTGTTCGGACTGACGCCGGCGTAGGGGCCCGAAGAGACCGACTCGACGGGATCCGAAACCGCCGTCTCGAGGCGGTCGCTGACGCGTCGTTTCGTCTCGGCGTCGGTGGCGCCGCCGACGAGCACGCGATCGTCGCCGAGGCCGTGGAAGCTGACGACCGTCTCGAAGCCTCGGTCGGCGATCTCGCCGAGCAGCGGGTACAAATCGGGGGAGAAGGAACTGGACGGCGGGTGCCACAGCTCGAACGGCTTCCGCTGATCGTCGTAGCCGAGGCAGGCCCAGCAGCTGGCGGACGGGAGACGCGCCGTCAATTCGACCGCCTGCTCGGCGGTCCAGGGTTCGACCTGCCCGCCGTGGGCGGCACAGACCAGCACCTCGTCGTTTTCCCCGTCGTCGTACAGTAACTCGGTGTAGTGGCCGGTGTCAGTCTCCTCGAGTTGGTGGGTCCGAACCGTCGCTCGAGTCACGACGCCGGCTACGCGATCGATCGAAAAAATTCCCGGCCCGTCTAGAGCCAGCCGGCGAGGGTCGTCGCGAGCGATTCGGCCGTCAGGGCGCTGCCGACCAGCAGAACGAGCGCGACGAGCGCGAAGGCGACGTTCTCCTTCTTCGAGACGTCACCGTATCGGTTGACGGCGCCGATGAGTCCGAGGACGGTGACCGGCAGGGCGATCAGCCCGTTGATCGCGGGCATGATGATCGCCATCCGGACGGGCGTGAGGCCGGTGTTGATCAGCAGCCAGAACGCGGCCAGCGCCGAGAGGACGATGAGGCCGACGACGGTCGCGCGAAAGCGCGCGTCGCCGAAGACGGTGTGATGGCCCAGCGCCTGCGGGACCATGTAGCCGGCGCCGAACAGCGTCCCAGTCGCCGAGCTAAAGCTGGCTAGCAGTGCCGCGATCAGGAAGACGTAGAGCGCGCCCTGACCGAGGGTCGCCGCCAGCGGTTCGCCGGGGCCGGTGAGCGTCATCGTCCCTTCGGTCAGCGTGATCGCCGAGACGATCATCACGAACGCGCCGATCGTGAGCGTCGTCATGATCCCGGCGGCGTTGTCCCGTCGGTAGGCGTTGACGTCGGTCCACTCCTTGGTCGGGCCCATGCTCGACTGGATGAAGAAGTTCGGCCAGTAGACGGTCGTTCCGAGCAGCGCGATGACGGCCGTGAGATAGCCGATATCGCTGACCAGCGTCGGAACGAGTCCGGCAGCGACGTCGCCGATGGGAATCTCTAGCCCGACGAGCAGGAGGCCATAGGAGGCGAAGACGGTGATCACCATCGCGGCGATCGCACCCTCGATGCGCTCGTAGACCCGCAGTTGCACCAGCGCGACGCCGACGCCGGCCGCCACCAGGATCCCGATGAGGACGTTGTCCAGACCCGGGACAAGCCACGCCAGCGCAGCACCGGCGATCGCGTAGTTCGAGATCGACCAGAGGGCGCTCATCGCGGCCATCGCGACGATGAGGGCGCGACCGCTGACACCGGGCAGGTAGTCGACGATGTAGTCGGTCAGCGGTTCTCGGGAGACCGCAAGCCGGGCCGACATGTCGTGGAGGGCGATGTCGATGAGGAAGGCCAGCGGGAGGACCCACAGCAGCGCGAACGCGAAGTTCGCGCCGGTGTCGGCCAGGATGTAGACCGATCCCGCGCCGAAGACGTTCGCCGCGAACAGCACGCCGAGCCCGTACGTTTCCAGTAGGTCGGCGACCGTCGCCTGCACGCCGCCGACCTCGTACGTTTCACTCGCCATCGGCGACCACCTCCGGACGTGGGTCGGCGCGCGTGATGTAACGGGTGACCGCAGCGAATCGTGATTCCATACCCACCAAACAGGCAAGATGGGGGAGTGGGTTCGGCTTGCACCGTCCACCGACGCATAAGTACCCGGCAACTGCAACCGCTCGGCCATCAAAGCGAGCCGGGCAGTTAATCCTCGAGACGAGTTACACGGAACCGGCTACTCGGGAGTCACCGATGGAACGAAGCGACGGATATCCCCTCACAGTACTCGACGTGGTCGACTAGATGCCGGTACTCGCCGCGGTAGAAAACGGAGCGCCCCTCGAGTCGATGTAAAGTCGATGTGAGAGCGATCGCAGACGGGTACGGTTCAGGCCTGAAGCGCCAGTCCGGCCGCTTCCAGCGCTTCGTCGGTCGACAGATCGTCGTGGACGACGCCGGAGACGGCGGTCGCGATGGCCTCGGGGTCCTCGTGCTGGAAGACCGAGCGGCCCATCGAGATGCCGGCGCCGCCGGCGTCCATGACGCCCCGGACCATCTCGATCGTTTCGCGGTCGGTGCCCTTCGAGCCGCCGGCGATGACGACCGGGAGTCGGGTCGACTCGGCGACGTGTTCGAAGCTCTCAGCGTCGCCGCTGTAGCCCGTCTTGACGATGTCGGCGCCGAGTTCCTCGGCGAGGCGGACGGCGTGGCCGAGCGCCTCGGGATCCTCGGAGTCGACGCCCGGACCGCGGGCGTATGCCATCGCGAGGACCGGCATGCCGAGGCGCTGGGCGTCTTCGGTGACCTCCGCGAGCTGGGCGATCTGGTCGGGTTCGTGATCGGAGCCGACGTTGATGTGGAAGGAGACGGCGTCGGCGCCGACGCGGACGGCCTCTTCGACGGTGCCGGTCATCCGTTTGTCTTGCTCGTCGGGACCGATCGTCGTCGAGCCGTTGAGGTGGACGATGTACCCTTTGTCGTTTTTGTGCTCGTGGACGCGGGAGGCGATCCCCTTCTGGGTGAGGACGGCGTCCGCGCCGCCCCGGGTCACGCCGTTGATGGTTGCTTCGATGTCTTTCAGTCCCTGAACGGCTCCCATCGTGATCCCGTGGTCCATCGGGATGATCACGTAGGAGTCGTCTGTGCCAATTCTGTCGAGTCGCGCGTCAATACCTGTGGTAGTCATTGCGAGTGTGTAGCAATCTTGCGGTTATGGCTGTTCTGGTTCCGGTGTATCTTCCGCATCGACCGTGAGAGACTCCGCGCCCCGAACTGCGCCGCGTTTGAGTTCCTCGGCTTTGGCCTCGAGATCGGCCGCCGGATCGTCGCTGCCGGCGACGATGTCTATCAGCGCGCTGCCGACGATGACGCCGTCGGCGCCGGCCTCGACGATCTCGGCCGCGTGGTCGCCCTCGCTGACGCCGAAGCCGACCGCCTTGGGGACGTCGTACTCCGAGAGGCGCTCTAAGCTCTCGTGGGTCGCCGTCGAAACGTCCGCGCGGGCGCCTGTCGTCCCGAGGCGGGCCTGAACGTAGGCGAAGCCCGAGACCTGCGACATGATCGTCTCGAGGCGCTCGCCTTCGGTCGTCGGCGCGACGATGAAGACCAGATCGAGGCCGTGGTCGTCGCAAGCCTCGCGCAGCGGGTCGGCCTCCTCGGCAGGGAGGTCGGGGACGATGATCCCCGAGAGGCCGGCCTCGGCCGCGCGCTCGACGAAGGGGCGGACATCCGGCTCCGAACCGTATTGGAGGATCATGTTGTAGTAGGTCATCACCAGCAGCGGCGCCTCGGTCTCGAGGTCGTCGACCAGCTCGAAGAAGCCTTCGGGGGTCGTTCCCGCGTCGAGCGCCCGGTTGATCGCGGCCTGGATCGTCGCGCCCTCGGCGACCGGTTCCGAGAACGGCAAGCCGAGTTCGATCAGGTCCGAGCCGCCTCGATCGAGGGCCTCGACGTACCGCTTGGTGTCCTCGAGCGAGGGATCGCCCGCGGTGATGTAGGTGATGAGCGCGGGGTCGTTCTCGCGGATGGCGGTCTCGATGTCGCTTTCTGGGGCGGCGTTCGAATCGTCAGTCATCCGTCGAACACCTCCACGTCCGGTGCCGCCTCGAGATCGCGTTTCTCGGTCTCCTCGAGGACCGTCTCTAAGTCCTTGTCGCCGCGGCCCGAGACGTTGACAACGACGAGGTCGCCCAGCTCGTCGTGCGATTCCTCGAGGTAGCCGAGCGCGTGACTCGACTCCAGCGCCGGGATGATCCCCTCGAGTCGCGAGAGCCGGTGGAAGCCGTTGAGCGCGGCCTCATCGTCGACGCTGACTGGCGTGACTCGCCCCGTCTCGGCGAGATACGAGAGTTCGGGACCGACGCCGGCGTAGTCCAGTCCTGCGCTGACGCTGTGGGACTCCATGATCTGGCCTTCCTCGCTCTGGAGGAGCTTTGTCATCGCGCCGTGGAGGACGCCGTCGGTCCCCGTCGAGAGCGTCGCGGAGTTGGGCGCGAGCCCCTCCTCGGCGTCGATCTCGAGGCTCGAGCCGCCGGCCTCGACGGCGTAGAGGTCGACGTCCTCGTCTCGCGGGCTTCGCCCGCTCGATTCGTTCGCGAACCGTGGGTCCGCGCAGTCCGGCACGAACTCGTGGAAGGTCCCCATCGTGTTCGAGCCGCCGCCGGCGCAGGCGACGACGCTGTCGGGCAGGCGGCCGGCCTTTTCTCGGATCTGCTCGCGGGCCTCGCGGCCGATGACGGCCTGGAAGTCCCGGACCAGTTTCGGGAACGGGTGCGGGCCGACCACGCTACCGATCACGTAGTGGGTCGTCTCGACGGTGGTTGCCCAGTCGCGGAACGTCTCGTTGATCGCTTCCTTCAACGTCCCGCTGCCGGCCTCGACGGGGTTGACCTCGGCCCCGTTCATTCGCATCCGGTAGACGTTCGGGCGCTGGCGGTTGACGTCGGTCCGGCCCATGTAGATCTCGCAGGGCATGTCGAGGTGGGCCGCGGCCATCGCGGTCGCGGTCCCGTGTTGGCCCGCGCCGGTCTCGGCGATGATCCGCTCTTTGCCCATGTACTTCGCGAGCAGGACCTGTCCAAGCGCGTTGTTCAGTTTGTGCGCCCCGCCGTGGACGAGATCCTCGCGCTTGAGGTAGATCTCGCGGTCGTATCGCTCGCTGAGTCGGTCTGCGCGCTGGAGCGGCGTCGGTCGCCCGCCGAAATCGTGCATCCGCTCGCGGAACTCGTCCATGAAGCCGTCCTCGTTTTCGAGGACGTAGCGCTCGTAGGCGTCCTCGAGTTCCTGTAACGCCGGCATCAGGGCCTCGGGGACGTACTGGCCGCCGTAGTCGCCGAACGTGGACTCGCTGTCGCGCTCGCGGTTGTGTTCGGGATCGCTCGTGCTCATTGCTCGTCTCCGTCGGTGAGTGTGTATTCGCTCATGTCTCGTCGTCCTCCGCCTCGACCAATCGCCGGGTGTTCTCGGTCACGTCGCTGTCGCCCGCGCCGTGGTCCATGATGGCGCTGCCAACCAACAGGGCGTCGGCGCCAGCCGCGCGCATCCGGCGGACATCCGCGGGCGAGGACACGCCGCTCTCGGCGATCAGCGTTACGTCGTCCGGAACCCGTCTCGCGGCTTCGCCGCTCGACTCGTCGAGGCGCGTCATACGCCTCGCATAGGGCGCCACCGACTCGAAGGTTTCGAGGTCGACCTCGAGTCGCGCCAGATCCCGGTTGTTGACGCCGATAATCTCGGCGCCCGCCTCGAGGGCGGTCTCGAGTTCCGCCCGGTCGTGGACCTCCACGAGCGGCTGGAAGCCGCGTTCGCGGGATGCGGCTACGAGTTCCCCGAGCGTCTCGGGCTCGAGGAAGCGGACGATTAGTAACAGGAGATCGGCCGCGACGGCATCCAACTGCGCCTCGCGGAGGAGGAAGTCCTTCCGGAGGACGGGGACGTCGACGGCCTCACGGATCCGGGTCAGCGACTCGGTGGACCCGCCGAAGTGGCTCGGCTCGGTGAGCACCGAGATGGCCGTCGCGCCGCCATCGACCATCGCCTCCGCCAGTTCGACGGGATCGTCGTCGCGAGTCCCGTCGGCGGTGGGGCTCGTCGGCTTTACCTCGGCGATCACCGGAACGCGGCCGTCGGCCTCGGCCCGCGCGACGGCGTCAGGCAGCGACCGCGCGTCGACGTCGACCACCTCGTCGCCTCCGGGGCGCTCCCGGGCGGCCTCGAGGATCGACTCGACCGCCGGTGCGAGATCCGTATCAGTCTCCATTGTTGTACATCGACGTACTCATATGTACAAAAGGCTTGCGCCATCGGGGCGCGATTCTCGAGTTACAGGTGTTTGCGGTGGCGCGCGCTGTGGCGCGGTGAACCGCGGCTCGACACTGCGCGAGGGATGAGGACCGCAGTGACGGAGGAGCGAGGACCGTAATCGGCTGGGGAGGGTGTGGCGCTCATCGTTGCCAGGAATTGCAGACCGCTCGTATCTTCGTCGAAAACGGAGTTATTACGGAACGGTGTCCTACCGATTCCGTTCAAATGCGTCGACCGGCGATTATTCAAGTCCCTACCGCTTACGATGACGTATGGAGGACGTCACGGATGCCGGAATCTACGCGCGGGAATCGTCGTACCTCGATCGACACGTCCAGCTCGGGGCCGCCAGCGGACGCGTGCTGAGCGTCACGTTTCCCGAGCGACCCGACGACGACGCCGAGACGGACCACCCCGTGCTCGACCGCATCTTCGAGTACCTCGACGGACTCGAGGAGATCACCTTCGACGACGTGCAGGTTGCCCTGACGGTGCCGACCGACCAGCGGGCCGTCCTCGAGTCAGTCCGGGAGATCCCCTACGGCGATCAGGTCACCGTCGACACGCTCGCGAGGATGACCTCCGGGCTCGACCACGAAGACGAGGACGACGTCATTCTCGTCCGAACCGCCTTGGACCAGAATCCGGCGCCGATCCTTATTCCGGACCACCGCGTGCGCGACGGCCCCAGCGCCGCGCCCCCGGCTGTCGAACAGAAGTTGCGCTCGCTCGAGGAACTGTAGCCGCTCTCGAGTTCGGTGCGGCACTCGAGACACTGAACCGGTTTCTCGCCGTGCCGTCGGTTCGACCCGATCTCCGTCGCGTCAGTCGACACGATACCCAGTAGTCACCGCTCTCTTCGTTAGTCGACGATCCAGACGGCGTAGATGTAGAGCCCGATGCCGGCGAAGACGGCGAAGGAGGACGCCTGATCGAGCGATGGCACCCGGGTGAACAGGAACGTCAACTGGAGGACGCCGCCGACGACGAGACAGGCGGCTGCACCGAGGATCGCCCGCGGGGCGACTCGCACCTCGCGTTGCAGGAAGAGGATCGTGCCGACGCCGATCGCGATCACGGCGAAGACGAACTCGGCGGCGTAGGTCGCCAGCGGTTCGGCGGCGACTTGTCCGTAGATCAGGAGGACGAAGTAGAAGACGACGGCGAAGAAGATTCCGCGGTAGATCGCCGCCGGAACTTCGTCGGGCCCGTTCGTAGCCATACCAATACCGACCGAACCCACCCCCTTAGCTTTCGAGGGTCTCGGCCCACTCGAACTCGAGGCCCTCGTGAACGACGAACTCGAGGGCGTTGATCAGGTAGTGGGCGACGACGACGACCACGAAGCTCCCGGTGACGACGAAGACCGTCGCGAGGACGAATCCGAGCAGCCCGGTAACGAGGATGCCGACCGACCCCTGCATCCCGTGGCCGAGGGCGAACGCGATCGAGGAGACGACCGCCAACAGCCACGGATCGACGCCGAAGCCGGTCGAGAGGGCGCCGATCATCGCCGCCCGGAACAGCAACTCCTCGAAGCCGGCGATCAGCGGGAGGACGAACGCCAGCAGCACCACCCACTCCCACGTCGTGTCTGGCGCCAGCAGCGTCCGCAACTGTTCGTCGTGGTCGAACCCGATATGCGTCGCCGCCGCGGCGCCGATCTCGTTGGCCGCGTAGAGGACGAGTCCGGCCGCCGTTCCAACCACGAGCCCCTCCCGGAGGAACGCCGTCGAGAACTCGATCCCTAGCGCGCCGACGGGGATCCCGGTGTAGAGGACCGCCCCGAGGAGGACGCTCGCGAACAGCCCCTGCGAGAGCGCGACGTTCGCCAGGAGTTCCCCCGCGGACAGCGACTGCGGATCGAGTTCCTGTTGTGGCTGTCCGTCGGAGCGCGCGCCGGTTCCGGATACCTTTGCGGGGTCGGACGGCGACTGTGTCCGCTGCGTCTCGACCCCACGTTCGGCAGCCGTCGGATCGTTTGCGGTAGTCGGACGGTTAGCGGCCCCAGAACGGCCGTCGCGATCGGCCGTCGCATCGGACTCCGATTCGGCCGCCGTCTCCGCGTCCGCACCGACACTCGAGTCGGCGCCCCCCGCCTCGTCGTTGGCGGGCGCGGCCGTGTCGTGTGAATCGCGGCGATGGCTTCCCGAGTCGAGTTCAGATGTGTCGCCTCGAGCGCTCGAGACGGACGCGGACTGTGGGGACGCAGTATCGGTGCCGTCGCTGGCGGTCGAATCGTTGTCGGAGAACGCGCTCTGTGTCAGGTGTGAGAGAACGAGCAGCAAAACGAGGACGACGCCCGTAACGCCCGCGAACGTCGCCCACTGAGCCATTGGTCGTTACTGCGGGCTCGGGTTGGAGCCGCTGCCGACGGAGCCCTGGCTCCCCTCGAATGCGTTGCTGGTGATCGACTTGAGGCGATCGACCAGGGAGTCCTTCTTGGGTTCGCCCATCAGCGCGACGTCGAGCACTTCGCTGATGTTCGAACACGGGATGATCTCGATCATCTCCTCGTACTCGTCTTCGATCATCACGTCCTGTTCGTTAGCCTTCGGGATGATGACCTTCGTACAGCCGGCCTTCGCGGCGGCTTCGATCTTGTGGGTGACCCCGCCGACCGGGAGCACGTCGCCGCGGACCGACAGCGAGCCGGTCATCGCGACCGTCTGGTCGACCGGGATGTCCTCCAAGGCGCTGATGACGGCGGTCGCCACCGTGATGGAGGCGGAGTCGCCGTCGACGCCCTGTTGGCCGGCCTGGACGAACTGGATGTGGATGTCCTTCTCCGAGAGATCGACGTCGGAGAACTTCTTGATGATCGCGGAGACGTTCTGGACCGACTCCTCGGCCATCTCCTTGAGCTTCCCGGTGGCGATCACCTGACCGCCGCCTTGTGCGGGCGCGATCTCGGCCATGACCGGAAGCATGATCCCCGAGTCCTCGCCCATGACGGCGAGGCCGTTGACCCGTCCCTCAACGCCGCCCTCGGCGACCTCGAGTTCGTAGTCCTTGCGGCGCTCGATGTAGTCGTCGGCGAGCTGTTGCTCGATCGAGCGCGAGCGGCCCTTGGCCTGCAGGACGTCATCGCGGGTGGTGAACTCCCGATCCTCCGAGCGGGCGATGTCGCCCGCGACGCGGACGAGTCCGCCCAGCGTCCGGAAGTGCAGCGTGAGGTGGTTCTTCCGCCCCGAGCGACGCTTGGCCTCGAGGAGGACCTCCTCGACGGCGTCGTCGGTGAAGTGTGGCAGACGGCCGTCGCGTTCGACCTCCTGGGCGATGAAGCGCGCGTACTTGCGCCGCATCTCGGGGGTGTCCTCGATGGTGTCCTCCATGTACACCTCGTACCCGTACCCTTTGATACGGTTCCGGAGCGCGGGGTGCATGTTCTCCATCGCGTCCAGGTTGCCGGCCGCGATCATGATGAAGTCACAGGGGACGGGCTCGGTCTGGACCATCGCGCCCGAGGAGCGCTCGGACTGGCCCGTGATGGCGAACTCGCCCTCCTGAATCGCGGTCATCAGCTTCTGCTGGGTGCGGATGTCGAGCGTGTTGATCTCGTCGACGAACAGCACGCCCTTGTTGGCCTGGTGGATCGAGCCAGGTTCGACGCGGTCGTGGCTCGGCGTCTCCATGCCGCCGGACTGGAACGGGTCGTGGCGGACGTCGCCCAGCAGCGCGCCGGCGTGGGCGCCGGTCGCGTCCTCGAACGGCGCGGTGCGCTTGTCGCCGTTGTTGACGATCATGTTGGGCACCATCGCGTCCGATCCGCGGTTCGTGTAGCGGAAGATCAGCCAGACGATCCCGGCCGCGAGGATGCCGAGCAGGATGTTTCCGACGGCGAGGATCGCGTACGCGAGGATGATCGCGACGATGATCCACATCAGGATCGAGCGCATCTGGTTGCGCTTGCGAGCTTCCTCCTTGTGGGCGTCGATGATCTGTTCGCCTTTCCCCGCCGGGACGGTTCGGACCTTCGGCTCGTTGCCGTCGTCCGGGTTGTGGTAGACTAAGACGTCCTGGAGATCCTCCTGGGGGAGCAGCTGACTCATCGCCTTCGCCAGCATCGACTTGCCGGTCCCCGGCGAGCCGATCATCATGACGTGGCGACGCTGCTTGGCTGCCTTGATGATGATATCGCGTGCTTCGTCCTGGCCGATGACCTGGTCGACGAGTCGGTCGGGAACCTCGATTTCCTCCGTCGAATCGATCTTGAGACCGCCGAGCAGATCGTCCTCGGCGATATCCTCGTCGATTTCGACGCCCGGATCGACCTCGACTTCGCTGCCGAGATCTTCGACGGTTTCGATGTCGTCCTCGCTCGAGTCCGGCTCGAACTCGTCGACCGGATCGTCGAACTCGTCCCCGTCGTCGACGTCGTCGCGCTGGTCACCGTCCTTCTCGAGCGGCGACCGTTCTCCCTGACGCTCCGACTCCGGCTCCGTGTCCTGGGGCCGTGGCTGGCCCTGCTCCTCGTCAGGTCCAGCGTCGGTGGCGTCTTCGGGAGGGTCGTCAACGTTCGTATCGTTACTCATAGAACTCTGTTCAGTACCTGATTCGAAGGGATTGGGACTGATATACTTTCTCCATGCGGAGGATGGTGACAGTGGCTGAATATCGGCCCCACAGCGGCCGACGGGGTGGTTCAGCGATTCGACGCGTCGTCCTCGTCGAACGCTATTTCGGCGGAGATTGTATGGTAGCATAGCTCATAATACTCCCGCCGATCGCGACGACCCGTCGGCGAACTCGCCACGCTTATGCATGCCGCCCGAGCAGGTTCCGGTATGACCCGGGGGTTCTACATCGGCCGGTTTCAGCCCTTCCACAACGGCCACCTCAGCATGGTCGAACAGATCGCCGAGGACGTCGACGAGCTCGTGCTCGGGATCGGAAGCGCCGACGACTCACACACCGTGCACAACCCGTTCACGGCGGGCGAACGCATCATGATGATCACGAAGTCGCTCGTCGACTACGACCTCGTCACCTACGCCGTTCCGATCGAGGACTTAGAACGGAACTCGGTGTGGGTGAGCCACGTCCAGAGCATGAGCCCGGACTTCGACGTCGCCTACTCGAACAATCCGCTGGTCATCCAGCTGTTCCGCGAGGCCGACATCGACATCCGCCAGTCACCGATGTTCAACCGGGAGGTCCTGGAGGGCAGCGAGGTCCGCGAGCGGATGATCACTGGCGGTGACTGGGAGTCGCTGGTCCCCGAACCCGTCGTCGATACCGTCGACGAGATCGGCGGCATCGAACGGATCCAGATGATCAGCGACTCGGATTCGAACGGCGACTGACCGCCTTCGAGTCCCGTCCCCGGCGGAACGGGCTGTGACCGAGGCTGCCGGAGCCCTCGAGACGGCTGGCCGGCGCCGAGACGTATCGATTTTCACCGTCCGCCTCCTACCGCCGTCCATGATCACGCTCGCGTCGGATTTCGGGACGCCGTACCCCGCGGCGATGAAGGGAGTGCTCTGTCGGCGAACGGACGCCAGACTGGTCGACGTCGCCCACGATTTCCCCCGGCAGGACGTCCGCGCCGCCGCATTCTGGCTCCGCGAGGTGCTACCGTACTTCCCGCCGGCCGTACACCTCGTCGTGATCGACCCGGGCGTCGGCACCGACCGCAATGCGATCGTCGTTCGCGCGGGCGAGCACGCGCTCGTCGGGCCCGACAACGGCGTCTTGCTCCCCGCCGCCCGCCGGCTCGTCGGCGGTCGGGACGCCTCCCTCGAGACGTACGTCGTCGACGAGAGGAGGCTCGAACCAACCGAACCCGCTGGCGGTCCGGTCAGTCCGAGCGCGACGGCGCTCTCGGCGGACTCCGACGCCGGTGGGAACGAAGGCGGCCGAGAGGGACCGGCCAGCGCCACCTTCCACGGCCGGGACGTCTTCGCGCCCGCCGCCGCCGATGTCCACGAGGCCGGCGTCGACGCGCCGGCCGACCTCGAGTGGCTCGATCCGCTCGACGGCGATCCCGTCAACTGTTCGCTTCCGGAGCCGACGCTCGAGGACGACCGCGTCGTCGGTGAGGTACTGGTCGCTGACGACTTCGGGAACGTCATTACGAACGTTCCCGGTGACGTCCTCGCCGGCTGCGATCGGATCGTCGCTAACGGCGAGACGGTTCCCGTCGGGGAGACCTTCGCCGCTGTACCGGTCGGGGAGCGACTCGCGACGGTTGGGAGCCACGGCTACGTCGAATTGGACGTCAATCGGGGGCGTGGCGACGAGGCGTTCGACCTCACGGTCGGCGACGGAGTCGTCCTCGAGTCGGCCGGGACGGACCGCGCGAACTGAGCCGCAGTTTCAGCGGCCGACCGACGGGACATGTTGCTCGGGATCGACGACGATCTCGCCGGTCGAGTGGACCGTGACGACACACGTCGCGAACGGAAAGGTGATCCTCCCGTCGACATCTGCCACGTCGGCCCGTCGCCAATGGCCGAGCAGCGAGTTCAGTGCGTCCGGCTCGACGGCCGCCGAGAGCCGCTCGAGATCGTCCGTATCGACCTCGAGCACCGACGCGACGGTGATCACTACGGCCGTGCTCGCCAGCTCGTAGGTGCCGTCGTTGCACCAGGTGTGGTAGGTCCCGCGGTCCTCGTCGTAGTAGATCGTCTGCCCCCCGTCGTCGTCGACCGGCGTCAGGTTCCTCCTCCAAGCGGGTCGGGACATAACGTCTCTAGATACCGTGTGTTAACATTTATCATTACTGGCCAGACTGTCATCCGAACCGATAATCACGCAGTCAATCGAGGCGTCCGTTCGTTCTCGCTATACGTCACTTACCTGATGACAAGGTGTGCGTCATTCTCTTCGCGCGGGTCCTCGTTCGGCGAGACCGCCATCGACTGTCCGTCGTCTGCGAGTGCCCGACCGAGGGAGACGAGTCATCCGAACTGCGGTCGACGAGTTCCCACCGCTGATTCGCGCCGCTCGTCCAGTGCCACTGAACGACGTTCTCGCCGGAGCTCTCGGCGTCGAGGATGCGACCGCTGTTCGCGTTGACGAAGCCGTAGCGGTCGTTCGCACCGGTCCACGACTGCTGGACGACGTCGGCGCCGCCGTCGGTTCCGGCCGCTTCGACGCGAGGACCTTCCCGCTGTGAACGGCCTCGAGGCTAGGCCGTCTCGTCGTCGCGAACGGGTGGCTACCGCTCGCGGTGAGACGGCGTCCGTACGCGGTCGCGAAAAGAAAGAGGGGTTCAGCGACGGCTCGGCGGCGTTACTCGGCGGCGATGACGTCGTCGATGCGGGCGATCATCGTCGCGGCCTCAGTGGCGCTCTCGATGGCCTCGCGCTTGACGTCGGCCGGATCGATGACGCCGTAGTCGAACGGATCGTCGATCGTGACTTCCTCGCCGCTGGTGATCAGGCCGGCTCGCCCCGTCGAGTCGTGGGCGGCGCGGAGATCGACGAGCGCGTCGATGGGATCTCGGCCGGTGTTGGCTGCCAGCGTGCGCGGGACGATGTCCAGCGCGTCGGCGAAGGCGTTGACGGCGAGTTGCTTGCGGCCCTCGATGCCGGCGGCCTCCTCGCGGATCTTGTCCGCGATGGCGATCTCGGTTGCGCCGGCGCCGGGAACGACCTCCCCGGAGGCCAGCGCGGTCGCGACGACGTCGAGCGCGTCGCCGATGGCGCGCTCGAGTTCGTCGACGACGTGTTCGGTGCCGCCGCGGACGAAGACGGTGACCGTCTCGGCCGCTGCGCCGCCCTCGACGAACGCGAGGTCGTCGTCGCCGTAGTTCTCGGCGCTGATGCGGTCGGCCTGACCGAAGTCGGCTTCCTCGAGGTCGTCGAGGGCGCCGACGCGGGTGGCACCGGTCGCGGAGACGATGTCCTTGGCGTCGCTGTCGCCGATGCCCTCGAAGACGAGCACGCCCTCGCTGGCGAGATAGGAGGCGACACGGTCGTCGACGTCCTCGGTCGTGAAGACGACGTTGGCGCCGCTCTCGGCGACGGTCTCGGCGTAGCCGCGGACCTCGCTCTCCTCGGCGTCGATGGCGGTGTTGAGCTGGTCGATCGAGTCGATCGAGTACTCCGCGTCGATCTCGCCGGTGCGGACGCCGAGCTCGACGTCGAGGACGGCGAGCGACGCGTCCTCAACCTCGCTGGGCATGCCGTCGTGGGCGGGCTCCTCGTCGATGACGATACCCGGGACGAGCTCCGTCGCGTTCGAGGAGGCGCCGATCTGGGTATGGACGGTGACGTTGTCGCGGGCGACGCCGTCCTCGAGTTCGACGTGACGGATCGCTTCGACGACCGTCTCGGCCAGCGACTCGGCGGTGAGACCGCCGGTTCCTTTGCCGGTCATGCTCGATTCGGCGACCTGCTTGAGCACTTCGTCGTCGACGACCTCTTCGCTGACCTGTTCCGAGATCGCCTCGAGGGCGATCTCGCTGGCCTCGTGGTAGCCCTCGACGATCGTCGTCGCATGGACGTCCTGTTCGATGAGGTCCTCGGCCTCACCGAGCAGGTTGCCAGCGATCACGGCCGCGGTCGTCGTCCCGTCGCCGACCTCCTCCTCCTGGGAGTCGGCGACCTCGACGATCATCTGTGCCGCGGGGTGCTCGATGTCCATCTCGTTGAGAATCGTCGCACCGTCGTTGGTGATGACGACCTCGCCGCCGGAGTCGACGAGCATCTTGTCCATCCCGCGGGGACCCAGTGTCGTTCGTACCGACTCGGCGACGGCCTTGCCGGCCATAATATTGGACGACTGGGCGTCGCGGCCCTGCGTTCGCTGACTATCCTCGCTCATAATGAACATAGGCTGTCCGCCCATGCGTCGCTGTTGTGCCATAGTTGAATCCTCACTACCTATGTCGTCAGCACTTCTATATAAAAGTTTCCCACTCGCCACCGCTCCCTCTGGCGATTGCGCGAATGAGAACGTCACCCACTGTCCCCGAGGCTCCCCGTTTTCGTCCCGCGAATCGTGGATTCCGGTGTCGGTTTCGGCGCGCCAGTCGCGGTCGCCCGTCCCGAGACGCGACTCCCCACCGCCGACGCCGACGGCTCCGCGGGCCGGTAGGGAAATATAGCTCCGGTGGAAAGAGCCGCCACGAATGCTCGAGCTGGAACACGGGTTTCGCATCGTAGACGTCTACGCGCGGCTCTCCACCGGCGATACCGGCCCCCGCGTCGACGGTCGCTCAGTCACGCCCGACCAGCTCGAGCGGGAGATGCACCAGGCGGGAATCACCAAATCGATCGTTTTTCCGCCCGCGCGCCCGAACCGGCGCTACCTCGCGCCGAACAACGGCGTCGCCCGCCGCAGCGTCGATCGTCCGTTCGTCGCCTTCGCGCGGATCAACGGCACGCGGCGGCCGACGGCGTTAGCGACCGATCGCCTGCGAAACGCGGTCCGGAGCCGCGACGACCACCACACGTCGCCGGCGGATATCGAACGCTACGCCTACGACGACCGATTCCACGGCTTCGTCCTCGATCCAAGCGCCGACGACTACCCCGACGCGGACGTCCTCGCGACCCTCGAGGCCGTCGACCTCCCTGTCATCGTTCGCGGTGGCGCCGACGCCACCCCCGAAACCCTCGCGTCCACCCTGCTCGAGCGCTCGTTTCCCGTCGTCGTCGCCCACTTCGGCGGCCACCCCCTCGACCGGTCGCTCATGCACGACCTGATCGACCTGCTCGAGGAGTACGACGGCTGTTACCTCGAGACGAGTTTCGTCCGCTACCGCGATCCCCTCGAGCGCGCGCTGCTCGAGCACCCCGATCGAGTCCTGTTCGGCAGCGGCGCGCCCGCCTGCCACCCCGACGTCGCCGTCATGGAAATCCTCACGCTCGACGTCTCCGAGGACAAGTTGTGGCGCATCTTCTCGAAGAACGCCGCTCGCGTTATCGATGCGCTCGCGCCGGCCGGCGGCGCCTGATCGCGTCCGCCAATTGTCAACTATTTTTCTCTTGGTCGAAAGGCTCATGTCTCAACGGACGAAGATATCTTCGATCTCGCATGGCGGAGTACGCGGCCGAGCGGTGTGCCGACTGCAACGGGAAGCAAAAACGACGCGCCGACGGCTCGATCTGGTGTCCGAACTGCGCGCTGTTCCGACCGACGACTCCGAAACCGTGAACCGAAACCCGTCCGCTCGACGGTGACCGCTCGATCGAAGTCGCCACCGACGCCGCGGGTCGGCTACGGGTTCGTCTCCGCGGTCCGTCCCGTTCCGAACCCCGTCGCTAGGCCGTCTCAAGCCGAACGTCGTCAAAGCGACGGGTGATCTCGGTCTCCCAGACGACGTTCATCCCGACTGCGACCGTGACGTCGCCCTCAAGTTCGCCGACCGAGTATGAGTAGGGTTTCCACCCGCTGTGGTCCTCGATATCCTTCTCACGGTTGAAGTCCTCCTCCGAGAGCCCGTCGTCAGGTTTCTCGCCGGCGAAAAACGCTACCTGAGACATCCGGTTGGCCGAGTTCGCTCGGCTGTAGACGTCGACCGTCACGGTCTCAACGTCGGTGACGTCGACGGATTGCTCGACCCAGATCGTCCCGTCGTCGGCGACGCCTTCGATGTACAACTCCAGCGACCGGTCGCCGTCCGACGCGTCGTCGGCGGTGGTCGAGGCGGAGTGGTCGACCGGTTCGTCCTCCTCTCCGGGGGTCGCTGGAAGGTCTTTTCCGACCGTCCACCCGGACAGTTCCTCCTCGAACGAGGGATTGTGAAGGGTGGCTTGAGCCGGTTTCTCAGGGGAGTTGTTCGGATCGTCCGTCTCGTTCTCGGGATCTGTGGTCTCGTCCGGATCCGCCCCCTCGTCGGGACCGTCGTCGCTGAGTTGCGAACAGCCGGCGATTCCAGTGGCGAGTGCGCTTCCGAGACCGATCGCGTACGTTCGTCGGTGCATCCGTCTGCCCGTGCTCGCCCGGACACAACGAAGCTATCCCAAGCTGAAATAACCCTTTGAGCGACGTTCTGACACCTCCCGCTGCGGTACCCGTCTCCGAGACAGGACGATCCGCGAGCACAAGGTACCGAGCACCGGCGGATACAGCCCACGAATCGAACGCTGAGTCGATGCGGACGTTCTTGCCGCGGGAGGACTCGAGATACTAGTACTGAAGAGATGGCCTCGAGATCTGCGGCGCGCGGTTCGGAACGCCCTATTTCACCGGTTATCGGCGTCGGTCTCGCCGTCGCGATCACGCTGGCGGCGGCGATCGCCGTCGGCTTCCTCGCTGTGGTCGTGGTCGGATAGGACGGCAGTCGCTGTGTGCTGCGTACTGTTCTGTCACCACAGCGGCGCGTGTTCGGCCGGCCCGTCCGGAAAACTCGTCGAAGAGAACTCGAGTCGGCGACGCACTCAGCCGATGTACCGCAGGTCGTCGTCCGTCGGCACGTCCATCTGCTGTTGTTGCTGTTGTTGTTCCATCTCCTGGATCTTGCCGATGACTTCCTCCATCTCGTCGGCCCGCTCGTCCAGGGATTCGTACTCGAGGTCGAAGCCGAGGGTTTCCTCGAGGACCTCGAGGACCGCGCGGGCGCTTTTGGGGTCGACCAGATAGCCGCTGGTCTCGCCCATCAGACACGCCCCGTCGAACCCGCGGCGGCCGCCGAGGCCGAGCAGGAGTCCGGAGACGCCGACGATCCCGCCGGCGGGTTCGTCCTCGCGGAACTCGACGCCAACGTCCTCTAACTCCTCGAGCAGCGACTCGTTGCTGACAGCACCGACGACGGCGTACTCCTCGATGAGTTCACCGGTCGGGACGCCGCCCAGCGCGTAGAGTTTGCTCGCGCCGAACTCCTCGGCGATGTCGAGGAAGGCGTCGGTCAGAATGTAGTGACCGTCGTTAGTCTGGGCCTGATGATCCCCGGTCAGCAGTAACAGATCGCGGCCGTCTGGAACAGTGACGGCGTGAATTTCAGCGCACGTGAGGTCCGTGACGCCGTCTTCGACGCTCACCTGCGGCGGAAATTCCTGGGAGTAGACTCGGCGCACGAGCGTGCTGTCGGCCTCGAGTTCCTCGAGCAGGTGCTCGACGGCGAGGCTTCCGACGTGTCCCACACCCGGCAGCCCCTCGACGAGGACGGGGTCGTCTAGTTCGACCTCGGCGACTGCGTCGATCTCGAGTTCGTCCATACCGTATCAGCGACGGCGACGTTTAAGAGCGCGTCGGTACTCGCCGTACGGATCGTTCGGATCGAACGGGGCCGGCGCGCTGTTTTCCGCGTCGGCGCCGCAGTTGGGACAGGAGTCAGAGAGGGTATACACCGGGCGGTCGTGTGCGTCGCGCCACGCCGAACACACCCGGATATCCGACTTCATGCGTTACTCGTCGTCGGTGCGACGCTCACGGTGGTACTCGCCCGAACCGCCTTCGGACTCGATCTCCCGGACCGCGCGCTGTGCGCTCTCCTCGAGTTGGCTCTCGGCGGTCTTGTAGTTGGGCGCCTGCACCTCGATGCGGTACTCGGGCGCGCCGACGTAGCTGACCTCGAGGTCGACTTCTTCTGGCACTTCGCCGTTTCCTTCGGCGGCCTCAAGTGCGGTGCGGATGCCGTCGACGCCGCTCGGCGACGGGTTCTCGAGGTCAACGTAGCCGGTGACGTTAACGTACGGCACCGAGACGTTCTCGCGAGCCGTGTCGACGATCGACTCGATCTCATCGTCGGAGAGATCGGTGTCCTCGAGGGCTTCCTCGCCGTGGATCGCGGCCTGCTTGAAGCCGTCGTAGAGGCTGCCGTGGGCGCCGATCAGCTCGTTGGCGATCGCGGTGTAGCTCTCGTCGTCGACGTCCTCGCCCAGCGCGATATCCATCCAGTTGTCGGCTTTCTGCTCGTTTTTCCACTCCTGGATCTTGTCGGAGCGCTGGTGGTCGTTGACGTCTTTCAGCGAGAGATCGATCTGCTGGGATTCCTCGTCGATCTCGAGGACCTTGCAGACGACGATCTGGCCCTCGCGGACGTGATCGCGGACGTTCTTGATCCATCCCGAGGCGACCTCGGAGATATGGATCAGGCCGCGCTTGTCCCGGTACTCTTCGAGATCGACGAAGACGCCGAAGTCCTCGATTTCGTCGATCTTCCCGACGACGAGTTCGCCGGGGTCGGGCCAGCCGCTGTACTTCATCGTGACTCGACTGTTTCTACGATCTCGTGTTCGATCTCGGCTTTGCCGCCGGTCGGTCGCACGAGCGTCGTGCCGCAGACGGCACAGGCGACCTCCGAGGAGGCTTTGCCGAAGACGGTCTGTTCGTTCTCGCAGTCACTGCATCGAACGCTGTAGAAATTTCCTGCCATTTGAATCACTCCTGGAACTCGAGTCGGCCGGTGCGCCATCCCTCGCGGAGGTGGGCCTTGCCGCACTCGCTGCAGCGGTATTTGAGGTCGGTCTTCTTGGTAGGCTTTTCGCCGACCGGCACCTTCGAGAAGCGACCGGAGTTACCGATGCTCGAGGTGGTTCGCCGGGTGCGGCGAGCGTCCCACTTGAGACCACTCGAACGGCCCGTTCGGGACTTTTCGACTTCGTGTTCGTGGTGTTCGTTGCAGTGCGGACAGTACGTATTGAATCGGCGTGGCATCTGCATGGTTATCTCACTTGGCGTGGGCTAAGGCAGCGCTGTTTAAAACCCGTTTGGTTCGTCGCCGTCAGTCGATCGGGCGCGGAAACTGTCACCCGGGAATAAGTGACCGGCGACTGACGTCTGTACGCTTACCTCGGCATTTGGGAACCGATAGCATGGCAATGGGGTGTGACAGCACGCGATGGATTTCAGCAACCTCCTCCCGGATTCTGGCCGTCTTCGGACGGACAGCCGCCGGGAAGCGACCGACTTCGTGACGGATCGACTCGAGTCGAGCGCCGAAGCGGTCGGCGAACTGTCGACGCAGGTTCGCGACGCGGCGAGTCGACGGGCGACCGACGTCGCCGAGCGCGCCGTCGACGACCTCCTCGAGCGCGCGCTCGATCGAAGCGCCGACGACCTGCTCGAGGAAGTCCTGTGCGAGCGATCGGCCGCGTCGGACGAGACCGCGAGCGCTGCGGGTACCGCGGATCGGGACTCGAGTGCGGTCGCGGGCGACATCGCCCGCTCGGACGGCGAGACTGACCGTCCGATCGACGATCCGCTCGCCGAGGCGTGCTCCCGGCTCTGTGCGCGACTGGACGACGCGACGGACCGTCCCGTCGATCGCTGCTAACAGATCTGCTCGAGCGCGACGCCGTAGTTGTCGGCCACGAACTCGAGCGCGCGCTCGCCGAGGAACTGCCCGCGCTCGTGGCGGATCTGGAGACGGAACTGGCACAGATGGAGTCGAGCGGTTCCGCGGCCTCGACGCGCTCCGCTCGAACTCGACCGGGTCGCTGGCGCTCGTTGGGCTGTTCGTCGCCAACCTCGCCGCGATGACGCTCGGGACCTACGTCTCTCGAGAGCGGGCGCCGCCGATCCCTGATGAGATCCGCGGCCCGAACGGAGAGACCGTCGTGACCGCCAAGCAAGTCCGGACGGGGAAGAAGGCGTTCCAGGCCAACAGGCTCATGAATCAGGGGTCGGTCCTGGGCAACGGCTCGTACTTCAGGGTCGATCTGACGGCTGACGCGCTCGAGTTGGAAGCCGAGTACATGCGAGAGTACTACGCGCGCCAGCGCGAGAGCGACTCGTTCGACTCCCTTCCGGAAGGCGACCGGGCGGCTGTCGAACGGCGCGTGGAGCGGGAACTCGACGCAGACGCGCCCGAGGGCGAGATCGCCCGGTACTCGGCGGCGGAGGTTTACGCCCACCGACGGCTCCGCGAGGCGTACGTCGACCGCTACTACGGGGGCGCTCCCGAGGGGGGATTCCGCAGGGTTATGTCGACTCGCCCGAGGAGGCCGCCCGAATCGCCGACTTCGCCTGCTGGACGGCCTGGATGGCCCACACCAACCGTCCCGGTTCCGACCACTCCTACACGAACGACTGGCCGTACGTGCCCGCGACCGGGAACTGACCAACCGGCCAGATCGTCGTCTGGAGCACGATCAGCGTCGTCCTGCTGATCGGCGGCGGCGGGTTCGGCGTCTGGGCCTACCATTCCTTCGACGTCGCCGAGCCGACGACCGAACTTGTCGACGTTCCCTCGCCCGACTCGGTGTCGGTTACGCCGGCCCAGTACGCCGCCGCGCGGTACGTCCCCGTGGCGGGCGCGCTGTTCGTCGTTCAGGCCCACGTCGGGGCCTTCCTGGCCCACCACTACGTCGAGCGGACCGGTTTCTACGGTATCGGAGAGGCGTTAGGGGTCGACCTCGTCTCGCTGCTGCCGTTCTCGGTGGGTCGGACCTGGCACGTCAACCTCGGCATCCTCTGGATCACGATGCTGTGACTCGCAGGTGGGCTCTTCCTGCCGGGGCTGTTCACCCAGCGCGACCCGCTGTGGCAGGCCGAGAGCGCGACCGCGCTGCTAGGCGTGCTCGTGACCGCCACCGTCGGCGCGTTTGCGGGCGTCTGGCTCGGGACGCGGGGCTACTTCGGCTCGCCCGGAACGAGCGGCGACGACGGCGACCTCTAGTGGTGGCTCGGTAGCGAATCGAAGCGGTTCGACGGTTCGGCTTTCCCACTCTCGCCATCGAGTGACGCGAGAACGCGACTAACGCCGAAAGACAGAAGGCTTAATCTACTCTCGCGAGAAGTCGCCGACATGAAGCGGCTCATCATCCACGGCGATCCCGGGATCCGGAAGGGGGCCATCGTCGACTACAACGGGACGGAACTGGTCTGCTTCGGGATCAACCGCAACGGCGAGTGGCACGGTCCCGAGGAGGTCCAGCTGTGGTGTACCGTCGGCACCGAAGACGAGTACGAGGACTACGAGAAGCGCAACTACACGCCCCACTTCCTCGACGTCGACCGCGTCGACGCCGAAGACGTCGACGTCATCCGAGCAAAGGCCGACCTCGCGGTCTGAACCGCCCGCCGGTTCGGCACGGGCACCGAGTCCCTCCGAAATCTTTTGTGTGCGCGGTCGATACTGTCGCGACCACGGATAGATGCGTCTCTGCTGGACCTCCAGGGATCGAAAATCCGAAACCGATGCTCCGGTCAATGATCGATAGAGCCGTGTTCATCGACCGAGACCACCGGCCGAGCCACCGACGGAGTCCACGATGAGCGATTCGCTCGGGGAGGCCGTTCGGACCCGGCTTCGCGCGTTGCTCTCGACGGCGCGGTTTAGCCAGTTCGCCGGCGTCGGGATCGTCGGTGCGACGGTCGATATCATCGGCCTCGCCCTGCTGGTCGACGTGTTCGAACTCTGGTATCTAGGGGCGAAAACGATCTCGTGGGAGCTGTCGATCGTCGTCATCTTTGCGATCAACGAACACTGGACGTTCGCCACCTACGGGGACATGACGCCTCGAGCGCTGGTCCGGCGGTTCCTGCGCTCGAACGCGGTACGGTTCGCCGGTTTCCTGGTCACGTTGACGGTCTACGGCGTGCTGGTCGATCGGTTCGGCGTCTGGTATCTGGCGGCGAACGTCGTCGGAATCGTGGTCGGCTTCTTCGTCAACTACACCTGCGAAAGCCTCTACACGTGGAAAGTACATCACGACTGACGGTAGAAATCCCCATACGGCGCCCGAATCATAACCCTTAACTAGTGCCCTCGGGTATGATGTAGTAGCGGGATGGGATAGCCAGGAGATTCCGGCGGGCTCATAACCCGCAGACCGGTAGTTCAAATCTACCTCCCGCTATTTTTCGAGACGAACACTAACGCCGAGCACAGCAAGGCGTTTCGTAAGTCTCGAAAATAGCCACGTAGATTTAAAGCAGGGAGCAGCTTCGCTGCGACCGTGGTTCAAATCTACCTCCCGCTATGTTTTGGCGCAAACAAACTTGTGAGCGCCATCCATAGCACGATGGTCGTTTGAACCAGACGGCGCCCGAACGGAGTGAGGGTGACGGCGTGGTTCATATCTCCCTTCCGTTACTTTTCGAGACGAACACTAACGCCAAGCACAGCGAGGAGTGGCGCGAGTCTCGAACGTAGCCGAGTAGATTTGAAGGAGATAACGAGGGAGCGACGCGACCGGCGTCGGCGCGGTTCAAATCCCTTCCGAGCCATCGATAGCATGGCGGTCGTTTAACTGGCGGGCGCCCGAACGAAGAAGGATAAGAACGCGGTCGGCATTCCGCACCGATCAGTGCTCACGACGGCGTCTCGTACCGCTCGATCCGGTGTGCGTCTCAGACGAAAGTAAATATCACAGCACCGGTTCGCAAAATTGTTATATTTGAAACGCAGACTCAACTAGTAGCCCTGGATGACCCTCCCGTCGGATCGGTCTGACGACCGAGTAAGTAGACGTGCCGTGCTCGCCGCTGGAAGTACTGGAATCGCCGGTTCCGTAGCCGGCTGTATGGACCGCATTCAGCGACTCATCACCGGCGCCGCCAGCGATCAACTCTCGATAACCATCTTAACGCTACCCACGGACAACGATCGACAGGCGATCAAGATCGCCCGCCAACTCGAGGAAAACCTCAAGGCGGTCGGTATCAACGTCCGGATCGAGCCCCGCGCCGACGCCGAGTTGCTGCAGACGGTCTTGCTCGAGCACGACTTCGATTGTTACATCAGTCGCCACCCGGGCGGATACGACCCCGACTTTCTGTACGAGACGTTTCACTCGAAGTTCGCCCCCGAAGCCGGTTGGCAAAACCCCTACGGGTTCGTGGACACCAAGCTCGACGAGTTACTCGAGCGACAGCGCTCGACGACGGGGTCGGAACGGAAGGAAGCGATCGGTGAAGCGCTCGACCGATTGGCGCAAACGCATCCGATCGTGCCGATCTGCGTTCCCGACGAGCGGCGACTCGTCAGAACGGATCGGTTCGACGGCTGGGATGATCACCACCTCGGGACCCGACTCGGCTATCTCGGTCTCGAACCCGACGAGAACGACTTCGAGGACGAGGTCGTCCTGAACGCGGTGATCACCGACTCGAGCCCCTCGAGAAACATCAATCCCCTCGCCGCGGCGTACCGCTATCGGGGTCCGTTCATCGATCTGCTCTACGACTCGGTAGCGACCCGGGACGACGACGAACTCCGGCCGTGGCTCGCCGAGTCCTGGGAGTGGGACGAGTCGGTCGCGACGATCACGCTCCGATCGAACTGCCTGTTCCACGACGGCGAGCCGGTGACCGCCGACGACGTCAAGTTTACGTACGATCTTCTGGACGACACCTCGCTCGGCGACCGCGACGGGCAGTCGCCGGCGCCGAGATACCGCGGGGTGGGTGATGCCGTCGAATCGGTGACGGCCGTCGACGACCGAACCGTTCGGATGCGATTCGGGACGAGCGACGAGGTCGGCGAACTGGCCTTTACCGTCCCGATTCTCCCGAAACACATCTGGAAGACGGCGGTCAAAGACCGCCTCGAGAACGGCGCAGAGCCCATCCAGGGGACGTGGGATCTCGTGACCACCGAAGAGATTCCGCCGATCGGCAGCGGTCCGTTCGCGCTCACCGAGCAGGAGCCGCGCTCGCACCTTCGTTTCGAGCGCTTCGACGACCACTTCACCCGCCGCGGCTACGTCGACCTGCCGGAGCCCCGCGTCGACGAGATCGCCTTTCACGTCGAACCGAACAGTAGCGCGGCCGTCGACCAGCTCGAGGCGGGGAACGCCGACGTGACGGGCTCTATCCTCGGATCGGAGACGGTCGGAGACGTGCCGGACGGCCTCGAACTCGTCGAGTCCGAATCGTGGACGTTCTACCACATCGGGTTCAACGTCAGGAACTCGCCGTTCAGCAACCTCCACTTCCGACGAAACGTCGCGCGATTGATCGACAGGGAGTCGCTCGTGGCGGACGTCTTCAACGAGCAGGCGAGCCCGACCGTCACGCCAGTTACGGGGGAGTGGATTCCGGACGACCTCGAGTGGGACGGTTCGGCACCATACGCGCCCTTTTTCCGTGACGAAACGAACAGTGGGGATACGGGAGAACTGGACATAGAACAAGCGAAGCGCGAATTCGAACGACACGGCTTCCAGTACGACGAAGACGGAGAATACATCGTGAGGTCCTAATGCTCGCCGAGCTGTTGACGCAGGTAACGGTCATCATTGTCGTCCTGCTCGTCGGGTTCGTCCCCGTCTGTATCGGCCGACGCCGGTTGCGGGCGACCCGCCACGAGTGGCGGGACCGAATGCGAGAGGCCGCGCCCGTCGCGGGCATGGTGCTCGTCGTGTTACTCGCGAACCGGTTCACTCGACAGCGCTTGCCCGATATCTCCTGGGCGATCGACTGGAACCTGACGCCGACGTTTTACGCCATCGAGGGGGAGGCGATCATCTGGTTTCAGCAGTTCGCCAGCCCGCCGGTGACCCAGTACTTTTCGTTCGTCTACATCTACGGCTACGTCTTCATTCTGGTCTTCCCCGTGATCGCGTACTTCGCGCTGTCGGATACGCGCCCGCTCCGGGAGCTGCTGTCCGCGTACGCGCTGAACTACCTGATCGGACTGTTCCTCTACCTCCTGGTGATCGCCTACGGGCCGCGAAACATCATGCCCACCGCGATCGAGACCGTGCTGTACGATTTCCGCCCGCAGTATCAGTACCTGACGCAGGAGGTAAACCACAACACCAACGTTTTCCCGTCGTTGCACACCTCGCTGTCGGCGACGATCGCGATCTTCGCCTACCGAACCAGAGACGAGTACCCGATCTGGTTCGCCGTCGCGGCGCCGCTGGCGGCGAGTATCGCGGTGTCGACGATGTACCTGGGGATCCACTGGGCGATCGACGTCGTCGCGGGCATCACGCTCGCGGTCGGGACGGTGTACGCCGCCGACCGTCTCGTCGGCCGCTGGTCGCTCGCGGAGGACTTCGGCATCGAAGTCGACGAGTACGCGGCCCGGATTCGGCGGATCGCCGGAACGAGCGCGCCGACCGATCCCCCCTCGCCTGCCGAAGACGACGAGTACGGTGAGGCTGACGGGGCCGACGTCGAGGGTCCCTCGAGCGACGAGCCGTCGACGGGTCGTCGGTCGTAACGGGACGCGATCGGCGCCCGCGCACATTCGAGCGGTCGTTCGCGCTCGAGGCTCACTCCCGGATTTCGATCTCGGTCGCGGCGACGAGGCCGCGGTCGGCTGCGTCTTCTCGATTGACCCGCGCTGTGAGCGCGTAGCGTCCGGGATCGACGGGTTTCCACTCGTCCTCGGCGATCCGGATGCGCTGGGACCACTCGCGACGGAACCGCTTGCGCTCGCCGCGGGCGAAGGAAAACGCGTCGGGACGGTCGGGAACCGGGCGCTCGAGCCGCGAGGCGGCCGTCGCTCCGTTGACGGCCCAGACCCACCGCTCCGGGGAGTCGGTCCGCAGCCGGATCGGAAACGGGAGCCGGTTGCGGAACTCGACGCGGACGGCGACGGGGTCGCCGCGCTCGTAGACGTCGCGGTCGGTCGCGATCGAGACTTCGACGGCCCGCGTGCGGAGCGCGACGGGCACGAACGCGTGGCTGAACGCGTCCCAGTTGATCGTCCGACCGGTTCCGTCCGCGGTCGCCGCGGGCGCGAACGGATCGTCCGCGTCCCGCTCGAGCGCGTTCGAGTCGTCGACTCGTTTTCGCGTCATCGGTGTGGTGTCTCCGTCTCGGGGTCGTTCGGCAGGTGGTCCGCGTACGCGTCGTCGAACCGATGACAGGCGATTGAACGGTCGTCACCGTCGTCGCCGACCGGCTCGAGTCGCGGTCGATCGGTCTCGCACGGCGTCGCGAAGGCCGACGCGAGTCGCGTCCGCCCGTCGTCGATCTCGCCGGTCGCGACGGACTCGAGGGCGTCCGCGAGGACGCGTTCAGCGTCGTCGTCCTCGAGTTCGGCCGGGATATTGAATTCGTCGCGGATCGCCGCGGAAACGTTTTCGTCGGTCGTCGGAGCGGCGAGTACCGACTCGAGGCCGTTCTCGGCGTCGGCGAGCCGTTTCCGTAGACGACGGATCGCCCGGACCGTGTCGGACGCGAGGTCGTATTCGGCGGGCGAGAGCACTCTCGGACAGCGCGTGTGGAACCGACAACCCGACGGGCAGTCGCTGGGAGCGGGGACGGTGCCCTCGAGTACGATCCGGTCGCCCTCCCAGCGCGGATCGGGTTCGGGGATCGCCGAGCGGAGGGCCGCCGTGTAGGGGTGTGACGGACCGTCGAAAACCGCCTCGGTCGGGCCGACGTCGACTATCTTCCCGAGGTACATCACGGCGACTCGGTCCGCGACGTGGGCGACGACCGAGAGGTCGTGGGCGATGAAGAGGTAGGAGAGCCCGAACTCGTCCTGCAGATCGGCCAGCAGGTTGAGTATCTGGGCCTGGACCGAGACGTCCAGCGACGACACCGGTTCGTCCCAGACGACGAACTCGGGCTCGACGGCCAGCGCGCGGGCGATGGCGAGGCGCTGTTGCTGGCCGCCGGAGAACTCGTGGGGGTACCGCTCGGCGTGGCCCGGCGCGAGCCCGACGGTCTCGAGTAAGTCCCGGACGCGGGCGTCGCGCTCCGACGGCGGGACGACGTCGTGCACCCCGAGGGGTTCGCCGACGATGTCGCGGACGGTCAGCCGCGGGTTCAGGCTCGCGCCGGAATTCTGCGGGACGTACTGGACGTCCGTCCGGACCGCTCGGAGTTCGGATCGCGAGAGGGCAGTCAGGTCGGTGCCGCGGTAGGACACCGTGCCGGCGGTCGGCTCGGTGAGCCGGAGCAGCGAGCGGGCCAGCGAGCTCTTGCCGCAGCCGCTCTCGCCGACCAGTCCGAGTGTCTCCCCCTCGCGGAGTTCGAGGTCGACGCCGTCGACGGCCGTAACCGTGCGCCCGGAGCCGAACAGGCGATCGAGGAGGCCGTCGGCCGTCGCGTACTCCTTCTCGAGGCCCTCGACGCGGAGCAGCGGTTCGTCGTCGCTCACTCGGACTCACCCCGACCTTCGTCCTCGCCCCTGACGACGACGTCGTAGTCCAGCCCGTCCTCGAGGGCGCCGGTGTACTCGTGGCAGGCAGCGAGGTGGTCGTCGGGCGACGACTCGAGCGGCGTCGCGGTCGTCCCGGTCTCCGCGTCGACGAGCGACGGCTCGCGGGTCGCACAGCAGGACTCGGCGTACGGACAGCGCGGGTGGAACCGACAGCCCGTGGGGGGATCGATCAGGTCGGGCGCGGCGCCGGGAATCGTCGGCAGCCGATCGCGGTCGTCGCCGAGGCGGGGGATCGACGCCATCAGCCCGACCGTGTAGGGGTGTTTGGGATCGTAGTACAGGTCGTCGACGGATGCACGCTCGACGATCTGCCCGGCATAGACGACGAGCACGCGATCGCAGCGTTCGGCGACGACCCCGAGGTCGTGGGAGACGAACTGGATCGCCGTCTCGAACTCCTCGGCGAGTTCCTCGAGTAACTCGAGAATCTGGGCTTCGACCGTGACGTCGAGCGCCGTGGTGGGCTCGTCGCAGACCAGCAGGTCGGGCTCGCAGGACAGCGCCATCGCGATGACGATCCGCTGTTGCTGGCCGCCGGAGAATTCGTGGGGGTAGTCCGCGTAGCGGCGCTCGGCATCGGGAACGCCGACGCGCTCCAGGAGCTCGACCGTCCGTCGGCGGGCCTGCTCGTCGGTGACGTCCCTGTGGGCGCGGATCGCCTCGGCGATCTGTTCGCCGACGGAGTAGACGGGGTTGAGCGCCGTCTCGGGGTCCTGGAACACCATCGCGATCTCGTTGCCGCGGAGCGATCGCAGCTCCGAATCGGAGCACGCCAAGATGTTCCGCCCCCGAAAGCGGATCTCGCCGCCGACGATCTCGCCGGGGTCCTCGATCAACCCCAGCAGGGCGAGGCTGGTGACGGTCTTGCCGGCGCCGCTCTCGCCGACGAGCGCGAGGTGCTCGCCGCGTTCGATCTCGTAACTGATCCCGTCGACCGCGCGGACGACGCCGTCCTCGGTGTAGAACTGGACGACGAGGTCCTCGACTTCGAGCAGTGCCACGCTACCGGTGCCTCCGTTCGGCGGTCTCGCCCTGCGGATCGAGCGCGTCGTTGATCCCGTCGCCGACGAGGTTGATCGCCATCACGAACAGGAAGATCGCCAGCCCGGGGAAGACGGTGCGGTGCCAGTAGCCGGCGGCGATCGAATCGCGGCCGTTCGCGAGCATCGATCCCCACTCGGCGGTGCTCGGCTCGAGGCCGAGGCCCAGAAAGCCCAGCGCCGCGGCCGTCAGGACGACCGTCCCGACGTTCAGCGTCGCCTGGACGACGACGGGGGCGACGGCGTTCGGAACGACGTGTCTGGCGATGATGGTCCGGTCCGGCGTCCCGAGGGCCCTCGCGGCGGTGACGTACTCGCGTTCTTTCACCGAGAGGATCTCTCCCCGCAGCAGGCGGGCGTAGCCGATCCAGCCGGTCAGCGCGAGCGCGGCGACGATGTTCCAGTAGCCGCGACCGACGACCGCCACGATGGCGATCGCGAGCACCAGAAACGGGAACGCATAGAGGGTGTCGACGACCCGCATGACGAGTTCGTCGACCCAGCCGCCGAAGTAGCCGGCGATCGCGCCCAGCGGAATCCCGACGACCAGCGCGAGCGCGACGGCGACGACCCCGATGCTGAGGCTGAACCGCCCGCCGACGAGGACCCGGGAGAATAGGTCCCGGCCCGCCCAGTCGGTTCCGAAGGGGTGGGCCGCCGACGGTCCGGCGTTGGGCGGCCCGACGTACATCTCGGCGGGATCGTACGGCGCCAGCGAGAACGGCTGGATCGTGATCGTGTACTCGGCCGTCGAGAACGCGATCGGCCGGGCGAAGACCGCGACGACCGAGAGCGCCGCGATGATCGCGAGGCCGAGCACGGCCGTTCGGTTCGATCGAAAGCGGCGCCAGGCGCCCTCGAAACGGCCTCGAGACGTGGTCTCAGCGTCGTTCGATCGTTCGTCGGCCCAGGGATCGACGGCGGCGGCGCGGTCGGCCGCGACCGCCTCGTCGAACCCCTCGATGCGAATCCGGCCGCGGTCGGTCGTTGATCGATCCCGTGGTTCTCGTGTCATGGGTCGTGTATCACCGTTCGTATCTGATCCGCGGGTCAAGGACGGCGTAGACGATATCGACGAGCAGGTTCGCGAGGACGACCGAGACGGCGACGACCAGCACCGTCGCCTGGACGGTCGGGAGGTCGCGCTGTCCGATCGCGCCGACCAGGAGCCGCCCCACGCCGGGCCAGGAGAACACCTGCTCGACGACGACCGCGCCGTCGACGAGGAGGGTCAACTGGAGGCCGGCGACGGTGACGACGGCGATCAGGGAGTTGCGCAGGACGTGTTTGCAGATCACCGTCCGCTCGCGCAACCCCTTCGCGCGGGCGGTCCGGACGTACGACGCGTTCAGTTCCCGGAGCATCGACGAGCGCAGCAGGCGCGCGACGAGCGCGGCCGAGGCCGTCCCGAGCGTGATCGTCGGCAGGATCAGAAACCGCAGCGTCGCGGGGCTCAAAAGCGGCGCGTCAGGCGGAATGACTCGAAACCAGCCGAGGCGGACGCTGAAGACGAACAGAAGGACCAGCCCCAGCCAGAAGTTCGGCGTCGCGATACCGGCGAGGGCCGCAATGCGGCTGACCTCGTCGGCGGGTTCGCCCCGCTTGACGGCCGCGACGACCCCCGCCGGAATCCCGATCAGGAGCGAACAGAGCCACGCCGCGCCCCCGAGCACGAGCGTGTAGGGCAGTCGATCGGCGATCGTCGCCCCGACGTCGCGACCCGTGATCGGCGACCGGCCGAACTCGAGGACGAGCGCGTCGCGCAGCCAGAGCAGATACTGCTCCCAGACCGGGCGGTCGAGGTTGTACTCGGCTTTCAGCGACTCCCGGACGGCCGGGTCGACCTCTTGAAAGCCGAGCATGGCGTCGACCGGATCCCCTGGCGTCAGGTGGAGCAGCGAAAACGTCAGGGCCGTCACACCCAGCAGTACCGGGATCGAAACCAGCACCCGCTTTCGGACGTAGGTGGCCAGCGTCATTTGGAGCCGAGTTTCGAGCGGCGGTTAGCTGAAGTACTCGTCGACGATGCGCGCTTCGAACTCCGGATCGACGAAGGTCTCGTGGGTCGGGGAGATCGGCGTGTAGGCTACGGTGCCGGCGCCGTTGAACACGTCTTCGATGATTCGCTGGCGCGGGATGAGCCGCCCGATCCCGCGCCGGACCTTCGGATTGGAGAAGGGCTCGCGGTAGCTCGGATAGCCCAGGAAGTCGACGGCCGCGCCGGTCGTCCGGTCGACAACGAACCCGTCGTCGTCCTCGAACGCGTCGAGGCTCTCGTTCGGGAGGCCCGTGGTCAGGTGGATATCGCCCGTCTCGAGGGCGCCGCGGCGGGCCGACGATTCGGTGATGATCCGCATCGTCACGGTCTCGATCGGCGGCGTCTCGGGGACGCCGTTGCTCCCGTCGTGCCAGTGGTCTTCGTTGGCGACCAGCCGCCAGAGCCGGGCGGGCTCGTGCTCCTCGAACGCGTACGGGCCGGTTCCGACCGGTCGCTCGGAGATGTCGTGCGTGCCGTCCGCGACGGCTTTCGGGACGATCGGCACCTGCGCGATCGCTGTTTCCAGCGGCCCGTACGGCCGCCGGAGCGTGATCTCGATCTCGTGGTCGCCGAGGACGTCCGCGCTCTCGTACCAGGTGTACACGTCCCGTTCGCTGGGCGACCCCTCGTAGCGCTCGAGGGTCGCTTTGACGTCCGCGGCGGTAAACGGTTCGCCGGTGTGGAATTGGACGCCCTCTCGCAACTCGAATCGCCAGGTCAGTTTGTCGATCCGGTGCCAGTCGGTCGCGAGCAGCGGTTGCACGCTCCCGTCGAAGTCGATCTCGAGGAGCTGTTCGTAGAGCAGGCCGGTGGCCATGTACGAGACGTCGTCGGCCGCCCGGACCGGATCGTAGCTGTCGATCTTCGTCCCCGCGTCGCCGACGAGCTCGGTCCCGTCGGTGGCGAGTTCCGTGTAGACGCCGAGCGTCGGCGCGTAGATCGACTTGTACTCGTCGCCGGGGACCGGATACGTCCGGAACCCGTCGACCGCGTCGGCGCGGTAGGTGACGATCTCTTCGGGCGCGCGAACGAACGACAGCGGCGATTCCTCGACGAGGAGTCCCTGCAACTCCTCGTAGATCGTGACGCGCTCGTCCTCGTCGACGGTCGTGACGCCCTCGTCGATGAGTTCGTCGACCCGCTCGTTCTCGTAGTGGTTGATGTTGAGGCTGGTCGGAGTGAAACTGTCGGAGTGAAAGCCCGGATAGACGTACTGGTGTGGGTCCCAGCCGCCGATAAATCCCAGACAGACGAGCGCGTCCTCCTCGTTGGCGGCCATGTTGTTGACCAGATCGATGTAGGAGGTCCACTCGAGGGTCTCGAACGAGACGTCGAACAGATCGGTGTCGTCCAGTTCGTGTTGGACCAACTGCGCCCACCGCTTTCGTCCCTCGTTCTCGGCGTTCGAGTAAATCGTCGTCTCGACGGGCGGTTCGACGCTCGCCTCCTGAAAGCCCTCGAAGATGAGTTTCTCCGCGTCGCTCTCGAGTTCGACCCCAGGGTTGGTGCTGATACAGCCGGCCGCGCCGGCGATGCCGAACCCCCCCAGTCCGGCGAGCACCGATCGACGAGGGAATCGATCGGAATCTCCCTCACCAGTGTGTGCCATTGGTGACGGATACCCAGTCCGCTACTATATTCCTTGTTACCGAGCGCTCAGCTGCCCATTCAGTAACTATTAGTGATATCTAATCGATTCGAAACGACGGACTCGCCGGATGCGCGACGCCTACGAGTCGCCGTCCTCGTCGACGATGACGACCTCGCCGTCGACGACGTCGACGTTGATCAGCGTCTTGACGTCGTGGCCGGCGTCCGCGGCCTTGTTCTCGCCGCCGACCTTCTTGATGACCGCGACCGTGTCGATGACCTCGGCGCCGATCTCATCGAGGGCGTCGAGGACGGCCGCGAGCGTGCCACCCGTCGAGAGGACGTCGTCGAGGACGAGCACCTTCTCGCCCTCGCGGACGTCGTTGATGTACATCTCGTTCTCCGAGTAGCCGGTCTTCTGGGAGATGGCGACCTCGTCGTCGAGGCCGTACTGGCGCTTCCGGATGACGGTCAACGGGATGTCGGTCATCAGCGAGACCGCGGTCGAAATGTGGATCCCCATCGCCGCCGGCGTGACGATCCGATCGACGTCCTCGAGCTCCGCCTTCCGAATGATTCGGATGACGATTTCCCGGAGCAGGCCGGGGTCGAGTTTCGGCACGCCGTCGCTGATCGGGTGGACGAAGTAGTGGTAACCGTTTTTCTCGATGATTGGCGCCTCGAGAAGCGACCGCTTCAACTGATCCATGTCGTGGGTCGGACGGTAGCGGAGTAAAAGTTGACGATCCGCTCGAGCCGTGTGTCGGACCCCCACCGCGGGTCGGCGCGCCGGCGAGCGCTACTTATCGCTCGTGTAACTGAGTTCGGGCGGCTGATCGCCGTGGCCGAGCCGCATGTTCCGCTCGTGGTAGATGTGAGCGACCGCCGCCAGCGTGACCGTTACGGCGATGATCCCGGCCCACGTCAGATTGGACAGGAGCGTCAGCGGATAGATCTCGAGCCACAGCGCGGCCACCAGCGCGGAACTGATCGCCCCCAGCGAGAGGTACAGTTCCCGCCAGGCGAACTCGCGGCCGGGGACGATCTCCAGGTAGACGCTGATGTCCCGCGTTCGGTCAGTCGCCTCGATGACGCCCGTCTCGGAGTCAAAGACGAGGATCCCGGACTTGTCCATCTTCGGGAGGTGGGTCTGCTGGAGAGTCGTGTAGACGCGCTTTCGTTGTTCGGGCGTCACCTTCTCGGGGATCGTGTCGTACTCCCAGGCGGCGACCTGCTGGGCGAGGTCGCCGAGCGCGACGGGTCGTCCGTCCTGTTTCAGGTACTGCAACACGTAGCGTCGCCGCTGGTTGCGCAGCACTTCGAAGATTTCGCCCTTCGAAAGCGGATCGCTCTCCTCGGCGTCCGCCGGTTCGTCAGTCACGTCTGTACCGTCGGTTTCGTCGGGCCGCCGGTGCTGTTGTTGGGGCACGTCGAATCACCTCGTGGTGCCAATCGGGTACCGCTCGGCGCCGTCGGGGGCGATGACGGCGTCCCATCCCGCACTCGAACCACTAATTGAGACTGTTCGCATAGCTGTTACGTCGTCGCACGAACGCCTCGTATATAATTCTCTTGCCCCGCTTTTCCCGGTTTCGTAAACGTCAATTCGGTTATAACGAGTTGTTTCCGACGACCGCCGCGATCGAGTCGGCGATTTCGCCGCCCAGTTCCGCCTTCGTTCCCTCGTAGCGAGCGGCGTCGGCGTCGTGGACCAGCAGCGCCGCGGTCCGATCCGACCCCATCACGCTCGCGTCGTTGGCGACGACGAAAGCCAGCCCCGCGCGATCGAGCGTCTCGCGGGCCTTTTCGATCATCGCCGCCTCGTCGCCCGAGGTCTCGGTCTTGAAGCCGACGATCGGCAGGTCGGGTCGCGCCTCGCGGACCTCGTCGATGAGTTTCGGCGTCGGCTCGAGGTCGAGCGAGCGCTCCTGACCCGAGCGGATCTTCTCGTCGCTGCCATCGACGGTGTAGTCGCCGATCGCGGCCGCCGAAACCAGCGCGTCGGCGTCCGCACAGACCTCGCGGGTCGCCGCGAGCATCTCGCTCGCGCTCTCGACGTGCCGGACGGTGGCGTAGGAGAGGTTCCCGTCGCCGTCGGTCTCGGGCGGTCCGTCGCCGTTCCCGATCGGCCGCGGGCCGACGACGCCGTGGACCAGTGTCACCTCGGCGCCGCGAGCGTAGCAGGCCCTCGCGACCGCGCGTCCCATCTTCCCCGACGAGCGGTTCGTGATCACGCGCACGGGATCGATCGACTCGGCGGTCGCGCCGCTGGTGACGACGACATGCTCGCCCTCGAGCGATCGCTCGCCGGCCGCGCGGGCCACGTCGCAGACGATCGCCTCCTCGCTGGCGATCTTGGCCTTCCCCTCCTCTATGCGCGGGTCGACGAAGTCGACGCCCCACTCGGCGACGGTGTCGATGGCCTCGAGGACGCCGGGGTGGTCGTACATCGGTTCGTGCATCGCGGGGGCGATGACGACCGGCGTGTCGGCGCCGAGCGCGGTCGTCGCGCAGGTCGTCACGGGCGTATCGTCGACCGCGCCGGCGATCTTGCCGACCGTGTTCGCCGTCGCCGGCGCGATCAGGAACACGTCGGCCCAGCCGTCGTTGCCACAGAGGTCGACGTGCTCGACGCTGCCGGTGATCTCGGTGACGACCTCGTTGTCGGTGGCGAACTCCACGGCCCAGGGGTGAATGATCCCCTGCGCACTGTCGGTCATGACGCCGCGCACCTCGGCCCCCTGTCGTCGCAACTCGTGGGCCAGTTCGACCGTCTTGACGGCCGCAATCGACCCCGTCACTCCGAGCGCGACGTTGACTCCCTCGAGCATTTGTCTGCTATTCTCTCTCGATGTGTGTTAAGCGTAGCGAGGCGGTTCCGGAGCTACGCTTCCGGGACGAGGTCGACCCGGTCGGCGAGCCACTCGAGGGCCCGATCGACGGTCTCGGGATCGGTACCGGTCACCTTCAAGCGGTTTCGCCGCTCCGTGTCCGGATAGCTGCCGATCGTCACGTCGAAGCGCTCGCGAGCGTCAGCGATCGCGTCGACGACCGACGCCTCCGGCTGCGGCGTGTATACGGTCCTCGAGACGGCGTCGCCGCTAAATTCCCCGGCGACCCGCTCGAACAGCGCTTTCAGCTCCGCGGGCACGCCCGGGAAGGCATACACGTTCCCGAGGACGCAGCCGGGACAGAGCCCCTCCGGATTGAGCAGCGGTCGGCTCCCGGCGGGCAGCGCCGCCCAGGCGTCGACGTCGAAGTCGAGCTCCTCGGGCGCGACCGACTCGGGATCGAGATCGCGGTACTCCGCGACGGTCTCGTGGACGTCTCGGCGGACGGACTGGTCGACGACGAGTTCGCGATCGAACGCATTCGCGAGGGAATCGGCGGTGACGTCGTCGTGAGTACCGCCGAGCCCGCCGGTCACGATCACGGCGTCGAGGGCGTCCGTCCACTCTCGGATCGTCGCCGCGATGCGGTCGCGGTCGTCGGGGAGGGTGAGAATCCGATCGACGGTCGCGCCGCGATCGGTCAACCGGCTCGCGAGCCACTTCGCGTTCGTATTCGCGATATCGCCGGCGAGCACTTCGTCGCCGACGGTGAGAATGGCGACATCCATCGAGCGAATCGACGCGGAGAACGGCAAAAAGAGTGGCGTCGAGTCGGTTCGCTACCGGCCGGATGGAGACAGCGGATTCGACACCTCGCTCGTGACGTACTCGTGGCGTTTGCCCCGTAGTCGCATCGCCGTCAGCGCCTTGTGCGTCGCCGGCCCGTCGAACAGCGCGCGTTCGTCGCGCTGAATCCGCTCGTCGGGGATGTCCCCGTCGGCGCGAAGTTCCGCGAACGCTCGCTCGCACTGCTTGCGGACCCGTGTCCAGCACGCTCGCTCGTCGACCGCGAGTTCGTGACAGACCGTCGCGACGAGTTCGGCGAGGTGGTTCTGGAAGAGCGCGTAGTACAGCTTCCGGTGGAGATCGGCCTCGTCGTCGGCCTCGAGGTCCGAATCCGGATACGGCTCGAGCGAGAGTCCGCGGGTCTCGAGCCGTCGGCCGTGAACCCGAATGCCGCCGAGGTCCCGGACCAGCGTCGCCGTCGGGGTCGCGTCCGTGGCGTCGAAGACGACCAAGCTGTTCTGGAGGTGGCTCTCGAGGGCGATGCCGTACGCCGAGCACAGCCACAACTGGTCGGGAACGACGACCGCGGTGTAGCGCTCGAGGAACGCGAGCGCGGCGTCCGCCCCGTCCGAGTGCCCGGTCGCCGCGCCGTACTGCTCGATAAGGTCACAGACGAGCGGGCGGCCGGAGATCGGGGAGTCGGCGACGAGGCTCGAGGCGACGACGGGGGACGCGTCGTCCGGGCCGTTCCGGACGAGCGGGTGCGCTGTGGGATTCGTCCGCAGCAGTCCCGACAAGTGCCGAGCGTCGTCGTACGCCTCGCCGCACGGATGGGGGCCGCCGGGCGCGTGGTAGCAGGTCGCCGCGGGTTCGGCCAACAGCCCCAGCGACTCGAAGGACTCCCGCTCCGCGATCGTCGTCACGATGTCGGTAACTCGCGGCCCGTTGGCCACGGCCTGGGGCGACAGCGTCCGCACGACGTTGGTCGTCTGGACGGGGATCGCCAGTTTGAGGTGGGGCAGCGGGCCATCGAAATGATCCGTTCGGTTGGAGTCGTACGGAACCACCGTGCGGAGATTCAGCTGCGGCGTCGCCGGGTGTGCGTAGTCGGGAAACGGAACGACGCGACCGTCGTCGATTCGGTCGGCGTAGCGGTCCGGAACCGTCCGGTGATACTGGAGAGGATGGACGGGAACGACGGCGTACGCGTCGGGGTCGCGGTCCGTCGGCAGCGCTCGCTCGAGGGCGCCCTCGAGGCCGTCGAACGTCGCGAACAGCCGATCGGTCAGACGGTCTCCCGCCTCGGCGACGTTTCGCTCGCCCCCGTCCGACCGGTCGCCGACGCTCGTCTCGAGGACGTGCTCGCGGTCGATCGCGACGAACCGGAGATCGATCCGGTCGGTGAACTCGGGCGCGTAGGCCAGCCCCTCCGCCGGGGTCATTCCGCGTCGGATCTTGCCGCTCGGATGGAACGGGTGGCCGTCGGTGACGATCCGCTCGAACGCGGCGGCGTAGTCGGCCGCCGGAATGCCGTCCGCGACGGCCTCGAGCGGTGATCGGTCCGCGCCGCCGTCGCGAGCGACGGTCCGCGCGTGAACGTCGCCGGCCAGTCGTGCGAGCGCGAGATTGGCGACGCTCTCGGCCACCTCCCCGCGGATCCGCTCGGCCTGTTCGGCGTCGCTGAACGCCCCCTCGCACTCGAGGAGCGGAACGAGATCCGCGGGGTGGGTCAGTTCCGTGAGGGTCCCTTCGGTCCATCGATAGAGGGCGCCGACCGGCCGGAACCGGTCGTAGCCGTGTCGACGTGCGATCGGGACGAACAGAACGGACCCGGAGTCGGAACACGGGACGACGGCGAGTCGACAACAGGATTCGGGAACCGCCGCGACGAGGTCGTCGACGACCGATTCGAGAGGGTCGCCTTCGAGTATCGAATCCGCCGCCGAAATTCGGTCCGTGTCCGCCGAGACCGACTCGAGGTCGACGAATCGAGCCGCGGGAAACCCGGCCGGATCGCCGCGGAGTATCCCGCGGGCGAATCGGTGGCAGATTTCGCGTCGGGCGCCCTCGAGGGCCTCGAGATAGGCGTCCCCGCCCGGTCGCGAGAGGTCGTGCGTCCGAGCGTATCTGGCGGCGGCGCCGACGGTCGCCCGTTCGGCCGCCGTGCGGAGGGTGGGGCGGTCGCGGTCTCCGCGCTTCGCCCCGGTCATAGTAGAGCCACGACGAACCGGTCCTTCCACGCGGCACGCTGTTAACTCACCGGGTGGCGATACACTGGTCGCGACCGCGTGGCCGTCCGACCGCCGTCAGTCCTCGTCGTCGACGTCGACGCTCGGGTGCATCGTCGGCCGTTCGTCCAACGGCTCCGCGAACGCCTCGAGCATCGTCTCTCGAGCCTGCTCGTCGCGTTCCCGGCGTTCCGACTCGTCGATCTCCTCACAGCCCGGCGGCACGTCGCGGTCGCGGCCGGTGAAGTAGCCCTCCGGGACGACCCAGTCGTGGTAGAGGTTCGCGTCCGAGTCGTGGATGACCGCGAGGCCAACCTTCGCCCCGTGGCCGGCCGCGACGATCGTCTGGTGGGGTTCGTCGGCGATCCGGCCCGCGGCGTAGACGCCGTCGACGGCCGTCCGGCCACCTCGGTCGACGTCGACGAAGTGTTTGCTCCCGCGCTGCATGCGCCCGACGTCCAGCGGGACGAGGTACTCGCTGTCCGACCACGAGGCGGCGATAATGCGGCGCGTTTCGACGGGGTCGCCGCCCTCGGTCTCGAGGACGAATCCCTGCTCCAAGTCCGTTTCGTCGCCGGTTTCACCGGCTTCTCGCGATTCCGACGGAATCGCGCCGTCGACCGGTACGGCGCGAGTCACGCGCCCGAGTTCGAACTCGGCGCCCGCGTTCCTCGCCTGGTCGCGGCTCAGTTGCAGGTACCGGCGGGCGTCGACGCCGTCGGGGTACCCGGGGTAGTTCTCGAGGCTGGCGTTTCGCGCGAGGATGGATTCGCCCCCGTCGATGACGAGGGTGTCCAGACCCGCTCGAGCGGTGAAGATCGATGCGGCGAGGCCGGCGACGCCGCCGCCGACGATACAGACGTCTCGCATGGGGGTCCGTTACCTGGCGGCGGTATAGAAGGTTGCCGTCTCGGGTTCGGCGCGGGACGAAGACGGAGCGAAAACGAGTTCCGGAACCGCAGGACCGTCGGGCGACCGTCAGTCGTCGGCCACGCCGGGTCCGCTGCTGGCGCCGACGTCCGGCGTCTGCAGCACCGTCACGTCGGTGTCTCGGCCGAGCGGCTCGAGACGGACGCTCGAGATCTTGTACTCGGGGATGCCGGCCTGCGGGTCGAACGTCTCCTGGGTGAGTTTGTTGACCGCGCCGGCCGCGAAGTGCATCGGGATGAACAGCGTCCCGTCACCGACGCGGTCGGTGACCTGTGCCTTCACGGCGATCTCGCCGCGCCGGGACTCGACGCGGACGTACTCGCCGTCGCTGACGCCGAGTTCGTCGGCCGTCGACGGGTTGATCTCGACGAAGCTCTCGCCGACGTGGCTCATCAGCCCCTCGACGCGGCGGGTGATCTGGCCGGTGTGCCAGTGGTAGAGCACCCGGCCGGAGGTGAGCGTGAGCGGGTAGTCCTCGTCGGGGAGTTCCCCGGGGTGGCCCCCGTCGGCGGGCACGAACCGCGCCTTGCCGTCGTCGAAGTTGAACTCGCCCTCCTCGTAGTCGTAGAGGTACGGCGTGCCGGGGTGGTCCTCGTCGGGGACCGGCCACTGGAGCCCGTGCTCGTCGCCCTCCTCGAGTCGCTCGTAGCTGACCCCGCCGTAGATGGGAGTGAGGTCGCTGATCTCATCCATGATCTCGCGCGGGTGGTCGTAGTTCCACTCGTAGCCGAGACGGCGCGCCAGCGCCTGCGTGATCTGCCAGTCCTGTCGCGCGTCGCCCGGCGGCTCCGCGGTCGGCCGGACCCGCTGGATCCGGCGCTCGGTGTTGGTGAACGTGCCGTGTTTCTCCGGCGAGGTCGCTGCCGGCAGGATCACGTCGGCGTGCTCGGCGGTCTCGGTCATGAAGATGTCCTGGACGACCAGGAACCCGAGGTCCGCGAGCGCCTCGCCGGCGTGTTCGACGTCGGGTTCGGAGAGCGCCGGGTTCTCGCCGACGACGTACAGCCCCTCGAGGTTGCCTTCGTGGGCCTCCGCGAGCATTTCGGGCACCGTGAGGCCGGGCTCCTCGGGCGGTCGATCGCCCCACTCCGCTTCGAACTTCTCGGCGACGTCCTCGTCGGACGGGTCCTGGTAGCCGGGCAGGCTGCCGGGGAGTGTCCCCATGTCGCCGCCGCCGCCCTGAACGTTGTTCTGGCCGCGGAACGGCGAGAGGCCGGCGCCGGGCTTCCCTAACTGACCGAGCACCAGCGCGAGGTCGGCCATCGCGAGCAGGTTCTCGGTGCCGGTGCTCTGCTGGGTCATCCCCATCGCCCAGCCGAAGACGACCGACTCGGCCTCGGCGAGGGTCTCGGCGGCCTCGGCGAGGTCGTCCGGCGAGACACCGGCCAGTTCCTCGACCTTCTCGGGGGTGAAGGCCTGGACCTTTTCCTTCAGTTCCTCGAAGTTCTTCGTGTTGCGTTCGATGAACGCCTCGTCGTGGTGATCGTGTTCGATAATGTAGCGGATGAGCCCGTTGAGCCACGTCACGTCGTAGCCGGGGTTGGTCCGCACGTAGTGGTCGGCGTGCTCGGCGATGTCGACCTTCCGCGGGTCGAAGACGACGAGGTCGGAGCCCTCGCGGACGTTCTGCTTGATACGCGTCGCGAGGACGGGGTGTGACTCCGTGGTGTTCGAGCCGCTGATGAGGTAGGCGTCGGCCTCGCCGACGTCCTCGTTGATGCGGTTGGTCATCGCGCCGAAGCCGACCGTCTGCTGGAGCGCCGCAACCGTCGAGGAGTGACAGAGCCGCGCGCAGTTGTCGATGTTCTTCGTCCCCAGGACCTGTCTGGCGAACTTCTGGACGAGGTAGGCCTCCTCGTTGCTGCCCTTCGAGGAGGCGAGACAGCCGACTGCGTCGATACCGCGCTCGTCCTGGATGGCGGTCAGCCGCTCGGCGACCAGATCGAGGGCCTCGTCCCAGGAGGCCTCCTCGAGTTCGCCGTCGTCGTTACGGATCAGCGGGCTGGTCAGCCGGTTCTCGCTGTTGGCGAACTCGTGACCGAACTTGCCCTTCACGCAGGTCGAGAAGTCGTTGGCGGGCGCGTCCGCGGGGTCGTCGACCGGTTCGACACCGAGCGTGTCGCCGTCCTCGCCCCACATCTCGAAGCGACAGCCGACGGCGCAGAAGCCGCAGGTCGTCTCTTCCGTGTCGATCTTGTCGAGCTGGTGGTTGCCGACCGCCTCGGCGATATCGAACATGTACCGTTCGGGGAGCACGTTCGCGGCGATCCCTTCGGCGGTGTGTTCGGCCGCGAGGAACGCCTGCTTCCCGTACTCGCTGGCGGCGTCGGCGGCCTTCTCCTTGGCCCGTTCCATGAACCCGGCGATACCGCGCTTCTGGGCGTTCATGGTCGCGCTGGCGCCGACCGAGACGTCGCCGCCGGGATTCGGCGACCGGTTCGGCGCGGTCGTGTCGTCGAGCGTTTCCGCGTCCTCGCCGTCGAGGACCGTCCCGATCGAATTGCGCTGGGTGAATCCGGGCAGCGGAAGCGTCGCAGCGCCGCCGATGCCCTTCTCAGTCAGCGCGCCAGTCGGACAGACCGTCGCGCAGTGGCCACAGGAGACGCAGTCGGAGTCGGCCATCGTCTCGGCGTCGGACTGGAAGCCGATGCGCGTGTCCTCGCCGTGGCCCTCGATGCGGAGGACGCCCTCTACCTGCACGTCGTTACAGCCCTCGACGCAGCGGTTACAGAGGATACACTTGTTGCGGTCGATCTGGATGAACGACGAGGTGTCGTCGAGGGGTTCGTACTGATCGCGGTCGTCGAAGACGCCGTACCGCGGGTGATCGACGCCCTCGCTGATCGCCGTCGCCTGCAGTTCGCAGCGGCCGTTGCCGTTGCAGGTCGTACAGCGGAGGTTGTGGTTCGAGAGCAGCAGGTCGAGGTTAACGCTGCGGCTCTCCTCGGCGTCGGGGGTGTCCGTCTCCACGGTGAGCCCCTCCTCGGCCGGGAACGAGCAGGACGGGACGAGCCCGTGCTCGTCGGTCTCGACCATGCAGGTCCGACACTCGCTGCGCGGCCCGATCTCGTCGCCACAGTCGCTATCTCGGTCGTAGTGACAGAGCGCGGGGACATCGGTGTCGTCTTCGTCGTCGATGCCGTCGACGCCGGAGCCGACGCTGACGACGTCGTCGTCGACGGCCTCCATCGCCTCGATGACCGTCGAGCCCGGCGGGACGGTCACCCGCTCGCCGCCGACCGTCAGGGTCGTCAGCTCGTCGCCGCGGGTGCCGGCCTCGGGATCGTTCGCGGTCCCGGTCTCGAACTCGGCCGTAACCGGCGTCTCCGCTCGCGGGTCGCTGAGATCCGGAACGCCCGGAAGCGCCTCGTTCGCGTTCGTGTCTGTCTTCGCGTCGGTGTTCAGGTTCGTACTCATAGGTTCTCGGTACAGGTGCCGCTGGGACAGCGGCCGTCGGTGTGCGCGCGGAACTCCGGTTCGAACGCGTCCATCGCCGTGAGCACCGGCCGCGGCGCGCGGGCGCCGATCCGGCAGTTGCTCGTACGCGACATGACGCGTCCGAGCTCGCGGATCGCGTCGCTCTCGAGCGAGCCGTCGTAGACGGCCCGCAGGAGTTCCGTCAGCTGTTTCGTTCCCTCGCGGCCGGGGACGCACCGGCCGCTGTTCTCGGTGGCGGCGAACCGCGCCCGCTCGCCGGCGGTCGCGACCGCACACCGCTGGTCGTTCAGCAGTTCGATCGCGCCCTCCGTCCCGAGGTCGGCCGCGGTCAGCGCGTCGGCCGTCGCGGGCACGTCCAGCGACTCGGTGAGTCCACCGAGGACGCCGCCGACGCAGGCCATCTTGAACGAGCCCTCGAGGTCGACGACCTCGCGGGCCACCTTGAGGGCGTCCTCGGGCCCGAGTTCGACGGTCGCCGGCGACGCCACGTCGCCGGTGACGGTGAACAGGCGGGTCCCGGGGTCGCGGCCGGTCTCGTCGGCGGTGGACGCGCCGTCCGTCTCGTCCGTCAGCAGTCGCCGCACCTGCAGCACCGTCCGGACGGAGTGGATCGCCGTCGGGCGGCCGTATAACCCGTGGACCGCCGGCGACGGCGGCTGTCGCCGCGGTTCGATTCGGTCGTTGCCCTCGAGGGCCTCGAGCGCCGCGGTCGGCGCGCCGGCGCGGTACTCGTCGGGTCCGGCGACCAGTTGCGGGACGACGGGAAGCACGTCGTCAGCAGCGTCGATGGCGGCCGTCAGGTGGCGGTGGAGGGCGGCGTCGGTCTCGTCGACGAACAGCACCGCGTCCTCGGCGCCGACGTGTTCGGCGATCGACGCGAGTCCGTCGAGGACGGCGATCGGCGCGGCCGCGAGCAGCGTCCGGTCGACGTGCTGGCGGTCGTCGGCGTCGTTGGCGTTGACGACGACGATCGGATCGCCGTCGGTTTCGCGGACCGTCGCCCACGTCTCGCCGACGTTCTCGTTCGCGGTCGCGTCTCCGCGACCGCGGCCGAGCAGTCCGGCGTCGCCGACGTCCCCCGCGTCCCGGTCGGTCGAGACGAGGTCGTAGTCCTCGGGGACCAGCGGATTCACCCACCCGCACGGGCCGAGGACGTCGCGGCGGCCGACGGACAGCGGGCCGCGCTCGGGGGCGGGAAGCGACCCCGTTTCCGGGTCGTGTTCGACGACCGCGGTGGCCTCGTCTGGCAGGAGATCGCCGTCCTCGAGGGCGGCGACGACGTCTGCGACCGTCGATCGGTCCGGATCGGGGTGGAACGCCGTCCGGCCGTCGACAGTGGCGAGCACCAGCGGCTCGACCGCATCGATTCCGGTCGGTCCGGTCCGGACGACCGGAACGGCGTCGGCTGTACTACGGGCCGTCTCGTACGCGGTCTCGCGGTCGCCGGTCGGGTCGGTCGCGACCCGGAGGACCGTCGATCGCTCGACCGCGCGCGTATCAGTCATCGGTACCATTTCTCGTTCGAGTCATTTCAGTTTCCGTATTCACGAAGGCCACAACGCGGCCGTCGCAGCCGCGTCTGCGGTGGTATCGCAGCGATCGTATCGGGGTAGCTCGCGATTCCGTTCGTCGCCGCTCGACGGACGAGGTCGTCTCCGCTTGGACCCCGCGTCGCTCGCGGCGTCAGTCCATCGACGGCTGTGCGGCGCTCCCCTCCTTTCGTTCCGCTTTGATGCTCTCGATGTCGAAGCGCAGGAGCGCCATGCAGCCGAGGCCGACGAGGAGCGTGGCGGCGACGATATAGAACGACAGCGAGTAGCTCCCGGTCTGCTCGACGATCTTGGAGACGAGCGTCGGTCCGGCGACGCCGGCGAGCGCCCACGCGGTGAGCGAGTAGCCGTGAATCGCGCCGAGTTCCTTCGTTCCGAACAGGTCGCCTAGATACGCGGGGAGGCAGGCGAAGCCGCCGCCGTAGCAGGTGACGATGGCGAACATGAACGCGGCAAAGACCCAGACGTTGGAGATGTTCGGCATCAGCGCGAACGCCACGATCTGAACGGCGAAGAACGTCGCGTAGGTCGTCGTCCGCCCGAGGTAGTCCGAGACGCTCGCCCAGCCGATGCGGCCGGCACCGTTGAACACGCCGATGACGCCGACGATGGAGGCGGCCAGCGCGGCCGACGCGCCGGTGATCTCCTGGGTCATGTTCGAGGCGACCGACAGGAGCATGATCCCGGCGGAGATATTGATGAACAGCGCCGTCCAGACGAGCCAGAAACGCTTGGTCTTGATCGCTTCGTTGGCCGTGAGCTGTGCCAGGTCGCTCGAGACGGTGACGCCCTTGCTGTTGGTGTCCTCGAGTTCGTCGGGATCCATCCCCTCGGGAACCCAGTTAGCGGGAGGTTTAGCGAGGTAGTTCGCACCGAGGGCCATCGCGAGGAAGTAGCCCGTCCCGAGGACGTAGAAGTTCATCGGGATGGAAAGGGACGTCATCAGCTCCTGTGCGACCGGGCCGGTGATGAGCGCACCGGCACCGAAGCCCATGACCGCCATCCCGGTGGCCATGCCGCGGCGATCCGGGAACCACTCGACGAGCGTCGAGACGGGGGAAATGTAGCCGAGACCGAGTCCGGCACCGCCGAGGACGCCGTAGGTCGCGAGGAAGCCGACGTAACTCCCGGCCTGAATCGCGACGCCGGCGAGGATCGTCCCCCCGCCGAACAACACCGCCGCGGTGAGTCCGGATAGCCGCGGACCGTACTTCTCGACGTATTTGCCGAGGAACGCCGCCGAGATACCGAGGACGAAGATGGCGACGGTAAAGGCGAAGGTAACGTCGGAGATGCTCCACCCGTGGAGTTCCTGGAGTGGATTCTGATAGACACTGTACGCGTATATCGAACCGATCGACAGGTGGATCGCGACGGCGGAGAGCGCGATCACCCATCGATTCTTCTCTGTGTCTGCCCCTGACATACACTACCGTAATACGACGGGTCATTTTTAATAGTTTATAAACGATTAGCCTAAAGGATTAGATTATCACAGATATACGCACCAATTAAACTATCTAGCATTCATCGTCGGAGAATTCTGTCTCTCGGTTTTCAATTACGGCCGGGTATCGGCCGTACCGAGCGACCGCGCGGAGCGGCCCGCGATACTCGCGTTCGCCGATCGGGCTGACGCCGCTCGAGTCGCGGGCCGCGGACCGTTCCGATTTAGTCCCTCGAGAACGGCGTTCGTGATATGACGAACCCCCAGTTCGAGGAAGTCAAGACGGAAGCGGCCGCAGCGATCACGGGCGACGAGGCGGAGCTCCGTTCGGTGTACGCCGGGCTCGTCCACGAGGACGGGCGCCACGAGTACTACTTCGGCAACGACACCGAGGAGGCGTCCGAACTCCGCGAGGCCGCGGCGATCCAGCTGGGGATGCTGACCCGCGTCCTCGCCGACCGCTCCGACAGCTCCGTCGACGAGATCGCGGAACTCGCCGCCGAGCGCGCCGAGGAAATGGAACTGCGGTGAGCCGACGCGGACAGCGTCGCGACGCCTCGACGTAACGATCGTGACACGGAGTAGACACCGACGAAGGCGGTGATAACGCTTTTTCCGATCCGCGACGTTCCGTGTCGTAGTGACTCCCGATACGCCGGACCGTCTCCTCCGCGTCGATCTCTCGACGAGAACGGTCGAGAGCGTTCCCGTCCCGGAGGCGTGGCTCCGCCGGTACGTCGGCGGGAAGGGGCTGGGCGCCCGGTACCTCTACGAGGAACTCGAGGCCGGCGTCGATCCGCTCGGTCCGTCGAACGCCCTGCTCTTCATGCTCGGACCGCTCTCGGGACGCCTGCCCGGCGAGTCGCGGTACGCCGCCGTCACGAAGTCGCCGCTGACCGGCGGGTTCCTCGACTCCTACGCGGGCGGCTCGTTCCCGGACGCGCTCGTCGGCGCGCTCGGGCCCAACGCGGGGCTGCTCGTCACCGGCCAAGCGGACGAACCCGTCCGCGTCGTCATCGAGGACGGTGCGGCGACCGTCGAACCGACGGACGCGTGGGGTGAGGACACCGTCGAAACAGCGGCGGCTCATCCCGACGCGTCGGTGGCCTGCATCGGCCCGGCGGGCGAACGGGAGGTCGCCTACGCGACGATCGCCTCCGACGAGGGCGACCATCACGCGGGCCGGGGCGGCGCCGGTGCCGTGATGGGATCGAAGCGCCTGAAGGCCGTCGTCGCAAGGGGCGAACCGCCCGACCTCGAGGACGAGCGACTGACGGCCCTGCGCGAGGCCGCCGCCGAGCGGTACCGCGACGACGAGACCGGCCGCTGGCTGCGAGCGAGTGAGACGGTCGAGAGCGTCGACTTCGCCAACGAGGTCGGCGCGCTCTCGACCCGCGGCTGGGCGGACGGCCGGTTCGAGGACGCCGACTCGATCGGCGTCGGCGCGGTCAGGGAGCGGGCGACCGGGCGGGAGAACGAGAGCGCAGACGCCGACACCGACGACCCGGGCGGCTTCCGCGTCGAGACCGATGAGGGCGACTACGTCCCGCGCGGAGCCGCGTCGATGTCGCTGGGGGCCGGCCTCGGCATCGACGAGTTCGACGCCGTCGCACAACTGGGCCAGACCTGCGACCGGCTCGGCGTGGACCTCATCAGCGCCGGCAGCGCCATCGCGTGGGCGGTCAAGGCCGCCGACGCGGCCCTGCTCGAGCGCTCGTTCGACTTCGGCGACCCCGACGGCGCCCGGCGGCTGCTCGAGGAGATCGCCACGCGGGAGACGCCGCTGGGCGACGCGCTCGCCGACGGGGTCGACGCGGCCGCCGAGCGGTTCGGCGGGGACGACCTCGTCCCGACCATCAAGGCGATGGAGCTGCCGGCGTACGATCCCCGCGGCGCACAGAGCATGGCGCTGGCATATGCGACCAGCGACCGGGGGGCCTGTCACCGACGAGCCCGGCCGATCGAGCGCGAGGTGTTCGACGGGGAGTGGAGCCCCGAACACACGGCCGAGACCGTCGTCGCCGAGCAGGACCGGCGGTCGATCCTGTGGTGTCTCATCGTCGACGACTTCGTCGGCGAAGCGTTCGACGACCTCGGGGCGGCGTGGCTCGACGTCGTCGGGCTGGAGCCGCTGGGCGACCTCGCGACCGTCGGCGAGCGGGTCTGGAACCTGACGCGGCTGTTCAACGTCCGAGAGGGCGTGACTCGGTCCGACGACGCGCTGCCGTCGCCGCTTCGAGAGCCCCTCGAGTCCGGACCCAACGCCGGGGAGGCCGTCGACCGCGAGCGGTTCGAGGCGACCCTCGACCGGTACTACCGGAAGCGCGGCTGGGGCCCCGACGGGCGACCGACTCGAGCGACCGTCGAGCGACTGGACCTCGCCGAAGCGGTCAACGACGACTCGCTGCTCGCGTCCTCAACGTCGTCCGTTCCCGAAGAGTGACGCGGACGGAGACGTCCGATCCCGAGCGACCGCGAACGGATGACCCCGTTCGTCGTCACCGACGTCGACCGCGACCCGCGATCGCCGACTCGACGCCAAGGGTAATCCTTACTTTCGGACCCGTCGTAGCGCCGCCGTGGACAGAATTCTCCTCAGTACGCTCGCCTATCGCCCGCCCGAGGCGGTCTTTCCGTACGTGCGGTCGTTCACCGACTACCCGCGGTACACGGAACACCTCAAGGAGGTTCGCGTTCACGGCGACGGCGACGTCGGTTCGATCTACGACCTGAAACTGGCGTGGTGGAAGCTCAGCTACACCGCCAGCTCGGAGGTCGTCGCCATCGACGCGCCGTCGTCGCTCGAGTGGCGGCTGGTCAACGACCTCGACGCCCGCGGGGAGTGGCGCGTCGAACCGGAGCCCGAATCGGCTCCCGACGGCGAGGAGACTGCGAGTCGGATCTACTTCGAAGCGGTCTACGACCCGCACTCGGCCGACGAGAACACGCTCTCGCTCCCCCGGTTCGTCTCGCTGGACTGGGTCGTCAAGAAGGTCGAGCCGAAACTCCTCGGCGAGGCGCGAGAGGTCGTCAAACGGCTCGTCGCGGACATCGAGGGCCGACCCCGGGATGTCGAACTGATGGTTCACGAGATGCCCTGATCGGCGAGGCAGCCGGGAGACGGTTTTCGGCCCGATAATTCGGTTTCGGCCCGGATTCTCACCGACGTCGGCCGACGTTCCGACGACCGATGAGCACCAGGAACAGGACGAACGCGACGACCGTCGTGCACGCGAGCAGCGTCCACGCGTCGTCGTAGCCGCGAGCGTCGACGAGGTAGCCGAACGCCGGCGGCGCGACGAGCGCGCCCGAATTGAGCGCGAGTTGTCCGCCCGCCGTAGCGCTTCCGATCCCGTCGTTCGGCACGATCGAGCCGATACACGAGTAGTAGACGCCGGTGAAACCGAGGATGAACGCGCCGAGCAACGCGAACAGTCCCAGGACGACGAGCGGCGGTTCGACGAACGGGATCGCCGCGAAGAGGATCGCCGAGACGCCAGCCTGAATCGCCAGGAGCACCAGCGTCGAGCGCGTCAGCGATCCGAACCAGTTGTCGGCGATCCAGCCGAACCCGATGCGGCCGACGCTCCCGCTGGCCTGGGCGGCAGCGAGGGTCGCCCCGGCGAAGACCGAACTCGCGCCGACGACGTCGGTCACGTAGAGGAGCGTGTAGCCGACCGTGGTGAACAGCCCGGCGCCGAGGAAGAACCCCGCGGCGACGAGCAGTACGTATTCGGGGTCCTCCACGTGCGTTCGGAGGGACGTCCCGGACTCGTCGGCGTCGTCGGTTCCGGCGTCGTAGCAGACGCGGAAGGCAACGGTAACGACGGCCGCGACCGCGCCGGCCCCGAGAAACGCGACTTCCCAGCCGACGCGACTGGCGCTGAGCGGCACCAGTAGCGAGCTGAGGCCGCTCCCGGCGGTCACGCCCATCTGTTTGATCCCCATCGAGACGTTGAGCCGCTCGGCGGGGATCGCGTTGAAGACGGCCTTGTTCGTTCCGGGGATCGCCGTCGCGTAGAAGGCTCCGAGGACGGCGACGGCGCCCAGCAGAAGGGGGTACGTCGAAGCGGCGGTTACGAGGACGGTCGTCGCGCCGAGGCCGGTCAGGCCGACGACCAGCACTCGAGCCTCGCCGTACCGATCGATGAGGCGGCCGACGGGCGCGACGCAGACCGTGTACCCGAGCATCAGCGCGGTCAACAGGAATCCGATCCGGGTCGTCGAAACGCCGAACTGCGCTCGAACGAACGGCGTGACCGCGTAGACGGCGTAGAAACAGCCGCTCGCGGCGATTTGCCAGACGAGGATGAGGGCGGTGTACCCCTTCCAGCTCCGCGGCTGCAGATCGAGGGCGGTGCCCGGCACGGACTCGGTCGGTCCGTTCATCGTCGCGTCTCGGCCTCCGTCCGTTCGGCGTCGTCATTTCGGGCGGGGCGGATACGCGGCGCTCTTCGCTCGAGCGCCGCGTTCGATCCGCGGTCGTTGCTCCTGCAGTGTCGTCGCGCCGACTCGACGGACGTCGATTGCTTCGTGTCGGTCATCGATCGTGACGGGGAGTTCGCGTAGCTCGTCGGTCTCGAGGCTCGGTCGGCTGCGTAAGCGATTCGCACCCGGTTCCACCGAATCCGGTCGCAAGAGCGTCCAACGACGGACGCCTCTCTCGCGGCGCGGTCGGACTCACCACAGCGTGTGTGGCCAGACGAAGGTAAACAGGAACCAGATGAGGCCGGTCAGAACCGCTGTCATGATGGCGTTCAGGATGAGTCCCGTTCGCAGCATGTGGCGCTGCTCGACGTAGCCGCTCCCGAACACGATGGCGTTCGGCGGCGTCGCGACCGGAAGCGCGAACGCGAAGCTCGCGGCGATCGTGCCGGCCACGGCGAGGAACAGCGACGTCGAGAAGTCGGTGAGGCCGAGAGTCGCCGAGAAGACGCTCCCGAGGCTGATTAGGATGGGAACGATGATGCTCGTCGTCGCGGCGTTCGACGTCATTTCGGTCAGGAAGATGACCAGCAGGACGACCACGCCGATGATGAGGACGATGGGCGATCCGACGAGTCCGCCGAAGACCGTCTCGGCGATCCACTTCGTCGCGCCGGTGTCTGCAAGGGCGTTGGCCAGCGAGATGCCGCCGCCGAACAGCAGCAGCGTCCCCCAGTCGATATCGACCAGTTCGTCCCACTCCATCGTGTCGGCCAGCACGAGCGCGGGCACCGCGGCGACGCCGACCACCACGTAGTACAGCAGCCCCTGGTGGCCGTCGACGCCGAAGACCGTCGCTCCCTCGCCGCCGAACAGCGACGTCATCCAAACGCTCGAGAGGTGTGGCTCGAAGAACTCACCGAGACCGCCGATCATCCAGAGGCCGGCCGTCGCGGCGAAGATCGCGGCGACTCGCTTGCCGCGCGTACTGAGTTTACCCTCCGCAGCGAGTTGTTCCCTGGCGTTCGCTCGGGCCTCGGTGACATCCGGAACCTCCGGCGGGTAGAGGATGTAGGTGAGGAGGAACCAGACCAGCGGCAGCGTCACGACGACGATCGGGAACCCGACGAGGAACCAGTCGGCGAAGCCGACTTCGTAGTCCAGGACGGCGTTCAGTTGGCCGACGAGGATCGCGTTCGGTGGCGTGCCGATGATAGTGCCGACGCCGCCGACGCTCGCCGCGTAGGCGGTCCCCAGTAACATCGAAATCTGGATATTCGTGAACTCGACCGGCGTCGATTCGACGGCCCCGCCGTCGGCGGCCGTTTCGGTCGGCTGGTCGTCGGGGACCGGATCGTCGACCGAGGCGAGATCGTCGCGATCGAGCACCTGCGTGAGGACGCCGACCGCGATCGGCGTCATCATCGCCGTCGTCGCGGTGTTCGAGACCCACATCGACAACGTGGCGGTCACGACCATGATCGCGAGGATCAACCGCCGCGGCGAACTCCCCATCTTGGCGATGGTGTACAGCGCGATCCGCCGGTCGATGTTGTACTTCTGGATCGCGTTCGCGAGCATGAAGCCCGCCAGAAACAGAAAGATGATGTGATCGGCGAACCCCGATAGCGCGACGTCCATGTCGTCGTAGACGCCGGTGCCGGTCAGCAACAGCGGGATCGTCAACGCGGTAACCGCCAGCGGGAAGGTGCCCGTCACCCAGAGGAAGCCCGCGAAGAACATCGTCGCGAGCGCATACTGGCCCGCCATCGAGAGGCCGGTCGGAGATGGTGCGGCCGCGATGGCGATCGTTCCGACAACTGCGATGAGGAATTTGACGATCCGCTTGTTAGACTGGCTCATTCGACCGTGTATCATTGATACAGTCGATCATTATCATTATCGTCCTTAAATCTTGTCATGGGCTCACATCCTGCGAAGCGCCGCTGAACGGCCGCTAAAAGTGACGAACGATCGCGCGGATCTGGTCTTCGGTGAGCTCCTCGCTGTAGAGTTCGAGGAGCGTTTGCCGGCGGGATCGGGAGAGTGACCGATTTCCGTTCTCGAGCATCGAGATGTGGGCCTGCATGAGCTCGGGAACCTCCCGCTCGACCGCCCGCTGCTCGTAGCCGGCCGCCACTCGAAGCAACCGCCAGCCGAGGGGCGAGATCCGGTCCAGATCCAGATCCGGAACGTCAGAAGATGTCATACGTAGTCGGTGCGGTGAATGTCAAAAGGCTTTGTTGAAATCGTTCGGCCGACGGCACTGTCTTTTCGCCCGATACGGTCGGGCCGAAACAGGACGATCGGCAGCGATCGACGATGGTCGACGACGATCGCTCGAAACCTCCCCGGGTCGGTCTCAGAGGGTGTAGTCCTCCTCGCCGTCCTCGCTCGAGAGGAACGCCTCGAGGAGATCGATCGTCGCCGCGACATCGTCGACGTGGGCAGCCTCGGTCGGCGTGTGGAGGTATCGCGTCGGAATCGAGATCGCACCGACGGGTTTGGCGCCGTTGGAAAGCTGGAAGCCGGCCGTGTCGGTGCCGCCGGCGGGGAGGATCTCGCGCTGGTAGTCGATTTCCGCCTCGTCGGCGACCGACTGGAGCCGCTTGTGGACCTTCGGGTTCGTGATGACGCTCCCGTCCTTGAGCTTGATCGCCGCGCCGTCGCCGAGTTCGGTGACGCGATCGCCGGCGTCGAAGCCGGGGATGTCGTTGGCGACGGTGACGTCGAGTGCGAGCGCCAGATCGGGGTCGACGTCGACGCCCAGCGCGCGGGCGCCCCGCAGGCCGACCTCCTCCTGGACGGTCGCACAGAAGTGGATCGTCACGTCGGGATCCTCGAGCCGGCTGGCCGCCTCGAGCATCGCGAACAGGCAGATCCGGTCGTCGAGCGCCTTGCCGGTGACCGTCTCGCCGACGCGCTCGGTCGTCTGGTCCATCGTCACGAGGTCGCCGGGCGAGACCCGCTCCTCGAGGTCCTCGTAGGGGAGGCCGACGTCCACGACGACGTCCTCGACCTCGGGAGTCTTCTCGCGGTCCTCGTCGCTCAAGGTGTGTGGCGGCGGCGAGCCGATGACCCCCGGCAGATCGCCGTCGTCGGTATGGATCGTCACGCGCTGGGCCTTGAGGATGCGCGCGTCCCAGCCGCCCAGCGCGTCGAGTTCGACGAAGCCGAAGCCGTCCTCGCTGCCCTTCAGATGGCGGACCATGAAGCCGATTTCGTCCATGTGCGCGGCGACTGCGACGGAGTAGTCGGAGTCGCCCTCGAGCGTCCCCACGACGTTCCCCATCGCGTCGGTTCGGATCCGGTCGACGTTCTCCTCGAACGCGTCGACGACGAGATCACGAACGCGGTCCTCGTAGCCGGGGACGCCACTCGTCTCGGTCAGTTCCGTGAGAAACTCGAAATCGAACGGGGCGGATGCCATGACCGATCTTGTGATGGGTTCGACTATAAACCCGCGGATGGCGAGCCCTCGGCGAGTTCGGCGGGCGAATCCGTCGGACGGCTCGCTCGCGGGCCACGCGCGTGAATCGCTCGCGGCGGCTGGGGGTTTCCATATTAACCGCGGGGTATTAACGCGGTGGTCCGCTAGACGTGTGTATATGAGTGACGTACGTGTCGCAGGTGTCGGCCTGACCCCGTTCGGAAACGCGCCCAAGCGGACCAGCCGGGACCTCTTCGCGGAAGCGAGTATCACGGCGTTCGAGGACAGCGGCGTCTCTCGAGACGACGTGGACGCCCTCCTCTACGGCAACTTCATGGGCGAACTGTCCGAACACCAGGGCCACCACGGCCCCCTCATGGCCGAGGCCGCGGGCGTACGGGCGCCGGCGACCCGCTACGAGTCCGCCTGCGCCTCGAGCGGCACGGCCGTCCGGGACGCGGTCATGCGAATCCGCAACGGCGAGGACGACGTGATCCTCGTCGGCGGCGCCGAGCGGATGACCAACCTCGGCACCGCGGGCGCGACCGAGGCGCTCGCGATCGCCGCCGACGACCTCTGGGAGGTTCGCGCGGGGATGACCTTCCCCGGTGCCTACGCGCTGATGGCCCAGGCCTACTTCGACGAGTACGGCGGCGAGCACGAGGACCTCGCCCACATTGCCGTCAAGAACCACGAGAACGCCCTGAACAACGAGAAGGCCCAGTACCAGAGCGCGATCGAGGTCAGCGACGTCCTCGAAGCCCCGCAGGTCTCCAGCCCGCTGGGACTGTACGACTCCTGTCCGATCTCCGACGGCGCGGCCGCCGTGGTCCTCACGAGCGAGGAGTACGCCGAAGAACACGGCCTCGAGGCGCCGGTTTCGATCAGCGGCACCGGGCAGGGCGGCGACCGGATGGCCCTCCACGACCGCGAGTACCTCGCACGCTCGCCCGCGGCCCGCGAGGCGGGCGAGGAGGCCTACGCCGACGCCGGCGTTGACCCCGCGGACGTCGACTTCGCGGAGGTCCACGACTGCTTCACGATCGCCGAAGTGCTCGCGATCGAGTCGCTCGATCTGTTCCCGATCGGCGAGGGCATCTCGGCGGCCCGCGACGGCCGGACGACCGCCGACGGCGAGACGCCGATCAACCTCTCGGGAGGCCTGAAGGCCAAGGGCCACCCGGTCGGCGCGACCGGCGCCTCCCAGATCGCCGAGGTCACGAAACTGCTCTCCGGGAAACACCCCAACAGCGAGTTCGTCGAGGGCGCGACGACCGGCGTCGCCCACAACGCGGGCGGCACCGTCGCGAGTGCGACTGTCCACGTTCTGGAGGTGAGCGAGTAATGAACGACTCCGAAACCCGAGACGCCGGCTTCGACGAGTGGCTCGACGCCGCCGAGGAGGACCGAGCGTACTACCTCGCGTGTCCGAACGACCACGGCTCCCTGCCGCCCCGTCGGGTCTGCCCCGACTGCGGCGCGACCGAACTCGAGGACCTCGAGTTACCCGACAGCGGCGAGATCAAGACGTTCACCGTCACGCACGTCCCGACGCCGGCCTTCGAGGAGGACGCCCCCTACGCGACGGCCGTCGCGCGCTTCGGTCCCGTGCGGATCACGGGCCAGGTCGTCGGCATCGATCCCGAGGACGTCGAGACCGGACTCGAGGTCGAGATCGAGGTCACGGTGTCGGAGACGACGGGCGAGCGCGTGCTCGGGTTCAGCCCGGTATAGCGGACCGAATCGCGGTTTAGGGCGCCGTTCGCTCCGCCTTCGCAGACGCGGTTCGCAGACGATTTTCTCGGACGCGTTTCTCAGTCCGGAACACTCTCTCGTCCAGCTGTGCGACGCACTCGGATCGATCGTCGCGTCGCTCCTGACGGACGGAGTCTCCTCCGCCACGACGTGAGATAAATCGGTGGACAGAAACTGCGAGTACCCCTACCCGCTGTCCACCGTCCTACTCGGCGAATCACACTTCCACGGAATATGCTTTGTGGCTCAGTTCGCAACTCGAACGGTGAGTCGTCCCACCGAACGATGACAGATTGGACGAGTCTCCCGTTGCGGATCTCGGTCGATCCCCGACGTGACGTTAATCCCCGATATCGACGTCGACGTGTGGCAATTCAGCGGTCAGGTACTCGACGAACTTGTCGGGGTGCTCGGCGTGGGGCAGTTGCGTCGCGTAGTCGATAACGACGAGGTCAGTGTCGGCGGCCTCGGCGAGGTCCCGCCCCTCGCGCAGCGGCACGAGATCGGCGTCGCGACCCCAGACGAGCGTGGTCGGGGTCTCGAGGCCGGCCAGTTCGGTTTGCAGGTCGAAGTCGGGAACGAGGGTGCCGCTGCTGAACGAGGCGGGCGCGTAGCGGGCGCCGGGCTGGTGGGCGCTCCGCCACGCGTAGTCGACCGTCTCGTCGTCGATCCGGTCGGAATCGTAGTAGCCGTCGCGGTCGTAGAAGTAGCGAATCGAAGGTTTGCTCGCCAGCAGGTTGTAGAGCGTCGTCCCGACGACGGGCGCTCGAACGAGGGTCCGAACCCACGGCCGTTCGTCGGCGGTCTCGTCGGTCGGGCAGATCAACACGAGCTGTTCGAAGTCGTCCCGGTCGGAGGATTCGGTCTCCGCGGCGGCCCTGACGGCGAAGGCGCCGGTCAGCGAGGAGGCGACGACGATCGGTTCGTCGGTCACCTCGTCGGCGAAGTCGCGGAGGAACTCGGCGTAGAGCGTCGCCGAGTAGACCAGCGGCGGTCGTTCGGAGCGGCCGAACCCGGGGAGGTCGACGGCGATCACGTGGTAATCATCCGCCAGTCGCTCGACGATCGGCCGGAACTCGTGGCTGCTCGCGCCCGCGTAGATTCCGTGACAGAGGAGCAGGTCGGGATCGTTCGGATCACCAGCGACGGTGTAGCGCGTCTCGATGCCGCGCCATCGATACGTCCGTTCGATCCCCACGAGCGGGTTCTCGAGGTCGCCCGCTCGCTTTTGCAGGAAGCGATTTCCGAGCACGGCTGCGCCGACGGTGCCGACCGCTGCGCCGAGGACTGTTCGGGCCTTCATAACCGGTCGGTATGACCGCGAGCGTCTTAGATTTGCGGTTGGAACGCAGTCGCCGACACCGGAATCGCCGCCGATATCGCGTCGATTCCGTCAGCCGTCGTCGATCTCGAGATCTTCGAGACAGGTCTCGACGGGGGCCAACACGTCGTCGGCGATGGAGTAGGGATCGGTCTCGCCCTGCCGGACCGCTTCGGCGAGGTCCTCGACGCCTCCGGCGGCCGCGAGTCGGTCCTCGAGCATGTCGTGGACGTCCTCGCGCAGCAGCGTGCGGATCTCCTCGGCGTAGCGACCGCGGACCTGTTCGGCGTGCTCGCCGGAGTCGACGAGGTACTGCCGGTGGTCGGCGAACGCCTCGAGGAGGTCGTCGACCCCCTCGCCGCGCGTGGCGACGGTCTCGACGATGGGGGTGGTCCACGTCTCGGCGTCAGCTTCGTCGACATCGTCCTCGGGATCCCAGTCGTCGTGGGCGTCGATGACCTCCTGGCTGTGGTGGCCGCCCCCGCCGGCCATGCCGCCGCCCTCGTCGAGTTGGATCATATCGCGCAGCTCCTGGACGGTCCGGTCGGCGCCGTCGCGGTCGGCCTTGTTGACCACGAAGACGTCCGCGATCTCGAGGATCCCCGCCTTCAGCGTCTGGATCTCGTCGCCCGAGCCGGGCGGGACGAGGACGGCGACGGTGTCGGCGGTGCGGACGATGTCGATCTCGTTCTGGCCGGCGCCGACGGTCTCGATGATGATCTTGTCCTTGCCGAAGGCGTCCATCGCCTTGACGGCGTCCGCGGTCGCTGTCGATAGTCCACCGAGGGTCCCGCGGGCGCTCATCGAGCGGACGAAGACGTCCATGTCGCCGACGGTCGAGGCCATCCGGATGCGATCGCCCAGCACCGCGCCGCCCGTGAACGGCGAGGAGGGGTCGATCGCGATGACGCCGACCGTTTCGCCGCGGTCGCGGTAGGTCTCCGCGAGTTTGTCGACCAGCGTCGACTTCCCCGCGCCGGGGCTGCCCGTGACGCCGATCACGTCGGCGTCGCCGGTGTGGGCGTACAGTTCGGAGACGAGGTCCCGGTACCCCGGCGACCGGTTTTCGATCTTCGAGATGACTCGAGCCAGCGCGCGGTGTTTGCCCGCGAGCAGGTCCTCGAGTAACTCCTCGTCCGCGCTCATCGCTCGGGGGCGTTCTCGCGGACGAACTCGATGGTCTCCTCGACCGACGTCCCGGGGCCGAAGATGGCCGCGACGCCCTCCGCCTTCAGTTCGGCACGGTCCTCCTCGGGGATGACGCCGCCGGCCAGCACGAGCGTGTCCTCCTTGGCGCCGTACTCCTCGAGTCCGTCCATGATCTTCGGGAGGAGTGTGTCGTGGGCCCCCGAGAGGATGGAGATTCCGAGCACGTCGACGTCCTCCTGGACGGCCGCCTGAACGATTTCCTCGGGCGCCTTGTGCAGCCCGGAGTAAATGACCTCGAAGCCGGCGTCGCGGAACGCCCGCGCGATGACGTGGGCCCCCCGATCGTGGCCGTCGAGACCGACTTTGGCGACGAGACACCGGATCGACTCCTGTTCCTGTTCGCTACTCATACCCACCCTTTCCCCGGCCGTCGCTTTGATTCTAACGGATATTCATGCTATTTGCGGCCAACGCCGGTAATGACCCTCTCGAGTCACAGGCGGGCGTCGGGGATACCGGCCGACGAACGTATCAAAAAACTGCACTGCGTAACTGAACCAAAGGCTAAAGAGCGAAACGACCTAACATTCCGGTAATGACTATCGTTCGTTTACTGCGGAGGGATCTCTCGTGGGCGTCGAAATAAAAGAGACCAGGGTGTCCGACGCCGAGTTCGAGGAGATGAAAGGGTTCGTCTTCGAGTATCTCGCGGCCAGCGTCGAGAAGGAAGAGGAGGGCGGTCGGATGCGCTGGTACCCGTGGCACTCGGCGGAGTACCGACATAACCACATTCTCAACGTGGTCGAACTCGCGACGGATATCGCACGCGAGGAGGGTGCCGACATCGACGTCACCCGCGTCGCCGCGCTCTTTCACGACGTCGCCAAACTCGAGACCGATCAGGAGCTCCACGCCGAGGCCGGCGCGCGCGTCGCCCGGGAGTACCTCGAGTCCCGCGCGGACTACCCCGAATCGTTCATCGAGCAGGTCTGTCGGGCCATCGAACACCACTCCTACCAGGGCGACCTGACCGATCTCACGCTCGAGGCCCAGTGTCTCATCGAGGCCGACCTGCTCGACAAGGTCGGGGCCAACGGCACCGCCCTGATGCTGTTGCGGATGGGCTACGAGGCGCGGACTCACATGGACTGCGACGAGATGGTCGACCGCGTCTTAGAGCGCGGCTACGACGCCGCCTCCCGCGTCCAGAGCGACACCGCCGAAGGGATCGCCCACCGCCGGCTGAAGCGTGTGAAGTGGTTCCGGGAGTGGCTCGAGGACGAAATCGCCGCGATGGGCGACTAGAGCGCCGGTCCCATCCCGCCGACCGGTCGATGAAATACCCTTCTCGAGCGCCCGGTTCTGCCGATCCCCGACGAGAGCCGTCGATCTCCGCGCGAGAATCGCCTCCACTCGAGAGCGACACTATCAGTCCCGTCCGTCGCGGAAGCTGAAACGCTTCGGCGGCCGATCAGTGTCGATTGGGTCTCGACGGACGAACGAGACGTTTCAGACTCCAACCATATCGATTCGAGACGGCCGTTGCGTTCATGACAGTGTAGTCTCGAATCGGTGGTAATGGGACGCGTTCGCCGAACCGGCCTCGTCGTGTGTTGTTGCCTAGCTATACTGACAGTCGGGCCGGTCGTCGGGGCCGCACAGCAGTCGGCGGCCGTCGTCGACGGATCGCCGGCTGCGAGTCAGACCGAGGTCGACGTCGACGGGCAGACATCGGCTTGTTTCGACGCCGGAGGCTCCGCGTTCGTCATCGGTTCGTCGGACGGGACAAACATCTGGGTTCGCCTCCACGCCGGGCCGCTCACCGATTCCGGCTGGGCGATCGGCGCCGAAATGATCGGCTCGACCGGGGGGACTTCGATCATCGAGGTCGTCGCCGGGATCCAGTTCGTCGGCGACGGCTTCCTCGATCTCCTCTCGAGTCCCGGTGAGTCGGTCGAACTGATCAGCGGGTTCGACTTCCAGTTGCCGATGCTCGAGATGGCCTCGAGCGGACTCGGGGCCGACGAGGTCGCCGGGAGCGACGGCGGCGCCGAAAACGAGAGCGGAGACAGTGCCGCGAGCGGAAGCGACGACGGGCAACGCGGCGACCGACGGGCCGCCGATAGCCCGTTCGAGATGATTCGGTGCTGAGTTCTCAGACGACCCGAAGCGTTCCGATCGCGAGGAAGACCAGCCCGAACCCGACGAGGACGACGGCGCTCAACGCCGCAACGACGGGCGCGAAGGCGTCGACGCGACGGCCGACCGCGTCCAGTGTTACCGGATAGACGACGATCCAGAGCGCGATCCCCGCGAAGAAACCGGTCAACAGCGCGGGAGAGCCGGTCTCGACGACCAGCACTCTCTCGAGAGCCGACCCGGCGGCGGGGACGTGCGAGAGGACGTCGAGCGTTCCGGGTTGGAGCAGGCCAACGCCGACGGTGAGCCAGAAGCCGATCTGGTAGGGGTTGGTCAGCGAGAGGACGAACGTCTTGCGAAAGCCCGACGACCCGTCCTCGCGGCCGTCGGTGAAGGTGGTGGCGCTTCTGGCCTCTTCTACCGCACCCACGGCGAAGTACAGCATCAGCAGTCCGCCGGCGAGGTAGAGCGCGGGCCGGGCGGCCGGATAGCGGTCGATCACCGCGACGGCGCCGGCCAGCGTCAGAACGAAGAACAGCGCGTCCGCGCTCATCGCGCCCAGTCCGGCCCTGAAGCCGGCGATCCGGCCGCGGATGACGCTCTCTTCGGCGATAATCGCGTTCATCGGTCCCGGTGGCGCGGCGAGCGCGAGTCCGAAGACCACGCCCGCGAGCGCCGTCGTGAGGACGGTCACGGTTCTCACACTCGAGTGGGCAACCAGCCGTGAAAAGTACGCTGACTTCGATTTCGTATGGGTTCCCGACCCGTGACAACGACCCTCTTGAGTCGACGGCTTTGATACCCGTGCCGATGAAGGGCGAGCCATGGTCGACGTGCTTTCGGACGACATCGGTCGCTTCGTTCGTGCGGTCGGGCCGAGCCCGGACGAAACGTTGCGCGAGATGGGCGACTACGCCCGCGAGGAGGGGTTCCCATACGTGGGCCCCGAGGTCGGCGCCACCCTCCGCTTGCTCGCCCGGCTGACCGACGCCGAGCGGATCTTCGAGTTCGGTTCTGGCTACGGCTACTCGGCCTACTGGATGGCCGAGGCCCTCCCCGACGACGGCGAGATCGTCCTCACCGAGGTCGACGAGGACGAACTCGAGATGGCCCGCGAGTACATGCGCGAGGGCGGCTACGACGACCGCGCGCGGTACGAACTAGGCGACGCGCTCGAGACGATCGACGACTACGACGGCCCGTTCGACGCGGTCCTGATCGACTGCCAGAAACACCGCTACCGCGACGCGTTCGAGGCCGTCCGCGAGAAGCTGTCGCCGGGCGGCGTCGTCGTTGCGGACAACGCGATCACCGCGGCCCCAATGGACTTCGAGCGACTGCTCGCCCTCGTCGAGGGCGAGGATCCCGGCGACGTCGACGAGCACACGCAGGGGATCGCCGACTACCTCGAGCGGGTAACTGACGACCCCGACTTCGAGACGATCGCGCTGCCGCTGGGCGAGGGGATCGCGATCAGCTACCGACTCGAGTGAGGCGCCTCGAGGGAGCCGACGTGCTGTCCTACTAGTACCGGTAGCAGTGCGACTTATCGTCCGCTTTCCGTTGAACATCCGACAGTTTCACCGAAAGTCGAGCAAAGAGACCGACCGACGGGACCGAAAACGAGCGTTACTGCGTCGAGTAGTCGGAGTCACCCTCGAGGACCTGTTCCTCGGGCGAATCGGCGCTGGTGGCGGCGCCGTACTCGCGGAAGCCGAGGAACGTCGTCGCGGCGACGGCGGTCAGCAGCGTCGCCCACGTGACCGCGGTCAGCGAGCCGGTGATCGTCGCGTCGTCGCCCGGGACGATCGCGCCGACGGTCTCGAGGCCGATGCCGTGGAGCGCGGCGGTCGCGAGAAAACCGAGCCAGAAGGCGGCCGAAAGCCCGGCCAGCGTCCGTCGGGAGACGCGGGTCGCGTACTGGGCCACGCAGTAGACGCCCGCGATGGCGACCGCGGTCGCTCCGACCGTCGGCACGAGCGCCTCGACGGTACCCGTTGCCATGCCGGCGACGGCGAAGCAGGCGAACGATACGGCTAGCAACAGCCGATCCGAACGGATGGAGGTCGGAATCACGTCGTGCACCGCTTTGCCGGGATGAATAGGCGGTCGGATATATAGCTGTTGGCTCGATTCGTCGACCGGCGCGAGCGGCGACGATCGGCCGGCTGCTGGCGAAATCGGCCGCGATCGGTCCGCTCTCGAGTCGCGAGCAGCGACGCGACTGATAGCTCAGTCGGCGGGACCGGAGGCGTCACCGAAAACGTCGATCCCTCGACGGGATTGGACGCTATGTGGATTCGCGGGGGTTCCGATACACGGCCCCGTTCCGTCGAGCGGCGCCGGTCTCCGTCACGACCGGTTCGACGTCGGTCCGCGTTAGTCGTCTCCGCCGTCCGCGAGAACGCGTTCCTCGGGCGAGGTTCGGCCGGGATGGACGCCGTAGCTGGCGAAGCCGTACAGCACCGTCACCGCCACCGCACAGCAGACGACCGCGCCCGAGATCGACTCGAGGACGAGTGGGATCGGCGGGGCGGCGAGTCCGTCGGCGACGGCCGCCGCCGAATCGCTTTCGGGGGCCGCGACCAGCGCGTAGGGGAGAAACGCGACGAACGCGACGACCCACCAGCGCTTCGCCGCCAGGCGGAGTTGAGCGACGCTGTAATCGCGGACCTGAGTCGCGACGCCGGCGACGCCGAGCGCCATCAGAAGCAGGGACGGGAACAACCGGTACGGCGAGTCCAACCCGATATTACTCGCGACGCCGACGGCGACGAGCGCGACGGCCCCGACGAGCACCGAACCGGAGCGTGACGCGAACGATCGTTTCATAGCTGCAAAGCGGTAGCGAGTCGTTGTACAAAACTCTCGCGAACCGGCCGCGCTCGACCACGCGGATCGTGACCACAGTTCGGTCGCGGTCGACAACAAAGAACGTATTACCGACGTCGATGAGACGAAGGTGAGAATGATGTGGCCCGAGACGCAACCGAGTGCGAGTCGGACGTCCATCGGTGCGGACCGACGGACGGCGATCCGCGCGGATCCGTTCCGTCGTTCGCCGAGACCGAACGTTCCCGTTCGGCCGACTCCGGAGGGTGATTCGTGCAGTTCGTAACCCGACTCTGGAAACGACACGTCCGGAAGCGGCCGGACAAGTATCAGGCGTACGTCTCCCTCCCGACGAGCGACGACGACCCGTCGTTCGGTGAGGTGCACGACTGTATCGAACGCCTGGAACACGTCTTCGAAGGACGCCTCGACGTGTACGCGCGGACGCGCCGACTCGCGGTCGTTTCCGACCCCGTCTCGGCCGACCGGTTCGACGCCGACGCGTTCGAGGACGCCCTCGAGTCGCTCGAGGACTGTTACGAGGCGCGCTCGCTCGCGCGAGTCGAGAAGTGGCGGCCGTCCGACGACCGGCTCGTCAAGTCCCACGTCGTCGTCCCGGTCAAGCCGTTGTTTCCACCCGATCGAACGGCCGACGAGCCGCGGATCGAGTCGGTCGTCGAGTGACGGTGTCCGGCGCGGCGGACGGTGATCGTCGCGCGGCGATCAGTCGTCGTCGTCGGTCGGTCCGGGCTCGGAGCCGGGGTCCCGATCGGAGCGGCGAGACTGACTACCGGCGGACCGATCGCTTCCGGCCGAGCGGCCCCCGCTCGAGCCTTCTTCGTCGGGCGTGACGGTGGCGGTGCGTCCCATCCAGCGACCGATGTTCTCGGCGACGTAGTCCTTGCCGCCCCAGCCGAAGGCGACGCCGGCGCCGATGGCGACCGCCGCGGCGAGGCCCCACGCGAGCGCTCGCGCGAAGACGTAGAGGATGCTGACGTCGATCCCCATCGTGTCGAGTCCGATGACGATCGCGGTGAAGTAGAGGAACATGCGGGCGCCGTTGGCGAACCAGTTTCCGTAGACCGTCTCGGCCGCCGCTCGCGTCCGCTCGATGATGTCACCGACGAAGTCGGCAACGACGAAGCCGATGACGATGACGAGCAGTCCGGCGATGAAAGCCGGCAGGTACGAGACGGCCGTCGCGATCCACTCCGACAGCAACTGGATCGCGAGGGCGTTGGCGGCCGCGAGGATGGCCAGGGCGTAGACGAACCACTTCGCGAGCGAGCCGAAGGCGCTGGAGACGGCCCGTTCCGTCCCGCCGAGGATGCGCCCCAGCGGCGTCTCGAGGACCATCCTGTCGAGTTCGATCCCGTCGGCGAGGCTTCGAACGGCACGCGCGGCGACGCGGCCGATAATCCAGCCGATGAAGAGGATCACCAGCGCGCCGATCAGCCGCGGAAGGAACGTGACGAGTTCCGCGATCGGATCCTGTAACCAGTCGGGAACCGGTCCTTGCTGGGCGAGTTGGGGTTGAACCATACACCGACGCGTCGTCCCCGCGGGGTTTCGTAATTGAGTCCCTATCGAAATATAGTGAAACCAACCCTTTCGGCCCGGCGATGGCACCTCAATTGAAGTGTCCGTTGTCCCGAATTCCGCGTCGAACGGACGGTAACGGTGCGGTATCGGTTTCGAGCCACGACGACGCGTAGCTCGCCGCTGCTGTCGGAGTTGTCGTCCCGCCGGCGTGCGATAATGAGGGTTTGGCGATCCTGTCGCCGACCCGCCGACAGATCGAGCGACGGTACCGTCGAATTCGGAGACGAACCTCGGACGGTAACTACCGCGTTTCGTGCATGACGAGACCCGGTACTATCCGCGATTCGAGACGGGGCTCGAGGTCGTTTCGATCCACGACTCGGTCCGATTCGCCCGCCGATTCAGAGCGGTCGTTCGCGGTCGCTCAGCAAGCGGCCGTTTCGGTGTCTAGCCAACCCGACGGCCGTAATAGCGGATTAGCGACGACGGCGAATCGGTCCGGCTGCCGAGGGCCGATCGCGGCCGGGAATCGGCCCTCCATCGGCAGAACGGAGCCGTCAGCGGGGCGTTCACGCCGCTCTATCGACGGCGATCCGAACGGGGTTCCAGCTGCGGTTCCGGCATGAGATCCTCAATCGGCTGCTCGTCGAGCCACTCGAGCAGCGCCACCAGTTGGTCCGTCGCGGCTTCGAACAGCTCTTCGCCGATCTCGGGGGTCGCGTCGGTCTGGTCGCCGAAGACGCCGTTGGGGCTGTTCTCGATGCAGTCGTAGAACGTGGTCGCGCCGTGTACTCGCTCGGCGTCGTAGTCGAAGACGGCGCCGCCGTCGCGGGCGTCCTCGAGGTGGTCCTCGCGGACGAGTTCGTTCGCGATGTGCATGATCATCGCCGTCTCCTTGGGGCCGCCGTGGGGGCCGGGGGTCTCGAAGACCTCTTCGATCAGTTCGGGGATGGACTCGTCCCACATCCACTCGATAGCGTAGGCGGTGCCGTCGTCGTGGAGCCGCCGGCCGACTTCCCGGAGGTGAGCGACGTTGCCGCCGTGGGCGTTGACGTAGACGATGCGGTCGATGCCGTGGTAGGTGAGGTTTCGCGAGAGGCTCTCGACGTAGTCCCGAAAGATCGGCGCCTCGACCCACATCGTCCCGTGGAACTGCCGGTGGTGGGAGCTGACGCCGATCGGGATCGGCGGCGTACAGAGGTACCCGGTACGATCGGTCGCTTCGCGGGCCAGCGCCTCGGCGATCATGTGGTCCGTTCCTTCGGGGAGGTGCGGGCCGTGCTGCTCGGTCGAGCCCAGCGGGACGACCGCGAGCGACTCGTCCGCGACGTAGTCGCCGAGTTCCGGCCAACTCCGGTTGGCGAGATACATAGTCGACGCTCTCGGCGAAGCCGGAAAACAGTGGGTGCTGCGGAACCCGTCCCGCCTCGGTCCGACTCGAGGGCTGCCTCGACGCGATCCGCCGGGTTGATCGACCAGTTCAATTGCTATTCGAGCCGGTTCCAGACGGACGGTTATGATAACCCTTAATAGATCATGTCCCGGAAGTTATTATATGGCAGTCGTCAGCGTCTCGATGCCGGACGAACTCCTCGAGCGACTCGATCAGTTCGCGGACGAACACGGCTACACTGGCCGGAGCGAGGTCGTCCGGGAGGCCTCGCGGAACCTCCTCGGCGAGTTCGAGGACACCCGTCTCGAGGACCGTGATCTGATGGGGATCGTCACCGTTCTCTTCGACTACGAAACGACCAGCGTCGAGGAACAGATGATGCACCTGCGTCACGAACACGAGGACCTCGTCGCCTCGAACTTCCATAGCCACGTCGGCGACCACTTCTGTATGGAACTGTTCGTCCTCGAGGGCGAACTCGAGGATATCTCGACGTTTGTCGGAAAGATCCGCGCGACCAAGGACGCGCTGACGGTCGACTACTCGGTAATTCCCGTCGACGATTTCGATCCGTTCGCACAGGGTAACTGATCCCGTCTCGAGTTCGATCGAACGACTAGTTTTACTGTACGGCAGCCTAACACACGGACATGACCTACCGGAAGGTAAACTACGAGGACGTCGAACAGGTCTCGAGCGCGATGCACTTCTTATCGGATCCGCTCGAGACCGAGCAGGTTGGGGTGACGGTCGCTCGCTGTGATCCCGGCTGGAACAGCAAACCCCACGATCACACGGAGAACGGCCACGAAGAGGTCTACGTGCTGATCGAGGGGAAGGCGACGGTCATCATCGACGACGAACCGGTCGCGATGGAGACCGGCGACGCGCTGTGGATCCCCCCGTCGTCGACCCGCCAGATCCGCAACGGCGACGCGGAGAGCGCGTTCGTGCTCGTCAGCGCCCCGAGTATCGCCGAGGAAGACGGCGACAACGGAGAGTGGTCGCTTTCGGGCTTCGCCGGCTGAGATCGCAGCGCCGCTTCGGTCGAACCGCGCCGCGGGGTGTCGCGGTCGGCCGACGAATCGAGAGACAGCGGGACGGTTTTGTGCCTCGGCGTGGTTTCGACTCCCAGGTGACCGCCGATCTACTCGAAACACCACGCCGCCATCTCGCTCGTCGTCGCCGGCGTTCTCGCCGCCGTACTGTCGCCGATCAGCGTGCTGGGCGTCGAACTCCCCGCCGTCGCGGTCGTCGTCTACGGCACCGCCGCCGGCGTGCTCATCGACGCCGACCACTTGCTCATCGCGCGGATCAAGACCGGGAGCTGGGACGCTGTCAGGTTCTGCCTCGCGAATCCGATGGCGGCCGTCGCCGACCAGGGGCAGATCTTCGAGCACGGCGACGTCGGCGTTCTCTCGCGGCTGTTGAGCCACCTCCTCATCATCGGGACCGTCGTCCCGCTGTTGGCGCTTGCGAGCCGCTCGCTCGCGATCGTGACCGGCGTCGTCCTCTACATTCACGTCGTCTGCGACGTGGTGTGGGACCGCTGGCGACTCGAGGACCACGCGGCAAAATCGGCCTCGGTCAACGACCTCGTTCGGGAGCTTCGATAGCAGCGACGGCACTCGACTACCGGCCGTACGGTCTGAGCGACGCTACCGGCGGTGACGGTACCGTCTCGCAGCGGAAGCGGTGAACAGCGACCCGACTCCGCCGCTGGCGCGATTCAACTGCGCCGTCGGAACTACGAGTTCGTCCCGCTCTCGTTGCCGTCGTCTGCACTGCCGTCGTCGTTCGTTTCGTTCCCGCCGGAGCCGCCAGTCTCGCCGTCGTTCTCCTCGGCGTCGCCACGGTCGTCGGCGTCCTCGTCGCTATCGTCGGATTCGTCGTCGACCTCTTCGACGTCGACGTCCTCGCCCGCGACGCCGCTCTCCGAGATAACGGGCGTCAGGTTGTAGCCGCCGTTTCCTTTCTTGACCACGTTGATGTCGAACACGAACTCGAGCGGTTCGTCCTTCCGAACCTCGAAGGCGTGGGTGATCTGGAGTTTCTCGCTCGGCACCTTCACGGGCACCGTCTCGCCGTCGACGACGCCTTCGACGTCCGCGACGTGAAGTTCGATTTTCTCGTAGCTCCCTGCCGAGAGGCCGCCCTCGAAGACCGAGACGGCCTTCTCGCCGACGACCTGCGTCAGGTCAACCGTCGCGCCCTCGAGGTCGAGCCAGTAGAATCCGCGGTGTCGCTCGACGGCGTCGTCGCTCGAGTCGGATCCGTCACCGTCTGCGTCCGATTCGCCGTCGTTCGCGTTCGATTCGCCGTTGTTCGCGTCCGATTCGTCGCCGGATTCGTCACCCGTTGATGTATCGTCGTCGCCGTCCTCGGACGATTCCTCCTCGTCCCCGTCGTCGGCCGCTTCCTCGTCGTCGGTTTCGGCGTCTTCGCCGTCGGTCTCGGACTCGCCACCCTCGCCGTCGTCCGACTCCTCGCCCCCGCCGTCGAAGATGCGGGCGTTATCGAAGGACACGTCGAGTCGATCGAAGTCGCCGATGTCGGCGGGTCTGTCGCTGACGAGCAGCCGAAAGTTCGCCGCGCCGGCGGTCGCCGGCCCGTCGGTCTCCTCGCTGTCTGTCTCGTCGTCCGGCGCGTCACTCGAGTCGTCGGGCGTCGCATCGCCGGCGCAGCCGGCCAGCATCGTCGCGCCGACGGTGCCGCCCGCGGCGATGAACGCCCGGCGGTCGATATCGTGATCGTACGGCTCGTCGTCTCGATCGTCGTTCGTCGGATCGGTCGTCATATGGCGTCCGTCGAATGCGGGTTGCTAAAAGGGTGACAGTCGTTCTGAACGGACAGAACGGTTCACGAACGTTTCCGACGGCGACTTTCTGCAGGAAGGAACCCGACGGAACCGTCGAGCGCTCCGCGGGACGCCGTTTCGGCGAATAGCGATTCGTCGCCGCCCCCGAACGGTACCGATCGGCGACGCCGACCGGTCGGATCGTCCCGCCGGCGGCCGGTCCGTGGCTTGCAACGGATCACCGCACCTATATTTATCGTGCTGTCCTCTGACACCATATGGACCTACTCGACGACAGCATCGTCCCGGAGCACGCCCGCGATGTCAAGGCCGCAGCCCGGGAGTTCGCGCGCGAACACATCGAACCGAACGCCCAGGAGTACTACCAGGCCGGCGAGTATCCGGAGGAGATCCTCGAGGCGGGTCAGGAGGCGAACCTCGTCGCGCAGGACATTCCCGAGGAGTGGGGCGGTCGGGGGCTCGATCTCCCGCAACTGCTGGCGCTGACCGAAGAATTCTACCGCGCGGACGCGGGGATCGCGCTGACGCTCCAGTTGGCGAGTTTCGGCTGTGAACTTACCTACGAGTACGGCACCGACGAGCAGTGCGAGGAGTACATCCGACCGGTCGCCGAGGGCGAGCAGCGCTCGGGGCTGGGCGTCTCCGAACCCGAAACCGGCAGCGACCTCGCGGGGATGGAGACCACGGCGGAGAAGGACGGCGACGAATACGTGATCAACGGCGAGAAGTACTGGATCGGCAACGGCGTCGAGGCCGACTGGATCACCCTCTACGCGCGCACCGGCGACGACGAGTCGAACCCCTACGCCAACTACTCGCTCTTTATCGTCCCGACCGACACCGACGGCTACGAGGCCGAACACATCCCCGAGAAGATGGCGATGCGCGCCTCGAAACAGGCCCACATCGAACTCGAGAACTGCCGGATCCCCGAGGAAAACCTGATCGGCGAGGAGGGCGAGGGGTTCTGGATGCTCGCGGACTTCTTCAACCACGGCCGGATCGCCGTCTCCGGCCACGGGATCGGCCTCGCGGCGGCGGCCATCGAGTCCACCTGGGAGTTCGTCCACGACCGCGAGCAGTTCGGCCGGACGATCAGCGACTTTCAGGCGGTCCAGCACGGCCTCTCGGACATGCTGATCGAGTTCGAGAGCGCCCGTTCGCTCACCTGGCGAGCCTGCGAGAAAGTTCAAAACGGGGAGAAGGAGGGCTACTGGGCGGCGCTGTCGAAGACCAACGCGACCGAGACCGCGACCTCGGTGGCCGAACAGGGGATGCAGTTCCACGGCGGTCGGTCGATCCTGGACGAGCGGCGGATCGCCCGCGTCTACCGCGACGTCCGCATTCCGGTCATCTATGAGGGAGCGAACGAGATTCAGCGCAACCTGATCTACGGGCAGGCGCCGTAACGTCGGGCCGGCGGCAACTCCCGCGTTCGTCGACCGTCGACCACCGGCCAGTCGATGCGTCCGCGACCGATCGATGATCAATTGGCGTGACTGACACGCCGAAAGAACAATCCGTTTCGCCCCGGTAGGCAGCGGTATCGACGATCGATACCGAATCCGAGAGTGACTGAGTGATATGAGTCGGCCACGCGTCCTCTGTGTCAGCAACGATCGATCCACGCGTGCGTCCGTCACGCTCGCGTTGACCGACGCGCCGGTCAACGTCGTCATCGCCCAGCGCGGGGCCGAAGCCGTCGACCGACTCGAGCGGGGAGCGATCGACGCCGTCGTCATCGACGCGAGTTCGATCCCGAACGTGCCACAGCTCGTCGACACCGTCGAAGCGGAGGTGCCGTCGACGCCGGCGTTCGTCCACTGGGGCGACGACGAGAGCGACGCGTCCGTCGCCGTCCTCAGCGAGGTGGTCGCTCGAACCGACGAGTCCGACCGGCCCGATCGCCTCGCCGAGACGATCACCGAACGCGTCGGAGCCGACTCGCGAACCGCGCCCGACGATCTCGAGGCGGCCGATACCGACTCCGAAACGGACGATGGCCTCGCGTCGTTGCCCGACGACATCGCGGCGCTTGTCTCCGCGGTCAGGCGGCGGCTGGTCGACGTCACCTCTCCCGTCGACGTCGAGCGAATTCTCCGCGAGGAGTTTACCGCGACCGACCGCTACGCGTTCGCCTGGGTCGGCGAGTACGATCAGGGCGAGGGGGAGATCGTCCCCTGGCTGACCGACCCCGACAGCATGGAGTGGCCGATGCAACGGACCTTCGGGATCGGCGACGGCGACCAGCCGCTCCTCGAGCGGGCGATCCGAACAGACGAGTTTCAGAGCCACCAGCACGTCGCCGACCGGTGCGGTTCGGTTCCGTTCGGCGAGCACGCCGTCGACCGGGGCGTTCGCGCCGCCGCCGTCGCGCCGCTCGCGTCGGGCGACGAGCGGTACGGGGTGTTCGTCGTCTACGCGCTCGAGACGCTCTCGGAGGCCGAACGGACGGGGATCGAGATGGTCGCCGGGACGGCCTCTCACGTCCTCGAGACGATCGCGATTCGCGGCCAACTCGAACAACAGGAGCGGGCGCTCCAGCGGTACGAACGGCTCGTCGAGACGGCCGGCGACGGGATGTACGTCCTCGACGAACAGGGCCACTTCATGACCGTCAACGACGCGCTGACGGCGATGACCGGCTACAGCCGCGAGGGGTTGCTCGGCGAGCACGCCTCGATCGTCTTCGACGAGGCCGACGTCGACGCCGGCAGGGAGATGATCCGCTCGCTGCTCTCCAGCGGCGACAGTACGGACACGGTCGAACTCTCCCTCGAGACGAAAGCCGGCGAGCGAATCCCCTGCGAGGCCCAGATCGCCGTCCTCGTCCGCGACGAGGCGTTCGTGGGCTCGGTCGGCGTCGTCCGCGATATCACCGAACGAAAGCGCAGCGAGCGAAAGCTCCGCGAACAGAACGAGCGGCTGGACGCCTTCGCGCGGATCGTCAGCCACGACCTGCGCAATCCGCTCGGCGTCGCGCAGGGGTATCTCGAGTTGCTCGAGGAGACCGAATCGCTCGAGTACGTCGACAGCGTTCGCGACGGACTCGATCGGATGGAGGCGATCATCGAGGACGTCCTGGCGATCGCGCGCGACGGGGAGTGGGCGACCGACTCCGAACCCGTCGACCTCGAATCGGTCGCCGACGACGCCTGGGAGTACGTTTCGACGGCCGACGCGACGCTTTCAGTCGCGGAGACGATGGCTATCGAGGCCGACCGATCGCGACTGCTGCGCTTACTCGAGAACCTCTTCCGGAACTCGATCGAGCACGGCGGCAAAGACGTCGCCGTTTGCGTCGGCGCCCTCGAGTCCGAGGGCGGTTCCGGTCGCGGCTTTTTCGTCGCGGACGACGGGACGGGGTTACCCGACGAGATCAACGACGACCTGTTCGATCCGTCGGTTTCGACCGCCGCCGGGGGGCTCGGGATCGGACTCTGGGTCGTAAGAGAAGTCGCTACCGGACACGGCTGGTCGGTTACCGCAACTGAAAGCATCGACGGGGGGGCTCGGTTCGAATTCGCGTTCGACGAAGGCGATTAGTGTTCTGACTGCAGGTCCTGAAACGCGCCGACGAAGTCGTCGTGGGACGACATTCCGGAGACGGTCTCGTCGACGCGGGCCTCGAGTTCCTCGACGCGGTCACAGAGGTCCTGGTACTCCTCGTTGTTCGCGAGTTCTCGATCGGCCTTCTCGGATTCCAGCAGCGCCTTCTTCGAGACGAGCGCGTAGTACTCCTGAATATCCGATTCGTACTCCGTTCGGTCGGCGACGTCGTCGACGATCTCGATCAGTTCGTCCTTCGAGACCGGTTTGACGAGGTAATCGTCGAACCCCATCTCGATGATCTCGAAGTCGGGATCGACCGCCGTCACCATCACCACCCGGGACTCATAACCGGCGTCCCTGATTCGCTCGAGCACCTCGTCGCCCGAAAGACCCGGCATTCGACGGTCCAGCAGGACGACTTCGACGGAGTCGGACATCTTCTCGAGGGCCTGTTCGCCGTCGTAGGCCGTGTCGACGGTCCACTCGCTCTGGAGCCACGCGGCGAACAGATCCGCGAGCCGTGCCTCGTCGTCGACGACGAGAATCTCGAGGTCGTCACTCATTGGGAGCCCCCTCCGTTCTCTGCATCGTTACAGCCACGGGTCACCAATGGTACCTCTTCGTGATAAATCTCGCGACCAGATATCAGTGTTCGAACCACTAACCGGATGAATCACAGACGACAGCGGCCGGATATATCGTGTTCGAAGCTAGAACCCGGCCTCTCCGAACGTGTAAATATACAGAAAATTACGGTTCATCGAACCGACATATTGTCAATATAGTCTCACTATATCCCTCGCGACTCGATACCAGCGACAGGCTCGCGATCGCAGCGAGCCGATGGCGCTCGGCCGCGTTCGTCTTACTTCCCTTCGAACTCCGGCTCTTCGTCTTCCATGAAGGCCGTGATCCCCTCCATGAGGTCGTCGGTTGACATCAGCTGCCCGAACGCAGAGGCCTCGTACTCGAGGCCGGCGTCGGTGTCGTCGCGACCGGCGAGCATCGCCCGCTTGGCGAATTTCTGGGCGATCGGCGGGCCGCCCGCGAGGTCGGTCGCCAGTTCGAGTGCGCGCTCCTCGAGCGCATCGTTGTCGACGACCTCGTTGACGAAGCCGTAGTCGGCCATCGTCTCGGCGTCGAACCGCTCGGCAGTGAGGATTATCTCCTTCGCACGGCCTTCGCCGACGATGTGTTTGAGCCGCTGCGTGCCGCCCCAGCCGGGGATGAGACCGAGGTTCAGCTCGGGCTGGCCGAACTCGGAGCGCTCGCTGGCGACACGGAGGTCTGCGCAGGTGGCCAGCTCCATCCCGCCGCCGAGACAGAAGCCGTCGATTCCGGCCACGACGGGCATCTCACAGGACTCGAGTTTTCCGAATGCTTCCTGCCCGGCCTTCGAGAGCTCGGTGATCTCGAGCGGGTCGGCGCCGCTGCCGGCCATGCTCTGGACGTCCGCGCCCGCGGAGAAGGCCTGCTCACCCTCGCCGGTGAGCAGGATCGAGCGCACCTCGTCGTCGTCCTCGAGGAGGTCGACGGCCTCGGAGAGTTCCTCGAGCAGGTCGTCGCTGATCGTGTTCATCCGGTGGGGTCGGTCGAGGACGACGTGGCCGACCATGTCGCCGGGGTACTCGATTCGGATCGTCTCGAACTCGGTCGCTTCGGCGTCGCCGCCCTGTTCGTAGAACCCGCCCGCTTCGGCGCGTTCCTCGAGGTAGTCGGCCGGCTCGTAGCGCGGATGGCCAGTCTCCTCGTAGGCCTCTTCGAGGGCCTCGAGGACGTTCTCGATCCCGAACTCGTCGACCATCTTGACGGGGCCGTCCGGGAAGCCGGCGCCGAGCTTGGTCGCCTCGTCGATCGATTCGGGCGGCGCGACGTCGTTGCCGATCAGCTTGGCGGACTCGTTGGCCAGCGTCGCGATCAGTCGCTTCTCGACGAGGTCGGACTGTTCGTCAGTCGGGATCTGGGCGCCTTCGCCGTCTTCGTAGTCGTAGAATCCCTTGCCCGTCTTCTTGCCGAGTTCCTCGTCCTCGACCTTCTGCTCGAACAGCGGACTCGGCTCGTAGGCCTCGCCGAGCACCTCGTTCATGTAGTCGAGCACGTGATAGCCGACGTCGATACCGGTGAGGTCGGCGAGTTCGAAGCTCCCCATCGGCAGCCCCATCCCGTACTTGGTCGTCGAGTCGACCTCGGCGATGGTTGCCTCGTCGTTGTGAACGAGCCAGCAGGCCTCGTTCATCAGGGGAACAAGCACGCGGTTCACGATGAAGCCGGGCGAGTCCTTGTGGACGCGCACGGGCGTCTTGCCGATATCCTCGGCCAGCGCCTCGATCGTCTCGAGGGTCTCCTCGGCGGAGTCGGCGCCCGAGATAACCTCGACGAGGTCCATGCGGACCGGCGGGTTGAAGAAGTGCATCCCACAGAACCGCTCGGGGCGCTCGGTAACCTCCGCGAGGTCCGTAATCGAGAGGCTCGAGGTGTTCGTCGCGAAGATGGCGTCGTCGTTGGCGGCCTCCTCGAGTTCGGTATAGACGTCCTTCTTAATCTCCATCTGTTCGGGGACGGCTTCGATGACGACGTCGGCGTCGCCGCAGGCCTCCGCCATGTCGACCAGCGGCGTCACTCGTTCGAGGGCCGCTTCGGCCTCGTCCTCGGTGAGCTGGTCGTTCTCGGCGAGCTTGTTCAGCGACCACTCGATCTGCTCGTAGCCGTTCTGGACGAACTCGTCTTTGATATCCCGCATGTTCACGTCGTAGCCCGCCATCGCGAGTACCTCCGCGATGCCGTGGCCCATATTCCCTGCGCCGAGAACTGCGACGGTGTTGATGTCTTCCAGCTCCATGGTCACAGTTGCAATGTGCACGTGTTTGAACGTTTCCCTCATTCGCACATGAAACTATAGTTCGGTTTATTTCCGGTTACAAACCTCTTTATCGATGGGGTAGGAATACCGTCACATGGAATTCGGGCTCTCAGAAGAACAGGAACAGATTCGCGACGAAGTCGCGCGGTTCGCGGAGAACGAAATCGTTCCCCACGCCGAGGAGTATGACACCGAGGAGAAGTTCCCCCACGACATCGTCGACGAGGCCGCCGAGATGGGACTGGTCGGCGCCTCGATCCCGATCGAGTACGGCGGCGCCGGCTACTCGACGCTCGAGTCGGCGATCATCGCCGAGGAACTGTTCTCCTACGACCCCGGCATCGCGCTCTCGATCCTCGCCTGTTCGTTCGGGACCGAGGCCATCCGGGAGTTCGGCAACGAAGACCAGAAGGAGCGCTTCTTAGAGCCCGTCGCGCGGGGCGAGAAGATCTCCGGGGCCGCCATCTCGGAACCGGACACCGGGTCGGACGTCTCCTCGGTCTCGACGCGCGCCGAGAAGGACGGCGACGAGTGGGTGATCAACGGCAACAAGATGTGGATCACCAACGGCACCGTCGGCGACTTCTTCGTCATGCTCTGTAAGACCGATCCGGACGCTGAGGGCCGCTACGACGGCTTCAGCCAGATCGTCGTCGAGGCCGACCGCGACGGCTTCACGTCCGAGAAGATCACCGGCAAACTCGGGATCCGCGCCTCCGACACCGCCGAACTCATCCTCGACGACGTCCGCGTCCCCGAGGAGAACCTCATCGGCGATCAGGGCGCCGCCTTCCTCCAACAGATGCAGTTCTTCGACGCCACCCGAACCGGCGTCGCCGCACAGGGGGTCGGCATCGCGAAGGGCGCGCTTCGAGCGGCCCTCGACTACGCCGAGGATCGCGAGCAGTTCGGCCAGCCGATCAGCGAGTTCCAGGCCATCCAGCACAAACTCGCCGACATGGCGACCAAGACCGAAGCCGCGCGCAACCTGACCTACAAGGCTGCCTGGAACGTCGATCAGGAGAACGACATCACCATGGGCGCCTCGATGGCCAAGGAGTACGCCTCCCGCATCGCCGTCGACGTCGCCAACGAGGCCGTCCAGATCCACGGTGGTTCGGGCTACGTCAACGACTTCCCCGTCGAGCGCTTCTACCGCGACTCGAAGATCACCCAGATCTACGAGGGAACCACGGAGATCCAGAAGAACGTTATTGCACGCGAATTGCTCGGTAAAGGGTTCTAGGAACGAACTTTTACTCTGCGTGCGGTCGCTGCGCGACCGCACTCGGTAAAACTTCGATGAAAAGCACTCCTCCTTCACCTCCAGCCGCGTGAACGCGGCTTCCGGGTCAGTCGTCGGCCCGCTCGCTCACCCTTCGGGTTCGCTCGCGGTGACTATCGGGTGACTGCCTGCCCTCCCCCGAGTCGCGGACGCGGCGAGGTTCGCCACGTCCGATCCCGGCCATTAGTTCCCGTCTTCGGCGTTGGGCGAGTAGCTGTGCCACCGCTCGAGTCCCCGCGAGAGCTACCTCCGGCGCTATCGCTCGAGTGCGACCGGGTCGAGCCGCGGGTGACAAACACAGTCGACAGATCAGAAGGCTATTTATACACTTTGGAAAGTACACTTTACACACGATGTCAGAACGTCGATCAGTTGCCAGCGTCGTCTTGATGGCCGTCGGAGCCCTCAGTATGGGACCGGTCTCGGATATCGTCGACTCGGAGACGCTCGGACTCGGTCTGGCCATCGGCGGCGGGGCGGTGTTTCTCGTCGCCGGCCTGTGGTGGTTGCAGCTCCTCGACGACCGGGACACGACCGACGAGCGATTCCTCCAGATCGGATTCCGCGCCTCGACGCTCTCGTTCTGGACGCTCCTCGTGGGTCTGATGACGGTCGGTAGCGTCGAGAGCGGCGCCGACGTCACCTATCCCGTGTTCAGCCACTACACGTGGCTGTTGCTGGCCGGGCTGGCCGTTTTCGTAACTGCTTGGTCGTGGTACAGCCGACGAATGTAACGATGGAGAACGACCTGAAGGTCTGGCGGGCGAAGCGAGATGTGACGCAGGGGGAACTGGCCGCGGAGGTCGACGTCTCGAGACAGACCATCAACGCGATCGAGCGCGGCCGGTACGACCCGAGTCTCGAGCTCGCGTTCGAGCTGGCGGCGTACTTCGACTGTCGTATCGAGGACCTCTTCGACTACCAGGCCGAGAACGAGTGAACCGGCGGGAGGCTCCGAATCACCGGTTCGGCCTACCGTTGTTCCCGAAACGGGTCTCGCTAGCGAGAGCGCGACGAAGACGACGTGCGCGAAGACGTGGGCCGACACGGTCGCCTTGAGTCGCCCCGTCGTCGCCGTTTCCGATCCGGCCTTCGCCTCGTCCGTCAGCTATCGCTATCTGAGTCGGTATCGCCGTCGTCGCTGTCCGAATCCGTGTCGGTACCGTCGCTGTCCGAATCCGTGTCACCGTCGTCTGAATCGCTGTCAGTATCGCCGTTTCCGAATCGGGGACTCGAGTTCGTCCTCGAGTCGTCGCTACTCGAGCGATCCGCGATCGACCGCCGTTTCGTCGTGTCGACGGTTCGCGCGGTGTGCTCCGCGGGACGATCCTGCCGCGGATCGCCGCCGTCGGAACCGGGCACTCGTTCGTCGGCGAGGGCGTACAGCACCACGGGCGGCCCGACGTACGAGCCGATGGCCAGCACCGCGAACCACGGATCGAGGAAGATCAGCAAGCCGAAGATCGTCAGCGCCGCGGTCGCGGCCGTGTGGATCGTCGTGTCCGTGTAGCGCCGATAAAACGCCCAGAACTCGCTTATCTGTCCGCTGACGGTCGAGAACACTACCGGCGGTACCATCATCGGATCGTATGGGCTCCAGCGAGAAACCCCTTTGTCGTGTGGCGCCCTACGACTGGGTAATGAGAGAGTTCGTCTTCGCCCTCGAGTACGAACCGGGCACGAATCCCGTCGCCGACGTTCTGGCGGCGTACCCCGACGCCTCGATCCGCTCGCTGTCGTGTCACGTCACGGCCGACAGCCTCTGGCGGGTCGACCACGCAGAGGGCTCGGCTGAGGCGCTCGAGGCCCTCGAAGACGCCTACAAGAACGCGGACTTCTTCGCCGATTGTCTGGTGAAAGACGACTGCGGGGCCGACTGCGAGGTGCAGGTGCTGGATCGATCGAACGACACGCTCGTGGTCTACACCTACTGGGATCGCACGGATGTCTGTACCTCGGTTCCCCACGTCGCCCTCGAGTACTTAGGCGAGGGGCTGCTGTTCGAGACCTACCGCGAGGGCCGGCGCTACCGCTGGCGGATCGTGCTGGGCAGCGACGCGCCGATCCACGAGTTTTTCGACGCGCTGGGCGACGAGGTCGGCGAGTGTACCGGTATCGAGATGCTGCGATTGACGGAACTCGACCCCGATCGCGCGCCGCTCGAGCCCGAACAGGACCTCCCAGTCGAGCAGCGCGAGGCGCTGCGGACGGCCGTCGAGCACGGCTACTACGAGACGCCCCGACGGATCGAACTCGGGGAATTGGCGGAACAGTTGGAGATTCCGCGCTCGACCCTCTCGTATCGGCTGCGGCGGGCCGAATCGAGTCTCGCGACGAACTTCGTGGAAGCGGACGACTCGCTCGAGACGCTGGCTGCCGGGCTGTGAATCGCTGAACCAGAAGCCGGTATTTCCCAGTGCGAACTGCATGCCGGAATTTCAGTTGACGCCCATCGAGCCGTGCTGGATACGCAGCACAGATCTCTCACTCCCAACGATTGAACTCACTTCATCAGTGACGAGTCCGATAACGGCCCCGATGAACATCGAGACGATGGCTGCGAGTGTCTCTCCGGGAAGCCCCGCGATGCCGAAGGCGGCCGCGTCGGCTGCAGACACACTAAACATGGTCGCATATCCGAAGAACCCGCCCGGAGTGAACGACAGTACCGGAACGAACTCGTGGAGGCTGGCGAGGAACATGAAGACACCGACGACGAGGCTGAGTGCAACGACCCCGCCACCGAGATAGGTATTCACGACGGCGAGCGTCGCTGCGGCGTAGATGATACCGACGAGATTACTCGCGTATCCCCGAACGAGCCCGTTCAGTCCGGTCCCCGCCGCATAGAACGTCCCGGAGGCGATAAATGACGGCCACAGCGGAACGTGTAAGCCAGCTACGAACCCGTACGTCCACGGAATCGAGGCGAGTCCGAACACAACTGCGAGCGCCCACGTGTCGTTCCAGTTGGCGATGCGCGCCTCGAGCCGCGGGCTTTGTCGACGGCTCATGACTGTCCTCTCCTCCGAGCGTAGAGATACAACCAGCCAGTCGCTGATAGATATATCCTCCGTATCCGACACGTAGCCTCGAGAGGCCGGACCGATCACGGTTTGTCGTGTTTCTCCGCCCGTACCGAGTGATCCGATACGGTGCGTCGAGCTTTCAGTGGGCGACTACGGCTGTCCGAAGCCGGATTATTAGCTCGAACCGCCACTCCATTTGGCGCACGCCAAATAACCCGTATGGTAGCGGGGCGACTACTGTCCAGTAATGAGCGACACCTCTCCATCCTCTCCCGACGCGCCGCCGGACGCGAGCACGAGTCGGACCCTCGAGCTCCGCGTCCCCGACATGGACTGTCCCTCCTGTGCCGGGAAGGTGACGAACAGCGTCGAGCGGCTCGAGGGGATCGACGCGATCGACGCGCGGGTGACCAGCGGTCGCCTCGTCGTCGAGTTCGACCCGACGCGGACCGACGAGGACGCGATCCGCGAGCGGGTCCGCGCGGCCGGCTACGAGATCGTCGGCGCGGCGTCGGAGCTGACGTTCTCGGTCCCCGATATGGACTGTGCCTCCTGTGCGTCGAAGGTCGAGAACGCGCTCGAGGGGACCGCGGGCGTCGGCGAGATCGAGACCCGGCCTGCCTCGGGTCGCGTGACCGTCTCGGTCGCGGACGGAACCGGCTCGGAGACGGTCGTCGACGCCATCGGGTCGGCCGGCTACGACGCGACGCCGATGGGTGACGACACCGACGGCGAACCCGTCGGCGACGACGAGCCGATCTGGAAGAGCCGCCGGGCCGTCACTACGGGCGTCGGTGCCGCCCTCCTGAGTCTGGGGATGCTCCTCGAGTTCGTCCTCCCGAGCGCGAACCCGGCGCTGTTCTCGATCGCCGCCGGCGACCTCGTCGATCGGACCTACCACCTCTCGACGGGGCTCTTCCTCGTCACCGCGGCGATCGCCGGCGCGCCGATCCTCCGGAACGGCTACTACTCCGCGCGCAACCGGAGTCTGGACATCGACTTCCTGATGGGGGTCGGGATCCTCGCCAGCGTCGCGGCCCACCACCCCTTCGAGGGGGCGATGCTCGCCGTCCTCTTCAGCGTCGCCGAGCTGCTCGAGCGGTTCTCGATGGACCGCGCCCGCGACTCGCTGCGGGAGCTGATGGATCTCTCGCCTGACACGGCGACGGTCAAGCGCGAGGACGGCAGCGAGGAGACGGTGCCAGCGGATGAGGTCGGGGTCGGCGACACGGTCGTCGTCCGCCCGGGCGAGAAGATCCCGGCCGACGGCGTGGTGCTCGAGGGCGAAAGTGCGGTCGACCAGTCGCCGATCACCGGCGAGAGCGTGCCCGCCGACAAGACGGCGGGTGACGAGGTGTACGCCGGGACCATCCCCGAGTCGGGCTATCTCGAAGTCGAAGTGACCAGCGAGGCCGACGACTCGACGATCGCTCGGATCGTCCGCATGGTCGAGGACGCCGAGCGAGAGAAGACCCAGCGCGAGCGGTTCGTCGACCGCTTCGCGAGCGTCTACACCCCGATCGTCGTGATCCTCGCGGTCGCGATCGCCGTCGCGCCGCCGCTGCTCGCCGGCGCCTCGTGGAACACGTGGTTCCTCCGCGGGCTGACGCTGCTGGTGATCGCCTGCCCCTGTGCGTTCGTCATCTCGACGCCGGTCAGCGTGGTCTCGGGGATCACGAGCGCCGCCCGCAACGGCGTGCTCATCAAGGGCGGGCGCTACCTCGAGGCCGTCGGCGAGAGCGACGTGCTCGCGGTCGACAAGACCGGCACCCTGACGGAGGGCGACCTCTCGGTGACCGACGTGATCCCCCTCGAAGGGGCCGACGAGGACGACGTCCTCCGACGGGCCAGCGCCCTCGAGCGCCGCAGCGAACACCCGATCGGACAGGCGATCGTCGCCCGTGCCGAGGAGCGGGGCGTCGTAACAGACGACGACGGGCCCGACGTCTCCGCGTTCGAGGCGCTGACTGGAAAGGGCGTCCGCGCCGAGATCGACGGCGCGACCCACTACGTCGGCAAGCCGGACCTGTTCGACGGCCTCGCGGACTTGGGACACACGCATGCGACGACTGACGGCGGAATCGCGCTCGCCGAGATGAGGGACGACTCGAGCCCGCAGTGCGAGCGCGAGGGCTGTCTGGACGTCCTCGCGGACGTCGTCCCCGACCTCGAGGCCGAGGGGAAGACCGTCGTGATCGTCGGCACCGAGGACCGGCCACTGGGCGTGATCGCCGTGGCGGATCGCGTTCGGCCGGAGGCGAAGTGGGCCGTCTCGCGACTCCAAGAGCAGGGCGTCCGCGTCGTGATGCTCACCGGCGACAACGAGGGGACCGCCCGCGCCATTGCCGAGGAAGTCGGCATCGACGAGTACCACGCCGAACTGCTGCCCGACGAGAAACTCGAGTGGATTCGTCGGTTAGAGGGTGAGACGGGGGGTGACGACGAAGAAAGCGACGATGACGCCGAGGCCACCGTCGCCATGGTCGGCGACGGCATCAACGACGCGCCCGCGCTCGCGACCGCCGGCGTCGGCATCGCGATGGGCGCCGCGGGGACCGACACCGCCCTCGAGACGGCCGACGTGGCGCTGATGAGCGACGACCTCACCCGGCTGCCGTACCTCTACGAACTCTCTCACACCGCCACCGGCGTCATCCGCCAGAACATCTGGGCGAGCCTCGCGGTGAAGGCCGCGCTCGCCGCCGGGACGCCGTTCGGGTTCGTCACGGTGATCCATGCGGTCGTCATCGGTGACATGGGAATGAGTCTCGGCGTGACCGGCAACGCGATGCGGCTGGCGAACGTCGAACCCGAGACGCCCGAGGTACTCGAGCGCCGACGCGGCGATCAGTGAGGCGAGCGAGCCGACTCAGACGGCTTCACCGAGTTCGTCCGCTTGCCACTCGGCGACGAGTTGCTTGGCCAACTCCCGCGGTTTGTGTTGGTACACGAGGTGGTGTTCGAGGTCCTCGTCGAGGACCATCTCTTCGTTGCACACGTAACAGAAGACAGAGGACGTCGTCGACATACGCATAGTAGACGGTCCGAAACGAAAACTGGCTCGCCGAATCACGTCGGTATTCGGAGCGGGAGAACGCGCCACTTCACCGCTGCTATCCGTCGGAGCGCTGCCTGCTCGGCTCGAGTCCCGGTCGTCCGTCGACCCACCACAGCGCGGCGCCGGCGACCAGAATTACGGCCTCGAGCCAGAGCGTCGTCACCTCGACTCCGCCGACGGTCGCCAGCGGCTTCGTTCCGCTGTACGGCGGCATAGGCGTGATCGGCCACAGGAGAAACCCGAGTTCGTCGTAGTCACCGGCGATTACGTGCCACGGGACGTCGGTCGCCAGATGGGAGGCGACGCCGATCGCGAAGGCGATCCCGAGCGACGGTCGACCGCTCGAGCGCGCCAACAACCAGCCTGCGAGAACCAGCGGGACGGCGAACAGCAGCGAGTGGCCGATCGTTCGGCCGACCGTGAGCCCGAGCAGCCACGGCGGTTTGTCGAGCAGATCCGGCAGGGCCGTGCCGACGGCTGCGACGACCGTCGCTCGCTCTCCCGGGGGCGTCCCCTCGCTCCAGCGGACATAGCCGGCGTAGCAGAGGTAGCCGACGGCGAGATGGACAATCGGTTGCATCCTCTTCGATCGTTCCGACGGCCTCGAGCCGGGTAACGGATAGGCCGCCGACTAACGCCGAACGTACACTACAGCCGTCATCTCTGCCGAATTGTATCGTTTGGGACGACCCCTAAGTACGCGCAGCCCATACATTAGTTGTATGACAGAATCACCCGCTGACGATCGTCGGCCGGCGGAGAACGCGCGTCGGGAATCGGCCGCAGCAGCCGACCTCGGCGGCGTAGCGAACCGAATCGGTCGAACGAACCGATCGGCATCATCGGACGGCCTCGAGTACGACGTCGTCAGGACGCCGGTACTCGTCGTCGGCGCGGGGGCGGCGGGCGCCCGCGTCGCGATCAGCCTCGCCGAATCAGGCCTCGAGCCGCTGGTGATCGGGAAGCGAGACCACGGCGACGCGCACACGACCTGGGCGGCCGGCGGGATCAACGCCGCGCTCGGCTCGCTGGACGACGAAGACGACTGGACGATCCACGCCGCGGACACGCTGAACGAGGGGCACCACCTGAACGATTCCGAGGCGGTCGAACTGACCGCGCGCGAGATGCCGGATCGAATTCGCGAACTCGAGGAGTGGGGGATGCCGTTCGACCGGACCGACGACGGGGCGATCAACCAGCGGTACTTCGGCGCCCAGTCGTATCGCCGGACCTGCTTCGTCGGTGACCGGACCGGCGAGGCGATGCTCGAAACGCTGATCGGACGAGCTCGCGACCTCGAGATCCCCTACCGCGAGAACGTGATGGTCACGCGGCTGCTCTCGGACGGGCGGCGCGTCTTCGGCGCCGCCGGTTTCGACATGGAGACCGGCCGCGGGCTGTTGTTCCGGTCGAACCACGTCGTCCTCGCCGCGGGCGGCTTCTCCGCGCTCTACGACCGCCACTCCTCGCGGGACGACGAGAATAACGGGGATGCTCAGGCGCTGGCCCTCGAAGCGGGCGCTCGACTGATGGACCTCGAGTTCGTTCAGTTCCACCCGACGGGGATGGTCGGCGAACGCTACGGGGAGGAGTGGGACGGCCGACTCGTCACGGAAGCCGTACGCGGCGAGGGCGGACGGCTCTACAACAGTGAGAGCGAACGGTTCATGGAACGGTACTCGCCGGATCAGATGGAACTCGACGCGCGTGACGTCGTCGCGCGGGCGATCGGGAAGGAGATCGACGCGGGCCGAGGAACCGAGAACGGCGGCGTCTATCTCGACATCTCGCATCGAGACGCCGACTACGTCCGGGAACGGCTGCCGCGGATGGTCGAGCGCTTCGCGTCGCTCGGCGTCGACATCACCGCGGAACCGATCGAGGTCGCGCCGACCGCCCACTACACGATGGGCGGCGTCGATATCGACTTCCGCACCGGCGAAACCAACGTCGACGGCTTGTATGCCGTCGGCGAGGCCGTTGCCGGCGTCCACGGTGCGAACCGTCTCGGCGGCAACTCGCTCGCCGAGACCGTCGCGATCGGCAAGCTCGTCGGCGAGCACGTCGCAACCGCGGTCGACGGATCGGACGCCGAGCCAGCGGTGACCGACGAACAGCGAGCCCTCGCCGAACGGGAGTTTCGGTCGCTCGCATCGCTCGCGGACGCCGACGGGGAGGTCACGCCGACGACCTTGCTGGAAGAACTCCGCGAGTTGCTGTGGGATCGCGCGGGCATTCTCCGCGACGAGGCCGGGCTTCGAGCCGGACTCGAGGAACTCGAGGCGCTCCGCGATCGAACGGGGGACTTGCGCGTCGAGGGCGGACTCACCTCGCGATCGTTCGAGTTCGCCGTCGACCTCTCGGTTAGCCTCACCGTCGCCGAAGCGATGCTCCGAACGGCCCTGGCTCGAACCGAATCCAGGGGCGCACACCACAGGACGGACTATCCGGAGACTGACCCGGACTGGCGCGTCAACCTGCTCGTCTCGGCCGACGAGGGCGGCCTCGAGATCGACCGTCGCGGCGTCGCCGAGCCGAGCGACCCGGTCCGAGAGGCGCTCGCGGAAGGGTACGAACTCGACTACCACCACCTCGAGTAACGGACCGCGACCGAACCGCGAACTCGACGACCGAGAGGCCTTTCATCCTTCGAGCCCTCCCTTTCCTCTACGTAGATGTTAGACGAGGCCGAACCCGTTATCCGGACCGACCCCGTGATGGCGGAACTCATCGAGCGACACGACCCCTACGTCGAACCCGACTGGAACGAGTTCGAACGGCTCTGTATCTCCATCATCAACCAGCAGCTATCGACCGCGAGCGCGACCGCCGTCCGCGAACGGGTCTTCGAACTGCTCCGCGACGAGGTGACCCCCGAGACTGTCCTCGAGGCGGAGGACGAGGCCCTGCGAGCGGCCGGGCTCTCCGAGAGCAAGGTCGAGTACATACGCAACGCCGCGCAGGCCTTCCGGGAGAACGACTACACTCGAGCGGGCCTCGACGACTACTCGAATGACGAGGTTATGGATTTGCTGACCGAGATCAAAGGCGTCGGCGAGTGGACCGCCCGCATGTACCTCCTGTTCGTGCTGCAACGCGAGGACGTGCTGCCACTGGGCGACCTCGCGATCCGCCGCGCGATCGAGGACCTCTACGGCGACGGCGATGACATGTCCCGCGCCGAGATGCGCGAGATCGCCGAGCGGTGGCGCCCCTACCGAAGCGCCGCGACGCGGTATCTGTGGGCCGAGTACGAGTCGGACTGACGGCTCGAGCGCAAACGCTTGTTTCGCGGGGAGAAACGGTTGTTGATCTGACCTTCTTGAAGCGACCGAACGCGGTAATACGCTCCTATCCGCGCCCCCGAACGGTGGGGATCGACCCGACACGGCGACTAACCGGCGATTACGAGCCCGATAATTCATGCCCGTGCAGGGGTCTCGAGAAACGAGATACTGACCGATGAGAAGGCCCCGCTGACTCAAGTGTGACTCGAACGGGAACGAACGTATGGCAAACGATATGCCCGCGGACGAACCGTCGACAGGCGACTCATCACAGCGGCGAATGACCACCGATCCCGAGCGCATCAGGGAGTGGGCGGAGGCGCGCAACGCGGTCCCCGTAACGATCCGCGACAGCGAGGGACACGGCCACTCCTTCGCCCGTCGGGACGACCTCGGAACGGACCACGAGGAGTATACGTGGGACGAGTTCATCGAGACGTTCCGAGACGAGGATCTGGTGTTCGTCTACCACGAGGACGAGCCCACGGAGGAGGGGCTGGGCCACTTCGAAATCGTCGAACGCGAACGGGCGTTCGAACGCGCCGACCTCGGCCGCGAGGAACTCGAGGACCAGCTTCGCGAGGGCGAGACGGTCACGACCGAAATCGTCGAAACGCAGGTCGTCGAGACGGAGGTCGTCGAACGGGACACGATCGAGAGCGAGGTCGTCGATACCGAGATCGCCGAGCGCCACGTCGTCGACTCGGAGCTGCTGAAACGGGAGATCGTCGACACCGAGTTTGTCACCGCCGACGAGATCGAGGTCATCACCGAGGAGAGCCGCCTCGATACGGTCGAGGAAGTCGAACGCTACACGATCGAGAGCCGGGTCGTCGACGTCGACGTCGATCAGCACGACGAACTCGAGAGCGACAAGATCGAGACCGATATCGAACTCGAAAGTGTCCAGCGGTCGATCCTCGATAGCGACGTCGTCCGCACGGACGTAACCGCCGATGACGTCATCGATCAGGAGGTCATCCAGAGCAAGCGCGCCGAAGGTGACGTCGTCCGGAGCGAACTGCTCGAGCGGCGCACGGTCGAAGAGCAGATCGACGAGCGAACGCGCATGATCTTCACCCTAGAAGAGACCGACCTACTCGAGTCGGAAGTCATCGGCAGCGACGTCATCGAGGGCGAGATTATCGACGTCGAAGAGTACGGCGCGATCGAGACGTCAGCCGAAACCGATGAGGCCGGTACGGGCACCGGAGCCGGTGGCGGCGCCGGGACCGGCGGGGAAGGGGCCGGCGATCCCACTCCGGACGTCGAGGTCGAGTCCGGAACCGGCGGATCGACTGCCGACGCGGGCGACATGGGCCGGGTCGAACTCACCGAGGACGATCAAGGAAAAGACGTCGTCGACGAGACGGGCGAACAGATCGGTATCGTCGCGGAAGTCGAGGGCCAGACCGCCTACATCGATCCCGAGCCGGGACTGACGGATCGGCTCAAGGCGCGGATGAACTGGGGCAGCGGCCATGACGACGAGGACTACCCCATCGATGCGTCGGAGATCAACGAGATCACCAACCGCGAAGTGATCGTCCAGCACCGGGACGATGAGGACACCACCGGCATCGAGTAGGGACGACTGATCGCGGACCGATCACAATGCGAACGGCGCGTCGAACGAGAAAGCGAGAGTGAGACGAAGTCGGTGGTGACGGCTCGAGTCCCTACTCGAGGTCGAAACGGTCGTTGGTCATGACCTTGCGCCACGCGTCGACGAAGTCCTCGACGAACTTCTCTTCCTCGGCCGCGTAGACGTCCGAGATGGCGCGAAGTCGGGAGTTCGAGCCGAAGAGGAGGTCGACGCGGGACCCCTTCCACTCGACCTCGCCGGTCTCGCGGTCGATCAGTTCGTAGACGTCCTCGCCCTCCGAGACCTGCTCCCACTCGTAGTCCATCGAGAGCAGGTTCACGAAGAAGTCGTTTGTCAGGGTCTCCGGCTCGTCGGTGAAGACGCCGAGGTCGGAGTCCTGGTAATTCGCGTCCAGCGCGCGCATGCCGCCGACTAGAACGGTCATCTCCGAGGCCGTCAGGTCGAGCAGGTCGGCGTGGTCGACCAGCAGGTCCTCCGGCGGCTCATTGTAGTCGCCGCCGAAGTAGTTGCGGAACCCGTCGATCTTCGGCTTGAGCGCCTCGAACGACTCCTCGTCGGTCATCTCCTGCGAGGCGTCGGTTCGGCCGGGCTCGAACGGAATCTCGACGTCGTAGCCGGCGTCCGCCGCGGCCTGCTCGACGGCCGCGTAGCCGCCCAGCACGATGAGGTCGGCCAGCGAGACGCGCACGTCGTCGGAGCGCGAGCCGTTGAAGTCCTCCTGGACTTCCTCGAGGGTCTCGAGGACCGTCTCGAGTTCGGCCGGCTCGTTGACCTCCCAGCTACGCTGGGGCTCGAGGCGGATGCGAGCGCCGTTGGCGCCGCCGCGCTTGTCGCTGTCGCGGTAGGTCGACGCCGCCGCCCAGGCGGTCCTGGCCAGCTGCGAGACGGAGAGTTCCGTCTCGAGGATCTCGTCTTTGAGTTCGGCGGCTTCCTCGTCGCCGATCAGTTCGTAGTCGGCGTCCGGGACGGGGTCCTGCCAGACGAAGGTTTCGTCCGGCACGTCGGGACCGAGGAACCGCTCCGGCGGGCCCATGTCGCGGTGGATCAGCTTGTACCACGCCCGCGCGAACGCGTCGAGGAACTGCGGCGGGTTGTCGCGGAAGTTCTCGATGATTTCGCGGAACTCCGGATCCCGCTTGAGCGCGACGTCCGTCGTCATCATCATCGGGGCGTGCTTCTCCGAGGGATCGTGAGCGTCCGGAACGGTGTCGTAGGCCTCCTCCTCGACCGGCTGCCACTGTTTCGCGCCGCCGGGACCTTCGGTCAGCTCCCACTCGTAGTCGAGCAGGTTGTCGAGGTAGGAGGTGTCCCACATCGTCGGCCAGGCGTTCCAGGCGCCCTCGATGCCGCTGGTGGTCGTCTCCGAGCCCGTGCCGGAGTCAGCCCAGCCGAGACCCTGGTTTTCGATCGGCGCTGCTTCGGGCTCGGCACCGATGTCGTCGTCGGTGGCGCCGTGAGCCTTGCCGAACGTGTGTCCGCCGGCGATGAGGGCGGCCGTCTCCTCGTCGCTCATCGCCATCCGACCGAACGCCTGACGGATCCGATCGGCCGATTTCAGCGGCTCAGGGTTGCCGTTTGGCCCCTCGGGGTCGACGTAGATGAGCCCCATTACGGTGGCGCCGAGGGGCTCGTCGAGTTCGCCCTCTTCGTCGACGCGGTCGTGCTGCGGAGCTTCCCATTCGCCCTCGGGACCCCAGTAGACGGCCTCGTCGGGCTCGAACTCGTCCTCGCGGCCGCCGGCCCAGCCGAGCGTCTGCATGCCCATCGACTCGAGGGCCGTGTTCCCGGCCAGGACGATCAGGTCGCCCCACGAGAGCTTGCGGCCGTACTTCTGCTTGATCGGCTCGAGCAGCCGGCGCGCTTTGTCGAGGCTGACGTTGTCGGGCCAGCTGTTGAGCGGCGCGAAGCGCTGGTTCCCGCCCGAGGCGCCGCCGCGACCGTCGGTGGTGCGGTACGTGCCGGCGCTGTGCCACGCCATGCGGATGAAAAGCGGCCCGTAGTGGCCGTAGTCCGCCGGCCACCAGTCCTGGGACGTCGTCATCAGGTCCTTGAGGTCCGCCTTTACCTCCTCGAGGTCGAGCTTCTGGAACTCCTCGGCGTAATCGAAGTCGTCGTCGTCGTACGGGCCGATGTCCTCGGTGTTCTGGTCGAGGACCTCCAGATTCAGCTTGTTCGGCCACCACTCGTGGTTGCGATTGCGCTCGTACTCAGTCATGCTCGAGTCACCTCAGCAATACCACCGTTACCGCCGCGTTCCGGATGCTCGTCTGCCATGATTTCTCTACAAAGGGAAGATCGGATCAGAGAATAATATATGTACCGATCGCGACTTCCGGTTCACTATTCGCCCATATTATTTCCGGTACTGGAAACAAACCTCGTTAATATCGCTATCGGCCACCGCTCGAGCGTACTCGCTTCCGGACGAGTATCGATCTTCCGCTCACATCGATGTCGGCGAGGCGAGAAAGAGACTCTGACCGCGGATCGCTCGAGCGCTTCCGTTACGCGTCCGTCGCTTCGTCGACTTCCGCTTCTTCTTCCTCCTCTTCGGGCGTATCCGGTGCGTCCTGATCCGCGCGACGGCCGACGTCGACCTGGTAGTTCCCGAGGATGTCCCGGCCGAGGATGACGGGGTAGTCCATGTGGCTGCGGTCCTCGACGCTGGCCGTGACGGTGTGCTGGGTGCCGCCGACGCCGACGACGACGTCGACGACGGGGCGGCTCTTGGACTGTTTGCTGCTGCCCGATCGGATGCGGGTGATGGATTTGATCGGTCCGGCGCCGATGTCGGCGGCGAGGGCGGTGTCGATGCTCGTCCGCGTCGCGCCTGTGTCGGACTTCGCGAGGACGGTCTTCGAGCCGCTGGTCCCCGAGAGCACGATCTCCTCGGTGTAGCCGATCACGCTCGGTTCCGTGTCCGGCGCCGACGTCTCGACGGGCTGGGCAGTCGGCCGAGAGTCGTCGAGGACGTTCGAGATGTCGTTGACGCGGTCCGCGTCGACCTCGCCGCCGGCGCGTTCGATCGCCAACTTCGCGATGTAGGGGGCCGGACTGACCTGGGTCGCCTCGTAGAGGCCCTTGAATCCGGCTGTCGGATTGACCTCGAGGACGAACCAGCCCTCGTCGCCCTCGACGAGATCGACGCCGGCGTAGTCGAGGCCGATGGCGTCGGCCGCGCGGCGGGCCATGTCGCGGGCCTCCTCGGGGAGGTCGTCGGTTGCGTCCTCGACGCTGCCGCCGAGGGCGACGTTCGTCCGCCAGTCGTTGTCCGGCGCGTAGCGGTACATCGCACTGATGATCTCGCCGCCGACGACGTAGACGCGGACGTCGCGGTGGCGGACGTCCTCGCGATCGATAAGTTCCTGCAGGAAAGCGTAGCGGTTGCCGACCTTCGCGTTGATCGGATCGTTGGGGCCGACCTTCCACGTTCCACCGCCGTGGGTACCGATCGCCGTCTTGTAGACCGCTTCTTCGCCGTACCGATCCCGTGCCGCGTTGAGCTGATCGCCGCTGAGCGCGAGGGTGACGTCGGGGGTTCGGACGTCGTTGGCCGCGAGCGTCGTCGCCGTCGAGAGTTTGTGGATCGCCGTCAACACCGTCGACGGCTCGTTGAGCGTCGGCACCAGTTGCGCGAACGTGTTCGCCAGCCCGAGTTCCTCGGCGGGCTGTTCGGTGTTCGACAGCAGCATCCGGTTCGCGATGACGTCGACGTCCGGCTCTAAGACGACGCTCCCGTCGGTGACGCTGATCGACGTGTTCTCGGCACGGAGCCACTCGGTATCGTGGCCCAGATCTTCGACGGCGTTGAGAATCGCTTTCGTTTCCTTGCTCGTGTGTAGACTCAGTACCCCGACAGTGACAGGATCGGCAACAGCCATACTCAAACACACGACTACGGGGGGCAAAAGGATACTGTCATCAGCAGGCGGCGCCTGCTTTCGATTGTCACTTCGAGGACGCCCCGTCTCGTCGGACCACACCTCTCACGAGTCGGATCCACGGTCGCCGCGCCGTCACGTGATCGCCGCCCGGACCTCGTTGGGATCGACCAGTCCGCTCGCGACGACGAGGACGGCCCACGTGATCGCGCCCAGCGCGATCGCGCCTGCCAACATCGCGAGACTCGAGACCAGCGGCGTCACGAGCAACACGGCGCCGGCCATGATCCCGGTGATCACGCAGATGACGCAGATCGACCGGGCGAGTCGTTTGAGCCGGAGTTCGAGTTCCAAGTGGACGATGTAGAGGTTCACCGCCACGTACACCGAGTGCGTCGCGACAGTCGCGATGGCCGCGCCGACGACGCCGATCGTCGGGATGAGAACGAGGTTCAACAGGAAGTTGGCGACGGCCGTCCCTCCTTTCGCCATCGCCCGGTGGCGTGCACGCCCGAGGTAATCTAAGCTGTCGCTGGTCAGGTTCGTGATCGCCTGCAGGATGATGAACGCGGCCAGGACCTGCAACACCGGCACCGCACCCGCGTACTCGGCGCCGATGACCATCGGAATGAACGGATCGGCGACGATCACGAGCCCGGCGGCCGCGGGGATGTACACCATCATCGTGTTCGTCAGCGCCGTCTCGTAGATCTGCCTGGCCTGCTCGAGTTGGTTCGAGGCCTTCTGTTCGCCGAAGTTCGGCGAGATCGTAAAGCCGAGCGATTCGGCGGGCGCGAGCACGAAGTCGGTGATCTGCTTGCCGAGCGTGTAGAACGCGACCGCGGTCGGAGTCAGGATGACGCCGACGAGCACGGTGTCGACCTGTTTGTCGATGACATTCGCGCTTCGCGTCGCGGTCAGCGGCACGCTGTACTCGATCATCCGTCGCGTCAGCCCCTCTTCGTGGGTCTCCGCGGCGTCGTACTGCGCGTAGAAGGCGTAGTAAAGGACCGCGAGCCCGACCGCGGCCGACAGCGCGTAGCCGACGACGTAGCCGAAGAATGCGCCCAGCGCCCCCAGTCCCATGAGCACGAAGCCGACGGCGAAGACCAGTCTGGAGAGGCCGCTGATCGCCCTGACGGCGGCGCTGTACGGGAGGTGGTTGAACCCCTGGAAGGCGACTTCCGTGAACGTGCTAAAGGAGAAGACGGCGATGTAGAGCACGCCGGCCGCGAGAAACGGCGCGGCGTCCGGCCGACCCAGCGCGGCCGCAAGCTGCTCGTGGAACACCAAGAGGAGGTAGCCGACCAGCGCCATGATGACGATCTTGAACGTGATCGTCGATCTGAGCAGGTGCGGAATCTGGCCCGGATCGTCCTCGCGGTACTCCGAGAGGTATCGCGCCGCGGATTTGCCGATCCCGAGATCCGCGACCAGTCGGATCATCGCCAGTATCCCGATCACCCAGTACAACGTCCCGTAGCCGTCGGGATCGAGGAGATAGCGCGCCAGTACGAACATCAACAGCGCGCTCGAGATCATGTAGATCGCTCGAGCGAGCAGCGTTGCCTTGAACCCGCGGACGATGTGGTCCTCTCGACTCATGTGATAGGGGAGGGTATTCGGTTGCGCGCGGTCGGTCAGCCGCTCGACCGTGGGAACCCGTCGTATCTATGCCGATGACTGAGTCGGCAATTGTAATGCGGGGACAACAGGTGTAACGTCCCGGTACCATCGCTGAAACGGCGTCTTAAGTCGATATCTCTGGGACGGAATCAGTCGACGGACACCGCAGCGACCGGACGGCTCGACGCTTCCGATCGACCGTTCAGCCGAGTACGGATCGCATACTGTCTTCGACCCGGTCAGTTCGCCGGCGTATCGCCAGTGCGGCGGTCACCCGACAGCCCGACCGAACGAGTTCGTCTAAGACGAGACGGGGACGGTGCGACCGTGATGTATCGACGGCCGCCCCTCAAAGATACGACGCGTCCCAGCGGGTCGCCTTCCGGCGGTTCCCGCAGTTGTTACACTCAATTCGGCCCATCGTGTCCATAGTGTTTTCCAGCGAGTCGCAGTTACCGCAGAACCAGCCGTACAGGTCCTGACGCCCCTCGCTCTTGTAGGCGCTGTAGAACGGCGCCTTGGCGCCGCGAGCGGCCTCGCCGTAGCTCACGTAGATCGTCTCGCCGTCGTTCTCGAGTTCGTCGACGGCGCCCCACCCCTCCTCGCCGATCTCGTCTTCGGCGTAGACGTTCTCCGTGAACGTCTCGTCGCCGATCTCGACCTCTCGCTGGCCGGCCCGTTCGAAGCCGTTGTCTGCGTAGAACTCGTTGCCGCCCTCGTTGTCCTCGAGGACGAGCCCCTGTACGTGGTCGGCGCCCTCGTCGAGCAACCGCTCGCGGGTGCGGACGAGCAGCCGAACGCCCGTGCCGCCGCCGCGGTGATCGGGATCGATGTGGAGCCACAGGATTCGGCCGGTGTCGTAACGCTGGCCGATCAGGTCGTTCTGCGAGAAGCCGACGACGTCGCCGTCGTTCTCGACGACGAGGATCAGCGAGTGATCGTCCTCGAGCACGTCGTCGAAGGAGTCGCCGTACCACTGATCGATCGCGTCGGCGACGGTGTCCTCGTCGAGGAACTCGGTGTAGGTCGATTCGAGTGAGCGCTGGGCGATCGATCGGATCGCGTCGATATCGTCGGCTGTCGCTTCGCGAATCTCCATGCCCGGTGCTACCATGTCTTCATACAAAACGTATGCCCACGGGGAGAGATTTTCCCCGTCTTCAGTTCAGCGGAACGAGCCGTCTCGACGTAAAATCTACACCGGCAGTTTCCGGCGCCGTTAGGTCCGGTCTCGAAGGGAAGATTCACATTGCCACCCGCCGAGCCATCGTTATGAGCGACGTTACGGACGAACCGCCCGACGACGGTCCGTCCGACCGCACGGCCGAGCCGTTCACATACAACGGCGGCCGGGTCGATCCCGGCGAGTCGGCTAACATCCGGTACGGAATCAGCGAGACGTATCTCGGCGATCCCGTCAGGATCCCGGTCACGGTCGTCAACGGCGAACGACCCGGGCCGACGGTGTTTCTCTCCGCGGCCGCTCACGGGGACGAACTCAACGGCATCGAGGTGGTCCGCGAGGTGGCCCACGACTGGGATCACTCGGAACTCCACGGGACGCTCATCTGTCTGCCCGTGATGAACGTCCCCGGCTTTCTCGCTCAGGAGCGGTACCTCCCGATCTACGACCGGGACCTGAACCGGTCGTTTCCCGGTCGCGAGGGCTCGACGAGCGCCCGGCGGATGGCCTACCAGATCTTTACGAACTTCATCGAACCCTGCGACCTCGGTATCGACTTTCACACGTCGACGCGGGGGCGGACGAACATGCTCCACGTGCGGGCCAACATGGAGGAGTCGACGGTCGGCCGACTCGCGAAGGCGTTCAGTTCGAACGTCATCATCGCCGGCGAGGGTCCCTCGGGGACGCTGCGCCGCGAGGCGACCCTGGCCGGCATCCCGACGATCACCGTCGAGATGGGCGAAGCCCACCGGTTCCAGCGCCGGCTGATCGACCGCGCGCTGACCGGCGTCGCCAGCGTCTTCGCCGAGTTCGGCTGTCATCCCGACTCGTCGGTCCACTGGCCCGGCTGGCGGACCATCATCGACGACGATAACGAGAAGACCTGGATTCGGGCCGACGCCGGCGGCATCGTCGACATGAAACGCGGCCGCGGCGAGTTCGTCCGCGAGGGCGAAACCATCTGTACGATCACCAACCCGTTCAAGGAGGAAGACGACATCGTCACCGTCGAGGCGCCGTTTACCGGCCTCATCGTCGGCGTCCTCGAGAACCCCGTAGTCTACCCCGGCAACCCGCTGTGTCACCTGGTCGGGCTGTCGCCGGACACGCGGACGGCCCTAGAGCGCGAGCGGACCACGGCGAGTTCGCGGTCGGAACTCCGCTCGGCCGGTCCGGACGACTACGGCGCGTAACCCGCGCCTCCGATCGCCGGTTGTCGGCGGCTCTATGGCAAACGGGCACGCGATCGTTCCCGTCCCGAACGAATTCATGATTTGTAGCCGTCGCCGATTTATTTCTTCTAACTATTATTCGCAGGGAAGGTTTGGCAAGAGAGATAAAAGTAACTTCTATACCCCCGCGGTCTAACGGTCAACATGAGCGCATGAGTCAGTCTTACAATCGCGGTCTCATCGAGGACTTCGGTCGCTGGAAGGAGTTCTCGGCGGGCATGTGGGCGTGGATCTTCCACAAGTTCACCGGGTGGATGTTGATCGGCTACCTGTTTACCCACATCGCCGTGTTGAGTAGTTCGCTAACCGGGCCGGAGGCGTACACGAACACGATCGGCGGACTCGAGTCGCTGTTTATCGTTCGAGTGCTCGAGGTCGGACTGCTCGCCGTCGCAGTCTTCCACATCCTGAACGGGCTTCGCCTGCTGATGGTCGACCTCGGCGTCGGCCTGGAGGCCCAGGACAAGAGTTTCTACGCCTCGCTGGTGTTGACGGCGATCATCACCGTCGCGAGCGTGCCGACTTTCCTCGACGGGGTGACCCTCTAATGGCAGAACGATACTCCTCCTTCGCGCCGGGCGGCACCGCGTGGCTACTCCAGCGAATCACGGCGGCATTTCTCGTCGTGGTACTTGCTTTCCACTTCTTCCTCCTGCACTTTGTCAACCACGCCGCGGAGATCGAGTTCGCCGGCACCCAGGCCCGCATGGAGAACGTCGGCTACTTCCTGACGATGGTGTCGTTCCTGATCGCAGGTACCTTCCACGGCGTCAACGGCGTCTACAACGCCCTGATCAACCAGGGGCTGGACGGAACGCAGAAGAAAGTCGTCCTTGCAGTGCTTGTTATCGCGAGCCTTGCACTCATCGCGCAGGGAATCTACGTTGCGACTACCATGGCGGGGTGGACCTAATATGAGTACTCAACAACAACAACCAGAGGAACCGCAGAGTCAAGAGGCACCGGAAGACCCCGAAATGCGAGGGGCCGAGTCGCCGGTCGACGAGAAAGAGAAGCAGGGCGGCGATATCGACCAGCAGACGACCCCCGAGGACGAACTCGAGGGCGAGACGGTACACATCAAGGTGTTCCGCTACGACCCCGAGGTCGAGGGCAAACAGGAACCGCGGTTCGACGACTTCCACGTCCCCTTCGAGAAGGGGATGACCGTCCTCGACGCGGTCATGTACGCACGGGACACCTACGACTCCTCGCTGACCTTCCGACACTCCTGTCGGCAGGCCGTCTGCGGTTCGGACGCCTTCTTCGTCAACGGCAAGCAGCGACTGGGTTGTAAGACTCAGATCGCGGATCTGGAACAGCCGATCCGCATCGAGCCCCTGCCCCACCAGGAGGTCGTCAAGGACCTGGTCGTCGACATGGACCACTTCTACGACCAGATGCACACCGTCGAGCCGTACTTCCAGGACGAGGAGACGCCGAACCCGGCCGACTTAGAGGAGCAGCGCCAGAGCCCCGAGAACCGCGAGAAGATCAAGATGTCCTCGCGGTGTATCTGGTGTGGCGCCTGCATGTCCAGCTGTAACATTGCGGCCGGCGACAACGACTACCTCGGCCCGGCGGCGATCAACAAGGCCTACAAGTTCGCGATGGACGACCGCGAGGGCGAGGAGATCAAGGAGCACCGACTCCGCATTCTCGAGCAGGAACACGGCGTCTGGCGGTGCCAGACCCAGTTCTCCTGTACCGAGGTGTGTCCGAAGGATATTCCGCTCACCGAGCACATTCAGGAGCTCAAGCGGGAAGCAGTCAAGAAGAACCTGAAGTTCTGGTAACCATGTACGAACACGACGTAATCGTGGTCGGCGCCGGCGGCGCCGGCCTCCGGGCAGCGATCGCAGCGCACGAGGCGGGATCGGACGTGGCGATCGTCTCGAAACTCCACCCGGTCCGCAGCCACACCGGCGCGGCCGAGGGAGGCATCAACGCCGCGCTCCAGGAGGGCGACGACTGGGAACTCCACGCCTACGACACGATGAAGGGGTCTGACTACCTCGGGGACGCCCCCGCGGTCGAGACCCTCGCCCAGGACGCCCCTGAAGACACCATGCGCCTCGAACACTGGGGAATGCCGTTCTCCCGCGAGGAGGACGGACGCGTCTCCCAGCGACCGTTTGGCGGCCTCTCCTACCCGCGAACCACCTACGCCGGCGCGGAGACGGGCCACCACCTGCTGCACACGATGTACGAGCAGGTCGTCAAGCGCGGGATTCAGGTCTACGACGAGTGGTACGTCATGGAGCTGGCCACCTCCGGCGAGGACGACCCCAACGACCGAAGCTGTCACGGCATCGTCGCCTACGACGTCCAGTCCGGCAACGTCGAGGGCTTCAAGGCCAACGACGGCGTCGTCCTCGCGACCGGCGGCCCCGGGCAGGCCTTCGATCACACCACCAACGCCGTCTCCTGTACCGGCGACGGCCACGCGATGGCCTACCGTGCCGGCGCGCCGCTCGAGGACATGGAGTTCATCCAGTTCCACCCGACCTCGCTGCCCTCGACGGGCGTCCTCATCAGTGAGGGTGTCCGCGGCGAAGGCGGTATCCTCTACAACAGCGAGGGCGAGCGGTTCATGTTCGAGCACGGCTACGCGAACAACTCCGGCGAGCTCGCCTCCCGGGACGTCGTCGCCCGCGCCGAACTGACCGAGGTCAACGAGGGCCGGGGCGTCGACGACGAATACGTCCACCTCGACATGCGCCACCTTGGCGAAGAGCGCATCATGGACCGCCTCGAGAACATCCTCCACCTCGCGGAGGACTTCGAGGGCGTCGACGGCCTCGTCGAGCCGATGCCGGTCAAGCCCGGCCAGCACTACGCGATGGGCGGCATCGAGGTCGACGAGAACGGCCAGACCTGCGTTGACGGCCTCTACGCGGCCGGCGAGAGCGCCTGTGTCTCCGTCCACGGTGGCAACCGACTCGGCGGCAACGCCCTGCCGGAACTGATCGTCTTCGGCAAGCGCGCCGGCCGCCACGCCGCCGGCGAGGACCTTGGCGAGCCCCAGATTCGCACCGGCTACGGCGACGACGTCGAGGACGAGACCGAGACCGAACTGCCCGTCCAGCCCGGCGACGCCGGTCTCGATACCTCGAGCGGCGTCGCGGCCGACGGCGGCGTCACGGCCGACGCCGAAGGGCTCGTCGAGCGCAAGGTCGAGCAGGCCCGCACGCGCGTAGACACTCTTATGGACCGCGACGACGGCGTCCAGCACGCTGAGATCCGTCAGAAGCTCCAGAACGCGATGACGGATTACGTGAACGTCTTCCGAACCGAAGAGGGCGTCAAGAAGGCGCTGCGGATCATCCGCGAGTGCCGCGAAGAGTACCAGAACGTCTACGTCGACGACCCCTCGCGGACGTTCAACACCGACCTCCAGCAGACTATCGAGACGCGCAACCTGATCGACGTCGCCGAGACCATCGCGCTCGGCGCGCTCGTCCGCGACGAGTTCCGCGGCGCCCACTGGCGTAAGGAACACCAGGAGCGCAAGGACGACGAGTGGCTCAAGCACACGCTGATCTCCTGGAACGACGGCCAGCCGGACATCTTCTACCGGCCGGTCATCCTCGAGGGCCAGGACAAGACCTACGAGCCGAAAGAGCGCAGCTACTAAGCGTTCGCTGCGATTTCGGTCGCCGTCACCCGTCGCAGCATAACAATACTGCTATATATGCGGTCCCGTTTGGTGTACGTAGATGGGTCTCGAACGGTTCGTCCGTCTGAATCTGATTCTCCTCCCGGTGCTCGTGACCAGCGGCTACCTGTTGCGCGACTCGATACCCCTGATTCTGTACATTCCCGTCGCCGGATACTGCATCTTTGCCGGCATCATCTGCTTTACGTGGCTGCTCTCCCAGCTAGAGATGTTCGGCCAAAACTCCTGAACGGCCCGGGGACCGTTCCGGACGGGTCTCACAGCCTCAGCGTCTCGAGGAGATCGATGCCGACGCCGAAGTGGTCGATTACCCTGTAGCCGACGTAGATTCCGATGATCCCCATGATCCCGGGGAGTTCCGGCGGCGCGGGGATCGGAACGTTGAGGAGGCGAAAGAGCGCACCGGTGACCGCTCCGGTTAGCAGGGCGAGAACGGCGAGCTGGGTCGACATTTCGTGTTGGTTTGCTCCGGTATCTACAAAAGCGATGCGCCTAGCTCCCCGCGTTCCGCCGACTCGAGCCGTGTGCTGGCAGATCACACGCGAAATCTCGGTCACGTCGATCGTCTCATCTCGAGAGCGGTCGATATCGAGTCGTTCAGACCGTTTCCAGCCGTATCCGGTCTGTCGAACTGCCAACCGTCTCCGTATTGCCCGCCGCATTTCGACGATTGTTGTAGCTGAGATTTATTATCGTCGAAACACAGACTCTGGCGTATGGCGTCACAGTCACCACAGGGGATCGACGTTTCGATACCGACGAGTCTGGATTCTGCACAGGCGAAACTGGTCTACCTCTACGTCGCCGCGAGCGGCACTGCGACGGCCGAACGCCTCTGCGACGATCTCTGCGTCAAGAAGGGAACGGTCCTCTCGATCACCAGCACCCTTCGGGACCGCGGCCACCTCGAGCGGACCGACTCCGGCTTCAAACTGGCCTAAAGACCCGGATTTCTCACTCTCTCTAACTCAGCGAACTGGCCGGGAGCGGGGTCGCCGAAATGACGGCGACTCCGCGACTCGGGGGAGGGAAGGCAGTTGCACGGTCGATTACCGCGAGCGCCCGGAGGGCGCGAACGGGCCGACGACCGATGTGAACGAACGACTGAAAGGAGTGAGGGAACGGAGGGAGGAGTGCTTTTCATCAACGCTAAGCGGGATCTTCGATCCCGCGAGGTCCGAGAGAGCTTTGCTCTCTCGAGATTTTGCCGAGTGCGGTCGCTGCGCGACCGCACGTGGTTCGAGACGCCTTCGGCGTCTCGTCATCAAGCGAGACCTCCGGTCTCGCGGACCTCGCGAATCGAAGATTCGCTCAGTCACGAGAGAGCTTCGCTCTCTCGAACGACAGAGCAAAAGGTTGTTTCTTAGAGTTCGATCCGCTCGACTAACTGGTCGCGGTTCTCGTTCGTGTTGACGGCGACGATGCGAATCTCCTCCTCGAGACCCGAGCCCTCGAGTTTCGCCTTGAGCAGGTTGTCGACCTGGTAGACGCCGGCGGCGTTGGTCATGGCGATCTCGACCATGACGGGGCTGTCCTCCCCTTCCTGGAGGGAGACGCGGCTGATCGCCTGGCTCGAGAGGGTGTTGATGCCGCGACCGCCGTGTTCGTAGGGGATCCGGGAGCGGCCCCGTTCCATGTCCAAGGCGTCGGCGACGCGGATGACGCCGGCTTCGGTCGTCAGCGGCGTCTCCGAGCGGTGGTGACAGAGGATCGCGTGGAGGACTTCGCCCCTCATGCGGACGGTTTCGGCGACGTCGTAGAACTCGGGGAGGATTCGATCGAGGATGTCAGCGGCCAGCGGGATCGAGTAGTAGGCGTGCTGGTCGCGGTGAACGACGTGGCCGACGTCGTGGAGCATCGCCGCGAGCGCGATGATGACCGCCTCGTCGGCCTCCTCGAGATCCTGCTGGCGAGCGCCGTTGAAGTCGACCCCGCCGGCCTTGAGCAGGTCGTAGAGACACAGCGCGCGGTTGCGGACGATCTCGATGTGTTTCGCGCCGTGGTCGTTGTACCGCATTCGGTCGACGGCGTTGACGTTCTGGGCCTCGAGGTAGGTCTGGATCTCCTCGTCGCTAGTGATGAATTCGAGAACTCGGTTCAGTTTCGCGTCCGGAAAGTTGTGATTAGCATCGGGGGAGTAGACGCGGCGAGCGGTGTCGTCGCCGGTAGAATCGCTCATAGGTGACCATCGCTTGCGTGCTAAAAAAGCCCTGCGACGGACCGAGCCGTCAGTCCCAAACCGGCGGTCGACGGAGCGTCGGTGCCGGAGGACGCTGTTGTCGGGTGCGGTATCGACGGTCGTTCAGGCCAGCTCCTCGACGGCGGCCTCGACCTCGTCATAGTCGGGTTCGACACCCGGATCGTCGCTGACCCACGAGTAGGCGATTTCGCCGTCGGCGTCGACGACGAACACTGAGCGCTTGGCGACGCCGTAGACGCCCAGGTCGGCGAAGTCCATCTCAATGCCGTAGTCGTCGATGATCTCTTTGTTGTAGTCGCTGATGAGTCCGAACTCGAGGTCGTTCTGCTCGCGGAACTCGTTCAGGGTGAACGGCGAGTCGCGGCTGACGCCGTAGACGCTGGCGTCGAGGTCGTTGAACGCGGCGAGCCGATCCTGGAACGTACACATCTCGGTGGTACAGACGCCGGTGAATGCCCCCGGGAAGAAGGCGAGCACGATCGGCGCCTCGTCCTCGAGGTGGTCGGAAAGCGTGAACTCCTCGATGTCGCCGTTTGCGAGCGGTGCCGTGAAGTCGGGTGCGGCGTCTCCAGTTTCTGGCATCGTCCTCCCTTTGTCGGTAACCGGGAAAGACAGTTTCGTTCGCGGACGAATCGTCCGTCCGGCGACGGTCGAACCGGGATCCGGACGTTCGGGGGCGTTCGGGGACGAACGGTCAGTTGCTGTTCAGCGGGGGTACATTCCCCTCTATCCGACGATTGTTCTTAGGAAACTCATGGGTCGTAACTGGACTTTCGCTGAAACTTGCTATACTTAGTGGTCCAAAAAGGTTATAATTGCCAGCGGGTAAGCCACGTATAGAGATGGCAATCGAAACCGCACCGTTGTTCGTCCCTACCCCGGGGGCACCAGAACTCCTGATCATCCTCTTCGTCGCGATCTTGTTATTCGGGGCCAACAAGATCCCGCAACTGGCTCGGTCCACCGGCGAGGCCATGGGCGAGTTCCAGAAGGGGCGTGAGAAGGTCGAGACCGAACTCGAGGAGATGCGCGAATCCGGCTTCGAAGAGGAGATCGAAAACGAGGACGACGACTTCGTCGACACCGAGCCCGTCACCGAGGAGGGCGAGACGGAGACGGAAACCGAGACGAAGACGGAGACGGAAACCGAGACCAACTGACGTTTTTTCTGCGGGCGTGTGGCCTAGCGGAGAGGGCAGGAGGTTCCTAACCTTCTGATCGTGGGTTCGAATCCCGCCACGCCCGTGTAGCGAGCCACGGAGTGGCGAGCGAACCGGATAGCGGATTCGAATTAGGGAGTGAAGCGAAGCGGAACGACCGCGGTTCAAATCCTGCCATGCCCGTTTTCCTGCGAGCGGCGGCGAACAGTGAAAACAGGGTTGGGGATTTGAATTACGAAACGAACGAGCGCAGCGAGTGACGGTTAGGTGGTTCAAATCCTGTCACGACCATGCAGCGAGCCGCGGTGTGGCGAGCGAACCAGCACGAGCCGCGCACAGCCACCACCGCGTCGTTCACTGTAGCGGACGGATTTTCGGAGCCGAGCCGTCTCTTCATACATCTACGAGCGACGGGACAACAGACCCGGACGAGGATACCCGTACTCGGTTAGTGGCCGCTGCCGCGTCGCGTGTTCGGATCGCCGAATCGGGTTAGCGGCTCGAGTTCCTCGCGATTCACGTCCGCGAAGGCGTCGCGGGCGATGACCCGTCGGTGGACCTCGTCGGCGCCGTCGACGATGCGGAACGTGCGGACGGCCTCGTAGAAGTCCGCCAGCGGGAGGTCCTTCCCGATGCCGTTGGCGCCACAGCACTGGACGGCGAGGTCGACGGCCTCCTGCGTGACGTTCGCGGTGAAGACCTTGCACATCGAGACGGGCACGCGGGCTCCGTCGCCGTCCTCGATCCGGTCGGCCGCGTCGCGGATCGCGGTCCGGGCGACGTGAAGCCGCGTCTCGGCGTCGGCGATCTGGTGGCGCAGCGACTGTTTGTCCGACAGGGTCGACCCGAACCCCTCGCGCTCGCTGGTGTAGGCCGTCGCGATCTCGAGGGCGCGCCGGGCCATTCCGGAAAAGCGCATGCAGTGGGTGAGGCGGGCCGGGCCGAGTCGCGCCTGGGCATGGGAAAATCCCTCGTTCAGATCGCCGAGCAGGTGTTCATCGGGGATTCGGACGTTCTCGTAGACGATTTCGGCGTGGGAGGCGCCGCGAGCGCCGTCCCCCATGTGGGGAACGTCGCGCACGATATCGACGCCGTCCGCGTCGGCGGGAACGAGGAAGAGCGAACAGCCCTCGTAGGGATGGGTGTCGGGGTCGGTGCGCGCGAGAACGATCAGGACGTCGGCCTCGACGCCGTTTGACGTCCACCACTTATGGCCGTTGATGACCCACTCGTCGCCGTCTCTCTCCGCAGTCGTCCGGATCATCTTCGGGTCCGAGCCGGCCCCGTCCAGCGGTTCGGTCATCGAGAACCCCGACGTGATCTCGCCCTCGACGAGCGGCTCGAGGTAGGTCTCTTTCTGTAGCTCGTCGCCCGCCAGTTCCAGCAGGTGCATGTTCCCCTCGTCGGGGGCGTCGACGCGCATCGCGGCGGCGCCGAGGAGGCTGCGGCCGGCCTCCTCGAAGATGGGCAAGACATCGCGGAAGCGTTCGCCCATGCCGCCGTACTCCGCGGCGATCTGGGGCGCGTAGATGTCGTACTCGCGGGCGGCGTCCCGAAGCTCCGCGATCGTCCCGCTCGAAACGGCCATCCCGCCGGCTCGCTCCCGCTCGATCGGGAGGACGACCTCTTCCATCAACTCGCGGGCGCGGTCGGCGAGTTCCTGTGCGCGGTCGGAGTCGGCGTAGTCCATACGGCTACTGGGTCCGGCGCGGCGATAGGTGCCGGCGGAAACTACCGTGGCTGTGGAACTCTCCCCAACTGTATTTACGATGGAAGCTGTAGTTGCATAACTCAATTCCAGAAGAAATACTTCGAGTTGAATAGGTATCGATGTAAAATGGGGCGCTGACGGATCGGCCGATCGCCGCGCGCTATCGGGCGGTCCAACCGCCGTCGACGGCCAGACAGGCGCCGGTTACGTAACTCGCGGCCTCGCTCGCGAGGAAGACCACTGGGCCGGCGATTTCCTCGGGGTCGGCGAACCGTTCGAGGGGCGTGCGGTCGATGATCGACTGCCGAAGTCGGTCGTCGGCCTCGAGGTCGTCGGTCAGGGCCGTCGAGACGTAGCCGGGGGCGACGGCGTTAACCCTCACTTCGGGGGCCCAGTCGAGTGAGAGGCTCTTCGTAAGGCCGACGAGGCCGTGTTTCGAGGCGACGTAGGGGTGCTGACGCGGCAGGCCGACCAGCCCGCCGACGCTCGCGACGTTGATCACCGACCCGCCGTCGCTCTCGAGGAGGTGGTCGGCCGCGGTGCGGGTGACCTCGTAGGCGCCGTTCAGGTTGACGTCCAGCACCCGATCGAGGCTCTCGGTCTCGACGTCCTCCGGCTGGCCAAGCGCGTCGTCGGGGTTGAAGCCGGCGTTGTTGACGACGACGTCGACCCCGCCGAAGGCGTCGTCCGCCCGGTCGATGACGTCCGCGACCGCATCGGGATCCGTCACGTCCGCGGGGACGGCGACCGCGTCGCCGCCCGCGGCCTCGATCTCGTCGGCGACCGCCTCGATCTCGTCGCTCGAGCGCGCCGACGGGACGACTGCGGCTCCGGCGTCGGCGAGTTCGATCGCGATCGCGCGGCCGATCCCTCTCCCGCCGCCGGTGACGACCGCGACGCGGTCCTCGAGACTGAACTGGTCGTTCATTTACCCGACCGATACCGGTGCCGAACCCATAGCTGTTCTCCCGTCGGGACCGCGCTGCTCAAAACTCGTCACAAATACGGACGGGTTTCCATTAGAAATAGATAACGTAGTCCGACAATATATGTAGGATGGGTCTGAAAACGGGAGTGTATTTGAGAGTGACAGTAGCGTGGATTGGATTGTGATAGCGGGGAGACACGTACGGATACGTCGGGAAGGAGACTGTGCTCGGGGGATTATCAGAAGTGGTAATGTATGGATGAATTTTTTGAAGGGTGAGAGTTTGGGTGAAGTCAATGGCTATTGACGAGGCCGACCAGTCGGATGCCGGGGACTTTTCTGAGGGTGAGGCGTCCGAGTCTGCGTCGGAGGCGAATCGATCTCGCGGGTCGGACGGCGACGCGAATCCGGACGGGGGAGTTCGCGTCGGCGACTACACGTGGGAGCATTTCATGGAAGAGTATGGGTACGGCGACGACGCGTCGGTTCTGTATCCCGACGATCCTGTTGAGGCGACGTCGGACGACCAACTGGGATTAGATACCGACGAAGGACCCGAACGCACGGTCCCGTCCGGCGAGGACTGGACCCGAGTCGAGTTCGATCCCGAGTCCTACCTCGGCTATCACCCCGACGATCTGGACTCGACGGTCGTGCCGACCGCCGGCGACAACGCCGAGGAACTCTGGGACGTCTTTCGGGAGTACGCCGACCCGGAGACGACGCCGGTCGTCAAAGATACCTGGACCTGGGAGCACTACAAGTGGGAGTACTACTACGAGGACGACGGCTCCCGGCCGCGGGATAGCGACGGCGACATCGTCACCCACGATAAGGAGGAGTCGCTCGGCTTCGATCCGGACACGCTAGAACAGCGCCTGTCCGCGGCCGACGACGCCGCGATGGAGCTGGACGAACTCGTCGAGGAACGAACCGTCAACGTCCAGGAGGAGGTCGACGAGGACGAGTTCTTCTCGACGGTCGCGGGCAACACGACCGTCACCAACCGCTACGATCTGGAGAAGGCCGTCCCGATGGACAAGAAGACCCACTTCAGAGAGGTCGAGCGCTACTGGGTGAACAAACCCTACGCCTGCGTCGTTATCTTCCACTCCGAGAAGGAAAACGAGAAGAAGTACTACCTGATCGAGCCCTACCTGAACGAGATCGAACTCGAGTTACAGGAGTTCCTCTCAGGCAAACTGCGAACCGCGATCAAGTACTCCGACGAGGGGATCAAGGAGAAGGCGACCGAGGACGGACGCCGGACGGTTATCGAGGACGAGACCCGCCAGTTGCTCAAGCGCTACGACCTGTTCGAGAAGACGGCTAGCGGGTCCCAGGAGAGTATCCTCGACACGCTGCGGAATCTGCTCGACGACGACGAGGGCGACGGCGACGGCGACGGCGAGAACGACGGCCCCGACCCGCTCGAGGGGCTCTCCGTTCGGCCCGAGCCGGCGATCCTCGCCGACGATCCGGACACGCTAAGTGAGTATCAGGTCGAGAAACTGCTCTATCTGCTCAAGCGCAACTTCATCGGCTACGAGCGCATCGACGGGATCAAACACGACATCAACGTCGAGGACATCTCCGTCGACGGCTACAACTCGCCGGTGTTCGTCTACCACTCGGAGTACGAGCAGATCATCTCGAACGTCTACCACGGCGAGGACGAACTCGACGACTTCGTCGTCAAACTCGCCCAGCGCTCCGGAAAGGGTATCAGCAAACGGCTGCCGCAAGTCGACGCGACCCTCCCCGACGGATCGCGCGCCCAGTTGACGCTGGGAGAGGAGGTGTCCGACCACGGGACCAACTACACCATCCGTCAGTTCAAGGACGTCCCGTTCACCCCGATCGACCTCATCAATTGGAACACCTTCTCGCTCGACGAGATGGCGTTCCTCTGGCTCTGCATCGAGAACCACAAGAGCCTGATCTTCGCCGGGGGTACCGCTTCCGGGAAGACGACCTCGCTGAACGCGGTCTCGCTGTTTATCCCCTCGAGCGCCAAGATCGTCTCCATCGAGGACACCCGGGAGGTCGAACTCCCGCAGCGAAACTGGATCGCCAGCGTCACGCGCCCGTCCTTCGCCGACGACGAGCAGGGCGACGTCGACGAGTTCGACCTGCTCGAGGCCGCGCTCCGTCAGCGACCCGACTACATCGTCATGGGTGAGATCCGGGGCGAGGAGGGACGGACGCTGTTCCAGGTCATGTCGACCGGCCACACGACCTACACCACGTTCCACGCTGACTCCGTCGACGAGGTGCTCAAGCGGTTCACGACGGATCCGATCAACGTCTCGAAGACGATGTTCACCGCCTTGGACCTCGTGTCGATCCAGACCCAGACGCGGGTCCAGGGCCGGAAGGTCCGCCGGAACAAGTCGCTGACCGAGATCAATCACTACGAGGCCGAACACGACGAAATCAACGTCCAAGACGTCTACCAGTGGCAGGCCGAGACTGACGAGTTCCTCAAGATGGGGGACTCGAACACCTTAGAGGAGATCCAGTTCGACCGCGGCTGGAGCCGCGAGAAACTCGAGGAGGAACTGTTCAAACGCGAGGTCATCCTCGCCTACCTCATCAAGAACGGGCTCAACACGTACGCGGAGGTCGCCGCCACGGTGCAGGCGTTCATCAACGATCCCGACACGATCCTCACGCTCATCGCGAACGGCCAACTCGAGGACAGCCTCGAGGACCTCCGGGAGATGGAGAGCGTCCTGATCGACGTCGATCCGGAGAAAGAGGAACTCGTCCCGCGACCGGATGCGACTGACGAGACGTACAACACCTCGATGGACCTCCTGGAACGCGCCGAAGAGTCGCTGTTCGAGGAGTACCGCGGCAAAACGCCGAGCGGACTGGACAGCGCCCTCGGTGGAGCCGAGGCGGCGGACGCGATCGAGGTCGACGGCGCCGACGCCGACGAGTTCGACTTCGCCGGCGACGTCGACGACTCGGTCGAAGACGACGAGTGGGAGCTCGGCGACGGCTCGAGCGGGTTCGGCGCCGGCGAGGACGCCGGGGAGCCGGCGTGGCTCAGCGACGATACCGGTTTCGATATCGGCGGCGACGAGGGCGAGGCTGCTGCCGACAGCGCCGAAGCGGCTTCGAGTGCCGGCGAGGGAGTCGCCGCCGAGACGGTCGGTGACGGAACGGCCGCCGGGACGGGCAGCGACGGGATCGCGGCCGAGTCGCCCGATGCCGGCACCGCGGACGAGACGTCCGACGGGTTCGAGATCGACGACGAGACGGGCGGCGTCAGCGGCCCGCCTGCGCCGGCGGCGAGCGCGAATGGCGCGGACGCGGAGACCGAAACTCCGCAGCCGGCGGCCGTCGACGAGACGGAGACGACCGTCATGCCGACCGACGACGCCGACGACGCGGATCTCGGCGGGCTGTTCGACGACATGGGCGACACTATCGATCGGCTCGACGCGGACGGCCAGCCGGAACCGCCAACGGAGGCCGACATCGCGTCGACGGCCAAGCCCGACACCTCCGGCTTCGATTCGATGTTCCCCGAAGACGACCTCGAGTCGATCTTCGACCCCGAATCCGACGCGGAGACGGCCGGCGACTTCAGCGATCAGTTCGAACCGGCGACCGCCGACGAGCCGGTCGGCGACGGACTCGAGACCGCCGACGAACCCGACGAGACGCCGACAATCGACCTCGGCGGTTCGACCGACAACCCTGCCGAAGGCGACGAGACATCGACGGCCGCTCCCGAGGAGATGACCGACGAAGGTATCGAGACCGACGAGACGCCGACTATCGAGCTCGGAGGGGCGGCCGACGACTCCGCAGCGACGGACGCCGAGGAGGGTGTCGCGTCGGAAGCTGACGCCGGTTCCTCGAGCATCATCGACGACGGCAGCGATGAGAGCGCCGCTGTCGAGAACGGCAACGGTATCGTGGCCGGCGAGCCGACCGCCGACGCGCCGGAGTCGGACACCACGTCCCCGGCGAACGAACGAAGCGAACACGACGGGCGTCTCGAAGGCGATGGCGACGACCAGCCGGCCGACGAGGAGCCGACGGTGACCGCGGCCGATCCGCCCGGCAAGGATCGCGACGATCCGACGGAGCCAGCAGAAGTCGACGATACCGACGAATCGGAGTCGATCTTCGGGACCAAGTCCGACTCGATCTTCTCCGAGGATTCGGCGGCGGACGATAGCGACGACGAGTCGCTGTTCGACGGCGAACAGGCGCAGGCCGAGACTGACGATTCGATCTTCGAACCGGCCGAGAGCGAGGACGATGGACCGGCGGACGGCGAAACCGATCCCGCCGACGATAACGGGGATACCGACGCATGAGCCTCCAGACCGACAGCAGCGGCGGTGGCGGTTCCGGCGGGCTCTCAGGGGGCTCCGACGTGCTCGGCGAGACGTTCTACCCCCTCTACGACTGGTTGTTCACCGACGATAGCGAGTTCGTCGGCGACGTCGAGACGAAGTTAGCTCAGGCTCGAATGACCAACACGGTCGAACTCTACCTCTCCCGAGCCCTCGGGATCGGCTTCATCAGCGGCCTGGCGCTGTGGCTGCTCGGCCTCCTGCTCGGCTACACGCTGTTTGCCACCGGCATCATTCAGGTCGACGTGATCCTCGGCTTCCCCGTCAGCAGCGAGCTGGTGCTCCAGATCATCGACACGCTCCGCATCCCGGCGTTGATCTTCTTCACCGGACTCCTCTTCGGTTCGATCGGCTTCGCGATCGGGTTCGGATCGCTGGTCGCGATCCCCTACTCGCGTGCCTCGACCCGCAAGCGCCAGATCAACATGCTCCTGACCGACTCCGTTTCGTTCATGTACGCGCTGTCGGTCGGCGGCCTGAACCAACTCGAGATCATCGAGGCGATGGCCCAGGCCGACGACACCTACGGCGAGGTCGCAAAGGAGTTCCAGAGCATCGTCAAAGAGACCGAGTACTTCGACATCGACTACCGGACCGCGATCCGGAAGCAGGCCCTGGAGACGCCCAGCGACGAACTCTCGCAGTTCCTGACCGACATGCTCTCGATCGTCAACAGCGGCGGCGACATGGAGAGCTTCCTCGAGGACAAGAAGGAAAAACACATGCGGACCGCCAAACAGGAGCAGGAACTGACCCTCGAGACGCTCGAGCTGTTCGGCGAGATGTACATGACGCTGTCGCTGTTCCCGCTACTCTTGATCATCATTATGGTCGTCATGCAGATGATCCCGCAGGCGAGCGTGACGAACACGATGCTCTATATGACCGTCTACGCACTGATCCCGCTGACCGGGGTCGGCTTTCTCATCATGGTTTCGACGGTCAAAGAGGACGAACCGGGTGACGGCTACCTCTCGATGGGGGACACCGACGACCGCCTCGAGAGCCAGGGAGATCAGGGCCTGCTGGATCTCGGGCTGGTCGAGAAGTTCACGGGTGACCACAGCGTTTTCGACCGGATCAAGAACCGCGAGGGGACCTACGAGACGATGGAGGTCCTTCAGAAACCCCACCTGTTCTTCCGGGACAATCCGCTGCTCACGCTCGCGCTGACGGTGCCGGCGTCGCTCGTGATCGTTACGACGGCGATGATGAACGGCTCGGCGCCCACGTCGTGGGATGGCCTCCTCGAGAACGCTGTCTGGGGGACGTTCATCTACGTCTACGTCCCGCTGTACGTTATCGCGATTCCGCTCGCCGTCTTCCGCGAGTGGAACGTTCGATACCGTAACTCCGTCGTCAGTCAACTCTCCGAGGACCTGCGCAAACTCTCGAGTTCGAACGACACCGGACTGACGCTGCTCGAGTCGCTAAAGGCCGTTTCCGACACCACGAGCGGGAAGCTAGCCCGCGAGTTCGAGATGATGCACACGAAGGTCAACTACGGGACCAGTCTGAAGCAGGCGCTCATCGAGTTCAACAACAAGTACCACATCCCGCGGCTGGCTCGGACGACGCGGCTGATCACCGAGGCTCAGGAAGCCTCGAATCAGATCTCGGACGTGCTCCGGACGGCCGCCCGCGCAAGCGAGAACCACGACGATATCGAGCGCGAGCGCAAGTCCCGCACCCGGATGCAGGTCGTGATTATCATCATGACGTTCATGACCGTACTCGCGGTGATCGCGATCCTCAAGACGCAGTTCATCGACACGATGGCCGGCCTCTCGAGTTCAACCGGCGGCGGTACCGACGCGGCCAGCGGCGGCGGTAGTGGCGGCCTCGGGGAGGCCGACCTGAGCGACAACATCGACGTCAATATGCTGTCGGTGTTGTTCTTCCACGCCGTGACGATGCAGGCGATCCTCTCCGGGGTCATCTGTGGGTACATCCGCGATGCGGACGTGCTGAGCGGACTGAAATACGCCGTCATACTGGCGACGATCGCACTCGTCGGCTGGACGCTGGTGGCTTAATCATGAGTCGAAAACGGACCCGAACCGACCGCGACCGCCGCTCGAAGACGGTGTCGATCTCCCTGCGCGAGCGTGGCCAGACCACGCAGGACTTCGCCATCGGGATCGGCGTGTTCATCCTGGCTGTAGCCTTCGTCTTCTCGTTTCTCCCGTCGATCCTGACCCCGTTCGACTCGTCGGTTTCCGGCGGGCAGACGGCCCAGGCCGACCGCGTCGCCGACCGAGTCGTGCACAATCTGTCGACGGAGACGGGGCCGGAGACCGAACTCAACGGCAGCGCGTTCGAGGAGTTCGTCGACGATGACGAGGGACTGTCCGAACGGCTCGGCCTCAGGGAAGACGAAGCCCGCTACGATCGGATCGACGTTCGCCTCGAACCGCTCAACGAAAGCGAACCGCTCGGGGACGAGTGGACGGTCGGCGACGGCTACGAAAACCAGTCGGCGGCCAGTTCCGCGCGGATCGTGACGTTCGAAGCGGGCTCGTTCACCGGGGCTGCGCCGGAGTGCGATCCGGCCTGTCGACTCGTCGTGAGGATGTGGTGATACGATGCGAGACACACCCCACTCCGAAACCGACCGCGGACAGGCCTACACCCTCGAGGGATTCGTCTCGGCGATGATCGTCCTGATGGCGGTCCTGTTCGCGCTCCAGTCGGTCGTTATCACACCGACGACGGGCGGGCTCGCCGATCGGACGTCCCAGGCGCAACTCGAACAGGAGGCACAGGACGCGCTGGTGGTCGGCGCAACGACCAACGGGAGCGCGGAGAACGGAACCGGCGATCTATCGACGCTCGTTCGCTACTGGAACGACTCGACCGACGAGTTCCACAACGCGAGCGAGCAGAACGTCGAGTTCTACTACAACGCCTCGAACGACACGGAACTCTATCGGAAGTTCGCCCTCGGCGAGGTGCTCTCGGAGCGGTTCACCGAGCGCGGACTGAGCTATAACGTCGAACTCGTCTATCAGGATAAGAACGGCGAGTTCGACGAGGAGAACAGTACGTATCTCGTCTATCAGGGGCAATCGGAGGCGGTGACGGCGAGTTACACCGTGACGCTGCTCGAGTCGGACAATCTGACGGCTCCCGACGACGAGAACAGGGACATATCAGTTCGAAAGGCCCACCAAGATGGGAAGTACCCCATCCCGCCGGCGACCGGTGAAAACGAGTCTGAACTCTACAACGTCGTGGAGGTGCGCGTCGCAGTATGGTAACTGACAGAACTCGCAGCCGACGAAGCGGAACCGGTGATCGATCGGACGACCGACCTGACAGGGGACAGGTGATGCTCATCGGCGCGGTCGCGCTCGCGTTCATCGTGCTCGGCGTGGTCGTCGTCTTCAACGGCGTCCTCTACACCGAGACGCTGTCGTCGGGCGAGACGAGCCAGAGCGCGAGCAGTGCCGAGACGACCGAACTCGAGGTCCGACAGGGAGTCGGCTGTTTGATCGCGGAGTACGAAGGCGATCAAACGGGGAACAACCAACTGGTCGATGGCGGCGAGGTGCAACCGTCGCTAGTGGAATCGAATCTGGAGAACGATATCGAGAACTACTCGGTGCTGTATCGAAACGCAACGGCTCACTCGCAGCCGACCGTCGTGCACGCCGAAGCCAACGACGACCTAGCCGATAAAATCGACGTGGACGACAACGAGGTCGACATCGAGAACGTGACCGTCACGATCTCCGCCGACTCCACCGATCAGCGCTACGATCGGACGATAGACGTCAGCTCCGAGGGGTGTCCATCGTGATTCGCCGTCCCGACCACACGTCCGACCGCGGGATGTCGATCGCGCTCACCCACGTCCTCACGATCGGCATCACGACGATCCTCATCGCCATGCTGTTGATGGCCGGCAGCACGATGCTCGAGTCCGAGACCGAGCGGTCGACCGAAACCGCCCTCGAGACCGTCGGCGAACGGCTGGCGGGCGATATCGGCAACGTCGATCGAATGGCCAACGACAGTGACGACGTATCGATCGTCTCCGATCGGCCGAGAACGGTCTCGAACTCCGGATACACCGTCACGACGCTGTCACCCGGGGACTGCGGGGAACGGGCGCCACTGCTCGACGACTCGAACCAGTGTCTCGAGTTGGAGGCCTCGAGCGCCGACGTGACGGTTTACGTGCCGATCAAAGTCGACACCGGGATCGAAACCGGAACGTCCGTTGCGGGCGGCTCGCTTGAGATCACCTATACGGGTAGCAACATCGAGATTACGGAGGCGGACCGATGAGCGACCGACGAGCCGACTCGACGCTGCGAGTCGGACTCGGTGCCGACGATCGTGGCATCTCCGAAGTCGTCGCCTTCATTCTCACCTTCGCGATCATCCTCGGCTCGGTCGGCTTGCTATACACGACCGCGTTCGGGGCGATGATGGACTATCAGGAGAACGAGCAGGAGACCAACGCCGTGCGCGCGATGGATTCGTTGACGGACAACTTCAACGACGTACTTCGTTCGAACGGCGTCAACCAGCGCTACGGTGAACTCTCGCTACGAGACGGGCGGATCACGACCGGGAACGGCGGAACGGCACTCAACATTTCGATCAACGGTAGTGACCCGATCGGTACCGACGGGAGCGATCAGCGGTTCGCCGGCTACGGTGACGGCGTCACCGCTGAACTCGGCGAGTTCGCCTACGAGTCGGGCGACGGCACGGTTGCATATGAGGGAGGCGGTCTCGTCCGCGGGGACGAGACCGGAAGCGTCGTCCTCCGAGAACCGCAGCTGCGGTGCAATCCGGACCAGAATACGGCGATCATCTCGCTGGTCGCCGTCTCCGCCGAGGACCGTTCGGTACAAGCTAGCAGCGGGCTCGGCGTGGCGATGACCGTCGAAGATCGCAGCAGTAAGGTCTACACTGGCGTCGAGAACGTGACTATCGAGCGCGAAGACGACGGCGCGTACGAAAACGCGTGGAACGACATCCTTTCGGGATGGAGCGAGGACGACGGCGGCTGCGGTGACTTCGACGGCAACGACGGTCGCGTCGTCGTCACCATCGTCGAAGTCGACATCGACTACTGAGCGGGCGAACCCGACGGTTCGTTTTACTCCCAATCGCCGGTTAGCATCGCCCGAAACCCCGCTTGAGTGGCGAGCGCTTCGACGCGGTTGGCCCGTCGCTCGGCGTCACCGCCGGTCTCGAGGTAGAGTCCGTTCGAGAGCTGCTGGGGAGTGGTCATCGGGGTCCCGTCGGGATGAGTCGGGGACTCGTGGAGGACGGCTCGCGTATCGTCGCCCTCGTCGGGACTCCAGGGCACCGAGAGCCCGGAGAGACCGCGCTCGAAGAGGTACTCCGCGGCGGCGACCAGCGCCCGATCAGATCTGGAGTGGCCGATCGCGCCGATCGAGCCCCGCTCGTTGAAGAAGCGAACGATATACTCGCCCGCGTCGGCATCGGCGTCGCTTCGTTCGGGTCTCGAGGCACTCGCGCGGGCGGCATCGTCGCCGCCCCCGTCCGGTTGTGACTCGTCCCCGTCTGCAGCGTCTGCGTCGGCGTCGGTCTCGCATTCCTCGGTCGCGCTCGTCTCGTCCGTCGAGGAGTCCGGGTCGCCGGTCGAAGGGTGGTTCGGTCGACTCTCATCCGTCGACATCGACTGTCGAGTCGCTTCGCTCTCATCGCTCGAGGAACCGGGTTCGGAGAACTCGAACGACACGTCGGCGTCGGCGGCCTCCAGATCGCCGGCTACGGGTCGCTGTCCGTCGTCGCTGAAGGCGGCGACGAGTCGATCGACGAACCGGCCGGCCGCGGAGTCGAACTCCGTGCGGTAGGCGTCGCCCTGATCGGTTACGGCCGTCAGTTCGTCGACGATCGACGCGACGATCTCGTCGCGTGCGACGGCGAGTTGGCGGGCGACGAACGGCCGGGAGTGGCGCTCGAGTCGCTGGCCGATAGTCTCGCGCGTGTAGTGGGCGAGCGCCGACTCGTGGTCGGGTAACGTGGCGAGCCGACAGGCCAGCCGATCGGCGTCGGTTGTTCCGGCCAGCAGGAGGAAGTCGCGGCCGTCGGTGTAGATCACGCGGTCGATCCCCGTCCACGCCATCGTCTCGAGGAGGGACACGGCGCGGTCTCGGTCCAGCGACTCCCCGTAAGGTTCGACGGCGACCAACAGTGCGGGGACCCCGCCGACGGCGGTGACGTACTCGAGTCGGGTACCGTCGACAGTCGTCTCGCTCAGACAGGTATCAGCGCGGACGTCCCAGCCCAGCGTTTCGAGAAGGGGATCGACGAGCCAAGTACGCGTTTCCCGGCGCGTCGCGGGCGGCGCGGACTCGACGAGCGCTCGAGAGCGACCGACGAACGCGTCGAGATCGAATGCACTCATCTCGACTCCGTTTTCGCGGTCCCGATACGTAAGCGTCGCTATGTGTTACAGAAGACGGATTGCGAACCGTACCGCGGTTACCGGCCGTGGTCTACTTCGACGGTGTCCGTTCGCCGGTCAACGAGGCCGTTTCCAGTGTGTCTCGGTGGTAGATGCGAAGCCGAGCGTCGCGGACGGTGAACGCGGATTTGAGGTTCGGGGGGATCGTCTCGGCCTTCCCGATAACGAGATACCCCTGTTGCCGAAGCGACTGGGCGATCGTCGCCAACATCGACTGCTTGTACTCGTTGTCGATGTAGATAAACAGGTTCCGACAGATGACCAGATCGAATCCGGTCTTGGGGTCGTCGTTGATCAGGTCGTGGCACGCGAACGTGACGTTCCGTTTGACGGCGGGATCGATCCGGAAGGTCCGGTCGTCGCACTCGACGTACGCGTCGTAGTCGTTGAGGAAGTCGAGCTGGTCGGCGAAGTCGACGGTCCGGGATTCCTCGTAGACGCCCGACCGGGCCGTCTCGAGCGCGGGTTCGCTGATGTCGGTGCCGAGAATCGAGACCGACGATTCGTCGATCTCGGGGTCGTCGTGGGCGAGCATCGACACGGAGTAGGGTTCCCGCCCGTCGGCGCAGGCGGCGCTCCAGACGCGGACGGTCTCGTTGGTCGCGGTCAGCCGTTGCAGGACCTCTCGGATCCCGTCCCAGACGTCGGGATTGCGGAAGAACCCGGTGACGTTGATGCTCATCGCCTCGAGCAGCGCGGTCTGTTCCTCAGGATCGTCCCGGAGCGTCTCGAGGTACGTGGCGTACGTCTCGGACTGGGTCCGGCGCATTCGCGAGGAGACGCGCCGATCGAGGTAGCTGTCGTTGTAGTGGCTCGTCGCGAAGGCAAGTTCGTCCTCGACGAACTCGAGGAGTTCGTCGAACGCCGCGTCGCTCATAGCTCCACCCGTCCGTTCTCGGCGCTTTCGTCGGCCGTTTTGACGAGGAGCGTCCCCGTTCCGGGCGTGAACTCGACGGTCCGGCCGTACTCGCCACCGACGTCCTCGGCGATCAGGGGAACGCCGAGCTTTTCGAGTTCTTCCTTGGCGGCGGCGATGTTGCGCTGGCCGACGCCGTCGCCGAAGCTCTCGAATTCGAACATGTCGCTGCCGCCGGCAATCTTGGCCTTGACGGTGGTGTAGCTGGCTCCCTGCTCGACCATCCGTCGCAACAGCGCCCGGATCGCGGTGTCGGCGTACTTGCCGGGTTTTCGGTCACTGTTGTCGGCGGTGTCGCCGTCGGGGAGCATAACGTGGGCCAGTCCGCCGATATCGCTGTCGGGGTCGTAGAGGGTGATCGCGAGACACGAGCCCAGCCCGTAGGATTTGAGCGTATCGTCGCCGTCGCTGACGACCAGTTCGGAGATTCCGACCTGGACCGGCGTCGGCGCGCCCGGTTCGGTTCCGTACGTCTTCATGAGTTGTTGACTTCCTGGAACTCGGCCGTCGTCGGCGTCTCTTCGATCCGATCGACGTCGAGGTTGTTCAGCGCCCGCTCGAGGTCGGCTTCGTCCGGGATCGCGTACACCTCGCAGTCGAACTCCCGGCCGTCGGCGACGACGACCGTGTCGAAGACGAACGCGAACTCCTGGTTCTCTCCGAGCTGGATGATCACGGGGTCGACGGCGGCGGCGCCCATATCGTGGATGAACTCCGGTGTCGAGTGGTCGATCGTCGTGTCGAGGACGTTCGCCCAGCCGTCGAGGAAGCCGCTGGCCATGATGTTGCCCAGTTCCTTGATCGCGCTGGTGCCCATCTCACCAAACCCGTCCTCGTCGACCTCCATCGGAACCATCGCGTCGACGATCTCGTGGGCCGACTCCTCGTCGAACAGGAAGAGCAGATAGCCGCTGGGCATGCCGTCGAACTCGAAGGCGACGCCGACGAGTTTCTGGTCGGCCACCTGCTCGGGGATCGCCTCGAGCGAGACGAAGTTCAGCCGCCGGATCTCGACGCTGGTGTCGATGCCGGTCAGCGTCGTCGCCGTCTTGGCGACCTCCTCGGCGCCGCGTTCGGCCATGCGGTCGAAGCCGTCGAGTTTGTCGTACTCGATACCGCCGCTGGTCCGCAGGCGGTCGAGCAGCGCCGACATCGACTCCCGTTTCGGGAAGAGGTAGTGGCTGAAGCCAACTTCGGTGCCGACGGTCTCGATCTGGCTCTGGAAGAGCAAGGCGAGGTCGTCGTCGTCGGGCGCCTCGCTGACGTCGCCGAAGAAGGGTTCCGCCGTCGCCCCCTGGACGAACTCGGGCGTCGAGACGTCGATGACGGTCTCTAAGACGTCGGCCCAGCCGTCGATGAACCCGCTGTTCATGATGTGGCCCACCTCGGTCGCGGCGCTGCGCGTCATTTCGTCGAACTCGCCGTCGACGTCGATTTCGGCCTCGTCGGATTCGGCGAGCAGCGTCTCGACGATCCGGAACGCGTTCTCGCGTTCGAAGACGATCATCGAGTAGCCCTCGATGGCGCCGGTGAGCTTGACTCGCACGCCGACTTTCTCCGTCGAATCCTCGAAATCCCGCTGGATCTCGCGGCCGCGCATGAAGTTGAGTTTCGTGACGCCGACCTGCGTTTCGACCCCGGTCATGTGGGTCAGTCGCCCCGCGGCCAGTCCGGCGCCCTCTCGGGCCATTCGGTAGAAGGTTCCGAGTGCGTTGACGTCGAGTTTCATGCGTGCTGGACTTCGATGCCGTTGACCATCTCGACGAACTCCTCCAAGTCGGGGAAGGCGTAGATTTCGGCTTCGATCTGGTAGCTCGGAACGGTCAGATCCGAGTCGAAGAACAGCGCGAGATCGTCGCCGCCGAGCCCGGCGGTTCGGGTGACGATATCGCCCGTCGGCGCGTAGACGAGCTGCGGCGCGGCGATGTCGATCGCGCGTCCGAGCACGTCGGCCCAGCCGTCGATGAAGCCACTCGCCATCATGTTGCCCATCTCCTCGACGGCGCTTCTGGCCATCTTGCCCGAGACGTCCGACATGTCGTCGACGACATCTCGGAGCATGATCGCCGTGATCTTCTTGGCGCTGGCCTCGGGGAAGAGGATGAGGATGTGGCCGTGTGGCGGATCGAGCAGCCGGACGCGGACGCCGACTCGCTTGCCCGAGTCCAGCTGGGACTCGATGTCGTCGACGTCGATGAAGTTCGTCTTCGTCACCTCCATCTGTGCGTCCTCGCCGGTAAGCTTGCTCATGTTGTCGGCGACGCCGTTCGTCCCGACCTTCGCCATTTCGTTGATGAAACTCAGCTTTCGAATATCGACCATTAGCGTCATGGGTTCCTCCGTGGGTGTGGGTAGTCGTTCGTTGTCATAGTGTTGTTACGTCTAGTATGTTGACCACTTCCCCCCGTCCTCGCACCGTCGCTCCGCTGAGTCCAGGAATATCGCTCATGAAGCCTTCGAAGGGCTTGACGACGACTTCCTGTTGGCCGTACACGTGGTCACAGTGAAGGGCAACCGACCGGACGTCGTCGCGGATCCGCACGACCATCCCGTCGCCGTTGGCGCTCGCTCGCGGCGTCTCGAGGACGTCGTCGAGTTCGATGACGGAGTAGGTGTCGTCGCCGTCGGTGAGGACCCGCTGTCCGTCGACGGTCTCGAGGGTGGCGGCCGATTCGATGTCCTGGACGGCCTTCGTCGGCACCCCGAACTCCTCACCACCGCACTCAACGAACAGGATGTCGTCGATGGCGACCGACACCGGAAGCGTCATCGTCACGGTCGTCCCCTCGCCGGCCTCGCTGTCGATCGCGACCGTGCCGTCGAGGTCCTCGATCGTCCGCTTGACAACGTCCATGCCGACGCCGCGGCCGCTGACGTCGGTCACCTCGTCCGCTGTCGAGAGCCCGGGGTGGAAGATGAGGTCGTACGCCTCGTCGTCGGACATGTCAGCGACCTCGTCCTCGGAGCGGACGCCGGCCTCGACGGCTTCGTCGCGAAGCCGGTCCGGATCGAGGCCGCTCCCGTCGTCCTCGACGGTGATCCGCACCTGGTCTCGAGACCGGTCGGCGTGGACCTCGACGGATCCCTCGCGCGGTTTATCGGCCGCTTCGCGCTCCTCGGGCGGTTCGATCCCGTGGTCGACGGCGTTGCGAACCAGGTGGATCAGCGGGTCGCCGATCCGGTCTAAGATACTGCGGTCGAGTTCGACGTCCTCGCCGGTCATCTCGAAGGCGACCTCCTTGTCCTGATCGCGCGCGATGTCGCGGACGACCCGCGGCAGTCGGCTCGCGACCGTCTGCAAGGGGACCAGTCGGATGTCCATCACCGTCTCCTGGAGGTCCGTCGTCAGGTCCTCCAGGTCGTCGAGTTCCGTCTCGAGCGCGTCGGTCGCCTCGCTTTCGGTCGCGGTGTGGCGGAGCCGAACGCGGCTCGTGACCAGCCCCTCGACGAGGGTCAGCAGCGAGTCGATCTGGTCGATGTCGACCCTGACCGACTGGATCTCGTCGGTTTGCTCGTCGGCGTCCGGGCGGTCCGTCGACTCCGGAACCGTCAGCCCGGGGTTCTCGAAGGTCGGTTCCTCGATCCGGTGGACGACCTCCGCTGCCGATTCGTCGCTGTCGTCGGCCCCGGCGTCATCGTCGAACGACGGCGTTTCCGCACTCGAGTCGGTCGCCGCCTCGCCGTCCTCGTCACCGAACGAATCGTCGAAGCCGTCGACGACTTCGTCGACCGACTCCGCGTCGGCGTCGGTCGCGGAGGTCACGTCGTCGAAATCGTCGTCCGGCGACTCGAACTCGGTGTCGAACGACTCGTCCGCAAAGGGATCGTCCGCCGCGAACGCGTCGTCTTCGCCGAAGGCATCGTCCGCCGCGTCGTCCGCGAACGGATCCTCGTCCGCGAACGGATCGTCCTCGTCAGCGGCGAACGGGTCGTCGCTCGAGTCGTCGGCCGACGCCGTCGAATCGAATTCGTCCTCGAAACTCGTCTCGAGATCGTCGTCGAACTCGCCCTCGGCGTCGTCCGCGGTCTGTCCGTCGCCGGCGGAGTCGGCCGTGACGGCGTCGTCGCCGAACGTCTCGTCGCGTTCGTCGGTCGCCGCCTCGGGTTCGGAGTCCGCCTCGACGGATTCGTCGTCCGTACCGTCGGTCTCGACGGCGGTATCGGGCGTCTCGAGGTCGGTCGACTCGGCATCTGACTCGTCCTCGAGCGCGTCGCCGTCGTCTCCCGGTTCCGACGCTGCTTCGATCGCGTCGTCCAACTCCGCCGTCGACGGATCGTCGACCGCGGGTTCGTCCTCGTCCAGCAGTGTCGCGTCTCCGTCCTCGCCGTCAAAATCGGTTTCCGCAGCCGTCGAGGACTCGAGACCGTCGTCTGCATCGGTCCGTGTCTCTGTTTCGACTGCGGGCGACGCCGAGTCGGTGGCCGACTCTGCTTCGGCAGCCGGCTCCGGGTCTGCAGCAACCGACTCCGCTTCGACGGCCGGTTCTGAGTCTGCAGCCGACTTTGATTCGGTCGCCGACTCCGGTTCTGCGTCCGGATCCGCTTCGGCGACCGCTTCGACGTCATCGTCCGTCGACAGCTCGTCGACGATGTCCTCGTCGTCCTCGAGCACGGGCTCGGACTCTACGGCGGCGTCCGGTTCCGACTCGGCTGTCGCCTCGGCGGATTCCGGTTCGGGTTCGGGTTCGAACGGTTCGACCGCCGTGCCTTCCTCGTCGGTCGACGCGGTGGCGGTCTCTTCGTCGCCTGCAAACAGGTCGTCGAAGTCGTCGTCCGTTGCCGCGTCGGCGGGTTCGTCCGTCGTTGCAGCGGCAGTATCATCCGTCGCTGCGTCGGCGGACGCTTCGTCGTCGCCTGTAAACAGGTCCTCGAGTTCGTCGTCTGTCGCCGCGTCGGCGGACGCTTCGTCGCCGCCGGCCAGCAACTCGTCGAGCTCGTCGTCCGATACGGCGTCGGCCGCCGCCGGTTCGTTGGCGTCGCCGGCGTCGACCAGAAGGTCGTTGACGTCGTCCTCGGTCGGTTCCGGCCCCGCGAGGAACGCGTCGTCGGCGTCGGCGTCCTCGCCGAGGAGTTCGTCCATATCGACCTCGTCGTCGCTGTCGAACTCGTCGAACTCGAGTTCCTCGAGTTCGTCCTGCAACTCGTCGAAGCCGACCATCTCGACCTCGTCTTTGAGTTCGTTGAAGACGGCGTTGGCGTCGTCAACGTCGTCCGCTTCGGCGTTGGCCGACGCGTCGTCGGCCGCCTGCTCGCTCGCGTCGTCCTCGATCGGATCGACCGCCGGTTCCCCGAGTTCGCCGTCGACTTCGAGGTCGTCCTCGTCGAGGAGGTCGTCGAACGAACCGGCCTCGCCCATCTCCTCGAAGGCCTCGAGTTCGTCGTCGTCGACGTCGTCGACCATCTCGTCTAAGTTGTCGAACTCATCGAACTCGTCGAGCAGGTCGTCGACCTCGAGGTCCGCGGCGTCTTCCGTGGAGATCCCGTTGCCCGGCTCGGTCGCCGCGTCCGACCCGTCGGAACGGGCGTCGAACTGGTCGCTGATGTCGACGAGTTCGAAGTCGGCGACCTCCTCGACCGGCTCAAGACCGGACGTGATCGCGGATTTTCCGACCGCGCTGCCGAAGACGGCGTCGAACGTGCCGTCGTACTCGCCGGCCTCGATCTCGTCTCGGGGCGGCTGGGTCCCGATCAGAGCGAACGCGTCGATCAACGCGTCGACGACGAGTTTGCCGCTGTTGACGCCGTCTCGCTCGGCGATCGCGAGCCGCACCAGATAGGCGCGGTGTTCGTCGTCGGTCGGCGGATCGAACCGCTCGGTGACGGCGTCGATCTCGTCGGTCGAGGGCGTCGCGATCGCGGCGGGCCCGTCGGTGGCCTCGAGTTGGTCCCGAAGGGCCGCAATCGTCGCCGACGGGTCGGTCTCGATCTCGCCGCCGGCCGCGACCTCGTCGATCATCGTCTCGAGTTCGTCGACCGCGTCGAAGACGACGTCCATCAGTTCGGGCGTCACTTCGAGGCCGCCCTGCCGGACGGCGTCGAGCAGATCCTCGATCGCGTGGGCGAGATCGCTCGCCGGCTCGAGTCCCATCGCGCCACAGTTGCCCTTGAGCGTGTGTGCGACCCGGAAGATGTTCTCCATCGCCTCGTCGTCGGTCGGATCGCGCTCGAGCGTGAGCAACGCGTTGTTCAGTTCCGTAATTCGTTCTTCGCTCTCCTGAACGAAGTCGGTTAGATAGTCAGTCATCGGTCTCACCGTCCGTATCGAACGCGTCGACGATCGCCGCAACGAGTTCGGGGGCGGGCGCGATGTCGTCGACACAGCCCGTTTGAATCGCCTGACAGGGGATGCCAAAGACCGGACTCGTCGCTTCGTCCTGTGCGATGGTTCGTCCGCCCGCGGCGTGGATCGCTTCGATTCCGTCCGCCCCGTCCCGCCCCATCCCGGTCAGCACGACGCCACAGAGCGGGTCGTCGACCCGCTCAGCGGCGGTCCGCATCGTCACGTCGATCGCCGGACGCACGCCGTGAAGCCGCTCGCCGTCGTCGAGTCGGACGCGAAGGCGCCCGTTGACGTTGCTGAGGGCCTCAAGGTGGGCGTCGCCGGGGGCGATCACCGCCTCGCCGGGATGGATCGATTCGCCGTCGGTTGCCTCGCGGACGTCGTACTCGCTGCGCGTATCGAGGCGGTCGGCGAAGCGCTCGGTGAAGCCAGCGGGCATGTGCTGGACGACGAGAACCTTCGCGTCGAGCTCGATCGGCAGCCGTTCGAACAGTCGTTCGACGATCTTCGGACCGCCGGTCGAGGCGCCGAGGACGACGACCGGATCGGCCGCGTACTCGCCCTCGAGATCGACCGGCGGGAAGTCGCCGATCTCGGTTCCGGCGGCGGCGCGGGGCCCGACCGCCGGACCGTCCGGCGATGCCTGAGGACCGCCACCGGAACCGACCTGTGCATCGTTTCCGGAGCCGGCGACGGCCCGGCCGGCGGCTGCCTCCTGGTTGGATCGCGTCGCGTAAGCGGAGGCGGACGCGCGAGCGAGAGCGATCGACGAGACGTTCGCGTCGGCGAGTTCGTCGACCTTCGCGACGACGTCGTCGGTCAGGTCGGTGACCGTTCGCTCGTCGGCTCCGTCGGGTTTGTGAAGGAAGTCGACGGCACCACGCTCGAGCGCGTCGAGCGTGGCTTCCGTGCCCTCCTCAGTGTGAACGCTGAGCATGAGAATCAGCGTCGGATTCGTCGCCATGATTCGCTCGACGGCGTCGATACCGCCGAGTTCGGGCATTTCGACGTCCATCGTGACGACGTCCGGGTCGTACGCCGCCACCGCTTCGATCGCTTCCGAACCGTTCGTGGCCGTCTCGACCTCGTAGCCAGCCCCGGTAAGCGCGTTGCCGATGACTGTCCGCATAAACCCCGAGTCGTCGACAACGAGTACTCTCGTCATGCCGCAGCGACGTCTGTGAGGGCCTTTCTGACGCTGGGTTCTTCGAACGGTTTCGTGACGTAGCCGTCCGCACCAGCCTTCACGGCGAGTTTCATTTTCTCACGTTGCCCGACACTCGTACACATGATAACGCGGGCGTCCGGATCGATCTTCTTGATCGCCGCGGTCGCCTTGATGCCGTTGCATTTGGGCATCACAATGTCCATCATGACGATATCGGGGTCGTGTTCTTTGTACAGTTTGACTGCTTCGGCGCCGTTGGACGCCTCTCCGAGAATGCGGTAATCCTGTTCCAAGATCTGGCGCAGTAAGTTCCGCATAAAATGAGAGTCGTCCACGATGAGCACCCCTGTCGACATTCAGTAGTACACCAACCGCTGATAACAATACAACTACCATAAATGCTGTCTCTCGATTATCAGTCATGATAAGTGACGTATACGGGACGGAGACATCATCCAGAATGCGACATCGTCGACCCCGTAACCGGCGGCTCCGTCGCCCTATTCTCCCTGTCCGGACGCCAACAGGAGACGTTCGATATCTACCACGGGTGTCGCCTCGATGACGACCTCCCGAGTCGATCCCGCGTCCGCCGTTCGGTCGTCCCCCTCGTCGGCGTCGTCCGGCGCTCCCGCGTCCGCGGACTCGAGTTCGAACGGGTTCCCAACCGCGTCGTCTGCCCCGTCCGAACCCGACCGCTGCACGGCTGACAGCGCACTCCCGTCGGCGCCGCGGTCGGCATCGACTGCGCTCGCGCTCCGCTGGGAACCGCGACCGGCCCTCCCGCCCGCGAGTTCGCGCTCCGTTTCGAAGAGCGCGACGACGAGCGGATGGTCGAGCGCATCGCCGGAGAGCCGGCTCTCCTCGACGGTCGTTTCGTCGACGATATCGTCCTCGGGAACCGTCTCCACGCCGATCACGTCGTCGACGTGGATCGCGGCTGACTGCTGGTCGGACGGTCGGTCGAGCACGAGCAACCGTTCGCGCCCCGCGGTGGCCTCGCGCTCGACGGTCGGGAAGTGAACGCCCGGATCGACCATGGCCGTGATATCCCCGCGCAGGTCCACCATCCCCTCGATCGCCGGTGGCGCCCGCGGAACGCGGGTAACGTCGTCGGGGACCTCTGCGAGCGTGCGCACGGTCGCGACCGGCATCGCAAACCGGTGGTCGCCCAGTCCGAAGACGACGAACTGTTCGAGTTCCGCCCGCGGTTCGTCCGTCTCGCTACCGTCGCGTTGCCGTCGCTCGTCGGCGTCGTCGATATCGATTCCGAGAAGCTTCTCGGAGAGATCCGGGGTCATGTTCTTGCTCGAGCATCACATTCCAACACTAAAACGTTGACTCCCGCCGCCGGAAATCGCCGCCGCCGACGCGGATCCGCCGTCCGCCGTTTGTTGTTCGAATTCCGATCGAAATCCTTATATTTACACAGTTAAATTTCGCAGCAGTATGGCATCGTCCGTAAACCGGGACTGCGACGACGATCGGGTCTCCGTGCTGACGTTTACTCTCGAGAGAGACCGGTACTGCGTCCGGGCCGCCTCGGTCGACTCCGTTCTCGGCGTCGGCGACGACCAGTCCGTCGCGACGGCCGACGACCCGTGGAACGCCGGGACCGTCTCCGTCGCCGGCGACCGCATTCGGGTCGTCGACCTCCCCCGAGCGTTCAGTTCGTCGGTCCGGACGATAAACCGGATCGAGACGCCGAAACTGCTCGTCTTTCGGCTGACCGACGCCGACGACGCGTACGTCGGCTGGCTCGTCGACGACGTCGACGTCACGCGAACCGTGCGGACGAGCGACCTCGAGCCGACGCCGACCAGCGCTCGGATCGCCCACGTCAAGGGCCGACTCGAAATCGACGGCGACGAAGTGCTCTGGCTCGATGAACGGGCGATTCACGGCTGACGATTCGTCTCGATCGGTCGCGAAAATCGACGCGCCGATAGCACGGAGTCCTTGAGCCGGGTTAGCCCATTCCCGGCGGCGGACCGTCGTTCGAATCGTCGTCGATATCGACGTTCAGGCCCATCTCCTCGCGTTCTTTGCGGAGTCGCTTGACCTCCCGGTAGTAGTACGCGATGCCGGCGCCCCCGATGAGCGCGACGGTGCCGATCAGTCCGATGAACAGGGGGATGTCGCGGCTGAGGTAGTAGCGGACCGAGATTTCGTTCTCGACTTCCTCCCAGTAGAGGCGTTCCTCGTCGTCGACGATCTCTCGCTCGTAGCCGCTCGGGCTGACGTCGCCGAAGATGAAGTTCGTCGTCCGGTGACCCTCGGGGAGCCGGACCTCGTGGGAGCCCTCGACGTACGCCGGCAGGCTAAACGTCTTCCGGCCCGCCTCGCCTGAAAACGCGAGCGTCCCGTTCTTGTCGGGGACGCGAATCTCGGTGCTCGAGCGGCTCTGCTCGATGTCCAGTTCCGACCCCGTCACCTCGGTTCCGTTGGGGTACCAGTAGCGGACGCTGTGGATGTCGAGCGCCTGCTCGCTGAAGAGAGCCGACTGGGAGAGCGAGAGCTCCTCCGTCCCGTCGAGGTCGTACACGGCGCGGAATTCGCCGCTGTTGAGCATGTTGCCGCCCTCGACGTCGATGGTGACGTCGGCGTCGGACGCGTTGCCTCGCAGGTCGTCGTACTTCTGATCCCGATCGAGCTGCTCGTCGGAAATCCCGCCGAAGACGCCCGAACAGCCGGCCGTGGTAACGATCAAACCGACCGCGATCACCGCGAGAACGAGCCGTCGATTCATGTTACGGAACGACGCAGCGGAGCTCCGCCGGGAGGTACTCGCCAACGCTCGCGAGCAGTCCCGGTGGGTCGGTATCTTCGGTACAGATCACGCTCTGTTCGAGGAGGCCCAGCCGCTCGACGGTGACGTAGTCCTGGGCGTGGCCGGCGCGGTTTAGCGTCGCCCGCACCTCGGCGCGGGTGGCGCTGTTGACGTTGAGCCGACCGTCGCCGCGGGTCCAGTCGTAGAGGCGATCCCGTTCCGCATCGGCGAGTCGGGACGGCTCGCCTTCGCCGTCCTCGCCGGCGTCAGCCGAGCCGTAGACGAACCGCAGCGGCAGATGCTGGACTAGCCCGTACCGCTCGCGGAGCTGTTCGGGTGATCCTGGACCGAGTCCGAGTTCGTCGGTCGGGATCCGCACGCCCTCGCCCTGTCCCGCGTCGAGGACGAAGCCGTCGTCGTCCCAGGACTCGAGGGTACCGATGTACGTTTCGCCGGGCTCGAGATCGGGGACGATCTCGCCGAACTCCTCGCGGAGGGCGTTGCGCGCGACGGTGGCGTCCTCGCCTTCGATGGTCACCGACGGAAAGTCGTCGTGGCGCACGCCGAGTTCGAACTCGACTTCGAGCTCGCCGATCTCGTTGGCGACCAGCGAGCGAAGCGAGTCCAGCGCCCGCTCGCGGGCGTCGCCTTCGACGTATAGTTTGGTTGCGAGTACGACCATCAGGCCTCTAGGTTGAGTTCGTCCTCGAGGGCGTCGAGGCGGTCGTCCATCGCGTTGACGAGCCGATCGTTGTCCATCGATTCGAGCGGCGAGCCACACTCGGGGCACTCGAAGCCGAAGTCCATGGCCTCGCCGAACTCGAACCGGATCGAGCAGATTTCACAGAGGTAGAACTCGTGGTTGCGCTCGTACTCCCGGCGTTCCTCGAGGGCCTCGTGAAGGCGGTACATCTCGTCTTCTAAGTTCTCCGGAATGTTGTCGTACTCGAACGTCCAGAGGTAGGTGAGCCACCCCGAGTCCTCGTCGCGCAGCCGTCGGTAGGTCGCGAGATCGTTCTCGTACAGGATAAACAGCGCCCGCCGCACGTCGTTCAACTCGAGATCCAGCTCCTCCGAGAGCTCCTCGTCGGTCACTTCCCCGTCCGGCGGCGCCGCCGCGACAGGCATCCCCTTGGGACCGACCAGCTCGTGCAAGTACTTCTGGATGACCGGATCCTCGAGCAGGTCCTCAAAAGCCATTACCTACGTGTAACGGCATGTGGCCATTAAGTCTTGTTAACTGCCTCGCGTGCCGGGCCCGCGGCGGAGTCTCCGGATCGTTGAACCGTTGCCCGGTGGGTGTCCCCGCTACTCGGTCGGTTCGTCGTCCGACCGGCCTGTTCGCCCCAGTACCAGACGCAGGGTGGCGACGATCAGCAAGAGCATGGTCGCTTCGAAGAGCCCGAAGAACAGCCCCCTCGGAATCGCCACCAGGAGGCTGTGGCCGGTCGCGACCAACACGACCATGTTGAGCACGACCAGCACCGCGGCGAACATGTAGTACTCGATCGGCGTCCGCTGAAGCGGCGCGTCCGAATCCATACTCGATTTGGGACCTCGAGGGGTGAAAAACTAGCCGTTCGCGGTCAGCACCGGAATCACCGCTCGCGGCTGCGCCGAATCGACCGTCGCGGCCTCAGTCGTCGACGGACTCGAGCTTGTACTTCTGCACCTTGCCGCTGGTGGTCCGGGGGAGTTCGTCGACGAACTCGACCTCCCGAGGATGTTTGTACTCGGCGACGCGGTCGAGGCTGTACCGCTTGAGTTCGTCGGCGGTAACGTCCGTTCCCGGGTCGACCCCGGCCGCGGGAACGACAACGGCCTTGGGGACTTCATTGCGGCGGTCGTCCGGGACGCCGATGACGGCGACGTCCGCGACGGCCTCGTGTTCCAACAGCAGGGCCTCGAGTTCGCTTGGGTAGACGTTGTAGCCGGCGCTGACGATGACGTGTTTCTTGCGGTCGACGATCTCGTAGTAGTTGTTCTCGTCCCGTCGGGCGACGTCGCCGGTCCGGAAGTAGCCGCGCTCGGTGAACGCCCGCTCGGTCGCGTCGGGCATCCCGTGGTACCCCTTCATGACCGCCGGACCGCGCACGAGGAGTTCGCCCTCCTCGCCGGGGGCGACCTCGTCGCCGTTCTCGTCGACGATCTTGCAGTCGGTCATCCGCAGCGGCTGGCCGATCGTCCCGTGTTTCAGGCCGAACGACGAGCCCAGTTGGGTGTGGGTGGCGCCGTGGGTTTCGGTGAGGCCGTACCCCTCGGAGATGTCGACGCCGGCGGTCTCCTCGAACCGTTCCTGGACCGCCGTCGAGAGCTTCGCACCACCCTCAGATGCGGCCTCGAGGCTCGTCAGGTCGTAGTCGCTGAAGCCGTCGGCCTCGACCATGTCCGCGTACATCGTCGTCACGCCGACGAAGTGGGTGATCTCCTCCGCCTCGATGAGTTCCATACACTCCTGGGCATCCCACTCGAGGGCGCTGCGGAAGTACAGCCCGCCGCCGCCGACGAGCGGCTGAAGGGCGGTGTGGGTGAAGCCGGTGATGTGATACAGCGGCAGCCAGATGAGGCTGCGAACGTCCTCGCCGTCGACGTCGACGTTGGAGGTCGTCAGCGGCCAACTCATCTGTGCGCGCGTGTTTCGGTGGGTCAGCTGGACGCCCTTCGGATCGCCCGTGGTTCCCGACGTGTAGGGCAGCAATGCGACGTCGTCGTCGGCCCGCTCGACCAGCGTCGACTCGCCGCTGACGTCCTCGAAAAAGACGTCGTCGGGGTTTCGGTCCGCCATCTCGCTCTCGATGGTGACGACCGTGGGCTCTCGATCCGCCTCCTCGAGAGCTTCGTCGACGACCTCCTGGAGCAGCGGGTGGGTGACGATTGCCTTCGCGTCGGCGTTCTCGAGCTGGTAGGCGACCTCGCGGCGCTTGTACTGCGGGTTGACCGGCGAGAAGACGACGCCCGCCTTGAACCCGCCGAGCGCGGCTACGAGGTACTCCGGACAGTTCGGCAGAAAGAGTAGCATGCGATCGCCGGGTTCGAGACCCAGCTCGTGGAGTCCGCCGGCGAAGGCGGCGGTCCGCGCCTGGAGCTCAGCGTGGGTCGTCCGCTCGCCGCGGTGTTCCATCGCCTGGGCGTCCCCGTGGTGTGCGGCCGTCTCGTCGAACAGCTTCGCGACGTTCCCCGCCCGCGCGGTCGGATCGACGTCGTCCAGATCCATGATGCATGATACCGAAGGCCGCGTATAAAATTTCGCCCCGGTTACACCTCTGCTGCGAATCGCCGGACGATCCGCTCGTGCACGCTCAGTCGGTCGGGTGTTCGCTGGGGCGCTCGAGGGCACCAGCCCACTGGAACCGAACGCGTCTTCAGTCGATCGTCCGCCCGAGCGATAGTATTAATACCGATGATGTGAGATTCAATACACGATGATCCGTCGATTCGCTGCCCGATTTCGGGACGAGATCGACCGCGACGACGTCGCCACCGCCGCCGTCTTCGGCGCCGTCCTCGCGCTCTCCGGTAACGAGTCGACCGCGATCGGCGTCGTCGTCGGCCTCCTCGTTGGCGTCCCCGTCCTCACCGCCCTCATCGATGCCGCCGGACTGGACCTCGAGCCCGGTCCCGCCGGCGTCGCCCTCGGGACGCTGGTCGTCGCCGCAGGCGCCTCCCTCCTCCTCGACGGCGGTCGTTGGGTTGGCTGGGGAGTCGTCGCGATCGGCGCGTGGATCCTCCTCGACGGGGTCGACAAGTGGCGGCGCCGTGACTCCGCCGACGCGGGCGATTCGACGGCCGACGAGGACGACATGTCGAAAGCGGACGTGTTTCGCTACGGCGAGTACAACCGCTGGCTGCTCGAGGAACTCCGGGCGGCCGACCGTCCGTTGACCGCCGACGAGATCCAGTCGCGAACGGGACTCACCGAGGACGACTTCGAACGCCTCCTCGAGAGCCACGGTGAGTCCGGACCGATCGAACGCGTCGGAAACGGCTACGCGCTCGACGAGAACGAGTTGGGCGCCGTCGCGTTCGTCCGGAACTTGGTCCGCACGGTCGGCGGTCGCCTTCTCCGTCCGTTCCGACTGTTCCGGCCTGCGGGCTGAGGCTTCGTCGCTCGCGTCTCGAGTCCCCCTCGGCTACTCTTCGTCGGTCGACTCGACGCGCTTGCCGGTCTCCATCGGAATGACGTGACGGTCGGCGTCCTCCCAGCCGCGCTCGAGTTCCCGCCCCTCGAACAACCGGTCTAAGAAGACCGCGAGGCCGGCGACCTCCGAGTGGGGCTGGTTGGTGACGCCGACGTTCCAGTCGGCTTCCTCGTAGACGTCGAAGGGGACCTTCTCGGCGCCGACGACGACGAGCAGGGGCTGGCTCTCGTTGCCGTGGGCCGCCCGGATCTCGTCCTCGACATCCTGGACGCGCTCGCCGTACATCGTGAGGTGGACGACCCGACCCTCCCAGTTGCGGATGACCCCCTGGGGCGAGTCGGTGAGTTCGACCCCGAAGGGGCCGCCGAAGCGGTCGGTAATGTCTGCGACGGTCTCCTTCGATTGGCCCGCGTTATCGGGCAGGAGGACGCGGTCGGCGCCCAGCGCCCGCGCGGTCAGGCCGACGTGGGTCGTCATCCGCTCGTCCCGGCCGGGGCGGTGGCCGAGCCGGAGGACGGCGACCTCGCTGTCGTCGTGCATGCTCGAAGTCACTCTCGGACGGGGTTAGGGGGTTTCGTTTTCCGACCGAACTTTTTGCGCCTTGGGTTCGCTCGCTACGCTCGCTCACCACTCGGCGCAAAAACGTCCTCAGAAATATTTGATTTCTGATGGGCCCGCGAGAGCAGAGCTCTCGCGGACTTCGATGAAAACACCGGGAGAGCAGAGCTCTCCCGAGCCCTCGTTCGCCCGTTGGACTCACGAGGAAGGCCGCCTCCGCGGGGCTTCGCCCCGCTTCGGCGGACGACCGCTCACTTCGTTCGCGGATTCTGAACTGCCTCCGAGGCTGTTTCGTTCACTTAGCAAAACGGAGTGAGTCGGCCCCGAGAAATATTATACCGTTGACTAGTGTCGATAACTGAGCATGGGAAAGATCAACGAACGCGACCTCGAGTGGGACGAATACGACCCGAAACCCGACGACACCGCGTTTCGCCGTAAGGAACTCTCGACCGCCGCCGACGCCGACGACCTCGGCTGTAGCCTCTACGAACTCCCGCCGGGGAAGCGCTCGTGGCCCTACCACTATCACACGGCCAACGAGGAGGCGGTGTACGTACTGGCCGGCGAAGGACTGCTCGTCGCGGCAAACGGAGAAAAGCCCCTCGAAGCGGGGGACTTCGCGAGCTTCCCGGCCGACGAAAGCGGGGGCCACCGGATCGTCAACGACGGGGACGACCCCCTGCGCTACCTGATGGTCTCGACGATGAACGAGCCGGATATCACCGTCTACCCCAAGATGGAGAAGTTCGGCGTCTACGTCGGCTCGCCGCCCGGCAGCCGCGAGGAGCGGACGCTCGAAGGCTACTACCGCATCGACGACGAGGTATCCTACTGGGACGCAGACGACCCCGACGACGAGTAGCCGGTCGCCGCGATAGCGAGTTCACCGTCACCCAGCGACTCCGACGCTCTCGCGCGGGGCAGGCATGGGATCGTCGGCCGGTAACCGGCGACGATAGGCTTTTTTCGCCGGGCACGAGACGGTATGTCATGGACGCGTTCGAATCCGGGCGGGTGACCGGCCGATGACGGGGCTCGGTGAGCGACTCGAGGCGCTTCGCGAGGAGCGGTGGGGGATGCTGGCGGATCTGGTCTTCGCCATCGTCTGGGTGACGCTCGTCGACGTCATCTTCCGGTTCCTCGAGGGGCCCCAGTGGGCATACTACCTGTTCATGCTCGCCGGGATCATCGCCTACTTCGGCTTCTTCGCAAGCCTCGATTTGGCGAGATCCGAGCAGTAGGTCGACGCGAGAGCAATCTCGCCCGGCCTCGAGAGCAACAGCGTACTTCTTCCTTCTGCACCGGTCGTCGGCCCGCCGACAGAGTCGAAGGCTCGATTTCGAGGATCGATCGTCGTGGGCACCGCTATTGGTCGTTGCGCTCCGAAAAACACCGCAGTCCGCGTCCGCGCCGCGTTACTCTCGGTCCGTGTCGACGACGAGGACCGGCGCGCGTGTCGATCGGAGCGTCCGTTCGGTGACGCTGCCGAGCAGCGTCCGTCGGATCCCCGACCGTCCGTGCGATCCCATCACGACGAGGTCGATATCGTTGTCTTCGACGTACTCGGCGATCAGCGAGTGGGGTTTCCCCGCCGAGACGTGCTCGACGACCTCGAGGCCGCGCTCTCGGGCGCGGTCGGCGACGTAGTCGGTGGCGCGCTCGGCGCGCTCCCGGACTTCGTCCATCTCGCCGAACTTGCCCTGTTCGATGCGATCGAGCTGTTCGGCGCCGAGGGTGAGGCTCATCGAGTCGGTGTCGACCACGTACAGGGTGTGGACGACGGCGTCGTATCGCTCGGCGAGCTCGAGCGCGTGGTCGATGGCCGCCTCGGCCGTTTCGCTACCGTCCGTGGGAACGAGGATGCGTTCGTACATGATCAGTCATCCGCGGGGGTTTCGCCCCCGTCGGTGACGACGTCTTCCGCGGCCTGTTGCTGGCCCATCGGTTCAGGGCTGTGACACTGTCGCACGACGCGCTTCGTCTCGATCGGCGGCTCGTCGGTCATCGCCGAGACGCCGATCGTGACTGCGAAGACGATCGGGACAGCGACGAGCGCCGAGCCGATGGCCGGCACCCACTGCGCCAGCACCGGAACGAACGGGTCACCGGTGCTGGTTGTGTACGTCGGAACGACTTCGTTGATCATCGGGATCACCCAGATGGTCAGCCCGGTGAGCATCCCGGCGAGCGCGCCCTCGCGGTTCGTGTTCTCCCACCAGAGACCGAGGAAGAACATCGGGAACAGCACCGCGCCGGCCAGCGAGAACGCGTAGGAGACCAGCGCGGCGATCGGCGCCGCGGGGTCGAGCGCGGCCAGCGTGGTCAGCACGCCCAGGGCGATGATGCCCAGGCGACCGACGAGGATCTGCTGGCGCTGAGTCGCGTCCTCGTTGATGAGGTTTGTGTAGATGTCGTGGGAGACCGCCGAGGAGCCGGTGATGAAGAGGCCGGCGGTCGTCGCGATCGCGGCGGCGATCCCGCCGGCGGCCACGAGGCCGACGAACCACTGGGGCAGGTTCGCGAACTGCGCCGCGATCACGACGAGGACGTCGGCGGTCGAGCCGGACATGCCGGGGTCGCCGTAGGTCGTCCCCGTCGCCGAGTTAAGGTCGTAGAGACGCGTCCCGAACGCCGTGTAGGCGGGGGCGCCGAGGTAGAGCAGGCAGATGAAGAAGAGGCCGGTCACGGTCGACCAGCGGGCGGTCCGCTCGTTTTCGACCGTGTAGAACCGGACTAGCACGTGCGGGAGCCCGCAGGTCCCGACGACCAGCGAGAAACACGTCGCGATCCACAGGTACGGACTCGAGTTCGCGAAGGGTTCGGTGAACTCGTTGCCGAGTTCGCTCAGGAGCATCCCGTACTCGATCTGCGGGAGCACCGTCGAGTACCCCTGCGTCCAGCCGACCACGTACATGCCGGCCAGGAAGGCGCTGATGAGGATGACGTACTGCACGGCCATGTTCTTCGTCGCGCCCAACATGCCCGAGAGCGTTAGGTAGCCGACCGTGATCGTCATCATGAAGATGACCATAGCCTGGTAGCCGCTGAACCCGGCGAAACCGAGGTCGCCGAAGATGTAGAGGCCGACCAGGGCCATCCCGCGAGCCTGTCCGATCGCGTAGACGAACGCGATGAGGAAGGTCGTGATCGCCGCGATGGCGCGGGCGCTGTCGGAGTTAAAGCGATCGCCGACGAAGTCCGGCGCCGTGTACTTCCCGAATCGGCGCATCTGCGCGGCCATGAAGATGAGCAGGATGAAGTACCCCGTCGTCCAGCCGACGACGAATGCCAGGCCGTAAAAGCCCGACAGCGCGATCAGCGCCGCCATCCCGAGGTAGGACGCGGCGGACATCCAGTTGGCGCCGATCGCCATCCCGTTCTCGATGTTCCCGATCGAGCGGCCGGCGACCCACATGTCCTCTGTGTCGGCCACGCGGAACACGAACCCGATTAGGAGGAAGGTGCCGAGCATCCCCAGAACGAGGATAGCCGGCGCGAGCTTGAACGAGACGTCCATCCCCTGGGGCAACAGCTCGGACTGCAGGACGGTCGCCGTTCCCGTCATTCGGAGACACCTCCGTCAGACCGCTCCGCGTCCTGACGCGGATCGCGATCGCTCTGCGATCGCTCACCCCCGTCGGTCGCCGCGGCGTCCTCGCTACCGCCGCCGCCGGATTCCGTCGTCGTCGTGTGATCGATCCCGTACTTCGCGTCGAGCTGGTCGCGCTTGCGAGCGTACCACGCCGAAAGGATCAGCGCGCCGCTCGGGCCACAGACGGCTACCAGGAAGTAGTGCAGCGGGAACTCGATGACCGGCATCGTCGTCGTCATGAGGTCCGGCATCGCGGCCGTCAGGAGCACGGGGCCGAACACGAGGATGGCCCAGGTAACGAATCCGGTCCAGATAATGCGCAGGTGATCGCGCATGAACGGCGTACTCGGATTCAGGAGGTTTACCTCCGCGTTGAGATAGTCGGTGTTTCGGTGGGACTGACCGTGATGCCCGGCCACCCCCCCGTCCGTTGCGGTCCGTTCGTCCGTCGAGTCTTGAGTGTTATTGTCTGCCATATTTTGGTGCAGTGTGTCGATATCGTGTGGTATCGTTCGAAAATCGAGGAAGTGTTCAGTCGCCCGCGACCTGGTCGGCGATCTCGTCGACGATTTCGGGGTTCCGGAGCGTCGAGGTGTCACCCAGCTCGTCGCCACTGGCGATGTTCTCGAGCAGGCGGCGCATGATCTTGCCCGAGCGCGTCTTCGGAAGTTCGGGCGTAAAGACGATCTCCTCGGGCCGGGCGATCGGGCCGATCGAGTCGAGCACGGCCTCCATGGCCTTCTCCTCGAGTTCGTCGTGGCGGTCCTCGTACCCGTCCTCCGGGATGGCGTAGACGTAGACGGCCTCGCCCTTGACGTCGTGGTCGCCGCCGACGACGGCGGCTTCGGCGATCCCCTCGACGCCGACGACGGCCGACTCGATCTCCATGGTCCCGAGCCGGTGGCCGGAGACGTTGATTACGTCGTCGACCCGGCCGAGGATGGTGATGTAGTCGTCCTCGTCGATCTTCGCGCCGTCTTCGGGGAAGTAGACCCACTCGTCGGCCTCCTCGTCGGAGTACTCGTTCCAGTATTCCTCGATGAAGCGCTCGTCGTTCTGGTAGAGCGTCCGGAGCATGCCCGGCCACGGGTTGTTGACCGTGACGTAGCCGGCCTGGCCGGCCTCGACCTCGTCACCGTTCGCGTCGACGACGCGGGCGTCGACGCCCGGCAGCGGCGGCCCGGCCGAGCCGGGTTTCATGGTGTTGATCCCCGGCAACGTCGTGATCATCATCCCCCCGGTCTCGGTCTGCCACCAGGTGTCGACGATCGGACACTCCTCGTTGCCGATGTGCTTGTAGTACCACTTCCAGGCGCGCGGGTTAATCGGCTCCCCGACGGTGCCGAGCAGGCGCAGCGAGGAGAGGTCGTGGTTCTGAGTGTACTCCGCGCCCCACTTCATGAACGCGCGGATGGCCGTCGGCGCGGTGTAGAAGATGTCGACCTCGTTCTTCTCGACGATCTCCCACAGTCGGTCCTTGTCCGGATAGTCCGGCGTGCCCTCGTACATGACCGAGGTCGTCCCGAGCGCGAGCGGGCCGTAGACGATGTAGGAGTGGCCAGTGATCCAGCCGATGTCCGCCGAGCACCAGTAGGTGTCGTCGGCCTCGATGTCCAGGACGGCGTGGGAGGTCCAGGCCGTGTAGGCGAGGTAGCCGCCGGTGGTGTGTTTGACGCCCTTGGGCTGGCCCGTCGTCCCCGAGGTATACATCAGGAACAGCATGTCCTCGGCGTCCCGCGAAACCGGCTCGACCGACGATCCCTCGTGGTCGGCGACGAGTTCGTCGTAGTCATGCTGGTTGTCCGCGAGGTCGTGGTCGAGGTCGTCGCCCAGTCGGTCGACCACCACGACGTCGGACACCTCGTGCTCGACGCCCTCGAGGCCCTCGTTGGTCTTCGAGAGGTGATCGAGCGCGTCCCCGCGGCGGTAGTAGCCGTCGCAGGTGACGAGGTACTCGCTGTCGGCCGAGTTCATCCGCGTCGCCAGCGCGTCCGCCGAGAAGCCGGCGAAGACGACGCTGTGCGGTGCGCCGATGCGGGCGCAGGCCAGCATCGCGATCGGTAGCTCCGGAACCATCGGCATGTACAGCGTGACGATGTCGTCTTCCTCGACGCCGAGGTCGCGCAGCGTCGCGGCGAAGTCTTCGACCTCGTCCAGCAGCTCGCTATAGGTGTAGGTTCGCGTCTCGCCGAGTTCTCCTTCCCACTCGATGGCGACGCTGTCGCCGCGGCCCTCCTCGACGTGTCGGTCGAGGCAGTTGTACGACGCGTTCAGCTCTCCGTCCGTGAACCACTCGTAGAACGGCGCGTTCCCGTCCTCGAGGACGGTGTCGTACTCTTCGTCCCACGAGAGCAGGTCGGCCGCCCGTTCCCAACAGTCCGGCCAGTTCTCCTCGAACTCCTCGTAGACCCCCGGATCCGAGACGTTCGCCTGCTCGACGAACGAGTCGGAGGGTTCGAACGTCTCCTGTTCCTCGAGTCGCGCCTCGAGGTTGGCATCCTCCTGTGTCATGATACACCACACCCAAACACAACTGGCATAGTAAAGCCGCCATCTAGTTGTGCAAAATCGACCCGACATAGGGGATGATAGCTAGGGAATATTGACTGTATTAGGAGCATATAGTCGCTTATATCGACCCGAAACCCCCCGGTCGAACGGTCGCGCGACGAACGAGCGCGGACCGGCCGGACACCGTTCGCCGTCGGACCCGTCACGTGCAGGCCGTTCATCTAGAGGGTTAGTATCCGACCGATCGACAGGATCTCCGTCAGTCGGTCCCGCGAGACTCGTCGCCCGGGTCGTCGAAGAAGGTCCGCAGGAGTTCGTGCTGGCCCTTCCGCAGGTGGTTGTGCAGCGTCGGCGAGGAGATCCCCATCGCGTCGGCGATTTCCTCGGCCGTGCTTTCCCGGGGCCAGTCGTAGTAGCCGCCGAAGTAGGCCGCCCGCAGCGACGCCTCCTGACGGTCGGTCAAGCGATCCTCGAGGCCCTCGCGGAACTCGCGAGCGGTCCGGACGTTCCGTTCGGTCTCGCGTTTGCCGACCAGTTCGGAGTTGGGGAAGACGGCGCGGAGCCCGTCCAGGATCGTCCGGATATCGGCGTCGACGGCGCATTCGGCCGTGATCGTCGCGGTTCCGCCCACGAACCGCGCCTCGAGGACGGTGGTACCGTACTCGGTGAGCGTGACGATCGGACACGAGCTATCAACCACGAACTCGACGCGCCACCCCTCCGCATCGGTCTCGACCAGCCGGTAGTCTTCGATACCGGGATCGTCCGCGGCGAGATCGAAGACGTCGGCCGGCGACGCCCCCTCGAGGCGCAAGTAGTACAGCTGCATCGTCTCCGAGACGGGGACGAGCGAGTCGAGTTCGAACCGACAGCCCAGCCGCCGCGAGGCGTCGACGAAGAACGAATCGTCGTCGCGACACTCGAATTCGAGTTCGACGACCCGATCGGACAGCAGGAGGTTCCGCCGCCGGATCGCCGCGATGGCGTAGCCGACCTGCTGGCCGATCGTCTCGAGCGACCGTCGCTCCTCGTCGTCGAACGCGTCGTCGTCGTCGGTCGCGACCGAGAGGGTGCCATAGACCGTGTCTCCGTACGCGAGTGGAATGCGCGCGAGGGTTCCCAACTCGTCGGTGCCACCGTCGCCCTCGTCCTCTCCATCGCCGTCGATTGCGAGGGTGACGCCTCGTCCGATCGAGACGGACGGCTCCCCGTCGACGTCGATCGACTCGACCTCGCCGTCACGCCACGCCTCGGAGACCAGTCGGTCGACCGCGTCCGGATCGATCCCGCTGGCGGCGCGCCAGTCCGTCCGCCGGTCCGCGTGGGTCGCCCGTTCGATCCAGGCACACTCGTAGGCGCCGGCGGCGGTCAGTGCGGCGCAGGTCTTTTCCTCTACCTCCTCGTGATCGGTCGACTCCAGCAACGCACGCGTCACCGCCCGGTGGGATCGAGCGACGTCGTATCGGCGCTCGAGTTCGTCTCTGCGCGCGCGAAGTTCCTCGAGTTCCTCGTGGGCCGGCGAGACGTCGCGGACGAAGACCGCGAAGCCGCGGTGTCGCCCCTGATCGTCCCGTAGCGGAGAAATGACCTCGGTGGCACGGAATCGCGACCCGTCCTCGGCGACGCGCCACCCTTCGCGTTCGTACCCCGACTCTTCTAAGGCCGTCGCGAGCACCCGTTCGGGGACGCCTTTGTCGACCGCTTCGTCGGTGTAGAACGTCGAAACGTGCGTGCCGACGATCTCGCCGGCTCGGTAGCCGAACATCGCGGCCGCGCTCCGGTTCCAGCGCTCGACGTAGCCGTCCGAATCGAGACGTAACAGCGCGTACCGGTCGCTCGCAGCGAGCAGCAGCCGGATGACGCTGTCGTCGCCGACGACGGGACCGTCGCGGCCGCGGCCGGTTCCGGACGGCCGTTCCAGGGCGTCGAAGGCGTCGATGATCTCGGTGTCGGTCGGTTCGGGGAGGTACGGCTCGAGGGCCTCGAAGCTCCGCCAGCCGCCGGCGGTCTTGACGGCCCGCGGGTTGACGCCGTGATCGATCAGTGCGCGACGGGCGAAGTATCGACGGAGATCGCTTGTCGAGACGTCGGACAGGTCCGGGCGGTTGAACAGTTCGGCGGCCCGGTCCGCGACGTCCGAAACGAGCATCTGGAGCCGACGGGCCGTAACGGGGAAGATCCGATCGTCGGTCGTCAGCCCGTTGCTCCGGGCGTAGCGTCGCAACTCGCGTTCGACGTGGATCGGCAGGTACGCCGTTCGGCCGTCACCGCCGTCGACGGCCGGCACCCGAACCAGATAGCGGGGCGGCTCGATCCTGACCTGCTCGACGTCGTCGACGGTGAGTTCGGCCAGTTCCCGCGGCCGGAGACCGACGTCGGCACAGAGGCGCACGACCAGCGCCTCGCGATACGTCTCGGCGGCATCGAGGAGAATCTCGTACTCGTCGCGCTCGAGCGCCGTCGTGTCCACCCCCTCGAGACTCATGCTTCGCGCATTCCAGCGGTGCGAATATAATTGTATCGGCGCGAACCGACGGTAGACCGGTAATATCGCGAATACGGTGCACAAGTCGTCGCTGTGTGGCGTTTCGTATTATCTGAGATCGCGAAATTAGGTGCGCTGTGGTCACTCGTCGTCGATCTCCGCCTGGATCTCGCCGACGATCTCGGGATTCCGAAGCGCGCTCGTGTCCCCGAGTTCCTCGCCGTTCGCGACGTTCTCTAATAGACGGCGCATGATCTTGCCCGAACGCGTCTTGGGAAGTTCGGGCGTGAAGACGACCGCCTCGGGCCGAGCGATCGGTCCGATCGCCGCCTCGATGTTGTCGACGATGGCCTCGCGGACGGCGGTCTCGTCGTCGTAGCCGCCCTCGGTGCTGACGTAGGCGTAGATATCGGTGCCGTTGGTCTCGCTCGAGCGGCCGACGACGGCGGCCTCGGCGACGCCGGCGACGTCGGTGATCGCCGACTCGATCTCCATCGTGCTCAGCCGGCGGCCGGAGACGTTGATCACGTCGTCGACCCGGCCGAGGACCGTCACGTAGCCGTCCTCGTCGATTCGGGCGGCGTCGCCGCTGAAGTAGTGCCACTCGTCGGCCGCCGGGTCGGAGAACCGCTCCCAGTACTCCGCGCGGAAGCGGTCGTCGCCGTCGTACAGCGTCCGGGCCATTCCCGGCCACGGACGGGTGATCGTGAGATAGCCCGTGTCGCCCGGATCGACCGATTCACCGGCGCCGTCGACGACGCAGACGTCGATCCCCGGGAGACCTGGCCCGGCCGCGCCGGGTTTCATGTCGTCGATCGCGGGCAGCGTCGAGATAGTCACGGCGCCGGTCTCGGTCTGCCACCAGGTGTCGACCACCGGGCATTCCTCGTTGCCGATGTGCTCGTAGTACCAATTCCACGGGCGCGGGCTGATCGGTTCGCCGACGCTGCCGAGCAGGCGCAGCGACGACAGATCGTGTTCCGCGGGGAACTCCTCGCCCCACTTCATGAACGCGCGGATCGCCGTCGGCGCCGTGTAGAAGACGTCGACGGCGTTTCGGTCGACGATCTCCCAGAGCCGGTCCCGGTCGGGGTAGTCGGGCGTCCCCTCGTACATCATCGTCGTCGTCCCCAGCGCGAGCGGGCCGTAGACGATGTAGGAGTGGCCGGTGATCCAGCCGATATCGGCCGCACACCAGTAGGTGTCTTCGGGCTTGACGTCTAAGACCGCGTGGCTCGTCCACGCGACGTGGGCGAGATAGCCCCCCGTTGAGTGGACGACGCCCTTCGGCTCGCCGGTCGTCCCCGAGGTGTACATCAGGAACAGCATGTCTTCGGCGTCCCGCGAGACCGGCTCGACGGTCTCGCCGGAAAACTCCTCACGGAGATCATGGTAATCGTACTCCTCGTCGCCGAGGACGTGGGGGAGGCCCTCGCCCAATCGGTCGACGACGACCGTCCGCACGTCCTGCTCGAGCTTGAGCTGGGCGTTGTCGACCTTGCTCTTCTGGTTGAAGGCGTCCCCGCGGCGGTAGTAGCCGTCGCAGGTCAGCAGGTACTCGCTGTCGGCGGCGTCCATCCGGGCGACGAGCGCGTCGGCCGACAGGCCGGCGAAGACGACGCTGTGTGGCGCGCCGATGCGGGCGCAGGCCAACATCGCGATCGGCAGCTCCGGGATCATCGGGAGGTAGATCGTCACCACGTCGTCCTCCTCGACGCCCAGATCGCGTAGCGCCGCGGCGAACTCGTTGACCTCGACGTACAGATCGCGGTAGGTGTAGGTCCGTCGCTCGCCCTGCTTGCCCTCCCACCGGATCGCGGCGTGGTTCTTCCGCCCCGCCTCGAGGTGCCGATCGAGGCAGTTGTACGACGCGTTCAGCCGGCCGCCGGCGAACCACTCGTAGAACGGCGCGTTCCCGTCCTCGAGGACGGTATCGTACTCCTTGTCCCACGAGAGCAACTCGGCGGCCCGCTCCCAGCAGTCCGGCCACTCCGTCTCGAACTCCTCGTAGATCCCCGGCTCCGAAACGTTCGCCTGCTCGACGAACGACGACGGAGGGCTTCGGGGCGACCCGGTGAGGACGGGATGATCCCGTCTCCACCCGTTCCGATCGACCATTCTCGTTCGAACCGACGGCAGACAGTGGAATAAGCGTTAGGTACCGAACTTTTTTAACGAGGTCTTCGCTCGTGGTTCGAGAGACCTCCGGTCTCTCGTCATCACGAAAGACGCTTCGCGTCTTTCGAACGACTGCGCTCGCTCGAACCCCGTCAAAAAACTTCGATGAAAAAGGTCGCCTCCGCGGGGCGTTGCCCCGCTCCGGCGGAAAACCGCTCACTTCGTTCGCGGATGCTCGACTTTACTTGTTACCAACGCCTCGAGAAGGGCATTCTCGGAGGGTCTACGGCGATCCAGAGGGATTGGTCATCGAAACTGTAGGAACCGCCGATCGTCGCTTCGCTCGCCGACGGCCGGATAGATTACCACGAAGTTCCCCTCGGTCAGTTCCGCGACGGTCGTCGGCAGCGTTCGTAGCGTCGCGTCCCAGCCCATCGTGCCCCGGCGGGCGCTCATCGGAACGACCAGCGACGTCTCGTTGACGTCCTCGCGGAGCCTCTCCTCGAGAGCATCCCAGCTTTCGACTCCGTCGAACGTCGCCGGCACGTCGGGTTCGATCAGTTCGAACGCGCGCTCGAACTGCTCGGGGGTACCGCCGACGACGAGGCCGCGAACCGGCGCGCCAACCTGCTCCGCGAGGTGTTCGACCGTGTGGACCGCCTCGGAGAACCCGTCGTTGTGTTCGATTCCCGGCGGGAGGACGACCACGACCTCGTCGGTGGTGTTCAGTGGCTGTCGCACGTGCGAGACCAGCACGAGTTGTTTCGTCCGAATCAACACCCGATCGATCACGTGGCCGAAGACGCGCTGGTGGCGCGGCGCGCCGTCCCAGCCGATGACCAGCGTCGTGATCCGGTTTTCGAGGGCCGCCCGCACGATTCCCGAGGCGACGTTGGCGTCGACGCGCGTCTGGCTCTCGAGGGAGACCTCGGCGCCGGCCGTGTAGGCCTCCGTCGCCTCGAGTCGCGACTCGAGGTCCGCGACGTCGGCCTCAGCGCTGGTACCGGGGGCGGCGACGCTCAGAGAGTACAGCGGTTGATTCTCGTCGGGTTCGCGCACCAGCAGCGCGAGATCGAGCAGGTGCTCGCTGTACTGGGAGTCGCGCGAAACGGGGACCATGATCCGCTGCGGGGCCGCCTGCGGATCGTACGCGGTGCGTTCGGACGCGCGAACGATGCCCCGGCCGTAACGGTCGACGATTGCGGGGCTGATCACGCTGACGACGAGGATCATCAGTACCGTGGCGTTGAGCATCGCCTCGCCGAACAGGCCCGCCTCGTAGCCGATGAGCACGATAGCCAGCGCCGCGGCCGCCTGGCCCAGCGAGAGTCCGAACATCGCCATCGTCTCGTCGGTCGAGTAGCCGTACAGCCGCGCGGTCAGCCACGCCGCGACGTACTTCGTCGGGAACAGGAGGCCGACGAACGCGACGGCGAGCACCAGCGTCTCGAGGCCCTCGGTCAGGACCCGGACGTCGACGAGCATCCCCACGGAAAGCAGGAAGAAGGGGATGAACAGCGCGTTGCCGACGAACTCGATGCGGTTCATCAGGGGACCGCTCTCGGGGATCAGCCGGTTGAGAACCAGCCCCGCGAGGAACGCGCCGATGATGTGCTCCACGCCGGCGAGTTCGGCGAGGAAGGCGCAGCCGAAGAGGACGGCCATCACGAACAGGAACTCGAAGTAGCTCTCCTGGTCGACCGTCCGGAAGAACCACTCGCCCAGCCGGGGGACGAGCACCCAGATGCCGACGAAGAAGAGCGCGAGCTTCCCCGTCAGCGAGAGCCAGAAGGCCGGGCCCAGTTCGCCCGCTTCGCCGGCCATAACGACCGCGAGGACAAGCAACGCGAGGGTGTCGGTGACGATCGTCCCGCCGATCGTCGCCGTGACGCTCTCCGTCTTCGCGATCCCCAGCCGGCTGACGATCGGATACGCCAGCAGCGTGTGCGAGGCGAAGATCGCGGCGAACAGGGCCGCGGCGCCGACGGAGAGCCCGAGGGCGTAGTAGCCGACGACGGTCCCGACCGCCTGCGGGATCGCGAAGGAAAGGAGGCCGAAGACGGCGCTCCGGTCCTTGTACGCGATGAACTGGGCGAGGTTGATCTCGAGGCCCGCAACGAACATCAGGTAGACGATGCCGACCTCGCCCAGCAGCACGATCGTCTCCCCGCGCTCGAGGATTCCGAGGCCGTTGGGACCGATCGCCGCGCCGACGACGATGACGCCGATGATCCCCGGGAGCCGGTAGCGGTCGAGCACCAGCGGCGCGACCAGGAAGACGGTCATCGCCAGCCCGAAGATGAGAATCGGATCTTCGACGGGGATCGACGCTGCCAGCATCACGATCCTCTCTGCGGCCGATCCCGCCGTCGACTCACGACTCTCGTCAACTCCGGCTTCCGTCTGAACACGCGTCTACTCGAGACGGCCTCGGTCGACTACAAACTGGCTCCGATTTTCGCGCCGCGAACCCGAGTGCCCAACGGTGAGACCGACTGACGCCGCGATAGCGGGCGCGGGATCACTCGACGGTCGAATCGATGTCCGTGATGTCCTCGGGGTCGACGTCTGCGCCTGGCTCGCGGACGACGTAGACGTCGTAGCGCTGATCGTTGGCGACTGGGCTGCCGACGCTCGACTGGGGAGCGATCACCGAGCCGGCGTTTTCGGACCCGATGAAGACCACCGACGCGCCGATCTCGCCGGCGACCCGTCGGATCGCGCGGACGACGTTGTTCGTCGCCGTCGCGGTCGGTTCGTCGGAACTGACGCGCTCGGTTTGAAACGTCGCTTCCGGGGCGACCTCCATCGCCCGCGTCTCGATGCCCGCTTCGATAGCCTCCGGATCGAACGGCTCCCCCGCGGCGATCCAGCCGCGGTCTCGAGCGTAGTCGGCGTCGTCGGGGATCACCGTCAGGACGACGACCTCCTCGTCTAACAGGTCGCCGAACGTCGCGGCCTTCTCGAGTGCTTTCCTCGCCAGTTTCGACCCGTCGAAGGGCACGAGTAGCGTCATACGGCTATGTCACACGACAGCCGAAGTAAATGTTCGGCCTCCAGCGTAGTACCGGTTTGTCTGCGTACGTCTCGTACTGATGGTAGTAGATATCACCGCTGGTCTTTCCCATTTCGATCTTCTGCGAATTCCCCAGATTATCTGTCACGTAGGTGTGGTGTTCTCATCACCTTCTCCGGCGATAACAGTCTTGAGGAAGCATCGGCACGGCAACGCCAGTCGGTTGTTTCAGAGAATCGAGGATGTGTGTGTCTGTGCTTCCGGATCGTGGTAGCTGGGATATATCTCGAGCAGTTTGTAGGCGGCGATGGCCTCGAGTCGGCCGTTCCCCAGCACGCGGAAGTCCTCGGGTGGTTCGACGCCCATCCGCACGAAGCAGTCGCGGATCTGGCACTTGAGATGATGGTCGAGGAACTCGCGGAACTCGTCGATGGATCGGGGATCGATGGGAGGTAATTCGATCAGCGCGTCCGGGTCGCGTTCGAAGGGATCGTGCTCGGGTTCGCTCACGTACTGCTCGCCGCTGTCGTCGAGGTAGGTAGCGTACAGCGAGGAAACGGCATCGACGTACGTACCCTCTTCGAGGGTGATCCCTTCGTCTTCGGCGAGCGCGACGAGGTCGTCTGCGAAGGCTCGCCAGTCGTCGATGTCGGCCGAAGAGAGCGCGTCGACGGCTTGCTCGGTGAGTGTGTCCTTGGCAAGGTCTAGGCCGTAGGCGCTGGCCATCTCTCGGGCACCAGCAGCAATGTCGGTCTCGAGGGGGTCGATACCGAGGTAGACGTGCTGGCGGTAGAGGATATTCTCGGAAGCCAGTGGGGGCTCGGGGATCGGCCGTTCGGTATCATAGTCGTGATAGCTTCTCATCTGCCGGTAGAGATCGCCGAACAATCCCTCGAATTCGCTCTCAGTGAGGTCTTGAATCGCGAGTCTGACCGCGTTGATGCGCTCGGGATGGCTCTCCGGCGCCACCGTGTCGTAGCCCTCCTCGAGGTAGACGTAGTACCGGGCGAATTTCCGTGCCTGCTCGTTGTACTCGTTTTCTTCTGGTGTTCGGTCACTCGGCTTGTCTGCGTATTCCTTGCATTGATGATGCTTTATTTCGCCATCAAATTCCATTTCGATCACATGCTCAGCGTCGTTATTGTCGATAACACTCAACCCCACACGTTCATCATTTTTTCCAGTGATTAGTCCATCCATGTTTACTCCCTCCGACTGTGTCCGACGCCCTGTGAATCATCGATCTGCTCAGATTCACTGAGTAGGTCTTTGACAGTTTTCTCGACGAGTTTCTCGATTTGTGCACCGGCTTTCCCGGCCAATTCGCTGACGGTTTGGGAGCCTTTATCGTACGCTTTGCCGGTCAGGGTCTTGGTGACGTCGCCGGCGACACCCTTCGCGACTTCTTGACCGACTGCTGCCCCGCCGATCGTTCCGATCCCCGGCGACACCATCGTTCCGGCGACGGCACCAAGTAAGCCTCCGACCGCGCCGACGGCACCCTGGGTAACTGCTTTGCCGACACCGTTCGGTGTCGACTCCTCAGCGACAGTCTTCTCTACTGATGAGAGACGGTCTTTGATCTGGGAGACTTCCTCCGCGAGCGTGAGGTGATCGCTTTCCGCAGCCGCCTGCTCGCGTGCCTGCTCCAACCGTTCCGCGTCCGGCATCCGCTGGACGTGAATCTCCGTTTTGCGCATCCGGAACAGGCCCAGTTCGCCGCCGCGCATCACGCGATCGGCAGTCTCCTCAGCTTCGCGTTCTAACCGCGGGTCAGGATCGATCTCGAGATCGCCGTCCTGATCTTGAGGCAACATCGAGACGGCGGCGCCAGTCTGCTGGCGAACGTGGGCGAGTTCGTGGGCCAGCACGTGCTGGCCGCCGGCGCTCTCAGGATCGTACTCGCCGTGGTTGAACGCGATGTGATTCCCGACGGTAAACGCGCGGGCGTTGATGTCCTCGCAGGCGTTGGCGGCCTGCGGACCGGTATGAATCTGCACGTCGCCCAGCGAGTCACCCATTCGCTCTTCCATCGCGCGCTGGATCGACGCCTCGAGGGGCTGACCGGGCGAAGAAATGACATCCCGAACAGAGTCGGGAACCTGCGTGTCGCCGGCGTTTGCGGACTCGTTGTGCGCCCCACGAGATCGTTGGACGGACTTGTTGTTCTGCCGCTCGATATCGGTCGGCACCGCGGCGGGACGCTCCCGCTGGCGGTCACGAAACTGTTCCATGTCTCGGGGCTTGCCCATCGTGTCGACGGGCATCCCCTCGTCGGCCCACTCCCGGACCTGCTGTGGGCCGTGGTCGTTGGCGAGGCGCTGGAGGACGGTGTCCAGTCCGTCTTTGTAGCAGTCGACGCCGAACCGCTTTTCGGCGGACCTCGCAGGCTGGCGGTCAGACGATCGGACGGACGGCGACGACCGCTTGCGGTCCCGACGTCCGCCAGCGGACCGCTCGGTGTCGTCAGTCACCTCACTTAGAGAGCGAAATTCCATCGATAGATTGATTTAATCCCAGAAATATATATTTCTTTGTAATAACAGTTCGACAGAAGCATTCTGAATACGGTGCCAACCGCATTGGGACGCCCCCGCTACCGATGACCTACTAAGATTCCACCACCCACCTGCTCGACGAACTCGTCTGTATCGCCGTTCTCCTGCGGGAGCTCTCTGCTAACAGGGACGAGATCACCGCCGGCGGGACCGCCGATGCTCTCGAGCGACTCGAGGACCTCCACGCGACCGACCGCGCGCCGGGCGAGCCTTGCCTCGTCGTCCTCGTTATCTGAACAGCATCCCACTGCTCAGGCGAGGCGGTCGGCAGCGTCACGCATCGACTCGTCGGTGAGGGTAGAACGACCGCTTCGCCGTCGGCGACGGTCACTCGTCGCTCTCCGGTTCCACTTGGACGCCGATCGTCGCGACGACGTTTCGGACGTAGCGCATGCTCGTCGCGATCGACATGATGCCGTCCATCAGGGCCTGCTGGCTGGCCTCGTCGGGGTAGACACGATACTCAACTTGGACAGTTTCCGCCTCCCGGAGCTGACAGGCCGCACCGTCGGGGTCGAGGAACGTGTAGAACCCCGGCGTCGCCGCCAGCATCGGCCCGACGTACTGGAGGAGTTCGCTTCGGTGCTGGTCGTCGCGGAGCAACTCCTTCGTTCGCTCCGTGTCGAACCCGCTTCGACCGACGATCCGGACGGGACCGAACTCCTCCTCCTTGATGACGTGGACGGGCAACCGCGAGAGTTCGACCTGCAGGTTGAATGCGGTGTCCTCATCGGAGTGGGCCGTCACACCCCGAATCGCCGTTTCGTCCAACCAGTGGCGAACCTGGGTCTCGCTAACGTGTCTCGTCATACGAGAGCGACGGCTGCAGTTGGGATAAGCCTTCAGCGGTCTCCTGCCAGGGTTTCGTGACGGTCCATTGCGCGTCAGTGCGAGCGGAAGGATCGCTCAGTGGCGTTTGGGCATCGTCGAGTGACGCGTCGTCTTCATATCCGCGCGCTTCGACGGCGGCGGCGCCATCGTCGAGTGTCGGGTCCCGTCGCCGCCGCCCCCGTCGCTCGATCCGAGCCCGGAACCGAGTAGTCCGTCGTCTTCCTCGTCCGCTGCGTTGCCGTCGTCCTCACCGTCGCCTTCGCCGCCGACGGAACTGGCGCTTCGCTCCTGCAGTCGCTCGTGGAGTCCCTCGAGGTCGTCGCCGACGCCCGTCAGCGAGGACTCGACCGTCGACCGAAGCTGGTCGCCGATGTCCGAGCCGCTGTCCTCGTCATCGCTCTCGAGGAGTCCGCTGGCTTCGCCGACCGTTTCGGCGGCGGCCTCGATCGTTTCTCGTGCGCCGCCCTCGCTGTCGGCGTCGTCGCCGTCCTCGTCGGATCCGGTGTCGCTAGCCGACGCCTCGGCGCCGCTATCGCCGCCGCTCTCGTCTCCCGAGCCGAGTACAGTCTCGAGCAGTCCGTCGTCCTCGGCTCCCTCGTCCTCCTCGTCTCGGTCGCCCTCGCTGTCGGCCTCCGCGTTCGACTCGCCCTCGTCGCCGGCGTCCGATTCGGCCGTCGCTTCCTCGCCGTCCCCAATCGACGACCGGAGTGCGTCGACGGCGCCCTCGAGTGCCCCCTCGTCGTCGTCATCGGCCAGATTCGAGAGGTGCAACAGCCGCTGGAGGTCCGCGACCTGCTCCGGATCGCCCCGCGCGATGGCCGCCGGAATGGAGTCCGGCTCGCTGCCGTCGGGCAGCGTGTCCAGCCCGACCGCCGCGAGCAGTTCGTCCGGCTCCGCGGACTCGAGGAGGTCGTTGGCCTCCGCGGCGGTCTCGAGGAGGTCCGCGCCGTCAGAATCGCCGTCCTCGTCGCCGAGCATCGACCCGCTCGAGGTCTCGGCGGCGTTCAGTATCTCGGTCACCCGATCGTGGAGGTCCTGGCTATCCTGGTTCATGGGTTCCCTCGCTGTCCGCGCCGCGGTCCACAGTTCGCCGTTCGCCGATCGCTGCCGTCCGGGCCGCCACTCGAGGGCGGACGGCGACGATTCGGTTTCGGCCGCCGGTCGCTATCCCGCTTCGGCCTCCGCCTCTTCGTCGTCTTCGTCCTCGTCGGTCACCGCCGCGATGATCTCCTCGGTCATCTTCTCGCGGCTGAGGTTCGCCTTCACGTCGACGTCCTTGGCCACCGATTGTAGGTCGTCGTAGGACATGATACCGAGGAAGTCCTCCAAGGTGTCACGCCGCAAGTCCTCGATGTCTTCGACCGACGGCTCGGAGTCGTCGCTCGCTTCCGCTTCGGCCTCTTCGGATTCGTCCTCGGTCGCCTCCGCTTCGTCGCTTTCAGCTTCCGACTCGGCTTCGTCTTCCGATTCAGCTTCGTCACCTCCATCCTCCGACTCGGCCTCGTCTTCCGCCTCCTCCTCGTCGCCTTCATCCTCCGACTCGGAGTCGTCCGCTATTTCTTCCTCCTCACCTTCAGCTTCGGACTCGGCCTCGTCTTCCGCTTCCTCGCCCTCATCCTCTTCCCCCAGAACGTCACCGAGTCCGCTTTCCTCACCGATGCTCTCGACGACCGACTCGATGGTCTCTTGCGTACCGCTCTCGCTTTCGGCTTCCTCGCTCTCGTCGCTCTCGGATTCGCTTTCGTCAGTATCGCTCTCGAGCAGGCCCTCGAGACCGCTCTCTCCGGAGACGCCCTGGGCCAGCGACTTGACCGACTTCTTCGCGTCGTTTTCTTCGACCGTCTCCCGGAGGGAATCACGGATCGCGGCCGTGAGGGACGACTGCATTTCCTTGCGGTTCTTCCCCTCCTCGAGGCCTTCAGCGATCGATTCGTGGATTCCACGGCCGATCGCCCCGCCGAGTTCGCGCCCGACCTGCTCGCCGAGCTCGCGGCCGACCGCTGCGCCGACCTCGCCGCCGTCGATGCTGTCCTCGAGGCTGCCGTCGCCGAGCACGTCGGCCACGTCGAGTTGGTCGCTCACCTCCTTGGCGACCAGCTTCCGCAGTCCGCTCTCAGCCATGGCGCTCACCTCGGGCCGTGACGGACGATCCGCCGTCGGGAAGCTGCTTTCGTACCATGGTTAATCCTCCTCGGCTTCGACGGCGTCCTCTTTCTCGGCCTCGGACTCCTCGCCACTCTCATCGTCCGCCGCGGCTTCGTCCTCTTCGCCGTCCTCGGCCTGGCTGTCGTCGGTGTCCTCATCGCCGGACGCCTCGGATTCGTCATCCACTGATTCGTCCGACTGTTCGTCCTCGACCGATTCGGATTCCTCCTCTTCCTCCGCCGATTCGTTAGCTTCCTCTTCGGTGTCGTCCGCGTCCTCGTCCTCGACCGATTCGTCAGCATCCTCTTCGGCCTCGACTTCTTCTTCCGCAGCCTCTTCTTCGAGACCCTCCGCTTCAGCTTCGGCTTCCTCTTCCTCGGCCGCTTCAGCTTCGGCTTCTTCTTTGTCGCCGAACAGTTCCTCAAGGACCATATCACCGATCGCTCGACCGATGGATTCGCCGATCTTCCGGCCGATGAGCGCGCCGATCTGGGCGCCGATGGCCTCTCCGAGGGGCTGGTCCTCCTCGATCTTGTCCTCCCACTGTGTGCCCTCGATCAGGTCCTCGATGTCGATGTTCTGGGCGACCTTCTCGAAGTCGATGCGCTGGGCCATTGACTTGGACTCGGTGTCGGATTCTCCGCTCATTGTTAGGCTGCCTCCGCTGTTGCGTCTGACTGATCGCCTGTCTCTTCCTGCTCCTCGTCGGGTTCTAGCTGTTCGATTAGCTGCTCGATTACCTCACTGACGACCATCGCCACGATGTCCTCGACCGGCAAGCTCGGTATGAGCCCGGCGAGGCCCTTTTTCGCCCGATTGCCGGCGGCTGAGATCCGCCCGGGTGATTCGGTCGCTTCCTCGTCTTCGTCCGCTTCCTCCGCTTCTTCGTCTTCCGCTACGTCTGCTTCCTCCGGCGGTTCTTCGTCTTCGTCCACCGTCGCTTCGTCCGGAGTCTCTTCTTCGGCTTCTTCCTCCGCTGGTGCTTCTTCTTCGGCCTCGCCGCCGAAGAGCCCGCGGAGCCACTTGACCGGCTTGCCGAGAATCCCCTTCACCCAGCTGAACAGCGAGGAGATCCGGCCACCGGACTCCGCTTCTTCCTCGCCTTCTTCGCCCTCGGCTTCCTCCTCGCCGTTCGCTTCCTCGCCACCGATTCCCAGCAGCCCCAGCAGCTTGCTGAACAGTTCCTTCGGCTTGCTCAGCAGTCCGCGGAGGAACTTCTTGGGCTTCTCGAGGATGCCACTGAGGAGGTCTTTCGCCTTCCCCGGGACCTTCTTGAGCAGTTCGAACGGCTTTTTCAGGAGCTCTTTCGCCTTGTCGATCATCGCACCGGGGCCGTCCAGCAGCCCCGTCACGGCGGACAACAGGTTCCCGAGGAGGTTGTTACTGCCCGGCCGTGCCGACACGTCGAGCTGGACCGGATTCAGGTTGACCTCGAGTCCGAGCAGATCGAGGAAGAGACCGTCGAGATCGAGATGGAGAATGCCGGAAGCATCGTCGCCTTCGTAGACCGCTTCGGCGTCGTCGGCGTGGCCTTCCGCTCGCTTGTCGTCGGTGAGTTCACCGGTTTCGTCTCCGACATCTCGTTCCTCTTCCTCTGCCTCCTCGTCCTCAACCTCTTCTTCTTCAGCTTCTTCCTCCTCTTCGGCTTCCTCGTCCTCAACCCCCTCTTCTTCAGCTTCTTCCTCCTCTTCGGCTTCCTCGTCCTCAACCCCCTCTTCTTCAGCTTCTTCCTCCTCTTCGGCTTCCTCGTCCTCAACCTCCTCTTCTTCGGCTTCTTCCTCCTCTGCTTCCTCGTCCTCAGCCTCTTCTTCTTCGGCTTCTTCCTCCTCTTCGGTTTCTTCTTCTCCAGCCTCGGCCTCTTCCGTATCGTCTTCCGACGCGTCGTCGGCATCAGCTGTCGATTCCTCGTCGTTACCCTCCTCGGCCATCTCTGCCTGACCCCCGTCGGTCAGAACCCTGCGATCCGCTCGCGCCGCGTGCTCACCGTCGTGACGATGGCTCGAGTGATCCTCGACTGCCACGGGATCCGAACATTCCTCGGAACCATCATCTCCTAGACCCGTTGTCATTATATGCAAAACCCATGCGAGTGGGCGTTGTGGTAATTTCCCTTGCGTATGCGACTAGTGGCGGGAACGGCCGCTCAAGGCCGACTTCGGCCGGGAAAACGAGTGATGGTGAGCGGGTCTCGAACCGGTTATGGCAGCTCCCTTATTCGACCGGGGCCACGTGCAGGGCGTACTCGCCGCGGGTCTTGCCCTCGTCGTGGTAGGCCACGGGTTCCTCGATCGCCGCCAGCGTCCCATCGTCGACGGCGGCGGCGGTCGCAATTCCCGCGAGTCGGTCGACCCGTTGTGGTCCGGACTCGAGGTCGAACCGGCGAACGGCGTGGGTTTCGGGGTCACGAACGCGGAAGTTCTGCGCACAGGGTACGACGATCGTCTCGCCGTCAGCGGCGAGGCCGTGAACGAAGCCCCGGACCTCGTCGTCCCACGCCAACTCGCCGTCGGCGTCGAAGGTCGCGGTCCGGTGCTCGTTCGGGTGCCGGTTCTCCGTCTCGCGACTCTCGACGGCGTAGGTGTTTCCGGTTACGAACGTCACGCGCCCGTCTGCCGCGTACGCGTGGTTCGGGTAGGCGTACAGCGTCTCGCCGTCGATCTCGGTTTCGACCGCCAGATCGACGCGCCAGCGCTCGGCGCCGCCGGGACCGAGCAGATAGCCCCGTTTATCGCCGTGGCTCGAGACCGCGATCGAATCGCCGTCGACGGAAACGTCGCCGACGCGCCGATCGCCCTCGGTGCCGGGGTCCCAGGTCCATGCGAGGTCGCCCGACGCTGTTTCGAGGACGACGAGTCCGACGTCGTGATCGCCCATACAGCGGTTGTAGCCGACCGCCAGTCGCTCGCCGTCGGCGTCGAGGTCGATCGCGATCGGGGAGGCGTCGGTCTCGTACGTCCAGCGCACCGTTCCGTCGGGATCGAACGCGTAGACGGTGCTGTGCCACTGCTGCGTCTCGCCGTCGCGCTCGTACCGTCGCGCGGCGGCGTAGAGGCACTCGTTGCCGTCGGCGTCGGTGCCGCTCTCGAGGGCGACCACGTACGGGAGGTAGAAGACGGTGTCCTTGACGGCCTCGCCGAGGTCGTCGACGGTGTCGTACCGCCAGCGTCGTTCGCCGGTCGCGGCGTCGTAGGCTGCAATCGTGCCGGTCTCGCCGCGGCCGGCGACGATCACCGTCTCCGCAGTATCGCCGTCGCTCTTGGTCCCGCCACCCGACAGCGTCGCGATTCCGACCGCGTGGTCCGGATGGTCGGCCGTCCAGCGGGCCTCGAGCGAGTCCGAGTCGACCTCGCGGGCGGTGACGGTGCCGTCCCACTCGCCGGTGACGACGAGGTCGCCGCTCTCGGCGACGTGAACCGCGGATCGGGTCCACATGTGGCGGCTCCGGGCCGTCTCGATCTCGCCGAGTGGGACCGACCGGAACTCGCGGTCGCCGTCCCGGTCGGCTTCGCAGTCAGCATCAGCGGTTTCGGCCATCGTCAGTCCTCTACCGGGAAGGTCTCGTGGAGGGTGTCGTGAGCGTCCCCGAGGCCGTCGACGATACTCCCGCCCTGCGTGCGCAGTCGCTGGACCGCGCGCTCGGCGTCGCGAACCGCCAGCAGTCGTCCTCGCGTGTAGTCGTACTCGGGGTCGTCGTCATCCATCGCGGCGACCTCCTCCTCCAGATCCACGAGGGCCGCGTCGAGATGGCGTTCGACCTCGGCGAGGCTCTCGGCGTTCGCGAGCCCTTCGATCGGGCCTTCGAGGTGGCCCTCGAGTTCGTTCTCCGCGTGGTCGCGGGCGCTGTCGTCCCCGACGCCGAGGACGTTCATCAGTCCGAGTCGTAGTGCTTCGATTTCGTAGCAGCTCATGAGTGTGTGTAGTGACTGTTCGGAGTCGTGTTTTTCGTCTCGAGTGCGTCGGTGCACGTCGGTCGGTTCAGTCCGTTACAGCGTCTGATCGACGAGGTCGCTGACGATGCGATCCCGATCGAGGTGGTCGCCGACGATCCGTTCGGCGTCCCCGCTATCGACGTCACCGTACCAGATCCCGTCCGGGTAGACGGCGACCATCGGTCCGTCGCCGCAGCGTCCCAGACACGAGGAGCGCGTGATCCGCGCGTCGCAGTGGTCGGAATCCCGCACCTCCTGTCGGAGTCGCTCGAGGACCGACGGCGAGCCCATCTCGGCGCAGGTCTGGTTCATGCAGACCGCGACGTGCTTTTCGGGCGCGTCGTGGCTGTGGGGTTCGTCGTCGACGTCTTCGCGGTCAGCGTGGGCCTCCTGATGGGCCAGCGCACGCAGCATGGCTCGGGCGCCGCCGACGTCCTCCTCGTAGCCCTCGAGGTCGACCTTGTACTTGCACGTGTCACAGGACATCTCGACGCTTCCCGACCTAGCCTCCTGCCAGCGGTCGGCGAAGACGTCCAGCAACCGGGAGTCGGTGCCGAGCGGGTCGCCGGCCAGCGCCTCGACGTAGGGGTAGTCGTCGTCGAAGTCGGCCGTCCAGTCGCGCACGCGCTGGGTCAGCACGCCGTCACCGAGCATGTACGGCAGGACGACGACCGCGTCGGGCCGGTGCTTCGAGAGCCCGTGGAGGGTGTCCTCGAGCGTCGGTTCGGTGACACCGATGAAGGTCGCCTCGACGCGATCGAATTCGCGGCCCTCGTAGAGCAGGCGGGCCAGCTTGTGCACGTCGCCGTTGGCGTCCGGATCGCTCGAGCCGCGGCCACAGAGGACGACGGCGACGTCGTCTTCCGCGCGATCGACGCCCAGTTCGGCCTCGACTTCGGTGGCGCGGTCGTCGAGTAGGTCCAAGATCGCGGGATGGATGCCCAGGTGGGCGCCGTTGTTGATCTCGAGGTCGTGTTCGGCCCGGGCCTGCTCGAGCGCCAGCGGCACGTCGTTCTTGACGTGGCTCGCGGCGAACAGCGAGCAGTGGACGATGGTTACCTGCGACGTGACGGGCGCGAGTTGCGCGAGCGCCTCGTCGATCGCCGGCTCCGCGAGTTCGAGGAACGCGGCGTCGACTGGGATGCCGAGTCGGGACTCGAGGCCGGCGGCGAGGTCCCGAACCTGTTCGTTGGACTTCTCCCGGCGGGAGCCATGGCCCACCAGCAGGAGCGCCTCGTCGTCGAACGCGGCCGTCGTCGCGGGCGTGGTCTCGTCGGATTTGCTCATCTTGGGAGTTCGGAATCGGGATCTGTCGGTCGGTTACTCGTCGTACGCCGTCGCCTGCTCGAGGCTCCGCTCGAGTTTGCGGCGGCGACTCGGCGCGAAGAGGCCGGTCGCCTCGCAGCCCTCGTAGAGCCACGTGCCGAAGTCGGGTGCGGCGTCGTCGTCGACGCCGAACCAGTAGCCGCCCGACGAGGTCTCGGAGAGTTCGTCGTACGGGGCCTCGACCGGACTCTCGTCGATCAGGTCCTGTACGAGCTCGAGCAGTTCCGCGTCGTCGTGGACGAACGAGATGCCGACGGTGCCGCTCGAGGACTTGAAGCAGACGGTGCCACAGCCCTCGAGCAGCCCTCGGAGGAGCTCTCGATCGTGGCTCGAGAACGCGCCGAAGCGGTAGTTGCCGCGGCCGTCGACGGGGAGCCCGAGCGCGCCGCTGCGGCCCAGAAGACCCGAGTCGTCGGTCCCGTCGTCGGCCCCGATCGAGAGTGTGTACTCGTCCTCCGTGCGCGTGATCGACGTATCGTGAGCGTAGTCTCGAGTCGTCGTCTCGTGCTCGAGGTCGCCGCCCGCGACGGCCGCGAGCACCTGTGCGGACTCCTCGTCGTTGGTGACGACCTCGATACCGCTATCCGAGACGTCGCCGCTGCCGGCGACGTGGCCCCAGAAGTACGCCGTTGCTGGGTGGCCCGCAAGCGGATCCGACGGAACCGCGATCTCGAGCGGCGTTTCGTCTCCGTCGTCGGCTTTCGGTTCGGTCTCGCTCATTCGCCCACCTCCTCGACGACGATGGCGTCCGTCGGACAGGCCGCCGCGGCCTGCTGGGCCTCGTCGATTCGATCGTCGTCGAACGTCGCGACGACCCGTTCGGCGGTATCGGCGACCTCTCCCTCGCAGTCGTAGACCGGATCCGCGTTGGGATCGATCGTCGCGAGGCCGTCCCCGCCCTCGACGAACCGCGGATCGCGAGTCAGGCAGGCGAAGATGCCGTCACAGGCGTCCTTCTCGATGGTGACTTCGTATCGTGGCATGCTGGTCCTCAGTAGTCGTACTTCGTCTCGTAGCCCCGGGGCGTGACCATCCGGTCATCCCAGACGTAGGTGTCCTCGGTGCCGACGACGATCGTCGTCGTCATGTCGATGATTTCGCTCTCGCCGAGGTCCTCGAGTTCGGCGAGTTCGGTGATCATCACCTGCTCGTCTTCGCGGCCGGCGCCGTGGACGATGCCGACGGGCGTGTCGGGGTCCCGATGCGTGAGGAGAATCTCGCAGGCCTTCTGGAAGTTCTCCCGGCGCTTGCGACTCCACGGGTTGTAGATCGTGATCGTGAAGTTCTCGCTGGCGACGGAGTGCAGTCGGGATTCGATCTCCGGCATCGGGACGAGATGGTCCGATAATGAGACCGAGACGGTGTCGTTCACCAGCGGCGCGCCCAGTCGGGCCGCACAGGACTGCGCTGCGGGGACCCCCGGAACCACGTCGAAGTCGACCATCGAGGCCGTCGCGCCCTTGGACTCTAAGATCTCGAGGGCCAGCCCCGCCAGCGCGTAGACGTTGGGGTCGCCGCTGCCGACGATGGCGACGTCGTTGCCCGCCAGCGCGCGGTCGATCGACTCCTCAGTGCGGGAAACCTCGCCGCACATCGGTGTGTCGTAGATCTCGTCGGCTTCCTCGGTGATCTCGTCCGGAATGAGTTCGATGTAGGTCGTGTAGCCGACGATGTGGTCGGCCTCGAGCAGCGCCGTCTTGGCGCGCTCGGTCATCCCCTCCGGATGACCGGGACCGAGGCCAACGGCGATCAGCTGGCCGGGCTCGGCGTCGAAGTCCTCGATCGTCGCGCCGACCTCCTTCTCGTTGCTGCCCGAGTCGTCGGAGCCCGAGGCCCCGCACGAACTCGAGGACGAGGAATCGGAGCTCGAGGAGGCGCCGCATTTGGAACTGCTCGAGTCGTCCGTCTCGTTCGAGGAAGCGCCGCACTTCGATTCTGAGGACGAGGTCTCGGCCTCCGTGTCGGTGCTCGAGGCGCCGCACTTGGACGTCGATTCGTCGTCAGCGTCTGCGTTGGTGTCCGTACTCATTGGTGTGTAGTATCTCTCTTTCAGAAGTCGTCGACGTCACGCCCGCCGCGCGGGGTGACGAGGTACGTTCGGTCGTCGTTGCGCCAGGTCTCGGTCTCGTGGTTGCCGATGATCAGCGAAGTGCCCATGCCGGAGACCTTGTCGTCATGGTCGGCGGCCTCGCCGAGGGTCGTGATGAACTGGCTCTCGCCGTTCCGGCCGGCGTCAGCGCGGCCCGCGTCGTTGACGATTGCCACGCGAGCGTCGTCGGTCCGCTCCTCGCGGACGATCTCGACCGCCTTCTCGTAGTTGCGCCAGCAGTTGTAGAGGACGATCACGAAGTCGCTGATTGCCGCGGCGCGCAGTTTCTCCTCGATTTCGTCCCAGCCGCGCCACTTGTCCGACAGCGAGATCGTACAGAAATCGTTGCAAAGCGGCGCGCCGACGTTGGCCGCGCCGCCCAGCGCCGCCGTCATGCCGGGGACGATCTCGATCGGGACGTCCGTGGCGTCCTCTTCTTTCGCCATTGTGAAGACGAGGTCGGACTTGCCGTAGACCGACGGATCGCCGCCGGAGACGTGGGCGACGTCCTTCCCCTCGCGGACGTAGTCGAACGCCGCGCGGGCGAGTTCGATCTGGCGGCCCATCGTCGAGCGGACGATCTCCTGCTCGAAGCCGTCCTCTCGGGTCGCGATGCCGTCTTCGTCAGTCCGCTCCTCCGCGGGGATCGTGCCGTCATCGCGCAGGAACTCCTGGTAGAGGCTCGAGGCGATAACGACCTCCGAGGACTCGATGACCTCCTTGGCCCGCTTGGTCATGTGGTCGGGCAGGCCGGGGCCGATGCCGACGACGTAGAGGGTGCCGTGGTCGTCTGGGGTGCCGTCGCCGCTGGTAGCTGCGTCCTCGACGCTCATCGACCGATCGCCACCGTAACCTCGTTCTCGTAGCTGATCTTCTCTAAGACCAGTTCCTGCTCAGCCCCGCCGGCGATGGCGGAGGCCTCGGAGACGCCGGGCCAGCCGATCAACTCCTTGGACTTCGAGGGTGTCGGTCCCTCGTGTTCGAGCAGCGTCTCCTTGTCGAAGGCGACGACGCCCAAATCGAGTTCCTGCGCGGCCTCGAGCAGTCCCTCCTCGTCTTCCTTCCGCGTCGCGGTGCCGACGAACTCGACGTCCTCGAGTTCGTAGTCCGTTCGCTCGAGGGCTTCCTCCCAGGCCTCGAGGAACGCCTCCTTGTCGGCGCCGGAGACGCTGCCAGTGCCGAGGACGACGCCCTCGTCTTTGTTGCGCTTGAGGACGGTCACGTCGTCGCCGACGAGGACGGCCTTCGGTCCCTCGAGTCGCTCGACGGGGCCGAGGTTATCGTCCAGCACGGCGAGGTTGGTCTTCACCGTCGAGTCGCCGTTGACGACGTGGGTGTCCATCGCCTTCGCACGGGACTCGACGCCTTGCTTGCCCGCAGCCTCCGAGGCCGTGGTCATGGCCGGCACGGCGCCCATCGTCGCCAGATCCTGGGCGACCTGATTCGCCCCGTGGTGGCCGCCGGTGATCGGAATCGCCCACGTCAGTTCCTCGTCGACGACGCAAATCGCGGGATCGTCCCACTTGTCGTCGAGCAGGTGGGCCGTCTTCCGCATCGCGATCCCCGAAGCCATGAGGCCGATGAAGCAGTCGTACTCGCCCCAGTGCTCCTCGAAGACGTCGCCGTGGTACTCGATGATGTCGATCGTCTCGTAGCGATCGCCGATCTCCGATTTGATCTCCTCGGCGGTGTCCATCTTCCGGCCGAAGGAGATGATCGCGATCTCCTCGGCGACTTCGCCGTCCGAATCCGCCGTCGAACAGTGTCCGCCGCCGGAGTCCGATCCGCCGTCGTCGTTCGCGTTGTCAGCGTTGTCCGTACTCATAATTAATCGTCTCCTGCTTGCGTTTCCGATTCGTTCGCGTCGCTCGAGTCAGGGCCGCGGTTCGCCCAATCACCGTAGAGAAACGAGCGCTCGTAGCCCGCGCCGGTCACTGCGTCGCCGATGACGACCAGCGCCGAGGCCCGGTAGCCGGCCTCCTCGACCTTGTCCGCGATCGATCCGATATCGCCGACGATCACGTCCTCGTCCGGCCACGAGGCGTGGTAGATCACTGCGACCGGCGTCTCGGGGTCGTGATCACCCTCGAGCAGCCGATCCATCGTGTCCCGAACCGCGTGGGTCCCGAGGTAAATGCAGGTCGTCACGTCGCCCATCTCCACGAAGTCGGAGATGTGGTCCTCCTCGGGCGTCAGGGTCTTGCCCTGCGGCCGGGTGAAGGCGACGTGGTTCGACACTTCGTTGAGCGTCAACTGCGTCCGCAGCGTCGCGCTCGCGGCGAAGGCCGACGTGACGCCCGGCACGAAGTAGGTCGGTACGCCCTCGTGTTCCAGCGCGTCCATCTGCTCGAGCGCCGCGCCGTAGATGGCGGGGTCACCGCTGTGGAGCCGGACCACGTTGTCGCCGTTCTCGTAGGCGTCCCGCATCAGCGGGATAAGTTCCTCGAGGTCCTTGCCGACCGAATTCACCAACTCCGCGTGGCCGCAGTACTCGTCGAGGAGTTCGCTGTTGACAAGCGAGCCCGCATGGACCACGAGGTCGGCGTCCTCGAGCAGTTCCTTGCCCGCGACGGTCAGCAGTCGCGGGTTGCCGGGGCCGGCCCCAACGAAGGGGATCCCTTCCTGTTCGTCGCCGGCGCTATGCTCGAAGATCCTGTCGTCGAGTTCCTCGCGGCGGCGTTCGCCCTGCGAGTCGATCGCGTCCTGCGGGTCGTTCGGTGTGTCCTCAGTCATCGGTGGCCTCCACAGTCGCCGCCCTCACAGCCCTCGGCGTGCTCGAGGGCGACGACTTCCCCGCCGTCCGCGACGGGTTCGCCGCTCGAGTTGCCGTCGTTCGCAGTCGCGTCGTCCGCGTCGTCCTCCTCGAGGAACGCCGCCGTCGCCTGTTCGACCTCGAGGCTCTCCTTCTCGGCGTAGGCGAGCGTGTAGTAGTCGCGCTCGTCGATCTCTTCGGGGTCGTCGGTGACGATCGTCTCGCCCTGTTCCATGAACAGCCGGCGGCCGTAGGTCACGTCGTAGCCGGCCTCGACGAGCCCCTCGTGGGTCGCCGGCGCGTCAGTGACCTTGAACAGGATCATCCGGTCCGGACCCGTGGGGCTCGCGCCGCTCGCCGCTTCGCGCAGCGAGAGCCCGGCACCGGCCTCGATTTCGACCCCCATCGCGGTCGCGAAGGCCGTCACCGCGCTGACGCCGGGGACGATCTCCAACTCGACCTCGGTGTGGAAGGCATCGATCGTCCGGCGAAGGTGGCCGAACGTCGAGTAGACGTTCGGATCGCCCAGCGTGACGAAAGCGACGTCGCCGTCGCGTGCGTTCGGCGCGATCTCCGCCGCGGCCTCCTTCCACGCGGCCCGCAGTTTCTCCTCGTCCCTGGTCATCGGGAAGTCGAGGTCCCCGATCTTCGACTCGTCAACGTGTTTCAGCGCGACGGTTCGAGACAAGCGGCCCGGCGAGTAGACGACGTCAGCGTTCTCGAGAATCTCCTTCCCGCGGACGGTCACGAGGTCGGCCTCGCCGGGACCGAGTCCGACGCCGTACAGCGTCATCGAGTCACCTCGCCCCCGTCCGCTGCGACTTTCTCACCGTCGTCCGACTCCGAATCGGCCGTCGCGCTCCCGACCAGCATGTACACCGGGTTGTCCGAGTTGAAACTCGTCGCGCCGGCGAGTTCGTAGCCGTGGCTCACCTGAAACTGGACGACCTCCTCCAAGATATCGCGCTCGCGGAACGCCTCCGTCGCCTTCCCGGCGACCTCGAGTCGCGAGACGTTCATCACGATGCGGTCGACCTCGGTCTCAACGGCGTGGTCGAGGACAGCCTCGAAGTTGCGGCTCCCGCCAAGGAAGAGCACGTCGGCGTCGTCGGGCAGCCCCTCGGGGGCTTCCGCGTTGCGCAACTCGACGTCGGCCGATACCGATTCCTCGTTCGCAGCGAGGTTCCGCTCGGTCGTCTCGAGCCGTTCGGCCTTCCGCTCGAGGGCGGTCACTCGCCCGGCCCGCTGTGCGGCTTCGATGGTGACGGCCCCCGTACAGGAGCCGACCTCCGCGAAGTGGTCGTCCGCCTCGAGCGCGAGCTTCGAGGCGACGACGGCGCGGACCTCGGACTTCGTCGGCCCGGCCTTCGCGTCGTGTGGAAGCGCGATGGGTGGCATCACCCGTGGCAACAGCAGCCTCCCCTAAAACAATTTTGTTTGGTGTAGAGCAAGTTCGGTTGCTCAGTTGCGGTTGGAGTAGTTCAAGAAAACTTGTTCTTCGAAGCGGAAGAACCGACTCGAGCGCGTCGAACACGGGCGAAAAAGCGTCGTCTTGAGGCAACCCGTTCACTCCGTCTCGACCGAGACGTCGAACTTTCCGCGCCACCGGTAGCGCCGCCCGCCCCAGACGAACGTCCGTCGGACGAGGCCGTACGCGAGCAGAGGAATCGCCGCCAACGCGACCGGATACGCCGCGAGGAACGTCCACCGGCGAACGCCGAAGGCGGCGTAGACGCCGGCCATCGCGACCGTCAGTAGCATCAGCGCGGGGAGCGGAAACAGCACGCACCCGGCGGTGAGTGCCGATCCCAGGACGAACTGGCCGGCGGTTGCAACCGGATCGTGATACCGGACGATCTTCGTGAACCGAACCTGATTCTCGAGCGTTTCGCGGACCGAACCCCCGATTTCGACGCGACGCGTCCGCTCGACGCTCGTGATATCGGCGTACTCCATGAGGAGGCCGTCGTCGCTCACCGTCCGCCGGAGGTCCGTGAGGAACGCCTCCTCGTCGATATCGTCGCGTTCGAAGACGAGCGACCCGCCCCAGGGAACGTCCCCGAGGGAGACGGCGAGCGTTCCGCTGATCACGTGCGTCGGCTCGAGGAGTTTGGCGAGCGGATCCTGGCCGACGAAGACCGGGACTTCCGTGGTCGGTCCGTACCGCTCGTAGTCGCTTCGTAATCCATCGAGCCAGTCGGGAGGGTGGTGATAGTCGTCGTCGGACCAGACGAGGCGATCGCACTCGGCCGCGTCCATCCCGACTGCGATCGCGTTCGCCTTCCCGGAGCAGCCCTCGGGTTCGCCCGCGACCACCAGTCTGACCGCCTCCGGACGGTCGTCGATTCGCTCGGCGACCGACTCGGTCGCCGCGTCGCAGACCACGAGGAGTTCGTCCCCCGAGCGCAGTTGCGCGGCGATCTCCTCGCAGGCGTCGTTCCACCCCGTCGTAGGTAGAATGACGCTGACCGGCGTCGGATCTGCCATATCCTCGCTATCGACCCACCTGGTGATGAAATGATAGGTTATCGGAGGCGAAATCGACGTTCGACTCCATCTATCGAGCGGCGATCGAACTGACGATTGATCGGAACGGATCGCCGCGGTCAGCGACTGCTCTCCTCGAGGAACCGATCGAACGCCCCGCTCTCGGCGTGGACGTGGACGTAGGTCCCCAGCGACTCGTACTCGGTGAGGCCGTCGTGGTCGCCGTCGATCCCGTCACCGCGGACGGTCTCGAAGGCGAAGCGGGCGTCGGCGTCGACGTCGGCGCTCGAGTAGTGGAACTCGTGGCCCCGAATCGTCTCGCCACGAGCGGCGGTCAGCGTCCCCTCGAGGGCCTCGAGTTCGACGTGATCGAGCGCCTGATAGCGGTCGTGCATGGTGACGTCCGCGGGGAGGATGCCGGCCATCTCGCGGCGGTCGCCATCGGTCGTCGTCAGCGACCGACTCATGGCCATCAGACCGCCGCACTCGCCGAGGACGGGCAGCCCCTCGCTCGCGAGTCGACCGAGTTCGTCGAGCGTGTCGCTCGACTCGAGTTCCGCGGCGTGGAGTTCCGGATAGCCGCCGGGGAGGTAGACGCCGTCGCAGTCGGGGACGGGATCGCCCGCGACGGGCGAGAACGCGACCAGGTCGGCGCGCTCGCGGAACCGCTCGATCGTCGCCGGATACCGGAAGCAGAAGGCGGCGTCGCTGGCGACGGCGATCGTGGCGTCGACTGCGGCGGCGCTGTGGACCGGCGACGGCGTCTCGGGTGCGGGCGGCTCCCTCGCGACGGCGGCCAGCCGTTCGGCTTCGAGCGACTCGGCGACCTCCCGCAGCGCGTCTTCGGGGAGGGTGGCCTCCGCACCCATCTCGAGGCCCAGGTGCCGGTCGGGAATCTCGAGATCGTCGTTCGGCGGAATCCGCCCGAAGTACTCGAGGTCGTCGGGGAGGGCGTCGCGAATGCCCTGCTCGTGACGGCCGCCGTGGGCGCGCTGGGCGACGATGCCGGCGACCTCGACGTCACGACCGATGGCGTCGGCGTACTCCTTGAACCCCAGTGCGGTCGCCGCGACGCTCTCCATGCCGGCCTTGGCGTCGACGACGAGGACGACGGGGAGGTCGAGCGCTTCGGCGACCATCGCCGTGCTCGAGCCGTCGCCGTCGTAGAGACCCATGACGCCCTCGACGACGCAGATATCGCCCTCGCCGCGCCGGTAGTTGCGCCGGAGTCCGTCTTCTCCCTCGAGCCAGCGATCGAGCGTGCGGGAGGGCCGGCCCGCGATCGCCTCGTGGTGGCTCGGATCGATGAAGTCCGGGCCCGCCTTGGCCGGCTGGACCGCGTAGCCGGTGTCCTCGAGGGCCTGCACGATCGACAGCGTCGCGACCGTCTTCCCGACGCCGGAACTGACGCCGCCGAGGACGAATCCGTTCATCATTGTGGTTGCGTTCGCACAACTGAACTTGAATCCGTCGGTGGGGAGTACGAACGGCTCGACGAGTACTGTATGAGGAACCTCGAGAAGGGTTCGAGTGAAAATGAACGTTCTGCTATCGTGGCAACAGGGGATCGCCACACCCTCCCCAGCCGATTTCTGCTCACGGGTGCGAAGCACCCGTTCGCATGGTTCGCGGAACCTTCGGTTCCGCGCTAACGCTCATTCACTTCGTTCACTCGCTCATCCCTCGCGCGAGTTCGTCGATCGGCCCTCACAGTCGTTCGGACCGATCGTCGGCGCGCGCCGCCGCAAACCGAGTTCGGGATCAAACCGTTCTGTAGCGATCTGTACAGTACACAGCGATCGATACCCGAGAAGCAGTCCGAGGCGACCGAAACCGAGTTGGGAGTGGTCCGCGTTCGAGGAACCGAGACCAATGAGCGACGCGAGAAGTGCTACCGAAACGGTGCCGGCGCTGAAGGAGCGCGCCGGCGTCGTCAACGCCCTGCTCGACGGCACGCAGACCGTGCTTGTTCGTCACCCGACGCTCGATCCAGGCACGATCGACGACGAATTCGTACTCTATCCGGCCTATAGCCATCAGGACCCCGCGCGGTACCAGTCGCGATACGAGCACTACTACCATCGCTCGAGCGCGAAACCCGACGCCGGCGTGCCGATCCGCGCCGTCGCCGACGTCCGCGAGGAATACCGCGTCTCGAGTGACGCCCTCGAGGCGCTGGCTCGCCACTACGTCTACACGCCGGACGGCCTGCGCGACAAGTACGACCCGGAAGACGACCTGCGCGTGCTGTTGCTTCGCGTGTCGGCGCTCGTGTCACCGCGACTCGCCGAAGAGCGGGGCAGCTACCGCGGCTGTCGCGCGTGGATCGACCTCGAGGATGACGTCGACGTCGATACCGAGGCCTCGCTCCCCGTGCTCGATGACGTGGCGTTCGCGGAGCGACGGGCCGCGGTTCGGGACGTCCTCGAGTGATCGCGTGAGCGGGCCGTTTGGTACCGATTCCCACCACCGACGAACTTAACCGCTCGAGTCGGCTACGACCGTCGGATCGAACTATGAGTGGGAAAAGCGGGAGTGACACCGAGATCGAGCACCACCTTCGGGAAGCGCTGCAGCACTTGAGCGAGGCCCGCGACGCCGACGACCTCCGAAAGACCAACGCTGTCGCGCTCGAAGAGGTCGAGAACACCGTTTCGACGGTCCTGCGGGAGTACGAGCAGGACGAGTGAGGCCGAACCGATCGATCGCTCCAGCGCAGGGGTGCCGTCCGCGGCCGGCCGATCGAGACGGGGACGTCCGTGACCTCGCGCGGAGTCTCACCACGGTGCCGGTTCTCGAAACAGTTATTTTGTTCGACGGGCGATTGCAGGGAACAATGTCGTTCGAAGATTGTCGGATCGGTTCGAACCGATCCGCAGGCCGGACCAGGGGTAGCCAGTCGTGACGACTCGAGACGACGAGGCCGTCAAAGAGCGCGTCCAGCAGTATTGGGACGACCGTTCGGAGTCGTACGACGGAGACAGCCACCACGCCATCCACAGCGACGAGCAGCGCGACGCGTGGCTGTCGATCCTCCGGGACTGGACCGGTGACGGTGACCCACCTCGGCGAACTCTCGACGTCGGCTGTGGAACGGGCGTCATCTCGCTGTTGCTGGCCGAACTCGGTCACGACGTCACCGGAGTCGACCTCTCGACGGACATGCTCGAGCGCGCTCGAGCGAAAGCCCGCGACCGCGGCCGGTCAGTCGAGTTCCGAAACGGGGACGCGGAATCGATCTCGGATCCCGAAAACGCGTACGATCTGTTGACGGCCCGGCACCTCGTCTGGACGCTGCCGAACCCGTCGGCGGCGCTTCGGGAGTGGCAACGAGTCGTCCGTCCGGGCGGCCGGATCGTCCTGATCGAGGGCCACTGGGACTTCGACGAGGCGTTCGACGGGTATCAGGAGATCCACGACGAGTTGCCGCTGTACGACGGCCGGCCGCCGGGAGAGTTGGTGGACGTACTCGAGAAACACGGGCTCGAGCGGGTCGAGTACGAGCCGCTGATGGAGTCGGTGCTCTGGGGCGAGGAGCCGAACTACGAGCAGTACGTCGTCGCCGGCGACGTTCCAGAGTGAGACGGGGCGGGAGAGACCGAACGGAGACGGTGACGGACCGCCCGCGATACCATCGATCCGATCTGCTAGAGTTTTATGAGTTGACACGTACTCGGCGGGAACACACGATGGGGACCGTCGAATGACGACCGACACGGAATCGAAGTCGAGGGAGACTGCGAGATCGATCCGCGATCCGCGGGTCGTCGGCCGAGGGCTCCTCCTCGTCGGAGCGCCGTTTCTCCTCGCTGTCGTTCTGTGGTTCCATCCGAGCGCGGGCGACGAGCCGTTCGCGGCCCTCTCGCCGGTCGTGGACACGTGGTTTCTCGTCCACGCGCTCCTGTTACCGCTCTTCGGCCTCCTCGGGATCGGCCTCTACGTACTGCTGCGCGAGTACCGCGGGACCGTCGCGACCGTCGGACGGGTCGGCGTCGCGGTGTATCTCGTCTGCTATCTCGCGTTCGAAGCGATCGCCGGCATCGCGACGGCCGTCCTGATTCGAGAATCCGGTGACCTCGCTGCCGACCAGCGAGAGGGCGTCGCAGCGGTCGTCGACGTCGTGCTGACGGAGCCGATCGACGGCGTCGCGGGCCTGCTGGCGGTCGTCGGGACCGTCGGTAACCTCGTCGCTGTGCTCGCGATCGCCGTTTTGCTTCGGCGCTCGGGCGCGCCGCTCGTCCCGGTCGTCCTGCTCGCCGGTTCGCCGATCGGTCTCGTCGCCCACGGTGCCACTCCGGGAGCCACGACCGGTATACTGGCGTTCTGTTTCGGCGTCGCGTGGCTCGAGTTCCGCTGGCGCTTAGCAGACTGACGAAAGAAACGGCGTCGAGTCGTCGGCGGATCACGACGCACGCCGACGAACCGCCGACGCGAATCGTCGGTTTCAGCGCCGCGCCGACGTTATGGTCTTCGATTCGATCGGCTGTCGAACGGCGAGCACGACCAGATCCGAGAACGGCGTGTCTTCCGTTCCGGTTCCGCCGGCGTGCTCGGACAACTCCGCCAGCGTGAATCGGTGGATCGCTTCGTCCTTGTGGGTCAGCTTCTCGAGCACCAGCGCCTCGAGGTCGGGGTCGGCACCCTCCTCAAGCAGGAAGGCGGCGATATCGCCGGGCATCCGGTCGTAGGGCCGCGGGAGCACGAGCAGATGGCGCTCGTCGACCGTCGCGGCGGCCGCGAGGCGTTCCATATCGGACTCGAGGTCGCCGCTCTTGTGCAGCGTGACGAACTCGGTGTCCTCCATCGGGGTGCGGGCGCGGCTGGCGGCCATCTGGAGCGAGGAGATGCCGGGGACGATACGGACCGGGGTATCGGAATCCTCACGCTCGACCGCGCGCTGTACCTTCCCGACGAACTGGTAGCCCGAGTGATTGGGGTCGCCCATCGCCACGGCGGTTCCCGACTCGCCGGCTGCAACGCGTTCGCCGAACGCCTCGAGCGCCTCGGCCTCGTCCTTGTACCCGCAGGTCAGCAGATCGGCGTCTGTCAGGTCCTCGACGAACTCGACGACGGTCGTGAAGCCGACGACGACGTCGGCCTCCTCGATCGCTCGCCGACCGCGAGGAGTCAGATATTCCTGATTCCCGGGACCGACGCCGACGGCGTAGACTGGGTCGTCCGCTCCGACGGTTTCACCGTCCTCCCGCGGGCTGTGCCCGCTCGAGTGGTTCGCGGAACGTTGGTCCGCGCTATCTCCGCCTCGCTGCCCCTCCGGTGCAGCGCCTTCGTCGATATCCGGCTCCGGCGCTGCGGCCGCGAACGTCGCCGGATCCGGCCCCGCCTCGAGGTCGTACTCGTCGCTCATTCGTCCTTGCTTTCGGATTCGACCCTCGCCGCTCGAGCGTCAGCCGTCACCTCGAGTTCGAGGTCGTCGGTCCGCACGTCCTTCGCGACGTGGATCAGTTCGTTCGTCAGCGCCGCGGCCAGCCCGCTGCCGCCGCGTCGGCCGACGTTCGTGATCGCGGGCACGTCGTATTCCTCGCTGACCCCGCGGATGCGCTGACGGCTCTCTTCGGCCTTGACGAAGCCCACGGGCGTCGCGACGATAGCGGCGGGTCGGGTGCCGTTCTCGATGCAGTCGGCCAGCGCGAACGCCGCTGTGGGGGCGTTGCCGATCGTCGCGATTGCGCCGTCGTAGACGCCCTGCTTGTCGAGTTCGAGCACCGACGCCGCAGTGCGGGTCATGCCGGTCTCCTTCGCCAGCTCGGCGCCGTTGCCGATCGCCTTGCGCTTCTCGCAGTTGTGGCCGCGGCCGGTGATCCCGGCCTTGGACATCGTGATGTCCGTGACGATGGTCGCCTCCTCGAGGACGGCTCGAGCGCCGGCGCGGACGGGCGCGTCCTCGTCGTCGCCGAGATCGTCACCGCCGGTGAACTCGATCAGGTGCTGAAACTCGATGTCGCCCATCGAGTGGACCGACTTCTGGCGGACGCGGTCGGCCAGCGTCTCGTCGGGGACGAACTGTCGGACGATATCCATGCTCGTCTCGGCGATATCCATCGCGTTCTGCGTCGTCGCGCCCAGATCGGCGTACTCCTGCTCGAACTCCTGACTGTCGCTCATCGGGTATCACTCTCCGGGCCTCGCGTATCGGTCGTCGGCCAAACACCTTCGCCGGTCGCTGCGATCGTCCGGTCAGTCATCCTGGGCCACCTCGGCGCCCACGGCGTCGTTGGTCGTGCGCGCCTCGAGGTCGCCCTCGACCTCGAGATTCAGATCGCGCAGGCGGTCGACGGTCTCGTCGTCTGCGTCCCACAGGTCGCGCTCGATCGCCTCGAGCAGGGTGTCCGTGATGGACTCGAGCGCCCACGGGTTGACGTCGCGCATCCACTCCTGGCGGTCCGCGTCGAAGGCGAACTTCTCGGCGACCTCTTCCCAGAGCGTATCCGAGACGACGCCGGTGGTAGCGTCCCAGCCCAGCGTCACGTCGACGGTCGTCGAGAGATCGCCGGCGCCCTTGTAGCCGTGCTCCTCCATGGACTCGAGCCAGTCCGGGTTGAGCACGCGCGAGCGCATCGCCTTGCGGACCTTCTCCTCGTTCGTGTAGACGTCGACGTTGTCGGGGTCCGAGGAGTCGCCGACGTAGGAGGCGGGCTCCTCACCCGAGATCTCTGATACCGCCGAAATGAAGCCGCCGTGGAAGGCGTACCAGTCCGAGGAGTCGAACTCGTCCTGTTCCATCGTGTCCTCGATCTTCACGGTGGCGTCGACGGACGAGAGGCGCCGCTCGAAGGCGTCGTGGGCGTCGGAGACCCGACCACGCGATCCCATCGCGTAGCCGCCCCACTGGACGTAGACGCTCGCGAGGTCGGAGCGGTCGTCCCAGTTGCCCTCGTCGACGGCCTTGTTCGTCCCGGCACCATAGCCGCCGGGCCGGGTCGTGAACACGCGGTGTTTCGCGGCCTTGCGGGCGTCGGATTCGTCGAGGTCCTCTTGTTCTTGCAACTCTTCGGCTTCCTCCTCGACGTGTTTCTTCACGTAGTTCATCTCGAGGGGTTCGTCGAGGTCGACGACGGCGTCCACGGCGTCGTGGACGACCCCCGCCGCAGCAGGGAAGGCGTCGCGGAACAGCCCGGAGACGCGGGTCGTCACGTCGATTCGGGGTCGATCGAGTTCCTCGAGCGGGATCGGCTCGACGTCGTCGATCCGGCCGGCGTCCGTCCACTCGGGTTCGACGCCCATCATCGCGAGCACCTGGGCGATCGTCTCGCCGCGGGTGCGGACCGTGGGGGTTCCCCAGGCGACCACGCCGATCTCTTCGGGGTACTCCCCTTCTTCAGAGTGATGGCGCTCGAGGACGCCCTCCGCGACTTCGCTGCCGACCTGCCACGCGGCCTTCGCGGGAACCTTCCGCGGGTCGAGCGTGTAGAAGTTCCGCGCGGTCGGCAGCAGGTCGACGCCGCCGCGGGTCGGCGCGCCCGATCCGCCGGGGGGCACGTACTCGCCCGAAAGGGCGTCCGCGGTTCGCGGGATCTCGTCCTCGGCGCCCTGGACGCGGGGCTGGGCCTCCTCGCAGATGTAGGCCAGCGCCTTCCGCAGATCGTTGTGGGCGCCCGACTTCGCGCGCCCGTCGCCGATCGTCTCGAGGTCGACGACGAGCAGATTCATGTTCACCTCGTCGTCGGGGCCGGCTTCGCGCTCGGAGACCGGGATGTCGAAGTCGTGTTCGGCGAGCGTCTCGATCAGATCGACGCTGGTCTCGTGGACCACGTCGGCGGCCTCGGCGTAGGTCATTCCGAGATCCTCGTCGTACTCGCCGGGCGACTCGAGCATCGTCTCGTAGTCGACGCCGAGCGCACCGGCCACGCTCTCGCGCAGGCTCGGTGCGCCGGGGTTCTCGAGTCGGGTGAGCGCGACGAGGTACTCCACGAGGCGCTCGTCGGCTGGCGGCTCGGACATCGTGTGCAGCCCCAGCCGGATCTGGGTCGTCTTCACGTCGGTGAGGTACTCGTGGATGCGCTCGACCAGTTCGTCGACGTCGACCTCGTCCCCTGCGACCTCGCCTTCCGCGAGGGTCGATCCGGCCTCGTCGGGGCCGCGAACGTCTGCTTTCTCGTCGATAGAGCCCGAGACTCCGAGCTCGACGGCGAGATCGAGTTCCTCGACTTTCTCGCGCATGAGAGCTTCGAGGTGGTCGCCGTCATCGGCCCGGGCGTCTTCCATCCCCGCTTCGCGGTACTGGTTCGCGAGTTCCTCGAGTTCCGAGAGTTCGTCGTACGTGCCGGCGTTCCGCATGACCGGGGTCAGATAGTCGACGATGGCGGCGTAGGAGCGCCGTTTGGCCTGCGTTCCTTCCCCCGGATTATTGACGATATACGGGTAGACGTTCGGGATGTCGTCGATCAGTTGATCGGGTGCGCTCGCGCCATTGAGGCCGACCGTCTTGCCGGGGAGCCACTCGAGGCTGCCGTGGGTCCCGAGGTGGACGACCCCGTCGGCCTCGAACGTGTTGTGCAGCCAGCCGTAGAAGGCGTAGTAGTCGTGTGGCGGCTGCAGGTCCGAGTCGTGGTAGACCTTCGAGGGATCCATCCCGAACCCGCGCGGCGGCTGGACGGTGACGAGTACGTTGCCGAACTCGACGCCCGGAATCGCGAACGGGCGGTCGGGGACCTCGCCCCACTCGTCGACGACGTTCTCCTGGAACCGCTCGTCGGCGTCGCTGAACCACTCCTCGTAGGTGTCCGGCGAGACGACGTCGACGGAGAGGTCGCGGACGTCTTCGGGCGCGATCCAGCGGTCCTCGAGCGTGAGCTGTGCGGTCAGCTTTTCGACCAGCGACTGCCCGTCTTCAGGCATTTCGTCGCCCAGATCGTACCCGCGGGCGTCGAGTTCCTCGAGCAGATTCACCGTCGACTCGGGACTGTCGAGACCGAACGCGGTCCCGATCCCGTCGTCGCTCGGCGGATAGTTGTGGAGGACGACAGCGACCTGTTTGTCTTCGTTGGGCGTGTGCCGAAGCTCGGCCCAGTTGACCGCCAGCCGCGTGGCGTGGTCGACCCGGTCCTCGATCGGGAAGTGGTGTTTCGGCGCCGACCCGATGCCCGCCTCGTCGTCGGTGCGCTCCTTCCCCGAGATCGGGTGCGTGATGACGTTGCCGTCGAACTCCGGCAGCGCGACCGAGAGCGCGAGTTCGAAGCCCATCACGCCCGTGTCGCTGGACTCGTACCGGGACCGCGAGCGCATGGTGGTAATCGTCTGGAGGACCGGGACGCCGAGACGGTCGAGGAAGACGTCCTCGGCGCTCGAGCCTTCGTCGCTGGCGCTGCGGCCGCGCTCGTCCATCGAGAGCGAGAACATGAAGGAAGAGAGCACGGCGTCCACGACGGGTCGGCCTGCGTCGTCGATCAGCCAGTTGTCGGTGACCCATTCGGCGTCTTCCTGCTCGTCGGTGTCCGTCGCGGGGTTACAGAAGATCGGCAGGGCGTTTGCTCCCTGCTTCTCGAGCGCCCGGACCTGCGCGTCGACGTAGCGGGTGTTCTCGTGGGTCCAGTGGGACTCGTAGAACCAGATCGCGACCGTCGGCTTTCCGGGGTCGTGGGTCCCGAGCAGGTCCTCGTACTCGATTCCCGGGTGGTCGGGGTGGTAGACCCCCTCCGTGGGGAGTTCGGCGGGGTCGTCGTATTCGACGTCGCGGCCCTCGTATTCGGAGACCAGAAACCGGCACAGGTTGGCGACATTGATCGTGCCGCCTTTCTCCAGATAGTCGTAGACGAGGTCGCGATGGGCCTCCGAGACGGTCGTGTCCTCGAAGGCGAAGGCGTCGCCGGTCGCCTTGACGATCAGCGGCACGCCCGCCTCCTCGAGGGCGCCCGTCGCGTAGTCGTAGCCCGGCATGCTGTCCTCGGCGCCGTGCAGCCAGAAGATCGCTGCCGCGGCGTCGGTCAATTCCTCGACGAACTCCTCGACGGCGGCCTCGTCCTCGAGGTCGCTCTCCGAGCGAACCACGAGGTCGATATCCTCGAGTCGCTCGGCGGCCCGGCCGATCGAGCCGAGTTCGTTCTCCGTAGCGGTGTAGATCCCGATCGTAGTCATCGCGTTTTTAAACCTCTGTTGTATTAGCGCAACTATGGTTGCAGAGTCCGGAGACAAAAAGCTGTCGTCGCTTCCCTTCCCGGCGATCGTCGGCCAAAACGAGTTGAAGCGGGCGCTGCTCGCCGTCGCCGCAAACGACGGTCTCGACGGCGCCCTGATCGTCGGCGAGAAGGGGACCGCGAAGTCGACCGCCGTTCGCGGGCTCGTCGATCTCCTCCCCGACCAGCGGGCTATAGCCGACTGTCCCTACGGCTGTGCGCCCGACGACCCGAACCTGCAGTGTGTCGACTGCCGCGAACGCGACAGCGAGGAGTTGCCCGTCGAGACCCGTCCCGTCCCGCTCGTGACCCTCCCGCTGGGCGCGACTCGAGACCGCGTCGTCGGCACCCTCTCGGTCGAGGACGCCCTCGCCGGAAGCGCGGACTTCGATCCCGGCCTGCTCGCCCGCGCCCACCGCGGGATCCTCTACGTCGACGAGGTCAACCTGCTGGACGACCACCTCGTGGACGTCGTCCTCGACGCGGCCGCCAGCGGCGTCAACACCGTCGAACGCGACGGGGTCAGCGTCTTCCACCCCGCCGAGTTCACCCTCGTCGGGACGATGAATCCCGAGGAGGGCGACCTCCGGCCCCAACTGCGCGACCGATTCGCCCTACAAGCCACCGTCGAGGGCTGCCGGGAGATCGACCAGCGCGTCGAGGTCATCGATCGGGCGCTCGAGGCGGACGCCGGCAACGGCGCCGACGACACCGACCCGTGGGCCGAGTACGCTGACAAGACCGAGACCCTGCGCGCGGACCTCGCGGCGGCCCGCGATCGCCTCGACGAGGTATCCCTCCCGGACGATTTCAAGGCTGAAATCGCCGACCTCTGCCTCGAGGCCGGCGTCGACGGCCACCGCGGGGACGTGGCGACCGCCCGGGCCGCGATGACCATCGCGGCGCTCGAGGGGCGGACAACGGTCATCGAATCGGACGTTTACGAGGCCGCCAGCTACACGCTTCCCCACCGGCTTCGGAGCACGCCGTTCGAAGACGAACCCGACCTCGAGGACCTCCTCGAGGATCGGTTCGACGAGGAGTCGCCGGACGAGGGCGAGCGCGACGACGATGCGGACGGCGACGAGTCCGCGGACGGAGACGAAGGAGACGAGTGCGGGAGCGACGACGGTGAGACGGGAACCGAATCCGGCGGCGAGCGCAGCGACGGCGACGACGATTCGGAGACCGACGATTCGGGACCCGAACGCCGACCCGACGAGGCCGACGACCCGACCGGCGGCGAACCGTCGCCCGCCGAAGCCGGTAACGGGAACGACGGGACCGAGGACGACGACTCGAGCGAATCCGATTCGAACGACGGCGACGGGAGCGACGACAGCGGTGGGAACGGCGACGAAGACGAGGTGGCCCAGCCGCTCGTTCCCGGCCAGCAGCGCGCCGACGTCGCCGAGATCGGCGAGGCGGCGGCGCCCAACCTCGAGACGCCCGACGCCGAGAGCGCGGACGCGGCGACGGCGGGCGGCTCGCGGGCGAGCACGGGTCCCAGCGCGGACAACCGCGGCGCTCGAGTCCGAACCGAACCCGCGTCGAACGACGGTCCGATCGACGCGGCGGCGTCGGTTCGCTCCGCCGCGGCCCGCGGCGACTCCCGCGTTCGGACGCAGGACCTCCGGCAGTCGGTGCGCCGCGGCGATACCGCGGCGACGATCGTCTTCGCGGTCGACGCTAGCGCCTCGATGCGCCCGGCGATGCGCACCGCGAAGGGCGTCGTGTTGGACCTGTTGCGCGACAGCTACGAACACCGCGATCGGGTCGCGTTCGTCGCCTTCGCCGGCGAGGACGCCGACGTTCTTCTGCCGCCGACCGACAGCGTCTCGCTGGCCGCGCGCCACCTCAAGGAGCTTCCCTCCGGCGATCGGACGCCCCTGCCGGCGGGTCTCGAGACCTCGCGGCGAGTCCTCGAACGCGCGGAGACGGACGCTTCGGTCGTCGTCTGCGTGACCGACGGCCGGGCGAACGTCGCCGACGGGAGTCCGACCGAGGCGACCCGGCGGGCGGCCCGAGGGCTCGCGGCCGAGGACGCGACGGTGATCGTCGTCGACGCCGGCGACGACTCTCGGGCCGGCCTCTCGGAACTGGTCGCCGGCGAGACTGGTGGCGACGTGGTCGCCCTCGAGGCGCTGTCGCCCGAAACGGTCCGCGCCGCGGCCGATCGGGCCGCAGACGAGCGATAGCGTCGACGTCGATCGGATCGTTCGGATCTAATCTGGTCAGTCAAAGAAACTTTCATATCGACTGGAACGTACGCGATGGCGGATCAATATCCATTTCAGCGCCCTCGCTCGTTATCCGACGAGAACTATGAGTAACGCGGGGGACGAATTCAGTAATCGGGACGCTGACAGGGGTACAGACGCGGATTCCGGGGTCGCCGTCAGCGAGGACATCGAGTACGGTATCGACGAGAAACCACCGCTCGGCGAATCGCTCGTCCTCGGCATCCAGCACTACCTGACGATGGTCGGGGCGAACATCGCGGTGCCGCTGATTCTGGCGGACGCGATGGGGATGCTCGAGAACGCGAGCCCGTCGGTCACCGCGCGGTTCATCGGCACCTTCTTCGTCGTCTCGGGGATCGCGACGCTGGCTCAGACGACCTTCGGGAACCGCTATCCCATCGTGCAGGGGGCGCCGTTCTCGATGCTCGCGCCGGCGCTGGCGATCATCACCGTCGTCACTTCGGGCGGTGTCGGGGGCGGCGCAGGCTGGCAAGCCGCGTTGCTCCAGTTGCAGGGCGCGATCATCGTCGCCGCGACGGTGCAGGTCGCGATGGGCTATCTCGGTCTCGTCGGGAAACTTCGGCGGTTCCTCTCGCCGGTCGTCATCGCGCCGACGATCATGCTCATCGGCCTTGCGCTGTTCAACGCCCCGCAGATCACCGCCTCGAACCAGAGCTGGCCCCTGCTCGGACTAACCCTCGGCCTCATCCTGCTGTTCTCGCAGTACCTCGACGTCAAGCACAGAGCGTTCCGGCTCTATCCTGTTATCCTGGCGTTGGTGATCGCGTGGGTCGTCGCCGCCGCGCTGTCCGCTGGCGGCGTCATCACCGACGCTCATCCCGGCTACGTCCCGCTTGGCGACGTCACCGACACGCAGCCGCTCCTGCCGATCTACCCGTTCCAGTGGGGGACGCCCCAGATCACGACCGCGTTCGTCGTCGGGATGTTCGCGGGCGTGCTCGCGTCGATCGTCGAGAGCATCGGCGACTACTACGCGGTCGCCAACATCACCGGCTCGGGAGCACCGAGCGAGAAGCGAATTAACCACGGTATCGGGATGGAAGGACTGATGAACGTCTTCTCCGGGATCATGGGCACCGGCGGCTCGACCTCCTACTCCGAGAACATCGGCGCGATCGGACTGACCGGTGTCGCCTCGCGGTACGTCGTCCAGCTCGGCGCCGTCATCATGATCGTCTTCGGCTTCATCGGCTACTTCGGGCAACTGGTCGCGACCATCCCGGATCCGATCATCGGCGGACTCTTTATCGCGATGTTCGCCCAGATCGTCGCCGTCGGCATCTCGAACCTCCGTCACGTCGATCTCGACTCCTCGAGGAACACCTTCGTCATCGGTTTCGCGCTGTTCGTCGGGCTGGCGATTCCGGCCTACATGGGGAACTTCGAGAGCACGATCGCGTTCCGCGAGGCGATCGACCTCGAGGCCACGCTCGCGGGCCAGCCGGGGTGGCTCGAGGCCGCGGCACAGGCCATCGTCGACACGATATTTATCATCGGCTCGACCGGGATGGCCGTCGGCGGCCTCGCGGCGCTGGTGCTCGACAACACGATCCCCGGCAGCCGCGAGGAGCGCGGCCTGGCCCACTGGGATCGGATCACCGAGGACGAGTCCGAGTTCGAGAGCTTCTGGGACCGCTGGCTCGGGGCCGACGACAACGCCGCGTTCGACGCGGAGCGACAGGACTGAGCGGCTGTCACTTGCGTTCTCGTGAGCCACAGTGCAACCCGTCGACCTATGTGTGCGGGAGCCTACAGTATTCTCGATGGCAGAACTCTCCCTCGAGGACGGCACGCTCTGGTACGAGACGCGCGGCGACGGACGGCCGCTGGTGTTCATCCACGGCGGTTGGATGAACGGACAGGCCTGGCGGCCCCAGATCGACCGCTTCGACGACGACTACGAGGTCGTCACCTTTGACGTCCGCGGCCACGGCCAGACGGGAGCGACCGAGGCGGACCAGTACTCGGTCGAACTCTTCACCGACGACCTCGAGGCCTTACTCTCGCATCTCGACCTCGAGGCGCCGATCCTCTGTGGCCTCTCGCTTGGGTCGATGGTCGTCCAGGAGTTCATGGACCGCCACCCCGACCGTGCGGCGGGAGCGATCCTCGGCGGCGCGGTGCGCTCGATGCCGCCGCTGGACATGCCCACGGGGCTGAAGCCTTTCATGTCGCCGCTGCCCGCACTCACGACGTCGCTGTCGCTGACGGGGTCGAAGACGACGTTCCGGTCGATGCTGGGATCCATTCGAGCGACCACCGGCGAGCGCTGGCTCTCGGTGAACCCGGAGATTCAGTCGCAAGCGATCGACGCCGTCGACGAGATCGGTCGCGACGAGTTCCGCAAGGTGTTCGACGCGCTCTACCGCTACGAGCCGTCGAACCTCTCCCACGTCGAGACGCCGACGCTGGTCGTCCACGGCGAACAGGAGGCGCCGCTGGTCAAACGACAGGGCCGACAACTCGTTTCGGAGGTCGGCGGCGCCGAACACCTGGAACTGTCCGACTCGGGCCACCTCGTCAACCTCGATCGTCCGAACGCGTTCAACACCGCGAGCGAGACGTTCCTCGAGACGGCCAGCGCCGCGTAATCAACGCATAGTACGAAAACGATCGCACTCGAGCGATGTGCGATGCGTCGTCCGTTCTCTCAGACTCTGGTTCACGTCGTGGATTTGACTCCGCGTTGAGTCTCTGAAAAATGCTGCTTAAGACGAGATAAGCGGCGCTATCGCTGTTCGAAGGTAATATGTGGTATGGAATATGAGTGTGGAAGCCGCGATTGCCCGGCGTTCCGGCCGGGGGAATCCCGGTTGCCTCCTCCACCCCGCAACCCGTCGAGCGACAGGTGTCCGGCGGTCCACTGCTCGCTTCCGCGCCTGATGGGCTGTCGCCGACTAACCGCGATGGGACGTCCCTGCGGACGGCCATCGCGGACCGCTGTCCCCGACGGACGAGGCTTCTGCGTTGGCTCCCGGGGCCCCGGCCGGTCTGACCGGACGCCCGCGGTGTTTGGTCCCCACTAAAGGCCATATCGCGGGTAACGAGCAGGGCCTAACTGCCCGACCTATCCATCTCTGTATAGGGGAAGGTAACTTAAGGACCTTTCGTCTCTCCGATCGCCGGACGACGCGGTGATCGGTCGTGGCGATCAGTTCGATGCGCGACTCGACCGTCCGATTAGTCCGACGTCGCGTCCGCCTCGCGCAACGCGTGCAGTCCCGCGCTGGGGAAGAACGCGGTTTCGCCGACGACGGGCGCAACCTTGTTGCCACTGCTGCTCGAGGCGTCGGTCTCGTAGCGCCACAGGCGATCGCCCGTGGCACCGTCGTGCGCTCTCATCGCGTTCAGCCCGCTGACATAGACGACGCCGTCGGCGACGACCGGCGGTCGGTCACCGGCCGTTTCGGTCGTCCAGTGCTGCGCGCCGTCATCGGCGTCGAGCGCGGTCAGTCGCCACGAGTTCGTGACGTACAGCGTTCCATCGTCGACTGCCGGCGACGAGACGGAGTTTAGCCCCGAGCCGTGGCCGCCGCGTTCGACCGGCTGGCGCCAGCGGAGCGTGCCGTCGCGCCCGAGCGCCGCGATGGTACCGTCGCCGAGCGGAACGTAGCAGGCGTCGTCGGTGACGGTCGGCGAGCCGCTGACCGCGTTCCCGAAGTCCTTCGACCACAACCGCTCGCCGTCCGCGGCCGATAATGCAGTGAATTCCATGCCGCCCTGATAGACGGTCCCGTCAGCCACCGCCGGCGGCGTCGGCCAGTACATCCTCTCGTTGCCGAGGGGTTTCGTCCAGCGCTCGCGCCCGGTCTCGATATCGATCGCCACCAGCGTCGGCGGATCGGCGTACGTGGTGTTGATCGCGTAGGCCGTTCCGTCGGCGACCGTGACCGCGTCGGAGAAGTCTCGCTCGAGTCGCCAGCGTTCGGTTCCCGCGTCGGCCTCGAGCGCGACGACCGATCCGCCGAGGATGAGGACGACCGCACCCTCGGCGACGACGGTCGATCCGAACGTGGTGCCGCGGGGATAGGACCACTCCCACTCGATATCGCCGGTCGCGCCGTCTAGCGCGTAGACGACCGTCTCCGCGCTGTCGTCGCCGACGGAGTGATTCTCGGGGACGTAGACCGTCCCGTCGACTATCGCCGGTGTTCCGATTTCGTAGTGTGAGTCGTCGTCGCCCTCGCGGAACGTCCAGACGGCGTCGACGTCGGCGGTCGGTCCGGCGTCGACGGTGTTCCCGACGTGGTCCGGTCCGTACTGGAGCATCCGGTACGGGTCGGCGGCGGCCAGCGTCTCCCGCAGTTCGGCCGTCTCGTCTGACGAGTCAGTCGGTTCCTTGTCGGATTCGGTATCGCCGTCCCCACCGTTCACGTTCTTGGTTTCGTCCTCGTCCCCCTCGAGCGCGCCGAGACAGCCCGTCAACCCGGTCGTCAGCGCCACTCCCGCGGCCGAGAGCAGGGCGCGGCGGCTACGACCGCCGGAAATCTGTTCTGCTTTGAATTTCATATATACTGATGAATATCAAGAAAATATATAGATAGGGGTTCCGTCGGCAACCGAGGCCGACATCGGACCGGCTCGAACGCTCCGTCGACCGCCTCGAGACTACCGAGATCCGCCGACGTCCCACGAGAGCCCAATCTCGTCGGTCTCGAAGCCCGGCATGTCGATCGGCAGGACGAACTTGTCGTCCTCCTCGTACAGTCGTAGTCGTTGCCGCCTCGGTCGCTAAACAGTTGGGACGGTACGTCGAGGCTCTGCGTCCAGGTGCTTGCATCGGTCGGAGCACCATAGCTGTTCACCTCAAATTCAATAGTAGATTGTTCGCGGTTCGCGATAAGTTTGTCAGTTCATTCGGTGTGTTACTGTGGAAAGGAGGGTAATGACAGAATAGTTCGAACGCGTCCGACGGAGGAAAAGGCCCATTAGTTTCCCGACACCTCGACTAGGTATGGGACTTGGCAGCACCGCAAAGAAGATTCAGAGCCTCTCGGAGCGAGCCGAGGCGATGTACAAGCAGGTTCAGCAACTCCAGAAGCGGATCATCTCGCTGGAAGAGGAGATGGACGAGACGCACGACACGGTCAACCGAATGGACCACCAAATGACCGAACAGCGCGCGCTCCTGCTGGCCATCGCCGACGAACACGACCTCGACGGCGAACAGATCCTCGCCGACGCGGCCATCGATGAGGCCGAACTCGAAGCCGAGGAGAGCGACGCCGCTGTGGACGAGACGACCGACGAATCGGCGGACGCCGACGCGAGCGACGCGACGGCCAAATAGGGCACTCGGGAACGGTTCCCGGGTCCGGGGGAGTCCAGCCCCGAACGGTCGACCGACCGATGTGGACGTATAGGGAAAGCCCTACGGCCACGGCTCCCGTTTTTCGAGTCGATGACGAGCCACGAGCAGCCGGTCGACTCGGTGCTCGAGACGATCGGTCGAACGCCGCTGGTCGCCCTGCAGGACGGACCCGCTGGCGTCGACCTGTACGCGAAACTCGAGACGTTCAACCCCGGGGCCAGCGTCAAGGATCGTATCGGCCGGTACATGCTCGAGGCGATGCTCGAGCGTGGAGAGCTCTCCGAGGACGGGACGATCATCGAACCGACCGCGGGGAACACGGGGATTGGGTTCGCGATCGCCGCCGAACAGCTGGGTCTCGAGGCGATCTTCGTCGTCCCGGAGCGGTTCAGCGTCGAGAAACAGCAGCTGATGGCCGCGCTGGGCGCCGAGATCATCAACACGCCCACGGACGCGGGGATGGGCGGGGCGATCGAGCGCGCCCACGAACTGGCCGCGGAACTCGACGACGCCGTCGTTCCCCAGCAATTCTCGAATCCGCTCAACGTCGAAGCCCACTACGAGACCACCGGGCCCGAGATCTACGAGGCGCTCGACGGCGAGGTGGGCGCCGTCGTCGCCGGCTGTGGCACCGCGGGGACGCTAATGGGCATCGCGAAGTACGCCCTCGAGCAGGACGAGTCGACGTACGTCGCCGCGGTCGAACCCGAGGGCTCGATCTACGGCGAGACGCTGGGTGACGACCGCGAGGAGGACGAGTACAAGATCGAGGGGATCGGCACCCACGACCTGGCGACCAACGAACTGTTCGATCCCGACCTCGTCGACGCCGTCTACGCGATCCCGGACCGGGACGCCCACGACGAGCTCCGGCGCCTGGCCCGCGAAGAGGGCCACCTCGTCGCCTCGAGTGCGGGCGCCGCGAGCGTCGCCGCGAAGCGGGTGGCACGGGCGATTTCGACGGGCGAGATCGACGCGCCCCACGAGACCGTCGTGACGGTGTTTCCGGACTCGAGCGAGCGCTACCTCTCGAAGGGGATCTATCGGTCCTTCGAGGAGTGGGAGGGCTAACGCCGAACGGCGCCGGAAGACGGGACGAAAACGACAGTCATCAGTACACTGATTATGTCTCCCTCTTAGAAACGGCATATGTCCCTCCCACCAGCTGCGCTCCCCGACGCGGGCTGTCCGCCCCCACTCCGGGCGCGCGTCGAGCGGTACACGAATCAGGGAGGGCTCATCGGCGCGTTCACCTACGCGCTGACCGTCCTCGAGACCGACGATGAGACCCTCGCCGCGGCGACCGCGTCGATCCCGACGAATCTCTTCGTCACGAGCAGCCTCCACGACGACGCGATCGACGAGTCGGGCGACTGGAACGCGGCCGATCGCAAACGCCGGCTGAACGAACGCATCACTCTGGGCGACCTCGTCTTTACGAACGTCGTCGAGGCAGCGCGGTCGCTCCCCGCGTACGCTGATCTGACACCCGTCCTCGAAACCGTCCGCCAGATCGGGCGGGGGCAACTCGCGGAAGACCACCTCGAGCCGTCGACGGCAACCCTCGAAGACGCCGTCGCCCGCGTCGACGCACGCGGGGCCGTCTGGGGCGATCTCGCGGTCGCGCTGGTCGATGCCGTCGCGGACTACTCCAAGACCCAGTGCGAGATGCTCCGTCGACTGACGAGAAATGGTATGTTCGTCCTCACCGTCGTGGACGACGTCGAGGACCTGCCCGCGGACGTCGGCAACGGCGTCGCGAACGTGCCGCGTGCGCTCTACGACGGCGACCTCTCGACCCGCGAGTCACCGGCCGCCGTCGTCGATGCCTTCCTCGGCTCCGACGCCCCCGATCGTCTCGAAGCGATTCTCGCCGAACGCCGGACCGCACTCGGCGCCGACGCCCGCGCGTTTGCAGCGACGCTCGACTGTCCCGAGACCGACGTGCTGGCGGCCGTCCGTCGGGCGCTGTCGTGGTACTGCGATACGGTCTGTTCGGTGCCGGTCGAGGCGACCGTGCCGCCGGAGCGCCAGCGACGCGTTCGGGCGGAACTGGTCGACGACGAGGCGTCGACGCGGCGGACGCTCGCGTCGGCCATCGCCGAACTCCCCCTCGAGACCGGATCGCTGCCGGTCGACCTCGACGCGGTCATCGACACCGTCGTCGAACTCCCCGCAGCTCCGCTCGCGGACGTCCTCAGTATGGTCACGCACGTCGCGACGATCGCCGACGACGTGATGAGCACGTCGCTGGCCGACGCCCTCGACGTTCTCGAGCGACGAGCATCGACACCGCAGTCGTAATCCGTCGTTCGACCGTCGTCGCTAGCCTTCAGGCGGCGAGCCGCCGGTGTTCGACCTTCATACACCGATCCTGGACGACCCGCCGGCCGTCGTCTTCGGCTCGGGCCGCGGCCTCGTCGTCGCGGATCCCCTGCTGGGTCCAGACGACCGTCACGTCGTCGCGCTCGAGGGCCGCGTCGACGATCCCGCTGACCTCCTCGCTGGGCCGGAAGATGCAGACGACGTCGATCTCCGCGTCGACTTCGTCGAGCGAATCGTAGACCTCCCGCTCGAAGATTTCGTCGGCGTACGGGTTGACCGGAATCACGTCGTAGCCGCGCTCGAGCAGGTACTTGGGCACGTCGTGGGCCGCCTTCCCCGGCGTGCTCGAACAGCCCACGACCGCGATCGTCTCGTACTCGAGGATCTCCTCGATCTCCTCCGCGGTATCGACTGGCATGGTAGTCTCAAGTACGCGCTCGGCGCTGAAACGTTTCGGGGTCTCGTACCGCCGGTACCTGACTCGAGATGGGATGGTCACTGCACTGCGTCGAACGCCACGAAAGCCCACCCGCGGTGGCACGACCGGCCAGCCGACTCGGATGAGACTGAAAGAGCCAGGGCTTTCGTGGTGTTTGCAGTCGATGCAGGAGTCCCAATGAACCCCTAACGCGCGATATCAGCGCTCGGAAAACGAAACGTGAAGCCAGCGGTCGCGAACGAGACTGCTACTCAACTCGAGAGGCCGGCGGTCCGAATCTCGGGTTCCTCGCCGTCGGTGGGCTCTTCGAGTTCGATGACGGCGTCGAACAGCTGTTTGAGCGTGTTCATGGTCTGGTCGTCGTGGGCCGTCGAGTCGATGACGTACAATCCCATGGCGTCGGCGCTCTGGATCCGGCCCGTGAAGACGTGGAGGAACCGGAACACGGTCTGGAGATCGGAGTACATCAGCAGCGTCGACACCGAGTGTAACAGTACGCGGTTCTCGGTCAGGCCGTGGCCCTCGTAAAATTCCTGGAGGAACTCCGAGAGTTTAATCCCGATACCGGTCATGTCGACCGGCGAGGAGGCGTACTTGATCCGCGGATCGTCGTCGACGGTACCGATCCCGCGCTGTTTCGTGACGCAGTCGACGATCCCGACGTCCGGATCGACGCCCGCCTCGAGCGAGTCGGTGAACGTCTCGAGAACCTTGTCGGCGCTGTCTTTGGTCGTCACGACGATCGAACCGTTACCACGGTTGGCGCCGCTGGCGAGGATGTCGAAGGCGATCTCGCGCTTTCCCGTCAGTGGCGGGCCCGCAATGAGCAGGTTCGTCCCGGGCTCGATGTCGGCGTCCGGGAGGACATCTGCGAGGTCATACATGCCAAATACTCACATCCATACAGCCGTAGTGGAATCCGCTGGCTACTCCGGCGTGTGATATGAGAATGCGGTATCCAGCTTATATTACTTTTGATTGTACAGGCACAACTATTGCTTATTCCCCACGGTTGTGGGTCGACAACCGCCGGCGCTGCCACCGCGAACGGTCTCAGAACACGGCGGGCATCGCCGCCGCCCGCCCCACGATAAACGCCAGCGCGGCGAGAAACATCCCATACTTGAGATGTCCCTGTCCCGCCGTCGGATTCGAGAAACTCTCGTAGGCCGCATAACACATCACGGCGACGGCCGGACCAACCACGACCAGGTACGCGACCCCGAAGTCCTCGAGGAGGACGTACGGGAGCGGGCTCGCCGCGGCGCCGATCGCGAGCAGCCCCGTCGCGACGTACAGCGCACGGCGCTCCCCGATAGCGATCGGGAGCGTGTTGAGTCCCTCCTCGCGGTCGCCCTCGACGTCCTCGACGTCCTTGATGATCTCCCGTGTCAGCGTCGTGATCGCCGAGAGTAGGAAGAGAACGGCCGCGGGCGCCATGTCGCCCACCGCGGCGGCCCCGAAGAGGAACGAACTCCCGACGAGGTAGGCGACCAGCGCGTTCCCGACTCCCGGCAGCCCCTTGAAGACCTCCGTGTACGCCACCAGCGCGACGAGGTTGATCCCCGCGATGGCCAGCGCCGCCGGCGGGAGCGTCACCGCGAGCGCGACGGCCGCGCCGAAGCAGACGAGACTGAACGCGAGCGCGCCGCGCGGACTCACCGCTCCGCGGGGAATCGGCCTGTCGGGCTGGTTGATTCGGTCGATCTCCCGATCGAAGTAGTCGTTGATCGCGTTGCCGGCGCCGACCGCGAGCGCCGTGGCGGCGACCGCCGTCGCGACCCGAACCGGCTGGTCGACGACGCCGCCCGCGACGAACGCGCCGATGAATGGCAAGACGCTCGCCGCGATCACGTTCACCGGCCGCGTCAACTCGAGGAGTCCGCGGCCCGTCTCGCCTGCTGTCATAGGCTGGACTGGTCAACGCTGGTGGTTAAACGGTGCGATCCGCCGCGGCGAGACGGCGGGGAGAAAACGGCGGCCTCGAGTCCCCCGCTGTGGCTGGCGACTACGGTAATCGCTGGCGAGAGCGCGGGTTAGTGGCGGTACGAGACGCGGTGCAAAGTCGCCTCGAGGGGCTGGCGCGGAGCGTTACTGCCACTCCTCGAGATCGCACAGCGTGTCGACGTCGACCGAGAGCCACTTGGTCACGCGCTCGTCACCGGTGGCGTCGGCCGGGACGGCCGTCCAGACGTCCTCGTCGTCGGTGAGCAACTCGAGCGGCATCGCTGCGGCCTGCTCGTCGTCGGGGATGGGGGTCTCGTTTACCGTCATGGCACATTCGATCGTTGACTATCCATGACAAAGACCCCCTGAGCCAATTTTCACCGACTGAGAAGTGCGGGTAAAGGTCGCGGACTCGTGGTGCGTGTGGTGGTGGCTATCGAAAGCGTCCCAAATCGAGTGACTTATACGGCACCGCCGGAAATTCAGTGGTGAGGGCGCTTAGCTCAGTCTGGACAGAGTACTTGGCTTCGGACCAAGCTGTCGCGGGTTCAAATCCTGCAGCGCCCATACATTTGACGTGCAATAATCGCCCGAGAGCGCGGCGATTATCGGTCGAACGACCATCTTCTCTGCTTTCGTTCGATCATCGAACGGACGATTAGGTGCCACCGGGATTCGCGTATGTCCAAACTGGTCGCCTTCGAGAAAATCGATCACCGATTGACGTACACTCTTCTGTTCGCGCTGGATGAGGCAATAAAGGGCCGAGATCACCCGGTCAGCTCTGTTCTCTCGTCGAGTGGTTCAGAATCCGCTCTAACCGACGCGTAGATTCGGTCGGCCCACTCACACGCGATCGATGCATCCGTATCGACGAATACCTGCATGAGTCCAGTGGACTCATCGTAGCCCCCGATTCCGATGTGCTCGTCAAAAATAGCCAGACCATACGGGAGCTCGTCACGCGTCCTGAGGGTCAGGTGCCCGCGACCAACCGCCTCTCGGGCGCGTTCCGGGTACGTCTCGAATAGCTTCTCGACGATGTTGGGCAGATAGACGATTTCGGTGTCGGTCGCTTCGAAGATCTGGTGGTGGAACTCGCCTAGGACGAGCGGTGCCATGTGCGTCGTGTTGAACCCCCGGAAGGTCTCGGAGTCCTTGAGCAACGATAGGAACCGTTCGACCGGCTGGTAGGGATCGTCCGGTTTGGCGAGCGTGACCGTCGCGTCCACGAACGGTTCGAGAACGAACTCCTGATGGTCCTCACAGATGACATCCAACAGTGGTGACAACCGGTGAACAGTACGCACGTTCGCCTCGAACCGGAGGACCTCGTCGGCAACGGCCTCACCGGCCCCGGTCAACTGGAACCGGCCGTCGATTTTTTCGACGAACCCCTGTTCGTCGAGCCACTGCGTGAAGCGGTGACTCGTCGCCCGCGAAACGTCCAAACGCTCTTCGATCTCCCGACGATCGAGCGGCTCGTCGCGGAGTGCTTCTAGGACGGGTCCATGACGAACGATCTCCCCGAGCAAATCCGTATCAACACGCTCGCCCGCTGCGTCGAGCCGTTGGCCGAGATACTGTTGGTTTCGAGCGTTCTCCAGGACGGCCTCCAGAACCGGTGAACCAGGAGGGTGGTGTTCGTCGGTCGGGTGATCGTCTTCGTGGAACCCCATGGAAACCACTAGTTCGGTAGTGTGTATCACGGATAGTAATTCTATCGTACGCAAAGCGAGAGCCATCTCACTTCCTGAAACAGTGCGTATTCCATCGAACATCTTTCCGTGAATGAGGCTAACAGCCACGCAACCGACCAAGCGTATATGGCACAACCGACGATCGAAGACGAAGAGATTGAACGGTTCGAAGCAACGCTGCACGGCGACCTCATTCGGCCCGACGACGCCGAGTACGACGACGCCCGCGCAGTCTGGAACGGGATGATCGACAAGTATCCAGAGCTGATTGCGCGGTGTCGAGGCGCGGCGGACGTCATCCAAGCCGTCGAATTCGCTCGCGAGACCGACCTTCGCGTGGCTGTCCGGGGCGGTGGCCACAACGTCGCTGGGACGGCCGTCTGTGAAGACGGCCTCGTGATCGACCTTTCGGAGATGAGGGGAGTTCGAGTAGACCCTGATGAACGGACAGTGTGGGTCCAGGGCGGTGCCACGTGGGCCGACGTTGATTACGAAAGCCAGGCGTTCGGCCTGGCGACTCCTGGCGGTGTCGTTTCGGACACGGGCGTCGCCGGACTTACGCTCGGCGGCGGCATCGGGCATCTTCGGTGTAAATATGGCTTGACCTGTGACAACCTCGTTTCCGTCGATCTCGTCACGGCCGATAGCGAGTTTCTGACCGCCAGCGAGGAGGAAAACGAGGAGCTCTTCTGGGGACTTCGCGGTGGCGGCGGCAACTTCGGCGTGGTGACCGGCTTCGAGTTCGAGCTCCACCCAGTCGGGCCGGACGTTGCGACCTGTCTGGTATTCTACCACGGCGACGACCTGGCGGACGTCTTGTCGGCCTACCGCGAGTACGTCGATTCCGCTCCCCGCGAGGTCAGCACGCTCATCTTCGCCGGCGAACTCCCCGACGAAGAACTGTTCGATGCCGGCGTTCTCCACGAGCCGAAGTTCGCTATCATGGGGTGTCACTCTGAGGATGTTGAGGTCGGCAAAGGGGAGCTAGCGCCATTACGGGAATTCGCCGATCCTCTCGCGGACTTCAGCGGGACGATGACCTACGCTGACTTCCAGCGGATTCTCGACGAAGACTATCCTGACGGGCTGCGTTACTACTGGAAATCGCTGTATCTTGACGGGCTCTCCGAGTCAGCCATCGATCGGATCGCGTATTGGGCCGACGCGGCACCCTCGCCGCTCTCGACAGTCGATGTCTGGCAACTAGGCGGGACGATTACTGACGTCGGCGTCGAAGAGAACGCGTTCGCCGGCCGGCACGCACCATACCTCCTCGGCGTTGAGGCGAACTGGGAGGATCCCCAGATAGACGATGCCAACGTGGAATGGGTCCGCGACTGTCTGGCCGACATGCGACAGTTCTCCGACGGTTCGGTCTACTTGAACTTCCCGGGCTTCCTGAAGGACAACGACGAAATGATGGAAACCACGTTCGGGTCAACGTACGAGCGGTTAGTGGCGTTGAAAAACGAATACGATCCGATGAACCTCTTCAGCCTGAATCAGAACATCAAGCCGACAACATAGGGGGCAGCCAGACATTGCTATTTTCCCGCCAGCCATGATTAATTCGCGTTTCGCCTACTGTATCTGGTTGGATATATTCATAGGATGTCAGAGCCTTACTTTCAGACATTCGAATTCAGATGTCTCACGCCTGAAAGGTCAATTCGTTCGATAGGCGAACCGGAGCCTGCAGCGCCCATACATTTAGTGTGGAATAATGGCCATAAAGCGTGGCAATTATCTGTCGAACAGGCCTGATTTTGCTTTCGTTCGATGGGCTATTGAGCGAGTGGGTGTCACCGGGATTCGCGTACATCCAAACCGGTCAGTAGAGAGAAAATTAATCGCCAATTGGCGGCCGATCATCGCTGGAGACTACCGCCACCCAAACCCTATCAAAAGTTCTGTGCTGCATCTCTCATGGGGCCCTCGTTTATTTCGCCCCATCAGAACTGAACTAACCGTGAAGTACTGCGTGCATATCTACCGAGCGCTGGCTCCAAACGATGGGAGTACGAGGGCGAATCACCCACGTGCAGATGAAGACCACATTTAACCGTTCCACCCAACTACCGGTTGCCAATGAGTCAACAGGGCGAACGCAGTGACCAACCGGGGACGCCGGGTCTCGAAAGCGGCCTCGAGGCATTGCGTCAGAGTCCTGAGTTTCGCGGCCCGGTCGAACCACCCGATAGCCATGACCACGTCAACGACCATTTCGCACTTATATATAAGAATCGAGACGAACAGTTCGCGGCCGCCATCCCATTCATCCGCCAGGGACTCGAGCAGGGCGAGCGATGCCTGTACGTCGCGGATGACAACTCGAAAGCAGAAGTACTGGAAGCGATGCGGGCCTACGGCATTGACGTGGACGGTGCCCTCGACTCGGGTGCGCTATCCGTCCACACGGAAGCGGACACGTACCGCAGGACCGGCGCGTTCGATCAGGATGCGATGCTGGAGTTCTGGGAGGACTCCCTAACGGAAGCAACAGACGAGGACGGCTACACGGGAATCAGGGCAGCCGCCGAGATGACGTGGGCGCTGGATGAGGATACGAGCCCCGATCAACTGGTCGAGTACGAAGCGGCCCTCAACTCCCTGTTCCAGAACGAGGACTACACCGTCATGTGTCAGTATAATCGCGAGCGGTTCCCACCCGAGGTGCTCGAAGACGTCATCGAGACCCACCCGCACCTCATCCACGACAACATGGTCTCTCACAACGTCTACTACACTCCTCCCGAGGAGTTCTTCGGCCCCGAACGGCCAGCCGACACGGTCGATCGGATGATGGGGAACCTGCGCGAGCAGACCGAGGCGAAGACGGAACTCCAGCAATCGAAAGAACACTTCAAGCAGATCTTTGAGAGCAGCCACGACGCTATCCTCATCGTTGACCCCGACGCAGACGAAATCCTCGACGCAAATCCGGCCGCATCCGAGATGTTTGGATACGCACGAGACGAGTTGCTGGCGCGCGGCCCCTCCGACTTATATCCCGACGAACACGACAGATTCAGTACGTTCGTTGACGAGGTGGTCGAAGATGGGATCGGCTGGACAGACGAACTCACCTGCCGCACTAGGGATGGGGTCCGGATTCCGACTGAGATCTCGGCGTCCCAAATCGAGGTCGATGACCGCCCGGTCATGTTCGCGGCGATCCGCGACATCACCGAGCGCAAGGAACACGAGCAGGCCCAACAGAGATTGTACGAGATTGTGGCCGATTCCGACCGGCCGTTCGACGACAAACTCCAAGCGGTACTCGAACTCGGCTGCGAGCGGTTCGACCTCGAATACGGCGGGATCGCCCGCATCGATCCGACGGCCGATCTGTTCGAGGTGGAGACCATACGCGGGGACCACGACCACCTCGTCCCTGGCGAGCAGTATCCGCTCTCCGAAACCTACTGCCGATTGGTGACGGGCGACGGAGAAACCGCTGCCGTCACCGACCCTATAAGCGAGGGGTTCGAGGGGAAACTGTGCTACGAGCGCTTCGGCGTCCAGGCATACCTCGGAAGCCACCTCGAAGTCGATGGTGACGTCGATCGGACGTTCTTCTTCGTCTCGAACGAACCACGGAAGGAGGAGTTCTCAGAGGCCGAACGCACGTTCCACCACCTGATGGGGCAGTGGGTGGAGTATGAACTCGAACGCAGGCAGGCCGCGGAGGAACTGCGCGAACAAACCCACACCCTCGAAACGATCAACCAGGTGGGCAACTCACTGGCCGCCGAACTCGACCTCGAGAATCTGGTGCAGGAGGTTACAGACGCCGGTACGGAAATAACCGGCGCGGAGTTTGGTGCCTTCTTCTATAACGTCATCGATGACCAAGGCGAATCCTACACGCTCTATACCCTCTCAGGAGTACCTGATGAGGAATTCGAAGACTTCCCGATGCCGCGCAATACGGAGGTCTTCGGCCCGACCTTTCACGGCGAGGGGGTCGTCCGCTCGGACGACATCACCAAAGATCCGCGGTACGGTAACAATGCGCCCTACGATGGGATGCCCGAAGGCCATCTGCCCGTCTGCAGTTACCTGGCGGTTCCTGTAATCTCGAACTCCGGTGAAGTACACGGTGGCCTTTTCTTCGGCCATTCGGAGCGGGGCATCTTCACCGAGAAGGATGAAAACATCATCACCGGGATTGCTGCCCAAGCGGCCGTAGCCATTGATAACGCTCGTCTGTATGAAACTGCGCGCGAAAGCGAGGAGCGATTCCGAGCGTTGGTCACCGCGAGTTCGGAAGCCGTGTTTCGCATGAGCTCTGATTGGAACAAAATGCACCACCTCGAAGCCCAGGGCTTCCTCGCCAACACAAACGAACCGACCAGCGACTGGCTTGATAAATACATTCTCCCGGGCGACCAGGAGCGCATCATGGAGGCCGTCAACGAAGCCGTCCGGACCAAGAGTACATTCGAGCTTGAACACCGAGTGGAGCAGGTCGATGGCAGCCTGGGCTGGTCATTCACGCGTGCGGTACCAATGCTGAATGAGGACGGTGACATCGAGGAATGGATTGGTATGGCGAGCGACATCACCGAGCGCAAGCATCGCCAGCAGGAACTCGAACAAACTAACGCACAACTGGAACGCTCGAACGCCGAATTGAAGCGGTTCGCCTACGCCGCCTCTCACGACCTCCAGGAGCCGTTACGGATGGTGTCGAGTTATGTTCAACTGCTCGAACAACGATATGCCGACGATCTCGATGCCGACGCACAGGAGTACATCGAGTTCGCCGTCGATGGTGCCGACCGGATGCGCGAAATGATCGATGCGTTGCTGCAGTATTCACGGCTCAACACGAGTGACAAAGAATTCGAACCCGTGGACTGTAATGGCGTGCTCGCCCAGGCGACGGATAATCTCCAAATCGCCATCGAAGAGAGCAGCGCCGAGATTACCTCGGATTCACTGCCCACGGTCATGGGCGACGAGCAGCAACTGGTGCAGCTGTTCCAAAATCTGCTCGATAACGCTATTACGTACGCTGGTGATGAGCCGCCGCATATTCACGTCACTGCTGAGAAGCAAAACGATGAATGGGTGCTGTCGGTCCAGGATAACGGAATCGGGATCGATTCGGAAAAAGCTGAGGAGATCTTTGAGGTGTTCAACCGCCTCCACACCCCTGACGAGTATGCCGGCACTGGTATTGGACTCGCACTCTGCCAACGGATCGTTGATATTCACAATGGCCGCATTTGGGTTGAGTCGGAACTCGGTGAGGGGTCGACTTTCTCATTCACAGTTCCCGAGAAGAAAGCGAGCAAATCCGCATAGGTAGTGGTTCGTAATGAGTGAGGGAATCGGGATTCTGCTGGCCGAGGATAACCCGGTCGATGTTCGTCTCATGTACTTAGCAGATGGTCGGTGAACTCGTGACCGATACGCGCTACTCAATTCAGCAAGACGCTACGAGCTCATGACTCCTCCATCACTTACGCCGGTTTTCAAATCCTCGAAAAACAGCCACCTTATGTCTGACGTAACAATCGCTCGTGTTGATTCAACAAAACAAAAGCAGTACTCATAACCGAGAGCAGTACGCAAAGTAAGAACGCGATATATAATAGCTGACGTCGGTCAGCGGTGAACTGACGCCAACTTCGTTTGAGTTCTATTGATGCAATTCGAATAGCACCACACATACCAATCTAATCTAATTATCTCTAGGCATTCTTTCCCCCGCTTCAAAGACCCTCTGGTAAAAAGGTGCGAGTACAATCATCCCAACAGCTGCCGAAATGAAGGTCGTCGCATCGCCTGAATGTATCGGTTGAAATAAGACAACATAGCCCGCACCCATTGCGCTCCCAAGCCAACCACCAGTAAGTGAAAATGGTCGCTGGTTGAGGAAATAACCAATAGCAAAAAGGAGTGCGGAAAATCCAACGAACCCACCCGCGACAAGCGTCCAGTTCGTGTTTTCACTCGCCGTGAGAAGATACATTATCACGCCGGTGAGAGCAGCACTGATCCCATTAAGGACGATGAGTTTGAGGTTGAATTGGTTGGTGGCCATACGTATCTATACTGTAGATATCACAATAAAAGTTACTTCCCAATATATTTATAATATCTATTATTGCCATATCATAAATAAAGTGGGCTATGGACGAGGATGAGAGACCTAGCAGAGGTCTAGACGGGGGTCTGCACAGAGTTCTTCGTAATCGTACTGTCCAGCACATCCTTTGCCAGCGGTGATTTTACAGGCGATTTGGGTGAAGGTAAAGCAGGTTCCACCAGCAATGTAACCTGAACCTGAAAGAACTCCACAAATGAATGCAGTGCCTGCCCCCCATCCAATCTGGCAGATGAGTTCGAAGCATTTCTTACACCCCCAGCAGCCAAGATCAAATTGTTGCGCTGTAACTGCATCGCTCTGAACTGCGATTGTATCAGTGGATGCAGGCGGGATACCACCGTATGTGCTTACCTCACCGCCCTCTATCGCGTTGATTTTCGTTGCTTCTTTAGGGATATTTTCATTCGGATCGTTGATGTATTTCAGTTCGGCTATGGAGATTCCATTTTAATCAATCCCCGTCGTTTGACACGATCTTCACTGCGGAGTCCACTGAGAGTTTCCCCTGTCTCTGCACAACCGCTGCCGTCGTCGACGGAGTCATTGATCTCTTCAATTTGGTGTCAATGTCGTCAGGTTCTTTCACCAGTTCTGGACCACATTTCACGAGTCAATTAGTAATATATTGTAATTAACAGCTGTTATTATACCTTACAGTGGAATTATTCCATCAGCTGAATTAGAACTTAAAAGAATAGTGTCCAAAAATCTAATTAGCTATTTATATAGTCTAGATTAGATTTAATGTGTTCAAATGTATTGTATGCCCATTTAATCAGATCCGGATCATCGTTCAATAGGCAATTCGAAAGTTGACCGCGCTCATACCCACCTACGAGAACACGATCAATGACGAAGTATCGGGACGACGGGGTCCCTCGAGGAGTCGTTTCTGACTGACTCGACGCATCAGAGGAGATTCTCGACAGGCATTACGACCGTGCCAGCCGGGCGAATGAGCGTCCCGACACTGGCAGATTATCCAAGGAAAATGAACACGAAAACTGGAAGTAAGAAGGTAGCAACGATCGGACCAGTTAACGCCTACAGCGCCCACTTCTCTGCGACGGTGTCGAGTACTTACACTGCATTCGACGAGATCCGTTTCCGCGACGAGTCGTTCTCTCTCCTTCACCGACAGGGTTAAGCGAGAACGTTTTGATCGGTCTATTCGATAACAGTCCTATGCAGCGATCACAGTGGACTCGAACAGTTGCGATCCGAAGGCGCGACCGGTTCGCACACCCGACGACGGCAAGTCCATGAGCCGACACCGGCGAACGTTCCTCGCGACCGCCGGAGCGGTCGCATTCGGCGGCTGTGCCGTCCCCGAAGGCGATCTGGCCGTCACCGACGACCGCGGTTCCGCTGCCGATCGCGACGGCGGGCGCGGCGAAACGACGATCGGCTTCGCCGGCGATACGATGCTCGGGCGTGAGCTCAACCGGCAGTACGGGCGGTCCAACGTCGACCCGGCGACGGTCTGGGGCGATCTCCGGCCCCGGCTCGAGTCCCTCGACGGCGTCTGCTGTAACCTCGAGTGCTGTCTGTCGACGCGCGGCGAACCGGCCCCCGGTCGGACGTATCACTTTCGCGGCGATCCGGAGTGGGCGGTTCCCGCGCTGAGTGCGGGGAACGTTCAGTTCGCATCGCTGGCGAACAATCACGCGATGGATTTCGGACCGGTGTCACTGACCGACACGATAGACGCGCTCACCGAGGCGGGAATCGACGTCGCGGGTGCCGGCGAGACGCCGGCGGCGGCCCGCGCGCCGGCCACGTTTTCCGTCGGCGACGTCGACGTCGCCGTCGTCTCGTTCGCCGACCGATACGCGGGTTACGCTGCGACCGACGGCCGGCCGGGAATCGCCCACATCGCTCCGGATCCGTCGGCCTCCGAAACCCGGCGGGTCGTCGGCGACGCGATCGAGCGCGCGAAGGCGACCGATCCGGATCTCCTCGTCGCCTCCGTTCACTTCGGGCCGAACTGGGTCGAGCGTCCCAGCGGACGGCTCGTCGCGTTCGGTCACTGGCTCGTCGATCGGGGCGTCGACCTCGTTCACGGTCACAGCGCCCATGTCGTCCAGGGAATCGAACAATACGGCGACGGCGTCGTGCTCCACGACACCGGCGATTTCGTCGACGATTTCGGGGTCAAGGACGGCCTCCAGAACGACCGCAGCTACCTCTTCGAAGCGACGCTCGAGGACGGAGAGCTCCGGGAGATACAGCTCGTTCCGATCGAGATCGACGACGGCGTCTCTCGCGCCGGCGAGGACGCGGCGGCGTGGCTCAGAGAGACAATGCGCGCTCGATCCGCGCCGTTCGAGACGACGTACGAACGGGACGGAGAGGGGCTCGTGGTCCCGCTGTGACCGACCGCGCTCGCTTCGGACCACGCCGTCGCGTCCGCGCCGTCAGGCGCGGAGAGGCCGCCGTGTGACGGCTGACGGGGCAAATCCTGCAGCGCCATATTCCTGTCGCGAGCAAATCCGCGGGCGACGGTACCACCATTCTCGCCGAACAGTGTGGCGATTATCAGTCGAACGGCGATCTTCTCTGATTTCGATCACCAGTTGAGCGGGGTGTGATTGCCTCTGGGAGTCGCGTCCAACCAACCTCGCGGCAATCCAGCGAATCGACCGCTAAGTGACAGGGACGCTGCGTGAACTCGAGCTTTCGTGTCCGCCGCGTGTTGGACCGGCCAGTAAAACACTCAGCGGCACCGCCACCGTTCTCAGTAGCCCCGGCTGCATCGCCGACAATCGGGAGGAGGCGGCGTCACGGTTTGGCCTCGAGCACGAGGTTGAACGGCGTCTCAGCCGCTCGACGGACCCGCGTGAACCCGCCCGCAGTGATCACCTCGCGGAGGCGCGCTTCGCCGGCCTGAGCACCCAGAACCGGGTCGCCGCCCTGGGCGAGCGAGTTCGGTACGCAGGCCAGCGTCGAGGCGCAGTAGAACGCCCTGCTCACCGTGTTCAGGTTCTTCTCGAGCTGATCGTTGGCGAACGGCTCGACCAACATCCACGCTCCGTCATCGGCGAGCGTCTCCCGGACGTGTGACGCCACGCCGACCGGATCACCCATGTCGTGGTACGCGTCAAACATCATCACGAGGTCGTAGTCGGCCCCGTCGTACTCCGTTGCGGTTGCCACCTCGAAGCTGATGCGGTCTGCCACACCGGCGTCTTCGGCTCGCTCGCGGGCGACCTCGATCGAGTGATCGTGGTAATCGACGGCGACGAACGCCGAATCGGGGTAGGCCTCGGCCATGATAATCGTCGACGCACCGTGACCGCAGCCGATGTCGGCTACGCGCGCTCCGTCCCTGAGCCTCGCGCTCATTCCATCGAGCGCGGGAATCCACTCGTCGACGAGATTCGTCTCGTAGCTGGGCCGATAGAAGCGTTCAGTTCCGTGACACACGTCTGCGTCTTGCTCGTGCCAGCCCACGCCCTCGCCGGTTCGGAAGGCGGCTTCGAGCTCCGAGAGGCTCCGCTGGTACCCCATCAGCCCCTGGAACCCGCCAGCGAGGAACGCGGGGCTGTCTTTATCGGCCAGTAGCGCCGCTTGCTCGGGTGTGAGACCGTAGCGGCCCGTCTCAGGATCGTAGGTGACGTATCCGCCGGCCGCTCCCGCATTGAGCCACTCGGTGACGTACGGTTCCACGGTGTCGGTCCGCTCGGCCAACTCGGCAGGCGAGACCGGTCCGCCGTCGGCTAACGCCTCGTAGAGGCCGAGCCTGTCGCCGATAACGATCAGCGGCGCGTAGTAGGCCACTCCTAGTTCGTTGACGGCCATTCCGACGAGTTCATCCAACTGTTCTTCGTCGACCGGTTCGTCGGCGGTAGTCGGTAGTGCCATATCTGGACAGTGGACGGCGAACGTGTTGGCCTCATTCACGGAGATTCCGTTTCACGGACTGAACGCCGTTTCAGTGCGTGAGAGTGACTGTCTCATCACGTACGAGATAGAGCTACTACCGTTGCTACCCTATCTCGAGCTAGTGACTGACATGGACGTTCCCGAAGACGACCAACTCACGTTCAATCCACCGGCATCGCCGATCGTAGAGGCGGTCATGCAGAACGCGCGGAACCAGCAATACCTCGGTAAGCGCCTCAACGCGGCAGGCACCCGCGCCGACCCGGACCATCTCGGCGACATCGTCCGGCACGGGCCGGTTCTCGAGGCGCTCCGAGCGGAGCCCCTGGATCGCCGCGAGATTGAGGATCGCCTCGACGTTTCGCGGGCGACGAGCCACCGCCTGACGAGGTGGCTCGACGAACAGGGGTTCGTCGAGAAGACGGACGGTCGGTTCCGGTTGACGGGTCGCGGCGAGGCGGTCACCGACGAAGTTCTCCGATTCGAGGCGAACGTGAGCACCGTCCACCGGATGGGACCGCTGTTGGACGTGATCTGTCCGCACCACGCTGAGTTCGCCATCGAACCGATGATCGATTCGACCGTGACGGTCGCTGAACCGACCGTCCCGGACCGACCTGCCGAGCGGTTGATCTCGCTCGTCGGCGAGTCGGAAACGTTCCGGGGGTTCAACACGACGCATCTGGCGCCGCTGATGATCGGCGAGTTCTACCAGCGAGTATTTGACGGCACCGAAGCTGAACTCATTTACCCACCGGACATCGCCGAGAGGCTGCGTGAAACGTATCCGACCCGCGTGACTGAGGCGGTCGATCGTGGACGGTTGACCCTCCGGACTCGCGAGAAACTCCCGTACGGACTCGCGCTCTTCGACGAACGCGTCGGACTCGGCGGATACGACGACGACACAGGGCTGATGCAGGTGTTCGTCGACACGGACTCGCCCATGGCCCGCGAGTGGGCCGAACGGGTCTACGCGTCGATTCAGGCGGACTCTACGCGACTCGACAGTCGGATAGAGCAGTGACACCCCGCTCGCAAGAGCGGATGGATATCAGTACAATCTATTACTCGTTTTTCCTCTCAAACCGCTAAATTCGGGCGTCCCACGCCCGAAATATTGATTCGGTCGTCCGTCGAACTAGAGCCTGTCGCGCTCCTTGTCAAAGCGAGCAAGACCGACCGCTCGAGCACACTCGAAAGCAAGCGGCGGCCGTCGGGCTCTCGGCCAATACCGGTAACGATAGTGACACAAACCCGCGGTTAACGACGGCTTGACGAGCCCCACCGTGCAGACGCACGCCCCGAGCATTTACCCGCTAATCCGGTACCCGGCGGTGATGGTCCGAACCGAAGCTAACAGAAACCGCTGGTTGATCGCGCTCTCGGCAATCGCGATCCACCTCTCCATCGGATCGATTTACGCGTACAGCGTCTATCAGAACCCGCTTCGCGACGAGCTAGGGTGGGCGATATCCGACGTCTCGCTGGCCTTTACCGTCGCGATCGTCTTCCTCGCGCTCTCGGCGGCATTCCTTGGGGGGTTCGTCGAAAACCACGGCCCGCGGACCTCGGGACTGATCGCCGCCGGAACGTTCGGCCTCGGAATCATCGGCGCCGGCGTGAGCGTCCAACTCGAGAGCTACGCCGCGTTCGTCCTGACGTTCGGCGTGATCAGCGGGATCGGCATCGGACTCGGATACATCACGCCGATTTCGACGCTCGTCCAGTGGTTCCCCGACCGCCGCGGGATGGCCACCGGGATGGCGGTGATGGGCTTCGGCGCCGGCGCGCTCGTGACCGGTCCGGTCGCGAACTACGTCATGGAGACCGCCAGCATCCCTGTCACCTTCTACGGACTCGGCGTGGCCTACTTCCTCCTGATGGCCGCCGGCGCGAGCTATCTGAAGAAGCCGCCGGTCGACTGGGTTCCGGACGGAATCGACGAAAGTGAACTCGACACTGCCAACAACGAGAAGGGCGTCTCCGTCAACACCGACCTCGCGGAACTCACCGGCAGCGAGGCCCTGCGGACGCCGCGGTTCTACCTCGTGTGGCTGGTCATGTTCATCAACATCTCGGCCGGGATCATGCTGCTGTCGGTCGCGTCGCCGATGACGCAGGTCATCGCGCAGGTTGACGCGGCGACCGCGGCCTCGGTCGTCGGCCTCATCGGCATCTTCAACGGCGGCGGCCGGATCTTCTGGGCGACCGCCTCCGACTACATCGGCCGGACGAGCACGTACGGCGTGTTCTTCGGCCTCCAGATCGCCGCGTTCCTGCTGATGCCCCAGATCACCCACCTCTGGCTGTTCGCGGGACTGCTGTTCCTCATCATCAGCGCGTACGGCGGCGGGTTCGCCTGTCTGCCGGCGTACCTGGGCGACCTGTTCGGGACGAAGGAACTCAGCGCCATCCACGGCTACACCCTGACGGCGTGGGGAGCCGCGGGCGTCGCAGGCCCGATGCTCATCTCCGAGATCGTCGAACGGACCGGTAGCTACGTCATGGCCTTCTACATCATCACCGGCGCGCTGGTCGTCGGGCTGACCGCCGTGGGCGTCCTGTACTACCGGATCGAGGACGTCCGAGAGTCATCCCCCAGAGCCGACCCGCAGGCGACCTGATCGCCTCGAGTCGCGCCGGCGCAACTACTCGAGCGTCTTCGCCCCGAGGCCGGACAACCGTTCGCGTCGACACGCGACCGCACTACTGCGGAACCTGTCGGCTCCCACTGCGGGACCTGTCGATTCCCGTGGCAGTGAGAAACGCTATCCGTGCCGTCCGCAAACGGTGGGGTATGTTCGGCGATCGAACGCCGTCGGAAGCGACCGAAACGGAACGCGAAAGCGGGCGACGCGTCGGGGCAGTGGCGCTGTTGCTCGTCGCGATACTCGGCGCCCTCGCGGTAGCGCTCGGAGCGCGCCGCAGGGAGCGATCGACGCTGGAACCCCCGTTCTGATCCGACACCACGTACGGATCCCCAGACTGATCGCTGCAAGCCAGTAGCGTGATTGACACGCCGGAGATCCGCACGTCCCCGTTCAGGGTGTGCTTTTTCGTATCCCGGGACCGGAGACGGAGGCAATGGATGAACGGACCGAGTCGACGGACGAAGCGGCCATCGTTCGCGTCGCCGGCGGGTCGGAGAGCGAACGACGAAAACAGCGCGCGCTGGACGAGCTTCGCTCGGCGGCCGAGGAAACCCGCGTCCTCGAGACCGGACCGACCGGCGTTCGGGAGCTAGAGCCGCTCGTTCTTCTCACCGACGGCGGTCAGACGGCCTTCTATTCCGCGCCGGTCGTCGGCCGGCTCGAATCGCTCGTCGAGACGGTAGAGCGCGGCGAACTCCCAACCGACGACCCCGTGACGGTCGTCGACCACGAGCCGGCGCCGGCGTCGCTTCCGACGCCCGAGGACGGGCCGCTCGCGGTGGGTCGGCGCCGCGTCCTCGGCCGCTGTGGCTGGGTCGATCCCACGTCGGTTCCCGACGAGTCGGCGGCCGAACTGGTCGGCGACGATCCCGACGAGGCGCTCTCGCGGGTCCGCGACGTGGGACTGCTCGGCCGCGGTCGCGGCGACTGGAGCGTCGACGATCCCGTTACCGAGGAGTGGGAGCTAGCCCGCGAGACGGCCGCGGAGGGGTCTGACGAGCCCGACTCCGAGGCCGACGACCCGGTCGTCGTCGTCAACGCCAACGAGAGCGACGACCGCAACGCGACCGATCGGACGCTGCTCGAGGCCGTGCCGGGCGAGGTACTCGACGGGGCCCTCGCCGTCGCCGAACTGGTCGGTGCCGACGACGTCGTCGTCTACTGTAACGAGAACGACGATCGAGCCCGCGAGCGCGTCCACGAGGCCGCCCGCAACGCCGAGGAGCGATTCGCCGAACGCCTCGACCGGGAGCGCGGACCCGAGGTCGTCGTCGGACCGGATCGGTTCATCGCCGGCGAGCCGACGATGGCCCTCGAGGCCATGGAGGGCAACGACCGCCTCGAGGCTCGCCTCCGGCCGCCGTCGCCGGCCGAGCATGGCCTCTACGGGCGACCGACCGTCGTCCACACCCCGCGGACGATGGCGCAGGCTCGCCGCGCGATGCTCCACCCCGAGGAGTTCGACGCGGACGACGCCGACCCCGGCACCCGGCTGGTCACCGTCACGGGCGACGTCGACGCGGCGGCGACCGTGGAGCTCCCGACCGGCGGGAATCTGGCCGACGCTCGAGAGGCCGTCTCCCTCGAGGGGCAGTTCAAGATGGCCTGCGTCGGCGGCCAGTTCGGCGGGCTCACGCGGTCGCTCTCGCAGTCGCCGTCGGCGCCCGCCCTTGCCGGCGCCGGGCTCGGAACTGAGGGCGTGGTCGAACTATTGAACGAGGACAACTGCGTGCTCGCGACGGCCGGGCGGCGAGCGAACTTCGCGATGGAGTCGAACTGCGGGCGCTGCGTCACCTGTCGCGAGGGTAGTCAGGAACTCACAAACATGCTTCGAGATATCTACGACGGCCATTACCAAGATGCAAAGATACGCGAATTGACCCGCGTGATGGGCGAAACGAGCATCTGCCACTTCGGCCGCACGGCGATCCGCCCGGCCGTCACGGGGATGCGCGAGTTCGAGCGGGAGGTGGCCGCTCACACCGAGGGTCGCTGTCCCAGCGGCGAGTGCGAGGGCGCGATGACGCAGACCGCCGGACACCAGACGGAGGGGAACCGATGAGCAGCGAGGACCCGGCGAGCCACGTCGACGACGTGGAAACCGAACGGCGACCGACCGCCGTCGAGAAGCTCCCTTCGGTGCCGAACGTGTCCGATCCGCGGCCGAGTACGCCGCTCACGGAGCAGTTCGAGACCGGGACCGCCAACGACCCGGACGTCCGCTCCGGAGACGGCAAGGACGGAATGACCCACCTCACGGTCGACGGGACGCCCGTCTCGGTGCCGCCGGGCTCGACGATCATCGACGCGGTCGAGTCCGTCGAACCGGCCGACGAGCTGGCCGCGCTCTGTTACTACGACCGCGACACCGAACAGGCCGACGCGATCGGGCCGCGCGGCGAGTGTCGGACCTGCACCGTCCACACGGAAGAACACGGACTCGTGACGTCCTGCTCGCATCCCGTCGAGGAAGGGATGACGGTCCGAACCGACGAGGACGACGCAGCCGAGGCGCGCGAGGTCAACCTCGACCTGCAGCTGTCGGATCACAACCTTCGCTGTACGACCTGCGGCCAGAACGGCCGCTGCGAACTGCAGGACACCTCCATCGAGCAGGGCGTCGAGGAACCGCGGTGGGGCGTCTTCGAGGACCGCGACCAGTACGAACCGCTCGACGACACCTCGCCGGCCATCCAGATCGACCGCAACAAGTGCATCCTCTGTAACCGCTGCGTCGAGGCCTGCAATGACGTGCAGGTCGAGGGCGTTCTTCGGATGGAGGGCAACGGCCAGGACACCCGCATCGCCTTCCAGAACGGCGAGGAGACCTTCGACGAGTCCACCTGCGTCTCCTGTGGCCACTGCGCGACTGTCTGCCCGACCGGCGCCCTGGTCGAGCAGGGGCTGACCGACGCCGCGACGATCCCCCTGCCCGGCTTCACCCAGGAGAACTCGATCGGCAAGGTCCTCGAGAGCCCGAAGGCCGAAACGGCCGACCAGACGGAGGCGCCGAACCGTGATCTCCCATACGACGTCGAGGGCCGAGCGAAGCCCGAGGAGGACCTCTCCGGCGTCGCCCGCTTCATGTCGATCGCGAGAGCGCGCGCCGAGGACTCGAAGCGGCAGATGAGCCACACCTTGAAGGAGGTCGGCGACCGCGCCCTCGAGGAGTTCGAACACGTCTCCGAGGGGATCGCCAGCGAGGCGATGCCAGCCGGCCAACTGTTCAACGTCGCGACGACCATCGGCGACGCGCGCCTCTCGCGAATCGAGAAGGCCGAGACCACCTGCAACTACTGCGCCGTCGGCTGTCGGTTCGAACTCTACGGCAAGGACGGCGAAGTGCTCGGCGTCCGGCCCGCCGACCCGGACTCGGCGCCGGCGAACGACTTCTCGACCTGCGTGAAGGGGAAATTCGGCTACGACTACGTCGACGCCGACGATCGCCTCGAGAAACCCCTCGTTCGAAAAGAGAACGCGCCGGACGGCCCGGTCGGCCGCGAGGGCTTCCGCGAGGCGTCGTGGAAGGAAGCCATCGAGCGCGTCTACGAGGGGCTCTCGGAGATCCGCGACGAACACGGCAGCGAGAGCCTCTCGGTCATCTCTTCGTCGAAGACGACCAACGAGGAGAACTTCTTGAACCAGAAGTTCGCCCGGCAGGTCCTGGGGACGCCCCACGTCGACAACTGCGCGCGGCTCTGTCACTCCTCGACGGTGGCGGCCCTCCAGCAGACGGTCGGCTACGGCGCGATGACCAACCGGATCAACGAGGACATCGGGGAGACCGACTGCTATCTCATCACCGGCTCGAACACGACCGAGTCCCACCCCGTCCTCGCGACGCGGATCAAACAGAACGTCCGCGACGGGGCGGATCTCATCGTCATCGATCCCCGGGAGATGGGGCTGGCCGAGCACGCCGACCAGTACATCCGGACGACCCCCGGCGAGGACGTGGCCTGGATGAACGGGATGATCCGGTACATCATCGAGAACGACCTTCACGACGAGGAGTTCATCGAGGAGCGGACCAAACACTTCGACGAACTGAAGGAGAAGGTCGAACCGTTCACGCCCGAGCAGGTCGAGGAGCTGACGGCCGTCCCCGCCGAGGAACTGAAGAAGGCCGCCGAGACGATCGCCACCGCCGATACCTGCATCTTCGGCTGGGCGATGGGGCTGACCCAGCACACGACCGGGACGCGCAACGTGCTGGCCATCGCCGACCTCGCGCTGGTGACGGGCAATCTCGGCAAGCCCCGCGCCGGGCTCTCGGCGTTCCGCGGCCAGAACAACGTCCAGGGCGGCGGGGGCGACATGGGACCGGCCCCGCACAGGCTTCCGGGGTATCAAGACCTCGGCGACGAGGAGGTCCTCCAGAAGTTCGAGGACGAGTGGGGCGAGCGCCCGCCGAACGACGTCGGGCTCCGCCTCCCGGAGCAGTTCCACGCCGTCAACGACGGCGACCTTCAGGGCATGTTCATCATGGGCGAAAACCCCGTCCTCTCGGAGCCGGACCTCGACAACGCCGAGCGGGCGCTGACGAAGCTCGACTTCCTCGCCGTCCAGGACATCTTCCTGACCGAGTCGGCCGAGTACGCCGACGTGGTGCTCCCGGCCGCCTCCGCCGCCGAGAAGGACGGGACCTTCACCAATACGGAGCGGCGCATCCAGCGGGTCCGACCCGCCGTCGACTCGCCGGGGAAAGCGAAACCGGACCAGGAGATCCTCATCCAGCTCGCCCGGCGGTTCGGCTACGACTGGGAGTACGACTCGGCGGCCGACGTGATGGACGAAATCAATTCCCTCGTCCCCATCTACGGCGGCGTCACCTACGATCGACTCGAGGAGGAGACCAAAGGAATCCAGTGGCCCTGCTTCGACGAGGACGATCCCGGCACGCCGTACCTCTACGAGGACGAGTTCAACTTCGAGGACGGGAAGGCCCGTTTCGTCCCCGCCGACTACGCCAAGCCGCCGGACATGCCCGACGAGGAGTACCCGATCACGCTCTCCTCGGGGCGAGTCCTGTACCACTGGCACACCGGCACGATGACTCGCCGGGTGGGGACGCTCATGAACCACGTCCCGGAGAGTTTCGTGACGATCCACCCGGAGATGGCCGACCAGTTGGGCATCGACGACCAGGAGTACGTCCGCGTCCAGTCCCGGCAGGGCGAGATCGTCGTGAAGGCCAACGTCGAGGACACCTCCGATCCCGGCGTCGTCTTCATCCCGATGCACTTCCCGCAGGGAGCGATCAACAAGCTCACCCAGCATGAACTCGACCCGACGTCGTTCATCCCGCAGTACAAGGTGACGAGCGTCCGGATCACGCCGCTCGACGTTCCCCCCGAGGAGGCGGCCAACGTCGTCTCACCGACGCCCGGCCAACTCGAGGGGCAGGGCGGCGATCCAGAGGACGTCGGCGGTCGTAGCGCGGACGACTGACGTCGGCTGACGACGTCGCTGCGCTCTCGAACTCGCCTTCGCTCTCACTCCCGCGCTCAGTTCGAGTCGGCCAGTCCCAACCGTTCGTCGCCCATCCGTCGCCCGCGGGCGACGAGCCGATCCCCGTACTCGGTGCGAGAGTCGTTCCACGTCGACAGCGCCGCGGAACGTGCGTCGTGTCGATCGAGGGCTCGCTCGAGCGCGATGGCGTCGCCGGCGGCCTTCGCCGTGCCCGCGGCGGTGTGGGGCCGAGCGACGAACGCGGCGTCGCCGAGCAGGCAGACGCGGTCGACGACCATTTCGGGGACCGTCAGGTCGTAAATCGCCTGCACGAACGGGGTCGGGGTCTCGGCGACGATTCTCGAGAAGACGGGCGGCAGCACATCGCTCGCACGCTCGAGTTGCTGAGTTCGGACCGGCTCGCGGAGCGCGCCGGGCGGGACGGTGATCTCTCGCTCGGCGTCCGTCGCGTCGGTGAAGACGGCGGACCGATCACGGTTCTCGAGCGTGTCGTACCAGACCCAGTTGAGCCGTCGCTCGCCCGGCGCAGTCCCGCCGTCGTCGCCGGGAATGAAGTACGCCAGAACGAGTAGCTCCTGTCCCTGGTAGAAGACGAAGGCATCGTCGAAACGGTCGGCGACCGCCGGTGCCAGGTCGGACTCGTCGACGACGCCGCGCCAGGCGACGTAGTCGGCGAACTCGGGACCCGCTTCGGGGAAGAGTTGGCGGCGCGTCGACGACTGGCCACCCTCGGCCGCGACCACCAGGTCGGCCTCGCGTTCGTCGCCGGCCGCGAATTCGGCGGTCGCCGTCGCGGGATCGACGCCGACTACCTCGCGTCCCATCCGATAGCGGTCGTCCGGAAACGCCTCGCGCAGTCGTCGGTAGACGGCGTCCCACGACGTGAACACCATCGAGTTGGGACGCGACGTTTCGACGTCGCCGTCCCGCGCGAGAAAGCGGCGCTCGCTCGAGGTCGTCGCGATCGCGCCGGGGTCGACGACGTCGCGACGCTCGAGGAACCGGCGCACGTTCTCCTGGACGACGATTCCGGCCCCGCGACCGCGGAGGTCGCCCGTCGACTGCTCGTAGATCGTCGGCTCGTGGCCCGCGTCCTCGAGGGCGAGCCCGGCGAAGAGCCCGCCCATCGAGCCGCCGGAGACGGTTACCGACAGCGAGTCCGTCGATCGCCGGCTGCGTCGCCGAGACACGCCGGTGTCTCGCGGACCGACGGCTGAAAGGGCTTTGGCTGCGATGGACGGGGCGGGGACGGCCGGCACTCTCGACGTGTGCTCGACACCTGAGCCGTCGACTCCGAAAAATCAGTCGCTGCGGACGATCCGCTGTCTTCGCGATCCATTCACGGCGCCGCCGACCGTCTCAGTCCGATGGCGGAGCCGCCGTCGGCGCGGCGTCTTCCGACGGAGCGATCCGGCGGAAGTCGCCGTCACCGCAGGTGCACTCCTCCGAGACACCGATCGGTCTGATCGTGCCGTCCGGCTGTTGTTCGGAGACGAACACCGATTCACAGGAGCGACACACTGCGACGATCCTCGTCCCGGATTCTGACCTGCTCATCAAGTACGAAAACGAGCCGATGGGGCATCACCATTGCTCCAAGTTATTTTGGCTCGTTTCGACATCGAAGACGCGAGACGATTGAAACCAGGGTCTGGACGACCTCTCGAGGGAGGATTTGAAAATCAGCTGCGTGGGAGGACGGCGGACCGACCTCGGCCGGCTGCTCGAGGGCTGTCATCCCTGTCGCTGCTGATTAGAAGTGTCACTACCGGAGTCTCGAACGAGCGCCAGCGTCGGGCCACGCGGCGCCGTCGTTCCCGCGGCGGTTCCGTGGGACGAACGAGTCGAACGGGAGAACGACTCAGGAGTCGGGTTGTTCGTCGATGACCACGACCGCCTCGCCGTCGATGACCGTCGTTCCGTCGGCGTTCTCGACGGTCGTGTGCAGGCGGTAGCGGGTGTCGCCCAGTCCCTCGACGATCTCGCAGGCGGCGGTGACGGTCTCGCCGATCTCGACGGGGGCCTGAAACTCGAGGTCCTGCGAGAGGTAGATCGTCAGTCCGGGGAACCGGGCCAGGGCGGCGCTGATCGTTCCGGCGACGAGCGTGCCGTGGGCGATCCGGCCGCCGAACTGGGTGTCGGTGGCGAACTCGTCGGACAGGTGCAGGCGGTTCGTGTCTCCCGAGACCTGCGCGAACGCGGAGACGTCGGTCTCCGCGATCGGCTTCGTAAATCGGACGTAGTCGCCGACGCCGAGGTCGTCGTAGCTGTCGGTCGAACGCTCCATGATCCACGCCTCGTCACTGTACGCAACTTCGACGACCGGTGTCTCGACGGTCTCTGGCTCGCCGTCCGCCGTCGGGCCCTCGGCGCCCGACGACGTGGTCAGGCCCATCGCGGCAAGGACGGCGTTGTTCGCTTCCACGTAACTGTTGACGACGTGTTTCGAAACGCTCGACCACTGCTGGTTCGGCGTCATCGTGCTGTCGGTAGCGTCGGAGTCCGGACAGTTACTGCTCATAGGTTCTCGAGTGTGTGTGGGTCCAGTCGGCGTCTCGGCTCGGCCCGGGCCGTTTTTCGGACGGCTAACTCTTTGTAGCATCGCCAAAACACGTTGGTAGTGTCGGGCGCACTGTAATCGGGTGCTGACAGTCGCGGGCCGAGTCGGGTCCGCGGCCGACCGCCGACCTCGCAGCCGGGTACGGGTCCGTGGGTGGTCGACTCGGATTCGCACATCAGAGATGGATCTTCGTCCCCGTGCGGATAGAAAAACTTAGGACTGTGCTGTAAAGTGACTGATCACATGAAATCCCGTCGAGCCGCGGTCGTTCTCGCTGTGCTCGTGGTCGTCCTCACGAGCGGCTGCGTCGCCGTCGCACCGCCCACGAACGAACCCGAGCCGGAGTCTCTCTTCGAGTCGACGTTCGTCCACAGCGACGACCTCGAGGACGTCTCCGGCAAGGTCACGGTAACGGTCAACGGCAGCAACGGCACGAGCACCGAGACGCTTCGCGTCGCCGAACGACCCTACGTCGACTACCGAGACGAGGTACTCGAGTCGACGACCCCCGGCCGAGTGGGCGACCAGTACGTCTCGAACGCGTCGGCGACGTGGTGGTACTATCCCCAGTCGGAGATGGCACAGCGGTTCGAACCGAACGAGTCCTTCGACAACGACGCGGTGCGGGCCGACCGCGCCGAGCAGGCCGCCGACTACAGCCAGTGGTACGACCTCGAGTACGAGGGAACGGAGGAGATCGCCGATCGCGAGGCCCACGTGCTCGACGTCGAGGCGAAGGAGGAAGCCGTCGAGCGCGGCATCTCGGTGCTCGTCGGCGATACAGAGTACGTCTACGCGGTCGAGACGGTCGAGGCACCCGACGATCTCACCATCGTCGAACAGCAGCTCTGGATCGACTCTGAGTACGACTATCCGCTGAAGGAACGGCTGGTCTACGAGGGGCCGAACGGCGAGCGCCACGAGCTGGTCCACGAGTTCGAGACGGTCTCGTTCAACGAGGGGCTCGACGACGAGACGTTCGCGTTCGAGCCGCCCGAAGACGCCGTCGTCCAAGAACTCCCGTCAGAGTAGCGTCCGTCGAAGCCGGTTCCCGACCGCCGATCGGGGTTATTCGGCCGGCTGGCCGATGTGTCGCCCTTCCTTGGGTTGGAATCCGCCCTCGAGCGTGCGAACCGGATAGGGGATGTCGATCCCCTCCTCGTCGAAGCGCCGTTTGACCGCGGTGACGTACTCGCCGCGCGTTCGGACGAAGTCGGCTCGAGACGGGTTCGCGATCCAGAACCGCGACTGGAGGCCGACGTCGGAGTCCCCGAGTTCCGTCAGTCGGACGGAGGGTGCGGGGTCGTCCATGATGTCGGGGTGGCGCTCGGCTTCGTCGACGATGATCTCGGTCGCCCGTTCGATGTCGTCGTCGTAGCCGATCCCGAAGACGAACTTCAGTCGGAGTTTGTCGGCGTCGACCGGGTTCTTGAGTACGTTGTCGGTGAGCGCCGAGTTCGGCACCGTGAGCAACTCGTTGTCGAACGTCCGGACGCGAGTCACGCGGAGGCTGATGTCCTCGACGACGCCGGCGTAGTCGCCGTTGTCCCACTCGATCCAGTCGCCGATCCGGAACGGCTTGTCGGTGTAGATGAACACGCCCGCGACGAAGTTCGAGATCACGTTCTGCATGGCGAGACCGATCGCCAGCGCCCCGGCCGCCGCGATGCCGGCCATCGACACGAGGAAGTTTCCGAAGCCGGCGAAACCGAAGGCGACGGCGATTCCGAAAAAGAGCACGCCGAACCGCGATAACATCAACAGCGGGTTCTTGGCGTGTTTGTCGAGGCCCCGTCTGTCGAGCGCCCGTCGGATCAGCGGCAAGACGACCGTCCGACCGACGAACCAGATGGCGACGACGGCGACCGCGAACCGGAGCACGCTCGCAGCGCTCGCGGCTAGCGCGCCGTCGGCGATTCCCGCCTCCTCGAGCGTGCGACCGATCGGACCTAACCCGTTCGCCTGTGCGAGAACGCGGGCGGGATCGGCCGCGGGGCTCATCGATAGAAGACGGCAGTGTGTCCGCGCGTCTCGATCAGTTCGGCGTTGACGCGGTCGGCGAGATCGGCCGCCTTCTCCTCGGTCGAACTGCCGGCCCGCGCCGCGCGGAGGAGTTTGACCTTCACGAGATCGCGGTCGTCGAGCTGGTCGTCGAGTTCGTCGACGACCGCGTCGATACCGCTCTTGCCGACCCAGACGGTGACGTCGAGGTCGTGTGCCTGCTGTTTGAGGGCTTGCGTATCCATAGCCACCTCTACCCGTCCGAGCCGTTTGAATCTTCTCGAATCGGAACGGTAGGGAAACGGGCACTCTCGAGGCCCTGACTGGGCCCCGTGCGTCGGCGTTTCGAACCCTACTGATCTTCGTACGGATACCGCGTGTGGGCCCCGCAGTCGCAGGTGATCACGACGTGGCCGTCCTGCAGTCGAACGCGGGCGTTTCGGCCGGGCCGAAGGTACGCGTCGCAGCGGTCGCAGGTGAAGCGTCGAAACGTCCGCGGCAGCGTGAGCCGGTTTCGTTCCGCCACGCGGCGCGCGAGGCGAACGTAGTAGCGGGCCCGATCGTGCTCGTCGTCGGCAGCCGCCGCTCGAGCCAGGTCGTGGAGGCGCTCGATCCGTTCGGCGGCGACGTCCATACCCTCCCTTTCGGCGGTTCGCCTATTGATGTTGTGTTCTCGCAGTCGATGATCGAGTCCGATCGCCGACGAACGCGGTCGCGGCGTCGTCGAGATCCGGCCCGTCCGTCCGTTCTGTCCTGCGTCATCAATTGCCATACATTGCATCCTCCAGCCGGAAATACGGCCGATTGGAAAAGTTTTTGACCGTGCCCCATAGCCGATTGTAGTACGCAATATTGTTATATATCAACAGCAAAGAGGTGTAATAGACTGAATGAATTGTAACCCAACCGATCCTGTTGATGGCGTCGATCGACGCTCCGTTCTAGCTGCGGGCGCAGCCGGGCTCTCGCTCTCTCTGAGCGGCTGCATCGATACGGTCAGACGCGTCGTCGATCAGGACGGTACCGACCAATTGTCGCTCTCCATCGTGACAGTCCCCGCGGACGCCGACCGAGAAAGTATCCGGATCGCCTATCACCTCGAGTCCCACCTCGAGTCGCTCGGCGTGGACGTGACCCTCAAGGCGCGCTCTCCTACCGACTTCCTCAAAACGGTCCTGATCGACCACGACTTCGATATCTACGTCGGTCAGCATCCCGCCGATTACGATCCGGACTTCCTCTATGAAGCCCTTCACTCCACGTACGCAAACGAGGCCGGCTGGCAGAACCCCTTCGGGTTCGACAGCATGGCCTTCGACACCCTGCTGGAGGATCAACGCCGGGCCGATGGTGAGAAGCGCAAGCAACGCTTAGCAAATGTACTCCGCGGTGTTGCAGACGAGAAACCGTTCGATCCGATCTGTCGTCCCGACGAGATCCGGGTCGCCAACACCACCCGCTTCGACGGCTGGGGTCAGGGTCACCTCGCGACGCGACGCGGCTATCTCGGCCTCGAGCCAGATGCCGGCGTCGAGCGATTGAACGCGCTCGTGACCGACGCCAGACCGTCGGTCAACGTCAACCCGATCTCGGCGACGGTCCGGGAACGGGGGACGGTCGTCGACCTGCTGTACGACTCGCTCGGCACCGTCGTCGACGGCGAGGTCCTGCCGTGGCTCGCCGACTCCTGGGAGTGGGTCACGGGTTCCGAAGCGAACGAGGCTGACGCCGAGGAGACGACCGAGCCGACCCGACCGACGACGACCGCGCGGGTTTCGCTCCGCGAGGACTGTCGGTTCCACGACGGCAAACCGGTTACCGCGGCGGACGTCGAGTTCACCTACCAGTTCTTCCAGGATACCGTACTCGGCCGCGCGTCGCCGTCGCCGCCGCCCCGCTATCGCGGTCACGCGAGCGCGATCGACGATATCGAAATCGAGGACGAGTACACGCTGCGGATCACTGCGGCCGCCGGCACGGACGTCTGTGAACGCGCGTTTACCGCCCCGATCCTCCCGAAACACGTCTGGCAATCGGAACTCGAGGACCGGCTCAGCAACTCTCAGGAGTTTTCGGCGCCGCAAGGATCCTGGAGTCTGGTCACCAGCGACTCGATCGATCCGACCGGGAGCGGTCCCTACCAGTTCAAGAACAATTCCGAACGGGACCACCTCACGCTCGAGCGGTTCAACGATCACTTCACGCTGCGCGAGGACGTCGAGAGCGACCACCTTCTCGCGCCGCTCGTCGACGAGCTCCGATTTACCGTCGATCCCGGCAGCCCGTCTTCCATCTCGCGGGTCGCCAGCGGCAACGCCGACGTCACGTCGTCGATGCTCGAAGCGTACTCGCTCAGCGACATTCCCGAGAACGACCCCGACGTCGAACGGCTCGAGTCGTCCTCGTGGACGTTCTACCACATCGGGTTCAACGCGCGGGCGCCGCCGTGTAGCAACCTCCACTTCCGACGCGCGATCTGTCGGCTGATCGACAAGGAGTGGATCGCGAGCGAAGTCTTCGGCGGTCACGCGGAGCCGCTCGCGGCGCCGGTGACCGAGGAGTGGACGCCCGATGATCTCGCGTGGGACGGCGCGGACCCCGAGACGCCGTTCGCCGGTACCGACGGGACGCTCAACGTCAACGCGGCGCACGACGCGTTTCAGGCGGCCGGCTACTACACCGACGACGAGAATCGACTGCAGGGGCGATACTGATGTTAGCCGAGGTACTGACGCAAGTGGCGATCGTCATCGGGTTCGTCCTCCCGGTTGCGACCGGAGTGTTCATCGGCCGGGAGCGACTGTCGCAGACGGTTTCGGAGCTTCGTCCGCGGCTACGGACGTCCGCACCGGCGCTCCTGCTTCTGGGCTCCGTACTGGTTCTCAACCGGTATATGCGCCAAAATGAGCCGAACGTCGGGTTCTACATGACCGAGACGATCCGCTCGATCGAGGGCGAGTTCGTCCTGATCTTCCAGGACATCGCGACCCCGCTGCTCACCGAATACTTCACGGCGAGCTACATCTACGGCTACACGTTCCTGTTGCTCTTCACGCCGCTAGCGTACTTTGCGCTCTCGGATACCACGATGTTCCGCCGTCTGCTGACAGCCTACTCGTTGAACTACGCGCTCGGCGTCGTCCTGTACGTGCTGGTCATCGCGTACGGGCCGCGGAACATCCTCCCCGAGTTCGTCGCTGAGACGATGCTGTACGACAACAATCCGAAGTACCAGTACCTCACTGGGGAGGTCAACCGCAATACCAACGTCTTCCCGTCGCTTCACACCTCGCTCTCCGCGACGGTCGGCATCTTCGCCTACTACACGCGCGATGAGTATCCGAAGTGGTTCCCCGTCGCCGTCTTCATCGCGATCAGCGTCATCATCTCGACGATGTATCTGGCGATCCACTGGGGGACGGACGTCTTCTTCGGGTTGGTCCTCGCGAGCGTCTGCGTCGCCCTCTCCAATATGCTCGTCGGCCGCTGGTCGCTTACCGACCTCTTCGATCGGCTGGACGACGACTCGCTCGACGCCGTCCGCGACCGGCTGGGACGCTAATTTTGTGGCCGACCACGGTCGCGGGCCGGCACTTGTTCCGATTCGTCGCCGACGGCTGTACTTCGAGAAACCGTCTCCAAAGCCGCTGTAGTCGCTGATATCGGACCCGTGACCGCGGGCGGACGCGTCGCTGGCCGGTGCAGAACGGAGCGATCGGCGCCGGCGCCGATCGACGGCAGAAACGACGTCGTTCAGTTGCAGTTGCAGTCGATAGTCGGCAGTCGGCTCAGTTGTCCTCGAGCGCGTCGGCGATCCGCTTGAGTGCGCGGGTCTGGTCGCGCATCTCGTCGCGGAGCTGGCGGACTTCGCGGACAAGTTCCTCGTTGCCGACGCTCTCCTCCTCGCGACCGCCGGGGCCGCCGCCCATGCCGCCGGGGCCGCCCGGGCCGCCGCCCATCATTCCGCCCATCATCTGCGCGAAGGGGTTGCCGCCGCCGCCCATGCCGCCGGGGCCACCGCCGCCGCCGAACGGGCTCTCGGGCGGCTCGCCCTCACCTTCGCCCTCTTCGGCGCGTTTCTCGCGGATTTCCTCGACTCGCTCCCGGAAGGATTTCTCCTCGCCCTCGTCGCCGTTGGCGTCGGATTCGTTTTCGTCGGACATACCCTCGGATTCAGGATCGCCGCGGAAAAGGATTGCCATGTTTTCGACTTCGAGCGCCGCCGGCCGATCGATCGCGTTCGGCCAGTGCGTGCACAAGAGGGAACTGGCGTAGCGTGGTACGGCATCTATGCCCGAGCCCACCACCGACCGAGAGCCGATCGTCAGCGAGGGACGGTACGCAGTCGTCGCCGCCGCCGATGCCGACGCGGCCGACTACTGGTTCGTCGCCGACGACGGCGACCACGCCGTTCCGCTCGAGGACGCGACGCTCCACGACGCCGCGACCGTCCTCTCGCGGGTTCGAAACATGCGGACCGATCCCGAGAGAACGGGGACGGAAACGGCGTCGGGCGACGGCACGGAACTGACCTGCCACGACTGCGGCGAGACGTGGACCTACACCGGGTCGGACGAGCACGCGGCCTGTCCAAACTGCGAGACGGAGGTCCCGGTGGAGGGAATCGGGCCGTAAGGACGCGGCTAGGGTCGGTTCCCGTTCCTCGCGTGATCGACCTCAAGACGCACCGTCAGCAGTCAACCACGAGCACCAAGGCCGAACGCTTGTAGCGGGAGTGGCCCAACGGATCGTCGTGAGTTCGAAACCGCTGGACGGAATCGCTGTCGGCGACGCCGCCACCGTCGGTGACCGACCGTGACGCCGGAGTTGACCAGACGCGAAGCGATCGCCGGACTCGGAAGCGCGGTCGCCGTCGGGAGCGGGACCGGCCTTGCGAGCGCGGCGGAGTCGCCCGCCGACGCGGTCGTCGACCTCGAGCGTGACAGCGAGGCCGACTATCCGCGCTGTCTCTACAAACCCGACAGTGACGACGAGTGGAACCCCGTGTTGCCGATCAACATCCACGCGCAGGACTCGAGCGGTGGGGCGGCGCTGTCGACGGTCGAAGACAGCTTCTCCGGATTCGGGAACCTCGAGTGGACGCGGGTCTTCCCCGACGCGACCGCACGGGCGTGGGACGGCGAGCGGGAGGAACTCGTCCCGCCGGACCACTCGTTTCGGCGGCCGCGACTGGGCGACGAGTGGAACCACGTCCACATCTGGGCAGTCGACGAGGATCGGGTCGCGATCCACGCCCATCTGGACGTCGTCGATCTCACGTCCTCGCACTTCCACCGGGGCGACCGGTACGGCGACGCAGCCGCGGAAGCCGCCGCTCACCTCGCCGACGAGGGCTGGGAGATGGAGACCCCCTATAGCATCGAGTACGGCGTCGAGGACGACCGACTCGAGCGCTGGGGCGACACCGGCGACGTGAAACTGGTCTATTAGAGCGGCCTCGAGTTCTTCTTCAGCGAGCTACTGATCGGCGTGCGGTGGCGCGCGCTGTGCCGCGGTGAGCCACTGGTGAGCCGCGACACGGACTTGCGCGAGGTCTTCGCGAGCCCCGCGAGCGAAGACTTGTCAGAGCTTGCTCTGACAGCGGATGAGTGAGGGAACGAAGTGACCGAACGAATCGGCTGGGAAGGGAGTGGCTACTCCTCGTTGCCACGAGTAGCGGTACTCTCGAGAACAGTCTTCTTCACAAAACACTCGAGAAAGTCACCAAGAGACTGCTCGAGAGGGAAACCAACCAAATACATCGACTAGCCGAACGAGCCGAGCGAGGACTGCAGGTTCCGGTTCGTCTCGCCTACAGTCACGTCGTAGCCGACCAGATCCCGAATATCGACGGCGTAGGTCGTCCCGCCGGTCTCGAGCACCAATAGTCGCCCCTTCACGCCGACGACGGTCCCCGAGGCGATGGTCTCGGGCACCGGCTGGGCCTCGAGACCCAGCCCGTAGTCGAAGTCGAACCGGTCGATGACGTCGAACTCGGTCAGCACGTCGTCCCACGCGCTTTCGTCGACCGTCGCGGCAAGCGAAGCCACCTTCGTCGGCGTTCGGACGCGGTCGACCAGCCGCTCGGCGATCTCGGCCTCGAGTTCGCGGGCGATCCGGCCGTTCGAGACGGTGTGGATGTGGGCTGCCCGATCGGCGCCCTGCTCGCGCAGGCGGGTCTCGAGGCGGCGGGACTTGGTGACGCCGACCTTGAACGTGTCCGGTGCGAAGGCGGCGACGTAGACCGCGTGCTCCTCGTAGCAGTCCATCTCGTCTTTCAGACAGGTGCCAGTACAGCGGGCACAGACCCACGTGCTCGTGTGGAACTCGCAGTAGGGCGCTGACGGTCGGTCGCAGTCGACGTGGCCGCCGTCATCGTCGATCGTCCCGGCGCAGTGGCGCTCGCCGAGCGCGTAGCCGAGCTCGGCGCCGGCCTCGAGCGGCCGCCCCTCGACCGCGTCGCCGTCGCTGACCAGCAGCATCGATCCGCGGCCGCTCGGTTCGTAGCCGACCAGTTGCACGCCCGCGGGTTCGGGCTGGGCGCAAATAGGCGTAGCGCTCCCGGTCCTCGAGAGCGCGCCGGATCGAACGCAGCCGCAACTGACCGCGGTTACGGCCGCTGTTACTCTGTGCGCGTTCGTGGGTCATGCTCGGGCTACGTACGGGTACGGCCCGGATTCCAGACGTTCACAGCCGACGTACCTTACAGTATACAAATTATATAAGCTATTGTTGGAATCCGGTGCGGAAAGTATCGCAGTCATGACGGACACACACGTTGACGAGCGAACCGAAGCGGGGACGGACAATCGACGGGCGTTTCTGCAGACGATCGGGCTGGCAACGACGGCCGGCTTGATGGGTACGGCGGCCGGAGAATCGGATTCGGCAGAGTCGACGACCGCGAGTAGCGACGCCGACCTCGTGTCGCTCTCTCACGGCGTCGCGGTCGGCGACGTCACCGCCACGACGGCGGTCGTCTGGGCGCGAGCGGCCGAGGCGGCGACGATCCACGTCGCCTACAGCCCCGACCAGTCGTTCGACCGCGTCGGCTACGATCGGACGACCGTCGACGCCGAGACCGACACCACGGGCCAGCTCCGACTCGAGTCCCTCGAGTCGAACACGCGCTACCGATACCACGTCTGGGCGACGGCGGGGGAGACCGCCTACCGGCCGCTGAACGGTCGAACGGGCGGACCGAAGGGACGCAGCCCCGGAGGGTCGAAAGGGAAAGGAAAAGGGAACGACGACCATCCCGGAAAGGGTCGCGGACCGAAGAAGCGACCGGACGAGGACGGTCGCGGCGACGGCGATCGGATCGCCGACGCGATCCCCGAGGCGGTCGAAAGCGGGACGTTCGTCACGGCCCCGGCGCCTGACGACGAGGCGGCCGTCTCCTTCGCCTGGAGCGGCGACACGTGGGGCTATGGCGACGACCCCGTCGAACCGCCGTTTCCGGGGCTGCGGACGATCGCCGAGTGCGATCCGGACTTCTTCCTCTACCACGGGGACACGATCTACGCCGACGCGCTGACGCCGGCCGGCAAGGTCACCGAGGACACCCCGATTGACGAGGCCCTCGAGATCTACCGCGGGAAGTACAAGGAGATGCGCGATCCGCCGGCCGAGGTCGCCGAGCAGACTAACCTGCAGGAACTGCTGCAGTCGACGTCGGTCTACACCGTCTGGGACGACCACGAGGTCATCAACAACTTCGCGGGGCCGATCGAGCCGCTGATGCCCGAGGGGCGACGGGCCTTCCGCGAGTACTGGCCGCTGGACCGTGACGACGACGCCGATCCCGGCGAATCAAACCGGTTCTACGACTCCTTCCGCTGGGGGAAACACGTCGAACTGTTCCTCATCGACACGCGCCAGTACCGCGATCCGAACGTCGATCTGGACTCGAAGACGCTGCTCGGACGGGAGCAACTCGAGTGGCTGAAGGGAGCGCTCGCCGACTCCGACGCGACGTGGAAGCTCCTCGCCTCGCCGGCCCCGCTGGGCTATCCCTCCGACTCGTGGGCGACCGAGGCGGACCCGACCGGCTACGAGGCGGAACTGCTCGAGGTCGTCGAACACGTCCAGACGGAGCCGGTTTCGAACCTGGTCGTCGTCGCGGGCGACGTCCACAAGTCGGTCGTGAGCGCGTACGACCCGGACGACGACGGCGAGTTCGAATTCTTCGAGGCCGTCGCCGGACCGCTGGGCGCACCCGCGGGCGAGCCCGACGATCTTTATCCCGCGCTCAACCCGACGGAGTTCTTCGCGAAGGGTGAGTACCGGAACTTCGCCACCGTCGACGTCGCCGAGTCGGGCGAGACCCTCACGATCGGCATCTACGACGAGCACGGGACCGAACAGTTCACGAAGACGATCAGCACGTCCGATATCGACGCCGCGGCCGATCCCGAGAACCCGGACCGCATCGAGAGCACCTTCGACGAGGACGCCGAGGGCTGGCTCGTCTCCCAGAACGGCGGGAGCAACCGGCCGGTCTACCACGGGACCGGCGGCAACCCCGGCGGCCACATCGGCGACGCGGAAAACAAGGGCGGCGTCGCCTGGTACTACCAGGCGCCGTTCGAGTACCTCGGCGACCGCGAGGCGTTCTACGGCGGGACCCTCTCGTTCGATCTCCGGCAGGAGCCGGCCGACCAGCAGTTCGACGCCGAGCCCGTCGAGGGCGGCGACGTGCTGTTGCAAAGCGGCGATCGCAAACTCGTCTACGAGTTCCGCGGCGCCGACGACGACCCCGGCGAGGAGTGGACCTCCTACGAGGTGTCGCTCTCGGCCGACGAGCCCTGGATCGGTCTGACGAGCCGGGAGCCACTCGCTACCGAGGAACGGTTCCGCGAGGTCCTCGCCGACCTCGAGGTACTGCGCATCCGCGGCGAGTACCGCTCCGGCGACGACACCAGCTACCTCGACAACGTCGTCCTGACGAAGTAGGGAACTCGGCCGGCCTCGAGTCGGCCGATCAGCCGCGTCGCGAGCGAAGAGCTATCCCGTTCACCTGCGAACCCACGTCCATGACACTCGAGGGGACGCTCGAGGCGGACGTATCGACGGCCGACGGCGGACCGCGACCGGGCGACGTCGCGTTCGCGTTTACCGTAACTAACGCCGGCTCTGAGCCCGTCGAACTGCAGTTCTCGGACATGTGTAAGGCGGAGTTCGTCGTTCGCGACGGCGACCGGGAGGTCTGGCGCTTTACCGAGGGGCGGATGTTCGCCCAGATGCTCAGCCGGGAGGCGCTCGCACCCGGGGAGTCGTCGACCTACGAGGCCGAGTGGGAACGACCGCGGCCGGGCGCGTACACCGCGACCGCCGAGTTGCGGGCCCAGGAGGCGTCGTGCGAGGCCCACACGCCGCTCGCCGTTCCGGAGTGATCGGCCGCGTCCGTCCGAACGAGGTTCTCATTTCTGAAATCAGTTTTCCCAACTATGCAACACTCGTTCGCGTTTCGGAGTAGAACTATTGGGCTTCTCCATAGGGTATAAATTGGCTCCGTCCGAACGGTCGGCCATGCAAGCGCTGGTCATCGCGGCGCACGGCTCGCACCTGAATCCCGACGCCTCGGACCCAACCTACGCCCACGCGGACACCGTCCGCGAGACGGGCGCGTTCGACGAGGTCCGCGAGGCCTTCTGGAAGGAGGAACCGCACTTCCGCGAGGTGATCCGCACCTTGGAGTCCGACGAGGTGTTCGTCGTCCCCCTCTTCATCAGCGAGGGCTACTTCACCGAGCAGGTTATCCCCCGCGAACTCCGCCTGGAGGAGTGGGACCCCGAGAAGTGGGACTCCGACGGCACGAGCGCCTCGCAGGTCACCCTCGAGGCCGAGGATGTCGGCAAGACGATCCACTACTGCGGTCCGGTCGGGACCCACGACGCGATGACGGACGTGATCGTCCAGCGCGCCGAGTCCGTCACAGGGGATCCCGACGTCGGCGACGGGGTCGGGCTAGCCGTCGTCGGCCACGGCACCGAGCGCAACGAGAACTCCGCGAAGGCCATCGAGTACCACACCGAGCGCATCCGCGAGATGGACCGGTTCGACGAAGCCAAGGCGCTGTTCATGGACGAGGAACCTGAGGTCGACGACGTGACCGACTACTTCGAGACCGAGGACATCGTCGTCGTCCCGCTCTTTATCGCCGACGGCTACCACACCCAGGAGGACATCCCCGAAGACATGGGGCTGACCGAGGACTACCGGCTGGGCTGGGATGTGCCGAGCGACGTCGACGGCCACCGGATCTGGTACGCCGGCGCCGTCGGCACCGAGGGGCTGATGGCCGACGTAATCCTGGAGCGCGCGGCCGACGCCGGCGCCGATATCGGCGACGCGGTCGAGTCCGTCCGCGAGGCGGCCAGCCTCGAGACCGGCGCCGATCCCGAACCGAGCGCGGAGCCGGGTGACTGATCGTGACGGCGACACCGGCCAGCGTCGAGGCGCTGCTCGAGACCGTCGACGACGGCGCGGTCGCATTCGACGGCTTCCGGGTCGAGCGCGCCGCGGACGACTACGCGCTCGAGACCCCCGACGAGGAGTGGACCGGCCTCGCGGCCGACGACCTCGCGGACGCCCTCGAGCCGCTTTCCGACTACGTCACGAACTGGCGCTACTGGCAGCGGTCCGTCGGCGGCGAGGGAACCGCCCGCCGGGCGTTCCTCCGGTGGTGTGAGCGCGCGCCGCTCGAGGTCGAGGAAGTCGGCGACGAGGAGACCGACGCCTATCCGTCGGTCGACGACCCCCTGTCCGTCCCCGAGCGCTACGACGCACTTCGGGACGGCCTCGACCGCGAGTGGGGCCAACTGTGTATCACCGCGCGACTCGTCGACGACGCCGACGACGACCCCGCCGGCGAGCGCGTCTACGACCTCTGGCACGTCGACGACGCCGGCAGCGACCTCGCCGACCTCGAGGTGTACGACGATCCGCGCGACGCCCGCGAGATCGCGACCTACGATGGAGACGGCCGCTACCGGCCGCTGAAGACGGCGCCGACGCTTCCCTCGGGGTGGGCCTTCACCGGCCTCTCCGGCGGGGAGCTCGTCGAGACCGTCGAGTTCTTCTACCCCGCGACGGTCGCCAACTGGCACCGCGAACTGCGAGGGACGCTCGACGTCGACCACTGGACCAAGACCGCCGAGCGCCAGACCGGTATCTACGACGTCTTAGACGAAATGCCCCGCGAGGGCGTCGAGTGGATGGCCGAGGCTTGCTGCGTCGACTCGCAGTGCCTGCGCCGGCGCGAGTGGGAGTTCGACGAGGACGACGAGCTCGACGTCGACGGCGGCGACGGCCCGTTCCCCTGCCGAGAGCCGTGTTCGCTGGTCGTTGCCGCCGCCCGCAAGTGGACCATCCTCGAGTCCGAGCAGGAACGCACCTACGAACTCGAGTTGACCGCCAGCGAGTACAACCAGCTCGCGGAGCTGATCGACGCCGTCGCTGAGGGCCGAACCGACGAGATCCGCGAAGCCGACGTCAACGACGGCGCGAACCGCTACCGGGCGCGCTACCTGCGGGCCAAGCGGTTCGACGAAGAGGGGAACCTCGAGGCCAAACGAATCGACGACTGAGACTGACCGCCGGGTACTCGATACTCGGATCCCGGCCGTCGCGTCACCGCCTACCAAACCAACAGCAACAGCACCGCGACGACGCCGGCGACGACGACCACAGCGGCAGCGGTGGCGACGGGACCGCCGATCGAAGCCGCGGTCAGCGTCCCGATCGCGGCCATGACGAGGCCGAGGACGGCGATCGCGAGCGTCCCCGGATCGAGCCCGTTCGAGGAGAGAAGCCGGTCGAGACCCGTCGGCGACGGGCCCGAGTCCGGGCGTCTGGGTTCGGCGAACGATTCGTCCACGTCGACCCCGTCCGGCACGGGACCGACGGTGACGGGAACGACGACGGATTCGGCGCCGTAGCCGGTCAGCACCTCGAGCGCGCCGTCGATCGGCTCGTCGATCGCCTCCGCGGAGACGCGGACGGGGACGACCGTCTCGCCGTCGCCCTCGACGTAGTAGTTCGGCGTCTCGAGCGCGGCGATTCGCTCGAGGCCGCCGTCAAGCCGGCAGTGGACGTGCGCGGGGGCGCCGTGGCTCTCCAGGCGCAGGTCGAAGGAGCCGCGGGTCTCTACGCTGTCGACGCTCGGTTCGAGCGAGTCGGACGAGCCGCGGTTGACGTGGACGGTGACCTCGGTTGACACGAATGGCGTTCCCCGGTTAGGCCGGCGTCTCTTCGCGCATGTCCGGCGGCAGCAGGTTCGGAATGCCGTCTTCGATCGGGTAGCGCTCGCCGCACTCGGTACAGACGAGGTCGCCGCCAATGATTTCGTCCGCATCGTCGCGGTCGGCGTCCTCGAGTTCCAGCTCGTGTTTGTCCAGCGGACAACAGAGGATCTCCAGCAACGACTCTTGCATAGTACGAACGGTGGCCGCATCCAGCAAAAGGTTTCGGGAACGCGGGCGCGACCCGGCGGCCGAGTCCCCGAATCGTCGCGTTACTCGTAGGGGTTCTCGACGACGACGGTCTCCTCGCGACCGGGGCCGACGCCGACGGCGTAGATGGGGACGTCGAGTTCGTCGCTGATGAACTCGAGGTAGGTGCGGGCGTTCTCGGGGATGGCGTCGTACCCCTCGTCGGCGACCTCGCTCCAGTCGACCTCGGGCCAGCCCTCGAAGCTCCGGAGGTTCGCCTCGCACCGGCCCCACTCCTCGGTCGTCGAGGGGATCGTTCGGACCTCCTCGCCGTCGAGTTCGTAGGTGTAGCCCACCTGTACCTCGTCGAGCCCCGCGAGCACGTCGATGTGGTTGACCGCGAGACCGGTGAAGCCGTTCGCGCGGGTGGCGTGGCGAAGCATCGGCAGGTCGAGCCAGCCGACGCGTCGGGGACGGCCGGTGACGGTACCGTACTCGCCGCCCTCGTCGCGGATGTACGTCGCGAGGTCCTCGTTTCGCCCCTCGGTCTCCTCGTCGTAGCCTGGCGTGTCACCGACGACGCCGCCGAGTTCGGTCGGAAGCGGACCGCTCCCGACGCGCGTGAGGTAGGCCTTGACGATCCCGATGATCTCTCCGTCGCCGACGACGCCGGGGCCGAGCCCCGTTCCCGTCGCGGCGCCACCTGCCGTCGGGTTCGACGACGTAACGTACGGGTAGTTGCCGTGGTCGATGTCGATGAGCGTTCCCTGTGCGCCCTCGAACATGACGTTCTGTCCGTCGGCGATGGCGTCCGAGAGGAACGTGCCGGCGTTGACGGTCATATTCTCCTCCTCGAGGCGCTCGCCGAAGTCACGAAACTCCTCGTAGAGCGCGTCCACGTCGAACGCGTCGGGATCGTCGAGGTCGTCGACGTCGATGTCGTAGACCTCCTCGACGAGCGCGCGCTTCTGCGGGACGACATACTCGAGTCGCTCGCGGAGGACGTCGGGGTCCAGCAGGTCCCCGATGCGAACGCCGCGGCGCCCGGCCTTGTCCTCGTAGGTCGGCCCGATACCGCGGCCGGTTGTCCCGACCTCCTGGTCGGATTCGCTCTTCACGTCCTCCTCGATGCCGTCGAGGACGCGGTGGAACGGCAGGATGGCGTGGGCGCGCTCCGCGATCCGGACATCTGGATCGAGTCCCTTCTCTTGAAGCGTGTTCAGTTCGTCGAACAGCGTTCGCAGATTGACGACGCAGCCGTTACCGAGGACGCCGACCTTCCCCCGAACAGCGCCGGACGGGACGAGCGATAGTTTGTACTCCTCACCGTCGTGAACGACGGTGTGGCCTGCGTTGTCGCCGCCCTGATACCGGGCGACGACGTCAGCGGGGTCGCCATAGACGTCGACGACTCCGCCCTTGCCTTCGTCGCCGAGTTGCGACCCGACGATAGTGACGGTCATAACAGCGGCGGGTTCTTGCCGTGCCGATAAACAGATTACGGTATGGACGGGCCCCCGGAACGGGCTGTACACCGTCGCGAGTAGAGCCGCGAGACGATCCGGGTTCGAACGATACGCTCTTATCGGTGGCCGCGAGACCACACCTCGTGGTCGATCGCGTCCGGTCGGCGGGTCCAAATCCGAGTTCGAATCCGGACGCGTTGCGAACGTTCATTAACGATTTCGGGGTTTCGGGCGCGGACCACCCACCGGAACCCGAAGCGTTAACTACTGACAGGAATGATCGTTCAGTTGAGAGTGGCCTGACAGTCGCCGAGAGTAACTTTTAAAGGTCCCAAAGACAAGTTAACAAATGCCATGATAGACCGACTTGAGAAGGAAGTTGATATGCTGGAACGACATCTTCAGGTCCTGAAGATGGTCATCGAGAACGAGCCGATCGGAATCGTGAAGATGTCCAACGAGACGGGTTACCCCCACCACAAGGTCCGCTACTCCCTGCGCGTCCTCGAGGAGGAGAACCTCATCGAGCCCTCCAGTCAGGGTGCGATCAAGACCGAGCGCACCGCGGAGTTCGTCGACGAACTCGACGACAAGCTCGACGACATCATGGACAAGCTCGACGGCATGAAGATCGAAGACGTCGCCGAAATCGAAGGCTAGTCTCTCTCCCCACGCTCTCGATACGCGCCGCCCGAACGGTTCGAGTCGCTTCGAGGCTCGGGGAAACGTTTTGCCGCGCGAGCCGCCCGTCCGACCGCCACGGCACGCCGACCGCGACGGATCGACCGGACCGGTCGACTACCTCCGGTTTTCGCACAGCTACGCACCGCTAACAGTCGCGACGTTATTCGGCAGCACTACTGCGAAAGCGTCGTCAATACGTGTCCGACGACGAGCGGAAAACGGCGTTCTGAAACGGTGATAGCTGCCCGCGGCCCGCCTACAACTCGGGGACGTTCATGTGGAACCCTTCGGAACGGGACTCGACCAGACAGAGGTGATAGCCCGTCTTCCGGGAGAGGTTGACGTAACTCATCTTCGAGCCGCGGCTCAGCAGCCCCCCGCTGGTCGCCTGCTCGGCCACCTCGAGCGCGCCGGGTTCGAAGTAACTCGAGGTGACGACGACCGCCGCCGCCAGGTCCGGATAGTTGGCCTTGACCGCCGAGGCGGCCTCCTCCATCTCCTCGAGCATCCCCTGTGTCGCGGGCTCGCGCGAGTCGTTCAGGTTCGCGACCAGCAGCGGGTTCCCCATCTTGTCGAAGGCGACGACGTCGAAGCGGACCTGCTCGGGGACGTCCTCGGTCTCGTCGTCCTGCAGCGAGATCGTCGCGTCCAGTTCGGCGCGGTCGATCTGCGGGATCGCGTCGTAGAGATCGCCCAGCCCGTCGGCGTTGCCGGTGTCGCGAATCTCGAACAGAACGGTGCTGGTGAGCCAATCGACGAACCGGTGTTCCATCGTCCCGGCGAGGAACTCCTCGTAAGGCTGACCGTCGACGGCTACGTCGGCTGCGTCGAACCCAGTGTGGTGCTCGAGTCGCAGGTTCGCGGCGACGTCCGAACGGTCGCTCTCGCCGCCGTGAGCCGACTCGAGGGTCGGCTGGCTCTTCGAGGCGTACCGCACGAAGAGGTTCGTGTCGGCCAGCGCCCGGTCGGCCGAGAGCTGCGTGCTCGCGGCCGCCGTCGCCTCGGTCCCGGTGTCGGCCTCGCGGGCTCGCTCCAGTTCGGTCTCGAGTTCCTCGATCCGGGACCGAAGGCGGTCGATCGTCGAGGAGAGTTCCTCGTTTTCCGACTGCAGCCGATCGCGTTCGGCCTCGAGTTCCTCGGCCGCGGCGACGAGTTCGTCGCGTTGCTCTTCGAGCGTCTCGACGCGCTCCTCGAGTTCGGCTACGCGGTCGTCGTTGGCGTCGCTCGCTTCAGCAGCCGCCGGGCCGGCGTCGGCGCTGGACCCGCCGCTGGGGGCGTCGGCCCGCTCTGCTTTCTGCGGCCGGCGCTTCCGGGCGGCGTTGGTCTCCTGTGGCTGCCGGCTCGACTGCTGTCGCGTCGCCTCCCCGGCTGTCCGGCGGCGCTGGCCGTTCTGATCCGTTTCGGTCTCGCGGCGCGCGCGGCTCCGCTGGCCCGTCTCGGCGCGGCTGGCCGCCCGACTCGAGTCGTCGGACTGGCTGTTGTCCGGATCGATCGACGGAATGCTGCGCGTCTCGCGCCACTGCGCTTCCTGATCGAACCGTTCGTCGGTCTCCTCGGCGTCCTCGGCGTCCGGCTCCGGAGCCGCCGTCACCGCCGGCTCTGCCGTTGCGGCTGTGGTCGGGTCCGGTTTGGATGTCGCGGCATCCGTCGGATCCGACTTCGGAACGGCGTCCGCCGTCGCCCCAGCGTCAGCCGCTCCGGCGTCGTCGTCCGACGGCGAGTCCGCGACGTCGTCTTCGGTCCAGGAGATGTCGTTTTGCTCGAGTTGCTCTGCGGCAGCTTCGACCTCGGCGAGGTCCGGACTGGTGCCGGCGGTGGCCCCCGTCTCAGCGTCGGGCTCGGCATCGGCATCGGCATCGGCGTCGGCGTCGGACGCCGAACGGGCTCGAGCGCCCTCGTCGACGGTCTCGGTCCGTGCTTCGGTCGTCGTCTCCGCCGGCTGGGTTCGATCGTCCGCCGACGGCCGGTCGCGTTCGTCGACCGACTCGGCTGCGTCGACCGGTTCGTCCGCGACCGATCGATCGCCGACGGCGCCGACCGGCTCGGCCGCGTCGGCCGACTCCGCGTCGGTGATCCCGCTTGAGGCGGGGTCCGAGTCGAGCGGCTCCGCGTCGGTCGCGGTGATCCCCGACGGCTCGGTCGATGGGTCGCTGTCGGGCGCGTCCGCCGCGGCGTCGTCGGTCGTCGTGCCGCCGATCGTGACGTCCTCGAGCGGCGCGCTCGCGGCTCCGTCGGCCTCGGTCTCGGTCTCAGTCTCGGCGGGGCCGGGCTCCGGCTCCGAGCCGGAGATGTCGATCGAGTCGAGGGCCGACTCGGTCGGATCGGCGCTCGGTTCGGCCCGCGCGTCGGCGGCGCCGGAGTTCGCTCCCGTCGCGGGACTCGAGTTGCCGGCGTTTCCGTCGCTGGCGTCGCTCGCGCTCGAGTCCGGTTGCGTTCCCGGAACGTCGGTGACCTCGATCTCGACGTCGCGAACCTCGTAGATCCCGACCTCGTCTGCGGCCCGTTCGAACGCCTCGTCGCCAGTGAAGAGGCGTTCGGCGTTCCCGACGTAGGCGGCAGCCATCCGGCGACCGCCGTAGTAGACGGCGTAGTAATCGCCGCTGAGGACGTTCTCGCTCAATTCGACGTAGCCCGTAAACGAGCCGCTCTGGAGGGTCTCGTCGACCTCTCGGAGCGGCGTCTCGTTGGTGTAGTACTTTGCTCGCGTCTCGCCGCCGTGCTCTTCCATCGTACAGAGCAGCGGGAGCGCGGGATCAGGTGCCTCGTAGCGGGTGCCCGACGCGGCCTCGAAGTCCTCGATAGCGCCATCGAGGACTCCGACGATGCGGCCGTTTAACATGAACAGCCACGTGCCGGCGGCGGAGACGGCGCCGGAGAAATCGGCGTCGGCGAGATCGGAGAGACCGTCGTAGCCGCCGCTGAACGGGCGGAAATCCCATTGTTCGACGCGCTCTTGCGTGCGCGGTTCCATACCACAACAAGCGGGAACCGCACCAAATACGTTTCGCCTAGATACAGTCTGCTTTTAGATACTGTCTCCGTTACTTCGAGGAGATCGGTGCCGGTCGCGGCGGAGCGTCGATCAGATTTTGGACTCGGCGTCCTCGGCGAGTTCCTTCATCCGCTTGCCGATCCGGCCAGCGCTCGAGAACTCGTCCTCGCTCATTCCCTTCGCCAAGGCGTTGCCGAGCACGAAGACGGCGTGTTTGTGCTCGCTTTTCGATTTGTGGACGTGGGAGGGATCGACGTCCAACTGGCGGTACGGCTCGAACAGTTCCTCATCGACGTCCTCCCGCTGGGCGAAGTACTCCATAATGACGACGAGTTCTTCGTGTAGCTCGAGGAGTTCGTCTTTATGCATGGTCGCGTATACGAAGGGTTCGGGCTTAAGCGTTGTGTGCGAGACAGGTACAATACCCGAACGGAGCGCTCAGTCCGCCGATTTCTCCCGATTGGAGGAGTCCCGTCGATACCGCTCCGCGGCCAGTGCGAACACCCAGCTTCCGAAGGCGACGGCCGCGACGAATTCTGGGATGGCGAACCACGCCGACGGCCCCTCGGCGCCGGCGCGGCTCGCGAGCCACCCGAGCCAACAGAGCGGGTGGACGATGCCGAGCCAGACGGAGACGAGACCGAGTCGGACGTCGCCGGCGAGCACGAGTCCGCTTCCGTACACCCACTGTGCAAACGGCGCGATCCCGAAGAACAGTAGGGCGACCGGCGTGTGGAATTCGGTGTCGAGATAGAACGCGTCGTGACCGAGGAAGAAGACGCCGATACCGACCAGGGCGGCCGTCGCCGCCCACAGCAGGGCGGCGCCGAGGCGCTCGAGGCCGTTCCGTGCCGCCAGCCAGAGCCGCCAGCCGAAGGGGACGCCCAGCAAGCCGCCGAGGATCAGCCCGCCGTTGAACAGCGGAAAGGTCTGGGTCTCGTAGCGCCCCATCTCCGAGAGCGCTCGAGCGCGCCAGGAGAACGTCTCCGGGGCGGCCACCAGCGTCGCGAGCACGATCGCGCCGAGGGCGACGACGGGGGCGGCGAGCCCGCACGCCGTCGCGGCGCGTCGCCGGGAGAGCGCGTCCATGCGTTCGAAATTACGCGAGGCGGACATCAAGCTGTCCCCACCGGAGACCGAGACGGAACAAGGGATTCGGGCGACGGCGGAACTCAGTCTGCGGGGAACCAGGCGAGGTCGTGGTCGGCGGTGACGCGGACGGCGACGCGTTCGCCGACGTCGATCCGGTCGGCGTGGTTGTGCATACACTCGAGGGTCTCGCCCGATTCGAGTTCGACGCGGTAGAGCGCGGTCGGCCCGAGATACCGCCGGTAAACGACGCGACCGTCGGCCGCTCCGCTGTCGGCCGGCGCGGCCGTCACGTCGTCGGGACGGACGAGCAGATCGACGGTTGCACCGTCGTGTCGTCCGGTCAGGTCAGTAACGGCGTCGCGGCGGACGCGACCGATGGCGGTGTCGACGCCGTCGGCGCGGACCTCGCCCGCGAGGAAGCTGGCGTGACCGAGAAAGCCGGCGACGAAGCGGGAGTCCGGCCGCTGGAAAACCGTCTGGGGTCGATTGATCTGTTCGATACCGCCGTCGCACAGTACGGCGACGCGGTCCGAGATCGACAGCGCCTCCTCCTGGTCGTGGGTCACGGAGACCGCGGTGACGCCGGTCTCCGTGATGATCCGGCGGACCTCCTCGCGCATCTCCACGCGGAGGCCGGCGTCCAGATTCGAGAACGGCTCGTCGAGCAACAGCAGCTCCGGTTCGGGCGCGAGCGCGCGGGCCAGCGCGATCCGCTGTTGCTGGCCGCCGGAGAGTTCGTCCGGATAGGCGCCGCCCTGAGTCTCGAGGCCGACGAGGTCAAGCAGTTCGTCGACGCGCGCGTCGCGTTCCCGCTCGTCCCGGTCCCGGAGGCCGAAAGCGACGTTCTCGCGGGCAGTCAGATGGGGAAACAGCGCGAACTCCTGGAAGACGACGCCGACGTCGCGTTCTTCCGGCGGAACGAACCGATCGGCCCCCGTGACGCGCTCGCCCTGGAGATCGATCCGGCCGGCGTCGGGTCGCTCGAGGCCGGCGACGAGACGAAGCGTCGTCGTCTTGCCACAGCCCGACGGACCCAGCAGCGTCAGGATCTCGCCCTCGCGGACCGACAGCGAGAGGTCCGAGATGACCGTCTCGGCGCCGTAGCGCTTGGCGACGCTCTCGAGTTCGAGCACCGTGTCGCCGCTCCCGAGAGCCGGTCGTCGATCGCCGGTCGCCGTCGTGTGTAGTTGTCCGTTCGCCATCGATCGCTCCCCTGGCATCCGTCGGTCTCTACTCGATTGGAACGTCGATAAAACCCGTATAGCTGCCGGTCAGTTCCGAGCGGGTGGGAATTCTAGAGTTCGACGCCGCTGGGGATCAGGCTGTGTTGGCGAAGCAGGTTGCCTTCGTCGTCGTAGACGAGAAAGGTCCGTTTGTCGTAGGTGACGAAGCTGTCGCCGTCGAGCGTGATTTCGACCTCGTAGCGGCCGTCGTCCTCGGTCGCGTCCTCCCCGTAGCCCCGGGCCGCCTGAATGAACTGGAGGACGTCGTCGGCGTCCTCGTTGAGTTCGAGAATGAACTCGCCGGTGACCCGGTTGGTCACACTGACGACGCCCGCGGTGTCGGTATCCAGCGGTTCCTGTAGTCGGAGTGCGACGTCGGTCTCCGCCGCCTCGAGAACGTCGCCGTTGGGGCCGGTAAGGCGCTCGCGAAGCATCGTCTCCGGGCCGGTAAAGTCGATCGATACCGAGGGTTTGCTCGGTTCGCCGTCGGTTTCGACCCAGTCGATATTGCTGACGTTTAATGTGAAATGCTCGCGCCTCATTCCGTACCCCTCGCTTCGCACTCACACCGTATCAACGTAACGCACGACCGGTTACCGATTCGGCCGATCGATTCCCCGACGTCGGCGGGGCGCACGCCGCCGACTCGCTCGAGCACCGATCGAACGGCCATCTCACTTATGCCCCTCGCCGCGCGACATGCCACGAGAACGACCCCGCTCGCGAGCCGCGTCGACGCCGCGGTTTACGTCCGACGCTCGCGAGCCGACTTCATCATGTCCGACCAGCGCGATACCGACCCGGTCGATTCGATCGCAGCCAACGGGAGCGACGGCGACGGCGACGGCAACGGCGACAGTGTCGGCGGCCGCCTCGAGTCGACGCTCGCGAGCGCCCGCCGAACGCTCCGCCGACTCCGCGAGACGCTGCAGGGCTCGGAGATTCGGGTGCCGAACTACGATCCGTCGGCGCACGGCCCGCTGGTGACGTTCGACGGGATCGACGGCCTCGAGGAGGTCGACTGCTACTGGGTCGACGCGCCGTTTTCGTTCGTCACAATCGGCCGCGACCGGTCCGCGAACGAGTACCGCTACCACGCCGTCGAGCCGACGCTGCGGGACGACGAGGCGAGCCTGCTCGAGACGCTGTTCGAGGACGTCCGCGACCCTCTCATCTACCGCGAGGACGGGCGAAGCGATGCCCCGGAGCCGCGAGCCGCGAGTCGCGAGGACGGGATCGAGGCGCTCCTGCGCGAGACGATCCGCGAGTACTTAGAGCGCTACGGCGCGGACGTCGACACGGCGACCTTCTACCGGCTCTTCTACTACGTCCACCGGAACTTCCGTGGCTACGGGCGACTCGAGCCGATCATGCACGACCCCCGCGTCGAGGATATCTCGTGTGACGGCTACGACCTCCCGATCTTCGTCTACCACGACGAGTATACCGACATCGAGACGAACGTCTCCTTCGGCGCGGACGAACTCGACGGCTTCGTCGTGCGCCTCGCCCAGCATTCGGGGCGACACATCTCCATCGGCGACCCGATGGTCGAGACGACGCTGCCTGACGGTTCGCGCGCGGAACTGGCGCTGGGTCGGGAGGTGACCCCGCGCGGCTCGGCCTTCACCGTCCGGAAGTACGCCGACGAGCCGTTCACGCCGATCGACCTGCTCGAGTACGGCACCTTCAGTGTCGAGCAACTGGCCTACCTCTGGCTGGCGATCGAACACAACAAGAGCCTCATCTTCGCCGGCGGGACGGCCTCGGGGAAGACGACGAGCATGAACGCCGTCTCGATGTTCATCCCGCCGCGAGCGAAGGTGTTGACGATCGAGGACACCCGCGAACTCCAGCTCTCCCACGACAACTGGCTCTCCTCGGTCACCCGCGAGCGCATCCACGAGGGGAGCGACGTCACGATGTACGACCTCCTGCGGTCGGCGCTGCGCCACCGCCCGGAGTACATCGTCGTCGGCGAGGTCCGCGGCGAGGAGGCGATCACCCTCTTTCAGGCGATGAACACCGGCCACACCACCTACTCGACGATGCACGCCGACTCCGTCCAGACGGCGATCAATCGCTTAGAGAACGAGCCGATCGACGTCCCCCGCCCGATGGTCGGCAGCCTCGACATCCTCTCGGTCCAGACGCTGACCCGCCTCAACGACGGCCGCGTTCGCCGGAACAAGGTCCTGGCCGAGATCGACGGGATCGACCAGCGGACGGGCGAACTCGACTACTCGACGGCCTACACCTGGGAGGGCGACACCGACACGTTCCGGTCGTCGGGCAGCGCCGTTCTCGAGGAGATCCGGGACGACCGCGGCTGGAGCCAGCGCGATCTGCTCGCCGAACTCGAGCGCCGCGAACGCTTCCTCGAGTACCTGCGGGCGAACGGGATCGCCGACTACCGGCGCTTTACCGCGCTAGTCAACGAGTACTACGCCGACCGGGAAGGCGTACTCGAGCGGATCGACGCGGCGGCATCCGATACCGACGGTGATCCGGCCTCCGGCTTCGAACCGGACTCCGACTCCGGTCGCGACTCCGAATCCGGACTCGAGTTCGGATCCGACGCTGGAACCGAGACCAGGATCGGACGGACCGGCATCGACCGACAGACCGAGAGCGACGGGTCCTGATCAGCCATGTCGGTATCGACCTTCCTGCCGCTCGCGCTCGCCGCGCTCTGCTGTGCGCCCATCCTCGCGGCCAGATACCACGACGGCGTCGACCGGCGGTTGACGCGGGCCGCGATCGGGCTCTTCGGCGGGTACGTCGACGAGTTCCGCGACGAACATCCCGACAGGCAGGCGGCGCTGCGAGCTGCCCACGTGCCGGTGACCTACCGCGAGTACGGCGCAACGACGGTCTGCTACGCCGGCCTCTTTGCGATCCTCGGCTCGGTGCTCGGCATCTACGTCATTTGGGGCCTGTTGCTCGTGCTCTCGGTCGATCCCGAGACGCTCCGGGCGGCGTTGCCGAGCGCCCTCGCGTTCCTCGCGAACCTCGGTGGCGTGCCCTCGCTGTCGCTCGTCGAACTGTTCGGACTGTTGCTCGCCTCCTGTCTCACGCTCGGCGCGGTCGTCGGCGGCGGCGCGTACTGGTTCCGGTGGTGGTACCCGCGCTACGTCGCCGACGAGCGCGCCCGGCGGATCGAGACGGCGCTGCCCTCGACTGTCGCCTTCCTCTACGCCCTCTCTCGCAGCGGGATGGCGTTTCCGAAGGCGATCCGCATCGTCGCCGCCCACGAGGCGACCTACGGCGAGGCCGCCGCGGAGTTCGACGTCGCGGTCCGCAACATGGACACCTTCGGCGTCGACGTGGTCTCCGCCCTCCAAACGATGGGCCGACGCTCGCCGAGCCCCCAGTTTCGCGAGTTCAGCGAGAATCTGGTCAGCGTCCTCCAGAGCGGCCACAGCCTCTCTGATTTCCTCGAACGCCAGTATCACGACTACCAGGAGGAAGCCGAGTCCCAGCAGGAACGGACCCTCGGACTGCTCTCGACGCTCGCCGAAGCCTACGTGACGGTGCTGGTCGCGGGTCCGCTCTTTCTCATCACGATCCTCGTCGTCATCGGGATCGCCGTCGGCGACACGCTCGAGCCGCTGCGGGCGCTGATCTACTTTATCCTGCCCGTCGGCAACCTCGCGTTCGTGATCTACCTGAGCGTCGTCACCGACAAACTGACCCCCGGCTCGGCGGCGAGCGACGCGGGCGAGGCTCCGTCGTCGGACCTCCCGGGAGATATCGCGCGTGAGGCGCGGCCCGACGGTGGGTCCGTCGATAGCGGCGCCGTCGGTGCCGACACCCACCCGAACGACGAACGCCTCCGGTACTACCGGCGGCTCCGCGGCCTGCGCGAGCGATTCGGGGATCCGGTTCGGACGCTGCTCGAGCGCCCGGCGCTCTCGCTCGCGATCACCGTTCCGGTCGCCCTCGCGGGCGTACTGTGGCGGTTCCCGGCGGCGCTCGAGGGGGGGTTCGACGTCGCGGCGATCGACGACGCGATCGCGGCGGGGCTGCTGGTCGTCCTGACCGGCTTCGCGATCTGTTACGAGGGCCACCGGCGCCGGATCGACGCGGTCGAGGCGGCCGTCCCGGATCTGCTCGACCGACTCGCGAGCGTCAACGAAGCCGGCATGTCGTTGGTCTCGGCGGTCGACCACGTCCGCGGCTCGGAGTTGGGACCGCTCGGCGCCGAACTCGATCGCGTCTGGGCGGACGTCCAGTGGGGCGCCGACCTCCAGACCGCGTTCGCCCGACTCGAGCGGCGGGTGCGGACCCGGACGACCGCCCGCGTCGTGACCCTGCTCACCGAGGCGATGACCGCGAGCGGGAACCTCGCGACTGTCCTCCGGATCGCTGCCCGACAGGCCGCGGCCGACCGGCGACTCGAGCGCGAGCGCAAACAGGCGATGGTCGAGTACACCATCGTCGTCTACGTCTCGTACCTGGTCTTCCTGTTTATCATCGCGGTGCTCGCGGCGTCTTTGCTGCCGAACCTGCCCGCGGCGGGAGCCGATACCGCGACCGCAACCGGATCCACCGCGGTCGACGGACTCGGCGGCTTCTCGGACTCCGATCGGGCGACCTACGACACGCTGTTCTACCACGCGACGCTCGTTCAGGGGCTGCTCTCGGGGCTGATCGCCGGCCAGTTGAGCACGGGGGATATCCGCGGCGGCGCGAAACACGCGGCGGTCATGGTCGGCCTCTCGATCCTCCTCTTCGCCGTCGTGGTCTGACATTCCGGCGAGACGGATGTCTTGCCGACCTCGCGGAAGCCTGCTCCCGCTCAACGGCAGTCTCTTCGGATCCATCCGCGGTGGCCAGATCAGCCAACCGGCACGGGTAGGACTGAACGGGGCGATCCGCTGGCGCCGGCGCCAGTGGATCGGGGCTTTCGGTGGGACTGAACGGGGCAGACACACTCGACCGCTCAGGATCGAGCGTGTCTGGGGCTTTCGCGTTGCGAACGGTTTTTGCGCATTCCCCGACGAACACCGACGATGGCCGAGGAGCAGGAGTCCGACCTCGAGGACGACGCACAGCGACGGGCCGCCGTCCGCGACACCTACGATCGCATCGCCGACCACTTCGCGTCCACGCGAGAGTACGCCTGGCCCGAAGTCGAGGCGTTCGTCGAGAAAGTGGCCGACGACCTCGAGACCGACGGGAACGAGTCCGCGGTCGGCCTCGACCTCGGCTGTGGCAACTGTCGGCACGCCGAACTGCTGGCCGACCACTGCAGGACTGTCGTCGGCCTCGACGCCAGTCGGGGGCTCCTCGAGACCGGGCGCGAACGCGCCCTCGAGCGCGGGTTCGCGGTCGCGCTCTGCCAGGGCGACGCCGGACGGCTGCCGTTGGCCGACGACAGCGTCGACGTCGCGGTCTACGTCGCGACGCTGCATCACCTGCCGACCCGGCGCGCTCGACGCGACAGCCTCGACGAACTCGCGCGAGTCCTCGCGCCGGGGGGCCGCGCCCTCGTCAGCGCGTGGTCGACCGCCCACGATCGCTTCGACGCCGACGAGGGATTCGACACCACCGTCGAGTGGACCCTCCCCGGCGGCGAGACCGTCGATCGCTTCTACCACATCTACGCGCCCGACGAGTTCGAGGCCGCCCTCGAGGCCAGCGCGCTCGAGGTCGTCACCTGGGAACTCTCGAACGGGAACTGTTACGCGACGGTGACCGCAGCAGGCGGCGAACCGCAGTAACCCGAACACGATCGGCCGAGAGCCGCCGGTTCGGCCGTCTGTTGTCCGTTTATGACCGATGGATAAACTTTCTCCGGCGACGTTTCGACGGGACAACTAGTAGTTATCGTCGCCCGAAACATACTTGAAAGAGTTCCGAGGTGTCGGTAGAACATCCGGTTTTAGAACACAATACGGAAAATTCCCATCCATATTCTACTAATTTCCATCTCGAGTTCAGGGGATGGATGTGTAAGACCACTCTTACTTCCGTGAATGGGCGACGGGTTTTATGGTACCCTCGTCCTCCAGCGCCAAATGCGCTATGACGCGACTCACGCGACGCTCGACGCTGCAGTTCGCAGGCGCATCGCTTGTCGCAGCTACCGTCCCCGCAACCGCATCCGCATCCGAAGACGGCTGGACGGCCGTCGAGACTCCCATCGATAGTACGCTCCACGACGTCGCGTACACGGCGACGAACGCTCACGCGGTCGCCGAGGGCGGTACCGTTCTCGAGCGGACCGACGCCGGCTGGGAGGTCGTCTTGCAGGGTGGTCCGACCGGCAACGGGAACGACCTCTACGGAGTCGACGTGACGGACGATGGCGAGCGACTCTGGATCGTCGGCGCCAGCGGCGCAATCGGCGAATATGACGTCACCACCGGCAACCTCGTCGATCGCTCTGCGCCGAACGACTACACGGCCAACTTCAACGACATCGCCGTCACTGGCCCCGCAGGTGACGCGGACGTCTACGTTGCCGACGACTCCGGCTCGATCCACTACAGCTTCCAGAACGGCGAGGAAGGCACCTGGGAGTACGTGGTTCCCGGCAGCGGCTCCGGTCTGAAGGCGATCGAGTTCTTCGGCGACCGCGCGGGCCACGCCATCGACACCAACGGCCGCGTCTACGCCACCGACGACACCGTCGAGGAAACCTCGACGAGCAGCCAGCCGTCGTCGACGGCTGACGACGGCGTCACGTGGAATCCGATCGGCATCGAGGACGCCGACTCCACGTTCTACGGCCTCGACAGCGACGCTGCCGACGACGTCACCGTCAGCGGCGGTAACGCCTCGATCTTCGAGTACGACGGCAGCCAGTGGGTTCCCGAGAGCCTCGGCGACGCCGACCTCTTCGACGTCGAGACCGGCGGCGACGAGGGGTACACCGTCGGCTCCGGCGGCGTCATCTTCGAACTCGACGGCGGCGAGTGGACGCTGAACCAGACGCCGGTCGGCGAGAACCTGACCGCCCTCGCCGACGGCCCCACCGCGATCGCCGTCGGCTCCAGCGGCACCGTCCTCGAGCGATAATCCGGCCCGTTCGCCTCCGCTCCGCCGCTCCCAGCTGCAGTTCTCCTAGCGTCCAACCTCACGCGCTCACACCGTCCTGTCGGTAACTCGCTCGAATGACTGCGCTCGTCCCCTTGAGTGCTGTATGGTAGCCACAATATTTTCTCTCATTGGAAAGTTAATCCACAACTATTGTTAGTCATATTGTCCAATTCTGACAAAGCCTGTATTTGTCGGAATTAGGACCTCTCGAGTACAATCTGCCATAGAGTATAAGTAATGTGGACTGAATTTCCAGACGATAACGACTGTCATATGAATTTACCAGAACGAATCTTCTCAGTCGGGGGTGCAGGAAAGCAAATCGCGTTGGAGCTACTCGAATCGGAGTGGGTCCTTCGCGAGATTCTGCAGCCACGACGGAATCCGCAGTCCGTGCGCGTAACAATTCTTGATACGGCCGAAGAAGAGGAGAACTCGGACCGAGAGCGAATCGCCGATATTCGCGAACGGGTCGCGACGCTGAAATCGGAGCTTCGGGAGACCGGAACCGGTCGTCCCGGCGACATCTCGATCGAGTACAAGATGATCACCCGGAACATCCAACTCAACGACCAGAACGATCTGATCGGTGAGACCGCGGTGCCGCGGATCGCGGCCGGGAACGGGATGGACGAAAACGACTGGTGGGTCGAGGAACAGCACATCAACGAGAACCTCGACTTCGCGACCGGCGTCGTCCGGAAACGAGGGCTCGGAAAGGCCATGTACTACAAGGCCTACGCGGAGGACGACGAACTGTCGACCTACATCGACCTCCCGGACAAGGGGAAGGTCGCCGTTCTCGCCGGACTCGGCGGCGGCACCGGCTCCGGGATCGTCATCGATCTGGCGCGTCACCTCCAGAAGAAACAGCGAACCGCGGAGATCACGCTGTTCGGCATCCTCCCGAACCACACCGAGGGGATCCGAGAGAACGCAAACGCCTTCGCCGCCCTCTCGGAACTCGAGTACCTCAACCTGATCGACGAACCCGCGTTCAAGGATCGCGTCCTCCTGCCGATCGATCCGACGGGCTTCGACGGCAAGGGCGGGAACAAGATCCAGAACGGGCAGCTGTTACAGGAGTTCGACGAAGCGATCGTCTACCTGATCGCCGCCTACTACAATACCGTCGGCACCGAGGACCCGTTCGCGGACTCGCCGACGTACGCGCCGTTCACGATCGGGATCCCCCAGATCCTCCGGTACAACGTCGAAGCGATCAACGAGGGACGGACCGCCCTTCGCGAGATCCTCTCGGCCAAGGAGGAAGCCGTGCAGGCCGAACGAGACATCTACACGCAGATCGAACGGTTCCTCGACAACCACTACGACGGCCCCAGCGGCGAGGGCCTCCGGGACCTCGACCGCGCGGACTTGAACGAGCGCTTCGACGAACTCCGATCGCTCCTCGACTTCGAACTGTTCAACGAACTCGAGTACGAGTCGGTCTCGATCTTCTCGGAGATCATCTCGGACGCCGAAAAGGAAAGCGAGGATATCTCCGAGCGGATCGACATCATCTCGGGGTCGCTCCGGGCCGTCGATACCGCCGGTCAGCAGGCCGGGCGGTTCGTCGACAACATCGACGAGAACCTCGCCGAAGCGCTCGAAGCGGACCTGAAGGCGATCGTCCAGCGACACCGACTGCTCGTCCAGAAGCAGTCGATCGACGACAGCCGCGTCAGAGACGCCGTCGAGTACCTCATTAACAACGACGACGGCAGCGGCAACCCCGGTGTGAAACTCAACCGCCTCGAGACGCAGCTCTCCGATATTTCCGACCAGCGCGCCCGACTCGAGGACGAACTCGAGGAAACCGTCGAGGAACTCGAGCGACTCGAAGCGGAGCAGGCCGAGGAGATCGACCGGAAGGTTCGCGACTGGGAACGCGACGTGACCCAGACGCTCGAGCAGTACCAGGCGGTCGACGTCGAGGCCATCCGCAGCGACCTCTCGGCGCTGACGCGCGAACTCGAGCAGTTCGTCTCGGAGACCGTCAACGCTCGAAACGACACCGACGTCGAGCAGGTCTCAACCCAGGAGATAACCCAGCAACTCGACGGTATCGAAACCGAACTCGACCGCGTTGGGATCGACTTCCACGAACAGCGCAGCGACATCGAAACGTCGATAGCGGCCCTCAAGGAGACGCGGAAGGCGGCCTTGACGATGAACACCGAGGCGGGAACCATCGAAAAGCTCACGCCGTGGTCCGGAAAGACCGAGCAGGCGAAGGAGGAGGCCCACCGCAACTTCCGCGTCCAGAAGAACAAGCTCGACGAGCGGGGCGTGTTCAGCGTCGGTCCGCCGGGTTCGTCGTTCAGCGCGGAGGTCGAGTACAACGACGGCGCGCTCCTCGACGAACTGCAGGCGCGAACGCGCGAACTCGAGGACGAAATCGTCAACGAACTCGCCCACCGACTCGAGTCGTTCGGCGCGGACCGCCGCCGCGAGATCGAATCGGAACTCGATCATGGCGCCGACTTCGGTCGCCTCCGGGAGATCGCTCGCGAGGCGTTCAAAGCCGAAATCGGCGGCACCGACGACGTTCGAGAACGCAAGGCGGATCTCGAGGACGAACTCGAGGAACTCGAGCAGGGGTACGAGACCTACGAGGCGACGGTTGACCTCTTCGAGGAACTCAACCAGCGCCGCGAGGCGTACGCGAACCGCCTCGCCGAGTTCAACCGGAAACGCAACGAGTACGACGCGGAAACGTCGACCCGCTCGGTCGCGACCGAGCGCGACGAGTCGGTGTACGTCAAGAACATCAAGCCGAACGACGTCTTCCGGGCGACCGGCGACGAGGGGATCGGCGACAGCGATCTGTTTAACAGCCGCGAGGAGAACCAGCGGGTCCACAGCTCCCTCGAGGATCTCGTCGAGAACGTCTTCAACGAACAGTACTCCGGGATCAAGAAGCGGAGCTTCAGCAAGGGCCGACAGCGGTACAACGATATCAAGGTCCGCGTCGGCGTGTTGAGCCAGGCGGTCCATCAGATCGATCCGGACGCCCTCGACTTCGAGAACCAGTTCAACAGCGCGTTCGATCTCGGTGCGAGCGGCAACCGCGTCGAGAACCCGTACACGACCTGGCAGCACGATATCGGCGACAGCTGGGACATCGGCGTGAGCGCCTTTATCGACGGCATCTTCCTCGACAACCTGCGGAAGATGGTTCAGGCCGACGGCTACCGCTCCGGCTACGAGAAGCGTTGGTCCGAACTGGGTGACGACATCCTCATCCACCACAACCACGGGCTCGAGGAGGGCTACTACGTCCGACGGAACGAGATGCTCAACATGGAGAGCGACGACGACGTCGGCTTCTATCTCCAGGACGAACCCGACATCGTTCAGGGGCTGTTGGACGAGTACGTCGACGTCGTGTCCGTGGCTGATGAGGTGGACGGCGACGACGGCACCGATACCGATACCGATACCGATACCGACGAACGGACGACTGCAGACGATCAGACCTACGAGTTCAGCGGTGGAGTGCAATGATCACAGCCGCCGTCACCACACTCAACCGACACCGGGAGAAGGTCTCGCTGGTCGGCTACTTCGTCGTCATGCTCGGGCTGACGCTCCCGCTGGCGACGATGCTGGGGTCGGCCTACGAGGATGGGAAGCTCACGCGGTCGCTGATCGATCTCCACCTCCTCGTCGACGCGATCGATCTCGAGGGGGTGAGCGTCTTCCTCCTGGGGATCTTCATCGGGTTACTGATCCTGTTAACGATCGATCCGAAGAAGCGCTGGCAGGGGTATCTCCTCTGGATCGGACTGGTCATTTCGTTGCTCGGCCTCTGGACGATCGGACTGTTCATTCCGAACATCGACTTCACGTCGACGACGAACCTCGGTTGGCTCGCGGTCGGGATCCTGCTCGGACTCGTTCTCGGCGGCGGTCGGAAGTTGCTTCGGACCCAGACCGCACAGGCCTTCGAATTCCGCAGCGCTGCGAAGGGGATCTATCTGATAGTCGCCCTGCTGATCGTCAGCGCGTTGATCGAAACGCACCTCGTGTATCCGACGATCTTCGAAATCACCGCCGACGGCGTCTCGATCGTCTCTTCCGAGACGTCGGGCGTCTCGGTCGAGACCGACGGGCTCGCCCGGAACGCGGTGCTGAGCGGGATCTTTATCCTTACGGTCAGACGGTTCATCCAGTACGACTCCGAAGAGGACTTCTTCGTTCTCGGTCCACGCGGCTCCGGGAAGAGCCTCTTCCTCATCGGCGCGTACCTCGAGGCCCTGAACCGCGGCCGGAACGACGAAGCGACCAAGCAGACGCCGCTGCAGCCGAGCCAAGAACTCATGAAGATGGTCGAGAACCTCGACCAGCGATCCGAGGGCTGGCTCATCGAGGCGACGGGTCGCGGCGAGATCAAGGACCTCGCGTTCCAGTACGTTCACGGCTCGACGTTCCCGAAGAACGTGAAGGTCTCGAGCATCGACTACGCGGGCGAGTATCTGAGCCGACTCCCCGACGCGCTGTCCGGCGCCGTCACCGAGGATGACGCCGACAACACGCTGTTACGGCTCTCGGACGGCGTCGAAGACGCGGACACGCTGATCCTGCTGGTTGACCTCGAGCGGTACGCCAACGGCGAGTCGCTCGACATCTCGGAGTACTTCAGCATTCTCCAGGCAGCCAACGATAAGGGCATCTTCGTCGTGGCGACGAAGGCCGACGTCTTCATCGAGGACTTCCAGAAGGAACAGGGGATCGAACCCCACCTCGCGTTCGACGAGTTCAAGGACTTCGTCAATCAGCGGCTCCGCCAGAGCGAACAGATCGATAGCCTCATTCGTCAGACCGCCGGCGCCGAGATTCACCCCGTTTACTATCAGACGACGGAGAACGAGAACGGCGATCGCGTTCCGATGCGCGACGAGACCGGCTCGGTCATGACGATCGGATTCGACCGCCTGCTCAATGAACTCGGACGGTGAAACACATGTCAGAACTAACAATATACGATTCACACGGAAACCCCTATGGAGACAGCGGGAGAGGGCATTCGAACGATCGGATCGAGGAGTTCTTCTTCGGCGGCGTCAAGCTGTATCTCGACGCCGGCTCCCGGACGGAACTGGTCGTCTTCTTCCGCGCTCGAGAATCGAACGTCGGTCGCGCCGAACAGTTCTACGCCGTGTACACCACGCGAAACACGCGCAACCTGTTCGAGAACTTCACGTCGGAGCTCCGCCAGCGGGTCGAGACCGAGTACGGAATGTCGATCGAGACGTCGTCCGACGACGTCCGGGTGTACGAGGCCCTCGGCGGCCGGAACGACTCCGTCCCTGGCTCGGAGTTCGACCACTCCGTCGTCTCGAACCTGCTGCAGTCGGGGAAACGGCTGCGGTTCGGCGTGTCGTCCGCGAGCGGTGCACTGGCCCTCTGCTCGAAGTACCTTCAGGGGTCGGCAAACCGGGTCGCGATCGCGGACAACACGTCGATCGACGCCCTCGAGAGCTGCGATCTGGCGGTCGAGGTCGGAACCCATCGGGGCCTCGAGCCGCTGGGTGAGACGAGCCGCCTGATGGACGAGCAGCGCCGGAGCATGGAGGGCCAGTTGATAAACGAGAAGGTCACGACGATCAAACAGGAGGTCGACGACCTCCGGACGAAGACCAGCAAGAGCGACGAGCAGATCCGAAACCGGCTCAAACGACAGCTATCGATCTTCGAGACGCCACCGCCGCCGTCAAGTACCGGCGGTCGGTTCGATGCGTTGCCAGACCTGAGCCGTCCCCAGAAGCTCGCCGGGGGCGTGGTCGTTCTCGTAATTCTGATCGCGCTCGTTTCGGTCGCGACCGCAGGGCTACTGGGATTCCCCACCCCGCTCGCGGATGCGCTCGGCTTTAGCGACGACGCGAACGAATCGGAGGCCGCTCTCGAGAACGTCACTGTGGAGGGGATCGAGATAGCGAACTTCGACGAGCAACAGAACATCACACTCTCCGGAGACGAATTGAATGTCGCCGGAGAGACGGATCGGGACGCGGTACGGATTACGTTCTCTCCCGACGGAGATAGCGGAGATGTGAACACCACGTCCGACGTCGGAGACGACAATTCGTTTGACGAGACGCTATCCGGACTCGAGCCCGGCAGCGGTAAACTGCTCGTCGAAGTAGAGACGGACGACGGCGAGTTCGAGTCGGAGATCGACAAATCGGTGACGCTCGAATCCGAGAGCGAGACGGACGTTCCGACTCTCGAGACCGAGTCGGTCGGCGACGAGTCGTTCGACGACCTCGAAGAGGCTGAAAACGCAGCGGTGACGCTGTCTGACGGCGAGTTGACTATCGAAGGGGCGACGAATCAGGAGACCGTCAAGGTCTCGTTCGAACCCGAGGACGGGAACGAGACAGTCTCCAACACGACGGCTGTCGGTGACGGCTCATTCACCGTCACGCTCTCCGGACTCGAGCCCGGCAGCGGCGAACTGCTCGTCGAGGCAGGGTCGGACGACGGCGAGTTCGAGTCGGAAATCAACCAGTCGGTGACAGTCGAACTCGAGCCCGAACCGACTCTCGAGACCAATTCGGTCGGCGACGAGTCGTTCGAAGAGCTCCAAGCGGCTGAAAACGCAGCGGTGACGCTGTCGGGCGGCGAACTGGCTATCAGCGGGACGACGAACCAGAAGACCGTCCAGGTCTCGTTCGAACCCGAAACTGGGAACGACTCAACCATCAACTCGATCGATGTCGAAGACGGTTCCTTCACCGTCACGCTCTCCGGACTCGAGCCCGGCAGTGGCGAACTGCTCGTCAAAGCAGGGTCGAACGACGGCGAGTTCGAGTCGGAAATCGACGAGTCGGTGACAGTCGAACTCGAGTCCGAACCGACCCTCGAGGATATTATGGTCGGCGACAAACGGTTCGACGAACTCGAGGAGAACGAGAACGTCACGGTCTCGGACGGCGAGTTGACCGTCGAGGGGTCGACGAATCAGGAGACCGTCAAGGTCTCGTTCGAACCCGAGGACGGGAACGAGACTGTCTCCAACACGACGGCTGTCAGCGACGGCTCGTTCACCGTCACGCTCTCCGGACTCGAATCCGGCAGCGGTGAACTCCTGGTCAAGACCGGACTCGACGACGAAACTGACGAAGCCGAAGTGGAACGTCGCGCGGCGATTCGGCTCGAGTCGAACGGTTCGAACTAATCGATTACCGACGGCGGCTATTTTTTCACGCAGGAGTAGATGAGGTCAGAAGAGTCGGTTCGTGTCAGTCCCACTCACGCCGACGCGAAGAAAAAGGAAGAGTCATAAATCCCGGGCGAAAACAGAAGACTGCGCGCGGATGGTCTAGTGGTAGGACCTGAGCCTTCCAAGCTCATGGCCCGGGTTCAAATCCCGGTCCGCGCACTTTTCGACGACGGACGTGAGGAGAACATGTACAAGAGGGATTTGAAGCACGCGAGTCGCAGTGTCTGAGCGCAGTGAGGACAATCGTCTCTCAGTCGAGTTCAAATCTCGGTCCGCGCATTTCTGCTGCGAGTGCCTTCACGAGCAGCGGGGATCGTATCAAGGGCACCGACTCAAAATCTCTACACTGAGTTCGTTTCCCGAGATCGTCCGTTCAGTGTCTTGAACTCGTCTCTCCTGTTGTCGATTCAGTATCACTCTCGAGTGTAGTACCGTGTTTGGCAAAACACATCCCATAACGTCCGATATTGTGGGATTCCTCGTTATAAGGTGCCAAAACACACGGGCTGGGGTAGAAAACTCCCGTTTCTTTAGCTCCTTTGCCGTTCCATCAATCCTCCCTACATTATTTCGTCAATTGACGAACATAGTATTGGTTTCCCGTAATTACCAGAACGTAACTGATCGAGTAGTAGCATCTCCAGTAAAGAGTGTATTCGGCTAACATCGGCCTAACTACCATAGATGGGCACTAAGTTCACCTATTTCTTCCGAAAGTGGTTTGCTCCTTCACTAACTCGCAATGGAAATGTTATTAACAAATTTATATTTCCATGCCTCTACTAATAAATTACCGCCAGGAAGTACGTCGATTGTCGAATAAACCACGTTCAGTGGTTTTATGAGAGGTTAAACATCAGATTTATGGGGAATATTAGTATTACTCTATTTTATAATATGTCTTCATAAGTCGGTTTCTTGCTTTTCGGACCGAACTCGGGACCTGATATCGATGCAACACCGTCTGGAGCTCTTTACTCCATCGACGATAAGTACCAATCGTTGGGATTTCAGTTCTCGTACAAACTATCCTCTGAACCGAGTATAACCTCCGAATAGAGGCACATCGGGAAATATTGTCCGTTTCTGGGCTAATCACAACTTATGTGATAATAGTCACTCGATTACTCTTCTAACCAAGTGGAACGTGAGTCGATAGATCTTGTCAATATAATGAATAGGGTGTTATATCTAATCCCATATGGTATTCAATACAAAACAGATATTTGCTGACTGTTTCGCAAAGGTGTAGGTAAGAGGTATGAGTCGAATGCTGACTTCGTAAGCTGACGCCGTGTCACCCTCGATCTGCAGAATTCAAACCGGACGGTACCGTAGTCCACAGGGGATTCAGTGGGAGCAACAGTTTGTGTCGATCGCTCTCAGCGAGTCTAACGGCACGAACGGCGCGGCCTCGTCGATCAGGTATCCCCAGCGAGTGCGAAGACGAAACCAGTGCCCTCGCGTTCACTCCTCGAGTAGTTGACAGTGTCCTTACGGACCGTTCCGCCGCAGTCGACCGGAGAATCTGCAGGTCGAAGACGGTCGGGACACCCTTCTGGCAGCCCCCGAACAGTCGTCCCGAGGCCGGTCTGCTCGATTCGATCGACGCGCGTTCCGTGGTCGGTCAGTTGTTCGCGACGATATCACGTCAGTCCTCGAGTGACAGAGGTTACTAATCCAGTCGTTCCGTGGGAGTAGTGCTCTCCGAAGACGAGTCGTACGTGGAATCGCCGGCACCGTTCCGAATCGAGGTCAGATCGATGCCTTTTCTCTTCGCATCGAATTTCGAAAGTCCGTAGACGACTCCGACGAGCAGGAGCACACACACCGGCAGCAAAGCCACTGGACTGGTTTCAAAGAACCCATATGTCAAGTAGAACAGAATCGAGACGATTGCGACGGTCACGGCGTAGTAACTCTGCGTGCGAACGTGTGCGATGAGGTCCGTCCCGGTAAACGTCGATGAGAGAACGGTAGTGTCGGAAATCGGAGAGGTGTGGTCGCCGAAGATCGCGCCGGAAAACACTGCCCCGACGACCACGGACGTGGAGCCGAACCCGCCGGTAAGTTCGAACGCGACCGGAATGGCGGTCGGCGTCAGGAGTCCCATCGTTGCCCAAGACGACCCCATCGTAAAGGAGATTACTGCTGCGACCAAAAAGACGAGCGCCGGGAAGATACCGGGCGAAAGGATGGTTTCGACCGAACTAGCGACGTAGTTCCCGGTCCCGAGTGCGTTGGCGACGGTTCCGATCGTCCACGCTAATACGAGGATCGTTACTGCGGTCAACATGAGCCCGAATCCCTCGAGAATCGCGTCGATACTTTCGTCGAGATCACAGAGATCGTACGCGAGTCCGATCGCTATCGCCGTCATCACCATCGCGAACGACCCCACATGAGGGCAGTCGTCCATGCTCCGTCACCCGCGATAGTGACCATCTCTCGAACGAAGGACGTGATTTCGAGAGCGAATAGCGGCTCGAATACGGGTTGTCCGTTGTACCCGGTCCACAACGCGCCCCCGATGGTGACGGCGAGTAACATCGAGATCGGGAGGAGGAAGGTCCGGAGCATCGGTCGGGTAGCGTTCGGTTCACTGAGGCTTTCGTTCATGTCCTGCAAGGGGTCAGCATCAGGGGCACTAACTGCGCCGGTCGTCTGCGCTCGGTGCTCGGCGTCGAGCATTTCACCGTAGTCCCACTGCGTTGTAACGATAATACCGACCATAACGATGGAGAGGATGGCGTACGCGTTGTAGGGGATCGATTGAAGATAGACAGTGAACACGTCCGGCGCCTGCGCGGCGCCCTCCGATTCGATGTTGCTGAACCCTTCGTTGATCATCGACAGCTGGAACGCGACCCAGCTCGAGATACCGATCGTCGCGACGGGCGCCGTCGTCGAGTCGACGATATAAGACAGTTTCTCGCGAGAGATCCGAAGTCGATCCGATGCTTCGCGCATCGTATTTCCGACGATCGCCGTGTTCGCGTAGTCGTCGAAGAAAATTCCCATTCCGAGAATCCACGTCATCAGTCCGATTTTCCGTCGAGATTCGAGTCGCTCGACGGCCCAGTTCCGGACGGCGATAGCGCCGCCGAGTCGCCAGATGAGGGCGACACCCGAACCGAGGAGAAGCGTGAACACCAGTATCTGAGCGTGGAAGCCGTCGTCGGCGATGATCGCCTCGATCAGCCAATCGAACGACTGAGCGATCCCGAAACTACCGGTATAAATGATTCCGCCCGCCCAGATGCCGATGAATAGCGAAGGGATGACGCGTTTCGTTGCGATTGCTAACACGATCGCCAGCAATGGCGGTCCTATCGATAATATTCCAAACTCGGACATGGATGGTATGTTACTCCAAACCGTGATAAATCCTTTGATGAGCAGGCGAACAAGTACACGTGAGAGGTAGCGAGACGCGGTTTGAAATATACAAACGGAATCGAAAGGTGATTACAATAGTATGGTTGTATATCTTTGCTTCGACGACCGCTACGGGTTAGTGAGACTCGGTACTCGTTTTCGAATATCGACGCGACCATTCGTTTACCCCTCCCCGTACGGATGGAGCAGTAGTCATTCCGGCTCTCGCTGGAGGACTCGTGGCGGCGTCTTCCCGTCAGAATCGGTCGGCTAGGCTTCTGAATAGCACTGGTATCAGTCTATGATATATCCGAATTCGGTTTCCGTCGCGTTTCCCGACGCTACGCTCGAGACGAGTTCGAGTCGCGCTCCGCTCGGCAATCGAATCTCCGAGGAGAGTCTGCAGAGCGAAACTCGATCGCTCCAGAAGCGTTCCGTCCGCGGTCGGAATCGAGTTACTTTACGCGGGCGACACCGGATCGGCGACCTCGTCGACGACGTCGTCGATGATGTCGACGCAGATGTCGATTTCGCGCTCTCGGACGTCGAGCGGCGGGAGCAGACGCAACGTCTTCGTACCACAGCCGAGGGTCAGTAGCCCGTGCCGGAGTGCCGTTTCCATCGCTTCGTCGCGGTGATCCGCTGTATCGAACTCGACGGCGATCATCAGTCCGAGCCCGCGAACGTCGGTCAGAATGGACGTTTGCTCGGCCACTTCGCGAAGCCGATCTCGGAAGTACGTTCCCAGTTCTGTCGCGTTATCCAGTAGGTTCTCCTCTTCGATGATCGAGAGCGTCAGAGCTCCTTGCATCGATGCGAGAATATCGCCAGCCCCCCACGTCGAGGAGAGGCGCGCTTCCTCTTCGGGGAATATATCCGACCGGGAAATCGTCGCACCGACTCGGAGCGCCTTCGCGCTCGTGATAACGTCCGGTTCGATGTCGAAGTGATCGACGGCCCACATCTCGCCGGTGCGACCGACCCCCGACTGGATTTCGTCGACGACGATCGGAATATCGTGTGTCGAGCAGATGTCGTCCAGCTCCGACATAAACGAGGCGGACGGCACGTTGTAGCCGCCCTCTCCCTGAATGGGCTCGAGAATGAGAAACCCGACCTCTTCCGGAGGGATGTGCCCCGAATCCCCGAGTTTCGTTCGGAGTCGATTGAGTCCGTGCTCGGAGTATTCGACGTCGTGGACGCCGCTGATCTCGGGAAACTTCCGCCGATAGACCGATTTCGAGCGATTCAGAGAGAGCGCGCCGAGCGTGCGCCCGTGGAACGCGTCGTCGAACGTAATGGCGTACTTCGGCGTCTCACAGTCGTCGTAGCAAATCTTCATCGCGTTTTCGACCGCTTCGGCGCCCGAGTTCGACAGGAACACGGTGTCCATGTCGTACTGACTGCTGATCTCGGTGAGTTCGTCCATGAGGTGTGCGGGGCCAGGTAACGAGGATTCCTCGGGCGTTCCACCCGTACTGACGTAGAAATCCTGTCCGGCGATCTTCATCGGGTCGACGAGATCGAACTCCCGTAACCGCTCCGTGAGAGTCGGGTGATTGTATCCGAGCGGCGCCGCGGCCACGTGACTCGTAAAGTCCATGAGGACGTTTCCGTCCGCGTCGGTACAGAACGGCCCCGTGGCGTCTTCGGTTACGTCCCAGACGAAGTCGTAGACGTACGTACTGGGGGCCGCCGTGTTCTGGTGAAACTCGACCCATCGTTTGCTCTTCGAACCCGGAAACGACGCTACTCGGGGGACTGTGTTCTCACGGTCCATATCACGTACCACCGACGCGTGCCACATAAAATATCCGAATCATTTATGAGACCGCCGATCGGCTCGGGGCGAGCGGTATACGACCCGTGGTATCAGATAATACGATTCCCGAACGCGCTCGCGATGAGATCCGTCGCCGCCTCGGCCGTCGTGTTCTCGTCGTCGAGAAGCGGATTGACCTCCACGACGTCCATCGATCGCAACACGTCCTCGTCGGCGTCGCGTTCGGCGAGTCGCTCGAGCGCGAGATGCGCTTCCCGCTCGGTCGCTCCCCCGGGGACGGGCGTCCCGACGCCGGGAGCCGCGCGCGGGTCCAGCCAATCGAGATCCAGACTCACGTGAACGCCATCGGTACCGCTGGCTGCAATGTCGATGGCCTCGTCGACGATCGCAGAGATGCCGCGATCGTCGATATCGGCCATCGTATAGGCGGTGACGTCTGCTCGGCGCAACGCATCGCGCTCTTGCTCGTCGAGACTCCGCAGTCCGACGAGGACCGTGTTTTCTTCGGGGATCGACGGGGCGATCGACCAGTCCGCGTCGGCGAAATCCCGATGTCCGTGGGCTGCCGCGAGGGGCATCCCGTGGAAGTTTCCGCTGGGCGAGGTCGTGGGCGTGTTGTAATCACCGTGGGCGTCGAACCAGATGACGCCGGATTTCGCGTTCCGAGCGGTGCCGCGCAAGGTCCCGATCGCGATCGAGTGATCGCCGCCCAGAACGAGCGGCTTGGCGCCCTGTTGAAGCGCCTCCGCCACTCGATCGGCGATAGCCGCGGTCGTCGACTGAATGGCATCGGCCGGTTCGGTTCTGGTCTCGGACACGGGCACGTCACCGATGTCGGTAACGGAAACGCCGGCCTCGGAGAGCGCGTCTTCGAGGCCGGCGTGTCTGATGGCGGCCGGGCCGAGGTCGGCCCCTCGACGGTTGCCACCGATATCGATCGGCGCACCGATGACTGCGACGTCCGACGAGACTGCTGAGTCGTGCAAATCGGATTCGAGTTGCATCGTCATGGCCAAAGCCCTCTAGCAGTTAAAGCTTCACCGATTCGTGACAGTGCGACGATGTAGGCGGCGGTTCGCCAGCGGACGTCTCGCTCCGCTACGGTCGCACGGACGCTGTTCCACGCGTCGACCATCTCGGAATCGAGTTCGGACTGGACCTCGTCGGGGGACCACTGCCGCCGATTGATGTCCTGGAGCCACTCGAAGTAGCTGACGGTAACGCCGCCCGCGTTGGCGAGTATGTCGGGAATCACGGGAACGTTCCGTTTCTCGAAGATTTCATCTGCGGCCGGCGTCGTCGGTCCGTTAGCGCCTTCGACGACGAGCTCGGCGCGGACGTCATCGGCGTTATCAGCCGTCAAGACGTCACCGACGGCAGCGGGGATCAGAAGGTCGACGTCAAGCGTGAGCAGTTCTTCGTTGGAAATGCGCTGCGGCGCGTCGTACTCGGAGACGCCCCTCGGGTTCTCGTCGTGCGACGGAACATCGAACGTATCCAACCCGGTCGGGTCGTAGATACCGCCAGTAACGTCGCTGACGGCGACGACGTTCGCACCCCATTCGTCGAGCCGGCGCGCCGCGTTCGCCCCGACTGATCCGTATCCCTGGATCGCAACGGTGGTCTCTTCGACCGGAACGTCGTAGTAATCGAGCGTCTCTCGAGCGACGACGGCAACGCCGCGTCCCGGTGCCGCTTCCCGACCGTGGCTCCCGCCGATAACGGTCGGTTTGCCGGTAACGACCCCGGGAACCGTCTCTCCCTGCTGCATCGAATAGGCGTCCATGAACCACGCCATCGTCTGGTCGTCAGTTCCCAGGTCGGGCGCAGGAATGTCTGTCGTCGGTCCGACGAAATCCCGAAGCTCCTCGGCGAATCGACGTGTCAACCGCTCTCTTTCGTCCTCGCTGAGCGTCTGCGGATCGACGACGACGCCGCCTTTCGCCCCGCCGAACGGGAGGTCCATCACTGCACACTTCCACGTCATCAGCATCGCGAGTGCAGTCGACTCCTCGGTCGAAACGCCTGGATGGTAGCGAAGACCGCCCTTGAAGGGACCGCGGATTTCGAAGTGTTGTACGCGACAGCCCGTGAACACCTCTACCTCACCGCTGTCTCGGCGGACGGGTATCGACACCTCGACGGTCTTCGATGGGTGGCTGAGTTGTTCGACCATGTCCGGCGAGAGGTCGAGAGCGGAGACGGCCCGTTCGAGGTGCTGGTGAACGGTCTCGAGCATCGATCTCTCTTCGGTCGCCGGTTCGGTATCTACCGTCGGAGTTGCGTGACTCATGGTTCAATCACTCGGCTGCCGCATCGCTGTCTGCCACGGACAGTTCTGACATCGCTGGTTCGCTCGCAGCTTTCCACCGCAGACTGGACAATGGGATGGTATCTCATCTGATCGCGTTTCTCAGTGATACATGATCAATAATAAATATTGGTGTACAGTACTGGGGTCGTAGTCCTTTGCATATATCAAAGATCGCTCTCACGATAGATCGAAGCCAGGTTAGTCGTTCGCCGTGCCTATCGGCGAATTTCCGGTTTATTCTCGGCCGATACCGTCGTATCCGATTCGGCTTCGTGCCCATATATCAAAAGGGCACACCACACAGGAGGCTGCCGACAGCGACGCTGAGACGACACGAATGCGCGGGATTTTCCGTCCGACCCACAGAAGAATTACAGCTGTATGCTCGTAATTGAGTCCGCATCACGGATCGAGCTGCCGGTTATTTACCGAGTATCAGTGGCGTTGCTTAGCGTGGTCGGATGATCGCGACTGAACAGTCGCGCGTCTATTTGGAATGGTCAAATAGGCAGACGAGATTCATACGGTTCGATCGAACGTCATCGTCTCCAGATTCACTTCGATGAGGTTCGCCGTTTCCATGACGAGTTCGGGGATTTCGGACTCAAACCGGTCGCCTTTCAACCTGCTCGTCGGTGCAGTGAGGCTGACGGCACCGACGACCGACTCGTCGCTATCGATGATAGGAGCGCCGACCGCCCGGAGTCCGCGAATCTCTTCCTCATCGTTTATCGCGTACCCGCACTTCTTTACCTCCTCGAGTTCGTCCCACAGTTGCTCGCGATCGACGATAGTGTTCTTCGTTTGGCGTTCGAGCCCTTGTCTGTCGATTATGTTTTCGATCCGCTCCTCGGGCAGATGGGCGAGCACTGCCTTCCCGGACGCGCTATCGTGGAGGTACTGAGGCGTCTCCCGCATTTTATGGTGGTAATCGGTGCCGACTGCCTGTTGGCCCCGACGTTCGTATATCGCCACCTCTCTCCCGTCGTCTTCGATAACGAGATGGACGTATTCTCCCGACGCTTCCGCGAGTTTGTCCACTTCCTGTTGTCCGGCAGTGTAGATATCGGTCGTATTCCGGACGTATTCTCCCATCGTAATAAACCGGTACCCGAGCTGATAGACGTTATCGTTCCGCACGAGGAGGCGGCAATCGACGAGCGTACTCAGATACGTGTGAATAGTGCCTCGCGAGAGATCGACGTGGCTCTCGATCTCTTGTAGCGATGCACCGTCCAGTTCTTGAACTACCTCGATAATCTCGCAGCCCCGCTGCAGAGACTTGATACGGCGCGGTTCCGCGTTCGACGAGTCGGTCATATCCTCTCCTGTGCATCCATGTTTAAAGTGATTTGTATTTTCCCTGGCTATAAACGGAGTTGGTTCTGTAATTGGTCCAAAATTACGGCGTTCATCGGGGAATGATCGTGATATCCTAAAGTCGGTGCCCGAGTAGCAACGCGACCACCGTCCATCGTCGAGACGGATCCCGATGTTCCCGGCTTCGGGAGGCGGATAACGGCCTGATTAGCGAACGCGTCTCGCATCTCGAATACGGCCCCCTCGGTGAAGATCTCACGACGCCGAGCGGTTCGTCGGGCGGGTGACCCCGTCGTCCTCGGATCGTAGTGAGTAACGCGGGAGGGTACGGAGTTCGGGATCGATCGACTCATCCCGTTTCAGCGAGGGAAACACTGACCTCGGGACGAGAACGAGCAAGAAGGGCTAGTGGACATTACATATCTCACATAAGAACCAGAATATACCAGACCTCATACTATTTCCGACCCTGTGTGTGTAGTGATTGCGAGGTGTTCCTAAACTATCCCTACATGCCCCAATAATGAGTCCTGCGCACGTTCTGGATTACAACATCCGAACTACACTGGATCGTATTTTGAATCAAGAAGCAGGAGACGATAGCGGCGTAATCTATCTTAGAAGCGCTTTGAAGGCCGAGATAGATAGTAGACTTATTTCTAGACACTGTTTTTACACATCTACTATCTTAATAAGTATAAAATATGGTAGGCGGTTCTGATCCGATAGCCAAAATCGAATTTCGAGCTGTCCAGTTTTGCTGCGATGGCGCTCAAGTTGTAGTGCGCTAACAGCAGCCGCCGCGATCAGTCGAGCGTCTCCGTATCGACGGTCGAATCGGCGCCCTCGTCGGACTCGTTGACCGCCGCGTCGTCCTCGAGCGCGTTCCGATCCCGTATCAACCAGTATCGAACGCACGGATTGGTTCCCACAGCGTTACTACCCGCCGGTCGTACTCGGTCGGCCGGTCACCAGAACCGAACCAGTTCGAAAATTCGAATGAGTAATCCGTCGGGTGTCAATGTCTTTGGTATTATGTATCAAACGGCGGCGTATGAGTACCGATGCCCCGGTAACGACGCCTAACTACCGCGACCTCCCGGACGAGGAGTTCGAGGACCGCATTACCGACCTGTGGGAGCGGTACGCCGACTGCGATCTCTGCGCCTACGAGTGCTCCGTCGATCGGACCGCCGGTCAGGAGGGAACCTGCCGGGTCGACGACACCGCGTACGTCTCAACGCACTTCCCTCATTTCGGCGAGGAGGACTGTCTAAAGGGCCACAACGGGAGCGGAACGATCTTCCTCGCGAACTGTAACATGAAGTGCGTCTTCTGCCAGAACTTCGAGACCAGCCACGAGGCCGAGGGCGATCCCGCGACGTCAGAGGAAATCGCCGAGATGGCCCTCGAACTCGAGTCCCGCGGCTGCCACAACATCAATTTCGTCTCGCCGACCCACCACTCGCCGCATCTGGTCGAAGCCATCAAGATCGCGAAAGAGCGGGGACTGGACCTGCCGATCGTCTGGAACTGCGGCGGCTACGAGCGCGCGGCGATCCTCGAGCGACTCGAGGGGATCGTCGACATCTACATGCCCGACGTGAAGTGGTCGGACGACGCGGCCGCGGCGAAATACTCGAAGGCACCGAACTACTGGGAAAACGTCACCGAGTCGCTACGGGAGATGCACCGACAGGTCGGCGATCTGGAACTCGACGACACCGGCCTCGCGACGGGCGGGCTGCTCGTTCGTCACCTCGTGATGCCCAACCACGTCGAAAACGCCGAGCGCGTGCTGGAGTTCATCGCCGAGGAGGTCTCCCCGGAGACGTTCGTCGATATCATGGCTCAGTATCGCCCTCACTACAAGGCCGACGGGGAGGAATTCTACGAGGAGATCGGCCGGTCGATCACCGGAGACGAGTACGAGGCCGTGATCGACCACGCCCGCGACGTCGGCCTCGAGCGACTCTACCTCGACCGGTCGATGCTCGAGAACCGGCCCGGCCTCCTCGATCGCCTGGCTCGACGCTGACTGCTCGCGGTCGACTCGGTGACGTCGACGAAGCCCTCGAGAATCAGGCGTCTCCGGCAACGACTGGAGAACTGGTCGACGCCTACAGCGACCGCGAGGTCGAGACGCAGTGGTGAATTCGCCGGAACGGAGGCTGTCCGAGCCCTTGCGAATCCGTTCACTGTCCCTACCCGCTTTCCGATCGACCCGTCGCCCATGAGCGAGTCCGCGACCAGATATTCGGCGGGCGACGAGGTAGCGACACCCGACGGCCGCGGCGTCGTGGCGGCCGTCCCGATCAACGACGTCGAGTTCCCGCAGGGCGGCGGCGAGGACGATTACGCGGCCGTCGAGGCCGGCGACGACCCGCCGGCGTACGTCGTCGGTCTCGAGGCGGTCGGCTCGGCCGTCTACCGCGCCTCAAGCCTCGAGCAAAGCGACCTCGAGGCAGACGACGCCACCGAATCGACCGACGGCGACGCGGTGACCGACGTCGTCGACGAGGACGTCAACGGATTGGATTATCTGCCTGAAGGGTGGGATCGGGACAGCGTCCTCGAGTACTGGTCGTCGATCGGCGGCTCCTGGGAGGAGTGCGCCCAAGATCTGACCGACAAGTTCGACGCGGAGCGAGCGAAACAGCTCTGCTCGGCGATGAAAGACGAGGTCTTGCGGACCCAGCGGTGGCGAATAGATTCTAGCGCACTCCGTCTCCTGTCCACACCCTCTCGTTCCCTCGTCGTCTTCCTGCCGCCCCTCGTTGTCGCTCTATCGTCCCGCCTCGAGCCATCAACCGACGGGCTCGACCACTCAGTCCACGCTGTCCCGGAGCGCGTCCTCTAGCTCCGCGACGAGGGTCGCGTCGTCGGTCCAGTACCCTTCGAACGTTTCGTCCGCTCGTTCCCGGGCGATCAGGCCGCCGGTCCGGAGTTCGTCGCCGCCGCCGTCGAAAGCGAGTACCCAGAACGTCCCGATCTCCGGGCCGGCGTCGGCGTGGACCGTCACGCCGGGGATCGACGGCCGATCCCACTCGTCGGCAACGTAGGCGTGGACGTCCAGCGTCGACTCGCCGGCGAGGCGAACATACACCGGTGCCATCGCCTCGAGGGCGGCCGCTCGCTGGAAGCTGACCCGCAGGGTGCCGCTGCCGACGCGCCAGGCGCGGGCCTCGATCTCGCGGCTGATCGCGAGCAGCTGTCGCCGATCGAGCGCCTGCCAGACCGTCGCCTCGAAGACCTCGATCACGCGGCGATAAGCACCGTCGTCCGTCTCGGCCCAGGGGGCGACGATCGGCGGCTCGAGAAACTCCCGAGCGGCCTCGAGGCCGATCGCGGCGACGAACTCGCCGTCTTCGGCGCTCGCGGGTTCATCGCTCGTTTTCTCGGCGACTTCGCGGACGACGAGAAACCCCTCTTTGGTCGTGGCTGCAGCCGGCAGCGAGCGGTAGTCGACGGTGTCGACTCCCGTTTCTGTCTCGATCCGGTCGGCGATCGCGGGGCGAGGCTGGGGTGCGTAGATGGTAACCGTTCGCGCGGGCGCCTCGAGTCGGTCAAAGTAGTCGGAGAGCGTCATTGGTGGCGTTCGAGCGGCAGCGTCGTGTGTCCCCGCGCCTCGACTCCGAGTCGCCCCCTCACGGACCGGCCTCCGCCGCGCAGGCTCGCGCCGCCAGCTCCCGGATCGGCTCGGGACAGGACGCGAGGGAGACTCGACCGGTTTCCTCGTCGTGAGTCACGATGTCGGCGTCGACCAGCTTCGGGATGTGAACCTGCCGCAGCTGTAGATACCACTGGTTCCGACACCGAGGCTCGATGACCCGACTGTCGTCCGCGTGGCTCCAGGCGGTGACCACGTCGGCAAGCTCCGACAGCGACGCCGTCTCATGCTCGAGCAGAAAGTAGAGGACGAGTCGGCGATCCCGCTCGCGAAGCGCCAGAAAGGCGTCGTCGAGCAGATCCGGACTCGCGGTCGGCTCGGCCGGCGACTGTTCGGGATCCATGCTCGTGAATGCTACTCGGGATTGCCATGTTATCTCTTTCCCCTGTTTGTATCGGTAATATCTGTCACACTCAATCCGGGTGTAATGAACGCGGATTCGGGCGACGAAGAGCCGAACGCTGTGCCGTCGATCGTTGCCTCGAGTCGTCGTCTGCGATCGAAGAAGGGGATTAATCGCCGAGGCGACGGTCGGTCGAGACCCCGCGCAGGTCGACGGCTGCGGCGAAGACGACGACCGTCGATCCGGGGACAGTCGCCGGAACCTTAGTGGCCGGCGCGCGAACTGGCGGACGTGGAGTACGACCTCTTGGGCTGGCCGCCCGACGGCCCCAAGCTCCGGCTCGACTACGAGCGGTTCAGCTACGCCGGCAAGTTCGTCATGACCAACACGGGGAAGGCGGTGGCCCGAACCGACGACGAGATCGTCGCCGCCGTCGCGTTCAACGAGGACCGCACCGACGCGTCGACGCTGTGGCTGCGCTACGTGACCGTCGCCCGCGATCGGCGCGGCGAGGGGATCGGTCCCGAACTGCTCGCACGCGTCCGCGACCGCTCCCTCGAGCGGGGCTACGACCGGCTCCGGATCGCCGTCAACAACCCCTTCGCCTACGAGGCGCTGTACCGAACGGGCTTCGCCTACACCGGGGAGACGACCGGGATCGCCGAACTGCTTCTCGAGCATCCGGCGCCGGTCGGCGCTTCGGACGGCGACGCTCGAGCCCGGTATCAGGCCGGCCTCGACGAGTTTCGCGACCGCGATCTCTCCGAGGCGGAGGAACAGTTCCTCGAGTCACGGGAGGGGAGGAGACCGCCAGACTTCGAGACCGAGGGTGAGACGTAGACGCGGCCCGCTGAAACCGAACGAGTAGAACGCGGTCGATACGCTCTCTGCTCGAGTCCGATCTCGGCGGCCCCGGGAGAGTGCCAGCGCACAGGACTGATAGGATCAGAGTCGTACCGTGTTGATCCGCGACACGTCCTTCTGAGAAGTGAACCAGATACCTTTCGATGACAGTTGGTGAACTCTTGCGTAATGCATTATCGTAGAACACTTATCACGCTCGTCGTAATCGCAGCGTTGCTAACCGGTGTCACCAGCCCGGTCGCCGCTCACGAAACACAGTAGAGGGATACGACGTCACCTTCGGCGGGGCGGAAGAACCGCTCATCACCGGCGAGCGGATGTGGTTGGAGATCGAAATCGTCGATAACGAGTCGGGAGAGCCCGTGGAGGGGCAGGCGGACGCACTGAGCCTGTACGTACAGAACGACGGAAACGATAGAAGTGAAATCAACCTGAGCGAAGTGCACGGCGAAAGTGGCGTGTACGAGGCGCCAGTGATCTTCACGGAATCCGGGAACTATACCGTCCACTTAGAGGGAAGTGTCAAGGATACCGAGGTCCACACGCACTTCGAGACGAGCGTGCAGGATCACACCGAACTGGAATATCCGGATAACGGTTCGCAGGCGACGGACGACGGGATCGAATCGCAGACCGACGGGAATCAGACGGACGAGAGCGGCTTCGGGACCTCGAGCGTTGCTATCGCTGCGATCGGCGTCGTCGCGATCACCGGCGTGGCCCTCCGCCGCCATCGACGCTGATCCGCGCTCCGGAATCCCCGCGTCCGTTACTGCACGGCGCTCGAGACCGTCGACACGATCGGCGGTCCGATCGCGAGTCGGCGTCATCGAGAAGCCAACAATACAAATTCCGGCCCTTCCAATAGCCCACTAATGGGAAACGCTGCACTGCGAGACATCGCCGTTATCGAGGAGTTCCCCTTCTCCGAGATCGAGGGCGTCGTCGCCGTCGACGCCCACAACTGGCTCTACCGGTACCTGACGACGACGGTCAAGTGGACGGACAGCGACGTGTACACGACGTCCGACGGCACCGAGGTCGCCAACCTCGTCGGCATCGTCCAGGGGCTGCCCAAGTTCTTCGAGAACGACATCACGCCGGTGATGGTCTTCGACGGGGGCCCCTCCGAACTCAAGGAAGACGAGATCGAGTCCCGCCGCGACCAGCGTCGCACCTATGAGGAGCAACTCGAGGTCGCCCGCGAGGAGGGCGACCAGGTCGCCATCGCGCAACTCGAGTCACGGACCCAGCGGCTGACGCCGACGATCCAGGAGACCAGCCGCGAACTGCTCCGACGGCTCGACGTCCCGATCGTCGAGGCGCCCGCGGAGGGGGAAGCTCAGGCGGCCCACATGGTCCGCCGCGGCGACGCCGACTACGTGGGGTCGGAGGACTACGACGCCCTGCTGTTCGGCTCCCCGCTCACGCTGCGCCAACTGACGAGCAAGGGCGATCCCGAACTGATGGACCTCGAGGCGACCCTCGAGCACCACGACCTCACCTTAGAACAACTAATCGACGCGGCGATCCTCATCGGGACGGACTTCAACGAGGGCGTCTCGGGGATCGGTCCGAAGACGGCGATCAAAGCCATCACCGAGCACGGCGACCTCTGGAGTGTCCTCGAGGAGCGGGGCGCCCACATCGAGTACGGCGACCGGGTCAGACAGCTGTTCCGCGACCCCGACGTGACCGACGACTACGAGTTCGACACCGACCTCGATCCGGATCTCGAGGCCGCCCGCGAGTTCGTCTGCGAGGAGTGGCGCGTCGCGGAAGACGAGGTCGATCGCGGCTTCGAGCGCATCGAGGAGAGCGCCGCGCAGACGGGGCTGGATCGCTGGACCTGACGCCGGTCGATCCCTCACCCGTATCGCGGTATGCTCCGGATAATAAATGCCGACGCCGGGCTACGACGAAACGGGTGATATCCCATGTCACGACAGCCCGATGGCGACCGATCCCGAGGTAGCGATCGATCGACGCGGACGGGTGAGACCGCACCCCCATCAGGACGATGGCTGCTGTCGACCGTACTGCAGACCGTCGTCGCCGTCGTCGGTCTCGCCGTCGTCCTGTACGCGCTGAGTCGAGCGTTCGGCATCGACCTCCTCGGCATGACCGCCGCCGCGCTTGCGACCCAGACCGGCCAGTGGATCGCGATCGCCGTGGTCGCGCTCATTGCCATGAGCGCGGCGATGCGAGCGGTACGCTCCGTTCGAGCGCCGTGACGTGTCGCGGGACGAATCGCTCCTCGCGTTCGTCCCCTGAACCCGATTTTACCCGTTTCGCCGACCGATCGTCGCTTCACTCGAGGTTTCGTTTCGGGAGCGTGATGTAGAACGTCGACCCCGCGTCGGGTTCGGACTCGACGCGAATATCGCCGCCGTGATTCTCGGCGATCTCCTGGCACAGCGAGAGGCCGATCCCGGTGCCCGGATACTCGTCGTCGTGGTGGAGGCGCTTGAACACCTCGAAGATGCGCTCGGTCTTCTCCGGCTCGATGCCGATTCCGTTGTCGGCGACCGCGAACTCCCAGCGGTCGTCCCGGTCCGCGGCGCTCACCTCGACCCGGGGCACCGCGCTCTCGTTGTACTTGATCCCATTCGAAACGAGGTTGCTGAACAGTTGCTCGAGTTGGTCGACGTCAGCGCGGACCGTCGGCAGCGAGTCGACGAGGATCTCGACGTCGTTCTCTGCGATCCGTAGCTGCAGATCGTCCTGGACGCGATCCAACACTTCGGTACAGTCGACCGGCTCGAACTCGCCGTCGGCGTGTTCGACCCGCGAGAAGGCCAGCAGATCGTCGATCATCTCGCGCATGCGGTCGGCGCCGTCGACCGCGAAATCGATAAACTCCCGGGCCTCGACGTCGAGGTCGTCCTTATATCGGTTCTCGAGCAGTTGCAGGTAGCTCGAGATCATCCGCAGGGGCTCCTGGAGGTCGTGGGAGGCGGCGTAGGCGAACTGCTTGAGCCGATCGTTGGACTGCTGGAGCCGGTCGACCGTCTCCTCGAGGTCCCGTTCGTACTGCTGGCGGTCAAGTTCGTACTTCACCCACTGGCCCATCAGGTGGTGTAACGTGCGTTCGGCCTCCGAGAACTCCTCGCGGGGCTCGGTCGAGACGAACCAGAAGGTCCGGTCGGGACTCCCCTCGATCTCGAGGTGGGTGCCGAGATACGCCCGGATTCCGAAGCGCTCGTAGCACAGTTTGCCGTCGAATCCCGTCTCGACGGGATCGGTAATCGTACGGGTTCCTTCCTCGTCGATGGGCGCCTCGCAATACGTCTGGGAGAGGGGGTACGGCTCGCCCGGCGTGAGGTACTCGTGGTCGCCGTTCGTGGTCTCGACCTCGAACCGATCGGCCGCCGGGTCGACCGTCGCGACCCCGCCCAGTTCCATGTCGAATCGCTCGCAGCCCAGGTCCAGGACCGCCTGGAGTTGCTGGTCGAACGATCGGTCCGGATCGGCGGTGATCTCGTACAGTTCCCGCTGGGTTCGCTCGTCTCGCCGGCGCTCGAGTTCGGTGCTGACCCACTGGCTGATCAGGTCGATGAACGTGTACTCCGTCTCGGTGAACGGCCCCTCTCGGGGCGTTTCCGAACCGAAACACAGCGTTCCGTACTGTTCGCCGTCGACCTCCAGCGTCGTCCCGAGGAAGGCGTCGAGCCCGTACGTGTCGTAGGCGGGACCGCCCTCCCAGCCCGCGTCGACGGCGTCGTGGACGCCCACCGACTCGCCCGCGTCGACGACCTTCTTGCAGTACGTTCCCGACAGCGAACCGCCGCCGCTCGTCCGGATCCGGTCGTGGGAGCCGACCGCCTCGACAATCTCGAAGCGATCGGTCTCGGTGTCGACGGCGGTGAAGTAGCCGACGTCGCAGCCGAACCACTCGCGGCCGTGCTCGAGCAGTCGCTCGATCTTCGCCGCGAAGGCGAGATCGGGATCCGACGTGATCTCGTAGCTCGTGCGGAGAAACTCCTCGCGCCGGCGGCGCTCGAGTTCGGTGCTGATCCACTGTCCTATCAACTCGAGGAACGTCCGTTCGGCGTCGGTAAACGGCCGGTCGCGCGGCTCCGTATCGTAGAACCAGAACGTGCCGTAGGGTTCGGTGCCGGCGGTGACGCGGATGCCGAAGTAGGTCGCGAAGCCGAACTCCTCGAAGACGGGGTCGTCGTCCCAGCCGGCGGCGACGACGTCGGGGACGGCGGTCGGCTCGTCCCAGTCGATGGCCTTCCGGCAGAAGTTTCCCTCGGTGGGCTGGATCGGTAACTCCCCTTCGAGGTCGCCCATGTCGGGGCCGACCGTCACTTCCGCCCGGAAGTTATCGTCCCAGGTTGGGAGGTGAGCCAGCGCGCCGCCCCTGAGGTCGAATCGCTCGCAGCCCAGTTCCAGCAGTCGCTCGACCCGTTCCTCGAAGGAGAGATCGGCGTCGGCCGTCGTCTCGTAGAGTTCGCGGAGGTAGTTCCGGTGTTCGCGGACCGCCGTCTTCGCGTCGGTGCGCTCGTGTACGGTCCGGATCATCCGGTCGACCGTCGCCGCCGGTTTCTCGCCGTCGAAGAACGCCTCGGGGGGCGTGTAGTAGAAATTCTCCGAAACCTTCCCGTCGGAGACGAGCCGGGGATGCGTCTTGATGACGTCTTCGAGGACGGGCGCGGGGAACCGCTCGCGGTCGTACTGACAGAGAAGGGTACAGTTCTCGCCGCGGAGGCGGTCGTTCACCCGCGCTTCCAGCGCCACGAACTCGTCGGCGTCCTCGATCGCTCGCAACAGCCACGTCTCCTCGGCGGTCACCCGTGCCCCCTCGAAATCGACGGTCGACTCCGCGACGAACGTCTCGAGCAGCTCCAGCGACGCCTCGAGATCGAACGAGCCGTCCCGCAGATAGGCGTCTTCGACGTCGGAGATCACCAGCGCGTCGGATTCCAGCGCCTCGTCGACGTCGACGCCGGCGTCGCGAAGCGAGTCGCAAATCTCGTCTCGGCCGGTCTCGTCGGCGAGGTACAGACACCGCTCGCCGTCCTCCAGTCCACGCCGGACGAACGGAATCGCGGCGTCGAACTGCTCGTCGCGGCTCTCGTAGAGCAGCGCGAGGTGGTCGTGCGAGCGGGCGCGACCGTCAGTCGACCCGACCGGCCCGCGAAACGCGGACCCCAGATTCGGCGCCTCGAGTCTCGTTTCCCGATCCGAAGCGCGTCGCCGGTCGGTTCGTTCAACCTCGTCGCTCATCGCTCCCCTCTACTTGGCCGACGACTAAAAGGTCTGGACCACCGAGCGGCTCCCGCCGACGGCCGGCGATCACCCGTTTCGATTGCCGGTAGCACCCAGTTGCGGTAACACGGTCGCCGGGCGCAGGACCGAAGGCTCGAGAGCGCCTCGGCTCGAGCGATGCGAGCCTACGAAGTCCAGACCGCCACGAGCGATTACGAGGGAGTCGTGCAGGTCGACCGCGAGCGTCCCGAACCGGACGCCAACGAGGCGCTCGTTCGCCTTCGGGCGGCCTCGCTCAACTACCGCGATCTGGCGATCGCGAACGCCGACCTCGCCTATCCGGGCGCCTCGCTTCCGGTCGTCCCGCTTTCCGACGGCGCCGGCGAGGTCGTCGCGGTCGGCGACGACGTCGATCGCCTCGCCGAGGACGATCGCGTCGCGACGCCCTTCGCGCCCGACTGGATCGCGGGGGAGGGCACGCGCGAGAAGATGGCCCGAACCACCGGCGGCAACGTCGACGGCGCGCTCGCCGAGTACGCCGTCTTCCCGGCCGAGAGCCTCGCCGTCCTGCCCGACCACCTCTCTTACGAGCAGGGGGCGACGCTGTCGTGTGCCGGCCTCACGGCGTGGCGCGCGCTCGTCGAGGACGGCAGCCTCACCGCCGGCGAAACCGTCCTCGCGCTCGGCACCGGCGGCGTCTCCACCTTCGCCCTCCAGTTCGCGACGCTGCAGGGTGCCGACGTCTTCGTCACCTCCTCGAGCGACGAGAAACTCGAGGTCGCCCGCGATCTGGGCGCCGAGTGGACGCTCAACTACGAGGAGACGCCCGACTGGGGCGAGGCCGTCCGCGAGCGAACGGACGGCGGCGTCGACCACGTGATCGAGGTCGGCGGGCCCGGTACGCTCGAGCGCTCGCTCGAGGCCGCGGCGGTCAACGGCCACGTCCACCTCATCGGCGTTCTCAGCGGCCAGGACGGGCGGATCCAGCCCGGACCGATGCTCCACAAAGCGCTGACCGTCGAGGGCGTGATGGGGGTCGGCAGCCGCGCGATGTTCGACCGGATGAACCGCGCGATGGCCGCCGCGGAGATGGAGCCGGTCGTCGATCGCGTCTTCGGGTTCGACGAAGTCCGCGAGGCCTACCGCTACCTTGAGGCCGGCGAGCACCAGGGGAAGATCGCGATCTCGATCGAGTGATCAACGGCGGCGAAACCGTTCCGGAACGAATTCCCGATAGGCGAACCGTCCGGCGCTGCCGGCGTCGCCGACGTCTGAGAGGTAGCCGACGCCGACGCTCGCCTTCAGCGCCTTCGCCGCCCGTCCCGTAAGGACCCGCGAGCCGACCGTCGCGACGGCGTCGTCGCCGACGCTGACGACCCAGCCTGGCGATTCGAATCGGAACGACTCGAGGTCGGGATCGAATGTCTCGACGCCGTCGCGACGGGCCTCGACGAGCCGTTCGATATTCTCGGCCGCCGTCCGAGCCTCGCGGACGGCCGCCTGCGCGCTCGCCGGCACCGCCTCCCCGTCGGCGTCGACGACCCGCGCAGCGTCGCCGAGGGCAACCGTTCGATCGCCGAGTCGCAGGTCCGCTTCGACGGTCGGCCGCTCGCCCTCGAGGGCGTCCGCGCCGCGAATGCCGCCGGTCCAGACGAACAGGTCGAACGGAACTCGCTCGCCCGACTCGAGCCGAACGCCGTCCGCGTCGGCTCCGGTGACGGCCGTCCCCGTTCGGATCTCGATTCCGTAGTCCTCGAGCGCGCGCTCGACCGCTCGCCCGAACTGCTCGGGAAAGTCCGGCGCGACCCGCGCTCGTTGCTCGAGGAGCGTGATCGACGCCGAGCCGTACTCCTCGCGGGCCAGCGCGGCGAGTTCGCCCGCGACCTGCACGCCGGAGAGGCCGGCTCCGCCGACGACGATTCGACTTCCGTCGTCCGCCCGCAGCGCTTCGCGGGCTCGCTTTCGGATCCGGCGCGCGTGCGGGAGACGCTTTAGCGGAATTCCGTGTTCAGAGACCCCCTCGAGCCCGTAGTACGCCGTCCGCGCGCCGAGACAGATTGCCGCGATATCGTACTCGAGGCGACCGTCCGAGAGCGACACGATGCGTTCGTCCCGGTCGATCGCCTCGACGCGCGCGACGCGAACCGTCGCCCGCTCTACGGCGCCGGGCAACGAGAGCCGGATCTCGTTGGCCACGCCGGGCCGGCGGATCACCCGGTGGAGTTCGTGCTGGACGAGGTGGTCCGGCGACTCGTCGACCAGCGTGAGGTCGACGTCGGACGGGAGCGACGACTCGAGTCGCTTCGTCAGGGTCAGCCCCGCGTAGCCCGCGCCGCAGACGACGACGTGCATGGCGGCGGCTACGGCTTCGAGCGGGATAGGTGCACGGCGGGTGCTCGCGAGAACTGCGTCACTCGTCGAAGACGATCCACTCGCTCGAGGGATCGTCCTCGCTCGGTGCCGAGACGTCGACGCGGCCGTTTCCGGTAATGTGGACGGAGCGGCCGCCGTATCGGAATTGGATCCGGAGCTCGTCCGACCCGGATCGAACGAGCGAATCGAGCGCCTCGGGGTCGACCGCGTCGTAGAGCGTCGGTTCGAAATCCAGCGGGGACGTCCCGGACGCAGTCGCCACCGCTTCGACGACTCTCTCGCTCGGCGGACGACGGTCGTCGGGAGAACCAACTTGATCAGACATCGCATCAGGCTATCGGTCACCGATCCTAAAGCACGTTGCAGATCGGACGATTTTCCGCGGCGCCTTCAACCCCGCGCGACACTCGTCGGGAAACGGTCCCGTTTCGGAACGAACGTGCCGAAATTCAGCCGTCGGTCGTATACTTCTTCCCGAACTGGTCAAACGGCCGCGTACGCTCCTCGACGATAACGTTCGTCCGCACGATTTCGACACCGAGTTCGTGGAGTTCGTCGGTGGCCGCCTCCACCCGCTGTTGGGTGTCGGTCAGGAGTTCAACGTGGAGGTCGGTCTCATCGGCCAGCAACCGCCTGACGCTGACGACGTTCTCCACCTCGCTTACGTCCCCGACGATCGCCGCCTCGTTGGCTTCGTCGGAGATCGTGCCGACGAGCAACGTTCGCTGTTCGAACCCGGCTTTCTCGTAATCGATCGCGGGCCGATACCCCGTGATGACGCCGCGGTCCTCAAGGCCGTTGATCCGCGACGCGACGGTGCTCGCCGCGAGGCCGACTTCCGCGCCGATCTCTTCGGTCGTCGCGTTCCGGGCGTCGTCTTGCAGGACGTGAAGGATCGCTAGATCGTCTCTGTCGAGGTCGACCATAGGTGTCACTACCGACGTACTACCTCGACGCAGTATATGACTCTTTCAACGCCGTTCGCTCGAGGAAACGCTCGATCACCCGGCACCACGCAAATCGCGGGCGCCGCCGCGGATCGCCGCGCCTAGAACAGGTGCTTTTCCTCGTCCAGCAGCTTCGCGGGCCCGCCGACGTCCCAGACGGTAGTGGAGACGCCGCAGTCCGAGACGGCCTCCTCGACTTCGTCGACGTGCTCTTCGGTGGTGTTGACGTAGACGCTGGCGCCGGTGTCGGTCGAGAAGTAGACGGGGATGTCCTCCTCCTCGCGGAGCTCCCGCACTGTATTGAAAATCTTCAGGGTGGCGGGCTGCCAGTAGACCCACCCGGAGGGGCCGGTCATCGTCGTCGCGGCCAGCGAGAGGGAGTCCTGTTCGGCGAGTTCGAAGGTGCGGTCGAACTCGTTGTTTCGCAGGGCGTCGCGCATCTCGGCGATCTGGCCGTGGATGTGGGCGTTGCGAGCCTGGAACATGTGGCTATCGGCGGCCTCCTCGTGGGCGTCCTCTGTCTCCTTATGGTATGGGACGAGGCCGACGACGATCTTCAGGTCCTCGTGGAGGTCGCTCGGAATGCGCCGCGATCGACAGTCCTCGTCGTTCAGACCCGTGTGCAACTGCGAGAACGCGCCGGTGACCGCGCGGGCGGCCGACGCGGAGCCGACGCGGGCAATCGTCGAAACCTCCTGGCGCGAGGCGTCGAGTTCGGCGGCCTCGGCCAGCGCCATCGCGGCGGCGGCGAAGCCCGAGGAAGAGGATCCCAGTCCGACGTTAGAGGGGAAGCTGTTCTCGCTCTCGAGGCGAACCGGGTAGACGGTGTGGGCCGCGTCGGACCTCGAGCGGGCCTTCTCGACGACGGCCTCGACGCGCTCGTAGGCCCGTCCGTCGAGTTCCTCGCCGTCGACGACGAAGGTGTCCTCCTCGTAGTCCATCGAGAACTCGACGGTCGTGCGGGTGTGACTGGGCGCCGTACAGAGGCTGATACTGTCGTGATACGGGAGCCGTTCGATTTCGTCTCGCATCCCGTGATACTTGACCAACCCCTGAATCGGGTGGGCCATGGCGGTGGCTTTCATACCCAGATAGGCGGATGAAGACCGCTTAAAGGTCACGGCATCCGATCGGAGACGCGCGACGGGTCGACGTCGGCGGGGATCGACAGTTCGCCGCTATCCGGACGAACGCCTCACTGAGACGTCTCTTGCATCGACCGGCGCCACTCCCGGAGGGCCTCGAGGTCCCGCTCGAGGGCCTCCAGTTGCGTCTCGAGCGCATCGACATCGGTCGACAGCGTCTCCACATCGTCGTCGATCGTCGAGCGGAGCGTCCGCAGGTTGCGCTCGATGGACGCCGTCACTGCCTCGAATCGCTCGTCGACCGACTCTTCGAGGGCCGCGACGTCGTCGTCGACGCGATCGACCTCCTTCGAGAGCCGCGAGCGGAGCAGAACGGTCTCGCGGTCGAGACGGGCTACGAGACCGTCGATTCGCTCCTCTAGCTCCGCGGCCCGGTCGTCGAGACTCGTCTCGACGGTCTCGAGGCGCGCCTCCACGTCAGTCAGTCGATCGTCCGTGCGCTCGAGGCGCGCGTCGTGGTCGTCGACACGCGACTCGACCGAGTTGCGTACCGAGTGGAACTCGCTTCGAATCCCCTCCGTCTCGGTTCGCTGCTCGGCCAGTCGCTCGTCGAGGTCCGTGAGCCGGCGGGAGAGTTCCTCGAGGCGGGGCTCGATAGTGTTCTCGAGGCGGGTCCGCAGGTCCGCCGTCGACTCGGCGGCGTCGAGCTCCGTCCGCAACGCGTCGACCTCCGCGGCGGTCTCCGCGATGTCGGCCCGCAGCTCCGACAGCGCGGTCTCCGCGGCCGGTGGCGCATCGGAAACGGCATCCGGATCGACGTCGAGCTCGCCCTCCTCGAGCGCGAGCGCCTCGCGGAGCGCCACCGTCCGGCGACCGGACTCGTCGGCCCAGAGGTCGAGCAACAGCGCTTCGAGGACGTCGGTCTCGGCTTCGTCCGTCGACTCGACGGAACTGGTGGAATCGTTTTGCGATGGCATTGTGAGCCCGTGGTGCGGTTCCAGACGACGGCGAGCGCCTTCCCCGGTTGGCGTAGCGCGTCGGCCGCAGTTCGACCGTCCGCGTTTGACGTTAGGCTTCTCTCGGATAGGTATACGAATAATAGTTTCGTTCTGCGAAATAAAACGGCCGGCCGGCGTCGGTTCGCCGTCGTCGGCAGGCGTCGTCGGTCGTCGATCCGCGGACCCGACCGGCGCGAACCGAACACCTCAAATGGACGCTCTCGCAACGAACGCTCGATGGGAACCCCACTCGAGAGCCGCGAGGCGCAGGCCGAAGAGGTCGTCGACCGCCTCGAGGAGGCGTATCCGGACTCGACGATCTCGCTGCGGTACTCGAACCGGCTGGAGTTGCTGATCGCGGTGATCCTCTCTGCACAGTGTACCGACGAGCGCGTCAACACGGAAACGGAACACCTCTTCGAGAAGTACGACGGCGCCGAGGACTACGCCAACGCGCCGGAGGAAGAACTCGCGGAGGACCTGAACTCGATCACCTACTACAACAGCAAGGCGGGCTACATCAAGAGTTCCTGCCAGACGATCCTCGAGGAGCACGACGGCGAGGTGCCGGACACGATGGACGAGCTGACGGAGCTGTCGGGCGTCGGCCGGAAGACGGCCAACGTGGTCCTCCAGCACGGCCACGACGTGGTCGAGGGGATCGTCGTCGACACGCACGTCCAGCGGCTCTCGCGCCGGCTCGGCCTAACCGAGGAGAAGCGCCCGGAGGCGATCGAGCAGGATCTGATGGGGATCGTCCCCGAGGGCTACTGGCAGCAGTTCACCCACCTCTGTATCGACCACGGCCGCGCGACCTGCACCGCCCGCAACCCCGACTGCAGCGACTGTGTGCTGGCCGATATCTGTCCCTCGGAGAAGGGCGACAGCGAGATCGATCTCGCTTCCGGCGAGCCGTGGTAGGATCTCGAGTTGGATTGCGATCTGAGCCGACTTCTCGCCATGCGGTGGCGCGCGCTGGCGGCTGGTCGAGTACTCACGAGACCAGCCGATAACTCCGTGCGAGGTCTTCGTGAACAAAGTGAACGAAGGCTTGTCAGAGCTTGCTCTGACAGTGGATGAGTGAACGACCGTAGGGAGTGAGCGAATCGGTTGGGGAGGGTGTGGAAATCCCCGTTGCCACGATAGCAGAGCGTCCGTTACTCTTGGACCCCCCTTCACTCGCTCCGTCGCATGTGTGACGGTCTGAACACCATCGAACGAGGTGAATTCATCTAGCCGACCTTCGCAAGCCCAACGCCTTTTCGCGGTTCGACGGTAGCCTCAGTCGGGATCAGTATGTCCGACAACACTGACGAGACCGGCAAAGACGAGCACGGGCGGGACGTCGAACTGGCTCACGAGGACACGGAGGACGAAGACGAGGAAGAGGAACTCACCGAGGAGGAGAAGGAGGCCCGCGAACGACAGGACGAAGAGCAACGACGCCAGGACATCGAACACAAGTCCGACGACCGGGTCGACGACGCCCTCGAGCAGGAGAACCCGGACAACCACCGGGACGAAGAGCCGTACAACAGCTAGTCCGACCGGCCGCGAGCGCATCGCGCCGTTTCCGACCGCTCGAGACGAGACAGCTCAGAACGACCCGCCGTCACCGCCGGTACTCACACGTTTTTCGCTCGCTCGTCGCTGAGAGCCGTCCTCGAACGCCCTCGAGTGGCATCTCGGCTGCGCTGAACCGGCGTCTCCGGGACGTCTCGATCGATGACTGGTTGGTATCCGTGATTACCGACAACCGCAGGCACGGCCGCTTTGCACGGGTATCGGCTACTGCCGGTGGAGACATGAGCGACACACCAACCGATACGAACCGGGACAGTACCGCAGCCGAGCGAGCCGGCCACCGAAACACCCTGAACACGGACACGATGCAGTGGCTGAGCGCCCTCGTCGCGATCATCGGGCTCTACGTCGTCGCCTCGCCGTTCATCTTCGAGGCGACGGACCAGGCGATCTGGAACGACACGCTCGTCGGGACGGGGATTTTCCTGCTGGCGGGCTATAACTTCGTCCGCCTCTCGCGGGATCGGCTGGCGAGCGTCGGCGTCGCGTCGCTGGCCGTCCTGCTCGGCCTCTGGCTGCTCGTCTCGCCCGCCGTAATCGACATGGGGAGCAGTACGCTGGCGGCCGGGACCGCGGCTTCCGGGCTGGCTACCGCCGTTCTCTCGGCGTACAACGCGTACGCGAACAACAAGGCTGACGCACCCGACCGAGTCGGCGCGCGTGCCTGAAACCGGCCGCTTTTTCTCAACCCGTTTATCGCCCCTCGAGTGCCTCGCCGGGAACGGAGAGCGTCTCGAGCGAGTCCGCGACCGAGACGGCGATCCGCGCGTCGACGCCGACCGACGTCACGCGCCGGCCGTCGGCGACGAGCGCGATCGGGCCTTCGTCGCGTTCGACCGTGAGCTCGAGCCGATCGTCGGGAAGCACCCAGCGGCGCGTGTCAGTGACGAAGGGCGCGACGGGCGCGACGGCGACCGCATCGACGGCGGTCGAGAGGTGGGGCGCGTCGACGGCGCCGGCGTAGCCGTCGCTACCGGCCGCCGTCGCAACCACGACGCCGTCGGCCCGGAACCTCGCGACGGAGTCGCCGCGGCTCGCGACGCCGTACTCGGAGATCCGCGCCGGTTCGTCGGTCACGAGCGTGACGTCGAACAGCGCGCGGTCGCGGACTGCGTCGGCTCCGGCGTCGACACTATCCGCGTTCGTCTCAGCGCCGTTGCCGTCAGCATCGCCACCGCTGGCGTCGAACTCGGCGCCGTCGGAATCGCTGTCGGCGTCGACGTCCACACCATCGTATCCGACGGCATCGCCGCGACGGCCGCGATCGGCGACCTCGAGTTCCAAAATCGCGTGTCGACGGACGGTCGCCTCGCCATCGAGGACGGCCTCGAGCGCCGCCGGCGCCCGCGCCCGGTCGACGGCGTCGATACCGGTGACGTCGCCGACCGGCAGGGCGGGAGCGTCGGCGCCGGCGCGACCGATCGCCGAGAGTTCCTCCTCGCTGGCCGCCACGAGAACCGAGGGCGCCGCTGCGAGAACGTCGTTTACGTCGCCGCTGACGGTCGTCGCGTCGCGATTCGCGACGGTCGGTCGGAGCGCGTCTGCGAGCGAGTCGTCGGCGGCGTCGGCTCTCGATCCCGTGTCGGCGTTCGCGTCGACGATACCGACGACCGGCTCCTCGTCAACGAACCACGCGGCGTCCATGTCGGGCCGTTGGCGCGGGTGCGAAAAAAGACGTGGGGTTCTCTCGTCGCCGCCGACCGTCACCGCCGCCCGATCGAACGGCCGTCGTGCGACCGGGGCGTCGGCGCGAATCGGTCAGTCGGAACGCTCGTCGTAGGGCCAGTCGCCCGTGACCCGCATTCCGTCCGCGAGGTCCTGGGCCTCGAGGTCGGCGGCGATCGCGTCGGGATCGCGGTGCTCGACGGTCGCGTCCTCGCGAGCGAGTTCGACGACGAGGTCTGTCAGCAGGATCGCCTGCTCGCGGAGCGTCCGCGGCTCGAGTTTCTCGATCGTGTCGGCGAACGTGTGGCCCCAGCCGCGGCCGACCTCGTCCGATGTCGATTTGACGTGGTAGCCGGGGACGCCCCACTGGACGAACGGCCAGTGATCGCTGTGGGGGCCGAGCTTCGGCACCGTCTCGATCGGGTGGTCGTAGCGGTCGGCGATCTCGTCGGCGGCCGACTCGAGGCCGTCGAAACCGTGTGTCGTCAACGACAGCGTCCGATCGCTGACGACGCCGTCGTTGTTGACGACGGCTTTGATTGCGTCATAGTCCGCCCGCTCGGCGTGGTAATTCGAACCGACCAGCCCCACTTCCTCGGCGCCGTAGGCGACGAACTCGACGCGGGTCTCGAGGTCGTCCTCGCGGGCGGCAAGCGCGTTCGCGAGTTCAACGACCATCGCGGTCCCGGCGCCGTTGTCCGCGGCGCCCTCCGCGATGTCGTGGGCGTCGACGTGGCTCGTCACCAGCACGCACTCGTCGGTGTCGGGCCCCAGTTCGGCGTGGACGTTCTGACTCGTCGCTGGGCTGATGTCGGCCTCGACGGTCAGTTCGATCTCCTCGCCGTCGAACCGGCGGGCCAGTCGCGCGCCGACCTCGCTCGAGACGCCGACGGCCGGAATCTCGCCGATGGGGTCCTCGTCGGTTCCCACACTCCCGGTCGGCGGCAGACAGCCCTCGACGTGGTTTCGGTAGACGAACCCCACCGCGCCGTTCTCGACGGCGTGGTAGTACTTCTCTCGGCGGTGGAGGTAGCGATCGTAGTAGTCCGGGATATCGCTGCGAACCATGACGATCGCTCCCTCGAGGTCGGTCGCCTCGAAGTCCGCGGGGAGCCCGTAGCCGAGGTCGACCAGCGGCGCCGTCGCGCGGTCGGCGGGGCTGCGCGGCAGGGCGATGCAATTCTGGCTCGTCTCGCCCGCGGTGATCTCGCTCCCCTCGCGCGTCCAGCCCTGAATGTCGAAGGACTCGAGGCGGGCGTTTCGGGCCCCGGCGTCGGCCAGCGCGTCGCGGGTCAGTTCGGCGGCCTCGCGCTCGCCGTCGCTGCCGGCCATCCGAGTTCCGATATCGACGAGGCGCTCGAGGTGGGTCCACCCGACATCGCTCGTGAAGACGTTGCCGATCCAGTCGGTCATACCTCCGCTGTGGAGTGCCGGCCGGGAAACTGTACCGCTCGAGTCCCGACCCATGCCGAGAGCGAACGAGAGCGGTTCATCCTTTCGAAGTTGACAAGACAAACTGCGAATCTTTTTCACGCCACTCCCTCTCGGAACGAGTATGCGGGAGACGCTTGCCGAGTGGCGGCCGGCCATCGACGAGGCGATCGCCGATCTGGTCCCACGCGAAATCGACGCCGACTACCTCGCATCGTTCTTCGGCGATCCGACCTACGAGTACGATCCCGACGCCATCCAGCGGGCGCTGTCGACGCCGCTGTGGGACCTCCTCGACCGCGGCGGGAAACGGTGGCGCGCGGTGCTCTTTCTCGTCTTCGTCGAGGGGTTCGGCGAGGATCCGGCGGCGTACGTCGACTACGCCTGTATCCCGGAGATCCTCCACAACGGGACGATCATCGTCGACGACGTCGAGGACGAGGCGACGATCCGCCGCGGCGAACGCGCACTCCACCGCGTCTACGGGCGGGATATCGCTCTCAACGCCGGCAACGCGATGTACTTCCTGCCGCTGAAGATCCTGACCGAGAACCCCGCCGACCTCCCGGCGGAGCGACGGCTCGCCGCCTACGAGATGCTGGTGGCGGAACTCAACCGCACGCACCTCGGCCAGGGGATGGACATCCGCTGGCACAACGAGGACGACGTGCGGGTTACCACCGACGAGTACCTCGAGATGTGCGCGTGCAAGACGGGCTGTCTCGCCCGGATCGTGGCCCGACTTGCGGCGATCATCACCGACCAACCCGACGACGTCGAGGCGGCCGTCGCGCGGTACGCGGAGCTGACCGCCGTCGCCTTCCAGATCGGCGACGACATCTTGGACGTCGAGCACTCGCTGGGCCGGGCCGGCGACTTCGGCAAGGCGTTCGGCAACGACATCCGCGAGGGCAAGCAGACGCTGCTGGTCATCCACGCGATCCAGGAGAGCGATCCCGAGCGGGCCCGACGACTGCAGGAGATCCTCGCCGCGGAGTCCAACACCGACGCGGAGATCGCCGAGGCCCTCGCGATCATCGAGGACGCCGGCAGCCTCGAGTACGCCCGCGAGCGCGCCCTCGAGCTAGCCGCCCGGGCCCGGGAGGCGGTCGATCGCCTCGAGTTCGACGCGGAGACGACCCGGGAACTCCACGAGTTTACCGAGTTCGTCATCGAGCGCGAGGAGTGAGCGGCGAGGGCAGCGCGAATCGACGGCGTCTCGCTCCGGCCCGTCCCAATCGCAGCATCGTCTCGAGTGTCTCGTTCTATCGGCTCCGGTGACTGTCTTCGATTCCGACGGGCAACCCTAGCTACTACTAGCGGGACGTGGTAGCCGTTCGTCGATGGTCGATCACTCGAGTGCGAACGACCGCGGCGAGCGCGATCGCGAGCGGCCGACGGCGAGTCCGTGGCCCGTGCTGGTCGCGATCGGACTCGCGGGATCGGAGGTCGGCATCGTCGTCGACCTCCTCCCGGTCGCGGTCGGCGGACTCGTGCTGTTCGCTGCCAGCGTCGCGGGGATCCTCGCCGAGTCGGACCACGTCGCTGACCCCTTGCCGGTCGCGATGGGTTTCGGCGCGGTCTTCGCGCTCGGCGGCGGCATGCTGTACGCGCTCGGAACCGACACCGTCGCCCCCGCAGCGACCGACGGACTGACCGGGCTCACCACCCGCGGCCTCGCGATCGCGATCGCCGGCATCGTGACGGTCGTTGGAACGGTGATCGTCCACTACCGACGCCGCTAACGCCGCTAACAGATATCCATGAGCCGACGCGCATTCGACGCCGAAATCACGCTCGATCTCGCGGTCAACCTGATTCCCCTCGCGATTATGGTGTTCTTCGTCGCGCTCTTCGCGGTGTTCAACCCGTGGGGGGTCGAACCGCTGCAGTCGACGATCCAGTTCGCAATCCTGCTGTCGATGATCGCGACGCTGGGCTTCGTCACCTACTACGCGGCGCGTGTGATCGAACGGGACGACCGTACGTATCACGATACGACGACGATAAATCAAGAGAAGGACTGAGCCCGACGGCCGATATCGGCCTGCGGCCGCCGTTCTCGACGCGAACCTCAGGTGACGATGAGCACAAATCCCAGCAGCGCCATCAGGAGGGCGATACCGACGAGTAGCAACAGGAACAGTTCCTTCTCGGCGAGCCGTCGGTGCGACTCGTCGGTGTCAGCAGTGGCGTCGGGGCCGGTAGCGTCGGTTGGTTCGGAGTCCACGGCTACGTTCCTTCGAGAGTACGACGACGCCGGGTAAAAAACGAGTGGTGGCGCGCGAACGCGCTGACGTCGTTCGCGCGGATCGGCGGTGTCGCGCCGACCGCTGCCGGCGCGACACGGGCAGTGGGGATGGGGATGGGAGTGGGAATGCGACGGCAGGGCGCGACACGGGGAGTCCAGTGTCGACGACCCTGCCGTACTCGTTCGTACGACGACATCGACGAAACAAGTGCGGCCAAATAATTTTGGGGCTCGCGAGACCGACGGACCCGAGGTGACGATCGAACGCGCTCGCGCTGCTCGAGACGAAGCGCAAGGACCTCGGGGACGCGCCGCGAACGGGCGACCGTGACTGCCGATCGACGACTGGGCGGTCGCCGCGTGGTCGGCGGCCTCTGTCTCGTACTGATCGCCGCCACCGCCACCTTCGGCGCCATCCTCGGCTACGCCCTGCCGATTGTGACGGACCTCGAGGAGATCACTGTCCTCGAGACGGTCGTTCCCGTTACACCGGTCACGTTCGCCCTCTACGGCGGCGTGACCGTCGGCGTCTTTCTGGTGACGTTCCTCTTGATCGTCCAGTTCGTCTCGCGGTTCGACGAAAACGCGGTGTGACGACGGCCGCGATTCGCTCAGTCGCGGTCCGAGTCGACGTCAGTGTCAGTGTCAGTATCGCCGTCGTCCGCATTAGCGTCAGTATCGTCATCGCTGTCGGCGTCGGCATCGCCGTCGGCATCTCCGTCCGCGTCGTCGTCAGTGTCGTCATCGCTGTCAGCGTCGGCACTGCCATCCGCCCCGCTGTCGACCTGTCGCGCGATCTCATCGACGATTTCGGGGTTCCGGAGCGTCGAGGTGTCGCCGAGCTCGTCGCCGCTGGCGATGTTCTCGAGCAGGCGGCGCATGATCTTGCCCGAGCGCGTCTTCGGGAGCTCCGGCGTGAACAGGACCTCCTCCGGGCGGGCGATGGGACCGATATCGTCCTCGACGGCCGCGACGATCCGCTCGCGCATGTCCTCGCTCGGCTCGGCGTCGTCCTCGAGGATGACGTAGGTGTAGACGGCCTCGCCCTTGATCTCGTGATCGCCGCCGACGACGGCGGCCTCGGCGACGCCGGGGACGCCGACGATCGCGGACTCGATCTCCATGGTCCCGAGCCGGTGGCCGGAGACGTTGATCACGTCGTCGACCCGGCCGAGGACGGTCACGTAGCCGTCTTCGTCGACCGTCGCGCCGTCTTCCGGGAAGTAGACCCATTCGTCGGCGTCCTCGCGAGACTCGCTCGAGTGAGGGCTCGTCAACTGTCTGTTGACGGCGTCGGTGTCGGAGTATTCGGTCCAGTACTCCTCGACGAACCGCTCGTCGTTCTGGTAGAGCGTCCGGAGCATGCCAGGCCACGGATTGTCGACTGTGAGGTAGCCGGCTTCGCCGGCAGAAATCTCCTCGCCGGCGGCGTCGACCACGCGGGCGTCGATGCCCGGCAGCGGCGGTCCGGCCGAGCCGGGCTTCATCTCGTTGATCGCTGGCAGCGTCGTGATCATCATCCCGCCGGTCTCGGTCTGCCACCAGGTGTCGACGATCGGGCATTCCTCGCCGCCGATGTGCTTGTAGTACCACTTCCAGGCCCGCGGATTGATCGGCTCCCCGACGGTGCCGAGCAGACGCAGCGAGGAGAGGTCGTGTCGCTCGGGGTACTCGGTACCCCACTTCATGAACGAACGGATGGCCGTCGGTGCGGTGTAGAAGGTGTCGACGCGGTTCTTCTCGATGAGTTCCCAGAGGCGGTCCTTCTCGGGGTAGTCCGGCGTCCCCTCGTACATCATCGTCGTCGTCCCGAGCGCGAGCGGGCCGTAGACAATGTAGGAGTGGCCGGTGATCCAGCCGATGTCGGCCGTACACCAGTAGGTGTCCTCGGGTTTGACGTCCAGGACGGCGTTGGAGGTCCAGGCTGTATAAGCGAGGTAGCCACCGGTGGTGTGCTTGACGCCCTTCGGCTCGCCGGTCGTCCCCGAGGTGTACATCAGGAACAGCATGTCCTCGGCGTCCCGCGAGATCGGCTCGACGCTCGCTCCCTCGTGCTCGGCGACGAGTTCGTCGTAGTCGTGGGCGTCGTTGCCGAGGAAGTGGGTCAGTTCGTCGCCGAGTCTGTCGACGACGACCGTCTGGACGTCATTCTCGACGCCGCGAAGCCCCTTGTCGGCTTTCTCCTTGTGGTTCAGGGCGTCGCCGCGGCGGTAGTAGCCGTCGCAAGTGACGAGGTACTCGCTGTCGGCCGAGTTCATCCGCGTGGCGAGTGCGTCCGCGGAGAAACCGGCGAAGACGACGCTGTGGGGCGCGCCGATACGGGCGCAAGCCAGCATCGCGATCGGCAGCTCCGGGATCATCGGCATGTACAGCGTGACGACGTCGTCCTCCTCGACGCCGAGGTCGCGCAGCGCGGCCGCGAAGGCCTCGACCTCGTTCAACAGGTCGCCGTAGGTGTAGGTCCGCGTCTCGCCGAGTTCGCCCTCCCACTTGATCGCCGCGCGGTTCTTGGCGCCCTCCTCGACGTGGCGGTCGAGGCAGTTGTACGAGGCGTTCAGCTCTCCGCCGGAGAACCACTCGTAAAAGGGCGCGTCCCCGTCCTCGAGGACGGTATCGTACTCCTCGTCCCACGAGAGGAGGTCGGCCGCCCGCTCCCAACAGTCCGGCCAGTTCTCCTCGAACTCCTCGTAGACGTCCGGATCCGAGACGTTCGCCTGCTCGACGAACGACTCGGGCGGTTCGAACGTCTCCTGTTCCTTGAGGCGGGCCTCGAGTTCGACTTCGGGCTCGCCGGTGTCGTCGCTCATAAACACTGCTACCATCGGACAAGATCGGGATAAACGTTCCCCTGTCGGCGTCCCGTCCGGCGGTTTCTCGGGTTCGCCATCCCCTCAGACTCCGCGCGTGGTGTGAGAGCCGACGGGTCGCGGGTATTATCCATCCAGATCCGCAATCGACCGATATGCCGCCGACGAATCTGCTCGTCATGAGCGGAGCGCTCCTGATCGGACTGGCGATTCTCGGGGCCGGGCTGTTCATCGCCTCGATCGGCGTCGGCCGCGTCCGCCTCGCGCGACGGCTCCGGCAGGCCGGACCGACCCCGCTCGGCGAGGTTCCCGACGCGACCGGACTCATCGCGTTCGACGGAATCGCGCGAGCGGGCGCCGAGGGGGCCCTCGAGGCGCCGCTCTCCGAAACCGACTGTCTGGCCTACGCGGTGCAGTCTCGCTCCCGGACTCGCGTCGACGCGGACGCGGATGAGACGTGGACCCACGACGGACGCGTCTCGGCCGGCATCCCTTTCGTGGTCGCCGACGGCGGCGATCGCGTCGCAGTCGACCCGAGCAACGCCGTCCTCTCGCTCGCCGACTGGGAACCGGACGCGACGGCGTGGACGGACCGCGCCGACCTCTCCGCTCGAGCGCGCGATCGGCTCGCGGCGGTCGGTCTCCCCAGCACGGACGCCAAGCCGACGGACGATCCGTCCGCCTCGAGCGACGCGGTCACCCAGTACCGCGAGCTTCGCCTCGAGCACGGAACCAACGTCCACGTCTTCGGCGGCTCCGTCGTCGACGATGCTCGAGGTCGCCCGGACGACGCTCCCGTCACCGTCGGCGGCGACGACTGGTTCGAGGTGTCGGCCGGCGAGCGGTCGATGGTGATCCCCGACCGACACCGATCGGGCTCGCTCTACGTGATCTTCGGCGGGCTGCTCGCGATCCCGGGACTGGGCTTTACGCTAGCCGGGATCGTCGGTCTGGTGTCGACGTTCGTGCTCTGAGGGCCGCCGCGACCTGACTCCCGGTTCGAGCGCCGCTCACGCCAGTCCGATCTCCTCGCTGTAGGCGCCGTGTTGCGCTTCGAAGACCTGCATGATCTCGCCCATCGTCGCATACGCTTTCACCGCGTCGACGATGTACGGTATCGTGTTCTCGCCGCGTTCGCTCGCCTCGCTGAGATCCTCGAGCGCGTCCTCGACGGCCGCGTCGTCGCGGTCGGCCTTGACGTCCTCGAGGCGCGCGAGTTGCCGTTCGGCCGTCGTCTCGTCGATCTGGAGGGTGTCCGGGCTGGTGTCTTCCTTCAAGGTGTACTTGTTGACGCCGACGACGACCTCCTCGCCGCGCTCGACGCGCTCCTGGTACTCGTAGGAGGCGTCCTGGATCTCTCGCAGGAAGTAGCCGTCCTCGATGCCCTTCAGGATGCCGTCGCGGACGGAGCCGTCCCCCATCCCGCGGATCTCCTCGATGTAGCGCATGGCTCGCTGCTCGGTCTCGTCGGTCAGCGCCTCGACGGCGAAGCTGCCGCCCATCGGGTCGACGATGTCAGCCGCACCGGACTCCTCGGCGATGATCTGCTGGGTGCGCAGGGCGACCCGGACCGCCTTCTCGCTCGGCAGGGCCAGCGCCTCGTCGAAGCTGTTGGTGTGCAGGGACTGCGTGCCGCCCAGTACCCCCGCCAGCGCCTGAATCGTTACTCGAACGACGTTGTTCAGCGGCTGCTGGGCCGTCAGCGACTGGCCCGCGGTCTGGGTGTGGAACTTGAGCCGTTTGGACTCGTCCCTCTCCGCACCGTACCAGTCGTCCATCACCCGCGAGTAGATCCGTCTGGCCGCCCGATACTTCGCGATTTCCTCGAAGAAGGAGTTGTGGCAGTTGAAGAAAAAGGAGAGCCGCGGCGCGAACTCGTCGACGTCGAGTCCTCGCTCCATCGCGTCCTCGACGTAGGCGAAGCCGTCCGCGAGTGTAAAGGCCAGTTCCTGCACGGCGGTCGAGCCGGCTTCGCGGATGTGGTAGCCCGAGACCGAGATGGGGTGGAACTTCGGCGTCTCCTCGGTGCTGAACTCGACGACGTCCGTGACGAGATCGAGCGACGGCTCCGGGGGGATCACCCACTCCTTCTGGGCGATGAACTCCTTGAACATATCGTTCTGGAGAGTCCCGCGCAGTTTCTCCCGGGGGACCCCCCGCTGGTCGGCCAGCGCGACGTACATCGCGTAGATCACCGGCGCGGAGGGGTTGATCGTAAACGAGGTCGAAATCTCCGCCAGGTCGATCCCGTCGAAGAGGATCTCCATATCCCGGAGCGTGTCGACCGCGACCCCTTCCCTGCCGATCTCGCCCTCGCTCATCGGGTCGTCCGAGTCCAGTCCCATCAGGGAGGGCATGTCGAACGCCGTCGAGAGGCCGGTCTGGCCCTCGTCGATCAGGTAGTGAAAGCGCTCGTTGGTCTCCTCGGCCGTCCCGAAACCCGCGAACTGCCGCATCGTCCACGTTCGGCCGCGGTACATCGTCGGGTACGGGCCGCGAGTGTACGGCTCCTCGCCCGGAAAGCCGAGGTCCTCGAGGTAGTCGAGGTCGGCGACGTCTGCGGGCGTGTAGAGCCGGTCGACCTCAAGGTTCGAGACGGTCGCGAACCGGTCGCTGCGCTCCCCGTGGGCGTCGAGGGCTGGCTCGAGCGTCTCCTGTTCCCACTCGTCTGTGGCCTCCCGGATCGACTCGAGGTCCTCCTCGTCGTACATACGCACACGATTTGCCGGACGCGGCATTAAGGATTCCGGGGAATGGTATCGTGTGACGAATGCGGTCGCGAGAGCGACCGTTGACGGCCCCGTCCGGCTCCGAACGGGACGATCAGGCGAAACTCGAGAATTCGGTGCCACCACAGCCACAGCGGTCGCCCATCCCGATCAGGAAGACCGCACCGTCGTCTTCGATTTCGGCCGTGAAGATGGACTGACAGTCGCCACACCGGACGGCGGTCTTCCGCTGGACGTTTGCGCGTTTCATCGTATCCGCTCGAAGGGTCTAGGCAGGGTTGAACCCGTCTCCAAAATACAGTGGGTCTGCGCTCGACGGGCCGGGACTCGAAGCGACTCGGTCGGCAGCCGGACGTCCGCTACTGCTCGGCCAGCCACGCCAGTGCGTCCGCATCGCTCGTGAACGTACGGTACTTGAATCGGGGATCGATCTCGTTCAACGCCGTCTCGATGCGTCGCTTCTCGAGCGACGCGACGGCCGAGTCCGCGTGTACGCCGGCACCCACCCGAACGCCGAGGTCGAGCAGTTTCGGGATCCAGGTCTCCCCGAGCCACTCCTTATCCTCGTCTTTGTGCGCCATGAACTCCGCCGTGTTCACGACGTAGCGGTCGGCGCCCTCCGCCTCGATAACCTCGGCCCACCTGAGCGCGGCCTCCCGTAACTCCTCGCCCGTGACGAACCGGTTGTACGTGAAAACGGGGATGCCGAGCTCCGGCTCCAGTTCCACGGTGTAGTCGTCCGTCCGCTCTACTACTTTCGTTGTCATATATTGCGGTCTTTTCCCACGGTACTTGTAACTATTCAGCCACGGCTATCAGATCTGATACGCTGATTGGACCCGTCGCCGGCGAGCCGTCGGCTCCCCTCAGTTGTTGGACTGCAGCCGCTCGGTTGTCTGGACGAGCGGGTGGTGTGCGTAGTCGACGACCTCGATGTCGTCGATCCGCTCTAGATTCTCCTTCTCCGCGGTCTTGGCCATCCCGAGCTCGATCGTCTGATCGACGACGATAACGTAGGCGTCCATCTCGTCGATCCCCAGCCGATCGGCCGCGAGCACGCGGTGGTGGCCGTCGGCCAGCAACAGCGTGCCGCCGTTGTCGATGACCACCAGCGGCTCGGCCAGCCCGTGCTCGAGTTCGTATCGCCGCCCCTCGAGTTCGTCGGCGTAGACCCGGCCCTGCGTGGGCGTCAGCTCCGCCAGGGCGACGGTTCGACGCTCCTGCTCAAGGTGGGTATCGTGGATCTCCTCTAGGGTCCGGACGAGTTTCCCCACTTTCTCGGGCGTGGCGCGCTCGATCTGGCTGCGGATGACGTCGGCGTTCGAGATGATTCCCACGAGGTTGCCGGCGTCGTCGACGACGGGGAGCTTCTGGATGCCCGACCGGAGAATGACGCGGGCGGCGTCGGTTACCTTCATATCCGGGTGGGCCACGAGCAGATCGGTGGCCATCACCTTGAATATCGGATCGTCATCGTCGGCCAGCAACAGATCGCGGGCGCTGATAAATCCCTCCACGCGGCGCCGCTCGCAGACGGGAAAGCCGCTGTGCTCGTCGCTCTCGGCGATCCGCGTGGCGACGTCGCCGACGGTTTCGTCGGGAGCGACCGTCGCGACGTCGCGCGTCATGTACTCCTTGACCTTCGGCTTACTCCGGTCCGACAGGACCTCCATAGGCGGGTCAACGGGCCCCGCGCGCAAAAACGTGTCTTCCGCGACCGCTCGGACCACTCGCGGGGTGCGGGTCTCGAGACGACCCCTGATCCCTAGACCGACTCTCCATTCTCGTCGGCCGACGTTCGGTTCCTCGAGGGAGCCTCGGACTCGTCGTCGACCGAGAACAGTCGCTCGCTGGTCTGGGTGTACGCCCCGACGGACGTTCCCGGCCCGGCGTCGATCGCCTCGAGGAATCGATTCGTGATGACCTCCTCGACGACGCTGACGATCGATTCGACCTCGTCGGCGTCGTCGACGTTACCGAGGATGCCGAGCTCGAGCTGGGCGCCGGCCATATCGGCGTGGCCGCCGGCGCTGCCGATCCGATCGAACGCGTCCCGGACCGTCTCGCCCAAGTCGACGTCGGCCGCTCGCGAGCGCGCGGAGACGAAGACCATCTCGTCGCGAAAGCCGAAGACGAGCGTCGTTTCGATGCCCTCCATCGACAGCAGCTGCTCGGCCGCCTGGGGGAGGGCGTCGCGGTTGGTAATCTCGCCGACGCTCGCGACGGCGACCGAGTTCCGCTGGATGCGGTTCTTGATCGCCCGGGCGATCGTCTCGAGCGTGTCGCCTTCGACCGTCGGCTGCTCGATCTGCTCGAGAATCGACGTGTCGGCGTGGGGCCACAGCACCGAGGCGGCGTTGAAATCCGCCGGGGAGACCTCGCGGGTGAAGTCGTTCGTGTCGATCCGAATCCCGTACAGCAACGCGGTCGCCGTCGGCCGCCGCGGTTCGAGATTGAACCGGTCGAGATACTCCGTCAGCACCGAGCTGGTCGCTCCGGCTCCCTCGCGCAGATCGACGAACTCGCCGGGCACCGGACCCCGGGGCGGGTGGTGGTCGATGACGATGTCGATGTGGAGCCCCTCGGGTAGTTGGTCGTTGATGCCGGGTCGGGAGTGATCAACCAGCGCGAAGGCCGAGTAGTCGTCGAGGGAATCAGACGACGAGAGATTTCGCAGGTCGAGATCGAGCAGGTTGACCATCGCGCGGTTCTCCTGGTGGGAGATCTCGCCGAAGTAGCAGGCGTCGGCGTCGACGCTCATCTCCGCGGCGATGTCGACCAGCGCGACGGCGCTTGCGATCGCGTCCGGATCGGGGTTGTCGTGCATCACTACCGCTAACTGATCGTCGATTTCCGCCAGCTGTTTCCGGAGTCCGATCGCGGCGCCGGCCGACGGACTCACGGCCCCCTCGAGGATGTGATCGACCATCGACTGCCGGGCGTCGACGACCCAATCCGCGAGTTCCTCGAACCGCGTTCGGTCCGCTTCGGTCGCGTTCCCGCCCATGTAGGCGACGATCGAACTCGTCGGAAACCGCTCCCGGGCCCGGGCGAGCGCGAGCCGGTTCCGATCGGTCCGGTCGCCGGCGACGAAGATCACGTCCGGCGTCTCGAGGTTCGCGATCACGGATGGGTCGGTCGGGTCGGCCCGCCGCGCCGGGAGGCTCTCGTCGCGAAGCGTTTCGGCGACGCTCTCGTTGTCGGTGACAACGAGCAGACGATCGCCGGTGCGTGCGTCGCGCTCGGGGAACCGTTCGACGACCTGTCGGCCGACCGTTCCACAGCCGAGCACGAGCCGGAAAACCATGTATCGCAGTTGCGATTCCGAGCGGGAAAAGCTACCGGGTCGCCAGCGACGGCCCGGCGATCAGTTGACGAGGGCCTCCGCGGCGCCGGTGGCGGCCTCGGCGACCGGACCGAAGCCGGGCAGGATGACGATCGTCATCACGGCCGCGACGACGATCGCCGCGTAGAGCCCGGTCGGCTGGCTGAGTCGGTCGCGGGTCGCCGGCGGGTCCTCGATCCACAGCGCCTTGACCAGCCGCGAGTAGTAGTACAGCGAGAGCGCGCTGTTGACCACGAGCGCGGCCGCCACGGCCAGCATCGCCGTGTTCGCCGTCGCTGCCTCGAGGGCGCCGGTGAAGAGGAAGTACTTGCTGAAGAAGCCACCAAGCGGCGGGAACCCGGCGAGGCTGAACAGGAAGACGGCCATCGCGGCGCAGGCGACCGGCGCCTGCGACGAGAGGCCGTTGTAGTCCTCGAAGGTGCGGCCGACGCCCCAGTGCTCGGCCAGCGCGACGAAGAGGAACGCGCCCGTGTTCATGAAGCCGTAGACCAGCAGGTGCATCAGCGCCGCGCTCATGACGAGTTCGCCGCCGTCGGCTGAGAGACCCGCAAGCCCGATCAGGGCGTAGCCGGCGTGGCCGATCGACGAGTAGGCGAGCATCCGCTTGACGTTCTCCTGGGTCGCCGCCGCGAAGTTCCCGACCGTCATAGTGACGATCGCGAGCACGATGAAGGCGACCGTCCAGTCGAAGCCGATCACGCTCCCGATCTCGCCGAGCGGGAAGGCCACGTTGAACACGCGGAACGCGATCACGAAGCCGGCGGCCTTCGAGGCCGACGAGAGGAATGCGCTGATCGGCGCGGGCGCGCCCTCGTAGGCCTCGGGCGCCCAGAAGTGGAACGGCACGCTGGCGGTCTTGAACGCTATCCCGCCGAGCAACATGAGGATGCCCAGTCCGAGCAGGCCGCCGAAGCCGTCGGCGCCGCCGTCGGCGATGACCTCCGCGATGCTGTTCAGTTGCAGGTAGCCGGTCGCGCCGTAGACCAGCGAGATCCCGTAAACGAAGATCGCCGAGGAGAGCGCGCCGATCAGGAAGTACTTCAGCCCGGCCTCGACGCTGCCGCGGTTGTCCTTCAAGATCGCCACGAGGGCGTAAGACGGCAGGCTCGTCAGCTCGAGGGCGATGAAGATCGTCACGAGGCTGTTGGCGGCCGCGACGGTTGCCATCCCGGTCGCCGCGAGGACGACCAGCGAGTAGTACTCGGCCTGGTAGGTGTGGCCCGCCAGGTAGTCGTAGCTGGCGACGACGATCAGCGCCGTCACGATGGTGACGACGATCATGAAGTACAGCGCCAACTGATCGACGACGAATTGGCCGTCGAAGATCTCGATGACGCCCTCGCCGCCGTCAATGGTCGGCGTGCCGACGCCAGCGGCGGTAAACCAGACGGCGACGGCCAGCGAGGCCAGCGCGCCGACGGCGGCGGTGCCGGCCAGCAGCGTTCGATCGGTCGACCGCGGTGAGATGCTGTCCACGAGGAACAACACCAGCCCAGTCAGCGCCAAGATTAGCGCCGGGGCCAGTGCGGCCCACTGCGGGAGTTGGTAGGCCGCCATTACAGGTCACCTCCGTTCAGGATCGGATCGACTGCGTCGGTTATCATGTCGAATATCAGTTCGGGGGCTACGCCGAGGGCGATGATGAGCGCGAGCAACACGAACATCGGCGCAACGTCGTGCAGCGGCGCGCGGCCCACGTCGTAGTCAGTCTCGAGGCTGTACGGGCCGAAGACGGTCCGCTGGAGCGCAAACAGCAGGTAGCCGGCGACGATGACGATGCCGAACATCGCCAACGCCGTAAACAGCGGCGCGTACGCGAAGTCGGCCTGGAAGGCGCCGAAGAAGATGGTGAACTCGCCGTGGAAGCCCGACATCAGCGGCAGCCCCATGTAGCCGAAGGCGCCGGCGACGAGGATGCCGACGGCGATCGGCATCCGGTCGGCCAGTCCGGACATCTCCTCGACGCTGCGGGTGTGCGTGACGTTATAGATGACGCCGACCGACATGAACATCAGTCCGGAGATCAGCCCGTGGGAGACCATCTGGAACGTCGCCCCGCCGACCCCGAACTGGGTGTAGGCGATCAGTCCGAGGATCACGTACCCCATCGAGGAGACCGAGGAGTAAGCGACGATCCGCTTTAGGTCCGTCTGAGCCAACGCCAGCATCGCGCCGTAGATGACGCTGATGACCGCGACGGCCGCGATTGGCACGGCGAAGGTCTCGACCTGCTCCGGGAACATCGTGAAGTTGAACCGCAGCAGGGCGTAGGTCCCCATCTTCAGGAGCACGCCCGCGAGCAGCACGGAGGCGGGTGTCGGGGCCTGCACGTGGGCGTCGGGCAGCCACGTGTGGAACGGAACCACCGGAACCTTCACGGCGAAGCCGAGGAACAGCGCGATGAATACGAGCGCCGTGAACGTGCCCGGATCGATGCCGAAGACGCTCGACTGGACGCCGCCGCCGTTGACCATCGCGTCGGCGACGTCCGGTAGCGCGAAGCTCGTCACGGCGTCGCCGAGGCCGAAGACGAGTGCGATGAACGATCCGAACATCAGCAGCGACGCTACGTTCGTGTAGACGAAGAACTTGATCGCGGCGTACTTCCGGTCCGGACCGCCCCAGACCCCGATCAGCAGGTACATCGGGATGAGGACGGCCTCCCAGAAGATGAACCAGACGAAGAAGTCCAGCGCCGAGAAGACGCCGATCAGGTTCGCCTCGATGAACAGCACGAGCCCGTAGAACTGGGACTCGCGGCTGTCGATCGGCGTCCACGAGCTCAGGATCGCCAGCGAGCAGAGGATCGTCGTCATCACCACGAGCGGCAGGCTGATGCCGTCGAGGCCGACGAACCACTCGATCGAGTAGTCGCCGAACTGGATCCACTCGAGGTGGGACTCGAAGGCGAGGCTGCCGTCGAGCAGGGCGTTACCGCTGCCGTCGAAGGCGGTGAACATCCACAGGCTAAGCGCGGCCGGCACGAGGCTGATGGCGAAGGCCAGTTTGCCGGCGACGCGATTCGGCGCGACGAACGTGACGAGCGCGCCGATCAGTGCGACCGCGATCAGTGCTTCGATCATCATCAGAACCACCCTCCGTAGAGTCCGAGACCGAGGAGCAACGCGATGAACCCGGCCACGATCAGTGCCGCGTAGTTCGTCACGAGTCCGGTTTGGATGCGTTTCACCCAGCTACTGCCGAACAGGCTGGCGCCCGAGACGCCGTTGACGGCGCCGTCGATAACGGAGCGGTCGAAGAGATCGGCCGCCCGGGCCAGCGGCAGCGTGAGTCCCTCGGCGAGCCAGACCTGATACTCGTCCTGGTAGTAGTTGTGCCGCAGGACGTTGTAGGCGCCGCCGAGTTTCGTCGTGTGTCGCTTCGGTTCGGGGACGTTGTACAGCGTGTGCGCCGCGAACGCGCCGGCCAGCGCCAGTCCCAGCGAGAGGCCGGCGCTGAGCAGCATTGTCGTCGTCTCGGAGCCGATGTACCCCTCTTCGAAGGCCACCATCTCGTGGTAGTGGTGGTAGGTCAGTCCCTCGACGTAGCCGTACTCGCCGTCGAGCCAGTACTCGAGGAACGTGATGTCCATCCCTGCGACCTTGGCGATCGGCGCGAGGTTGACGAAGCCGACGAGGGCCGCGAGGAGTCCGAGGACGACCAGCGGCGCCTTGATCGACCAGCCGACGCCGTGTGGGTCCTCGGCCGTCTCGGAGCGGGGCTCGCCGTGGAAGGTCAGGAAGACCATCCGGAAGGTGTAGAACCCGGTAAAGAAGACGGCGAGCAGTCCCATCGCGTAGGCCGCGAGGATGACGGGCTCCTCTAAGCCGACGGTCAGTGCATCGAACAGCACCTCGTCTTTCGACCAGAAGCCGGAGAACGGGACGATCCCGGCGAGCGCGAGCGCGCCCGCGAGGAACGTGTAGTAGGTGATCGGCGCCTTGTCCTTCAGGCCGCCCATCTTCCACATGTCCTGTTCGTGGTGCATGAGGACGATGACGGCGCCGGAGCCGAGGAACAGCAGCGCCTTGAAGAAGGCGTGATTCATGAGGTGGAAGACCCCGGCGACGTAGCCGCCGACGCCCATCCCCAGCATCATATAGCCGTACTGGCTGATCGTCGAGTACGCCAGCACCTGCTTGATGTCGTCCTTGACGACGCCCATCGTCGCGGCGAAGAGCGCCGTAAAGCCGCCGACGAAGGCGATGATCGACAGTGCAGTCGGGGACAGCGCGTAGTAGCCGAACATCCGGGCGACCAGGTAGACGCCGGCCGCGACCATCGTCGCCGCGTGGATGAGCGCGGAGACGGTCGTCGGGCCCTCCATGGCGTCGGGCAGCCAGGTGTGCAGCGGGAACTGCGCGGACTTGCCGATGACCCCGCCGAGCACGAGCAGCCCGGTGATCGTCACCCACGTCTGGGCGTCGAAGCCGAACAGCGTCGTTCCGTCCTCGATGGCCGTCTCGGCGGCGACGACGAACGACTCCTCGCCGGCGAAGGCGACCGTCCCGAACGTCGACGCGATGGCGACGACGCCGATCAGGAAGAAGTAGTCGCCGAAGCGGGTGACGAGGAACGCCTTCTTCGCGGCCGAGGGGGCCGACTTCGTCCGGAACCAGAACCCGATCAGCAGGTACGAACAGAGGCCGACGAGTTCGAAGAACATGAACGCCATCAGCAGGTTGTCCGCGTAGACGAACGCGAGCATGCTGAAGGTGAAGAGCCCAAGGCTGGCGTAGTACCGCGGCAGCCCGGTCTCTCCCTCGTCGTTCATGTAGCCGAGGCTGAAGACGTGGACGAGGAAGGCGACCAGCGAGACGATGATCAACATCAGCGCCGACAGCGGATCAATCAGCAGGCCGAAGGAGAAGGCGATCTCCTTGGCGCCGACCTCGGTCGTGACCGCGCCGGCCGACCACTCGTAGAGCGTCTCGTGATACGTTTCGCCGCCCGCGACCGTCGCGAACATCCACAGCGAGAACAGCAGCGAGGCTGCCGTCGCGAAGATACCCGGAATCGCGCCCTTCTTCGGCAACTGTCGGCCGAAGACGAGCGAGATGACGAACGCCGCGAGCGGGAACAGTGCGATCGCCGGAGCGTAACTGAATGGGCCTGCACCAGTTCCTACCATCTTACCACCTCATCGTCGTTGGAACCGTGACGTCGACGTCACGGAAGTTGCGATACAGCACCAGGATGATCCCGAGTCCGACGGCGACCTCCGCGGCGGCCAGCGCCATGGTAAACAGCGCGAACACCTGTCCGGTGAGATTGCCGTGGTAGAACGCGAACGCGATCAGATTGATGTTCGCCGCGTTCAGCATGAGTTCGACGGACATCAGGAACAGCAGTGCGTTCCGACGCGTCAGGACTCCCATGAGTCCGATACAGAAGACGGCCATCGACAGCAAGACGTAGTACTCGACGGCGACCGTCACTGACGGTCACCTCCGTTCGAGTCGTCGCCTGCCGCAGTCTCGGATCGGCCGCCGTCGGTCGCCGTCGGCTCCGCGCCGCCGAACCCGTTCGAGTCAGTTGCCGGACGGGCGCCGGTGCCGGCGTCGTCGGGGCTCGTACTCGAGAGCGGCGAGACGGGCTCGCCTGACTCCTCGCGTTTCGCGAGGACCAGGGAGGCGTCCAGCGCCGCGTCGAGCGCGACCGCGATCAGCAGGAAGGCCGCGAGGAACGATTCGGTTCCCACCACGCCCGCGTCCTGCTGGAGCGCCTCGAGGTCGAACAGCGCGTAGCCGATGGCGGCGGTGACCGATTCGACTTCGAAGCCGCCGTCGGCCATCGACTCGAACGGCGTGTTGAGGACGATCAGCGCCATCAGCGCGAACAGCCCGACGGCCAGCAGCCCGGGGACGAGCGTCTTCCCGAGTCGGAGCTTCGGCCGGTTCGTCATGTCCGCACCACCTCCTCGGAGTCTGAGTCAGACGCCGTTTCCTCGCGCTGGGTGAGCATCACGGCGAACGTGATGAGGACCAGCACCCCGCCGACGTAGACGAGGATCTGCATCATCGCGACGAACTCGGCGGCGAGCATCACGAAGTGGACCGCGATGCTCATCAGCGCGACGCCGAGTAACAACGCCGCGTGCCAGGGCTCCTCGAGGAGGACCACGCCCAGCGCGCTGGCGATCGTCACGAACGCGAAGGCCACGAAGGCGATCGTTTCCAACATGGTTACTGGTAGTCGACCTCTCCTTCACCCTCGCCGATCCACGCGCCCCGGTCGGGTTCGCGTGACTCGAGCGGGTCGATATCCTTGTACCACGGTACTGCTTTCAGCTGCTCCTTGTTGTAGACGAAGTCGTGTTTCGTGTCCGCTGTGAACTCGAAGTTCTGGGTCAGCAGGATGGCGTCGACGGGGCAGACCTCCTCGCAGAGTCGGCAGTAGACGCACTGCCCGATGTGAAGGTTGTACTGTTCGCCCTGTCGCTGGTCGTTCGTCACGATCTGGATCGTGTCGTTCGGGCAGACGTTCTCACACTGCCGACACCAGATACACCGCTCCTGGCTGAACTTGTGGACGCCCCTGAACCGCGGGGAGACGTCCGGTGCTGTCTCGGGATACTCGACCGTGAAGGTCGACCCGTCCAGTGCGTGCTTCATCGTCGTGGCCATTGATTTGAGAATTCCGATCATGCTAGGACCCCCACGATCACTGCGGTGAGGATGAGGTTCGCAAAGGAAAGGACGAGCAGTCCCTTCCAGCCGATCTCGATCAGTTGGTCGATCCGGACCCGGGGCACCGCCGAGCGGAGCCACTGGGTCAGGAGGAATATCGCCCAGATCTTGACGATGAACCAGACGATGCCGAGTTCCGCCGGCCCGGGTCCGGCCGGACCGCCGAGGAAGATCGTCGCGATGATCCCGCCCCCGAGGAAGATGTGGAGGAACTCCCCGAGGTAGATCAGCACGAAGTAGACCGAGGAGTACTCGGTCTGGTATCCGGCGACGATCTCGGTCGGCGCTTCCGGCGTGTCGAACGGGTTACGGCCGACTTCCGCGAAGTTCGCGACCAGGAAGAGGACGAACGCGAACGGGTTGACCAGCGCGTACCACCGCGGGATGTCCAGGCCGGCGAACGAAACCAGCGGCTCGGCCTGGGCCGCGACGATCTCGCTCATCTGGAGGGTGCCGGCGAAGATCACGACCGACATCCCGGTGACGACCAGCGGGATCTCGTAGGCGATGTTCTGTGCCACCGCACGGAGGCCGCCGATCAGCGAGTACTTGTTCGCCGAGGAGTAGCCGGCCATCACCAGTCCGAGGCTCGCGATCCCCGAGACGGCGAAGACGTACGCCAGCCCGACCTCGGGATCGGCGAGGTGGACGCCGCTTCCCATCGGGATCACGGCGAAGCCGAGCAGGGCCGAGCCCGCGACGACGATCGGCGCGAGGTCGTAGGCCGGTCGGTCGGCGTTCTCGGGAACGACCAACTCCTTCGACAGGAGGCGAACGGCGTCGGCGAGGATGATGAAGATCCCGCCCGGTCCGAGCCGGTTGACTGCGATCCGGTCGGTAAAGGCGGCGGTAATCTTTCGCTTCGCCCACGGACCGGCGACGCCGGTCATCGCCAGCATCAGGTTCCCGATGACGAACGCGGCGAGAAACGTCGCGAGCAGTTCGCCCCCGACGCCGAAGCCGTCAAGCCCCGTTAGCTCCCCGATCCGCTCGGGGAGCAAGATCGTGTCGCCGTTCTGGAGCGGCGCCGTCGCGTATCCTCCCACCATGGTTATCGATCCACCTCCCCGAGAACGATGTCCAAGCTACCGAGCGACGCGATCAGGTCTGGGACGTACTCGCCGTTTGCCATCTCCGGCAGCGCGGAAAGGTTGTGGAAACACGGGCTGCGGATCTTGAATCGGGCCGGCTTGTCGGTGCCGTCGGCCCGGATGTAGATGCCGAGTTCGCCCTTCGCGCCTTCGACGGCGCGGTACACTTCGGTGTCGGCGTCCGGCTTCAGCGTCCGCGGCACGTTGGCCTGGATCTCTCGCTCGTCTTCGGGCCAGTCCTCGAGCAGGTCGAGACACTGCTCGATGATCTTGGCCGACTCCTCGACCTCCTGCATGCGCACGAGGACGCGGCTGTAGTTGTCACAGCCGGGCTCGGTGACGACGTCCCACTCGAGTTCGTCGTAGTAGCCGTAGGGGTCGTCGCGCCGGAGGTCGTAGTCGATGCCCGAACCGCGGGCGACGGGCCCCGTACAGCCGTAGTCTTTCGCCACATCGGGCTCGAGAACCCCGGTGTCGTGGGTCCGGACCTGGAAGATCTCGTTGCTGGTGAGCAGGTCGTGGTACTCGTCGACCTTGGCCGGCAGTTCGTCGAGGAAGTCCCGCGTCTTCGCGACGAACTCGTCGCGGGGTTCCGGCAGATCCCAGGCGACCCCGCCCAGCCGGAAGTAGTTGAACATGAGTCGCTGGCCGGTGAGGTCCTCTAAGATGTCCTGTACGACCTCCCGATCGCGCATGCCGTACTGGAAGATGGCGGTGAAGTCGCCGTAGACGTCCAGTGCGAACGTCGCCAGCGCGAGCATGTGGGAGGCGATCCGACAGAGTTCGGCGCCCATGGTTCGGATGACCTGGGCGTAGTCGGGCACCTCGATGTCAGCCAGATCCTCCGCGACGCGCGCGTAGGCCCACTCGTTCAACAGCCCCGCCGAGACGTAGTCCCAGCGGTCCGGGTAGGGCATGATCTGGTGGCGGTACGTGCCGTTCTGGCACATCTGCTCCTCGCAGCGGTGGAGGTAGCCGATGTCGGGGTCGACATCAACGACCGTCTCGCCATCGAGTACCGTCTCGAGGTGGAGCACGCCGTGGGTCGCCGGATGATGGGGACCGATGTTCAGAAACATCGTGTCGCTCTCGGCGTCGTGGTGGTCCGGCTGGATCGGATTGGCGTGGTCCGTGAGGGTGACCAGCTGCGGTTTCTCCTGGTCGTAATCCTGCGAGAGCGGGTGTCCCTGCCAGGTTTCCGGCAGGAGGATCCGTCGTGGATCCGGATGGCCCTCGTAGTCGATGCCGACGAGGTCGAAGGCCTCCCGCTCGTGCCAGTCGGCCGTCGAGAACACCGGCGCGGCGGACTCGCTGACCGGGTCGTCGATCGGCGTCGGAACGACGATCGAGACCTCCTGGGTGGGATCGGCGTACTTCTTGAGGTGGTAGATCGACTCGTACCGATCCTCGTACTGCTGGGCGGTCAGATTCGAGAGATGATCGAACCCGCCCCGCTCTTTCAGATCTGAGAGGACGTCCTGGACGTCGTCCGGGCGGACGACGAATCCGGGCGCGTTCAGATGATCGTCGCGCGCGAGCGCGCGATTGCCGACGATCGCCTCGAGGTCGTCCTCGGAGACCTCGACCGGCACTCGGTCGCGTTCGAGTCCCGTGCTCATGGCGAATCAGCCCAGTTGTAGCGCATGACGAGGTCCTCCTCGTCGATCTCGCTCGCGAGTTTCTGGACGAGTTCGTCCTTCGGCAGGTCGCCGAACTGCTCGAGTTCGTATGGTTTGACGACGACGGGCGTCGACTCGCCGTTCCGGATCCGCTCTTGGAGTTTGGCGACGCCGTAGACCAGCGCCTCCGGCCGGGGCGGACAGCCCGGGACGTGGATGTCGACCGGGATGATCTCCTCGGCGCCCTTGACGACGTTGTACCCTTCCTGGAAGGGGCCGCCGGAGATCGTACACGAGCCCATGCCGACGACGAACTTCGGTTCCGGCATCTGGTCGTAGACCCGCTTCATGCGGGGACCGAACTTCGAGACGATCGTTCCCGGAACGATCATCACGTCGGCCTGTCGCGGCGAGGCGCGGGGGACGCCGGCGCCGAAGCGATCCAGGTCGTGTTTGATCGCGTAGGTGTGCATCATCTCGATGCTGCAGCAAGCGATCCCGAACTGCAGCATGAACATCGAGTTGCCCCGCACCCAGTTCATGAACTTGTCGAACTTGGTGAGGATGAACGGCGTCGAACCGAACGCCTCCCGAAGCTTCGAGTTGAACCGGTCGTCGGGCCCCTCGCCGATCCGCGAGTCGCGGGTGTCCGTCGACGGTGCGGTGCTGCCGTGGATCTGTTGCCGTGGATTGTTGCTACTCATTGTCGGTCAGAGTCGGCCGCTGCCTGACGGGGTGTCTGTGCCCACTGTACTGCGCCGTTGCGCCACGCCCACGCGAGTCCGACCAACAGGATGGCGACGAACAGCAACATTGGCCCGAGAATCTCGAGCAACGAGACGGAGTCCGATTCGACGGCATCCAGGTACACGACCGCCCAGGGGAACAGAAGGACGGTCTCGATATCGAAGACGAGGAACAGAAGTGCAACCGTGTAGTACTGGATGTTGAACCGGACGCGCGTCCCGCCGGTGGGGATCTCGCCACTCTCGTAGGTGGCGCGTTTGCTCGTTTCGGGAACGGTCGGCCGCAGGAGGTAGGATACCGCCATCATTCCGAGCGGTATCAACAGTCCCACGAGCGCCAGCGCCCCGATAGCGATCCAGTCATTCATCTCCGTAACGTTCGAGGGTTCCAACCGCACGCATATAAGGGTTGATTGTTCGTTTTTCGGCAAAATCAGGTATCTTCCACCGACGTTCGTGATGAACTGCGACGACGAATCGGAATCGAATGTGATAGTTCTGCATATGAAGGCTGTACGAATCGGTAGTAACTGATTACGACAGATCGCACTCGAGAGACGGGACGGTCGTTTTCGACGGTATCACCGGCTGACGATCGACTCCAAAGTCGACCGAACGGTCACTATTCCGGCACCCAATCTGCTATCAGAATGATAATTTGGCGGAAAAACGAACGGCGTCCCGTCCGTAATGACGGCTGTACGATTCGGCGGCCGATTACTCGCTCGAGAAGTTCGCGGTTCCTTGGTCGTGAAGCCGTCGCGACACGTCGCCGACCCCCTCTCGGAGTCCGTCGTGGTAGTCCACGAGTCGCTCGCGGACGGCCTCGTGCTGGCGGGCGAGAATCTGGGCCGCCGACAGCGCGGCGTTGAACGATTTGCCGGCGTCGACCGCCACGAGCGGCGCGCCGGTCGGCATGCCGATGACGCTGTCGACCGACTTCTCCTGGACGGGAACGCCGATCACCGGCAGGGGGTAGGCGATGGAGGCAGTCATGTTCGGCAGGTCCGCGGACTTCCCGCCCGCGCCCGCGATGATGACCTCGAGGCCGCGGTCCGCCGCCGTCTCGGCGTAAGCGGTCATTAAGTCCGGCGTCCGGTGGGCCGAAGTGACGTAGGTTTCGAAGGTGAAGCGCTCTTCGGGCGGTTCCTCGTAATCGGTCTGCTCGGCGAAGCCGAGTTCGTCGACGAAGGCGTCGTAGGCGCCGCGACGCCGGCCGCCGGTCATCATCGTCTCGAGGTCCGAGTCGCTGCCCATGACGATGCCGACGTCTGGCGTCTCCGCGTCCGGGCGGTCCTGGTCGGCCTCGCGGTGCAGGCGGTCGATGAGGTCGCTGACGCTATCGCTCATGGGTGGAGGTGGTCGCGCCGGTGACTTCAAACGGTGGTAAATGAGCCGAGAGGGGCGGCGGCTCAGTTCCGGAACGTTACCGCGTCCTCGAGTTCGCGCGCGGTCTCCAGGAGCGCCTCGACATCGGCGTCCTCGTCTTCGGCCGACACCGTCACGTGGCCCATCTTGCGCAGCGGGCGGACCTGGCGCTTGCCGTACCAGTGGAGGTTCGCGCCGGGCGTCTCGAGAAGACGGTCGATATCGCCCAGCTCCGCGCGCTGTTCCTCGTCGACGTCGCCGAGCAGATTCGTCAGCACGGTCGGCGACCGCAGCTCCGTCGAGCCGAGCGGCCAGCCAAGCACGGCGCGGGTGTGCTGTTCGAACTGCGAGCTCTGGGCGCCCTCGATCGTCCAGTGGCCGGAGTTGTGCGGGCGCGGCGCGATCTCGTTGAGCAGGATTTCGCCGTCGGGCGTTTCGAACAACTCGATACCGTACACCCCGCGTCCGTCCATCACCTCGAGGACGTCCCGCGCGACGTCATAGGCGCGTTCGGCTGCAGCTTCGCTCGAGCGCGCGGGGACGATCGTCTCCCGGAGGATTTCGTCGACGTGGACGTTCTCGCCCAGCGGGAAGGTCGCGACCTCGTCGTCTCCCTTGACGGCGATGACCGAGACCTCGCGCTCGAAGTCGACGAACGACTCGACCATCGCGGGGCCGGCGACCGACTCGAGGGCCTCGTCAGCGTCGGCTTTCGACTCGACCGGGACGTTGCCGCGGCCGTCGTAGCCGCCCGTACGAGCCTTCAACATTACCGGCGCGCCGTAGTCGTCGATGGCGTCGCGAATGTCGTCGGCGTCCTCGACCTCACGGAACGGCGGCACCGGAACGCCCGCGTCCTCGAGTTCGCGCTTCTGGACGAGTTTGTCGTGGATCGTCCGCAGCGTCGACGGCTTCGGGTGGACCGGCGTCCCGGAGTCCTCACTGACGCGTTCGAGGACGTCCTGATCGGCGAGTTCGATCTCGAAGGTGAGCACGTCCGCGCGCGCAGCGAGTTCGCGGATCCCCGCCTCGTCGTCGAAGTCGGCGACGATCTGGTCGCGGGCGACCGGCGCCGCCGGACAGTCCGGCGTCGGATCGAGCACGACGACCTCGACCCCCAGCGGCGATGCCGCCTCGGCGAGCATCCGTCCGAGCTGTCCGCCGCCGACGACCCCGAGCGTCGGTCCCGGCGTCCGTAGCGTTGTCATTGCGCGGCGGTTGACGTTCGCTCCGCTTAAGGGTTCTTACTCCACTACCCGCGGTCCTGACCGTCCGGTCGCAGCTCCGTCGATGCATCCGGCGGTGCCCGGCGAATCGACGGGTTCTCGAGACATGTCACTTGGCGGCCAATAACAAATTTACAGAGGGGTGCTTTGGTCCGCCAACCCACATGGCACAGCGGATCTCTCGAGATGAACCCGGAGTATCGAGGACTGAGTCGGCCGAACGACGGGTCGAGTACACGTCCGAGACGATCGATCGACTCGAATCGTTCGCCGACGAGACGGAATCTCCGACGCTCGACGTCACCGCGACCGATCTCGAGGCTGCATACGCCGCGGACGACGGCGACACCGACGGCGAGGCGACGGCCGTACCGGTACCGGACTCCCTCGTCGCGACACAGGCCGATCTCACGGCCGGGCTACTCAATCCCACCGCGTCGGACCGGGCGGCAGACGTCGCAGCGGCCGCCAGGGACCACGCCGATCGCGAGATCGCCCCGTCGGCGTACGTCGCGACGTACGCGCCCGCGATCGATCGGCTGATCGACGACGCGTTCGCGTCGATCGACGGCGAAGACGAATCGGACGCCGGCCTCGAGACCGTCCGGGAGACGCTTCGCGCCGGTCTCAAGTCGACGCTGGTCGACGTCCAGATCGGCGTCGACGAGTTCGCCGCGACGGAGCCCGAGTCGGATCCGGACGAGGCGTCGGACGAGAACGCCGATAACGAACACCTCGAGTCGGTCGGCCTCGAGACGGTGTTCGACGCGATTCCGAACCCGGCCTTCCTCATCGACGACGAGAACACGGTACTGTACTACAATCGGCCCTACAGGCGACTGCTCAATCTGGACGCCGATCACCGCGACTTCCTCGGCGACGACTGCCGCGAGACCCTGGCCGCGGCGACGTATTCGGACGGACGACGCCACCATACCCTCGCGGACAAGGTCGCGGAGAACCCGCGGGACGCGGACGCGGCCTGGGACGTCGAGCGCGTCGACGACGACTACGGGTTCGCGGATCGCATCGTCTACGGGGACCAGAGCACGATGAAAGACCACACGGGCGCGGAGACCCACATCGAGTTCCTCGCGATGCCGCTGTTCGATGCCGACGGCGAACTAGCGACCGTCCTGGAACTCATCTACGACCGGACCGACGCGGTGCGCCGCCAGCAATCGGTCGAGCAGTTGATCGGCGAAGTGACCGGCACGCTCCGCAGCATCGGCGACGGCGACCTGTCCGCTCGAGCCGACTTCCACGACCAGTACGGGGTCGTCGATCCGACGCTCCTCGAGTTGACCGGCGAGGTCAACGACATGGCCCACGACTTCGAGGAGCTCGTCGAACGCGTCAACCGGCAGACCGACGGGCTCGCGGCCTCGATCGAGCGCACGACCGAGTCCGCCCACGAGATCGACGGCCAGGTGACCAGCCAGAACCAGTCCCTCGAGGCCGTCGCCACGGAACTCGAGGAGTTCTCCGCGACGATGGAGGAGGTGGCGGCGTCCTCGGGCGAAGTCGCCGACGCCGCCGACGAGGCGCTTTCGGAGGCCGATCGAGGCGTCGCGGCTATCGAAGACGCCACGGACGTCACCGACGAGATCCTCGAGAGCAGCGCGGAACTGGTCGAGACCGTCGAGACGCTAGACGAGTCGGTCGACGAGATCGGCGACGTCGCCGAGGTCATCGCCGACGTCGCCGACCAGACGAACCTGCTCGCGCTCAACGCCAACATCGAGGCGGCCAAGGCCAGCGACGACGGAGCCGGCTTCGCCGTCGTCGCCAACGAGGTGAAACGCCTCGCGGAGGAGACCCAAGAGCACACGGAGGAGATCGCGACGCGGATCGAACACGTCCAGCAGCAGGCCCGCAAGACCGTCGACGAGGTCGAAACCTCCCACGAACAGGTTCGCACCGCCGAGTCGGAGATTCGGGACGTGGTCCAATCGTTTAGCACCATCTCCGATAGCGTCCAGACCGCCGCCGACGGCATTCAGGAGGTCTCCAACGCGAACGACGATCAAGCGGCGACGGTCGAAGAGGTGATGGCCACTGTCAAGGAGGTCCAACGGCACGCCGACACGGTCGCGGAAACGACGGACGAGATCGTCGTCGAGTTCGAGAAACAGGAGCAGGCCGTCATCGAACTCACCGATCGCATCCACGAACTGTCGGCCGGCCAGTAGGATCGACCGTGGGAGACGCGACAGTCCGCTCACATCGGGTCGCCGTTCGACAGCGGGCGACGTCGAACGCTACGTCGCGGAGCGGTCGAGAACGGTACCTCTTTTACCTACCCTCTCTACCGCTGGCGTATGACCACGCTCGGACTGGTGGTCGCGGAGTTCAACCGGCCGATCACCGAGCAGATGGAGCAAGAAGCCCTCGAGGCGGCCCAGGCCGCGGGCGCCGAGGTGTACGAGACGGTCCGCGTCCCGGGCGCGTACGACGCGCCGCTGGCCGCGGATCGGCTCGCCCGCCGCGACGCGGTCGACGCCGTGGCCGTCATCGGGACGGTCATCACCGGCGACACCGACCACGATCAGGTGATCACCGACGCGACCGCACAGCGGCTCTCCGACGTCAGTCTCGAGCGTGATACACCCGTAACGCTCGGCGTGACGGGCCCCGGGATGTCCGCTGCCGAAGCGCGCGAACGCGTCGAGAACGCGGGCAAAGCCGTCGACGGCGCGCTCGACCTCGTCGACCAGCTTCCCGGTTCCGATCCGACTGCAGATTCAGCGTAATACCAGCGATGACCATGGAATTCACCGACCGCCTGACCCGAGTCGAACCGTCCGCAACGCTTGCCATCTCCGCGCTCGCCACCGAACTCGAGAACGACGGCGTCGACGTCGTCGACCTCTCCGTCGGCGAGCCCGACTTCCCGACCCCCGAGAACATCGTCGAAGCGGGCAAGGACGCGATGGACGCCGGCCATACCGGCTACACCACCTCCGCGGGGATCATCGACCTCCGTGAGGCCATCTCGGAGAAACTCGCCGACGACGGCCTCGACCACGGCCCCGAGGAGATCATCGTCACGCCCGGCGCAAAGCAGGCGCTGTACGAAATCGTCCAGGCGCTGATCGCCGACGGCGACGAAGTCGCGCTGCTCGACCCCGCGTGGGTTTCCTACGAAGCGATGGTCAAGATGGCCGGCGGCGACCTGACCCGCGTCAACCTCTCCGAGACCGACTTCCAGCTCGAGCCCGCGCTCGACGACCTCGAAGCCGCCGTCTCCGACGAGACCGAACTGCTGATCGTCAACTCGCCGTCGAACCCCACCGGCGCCGTCTACTCCGACGCCGCCCTCGAGGGCGTCCGCGATCTGGCCGTCGAACACGACATCACCGTAATCTCCGACGAGATCTACAAGGAGATCACCTACGGCGTCGAGCCGACCAGCCTGGGCACGCTCGAGGGGATGGCCGACCGTACCGTCACGGTCAACGGCTTCTCGAAGGCCTACTCGATGACCGGCTGGCGGCTGGGCTACTTCGCCGGCCCCGAGGACCTGATCGACCAGGCCGGCAAACTCCACAGCCACTCGGTTTCTTCGGCTGTGAACTTCGTTCAGCACGCCGGTCTCGAGGCCCTCGAGACCGAGGAACCGGTCGCCGAGATGGTCGACGCCTTCGAGGACCGCCGCGACCTCGTCATCGACCTGCTCGAAGAGCACGACGTCGACGTCGCCGAACCCGAGGGGGCCTTCTACATGATGGTCCCCGTCGACGACGACGATCAGGCTTGGTGCGAGGGCGCGCTCGAGGACGCCCACGTCGCGACCGTCCCCGGCAGCGCGTTCGGCACCCCCGGCTACGCGCGAATCTCGTACGCGGCGAGCGAAGAGCGACTCGAGGAAGGCATCGAGCGGCTGGCCGACGAAGGCTACTTCTAAGCCGTCGGTTCGCCGAGTTCGATTTCGGTTTTGTTTTCGCGACTGGCTCGAGCGATTGTAGCGACAATTTCACTCACTTGCAGTCGTTCTGACGGATCGTGTGCGCGGCGACAGCCCCGAGTTTAGCAGCGAAGCCGCAGCCACCGCTCCCATGGACTGTCCGACGTGCGGAAAATCGCTGGCGGCGGAGCGGGGCGTGTGCCAGCACCATACGAAGGTCCACGACGAACCGCTACCGAACCGAACGTGCAAGGGGTGTGCACGGGGTTTTACGATCCGAAATCCCGCCGATCGTACTGCGACGACTGCGATCCTAACGCCGGGGAACACAACGACAACTGGTCCGACGCGACCGAAACGACGACCTGCGACTGTTGTGGCGACTCGTTTTCGTACTATCCGTCGACCAAGGACGGAACGTACTGTTCGGACTGCGTCGCGTCGGCCGACGGCCTCTTACCTGAGAATCCAAGCGAGTGACCGTTGCCTGCCAGCACTCGAAGCGACCCTCGAGGTCGTTCCCTCTCGAGCGACCGACCGATCGTACGGCGTCTGCTGTACGCTCGAGTGCTACGGTGCGTGGCTCTCGTCGAACGTCGTCGGCCCGGACACCACCAGTGGGAAGGTGGGTCGTTCGACTACGGCCAAAAGTGGTGGCAGATTCGACGGCAAACCCTCGAGCGCGACGGCTACGCGTGCCAGCATTGCGGGGCAGACAGGGACGACCTCGGACGGAATCCGGACGTACATCATTGCCAGCCCGTTCGGTCGTTCGACCGACTCGAGGACGCCCACACGCTGGATAACGTCGTCACCCTTTGCCGAAGCTGTCATCGGCGGGCCGAAGCGGGGACAATAGCGGTGTCCGCCGAGGACGAAAAGTAACACTATTGTGCGACGGTCCGTTACAACTCGAGTGACGTCCCGTGAAACCGAGCAGTTCCGTCGGAACTGCGAGGTACGCGTGACGAGGAGTCCCGTGGCGGTGAGTGAATCCGGAGGATTTACGAGTCACACGAGACTTGGAACGACGTGAGAAGTCCCGTGGTGTAGTGGCCAATCATATGGGCCTTTGGACGTGTTCGGTTCAGGCCGTCACGGAAGATAGCCCATGACGGCGGTTCGAATCCGCCCGGGACTACTTTTGCGCCGAACAAACCGTGAGGCACAAATATCCTCGGCGGTTCGTACCCAGAGGACGAGAGGATTCGAGTCCTCGCGGTTCGAATCCGCCCGGGACTATATAACTAATTTTGCACTTCGCGGCCGGCAATACGACATCACGAGTCCCAGTCCGAGATGGATCAGACACTACGAGACGACAAGCCCTGAACTCGAGCGTTTGTCCGACTCCCAACGGACGTCTCTCCTCGTAGGAGCATCGCCGTTCGCCTGCGGTCGCTGGAACTGCCGACGTACTCCCGTCATTCCAACGGTCTCACCCGTAAGAGACATGACGGGAATTCTCCGTATTTCGGGCGTCTCCGACCGTTTAACGGAACGATAATGAAGTGGCTGATCACTCTTTCAGTGAGTAGATAGCTGTGCCGTATCGACTGAAACCGCTGCCGGGAGGAAGTCGGCGGCGGTCGACTGAAGCGACCGACGACAACCAAATTTACTGCAACGATGACACGGACGTCTGACCGTGACGACACCACACCGGCCGAGCATACCGAGGGCGAAGCGGATGGGCTAGATACGCTCGTCATCGGGATCGATGCGGGGTGTCGACCGGTCTTTGAGCGACTCTTCGAGGAGAACCGGATTCCGACCATCGAGCGGCTGTGTACCGAGGGCGCAACCGCGCCGTTAGAGTCCCAGATTCCGCCGTGGACGCCGAGCGCCTGGCCGTCGATCTACACGGGTGTCAACCCCGGCAAACACGGCGTGGTTGGCTTTGTCGGCTACGATGGATACGACTGGCACGTGACGAGCAACGACGACGTCCAGGCGCACCCGCTGTGGACGCTATTGGACCGACACGACCGCTCGAGCGTCGTCGTCAACGCGCCGGTGACCCACCCGCCCGACGAGTTCGACGGCGCGGTGATCCCCGGCTTTCTGGGGCCGGAGGATCCGCCCTGCCACCCCGAGGGGCTCCTCGAGGAGGTTCGCGACGAAATCGGCGAGTACCGTGTCTATCCCGCCTATACGCGCGGCGACGACTCGCTGTCCGACGACGAAAAGATCGCGGAGTACCGAAACCTGATCCGGATGCGCGGCGAGGCGTTTCGGTACCTCGCCGAGGAGTTCGATCCCGATCTCGGCTTTCTCCAGTTCCAGAAGACGGACACGGTCTTCCACGAGTTCGCCGGCGACGAGGAACTCGTCAATCGGGTCTACGAAGCGACCGACGATCAGCTCGCGACGGTGCTCGAGGACTGCGATCCGGATCGCGTCTTCCTCGTGAGCGATCACGGGATGGGGCCGTACGACGGCTACGAGTTCCGGATCAACGAGTTTCTGCGGGACGAAGGCTACCTCGAGACGACGACCGGCGGCAAGGGGATGCCGTCGTGGACACCGATGCGCAGGCGGCTCCGCGAGGGCGAGGAGTGCGAGTCCTGGGAACCCGGCATGACGGCGCGTGCGGCGTCGATCGCCGCCCGGTTCGGGATCACCGCCAGTCGCATCAGAGCCGCCCTCGAGCGGGTCGGCCTCGCCGATCTCGCGAGGGAGTACGCGCCGAGTGGCGTCTCGCGGACGGCCAACGAGCAGGTCGATTTCGTTAATTCCGCGGCCTACGTCCGGGCCCGAACCGAACTTGGCGTCCGGATCAACCTCGAGGGGCGGGATCCGAACGGGGTCGTTCCGCCCGAGGAGTACGAGTCGCTTCGCGAGGAGCTGATCCGGCGCCTGCAGTCGGTCGAGACTCCCGACGGCGAGGCGCTGTTCGAGACGGTCGCGCCGCGCGAGCGGTACTTCCACGGTGACCGCGTCGAGGATACCGTCGACATCGTGACGATCCCCAACGGATTCGACCACATGATCTCCGAACAGCTACTCGACGGGGAATACTTCAGCCCGGCCGAACCGTGGAACCACAAGCTCGACGGGATTTTCGCGGCCGCCGGCGAGGGGATCGACGAGGAGGCGGCGCTCGATCGCGTCCACATTTTTGATGTCGCACCGACGGTCCTGTCTTCGATGGGCGTCCCGTACAGCGATCACATGGACGGAAGTGTCGCGCCCGTCGCCGATCCGGTCGACCCGATATCGTACGCAACCTACGAGGACGACGGCGACGGTTCTGATCGGTCGGAGCCCGACGAAGACGTGACAGACCGGCTGGCCGATCTGGGGTATCTGAACTGAGTCGCCGACCGGCTCGAGGTCGTCCCGGTTACTACAACGGTCGCTTAGCTTCCGTATAGGTTTGGACGCCGTTCCCGACCACGTGATAGGAAACGGGCATTGCATGGGATTTATCGCTGAAGTTCATCTCGTTCACGACGAGCTCGCGTTGGCATCGACGATCGCAAACCATCCCGAGACGACGTTCCGGTACGAGTACGAGGCGTCGACCGACGACCGTCGATACCAGTTTGTCTCCGTGTTCAGCGACGACGAGGCGGCCGTCAAGGATTCGATGGCGTCGGACCCGACGGTCTCGGACCCAACCCTCATCGCGACGTTCGAGAATCGGACGATCTTCCGCGTCGCACTCGAGACCGACCTCGCGGTCCTCCCCGACTGGGGCGGCGAGCACGGACTGTTCGTGTTCACGGTGACAAGTGGCGAACGCGGCTGGGTCGCTCGCATCTACCTGCCGAACCGGGACGCGCTGATCGCGTTTCGAGCGCGGTGTCGCGACCGTGGAATCTCCTTTCGCGTGACTCAGCTGTACGATACGTCGGTCTCCGACAGCGGCACCTTCCACCTGACCGACCAGCAACACGAGATCCTCATGATGGCCTACTACGGCGGCTACTTCGATATTCCCCGCGGAATCACGCAGGACGATCTGGCCGAACGGCTCGGCATTTCGGACTCGGCGGTCTCCCAGCGGATCCGACGCGCTACCGCGGAACTGATCGCGGCGACGATCGAGAACGATCGGATGCCGAATCAGTAACTGGAGTGAAACGAGCGGGCACTTGAGGGGGGTGTTCTATCGATGTCGGACGAGCGTCAGACGAAATATCGGACATATTATTGACATTAGCACTGAACGAATTAGTAATTCAGAGAGACGCCGAATATCGCCACGAGTGCGCTTCAGACCGGAGATTATTATCCCGGCAATCAGTTGTGTCTGCTGCAAGTGTTGGTTAATCTACCACTACCCCATAGGGTTTCAAACTTAAAAGCTTGCTATCCGAAGCCATAGTTACTGGACCCCGTCATCACTCAGAAAGAAGTGAATATCAATGGTGGAACGAAGCGATCTGCGGCATTCGGATGGGATGAACTCGCCGCAGTTTCAGTCGGATGGGAACGGTACCGATCGATCTACTGACGACGGACGAACAGATGCAGGACAAACACGACGCACGGTGCTCGGTGGACTCGTGGCTGCAGGTGCAGCTGGTCTCGGTCTGTCGACGACCGCCGGCGCCTCGAGCGCGGCGGTCCCGTACGAGGAATACCACGACGAGTACGAGAACGTCGTCGACGTCGTCGAGGCCGGCGCGGACAACACTGGGACGGAATCGATCACGCCCGTCCTCGAGGACCTGCGCGCCGACGACACGCTGTTCGTCTTCCCGGAGGGGCGCTACTACATGGACGAGCAGTTCAGATACACGGGCTTCGAGAATATCGGCTTCGTCGGCGACGGCGCGACGCTCGTCCCGGCGGATTACCACGCCTTCGACGGCCCGCAGTTTCGGCTGTTCCGTCTCGGCGTCACCTACAACCCCGGCAGTCGCCTCCGATTCGAGGGGTTCGAGGTCGATCAGACGGCCCCCGATACCGGGATCCGAGCGATCGAAGCCTACGTCTCCGATCGGCTCGAGGTGCGCGACATCACCGTTCGCGGCCAGCACGACAGCGGGACGTGGGGTCCGGGACTGTTCAACATCACCGATCCCGACGGGACGGGGCTCGTTGAGCGGTTTCGGGCGCCGGACGGCGGTGCGTGGGTCGAGAACACGCCGAACGCGGGCCAGCGCTGGCGTGGCCCGATCGGGATCGAGGCTAACCAGAACGCGGGTACCCTCGAGTTCAAACACTGCTGGCTTGGCGGCTTCCCGAACAACGGGCTCTACGCGGCGGGCAGCGAGGGACAGATCGTAGTCAGCGGCGGTCTCTACCGGAACAGTAACGGAGCGAACATCCGCGTCGGCGGCGCGAACAGCGTGATCCAGTGGCCGACGGTCGAGGTTGACGAGTCGCGACCGGAGGATCGATCCCAGCGCGGGATCCGGATCGAGAAAGGTCGAGACATCGAAATCTACGGTGCACTCGTCGATATTACCTCGCCGATGCCGACGAGCCATGCGATCTCGGTGATGAACACCTGCGAAAAGGCTCGAATCAAAAACACCGAGGTTCGGATCCGCGGGTCGAGCGTCAACCACGGCATCGTCCTCTCGCCCGACTCCGGCGAGACGACGATCGCAGACACGTCGATCAGCCACGAGACCGCGGGCGGGTATCCGCTGTGGATCCGCGACAGCGACAGATCCGATCGAATCCTCGCCGAACACCTCACGATCTCGGGCCGATCCGGCGACGCCAGTGGCTTCCGCGACGGGATCCGTTGTGAACGGGACAACTGCCGGTTCAGCCACATCTCGGTCACCCAAGAGGGTCGAGACGGGACCGAACGGAATGCCATCGTCAACACGGGCGCGGACCTGACCGTCTACAAGAGCGAGCTGCGCGCCAGCCAGTATCCGTACCTCGACGTCGGGACCGACGCGCTCGTTCGCGACTCCGACCTCGAGTCGACGGGCGGTGAGGAAGCCGTCTGTCTCTACGCGTCCTCAGAGAACCCAACCTTCAAGAAGAATCGCCTCGCGGGCGGGATCCGCGACCTCGGCGCGAGTGGCGTCACGACCTGGGAGAACACGATCGAATAGTCGAGACGGTCCCCCTTGCGAGGACGGAGATCTACTGTATCGGCCATTTACCGGGGTTTAACACCCGTATAATAAGTCTTCATCGTCGCCACGTCGCACTACTGTGAGCACGTTGGATGCTGAACGGGCGTCGGCGAGGGGAGCCGCCGATCCTCAGCACGGACGCTCCCCGGTGAGAGCGTGAATCGAAGTATCGCGAGCGGCGTCTTCTCGGTCGTCAGTGTGAAGGTCGTCGTGCAGCTCCTCACTGCCCTCTCGACGCCGCTCCTCTATCGGTTTCTCGGCCCGTCGAAGTACGGGGACTACGCGTTCCTGCTGTCCGTGTTCGCCATCTACATGATCTTCGTGAGCTCCGGCGTCACCGACGGCGTCCGGAAGTTCCTCGCGGAGGATCGCAACGACGCGAACTGGAGCGAACACGTCGTCGGCTTCTACTTTCGGCTGGCCATCGGTCTCGCCGCCGTCGGCGCCTTCCTGTTGATACTCGCCGCCCGATTGGGAATCGTCGACCGCGCGTTCGGAGACGGGTTCGCGATCTACTTCTATGCGCTCGCCGCCCTCGTCGTGACGGCCCAGTTTCGCGACTACGCCCGAAAGACGCTGATGGGCTTCGGCCTCGAGCGCTACTCGGAGCCGCTGAAGATCCTCGATACGGTCTCGTTCATCGTCGTCGCTATCCCGCTGGCGTACGTCGGGGTCGGCGTAATGGGGGTCCTCGCCGGCCATCTGGTCGCGAGTCTGCTCGTGGCCGTCGCCGGACTGGCCATCGTTAACCGCCGGGTTCCGCTGACGTGTCTCTCGAGTACGCCGACCGAACGGTTCCCGCGCAAGCAGATGCTCACGTTCAACACGATGAGCATTGTGCTCGTGTTCCTGCTGATGTCGCTGTACCACATCGACATCGTGATGCTCCAGCGGTTCCGGACGAGCGCGGACGTGGGGAACTACAAGGCGGCGCTGACGCTGGCCGAGTTCCTCTGGTTCGTCCCGCTGGCGATCCAGACCGTCTTCGTCCACTCGACGTCGGAGCTGTGGTCCCAGAACCGCCGCCGAAAGATCTCGAAACTGGCGTCGCGGGCGACGCGGTACACGTTCCTCCTGACGGCCGTCATGGCGGTCGGGCTGGCGGCGCTGGCCGACATCGCCGTGCCGATTTACTTCGGCGACGAAGCCGTTCCGGCGATCGAACCCCTCCTGTTGTTGCTGCCGGGGGCGCTCGGATTCGCGCTCGCACGACCGATCCTCGCGGTCTCGCAGGGCAAAGGGAACCTCCGGTATCCGATCGCGGCCACCGGCGTGGCGGCGCTGCTCAACGTCGTCCTCAACGCCGCGCTCATTCCGCGCTACGGCATGCACGGTGCGGCCGTCGCGACCAGTATCGGCTACGGAACGATGTTCGTCTGTCACTGCTGGAGCGCCCGTCGCGTCGGTTTCGATCCACTCGCCGACGCGCGACTCGCTCGAGCGGCGTTGACGACCGTTCTCGCGGCCGCTCCCATCATCGCCCTCGCGACGGTAATCACGAATCCGTGGTTCGCGCTCGCGGTGGTCCCGCCGGTCGGGTTCGTGATCTTCGTCGGCTTCGCGCTGCTGGTCGGCGCGCTAGACCCGTCCGAACCGTTCGAGATCCTCTCGGTGTTTCCCGATCCGATCGGCTCCCGGGCGGCCGCGATACAGGTGTCGTTCGAGGGCGAGGGTGACGAGGACGGCGAAACGCGAAGTTGGCTTCAGAGCCTGCTGTTCGTCGCCGGGTTGTCGCTGTTCGTTTCCGGACTCGCGCTGGGCATCCTCGGCACCGGCATCCAGAGTCTCCTTCCCTGATCGATCGGCGGAGCGAATGCGACCGATCGGGTTCGATCCCGATTCGCGCGGAACGCCGTTGCTGTTCCTCGAACGAACCGCTCGAGAGGGCGCGGTCGATTGGTCGATTGTGACCGTCGAGTGCAGTATTCGGATATTCGCTCGAGTTGACTCTGACTCATAGGCCGATTGAGAACTGGTTACACTGCGGACTGACGAGTCGAAGCCTGACGCGAAGTGCACTCGAGAACGGCGAACAGTCGACGGAAGCAGAAACCGGACAGCTGGGCGAATCACGACAACGGAACCGGAGACACGACGAGCGATCTCGACGACGAACGCGGGACTAGCGGACCTGGCGCTCGAGGTGTTCGCTCTCGGCCATGTCGAACACCATCGCGAACAGGAGGAACGCGATGCCGGCGACGAGCAGGAACACGGTCGTCGACCCCTGCACCGACGGACCGACCGTCGCGAGCGTCGCGAACAGCGTCACGACGGTGGCGAGGATGCCAGTCGCGGCCAGCCCGGCGCCGACGAGGTAGAAGAACGCAAGCGGGTGGAAATCGAGCACGAGGTACTTCGTCTTCAGCCGCCACAGGAAGTTACGCAGGAGCATCGTCGACACCTTCGGGATGTACTCCGAGTACGTGATGCTCGACTCCTCATCGCCGTAGACGGCCGGCATGGCCACGTCGGCAATGCGCATCCCGTGGACGTTCAGCTTCACCAATAGGTCGTTACAGTAGCCGTAGTACTCGTAGAGGTTCTCCAAGTCGATCGCCTCGAGGGCGTCGCCGGAGATGGCCGTGTAGCCGTTCTGGGGGTCCATCGTCTTCCAGTAGCCGGAGGCGATCTTGGTCAGGAACGAGAGGATCGCGTTCCCGACGAACCGAAACCGCGGCATCGCCGCGCGGTACTCCCGCGAGAGGAGGCGGTTCCCCTTCGCGTAGTCGGCCTCGTTCTCGACGAGCGGGTCGAGCAGCCGCGGCATCTGTGAGAGGTCCATCTGCCCGTCGGCGTCGACCGTTACGGTCGCGTCCACGCCGTCGGCGCGCGCGGCGAGATAGCCGGTTTTGATCGCTCCGCCGGCGCCGCGGTTCTCGCGGTGGCGGATCGGGACGACCCGTCCGATCGCGTCCCGGACGGACGCCCGTTCGGTCAGCATGGACGCGCCGCCGTCGGTCACGAGCGCCCCGTCGTCGGCCGCGTCGCGTCCCGCGTTCGCGTTGGCGTCGTCGCGGGCCGCCTCGAGGATCTCGTCCCAGGTCTCGTCGGTCGAGCGGTCGTCGATGGCGTAGATCCGATCGACGTAGTCGGGCATCTCGCAGATCACGTCGCCGACGAACCCCTCCTCGTCGTACGCCGGCACCACGACGCCGATCGAGGCTCCGCGGTACATCAGTACCCCTCCAGCAGGTCTGACGGGGTAACGACGTCGACGTCGGCGGCATCGACGTGTGTGAGCAGGTCCGCGAACGCCGACTCGGAGATCCCGTCGTCACCGATGTGTTCGAAGTGCAGGACCGCCAACTGGCCGTATTCGGCCGCGTAGTCGACGTAGTCCCGCGTCGTCTGGCCAGCGGTTCCTGAGAAGAACCCGACATCGTGGAAGTCCGTCAGCGGGAGACCGTTCGGGGCGCTGCCGAACCGGAACGCCGTCTCGTGGTGCTCCCGGACGAGGTCGAGCGTCTCCGATCCGAGGATGTTCCGCGGCGTCATGAAGTGTCTCGCGCCGTCCGCGAAGCCGCGACTCTCGAGGAAGCGCTTCGTCCGCTGAATGCGTTCCGCCTGTTGTTCGCGGGGGAACTCGTGGAGGAACCGCGCGCCGGTCCGGGGGCGCGCAATGGCCTCCCAGCCGGCGTTGCCCAGCGTCTCGAGTTGCCCCATCGAGAGGCGACCGGACTCACCGAGGGCCTCCGGGATGACGGCCTCGACGCCCGCGAACTCGAACGCGTCCAGGTGCTTGAGCGCGCGTTTGTAGTGATCCTCGAGTGTGGCGTCGAACAGGAGCATCACTGCGCCGCGGTCGGGGCGGTCGACCGTTCGGAGGTCGTCGATCCGACAGTCGATCGGGCCGGTCTGGTCGCCTCGGCGGCGGGCGGTCAGTCGGATCTCGCGGACGTCGCTCAGGTCCGGCGTTCCGTCGACGCCAATCGTCCCGAAGTCGACGCGCACCCAGCGATCGGTCGGGCCGGTCAGCGTCCGGTGCATCCGTATGGCGCTGCGCGCGTCGGGCGCGAACAGCTCGAGTGACAGTCGCAACTGGTCGCGCTCCGAGAAGGAGACCGCCAGTGAGAGGTTTCGGTCACGGAGGTCCAGCCCGTCGGGGACGGACCGATAGATCGACGCGGTCTCGGTGCCCTCGTCGGCCGTTAGCTGCGCCGACTGCGAGTCCGCGTAGGGGTCGTCCGCGGTGGCTTCAAGGTCGCCGGCGTCGATCATCGCCGACCAGTCGTCGAGGGCTTCGAAATCGTCGATCGGTTCACCCGGCAGGTCGAGTCCGTCGGTCTCGGCGCCGCCACCGTTCTCCTCCTGTGACGGCGCCGACTCGTCATCGTCGTCGTCGTCGCGCAGGCTCGAGAGACAGCCGGCGAGCCCGATCGCTCCGGCGGTGCCGATCGTCGTCAGGAACGTTCGTCGGTTCCGGTGGGTCATTGGTTGCGGGGACGAACCGTTCTACCTTTCTTATACAGCTATTAGCCGACGAGCGACCCCAGACCCAGGGTCGCGACCGGAGCCGCGCTCCGCGCCGGTCGCAGCCGGCGATCGATTCGTGTCGATCCCTCGCGGCGTCGTCCCCGGCGTTTAGCGACGCGATAATAATGGCTCGACCGTTCGGAGGTGGGAAAAATGCCACGAGTCAGCGTCGTGATCCCGACCTACGACAGAGCCGAGACGCTTCCGCGCGCGATCGACAGCGCGCTCGCGCAGACGGTCGACGACCTCGAGGTCGTCGTCGTCGACGACGGTTCGACCGACGAGACGCCGTCCGTGCTTGCCGACTACGACGATCCCCGGGTCCGTCCCGTCGTCCACGCGACCAACCAGGGGGCCAACGTGGCCCGGAACACCGGTATCGAGCACGCCCGCGGCGAGTACGTTGCCTTCCTCGATTCCGACGACGAGTGGCGCCCCGAGAAACTCGAGCGCCAACTCGACGCCCTCGAGGGACGATCCGAGGAGTGGGTCGGCGTCTACTGCGACTCGACCTACGAACTGTCGGGGGCAAACGACCGCCTCCGCGGGGTCGCCGCGTCCGCGCTCGCGCGGTCGGACGACGAACCCGTCCAGGAGGGTGGCGAGGAACTCATCGGGCCGATCCTGGCCGACGAGGTGCAGCCGGACGCCGGCTCGACCCTGCTCGTCCGGACTGACGTGGTCCGCGAGATCGGCGGTTTCGACGAGGAACTCGACCGGTTCCAGGACCCCGAATTCTGCCTGCGAGTGCTCAAGGCTGGCAAGCTCGCGTACGTCGACGAACCGCTGGTCGTCCGCGAGGAGACGGGCCAGCCGCCGGCGGCCGTCATCCGAACAGCCAGCGAGCAGTACCTTTCGATCTACGAGGACGAGGTCGAGCGGTTCGAAGCCGAGGGGTATGAGATCCGTGCCGCCCACCAGCTCGTCATCGCGAAGGCCTACCTCTCCGAGGGGCGTCTCCTCCGCGGGCTGTGGTACCTGCGCGGCGCCGCCGCGTCCGCTCGGCAGTACCCCGGCCTCTGCTGGGCCGCCGGGAGCGGCGTCCGACGGCGTCCACTCCCGATCGTCGCAACGGTCGCGCTCGTCTTCGGCGTCCTCGCCGTGACGGCACTCGAGCGGACCGCGATCGTCCGTCGCGTACTGACCGAGTAGCTGTCTCCGTATTTCCGCTTCTCAAGCGGCGAGTCCGCCCGGTTTGCACGATTTCTGTTGGTCATATCGTCCGCGCTCTGACTGCAACTGTCTTGGTAGTTCGATAACTAACAGGATCCACGTGGCAGGCTCATCCGTGAACGTCAGAACGCTCTACAACACGGCCAGGGCGGTGCAGGGACTCGTCGGGTCCGAGTACGAGTCGGACGTCTCGCGACCGCTTCGCCGACGCCTCTGGCTCTGGCGGCGCGGCTTCCTGAGCAGATCCGACGCGGTCTATGACCTCGACTCGGAGAACTACCGCGACTACGTGAGCGACTACGAGCGGTTCGTGCGCACGAAACGGATCAACGGAACGTGGTCGGTGGCCCTCTCGAACAAGCTCCTCTTTCACCGGCTCATGCAGCCGTTCGACGCCGAGCGGATGACCGTCTACGGGCTGCTCCGCGACGGGACCTACCACCCCGTCGACAGCCGACGCGGCCGCGAGATGGCCGATGGAGGGCCGACGGTCCCGGAGCCGATCGGCGTCGGCGGACCGGCGTCCGAGCCGGCCCGGTCGTCGCCACGGACGGAGACGAGAAACGCCGCCCAGCGAGTCGTCGATCGACTCGAGGTCGAGGGGCGGCTGGTCCTCAAGTGGGTCCACGGCGGCGGCGGAAACAACGTCATGCTGTGTTCGCGCGCCGACGACGGTTACCGGGTCGACGGCGACCACTACGCCGAGGCGGAGTTCCGATCGCTGGTCGCCGACCTCGAGGACTACCTCGTCTGCGAGTTCGTCGACCAGGGTACGTTCCCGGCCGCGCTGTACCCGGCGACGCCGAATACGATCCGACTGATCACGATGTACGACGACGTCCTCGACGAACCGTTCATCGCCGCGGCGATCCAGCGGATCGGCACGACGGACTCCGCGCCGCTGGACAATTTCACGCAGGGCGGCCTCTCCGCGTCGGTCGACCGCAGGACGGGCGAGCTCGGCCCAGGCGCGCGACCCCCTGACGGCGACGGTGTCGAGTGGCACTCGGAGCACCCGGATACCGGAATGGCGATCGAGGAGAAACAGATCCCCGGCTGGCAGCGGATTCGATCGCGGGTCCTCGAGATGGCCGACGCTTGCTCGTTCCTTCCGTACGTCGGCTGGGACGTTATCGTAACCGACGACGACGGCGGCTTCACCGTCATCGAAGCCAACAGCTATCCCGGTCTCAAATCCATTCAGGTCCACGGACCCTTGCTGACTGACGACCGCGTCCGGCGGTTCTACGAGCAACACGGTGTTCGGTAACGGCGTCGAACGGGGTCGCTAACTACCTCGAGTCTCCCGGATGGATTCGCTCTCTACAACCGTTTCACGACGGTTTCGAAGGAAGAAAAAGAATATCCGCTGACGTTATTCTCGCGATAGTAAACACATCCTATCCCGAATCGGGCGGTGGAATGCAGCGGAATGCGCTTTCACGACGATCGGTACTGTCATTCGCGGGCGCCTGCGCGATCGCTGGCGCCGGCGCGACGGCAGTCGGTGGGGCACAGGCAGACGGAACATCCCGAGAGTCCTTCACGATTCGCAAGGGAACGGCTGAGGAGACGACGGTCTACGTCACGAGCGCGGACGTCGACGGCCCGACGGTCGTCATCATCGGCGGCGTCCACGGTAACGAGGTCGCGGGCTATACGGCAACGGGTGCAATCGCCGACTGGGAGATCGGCGCCGGAACCCTTGTCACCATCCCCAAAGCGAACGCGGCCGCAGTCGAGAACGGGACGCGGACCGCCGACGACGGTGTCGACCTCAATCGACAATTCCTGGAGGGGCGCGAGCCGGGGACCGACCTCGCCAGGGCGCTCTGGAGTGTCGTCGTCGAGTACGATCCGGACGTTGTGATCGACCTCCACGAGTCGACGGGCATCTACGCGAACGATCCCGTCGACGGCGTTGGGCAGGCGATCTTCCACTCCGACGGCGAAGCCGCCGCGGCCGCGACCGATGCGGCTGAGTACGTCACCCGGAACTACATCGACGACCGGGCGCTCGCGTTTCAGACCGGGCCGTTCTCCAGTCCCGACAACGACCCGAGGGGACTGCTCGTCCACAAGGCAGCTCGCGACCTCGGCGCCGACGCGTTCCTCGCGGAGACGCTCTCGACCGACGTCCCACTCGAGACCCGCGTGCAGTGGCACTCGGCGATCGTCGAGCGGCTCCTGACGGACGATCTCCAACTCGAGGCGGCCGACGCGAATTCCGGTTCCGACGAGAACGAGACGGACGACGGCGCCGACGAGAGCGAGTCGGACGACAGTGCTGACGAGAATGAGACGGACGACAGTGCTAACGAGAATGAGTCGGACGATGGTGCCGACGAAAACGAGACGGACGACGGTGCCAACGGGAACGAGTCCGCCGAAGACGAGACGGCGGCAGAAGCGCCCGTCGCGTCCATCACCGCCTGTCCCCGGAACTTCGTCGGGTCGGCGCTCGAGTCCGGGCAGACGGTTCAACTCGACGCGTCGGGATCGGAGGCGCGCGGCGGCGAGATCGTCCGTTACGAGTGGGACGTCGGCCAGACGGCGCAGTTCGACAAGACCGGTGAGACGATCACGGTGACGGTCGGTACGAACGTCCGCGACACGATCGTGTTGCGCGTGACTACCGCTGACGGTGCGACCGATACCGATTCGATCACGCTCTCGACGAACTGATCGGTCCGGAACTCGCGCTACTGCGGGCTTCCTCTCCGGACGAGGGATGGGATAGAACCGTTCGTTACCGCAAGAATGGAATCAACAAACGACGCGAGCTCAGTAGAACTGTTCGGTCCGGTGCTTCCAGAGATCGTCGAACGTGATAACCTCGACGTTGGCGTTGTCTATGTGCTTGAGCAGCTTCGCGTAGTTGGTTTCGGACATCGTGTTCTGTTCGGAGAACGCGTGGAAGTTCAGAATCGTACACTGGCGGTGCTGGGCGGCGCGATTGACGCACCGTTTCGCGATGTTCAGGTCGTAGCCGATCGTCCGCGGTAACGCCAGCGGGTCGAAGCCATAGACGCTGGTCGTGTTGATGTTACCGGACTGGTTGAAGCCGCCGCAGTAGTGGTAGTCGGTCGCGATATCGAGGCTCGTCTTATCGTAGCTGTTGTGCGGGTAGACGATGTAGTCTGCGCCCTCGAACCCCTTGTTGATGAACCACTGCTTGTCGTGCTCGAGGCGGTTCCGGATCCGCTCTTCGTCGTCGAGTTCGTGGATCGGACTGTGGGTCCCGTGGACGACGATCTGGTCGCCAGCGTCCTGACGTTCCTTAAGCTCCGCTACCGTTACGCTGCCACCGTCGTTTCGTTCGACCCAGCGCGGTACCGGGGCCTGAACGGCCGGGAACCCGTACTCGTCGTGCATCGGCGCGGCCGTCTCGTAATAGTCGCGGGTGCCGTCGTCCCAGGTCAGCATGACGTACCCCTGTTCGGGCTTGTCGTGGGTCCGCAGGTCGTCGATCCAGACCTCGGCCTGGTCCATGGTGTGCAAAACCTGAATCTCGAGGCGATCCAGGGCGTCGAGCGCGGGCTCGTAGTCGCTTTGTGAGAAGACGCCCGGACTCGAGCGGAACCAGGCGACGTCCGGGCTCCGGCAAGTGATCTCCCGCAGCGAGTACGCTTTCCAGCCGCCGAACTGGTCGACCAGCCGCAGGTTGATCGTGATGCTTTGTGGAGTCGTCGTCCGGATCGCAAACGAGAAGTCCGTATCGGTGAAGTCCTTGTCCGACACGTCCAGTTGGGCGACGACGTTTTGCTCGCCGTTCGACTCCAGTTTGAAGCTCTGGTCGCCGTTGAAGACGGTCTCCTGGTCGGCGCTTCCCGATCCACGGGTGACCTCCCACTTGGAGAGGTCGCTGAAGTCGTCGAGCGACTCGCCGGGCTGGCTGTACTGCTCGCGGCTGTTGTACTCCGTCTCGAGCGACGGAACGCCGTCGGCTAGCGCCGCCGCCTGTCCGGAGGACTTGTTGTCCGTCTCTTCTTCCTCCGAATCTTCCTCCGAATCGTCGTCCGATCCGCCGAGGACCGAACTAAGCTGATCGGTACATCCCGCGAGGCCGGCGGCCGCGGCTGCACTCGAGAGGGCGAGAACTCGTCGGCGGGTTGGTCGCTGCTGTGACATTGTCGACCCGAAGTTACCGACAGTCAGCCCATTATTATGGATCCGATAGGCCGAAAATCCGGTTGCCTAGATCGCCGCTATACGGGCGTTTCAGCCCTTAACAATGGCATAGTAATTGTCGTCTCGGTAGAAGAGAGGAGAGCCGCGTGCGCGGTCGGGGCAATGTGGACGAGTGAACCGCCGGTCGACCGCCGATCGGTCGACTCGGCGTCCGTCCCCTCGATCGTGCGTCGCGACGGTGGTCTTCGATGAACAGGGAACTCTTCGGCGTATTCGGCGACAGAGAGACGTTCGAGCGACACAGAGCGAGCGACGAATTCGATCGGGTACTGACGGGACCGTCCGTCACCGTCGGCATCAGAGACGATGCGCTCGGCGCGCCCGGTTGGACCGCCAGCTACGCGGACGGCGACGACCGGTGTGTCGTCTGGGGCGAGGCGTACGTCCCGGGCGACGAGTCAAACGCCGCGCGCTGGCTGCTCGAGCGCTACAAGAACGTGGGTCGCGATGCCTTGGACTTGCTCAACGGATCGTATCTGGCCCTCGTCGACGCCGACAGGGGCGACACATTCGTCGCGACGGATCCCGTCCGGTCTCGCGAGTGCTTCTACACCGACGCGCCGGGAACTCGCGTCTTCGGAACCGACGCCGCCGAAGTCGGGCGCACGGTCCCCGAGCCGACGGTTAATCGAGACGGCGTTCTCGAATTCCTCCACCTCGGCGTGGCCCTCGGCGAGAAGACCGCCGTCTCGGAGCTGCGTCGACTGCCCATCGACAGCGTGCTCGTGGCCGACTCGATCGAACCCCTCAAGCGGTTCGTCTACCGTTCGGAGTCGTTCGATTACGTTGGCGAGCTCGCCGAGCGCCTCGAGCGGGCGTTTCGGCGGCGTTCGATGCTACCCGGAACCAAAGGTCTCCTCCTGTCGGCGGGCTACGACTCGCGGGTCCTTCTCACGGGGATTCCCGAGATCGAGCAGAGTTTCACCGTCGGCGCGCCAGACGCCCGGGAAGTCGAGGTCGCGGGTCAGCTCGCCGACCAGTACGGGGCGACACACACGGCGTTTCCGCCGGATGAACGGTATCTCCGTCCCGACGAATCGAAGGTCCGCTACTCGCAGGGAATCAAGGAATCACTGCACATCCACCACGCCGGTTACACCGACGAGATGGCCGTCGACACGATGCATCACGGACTGCTCTGTGATACGTTCCTTCGCGGTCACTTCACCGCCGAGAAGACAGTCGACGTCCTCGACAAGCGCATTCCGACCGGTCGGCTCGAACCCGATCCCGATCCGGTCGAGGAACTACTCGCGACCTTCGGCTACAGCCGAGATGCCAGTCGCGACCTCGCCGAACGAACGTCGTTCGGCGTCGATCCAGAGACGTTCGTTAGGGACGCGGTCGCCGACGAACTCGACGCGCAGGACGCCCGCGCGGACTCCGTCCAGAACGCGCTGACCTGCGTCGGGATTTCGAACCAGCCCTCGATGCCGTTTCATACGCACTTGGCCGACCAGTTCGTGGCGTCGTTTCCCGCCATCGACCGCGAGCTACTCGACTGGCACCTTCGAGCGCCGCCGGAACACCGCACGACGGAGACGTTCCTCGAGGCCTGTACGCGGGTCGACAACGACATCCTGCGACACAGACCGCCGGACCGGCCACACGACGAAACGATTCTCAACGAGGTCGAACGCTTCGTCCGTCGGAAGACGCCGCTTCTCGAGTCGTTCCAGCCGCCGTGGCCCGATCGCCAGACACTGTTCGATCGCTACGAGTTCGACCAGCGGTACCTGAACGACCTCGAGCACGTCCACGACCTGCCGGTCAGACACAAGCTGCGGCTCATCGATCTCCGAACGTGGCTCGAGTGCTGGACCGCGCCGTCCGAGGCGTCGCTTCCGTGGCTCGCCCCGCCGGAATTCGCGACTGTTTGACTGTTGGCACAGATTTCGGCCGCTGGGACCCTCACTTTTAACGACTCGAACAGTCGTTTCCACTCATTTAGGCCTACGACAAATCGTTTGCCCAGCTCAACCGTAACAATACTTATATACCACGCAAGACTACCGCGGAATATGCGTCTGACGCCGTCTTGGTTGTGCGCGACACCGTCGGAGCCGTCCGAAGACGGGCCCGACGACGCCGAAGCCGAGACGGTTTCGGGTGTCACCATCTACCGGGACCCATCGACCAACCTCTCGAACGCCGACTCCGCGACCGAGTTCGTCCCGGACTCCAATACCGAATTGTTGTCCGTTCTGGACGGGATGGAGACGCCCGTCACCGTCGACGAAGTCGCCGACGAACTGATCCACCCGGCTCGGCCCTCAGTGGAAACGTGGGCGGCCGTGCACGAGCAACTCCACCAGTATCGCCTTCCGGAACTCGACGCGACAGGCCACGTCGAATTCGACGCGGAACAGGGGATCGTCGAGCGTCGAACGGTCCGATCGGACGCCGCTAACAGGAACGGCTCGAGCAGGCTGGGACTCCGGAGACTGGTTCGACTCGCGGGACTCACAGCACTGGTTACGTCAGGGCTGGCGGTTGCGCTCCTCGCGGTCGTACTGCTCGTCTGAACCGGCTCGAGAAACACGCCGTATCGCACTAGGGGCGACGTCAGGTATTACTCGAGAAGTCGTTTGATCGTCGATACCGTAAACAGCAGCAGGATACAGGCGCTCAGTGCGATTCCCGAGAGGAACGTCGTGAACGGCAGTTCGAGCACCGCGCCGAGCAGCAGCGCGAAGCCGAGGACTGTCGAGCCGACGTAGTAATCGTCCAGTCCCGCGTTGGACTCGTCCCCGTCGCTCGAGTCCGTCTCGGGGGCGTCCTGCAGGTACTGATCGACCATATCCGCGCGCGGTTGCCGTTCGACGATGCCGCGGTTCTTCTGGTAGTCGATGAGTCCCGCTTCGTCGAGCTTCGAGAGGTGAGACTGGTAGAGCGGAATGTAGACGCGCTGGCGTTGTTTCGACGTGAGTTCCTCGACGGTCGTATCGTGTTCCCACGCCGCGACCTGCTCGGCGATATCCCGCATACGCACGGGCTCGGTAGTGTCGCGAAGGTACCTGAGAACCAGCCGACGGCGTTCGTTTTGCAGGAGGTGGAAGATCTCGTCCTTAGAGAGGTCCTCCTCGTCGGCGGACCGCTCGTCAGCGGACCGCTCGTCCGCGTCGGCCGTCTCCTCCGTAGTATCTCCTTCGGAGCTGATATGTGCTGCGTTCATTGCGCCAATCTCCCCTAATCAGAAGTGTGTAATAAAGGGTGGAAACCGTATCTCTCAACCGAATTCGTTTTAACTATTTTCATATACGGGATCGATCTTTTTACGTTATTTTAAAACAGCAATATCGAGGGATTCAAGTCATAATTCGGGCCATTCACGAACAGACGATTATTTTGTTACTCGTATATAATTCCGTAAATATATCTGGCGGGTTACGATAAATTTCTCACTGTTGTGTCGGTTGGGACGTTCTAGAACCGACGAAAGATACTTATTTCGAATTATTGTCCTACAGCTGGTAGGTCAGGGGGTGGAAACCACCCGATCGACCGGGTCAAAGCGGCTTATCGGGACGATAATAAACCGCACGACGGTCGAATAACGCCGGTAATGAGCGACAGTCAATGGTGGTTCCTCGACCTGGCAGCGGTGATTGCGTTCACCGGCGCCTTCACGTTCGGCATCGTTTCCGGAGTCGACGGCGTGATACGAACTGCGATAGCACTCCCAATGGTTCTCTGTTTTCCCGGGTATGCGTTCGTCTCGATCCTGTTTCCGTCCGAACCGAGCGACGAGTACCAGTCGTTCGATACGCTGAAAAGCGGGCTCGATACGCCGCGTCTGGTAACCGGCGGACTCGAGTCTGTCGAACGGTTCGTCCTGTCGATCGTCTTCAGTATCGCCCTCGTTCCGACGGTCACCCTTTTCGCGTCCGTTACCCCACGGGGTATCACCCCGGAAACGGTGCTCCTCGGGCTTGCGTCGCTGACCGTCGTGCTGTCGCTGCTCGCGGTCGTGTCTCGCTACCGGTGTCCGGCGGAGCGACGGTTCGCGCCGTCGCTCTCGATCGGATCGCTGTTCTTCTCCCGGGAGCGACCGAACGTCTACGAGCGAGTCAATCCGCGGCCGTACAACGTCGCGATCGCCATCGGACTGGTAGTGCTGCTCGCGAGCGCCGGCTTCGCTGCCACCAACCCGCCACAGGGTGACGGCTTCACCGAACTATCGGTCCAAACCGAGAACGTCACGGCCGAGACCAACACGATGTACAAATCGACGTACGCTGCCGGCGAGACCGAGCCGTTGACGCTGTCGATCACGAACCAAGAGAACGCCGAGCGCGACTACACGACGGTCGTCCTGCTCGAGCGAATCGAACAGGGGGACGGCGATGAGGTGAACGTTACGGACCGCGACGAACTCGCTCGAGCATCCGCGACAGTCGCCGACGGCGAGACGCGCGAGCAGTCAATCGAGATTACGCCGACGATGTCCGGCGACGATCTTCGGATCACGGTGTTGCTCTATCAGGGGGAGGTGCCGTCGGAGCCCGCAGCCGAGAACGCCTACCAAACGATGCACCTCCCGGTCGTGGTTGAGTAGGTATAGCCCTGGGATCGCTCACCGTCGCGTACGCGCCATGAACAACGCGTGATCGATCGCCGTCGTCGCCGGACGATCGGTACCGTCGTCGCCGCTCTGCTACCCGTTCTCGTCGACAAACCGCCGTTCCGGACGGCCGGCGTCACAAGGAGACCGCCCACTTACTGTTCGTCGCGCCACTGTGTTAGTTCGTTCTCGCCGCCGTCGCCGACCGTCGTGGCGCTGAGAGCCGCGGCGCACGGGTGCGTTTGCACTCCACACCGTTCACCTGATTACTGGCGTGTACGGTCCGACGCGACCGGAACGGGGTCGTGGTTCGGGTCGTCCTGCTGGCGTTTGCCTCGGCACCACCGGCCAATTACGGCGGCTGTTTCGACCACGTTGTCATCTACCTCTTCGGAAGATCTGCCAGTCTTCACGGGCGGACTGACGTCGCAGCTCTTCCATCAAATCGAGCTCGTGATCGCCTCACTGTGCTGTGGCTGTCCGAAGAGATCTTGGCCATCGCTGAATCTGGCGCTAGCTGCACGGCCATTTCGAGCTGTAACAGGCGCCTCGAACTGACGCCGAAACAGTCGTTCTCCGTCGATCGTCGACGAGCGCTGACCACGCTGCGATCGCCGCGATTGGTTCGATCGGAGGGCTCCGTTTTCGAGAGTCCGCGACTCAGCGTAGTCGATCGCGACTCGAGTTAGACAACGGATCACCGGAACCGTATCTGGTGGCCGCGTCCGGGAGACGCCACTCGCTCTCTCGAACGGATAGGAGCAAAGCGACCGGGGGATGGACGGACTCGAGGTCGCCGCTGGGTGCTCGTTACGATCGAATCCCACCGACACCACGATGAGAGCGTCCGGTGTCGTCCGTCCTCGCTTGCCTCGAGATGCCGACGCTCGCTTCCGTTGCGACGTCGATGTCGGTTCGGTCGAAAAAATGGACGGCGAGAGTCGCGGTAACGTCGGTCGCCTACTCGGTGGCCGGCGAGGGCGTACACATCGTCACGTCGCCGTTCGTGTACACGGTGGCCTGGTCCGGGCGACAGAGGCGGTCCACGGTGGCCTGTTCGATCCGACCCTGCCCGTCGGCGTTATTGAAGTAGACCGCCTCGTTCGCGGCGGTCGTCCGATAGACCACGTAGTTGTGATCGGCGGTCCCGCCCGCTGGGACCGTCGCGATGTCCGTCGACGGATAGGCACCTGTGCGGCTGAACAGCGTCTGATACGGATGGTCAGTGTACAGCCCCTGGTCGCGTCGGAGCTCGTCGCCGTCGGGCGAACCGGTCATCTCGCCGATCGAGCCAACCGCAGCTAGTTCCGACTCCGTGTAGGCGAGTTGTTCTTGGTGGTCCTCGAAGACCGGGTTGTCGATGTTGCTCTCCGTCGCGAAGAGCATCGCGCCCGGATAGACGAGCGTGAACAGCAACAGGACGGCGACGACGAGCGCCGGCGCGAGTCCGCGGTCGAGGGTCCGCAGCCCGATCGCGCCGAGAATCGCCATCGGCGCGTAGAGGAACGCGAACCAGCGGTTCGGGATGAACGAGTGGATCCCGAACATCGGGAAGCCCATGACGAACACGAGCATGAACGCCGTCGCCAGCAGCAGCGTGAACACCGACTGCTCGGCCCGGCGCCGGTGGACGATGTACAGGCAGCCGACGAACGTCGCCCCGAGCAGGATGAGGAAGCCGAACTCATTGACGTAGGGGATGATCTCGTCGAGCAGCGTCGTCGCCGCTTCCGCGGCCCCGGCCGCGTCCCCGCTGGAGCCGCTCGCGATGTTGAGGAAGCCGGCGCTCTCCTTGACCGTTTCACTGAAGTACCTCAGCACGGTCTCGAGGAACGAGTCATCGCGGTACGGCGTCAGCGACCAGACGAAGATAGTCAACCCGACGTTGAAGACGACGAGGCCGAGGAGGTTGACCGGTTTCTTCGTCCGAAACACGCTCGCGTCGAGTCGCGTCAACCCGAGCGGGCCGATCTCGAAGACCAGCTGGGCGACGAACGCCGCGAGCAGCAACACGAGCATGATGAACGTCGATACCTGGTGGGTGAGGATCACTGCGATGCTCGAGAGCAGCAACAGCAAGAAGTCCCTGGTCGTGTACTCGATGCGCATCACCCGAAGTAACGCGTACAGCATCGCGAGGAAGAAGACCAGTCCCATGCTCGTGGGGATGAGGTGCAGCCCCCACATCGAGACGTGGCTGGCGAGGGCGTACAGCGCCGCCGCCAGCGTTGCCCATCGCTGCGAAACGAGCAGGTTCCCCCCAGCGTAGACGAGCAGCACCGAGATCGGCATCACGAGACCCAGCGTGAGGTACAGCGCGCTCCGCAGCGAGACGTCGAACAGCATCGACGAGGCGGTGACCAGCAGGTGGTAGAACGGCGAGGCGTAGTGCTTGTCGTGGGAGATCGCACCGACTCGACCCTCCGAGACGATCTGCTCGGTCAGCCCCATGTGCGTCCAGACGTCGATCCCGATGAACCCCGGCGTCGCGTACAGCGCGGTGCCGCGAACAACCAGCGCGAAGAGGACGATCTGGAACAACAACAGTCGGGCGTTGAAATCCCGGTCGCTCGCGAAGCAGATCTGGCCGACCACGAGGGCCCCGACGACGCTCGCGAGGACGAAAAACGAAATCGTTCGGGCGCCCTGGTGGACCGCCAGAACGACCAGCGCCGCGAGCCCGAGGAAGACGGCCGTCGGGAGCGCCATCGTCACCCGAGACGGGAGCGTCAAGCGGATGTCATCGGTCGCCTGCTGTTGGTAATACAGGCGGACGAGATACAGGATACACGCCGTCCCGAGGACCACCGGAACGGTGTTGAGGTAGACCTGCGACGCGAAAAATCGCAGCGGGAACAACACCAGTGCGATTAGGAGCCCGCCGATCGCCGCGACGGTGTCGAGTCGCAGCGGTCGGAGCTCCGAGAGCCGCCCGACCGGATTACGTCCCATGGCTCACCCCCGTGGGCTGCCCCGAGCGGTCGGGGCGTTCGAGGACGCGCCGGTACACTTCGTGGAGACGGTCTCCCAGCGCCTCGAGGCGCAGTCCATCGATGACGTCGCGACCGTCGGACCGCCCGCGATCGGCGGCGACCCGCTCGAGGCCGGCGATCAGGTCGTCGTCGTCGTCGCTGACGACACAGTTGGCCAGGCCGTCGATCGTCTCGCGGACGAAGCCGACGTCGGTCGAGACGATCGGCAGGTTACACGCGGCGGCCTCTTTGACGACCATCGGTCCGCTCTCGCGTTTCGACGTGACGAGGAGGACGTCGCTGGCGTTCATGTAGTGGGGAATCTCCTCGTAGTCGACGCCGCAGACCGGGCGCAACTCGAGGTCGGCGTCGGCCCGTTCGACGAGTCGACGCGCCCGGGTGAAGTCCTTGACCCCGCGCTCGGTGTCGTACGGGAAGAGCGCGATCGGTCGGTCGGTCTCCCAGCCGATGCGCTCGCGAGCCTCCGCCTGTGGAATCGGTCTGAACTGCTCGGTGTCGACGCCGAAAGGGATCACGTGGTGGTCGGTCTCGAGCGCGTCGGACATGGGTTGACTCGGAACGATCGTAGCGTCCGCGCTGCGGGCCGCGCGTCGACTGAGCCACCGGAGCCACGAGTGGTCGCTCATCAGGTCCGTGCCCCAGAGACTCACCACGACCGGTCGGATCGGCTGGGCGAACGCGAACGGCGTCGTGAGTCCGTAGTTCGCGTGGATCAGATCGTACTCGCCCGATCGGATCTCGGAGAGGATGGCCGGGTAGAACCGGGCGTAGTCCGACGGCGATCGGCCGCCGGCGTCGTCCACTCCGGGGACGGTACAGACCGTGCAGTCGACGCCGCGCGCTTCGAGGACCGATACTTGGTGGTCGAAAAACGGCCGCGGCGAGGTGACCAACTGGAGTACATTCATGATTCGGTCGGATTCGTTGTGGAGGTCGAGCGGCCCGGTTCGGGCGTTTTCGCGTGCGTTTCTAACTGGGCGACGACGAACTCGGTTACGTCGATCCGTTCCGACAACAACTGCTGGTGGCGTTGCGTCCACGTTTCGGACGGCTCCTCGAGGACCGATACGGCCCGCTCGAGCCCGCGGACGTGTCGCCGCTCGCCAGTGTACTCGAACAGGAGACCGTACTCCGACTCGAGTTCCGTCGTGTACCCCAGCGAGAGGGGGTTGACGTAGACCGCCGGCGTGCCGAGGACGGCGGCTTCCGCCGCGGTCGTCGCGCCCTCGCTCAGAACGACGTCGGCGTACGCGAGCAGGTCGTGCAGTCGCTCGGGGGCCGTCTCGAACGCGTAGTTCGCGAGCTCCGCGGGCGGTTCGCCCTCGGCCGAGAGCAGGACCTCGACGCCGGCGTCCTCGAGCCGGTCGATGACCTCGCGAGGATCGTCGAATCCGCCGTGGCCAACGTCGTGGGACGCCTCCCAGCTGCTGAGTCGAACGACGGCGAACCGATCGTCGGGCGACAGTCCGAGCGACTCGAGGACGGTCGGATCCGGCTCGAACCGGTCGGGATGGAGGTAGGCGAGCTCGTGGTAGCCCGGGTAGCGAACCTGTTTCGAGCCGATCTCCCCCCGATAGCACGACGGCGTGCAGATCACGTCCGCGAACGGGTAGGCGAGCTTCGTGACGAGCGTCGCGTGTTCGGTGTCATAGAAGACGACGCTCGTCGTCCGCAACACCGACGCAACGTGGGCGGCAGCGACGCCGCCGATCGCCGTGATGACGTCCGGATCGATCCGACGAGCCCGGGCCAGTAGTTTCGCCTCGTAGGTCGCCTGGACCGCGGCCATCGAGACTAACGAGTCAGACGCGCCGGCGAGCACCTCGTGGTCGATGTCGTAGGCCTCGAGGAGGTCGATCGCCACGTCGCTCTCGCGGGCGAAGACGTGGACCTCGTGGCCGCGGGACCGAAGCTCCGCGATGGGGTGGCGAAAGAAGTGGACGTGACCCGGGTGCTGGATCGTTACGATGATCCGCTTCGTCCCCGTCGAGGTCGGGTGGGAGTGTGCCGTCATAACCGTCGGTAGACGAACCCCGCTTCGCAGGCCGCATCCTCGTCGAACGATCCCGTCACGTCGACCAGCGCTGGATCCTCGGCGAGTTCGGAGGCTACCGCCTCGAGGTCGAGTTCCTCGAACTCTGCGTGCGGCGTCGCGACCACGACGGCGTCGAATCCCTCGAACGAGAGACGCTCCTGGACGTCCAGACCGAACGCGTCGCGGACTGCATCCTCGTCTGCGAACGGATCGAAGCCGGCGATGTCGATATCGTACTCCGCGAGGCGATCGACGACGTCCGCGACCTTCGAGCTTCGGATGTCACCGACGCCCGACTTGTACGACAGCCCCAGGACGAGCACGCGACTGTCCCGAAGCGTCTTGTGGCAGTTGTTCAGCGCCTTGATCGTCAGATCGGCGATATGGTCGGGGACCGACTCGTTGACGGTCCGACTCGTGCGCACGAGTTCGGGTTCGAACCCTTCGCGAGCCGAGCGGTGGGCCAGGAAGTACGGATCGACCGGAATGCAGTGGCCGCCGACCAGTCCCGGCCGGTAGTCGTGGAAGTTCCACTTCGTCCCCGCGGCCTCGAGGACCGCCTGCGTGTCGACGTCCATCCGCTCTAAGGCCATCGAGAGCTCGTTGACGAAGGCGATGTTGAGGTCACGCTGGGTGTTCTCGACGACCTTGCTGGCCTCGGCGACCTCGATCGACGGCGCGCGGTGGACGCCGGCGTCGACGACCGATTCGTAGAGCGCCGCCACGTCCTCGAGGACCTTCTTGTCCTGAGCGCCGACGACCTTAACGACGTCCGCGAGGCCGTGTTCCTCGTCGCCGGGCGTCGCGCGCTCCGGCGAGTAGCCGACGAAGAATCCCTCGCCGGCGGTCAGATCGGAGGCGTCCTCGAGTGCGGGTATGAGAACCTCGCGCGTCGTCCCCGGGTAGACGGTCGACTCGAGGATCACCGTCGTCCCGGGTTTCATCTTCGAGCCGACGGTGGTCGCGGCGCTCTCGACGTAGTTCAGGTCCGGCCGATCGTCCTCGTCGATGGGCGTCGGGACGGCGATGATGACGTAATCCGCATCGCCGATCTGGCCGGCGTCGGTCGTATAGGAGATGTCGTCGTTCTGAACCGCCTCGTCAGAGAGATCACCGGTCGTATCGACGCCGGCCTGTAGCTGCTCGACTGTCGACTCGTCGACGTCGTAGCCGATGACGCGGTAGTCCGACCGCGCGAAACCGACCGCGAGCGGAAGGCCGACGTAGCCGAGGCCGACGACGCAAATCGTCGCCGCTCGACTGGACTGTTCGTCGGCGTGTTCCTCGGTCGCGCCCTCGCTGTCCGAGAACGAGTACTCGCTGCGTGCTTCGTCCGCTCGGTTCGTCGTGTCGCTCAGTGTCGTAGTCATGATTGAGACGGGTTCTGGACCGTTTGCACGACTGCGTGCAACGGTGGCTGTCAGGACCTGTGCAGCTCTTGGTCTTCGAGCGAACCAAGACGGCTGGGGCGGTTTACTATAGCCGAGATAAACGATTGCAACAGCTACATCCGACGAGCGACCCGTTTGCTGGGCCTCTTCCCGCCGACGAACCGCCGCTCACGGAAACTGCGACGACAGCGGCTTAGAAGGGTGTTAAATGGGCTTATACGGATCTATAATGAAGAGGGAAGAGCGCCCACGTACCAATACGGTCGGCGAGATTCCACTGACGTTCCAACGTCGATAGGCCACCGCCGACCGTCACAGAACCGAATACCCATGGTCTCACTGCCCCAGTTCGGAGTTTCCGTCCCGCTCGCGTCGATGCACGCGCCAGTTCGGCTCGGTGCGATCCGCACGCCGGATCACCGACTCGACACGCGTGCAATCGTCTCGGCTCTCGTCGGCGATAACGATGTGCTCTCGTCCGGGACGTCACTCTTGGGGCGGACGTCGACTCTGGAAGTGGCCCTGATCACGGTGCTGTTCTTGCTGGTCAGTAGCCTCGTCGCGATCCGCGTCGCCGAGGGGTTGTCCGACCGAGACATCAATCTGGCCGCGCTTCAGTCGCGATCAGCGATCGCGAACGGGTCGTCAGAACCGGATCAACGGCGAGGAACGGACCGCTCACCCACCGACGATCACCAGTCGTTCGATCGGTATATCGCACCTGACACACCATCAGTACTACTGAGCGACGAGGGGGAGGTCGTTCGCCTGCTCGTCGCAAACGACGGCCGACTCCGTCAGCACCGGATCGCCGACGAAACCGATTGGTCGAAGTCGAAAGTCAGTCGGCTCTGCTCTCAGCTGGACGCCGACGGGATCATCGAGAAAGTGTCGGTCGGCCGGGAGAACGTCATCACCCTGTCCGATCCGTCGACCGACGACTCGACCGAGACGGACGACGTCGAGAACCCCGTCGCATAGTCGTTCCGACGACGCTCGCCGTTCCCGAATCCGTACGGAAACCCGGGTGGACCCGACTGGCCTACTGACTATTGCTCTACGCGTTCTCCGACCTTGAGCGGCTGAGACGGCGATTATCTCCCTGATAAGCGGTCCGACCGCGGTCGAGACGAGGGTCAGTGTTGCTCGCGATATCGGGTTGATCTGTTCGCATTCGTCGGATTGATCGCCTTGATCTGGTCGTAATTTCGAACCTGAACCGGATTTCCGACCCAAAGAATCGAACGAATGCGGGAATTTGGGCGACATTTTAACTCATTTCAGCGACGATTTCAACAGCTGAAACGGATTTCAGCCATATACAACCGATAAGCGGTATCTTATTCGTGGTATAGTAATGGGCCGTACGAACGTTGAAGCAAGTAGTGACCCGGTCCGCCGGCGGTACGGACGGACCTGGGTGTTAGGAAACAATGACACGCACTCCGACCCTCCAGACTGCTGGCTCGAATCGCGTCACGACGACCGCCCGACCGACGGCCCGGTTCGCGCTTCGACGGCTGGCCGGCCGAAGGACGCGTCGTCAGACGCCCGCTCGAGCGGAGGTGAACGGCTGATGTGCGGGATCATCGCCCGCATCGGCCACGGCGACGCGACCGAGACCCTGCTGTCGGGTCTCGAGAACCTCGAGTACCGGGGCTACGACTCGGCGGGGATCGCCGTCCAGAACGGCTCCGGTGTTAAGGTTCGCAAGTGTTCGGGAGAGGTCGACGAACTCAAGTCGTCGCTCGAGCAGAGCCTCCACGGGAACATGGGAATCGGCCACACGCGCTGGAGTACCCACGGCCCGCCGACCGACGAGAACGCCCATCCGCACACGGACACGGCGGGCGACGTCGCCGTCGTCCACAACGGCGTCATCGATAACTACGACGAACTCCGGGCGGAGCTCCAGGCGCGGGGCCACGAGTTCGACAGCGACACCGACACGGAGGTCATCCCCCACCTGATCGACGACTACCGCGAGCAGTTCGGCGACACCGAGCGGGCGGTTCGCGAGGCAGTCGAAACGCTCGAGGGGAGCTACGCGATCGCCGCGATCGTCGACGGCGAGGAGCGCGTCTACGCGGCGCGGGAGGGGTCGCCGCTCGTTCTCGGTCTCGACGACGAGGAGTGGTACCTCGCCAGCGACGTCCCGGCGTTCCTCGAGCACACCGACGAGGTAATCTACCTCGAGGACGGCGACCTGGTCGTCCTCGAACCCGACGACTACCGGATCACCGATGTCGCGGGGTCGCCGATCGAGCGGTCGGTCGACACCGTCGACTGGGACCCGGAGGACGCGGGGAAAGGCGAGTACGATCACTACATGGCCAAAGAGATCGACACGCAGCCGACGGCCCTCTCGAACACGATCGAGGGCCGCGTCGAAGACGGCAACGTCGCGTTCGAGGACCTGCCGGCGGGGACGTTCGCGGACATCGAGACCGTCCAGTTCGTCGCCTGCGGCACCTCCTATCACGCGGCGATGTACGGGAGCCAGCTGCTGCGCTCGGCCGGCGTCCGGGCCGACGTGCTCCGCGCGAGCGAGTACGACCAGACGGCCGGTCCGGTCGACGAGAACACGCTCGTCGTCGCGGTCACCCAGAGCGGCGAGACCGCGGACACGCTCGATGCGGTCCGCAAGGCGACTGACCGTGGCGCTCGTTCGCTGGCCGTCACCAACGTCGTCGGCTCGACGGCCGCCCGCGAGACCGACGACGCGATCTACATCCGGGCCGGGCCGGAGGTCGGCGTCGCCGCGACGAAGACGTTCTCCTCGCAGGCGGTGACGCTCGCGTTGCTCACTCAGCGCATCGCCGCCGACGTGCCGACCGCGACGCCGGTCGAGGACCGCGAGGCGATGCTCGAATCGCTCGCAGATCTCCCCGAACACGTCGAAACCGTCCTCGAGACCACAAACGCCGAGTCCCTCGCCCGAGAGTACTTCGACAGCGACTCGTACTTCTTCATCGGCAACGGCCTGGGTCACTCGGTCGCTCTCGAAGGCGCGCTGAAGTTCAAGGAGATCACCTACGAGCACGCCGAGGGGTTCGCCTCGGGCGAGCTCAAACACGGGCCGCTGGCGCTCGTGACGCCGGAGACGCCCCTGTTCGCGGTCGCGACCGGCGGCGACGACAAGAAGACGAAGACGAACGCGATCGAGGCCCGGACGCGCGGCGCGCCGATCATTGCGGTGGCGCCGGACGACCATCCGCTCGCCGACGCCGCCGACTGGCAGCTGTCGATCCCCGACACCCACCCCGTCTGGGCCGGGCTGCTCGCGAACGTCCAGTTGCAACTGGTCTCCTACCACGCCGCCGCCCTGCTCGAGCGACCGATCGACAAGCCGCGAAACCTTGCGAAGAGCGTGACGGTCGAATGACCCCACCCACCGCCAACTAACGCCTTTTCTCGAGCGACGTCCCAACTGATTACAACGAAAGCCGCCGGCTTCCGCTTCGGTATCGATGTAACGGACGAGGAGACGAACCCGTACTCACCGGACGAGCGCAGTTTCGCCGAGATCGATCCCTCGGAGGACGCGACTACTGGTCAGATACGCGCGGTCGCCGTCGACGGACAGCCGGTCGATCCCGTCATCGTGGGCGGTCGTCGCGGCGCGGAAGCGACCGGCGCCCGGATCGATCGTCGCGAGGTGTCCGGACGAGGTACCGACGAGGATCGATCCGCCGTAGACGGTGAGATCGGTGGTGGCGCGGCCGTACTCCCACCCCTCGAAGTCGAGCGAAGCGATCTTCTCCCACAGGATCTCCCGGTCGTCGAGATCGATTACACCGAACTGCGAGTTCCCGGCGTCCGTTTCGAGACAGTAAACCAGACCGTCGTCGGTCGCGGCCAGCGACCGGAACGTTCCGGGATCCTCGGCGGTCCACTCCAGGCTCCCGGCGTTCGCGTCAACGGCGTAGAGCGTACCACTGTTCGTTCCGAACAGGAGGTCCCGTTGGGAATCGAGGACGAAGTTGAACGACGGCCCGCCGACACGGTCGCCGTTGTCGAACTGCCAGACCGTCGAGCCGTCGCGGATGTCCAGTTTCGCCGTGTTCCGGTGGTCCCCGACGTAGAGGTGTCGGCCGGATCGGAGGGTCCGCGGTGACGTGAATCGATCGGACGACGACCACTGCCGCTCACCGGAGTCGATCTCGTAGGCGGACACGTACTGTCCGGCGACGACCACGGTCTCGTCGTCCACTATCGGGCGCGCCGGCGAGAACGCGTTCGTGTCCTCGAACCAGAGACGGTCGCCACCGTCTCGACCGGCCGCGACCAATCGCCCGTGTCGGCCGACCGCGAAGACGGTCTCGTCGCCCACGGCGACCGGTTCCTCGATCGACTGCTCGGACTCGACGTCCCACTCGACCTCGCCCGACCCGGCGTCGATCCGCTCCACCGTGGTACCGCGCGAGACGTAGAGTTCGTCGCCGGTCGTATCGGTGACGAGTCCGGAGACGCCGCCGAAGACGTCGCCGGTCCACAGGTAGTGTGACGGTTGCTCCGTTTCGGTCGATTCCTCCGACGACGTTGGCGTCGTCGTTTCCGCGGACGCTTCGCGCCTCGAGTCGGGAGCGAGCGGGTTGAGCGGCGTCAGTCCGACGGCGGCGCTCACACCGACGCCGGCGGCCGCCCGCGCGAGGAACGTGCGGCGGTTCATCGGTCCGATCCCTCCGTCGTGGGAGTCGCGACCGCAGACTCATCGGACGAGTACCGGGTGTAGAGTCCGATTCCGGGAAGCGAACAGATCGCGAAGACGACCGCTCGTCCGACGGGGCTCTCGACGACGAACGCGCCGCTGAGGAGCCAGGTCAGCACGAAGGCAGCCGCGAGTCCGCTCGCGATCGGTTTCAGGAACGCCGAAAGATCTCGGCCGCTCGCCGAGCGGGTCGACTCGGCACTCGGTCCCGCTGTCGGTAGGGTCGTCTCGCCGACGGTGTCGACCGAGTCGGTTCGGACCGACGGGTCGGTGTCCGCCGTCCGTTCCGGGTTCGTCTTCGCGTCCAGTTGCTCGCGCAGAGTCATCGCGTCGGTCCTTCGGTCGTCCGTTACGTCGGTGCCCACGTTCGACGATCTCGGCGGCGACGGCTCCGTCGATTGCAGCGAGTTCCCGCTCCGGGCGGCACCGATGCCGTACGTGGTCAGTCCCGAAACCAGGAAGAACGTGCCGCCGCCAAACAGCTGCGACCGCGTTTGATTGGGGCGTTCGTATTCGACCGTCGAGCAGTCCTGTCCGTAGTACGTCGTGTCGACGCACGTCGTGCTCGTTTCCGTAACGGTCGCCGGCTGCGCGAACGCGGCCAGCAGTAACAGGAGTCCCAGTACGATACCGCATCCGCCGATGAACTTGAGTGCCATGGTAGTGGGTTCGGAAGCGCCGTTAGATGGCGACGATTGAGAGAACGAATAGCAGGAAAATCGCCAGCACGACCATCGCGAGAACAGCCGAGCCGTCGCGGTGATCAGTCAGCGACATGACCTCCTTGCTGTGGTCGCTCGTTCGCTTGTCCAACAGAGCGATCACGTCTTCCATCGGATAGTCGACGAGCGTATCGAGCGTGCGAACGAACTCCAGTACGTACTTCTCCGGGTTCGCACCGACGTTGACAGCGACGTTCTTCTCGCCGGTAACGGTGATCTCCGTCACGCTCTCGCGGACAGACCGGAGATCGATCGTGAGCGATTCGCCGTAACTCGAGACGATGAAGCCGAACCGGAACCCGGTCTTTGCAGTGATCACGCCGCGGCCGGTGTCGTAATAGGCTTCGACGTCGTCGACGAGTTCGAGCGCACCCTTGACCAGCATGCGAGCTTCTTCGGGCGGTCGCTCCAGCGTTCGTGTGATCACGATAGGCTGAGAGTCATCCTAAATTACATATAGGTGTCGATGATAGACAGTATCAGGCCTCAAAAGCACAATTATTACACATTTGTCCAGAAATTAATTCGGTGGAACGGCGTTGTCTTTTGGCGATACCGACCGACAGAGAGGGTCTCGGCCCCGCTCGATCCGTTCGAGGCGCCCCTTCGAAACTCGATAGCGCGTCGCCTCGTCGAATCAAGCCGTACGAGCAGCCGAACGATCGTCGATTCGGCCGCAGCGAGAACAGTGATAGAGCGCGCCGGGGCTGCCACGGTCGGCCGTAATTAGTCCGTCGACGGACTGCAGTGAGAGACGCGAGACCCGTGTTCCGTAGCGGATGATCGCCGTTCGAGTCATTTCGGTGACTCTCGGACGACTACTCGAGGCGCGAGGTCGCTGTCAGTCCTCTTCGAGGGTCAGCGTAATCGTTTTGTCGTTGCCGTTGATCGTGACCGGGTCAGTGGCCGGCTCGTAGCCGTTCGCGTTAGCGGTCACCTCGTACTCACCGTCCTCGAGGTCGAACTCGGCCTTACCGGTGGCGTCGACGTCTTGTTCACCCACCGTCTCGCTGGAGAAAAACCCGTCTTCTTCGACGGTGACGGTTGCGTTGTTGACAGCGCCGCCCTCGTCGTCCTGGACGACGACCGTCAAGGTCTGCATGCCGTTGGAATCGCTCGCGTTGCCCCCGTCGCTGTTGTTGTCGTTGTTCTGGCCGCCTCCGTTGCTATCGTTCGAGCCGTCATCCGTCGACTCGAGGGTCAACGTGGTCGTCTTGTCGTTGCCGTCGATCGTGACCGAGTCGGTGGCCGGCTCGTAGCCGTTTGCGTTGGCGGTCACCTCGTACTCGCCGTCCTCGAGGTCGAACTCGGCATCGCCAGTGGCGTCGACGGTTTGCGTTTCGTTCGAACCGCTTTCGGGAGCGACGGTAACGGTCGCGCCGTCGACCGGTGTGCCGTTGGCGTCCACGACGGTCGTCGTCAACGTGTGGGTCTCGTCGCCGCCGCCCGTATCGCTCCCGCTACCGTCATCGTTCGCGTCGGACCCGTCGTCGCTATCGGCCGCTCCGTCGTCGGCGTCGTCAGCGTTGTCGCCGTCGCCGCCGTCGTTCCCGGTGGAGTCACCGCTGTCGGTACCGGTTTCGTCGGAACCGCCGGTTTCATCGGTGCTGTTCGAGTCGCCGGCTTTTGTTTCGTTCCCGCCGGCGGAGGTGTTAGAATCGTCGCTCACAGCGGAACCCGTGTCGTCGGAGCCGCCGGAACCGCCTAACTCGTCGGAGACCGACCCGATCGCGCTGTTGATGGACGTTCCGCTCGCGGCGAGTACCAGCCCGAGGGCCAGTAACACGATACCACAGACGGTGAGCAGGATCTGGACGGTTTTCTGCGTCGTTTGATCCTCCGTTTGCCGATTTGAGGTGTTTCCTCTCATAGTTGACGCGGTGGCGTTAGGCGTTCCTCGTCGTCCCTGTTCCCGACGCCGGCGACGGCGACCGGTCGCTGATCGGCGAACCGAACGGTCGCGTCCGATCGGTCGCCAGCACTGTCTCTGCGGCTCGCTCCGGCGAATACCACTCCGGCGTCTGGTCCGAGTCCGACCGCGGCGGCCGGAGCCCGGTGACGGGACCAGCGGGGTGCATTACGTGCCCGTTTAGGACACCAACGGTTCACTATGGCTCTGTTAAGGACGGCTATCGCTCCGCTAAACTGTTGTGATAGCTATAACTACGGCGATAAATTCACTCCCTCATCCGTATTGGAGCGCGCTCGAGTTCCTCGATAACCGTCCTGTCGCGCTATCGATCTCGGCGAGCGCTGACGAGGACCGCGCGTCGCGACCGAACTGAACGAAACGGACGCGAAATACGATCCGCGTCACCCGGAACCGCGTCCGCGGATCGCCGACTCCGCTCCGGGCGGAGCGTCGCGATCGCGCAGCGTCTCGCGGACCCCTTCGTCATCTCGATCGAAAACAGGCGGTCACGGGGTTTTCCAATACGGCCGATAATCCGTTTTCGCGGCTGAAATCGGCCGTTTCGTCCGTACCAACTGTGGTTACACGTCTCCGGACAGAACGGTCGAGGCGGGCCACTACCGGCGCAGTTCCGCCGCCTGCTCGAGCTCGAGTCGCACGCGGTTGGCGTCGAACTCGTGGTCGGGACGCAGCCGAACGAAATCCAGAAACCGTCGCGCCGCGAGCAACTCCTCGGGCTCGTAGACCGACGCGGCCGCACCGACGGCGTCGGGGGCGCCGATTCGGGGCTCGAGGACCGCCAGCGCGCAGGCCAGATCGTAGGCGGTGGTCTCGGCGACGCGGTCGTCGTGGACGTTGGTGGCGTCGATGAAGTAGAACTCGCCGTCGCACAGCAGGATGTTCTCCGCGCGCAAGTCGCCGTGGGCCATCCCGTGGTCGCGCAGCGTGGCCAGGATCTCGAACAGTTCCGGCGCGCGCTCGGCGACCAGCCAGTCGGGCGCATCGTCGAGCGAGCGAAACTCGGGGAGATACTCGAGGGCGAGCACGCCGAGTCCGTTGACCTCGAAGGCGTCGATCGGCCGGGGCGCGTTGATGCCGATCTCGCGCATGCGCTCGGTCGCCTCGTACTCGTGTTCGACCATCGCGCGGGGCGTATCGAATCGGCCGAAGAAGCCGTCAGTACCCGCCGACACCGCGCCGACGTTGCGCCCGGCCGTCAACAGCGCGTGAACCAGCGCATTCTGCCGGGAGACAATCTTGACGAACCACTCGTCGTCGATGACGCAGGGGGTCGACAGCCAGTTGTCGGCCTCCAGAAACTCCACGCGGACCGCCTCGCGGTCGTAGCGATCCGCCAGCGTCCGGACCACGCGCTCGAGGCGATCCCACTCGACGGTCCCTCGGGCGAGCCGGCGGATGTCCATACCTCGCATGTGGGAGCTTCGAGGTTAAATGCGTCCCGAACTGTTTCCGGAGCGACGTATCGGCGGTGAATGACACCAGAGTCGGCGGCTGGCGGGGCGAACAGTCGCCGATGCGACCCGCTCGGACCGGAGAGCAGTATTGTTATCAACAGCGCAACTGAACGACAGGGTACATATGGACGCGATCGACGACCTCGGCGACGCGATCGAGGCCAGTCGGAACTTCCTGACGCCGATACGCCTGGGTACGTGGGTCAAGCTCGCGTTCGTCGTCGTCTTCGTGAGTTCGCTCGGGTTTGGGCTCAGCACGTCGGTGCCAGGGAGCGACGCATTGTCGGTCTCCGGCGATCCGACGAGCGGAGGGTGGCAGATCGAAAACCTCGACGGCGCGGTGCCGACCGACGAAGTCGCCGCGATCGGGCTCGCCCTCGTCGGACTCGCGCTGTTCGCGTGGCTGTGTTACGCGTTCGTCGCCGCCATCATGGAGTTCGTGTTCCTCGAGTCGTTGCGCTCGAGCGAGGTCCGCGTGCGGCAGTATTTCGCCGCGAACGCCGGGAAGGGGAGCCGCCTGTTCTGCTTTCGTCTCGGACTCTTGCTCGTCGCCAGCGGGCTCGGTGCGGCACCCGCTTACTTCGTTGTCGCCGGCGGCGGCAGCCCCGCCGACCTCTCGCCGGGGCTGTTTGGGCTGTACTCGATCTACGGCTTCACGCTGTACCTCTGCTATTCGGTCGTGCGCCGCTTTACCGACGCGTTTGTCGCGCCGATCATGCTCCTCGAGGATCGGGGCGTCATCGGCGCCTGGAGCCGATTTTGGGCAACGCTAACGACCGACTGGACCGAATACGCGCTCTACCTGGTGTTGTTCTGGTTCCTCTACATCGCGGTCCTGATCAGCGCCTGGATCGTCGTCGGTATCGGTCTCTTCCTGCTCCTGATCCCCATCGTGATCGTGACGTTCGTACTGGTCCTCCTCGGCCCGATCGGGCTGCTGGTGTTCGTCGTCGTCGGTCCGCTCTCGCTCGCGGCTGTCCTGCTGTTTATGGGGTTGATCTGGACGCCGATCGCGACGTTCTTCCGGTACTACGACCTCCTGTTGCTCGGCGATACGGACGACGCCCTCGATCTCGTCCCCGAACAGCGGGCCGCGGTTCGAGGAACTGACACCGCCGCAGTCGGTCGGGACGACCACTGGACCGGAGCCGCCGACGACCCGTCGCGGCGCGCCGATCGGTCCTCGAGCGACGAGCGAGCGATGGATAACGGCGATCCGTGGGCAGAAACGGATCCCTGGACCGACACCGACGGCGCCGACTCGTGGGACGATTCCGACGGTGTTGATTCCGACTCCGGTCCCGATCACGACCCGTGGGGCGAGGCGTCGGACTCCGACCGCGAGAGCGATCCGTGGGACGAGACGGCCGACTCGAGTAGCACCGATCAATGGGACGACGAAGCCGGAACCGATAGTGACGATCCGTGGGATCGTCCAGTCGAGTCCGGCGAGACGACGCCCTGGGACGAGCCGACGGAGTCCGACTCGGAGAACGAGACGAACGGAGCGGACGATACCGGCGACGAGGACGATCGAACCTGGTAGCGCAGCGCTCGAGTCCGCGCGTCGACAGTCGTTCGGTCGTCTCGATTCGCTCGCCCGCCTCGAGTCTACGGGCCGCTCGTCACACTCTCCGTACTCCGGCGGTGCGTTTATTCTTCATCCCGGCAAGTGTTGCGTATGGACACGGAGCTACCCGACGAACACCGGATGGTCCGGGAGACCGTCAGGGACTTCTGCGAGACCGAAATCGAGCCGATCGCCCAGGAGATCGAGGACGAACACCGGTTCCCCGCTGAGATCTTCGACCAGCTCGCGGACCTCGATATGATGGGCGTTCCCGTCGACGAGGAGTACGGCGGCCTCGGCGGCGACACGCTCATGTACGCGCTGGTCGCTGAGGAGCTCGGTCGCGTCTCGGGCTCGATCGGACTCTCCTACGTCGCCCACACGTCGTTGGCCTCGAAGCCCATCGAGCAGTTCGGCACGCGGGCGCAGCAGGAACGCTGGCTGCGGCCCCTAGCGGAGGGCGAGCACCTCGGTGGCTGGGCGCTGACCGAACCCGACAGCGGTTCCGACGCCTCGGACATGGACACGACCGCAGAGCGCGACGGCGACGAGTGGGTCCTGAACGGGACCAAGCAGTTCATCACGAACGCCAGCGAGGCGGGCTCGATTCTCGTCAAGGCCGTCACCGACCCTGACGCCGGCTACGACGGGATTTCGACGTTCATCGTCGACCCCCGCGAGGACGACGGCTTCGAGGTGACGACCATCTGGGAGAAGATGGGACTAAACGCCTCGCCGACCTGCGAAATTCGCCTCGAGAACGTCCGGCTTCCCGAAGATCGACTACTGGGTGAGGTGGGAGAGGGGTGGACCCAGACCAAGAAAACGCTCGACGGCGGCCGCATCTCGATCGCCGCGCTCTCGACGGGACTGGCTCGGGGCGCCTACGAACACGCCAAGGAGTACAGCAAAGAGCGCGAGCAGTTCGGCCAGCCGATCTGCGAGTTCGACGCCGTCCGCGACAAGATCGTCGACATGCACCGCAAGACCGAGCGCGCGCGCCTGCTCACGCACCGCGCGGCCCGCACCTACGACAAGGGCGAACCCGTTACCCGCGAGTCCGCGCTCGCGAAACTCGACGCCAGCGAAGCCGCCCGCGAGGTCGCCGAGGACGCCGTCCAGGTGCTTGGCGGCTACGGCTACACCACCGACTTCGCGCCCCAGCGGTTCTACCGCGACGCGAAACTGATGGAGATCGGCGAAGGCACCAGCGAGATCCAACACCTCGTCATCGGACGCGAACTGGGGCTCTGAACGACCTCGAGCCGGAGTCAGGAACGGTGCGACGGTGTGAGGAACGGAAGCGGGTTACTCGAGGGTCTCGAGCAAATCGTCACCGCTCTCGTTGTTCCCGTTGCCGCCGTCGCTCTCTTCGGATTCGGTGCCACTCCCGTCGTCGGATTCGTTGGCGTCGCCGTTGCCGTCGCTTTCGTTTCCGCCGGCGTTATCCTCCTCTTCCTCGGCGTCCGTGTCAACGGCTTCCATGAGCGAGAACACGTTGTCCATCTCCTGGTCCCGAACGTACTGCGGGTAGACGCCGATGGTCACGAGTAGGTCGTCGTCGGCTTCGACGGCCTCGGTGACGTGGATGTCGACCTCGAGGTCGTGCCCGTTGAACGTCGCGTCGGCGCTGAACCTCGATCGCTTCGTCGTCTCGTCGAGGATCGTGATCTCGCCGTCCTCTTCGTGGGAGATGTCGCCGATATCGTCGTAGTTCTCCGCGATCAGATCGACGAGTTCGTTCGTCGACATGTCCTCGACAGGGTTGAAGTTCCGGCCCGCGATCCCGATCTGGGGGGAGGTGAGCACGGTGAAGACGGCGGCGCGCCGACTCCCGAGCGGCGGGAGTTCCACGGACTTCTCGTGGGAGGTCTTGTAGTTCGTTACGGTGATCGTCTCGGAATAGGCGCTGACCTCGACCTCCTTTTCGACGACGACCTCGTCGATCGCGGTCTGTTCGTAGCCGGTTTCCTCGCGAACGGCCGGATCGACGCCGGCCGGCGACGATTCGTGGCTGTCCATTCCGACCAGTCCCAGACAGCCCGACAGGCTCGCCAGTCCGACGGCACCGAGTCCACCGAGCAGCGCTCTTCGATTCATCTTCGAAGCAATGGGAGTTCCGTTCCTATGAATTTATCGAATTTCTGAAATTCTGTTGAATCGATAAGGTGTTTCGAACTCTCGATTCCGAATCCCAAAACTGCGGTTTCAGCGACGAAGATTGCCGAATATATCCGATTCGGCTAGCTCCTCGAATCGATCCGATCGACGGCGGTGAAGTAGTGTTACATACCGGAGCAGTACGTATCCGACGACGGCCAATCCGACGGCGACCACGACGCTTCCGAGTACGAGTTGACGGATCGCCACCTGCGCCAACTCGCCGGACAGCGCGTCTCGAGAGCCCACCGAGTCCGATCCCAGCAGGACGGCTCCGACCTGAAAACTCGAGAGGTACACCACGGGTTTCACGACCGGGTTGAGAACAGCGACGGAGGCGAAAATCGCGGGTTTGCTGATCCAGGCCTGTAGCGAGACGAGGACGAAAAACAGCCCGACACCCAGCCCGCCGGTCGGAAGCGCCGTCACGAAGATGCCGATCGCGAAGCTCGCGGCGATCTGATGGGGAGTATGCTCCTCGCGGAACGCGGCAACGAGTTTCTGGCGGGCGCGATCACGATACCTGGCGAGCCGTTCCCGAACCATTCGCTCTGTGTGTGGGTTACCAGCGGCGACCAAAAAGATACCGAGAGCGACCGCCTGTTCATCGGCTCGGCTCCGCGGAAAATCGACGGCTTACGGGAACGAGCCGGCTTCCTCGAAGGAATCGGCGACCCGCTGGATCGCGACCACGTACGTCGCGGTGCGGGGGTTGGCGATGTCGTGTTCCTCGATGGTCTCGACCAGCGAGTCGAAGGCGTCGACGATGTGGTCTTCGAGCTCCTCGTTGACGCGCTCCTCGCTCCAGTAGAAGCGCTGTCGGTTCTGGACCCACTCGAAGTACGAGACGGTGACCCCGCCGGCGTTCGCGAGGATGTCCGGGATCACGAACACGTCCTTGTCCTCGAGGACGGCGTCAGCGTCGGGCGTCAACGGCCCGTTGGCGGCCTCGGAGATGACGTCCGCTTGCACGTCCTCCGCGAGGTCGGCGTCGATGGCGTTCTCGAGGGCTGCGGGGATCAGGAGGTCGACATCCATCGTTAAGACGTCCTCGTTGGTGATCTCCTCCTCGCTTTCCTCGTAGCCGACGACGCTGCCGGTCTCGTTCTTGTGATCTTTCGCGGCGACGGGGTCGAAGCCGTCGGGGTTGTAGATGCCGCCCGAAGAGTCGCTGGCGGCGACAACGGTCGCGCCCATCTCGTCGATCAGTTTGGCGGCGATCCAGCCGGCGTTCCCGTAGCCCTGGACGGCGACGGTCGCGCCCTCGAGGTCCTTGTCGAGGTAGTCGAAGGCCTCGCGCGCGGCGATGACGGTCGAGCGACCCGTCGCCTCGACGCGGCCCTCGCTGCCGCCGCTGGCGAGGTTCTTGCCCGTGATCACGCCCGGTTCGGTGGTGTTCTCCAGAGTCTCGTAGGTGTCTTTGATCCAGTTCATCTCCCGCTGGCCCGTGTTGACGTCGGGCGCGGGGACGTCGCGGTCTTCGCCGATCAGCGGACGGAGTTCCTTCGCGAACGCGCGGGTGATCCGCTCGAGTTCGCTCTCGGAGTACTCGGCGGGATCGATGATGATACCGCCCTTCCCGCCGCCCAGCGGGATGTCGACGGTCGCCGTCTTGTAGGTCATCCAGCCCGAGAGGGCCTTGACCTCGTCGCGGGAGACCTGCGGGTGGTAGCGGATGCCGCCCTTGTAGGGGCCGCGATCGCCGTTGAACTGCGAGCGGAAGGCTTTGAACCGCTCGAGGCTCCCGTCGTCCATCTCCACGGTGAGGTTCGTCTCGAGCACGCGTTCGGGGTGTTTGAGCCGCTCGATCACGTCGTCCTCGACGTCGAGGTACGCGGCGGCGTCGTCGATCTGGGACTGCAGACTTTCGAACGGGTTGGTACCCTGGGTCATACCCAGTGATTTTCACGACGGGGGGATAAACGTAGCGAATATCTACCATACCTCATGATCGACTATCCACCAAGGTGATTGGTCTCCCCTTGTATTTTGAACGGTCAGTCAGTTCTCGTCGTCGGCCGCCGCTCGCTCCTGAATTCGTTCAGCCTGGGCGATCAGCGGCGCGTCGATCATTTCGCCGTCGACTTCGAAGACCCCATGGCCTTCGGCGTCGGCCTCGCGTTTGGCCTCGAGGACGCGTTCGGCCCACTCCCGATCAGCTTCGCTGGGAGTGAAAGCCTCGTTGATCGGATCGACCTGAGCCGGATGGATCGCCAGCTTGCCGTCGTAGCCGAGTCGGACGGAACGGTCGGCGTCCTCGCGGAGCCGCCGCTCGTCCTCGAAGTCGGTTACGAGCGTATCGATCGCCGTACAGTCGTGGGCAGCGGCGGCGATCACGACGCGCTCGCGAGCGTAGAGCACTTCCGTCCCCTCGGCGCTGCGGGTCGCGCCGATATCCGCCGAGAGGTCCTCGGCGCCGAAGACGAGCGCGTCGGTCGCCCGCGCGGCGGCGATTTCCGGAGCGGCGAGGACCCCGGCCGCGCTCTCGATCAGCGCGAAGACGGGTAGCGTGAGATCGTACTTCGCGATTTCGTCCGCGAGGTGGCGGACGTCCGCCGCCGAGGCGACTTTCGGGGCCATGACGCTATCGAGTCGACGATCGACGTCCGGTTCCGCCGGATCGAGAACGGTCTGGAGGTCGGCCGCCAGCGCCGAGTCGCCCGCATTGACGCGAACGCAAACCTCACAGTCGGGATCGAACGCGGGATCGGTGAGCACCTCGCGGACCGACTCGCGGGCCTCGTCCTTTCGTTGGGGTGCAACGGCGTCCTCGAGGTCGAACACGATCACGTCCGCTCCGGCGGCGGGAGCCTTGCGAAGCATCTCGGGGCGGTCGCCGGGCGTGAACAGAACGCTTCTGCGGACCATACGCTGTGTCCTCGAGCCACGCCCATAGGAATACGTGTGTCGGTGTCACGCCTCGTGGTGACGGTCGTCGCTGCCGAAACGAGCGCGCTTCGAGATCGCGGGGCAACCGGTCGAATCACCGAATGGGAGTGATGGACACCCCCGGTTCAGAGTGAAAGAAGCAACGGGGCAAGAAACGGGCGGTGGACTGTCCCAGTAACGGACGGACCCGTCGTTCAGAGTGAAACGATCCCGAAAGTGTCGGCCCGTTTCTGACAGGGAGAGATGACTTTCACTCTGAACGAGGGGTGTTCCTCTGGTTCGACTCCGATAGCAGTGGCAGATTCAGGCCTGAGAAGGGTCTTAAAACGGGAAAATCCGGGATAATCTGAGAGATTAGACGTGGAGCCGAGAGACAGTTAGACTGGAGTCGGACTTGAGGGTCCCTCCCCTCGTTCAGAGTGAAACGGTGTTCGAGACCGGGGGACCCTATACTCGACGGTGGGGAGGGAGCGTGCTTGAGGTGTGATGAGGTTTCCTGACACGGAATTCCGATTCAAATATTTCAATATTATCATAGAGGTTCCTACTTCTTCTACCACAAGATATAATACTAATATATCTAGCTCTTTCTAGACTACTAGAAAGAAAGTAGAAAGAAGGTTGGAGAGTACTCGGGGATCAGGACGGACGAAGCCGGTTTGAGGGGATTATCCGTTGCTGGGATCATCTATGAGGTCGCCCAGCAGAATTCAGTGAGCGGGAAGAGTACTGACACGAGGTGACCGACCGGGGTGTCCGCGATGTCCATTTCACTCTGAACGAGGGGTCCGGGTCTCCCAGTCGGAGCCAGTGTCCGTCGACCTTCAGTCTGATTCGGGAACGAGATACACTCGAGCGGTTCCCACCGATACGCTGCCTTTGAGAGCGTCTCGAGTCGGTTTATCAGTCTGAACCACCTTCCACAGATTTATTAGGTCGCTCTTCGAGCACGGAGACATGGCTGATCAGGCAGGGGACCCGCTTTTTCAATCACAGGATCCGATCTTCGATCGGAAAGAACTCCTCCACGTCGGGCACGTCCCCGACGAGGATCGGATCGTCGGGCGGGACGACGAGATCGAATCTGTCGCCGCCGAGATCGGCGCGATCACGCGCGGCGATCCGCCGAACAACGTGATGATTTACGGGAAGACAGGAACCGGCAAGAGCCTCATCTCCCGACACGTCGCGACGCGCGCTCGGAACGCCGCTCAAGGCAACGGTATCGACTGCGGCGTACTCTACGTCGACTGCTCGGAGGCGAACACGGAGACGCGGACGACGCGCCAGTTGGCGCTCAGTCTCAAGGACGGCACCGACTACCGAGAGAACATTCCGGTTCGGGGCGTCGGGACGATGGAGTACTACCAGCACATCTGGGCGATCCTCGAGGACTGCTTCGACGCGGTCGTCGTCATCTTGGACGAGATCGACAAACTGGACAACAGCAACATTCTGATGCAGCTCTCGCGGGCCCGCGAGGCCCGAAAGACCGACGCCTACATCGGCGTCATCGGGATCAGTAACAAGGTCAAGTACCGAGAGACACTCGACGAGCGCATCGACAGCAGCTTCGGTCACCGTGAACTGTTCTTCCATCCCTACGACGCCTCCCAGCTCCGAGAGATCATGCGCAACCGCGAGGACGCCTTCCAGCCCGACGTCCTCGCGGACGGAACGATCGAACTCTGCGCCGCCCTGGCGGCGAAGAAACACGGCGACGCGCGGAAGGCGATCGAGATCCTGAAGGAGGCCGGCGAACTCGCTCGGCGCACCGGGAGCGAGATCGTCTCGGAGGACCACATCAAGCAGGCCCAGGAGGTCGCCGAGATCAACCGGATCGAGGAACTCACCAGCGGGGCGACCGTCCACGCGAAACTCGCTCTCTACGCGCTGGCGAGTCACATCATCACCGGGGAGCGGGAGACATACAAGACCCGCGAGATCTACGAACGGTACGTCGGCATCTGCGATCTCGTCGCGACCGACCCGATCACCGAGAACGGGCTCTACCGCCAACTGAAGGAACAGGCGTTCCTCGGCGTGATCGAGTCCGAGAAGACCGGCGGCGGCCGCTCGCAGGGAAGTTACCTCCTCCACCGGTTGGTCACCGATCCGAAACACATCGTCAAGGCCGTCCGCCGCGACGCCTCGCTCGAGGAGCTCCCGACCTACGACCGACTCGCCGAGACCGGACCAGCGACCGGCGGCCGCGATACCGACCTCTCCTCGTTCGACTGACGGTGGTTGCAACACGGGTCCTTCGTTTTCGATTGGTCATCCCGACAGAGAATGGACAGCACTCGAGCGTGAAACGCAGTCACCCTCATCCAATCTTCACCCCGCCCCCGCTTCGGACGGCTTTCACTCTGAACGAGGGGTGGGGGTCCCACCGCTCGTCGTCTATCGACGGCGAACGATAGCGAACGTTCCGGTCACCCCAGGTAGAGATCGAACGGCGGTTCCAGTCCCGCAGTTCCGGGAATGACGTTGAAGACGAACAGCAGGTAGTACAGCGAGACGACGAGCAACACGGCGCCGACGACCCGATTGATCGGACCGCTGTAGCGGGCCAGCGTCCGCGTGACGCGCCGGCCGAAGGGCTGGGAGACGAGGGCGAACGCCAACAGCGGAGCGCCGATCCCCAGCCCGAACGCGAGGAAGCCGAGCATGACCTCGAGTTGCGAGTCGAACGCGGGGAAGGCGACCGTCGATCGCCCGAAAAACAGCGCGATCAGCCCCGGGTTACAGGGGAGGACGGTCGCCCCGAAGAAGAAGCCGTAGCCGAACGCCGACAGCGTCGGGTACCGCGTGTGCGGCGGTTCGATCGTCGGCAGCCGGGCGAATCCGCTCGGCGAGATGATCAACACCGCGCCAACGACGGCGAGGACGGCGAAGGCGACGGGCGAAACGAAACCGACGGCGTCCGAAACGCCGGCTTCGAAGACGACGGTCCACAGCAGCCCGACGAGCGCCACGAACGCGAGTACGCCCGCGACGACGAGCCCCCCGAGCACCGCGACGGGCGTGTCGCGGCTCCCCTCGCCGGCCGAGGCCAGGTAGGCGATGAAGGCCGGATACAGCGGCACGACGCACGTCGCGGTCAGCGGCGTCGCGAGACCGATCAGGAAGAACTCGAGCAGCGCGGCGGTCGTCGACGTCATCTCGGTCGCGCCCTCGCGGTCGGCTTCGGTGTCGGGAATGAAAGAGCGATTGCCGGGCGTCGCGACTCGCTGCGGGACTCGTTGTGCCGGAGCGACCGATCGAAATCGGCCGCTCGAGTGAGGCGTTTCATCGTGCAATTATGCGCTCGAGTCGTCCGAGTCAGTTGCGTCGCCAGAGTCGTCCGAGTCGCTCGAGTTACCGGCATCGCTCGAGTTGCTGGTATCGCCCGAATCGTCCGAACCGTTCGAGTCGGCCGGTCCGCAGACGTCTGCGAGGATCGACTCGAGATGTTCGGCGTCGACCTTCTTCTCGAGCCTGTATACGCCGTCGCTCGGACAGACGACGATGACCGGCGAGTTCGCGCTGCTGGTCACCTCCCGTCCGAAGTCCGAGATGAGATCGCTCGTGACCTCGTCGGTTGCGGTTCCGAACCGCCACTCGTAGCCCTCTTCGTTCGCGTAGCTCCGGAGCGTCTCCGGGTCATCGTTCGAATAGATCGTGAGGTCGACGATCTCGACGTCAGCGTTCGGATAGAGAGCATCGAATTCGCGGTCTTGAGACCGACAGACGGCACAGCCCGTCGAGAACGTGTGGACGATGACCGGCCGCTCGGCATCCTCGACGCGGAACTCTTCGCCGCTCGTCACGTCGGTCAGCGACGCGGTCCGCCAGGTTGCGTCTTCACTGACGTCGACCGCTTCCGGCTCCGGCGCGGACTCCTCGTTTGATTCGTCGTCGGTCCCCGCACATCCCGCGAGGGCGGCGATCGACCCCGCACCGACTACCCGAAGCATGTTTCGTCGAGGGATCGTATCGCGTCCAATCGTCATTCTACCGTACCCTAGTGCGGCAGACTAACAATAATTCTGGTACGCGCCTCGATACGTACCCGCGCTCGTCGGGCAACGGTTCGTCCGCCGTCGGCACCCGTCGAAAGTCTCGCGTCGCACGGATTGGGCGCGACCGCTCGAGGCAGTACTCGACTACGGCCAGAACCCGCGGGTCTCGTGGGCGCTCGCAATTCGCTCGAGGGCGACGATGTAGGTCGCGTCCCGCCAGGTCACGTCCCGTGCGTCGTACTCCGTCCGGACGTCCTCCCAGGCCGTACACATCTCGCTCTCGAGTTCGTCGTTGACCCGCTCGAGCGACCACGCCCGGCGGTTGATGTCCTGGAGCCACTCGAAGTACGAGACGGTGACGCCGCCGGCGTTGGCGATAATGTCCGGAATCACGGGAATTCCACGTTTCTCGAAGATGCGCTCGGCCGTGGTTGTCGTCGGCCCATTGGCCCCTTCGACGATCATGTCGGCCTCGACGTCGCGGGCGTTCTCGCCGGTCAGGACGTTCCCGATCGCGGCGGGGACGAGCACGTCCACGTCCAACTCGAGCAGTTCCTCGTTCGTGAGCGTCTCGGGCGCGTCGTAGCCCGAAACCATGCCCGGACTCTCGTCGTGGTCCTCGACGTCGGTCGTGTCGAGTCCGTCGGGGTCGTAGATGGCGCCGTCGACGTCCGAGACGGCGACGACGGAGGCGCCGAGCTCGTCGAGATACCGGGCCGCGTTGGCGCCGACGCTACCGAAGCCCTGCACGGCGACGGTCGTCTCCTTGACGTCCCAGTCGTAGTACTTCATGGCCTCGCGCGTGATGATCCCGACGCTGCGGCCCGGCGCCTCCTCGCGGCCGTAGCTGCCCCCGACGATCGGCGGCTTGCCGGTGACGACGCCGGGCGTGGTCTCGCCCTGTTGCATCGAATAGGCGTCCATGAACCAGGCCATCGTCTGCGGATCCGTCCCCATGTCCGGCGCGGGGATGTCCGTCATCGGACCGATCACCGGCCGCAGCTCCTCCGCGAAGCGGCGGGTGAGCCGCTCTTTCTCGTCGCTGCTGAGCTCCTTCGGATTGACGATGATGCCCCCCTTCCCGCCGCCGAAGGGGAGGTCCATCACCGCGCATTTCCAGGTCATCCACATCGAGAGGCCGATGCACTCCTCCTCGGATACCTCCGGATGGTAGCGCAGGCCGCCCTTGTACGGGCCGCGAACGCTGTCGTGGTGAGCCCGATACCCCGTGAACATCTCGCGGGAGCCGTCGTCGCGCTCGAGGGGGACCGTCACCCGGTGGACGCTCGTCGGGTGGCGAAGTCGTTCGACGATTCCCTCGTCGACGTCAAGGTGGGCCGCCGCGCGCTCGAGTTGGTGACGGGCTGTGTCGACGGCGCTCTCCGGCTCGGATTCCGACTGTGGATCTGCGGCTGTCATAGTAGAATCGGGTGGACCGTGATCTGGGTCTTGCTCAACTTCGGCTAAAACCCTTGGGTCTGCACTCGTCGACGGTTGCTTCGGCACCGATCGCCGACTCCCGGCCTCGAGTACGTTCAGCGAGCCATTCCCGGCGGACCGGCGCGGTTGTCGCTCCGTCCCTTCCATCGCCACCCCACGTTTGAAGCGCCTCGTCGTGGTCTGGATCCGCGTGTCCATCGAAAGCACCAATCCGGCGACGGGCGAGGTCGTCGGCACCTTCGACGAGACCTCGAGCGGCGATCGGGAGGCCCACCTCGAGCGCGCGGTCGAGACCTTCGACGAATGGAGCGAGACCTCGATCGAGCACCGCCAGCAACTGCTGTCCGCGGCGGCCGACATCCTCCGCGAGAACAGCGAAGAGTACGCCGAGTTGATGACCGAGGAGATGGGCAAGCCCATCGGGCAGGCCCGCGACGAGGTCGAGAAGTGCGCCTGGGTCTGTGACTACTACGCCGAGCACGCCGCCGAGCACCTCGACGACGAAGTCATCGCGAGCGAGCCCGAGGCCCGGACGCTCCTCTCCTACGAGCCGCTCGGGCCGATCCTGGCGATCATGCCCTGGAACTTCCCGTTCTGGCAGGTGTTTCGCTTCGCCGCGCCCAATCTCGCGGCGGGCAACGTCGGGCTCCTGAAACACGCCTCGAACGTCCCCGGCTGCGCGCGGGCGATCGAAGACGTGTTCCGGGAAGCGGGCTTTCCCGAGGGCGCGTTCACGACGCTGCTGATTAGCTCGAGCGAGATCGACGAGGTGATCGAAGACGACCGGATCGAGGGCGTCACGATCACCGGCAGCGACGGCGCAGGCCGATCGGTCGCCGAAACGGCCGGCAGCCAACTCAAGAAGAATGTCTTAGAGCTCGGGGGGAGCGACCCCTTCGTCGTCCTCGAGGACGCGCCCATGGACAAAACCGTCGAGACGGCGGTGCAGGCCCGCCTCATCAACAACGGCCAGTCTTGCATCGCGGCCAAGCGGTTCGTGGTCGTCGACGAGGTCTACGACGAGTTCCTCGAGCGCTTCGTCGAGGAGATGGACGCCCAGACGGTCGGCGATCCGATGGACGAGGAGACCGATATCGGCCCGCAGGCCCGCGAGGATCTCGCGGAGGAGCTTCACGAACAGGTCGAGGAGACGCTCGACCAGGGCGGCGAGTGTCGGCTCGGTGGCGAGCCGATGGACCGCGACGGCGCGTTCTACCCGCCGACCGTCCTCACTGACGTCCCGGAAAACGCGCCCGCAGACCAGGAGGAACTGTTCGGACCCGTCGCGACGGTGTTTCGCGTCCCCGACGAGGCGGCCGCGATCGAGAAGGCCAACGACACCCGCTTCGGCCTCGGCGCTAGCGTCTGGACCGAGGACTTAGAGCGCGGGGAGCGAGTCGCCCGGCAGTTTGAGTCCGGAATGGCGTTCGTCAACGAACTCGTCAAGTCCGACCCGCGCTTGCCCTTCGGCGGCGTGAAGGACTCCGGCTACGGTCGCGAACTCGCCCGCGATGGCATCCGGGAGTTCGTCAACCGGAAGACGATCTGGGTGCAAGGCGACGCGGGAGAGGAAACAGAGATGGTCGAGTAACGCTATTCGTCGCGGAATCGGACCTCGGCGTCGCTATCGCGGCGCTCGTCCGCGTTCTCGGCGTCCAAAAGTTGGTCCTCGGAGTAGCTGAGTTCGACGCCGCCGTTCTCGACCGTCGTCCACCACCATCGCCACAGCAACCCGTAGACGACCGACGTGACGATCACGTACAGCAACATCGGCTCCGGTGGAAGTGGCATCGATTTCGTGCTGATCTCGTCGCGGTTCGGTCGCAGTCCGGTTCTCGCTGCGTCCGCGTCTCCGTTCGCCGTCGACTCGAGTCGTCGCTGCTCGGCCGCCGTTGGTTCGATCTCGCCACCCCTCAAATGCGGGGCTGATTCACACTACCACGTCAACTGTTATCAAGGTGTCTGGGGCGGGGAGGTCGGAGCGATGTCGGTTGAGTCGGAGCGAAGGCGTCGGCACGAGGAAACGCCGCTACCGCGGGTTCCCCGCGACGCGGCGCTCGAGAAGGGAAATGCGACTCGCCGCGGCGCGGTGTCGCTGCGGTCGAGTAGTGGGCGGTCACGTATCGCGGTCGGTCGCGACGGGAAGCGTGAACGAGAACGTCGTTCCGTCTCCGGGCTCGGACTCGACCCAGATCTCGCCGCCGTGGCGCTCGACGACGCGCTCGCACAGCGCCAGCCCGATTCCGGTTCCCGAGTGTTCGTCGCGGCTGTGTAGCCGCTCGAACACGTCGAAAATGCGGTCGGCCTCGTCGGGGTCGATACCAATCCCGTTATCCCGAACTGCGACCACACACTCCGCTCCGTCGCGTTCGGCAGTAACGCGAATCCGCGGCGGCCCCTCGCCGCTGTACTCGATGGCATTATCGAGCAGGTTCTGGAGGACCTGCCGGATCTGGCTGGGATCGCCCTCGATACGGGGAAGGTCCTCGGCGACGATCGCGGCGTCGTATTCCTCGATTTTCACCTGCAAGTCTTCGCGGACGTCCGTGAGGACGTCGTCTAACTCGACCGGTTCGAACGGGTTCGCCTGCGTCTGGACGCGGGAGTACTCGAGCAGGCCGTCGATCATCTCGCGCATCCGCTCGGCGCCGTCGACGGCGAACTCGAGGAATTCCCGACCCTCTTCGTCGAGATCGTCACTGTAGCGGTGCTCGATCATCTGCAGGTAGCTCGAGACCATCCGCAGGGGTTCCTGCAAGTCGTGGGAGGCGGCGTAGGCGAACCGCTCGAGGCGCTCGTTGGTCTTCTCGAGTTGCCGCTGGTACTCCTTGCGCTCGCTGATGTCGACGAGGGTAACGACCGCGCGACTCACCTCACCGTCCTCGTCCCGGATGGGCATGCCGTGATTCAGGACCGTGCGGCGCTCTCCGTCGAAGCCCTCGATTTCGATCTCGTCTGGATCGGGAACCTCTTCGCCCCGGACCGCTCGAGCGAGCGCCCATTCGTCGGGGTCGACCGGCTCGCCTGTATCCGCCCACCAGCCGTCGTATCGATCGTACTCGGCGATCGCCTCTGATTCGGCGACTTCCCCGCCCCAGACCGCTTCGGCCGCCTCGTTCCACTCGAGGATCCGGCCGTCGTCGTCGGCGACGAACACGGCGACCGGGAGCAACTCGATCAGCGTTCGGAGCTCCCGCTTTCGTTCTTCCATCGCCCGCTTGCGCTCCCTGCGTTCGGTGACGTCGCGCGATATCGCGAGGACGTACTCGCGATCTAGTTCGACGTGGGAGATGTCGATTTCCACCGGGAACGTGGTCCCGTCCTTCCGCCGATGCGTCCCTTCGAAGGTGGTTTCCCCCTCGGTTCGCAGGTCCGCGACGAAGGACTGCCACGCTTCCCGCGTCGGTAGTTCGGTATCGATATCGGGGACGGACAATTGGAGCAGTTCCGCTCGCGAGTAGCCCAGGGAGCGACAGGCGGTGTCGTTGCTGTCGAGAAACGCTCCCGTGTCGGGGTCGATCACGAACACGCTGTCGTTGGAGTGATCGAGCAGGGTTCGAAACAGTTCCAACTCCCGTTCGCGCTCCTTGCGCTCGGTGATGTCATTGAAGTAGACCGAGAGTCCGGTCTCCGATGGATAGATCCTCGCCTCGATCCAGAACCCGAGTAACTCCGAGAAGACTTCGAAGGTCGTCGCCTCTTGGTCTTCCATCGCTGCTCGGAGACTCTCCCGGACCTCGTCGGCGGTGGTCGACTCCGGGAACGTTTTCCAGAGGTCTGCTCCGAGCAACTCCTCTTCGGTCACGCCGAGGAGTTCCGCTGCCCGCTCGTTGACGTACGTAAACCGCCACTGGTCGTCCAGTGCGTAGAACGCATCGGTGACGCGTCCGTAGACCTCTTCCAGTTCGGCCTCGAGCGTGTCTCGATGCACTCGGAGCTCTCGTTCGCGCTCCTTGAGGTCCGTGACATCTTCGCCCGTCGTGACCACGCGGTCTATCCCCCCGTTCTCGTCGACGATCGGCGCCGCGTTGACCGACAGCCAGCGCCGGTCACCGCCCGGGAGTTCGATCTGGAGAATCTCGTCGTAGACCGGCTCGCCGGTTTCCAGGGTCCGGGAGAACGGGTGTTCTTCGATGGGGACTTGATCGCCGTTTTCGTCGTAGACCTCTCGATCCGAGGGCGAGTAGGAGTCGTCGTAGGCGTCGAGGAACTCCTTGATCCGCCCGTTCATCCTCGTGACCTCGCCCTCGTCGTCTAACACCTGGATACCGACGGGACTGGTTTCGAGGAGTCGGTCAGTCAAATCGCGCTCGCGCCGGAGCTGCTGTTCGCGTTCTTTGAGGCGCTGCTCGGTTCGGTTCCGATCGGTGATGTCGCGGACGACGCCCACCGTCCCCTGAAAACCGCCGTCGGCGGTTTCACCGCCTTCTCGAGGCGCCTCCGACGCCTCGCCGTCGACGAGGAGACTCAGCTGTAACTCGCAGTCGATTTCGTCGCCGTCGGCGGTGTGCGCCGCGAACTCGATCGCCTCCGCGTCCGGCTCGTCGCTCGAGAGCCGTCGCCGTATCTCCCGACCGATCCGCTCGACATCGTCCTCGTCGAGAAGCAGGGAGGCGGGTTCACCGAGGAGTTCCTCCCGGGCGTAGCCGGTCATCTCGACGATGGTATCGTTGACAGCGACGAATCGGCCTTCGCGGTCCAGTTGGTAGATCCCGTCGTCGACCGAATTCACGAGCGTCCGGTAGCGCTGGAGGGCCTCGGGTGCGTCCGCCTCCTCCCAACAGTTCACGTCGGTTTCCCCCGTCGCTCTCTCCATGCGAAAGGAGAATTTATCGAGTCCAATAAGTTCTCTGCACGGGATTCCGACTCGAGCACAAGTGGATTTCCCGACATGTGTTCGCTCCGGACCAGCGAAAGCTGCGCCGCCGAACCCGGTCACAGTCCCCACGGGTGCGTCTCCGGGGGCGTCTCCCCGTCCTCGAGTCCCAGCGGATGGAGCGCCTCGGTCTCCTCGAGGGCCGCTACGCTACCGTCGAGATCACGTAGAGGTTGATACAGACGGCGAGCGTCCAGGGAACGGCGAGTCCGGCGGGGACGACGGCTCGATAGGCGAGGGGGAGGAGAGGACGACAGACCAGCCCGATGACGATCGCCAGTCCCTTGAGAACGAACATGCCGACGAAGCCGTAGCCGTCGATCACGCTGCGGGCGACCGGGTTCGATTCGACTAACCCAAGCCGCAGTCCGGCGAACGTCGTCAGAACGTCCCCGAGCAGCGAGAGTGCGACGAAAACCCACAGCGCGCGCTCGAGGGCGGCCGGCGAGACCTCGAGCGGGAGTTCGAATCGTGAGTAGGCGCCGTCGGAGCTCATGGGCTCCCCGCCGGAGTCGAACCGGTCGTCGTGATCGAGCGTCGGGTGCGTGTCACGGTCACGCAAGGGTTCCACAACTCGTGGTATTGTTATGGGAACCGTAGGCGCTACGCCGTCCGCGTAACGCGTCGGTAACCGGTGCCGAACGTCATCGCGAGAGTCTCGAGGACGACCCAACTTTCGAACCGACGATACAGTTCGTCGTCGGTCGAGCGACTTGGGACGACCGTCAGTAGTCGGCACGGACCGAGTAGCGATCCTGCTGGGCGAGTCCAGTGAGTCCGTCTCAAACAGGATTTCATGAGGGGTGATCCCGGTGGCACCGAGCCGGTTCCGCCGGTAGTAGTCCGCTTCGGACGGGTAACCGATCGATACTGGTGTTTGACAATGCGAAACTCGAGCGATACGGAGCGCGATCGACACGTCGTTCGTCATCGGGAGGGCGGAAGCGGCTGCCGGACTGCGTCGGCAACGGCACAGAGGGAAAGAGAGGAGAGCGGTTCGCGTCGACCGCACCGATCTTTGGAGTTCGCCACGAGGGGATGAGGAGGATCGCGTGCCGTGGGACGCGAACCGATCGGGAGTGAGTCGTACGGGCGGGTGAACGGAGCCGAAGTCGGTCGCGGAAAAGTGCGACCCGCTTCGATCCGCGCTGCCCGGCCGTACTGCCTCCGTGGTCACCAGCACGGAGACATCGTACGCTGGACGGGCGACTGCCACCAACGCTCGCGTTCAGTCGTCCAGCTATTATATCGGGACTCGATCCGCGGATCCGAAACGGAAACGGCAACTGCAGGCAGAATCGCTTTCGACGATTTTGCCCTTGTATTCGATCCGAATCGACCCTCCCGTGTAGGTGAACATTAGCTTTGCCACCACGCGGGGTGCATCCGAGTTGAACTATCGAGTAGCGGCATGGAACGTACATATACCGAGCATCTCAGTCACCGTCTCGCGACGATCCGAGACCGGATCGAGGCAGGCATGGACCGTCGCGAGTTTCTCCGGACCCTGGTTACCGGCGGCTACGGGATTGGCGTCGCGGGGCTGCTCGGCGTCGACGACTTCCTCGCGGCTGACAACGGCGAGGTCCCGATCGTCACCGCGTTCGTCAGACCCGACCCCGACGACCCGTGGTCCCTCGAGAAGCGAACGAAGTACGTTCCCGCGGAGTGGTACGCCACCGTCCAGAAAGCGTTCGAGCTAAACGAGTTGCTGGCGCGGACGGCGTTTACCGGCTACCTCGGCAGCGCCGTCGTCCCCGGCTCCTACGACAGCGCTACCGCGTCCGTTTCCGTCGGCATCTCGAGCGACGCGGGTTCGATTCGCGAGGCGCTCGACGGCCTCGCCGACGACGTCTCGATCGATATCGAGACGATCATCGACATCGACGATATCGAACAGGGACCCGAGAACCTCGATCCGCAACTGGCGAACTCCATCACGAACGACGCGGTGCCGACCGGAATCGCCTGCGAAACGGCCAATAGTCTCGCGACGCTCGGACCCACGCTGTACGATCCCGACACCGAACGAGAGCTGTTCGTGACCGCTGAACACGCCTTTCAGGGCGGTGCAGAGGCGCACAGCGACGAACTCTTGTTGCCGCTCGAGAACAACGATTCGATCGAACTCGGCACCGTCGACCGCGCCCATCCGGCCGAGGACGTCGTCGCTATCGAGCCGTACGGAACCGTCGAACCGTCAGACAAGGTCGACACGCCGTCGACGGCCCGCGTTCGCGGCCAGTTCACGCGGCTCGGACTCGCCGATCTCGTCGCCCGCGACGCGGAACTCGAGAAGGTCGGCGCGGTGACCGGCCACACGGTCGGCAAGATTCAGGGGATCGACGCGGTTACCTGCTTCACCGACGACTTCTGTCGCTACGGTCAGATCCGCTGGGGCGGCGAGATGGACCTGACAGACGGCGACAGCGGGTCGGTGAGCTTCCATTCTGATCCCGAAGGCGAGGACGACGAGGTGCTCATCGCCGGGTTCAACAACGCCCGGACCTGGTGGCCGGGCCAGAGCTACGTCTGGGGCGTCAGCGCCTACAAAATAACCGAGGAGCACGGCTACTACTTCTGACCCGCGCTGTACCGATGATCGTTCACGACCACACGACGTCCGCGTTCGCCGCCACCGCCAGCCCGCACCGAACCCATGGCAACTGATACCGCATCCGGATCGAACCACGAATCGAATCGCGACCGTCGAACCGTCCGCGGCCTCGTGAGTACCGTCCTTCGCCTCCTCGTCGACCTGCTCGTCGCCACGGCCTGGGTCGTCTTCCTGACGCTGTTCTTCCTCGAAGTCGCGTGGCCACGGTGGGCGTTTTACGCGCTGCTCATCGCCGGGATCGGCGTCTACGTCACCGTTACGGCGGCGTGGCGTCGCGATTGAACGACTAAAAAATTGCCCGACGACGGCGACTACTCGAGGGCCTCCTCGAGTCGGTCGATCAGGTCGGCGTTGCCGACGTGGACCGGCGTCCGGTCGTGTAACGCGTCGGGTTCGACGGACAGCAGCGACTCGTCGCCGTTCGAGGACCGCCCCCCGGCGCGTTCGATGACGTAGCCGATGGGGTTGCCCTCGAACTGCAGTCGCAGTTTGCCTTCCGGACTGGACTCGAGGGCGGGATACGCGAAGACCCCGCCGTAAGTGAGCACCTGGTTGACGTCGGCGATCATCGCGCCGCCGTAGCGGAGTTTAAGCTCGTCCTCGACCTCGCGGGCGTAGCGCTCGAAGTCCGCGGGCCAGTCGGGGACGCGGCCGCCAAAGCCGTAGACAACCGGTTCGTCGGGCAGGGTGATGTCCCGCTCGATGAGTTGACGTTCACCGCCGGTCATCTCGTACTCGGCGACGGTCTCCTCGGTGGCGATCACCATTGTCGTGATCGGCCCGTAGAGGACGTATCCGGCCGCGATCAGGTCCTCGCCCGGAGCCGGCAGAGCGGCGTCGTAGACGCCGAAGATCGTCCCCATGGCGTTGTTGGACCTGAGATTCGAGGAGCCGTCCAGCGGGTCGACGGCGACCGCGTAGGCGTCGCTCGAGTCGGGGTCCGCACCGCAGTCCTCGGCTTCGGGGCGTTCTTCGCTGGCGTACTGCCCGACACCGTCGATCGCGGCGAGTCGCTCGCCGAGCATCTCGTCGGCCCAGACGTCGGCCTCCATCTGGGTCTCGCCGCTGGGGTTCTCCTCGTCGACGGCGCCGCGGCGGCCGATGAGCCCCTGCGTGATCTCGGTCGCCGACCGACTGATGGTGGCGACGACGTCCTCGACGACTGGATCGGACACCGTCATCCTATTCAGTCTGCTCGAGTGCGGCGTCGGCAGTCTCCTCCTCGTAGATGACCTTCTCGAGGGCGTCGAGCAGCCGGGTCGGGTCCTCGCGCTGCCAGACGTTGCGGCCGACGGCCAGCCCCGTCGCGCCGGCGTCGATCACGGCCTCGACGGTCGACAGGAACTCGTAGTCGGAGGTCTTCGAACCGCCGGACATGACGACGTTCATGTCGCCGGCACACTGCACCGCGTGAGCCATCGCGTCCTTGCTGCCGGGATACTTGACCTTCGCGATGTCGGCGCCCAGTTCGAGGGCCAGTCGGGTCGCATAGGAGATGGTACCCGGCTTGGTGTCGTTTTTCAGCCCCTGTCCGCGCGGGTACGACCACATGACCATCGGCAGGTCGTACTCGCGGCCCTTCTCCTGGGCGTCGCGGAACTCCTCGACCATCTCGATCTCGTGGTTCGAGCCGCCGTAGACGGTAAAGCCGAGGGCGTCGGCGCCGATTTCGGCGGCGTAGTCGACCGAACAGTTGACCGCCGAGTCCGGCTCGCCCATCCAGAGGTTCGACGTCCCGTTTAACTTCAACAGGAGGTTGACGTCGTCCTCGTAGCTGGGATAGTAGCCTTCGGCAATCCCCTTCTGGACGGCCATCGCGGTAACGGCGTCGTGGGTCGCCGTCTCGAAGACCGTCGATGGATCGAGCTTCTCCGGCACGTCTTCGAAGTCGACGGGCCCGTGCTCGAGCCCGTGGTCCATCGCGAGAATCAGTGACTTGCCGTCGCGAACGATCGGGGAGTCGTCGATCGGAATCATCTGTTAGACGGTGCACTAGGCCGCTATATATCTCTGATGGTCCGGATTATCGAAATTACGTACATTCGTAGTTATTAGCCCGACAGCGCCGCTCGAGTCGACTCGAGCGATCCCGTTAGATATCGAGCAGTTCCCGCGCGTTGTGTCGCCAGCTCCGGACGTGCAAGACGTCGAGGTTGAGGGCGGTGGCGACCGCGAAGGCGCTCACCGTCGCCAGCCGCTCCGCCGATCGAATGCCGGCCTCGGCCAGGTCGTCGGCGTCGTCGGGACCGACGCCTGTGACGGCGGTCACCGGCGTCGGTTTCGGATACGGCCGCTCGGAGGGTTTGTCGCGCTCGACGGCGGCGATCGGCGAGTGCTCGTACTCGAAGGACTGCCAGTCCTCGTCCCCGCTGACCGCGATCCACTCGCGCTCGGCAGCCCCGAGGCCCCGCACCTCGCTCGAGCGCCGCTCGAGGTCGCCGTCGCCCTCGAACGACCACGGCAGCGAGAACCGTCGTCGCAGCGCGTCCGCGGTCGCCTCGTCGAGCCCCGCGTCGAGCAACAGCCGGTAGGAGTACTCCTTCTTGCAGACCGCGTCGGGATCGACACCGGCGTTCTCGAGGCGTTCCCGCTCGCTGGACTCGAGTTCGCGGCCACGACCGCGGCCGTCGCGGTCGCCTCGTTTCCCATCGTCCGTTCGGCCCTGCGCTGATTCGTCGGCCGACTCGAGATAGTCGTCCTCGTCGAACGCGAGTTCGACGTGATCGGCGTCCTCGCCGGCGGCGTCGACGTCGAGATCAACCGAGATGCCGATCCCAAGATCGACCGTTTCGGTCCCGGCATCGGCGTCGGCTGCGCCGCTGGATTCGCTGTCCCCCTTCCCTCCCCGTTCGGTGACGGCGTCGTTCTTGCTCACACGGTTCACCAGTTACCGATAGCTCACACCCTCGATCCTTGAAGGTTACCCTCGGGATGAATGTCTCTTCTACCGAACGGTTCGATTCGGCCCTCGTCGACGGTTCGGGCTCAGTCCTCGAGCAGGGGCTCGAGTTCGGCGGCGAGAGTCTCGCCCATCGTAATCATCGCGTTGTCGCCGGGGTGGACCAGATCGGTCGTCAGCCCGCCGATCGTCGGGAGCAGTTCGGGTCCCTCGAGGAGGTGGACGTTCTCGTGGGTCGTTTCGGCGACGACCTCGCGCAGTTCCTCGCGGAACCGCTCGCAGAGTTCGGTCTCGCCGTTGCTCCGACAGACGTCCATGGCGTTGCGAAAGATGGTGATTGCGACGACCGGTTTGTCGGGATGGGCGCTCGCCACGCGGTCGATCAGCCGTTCGGCCCGCTCGCGGAATTCCGCGGGCTCGAACGTGCCGACCATGTTCACCGAGACCGAGAGCGTCGCGACGTCCCAGTCGTCGCGCTCGGCGATGTGGTCGGCCATCGCGGCGTCGCAGTAGGCGGTGCCGCAGGAGCCGAGATTGACGAGGTCGGCGTCGAGTCGGCGCGCCGTCTGGTCGACGTAGGTCAGGTGCTCGCCCAGCGGCGCCTCGCCCTCGGTGATCGAGGTGCCGTAGGCGAGGTAGCGCCGGTCGGGGAGTTCCTCGTTTCGCGGCGGCCGGATGTCGCCCTCGACGCCGTGGTAGACCATCGGCCCGCCGCGGTGCTCGCCCGGCAACCGGATCCGACAGACGCGGGGATCGAAGGCGAGGTCCTCGACGGCCGACGGCTCGAGGTCGGCGAGTTTCTCCGGCAGCGAGACCTCGATCGCGGTCGGCTCCGGGCCGACGACGACCTCCGTCGAGCCCTGGATCGGCCCCCAGAAGACGCGGACGGTTCCCTCCTCGGCGCTCCCGCCGGAGACCGTCGAGAGCGTTACCGTCGCGTCGCCGTCGGGGACGAACCGGAGTTCGACGCCCGCGGGATGGCGCATTCGGGACTGCGCGCCGTCGTTGAGTTCGGTCCGCACCGATTCCGGAACGCGCTGGAGCAACTGCCCGTCTCGACCCTCGACCGGTCGACGATCGCCGACGTTGTGGAACTGGATGCCGTCCTGTTGCATAGTTTACCCGACTTTCCCAGCGGCTTATAATTCTAGTTCCCGGTTCCTGCCCCTACGTTTACCAGTCGGTGCGTGTAACTCGAGGCATGGTTCGCGACCGAATCGAGCGGATCGGCGTCGTCGGCGCGGGAACGATGGGCAGCGGCATCGCGCAGGTCGCTGCGACCAACGGGTACGACGTCGTGATGCGCGACATCGAACAGGAGTTCGTCGAGAGCGGCTTCGAGACCATCGCGAACAGCCTTAACCGCCTCGAGAGTCGGGACGCCCTCGAGGATGATCCCGAGATGATCCGCGATCGGATCGAGGGGACGACGCTCATCGACGACTTATCGGACTGCGACCTCGTCGTCGAGGCCGCCCTCGAGGAGCTCGAGGTCAAGCAGGACGTCTTCGCCGATCTCGAGCGGGTCTGCGACGAGGACGTGTTGCTCGCGACGAACACGAGCACGCTCTCGATCACCTCGATCGCGAGCGACCTCGAGCACCCCGAACGGGTGATCGGCCTGCACTTCATGAACCCCGTCCCGATCATGGAGGGCGTCGAGGTGGTCGTCGGCGAGAAGACGACCGAGGCGGCGTCCGAGCTCGCACACGACCTCGCGGAGGACTTGGAAAAGACGACCTGGGAAGCCGACGATAAACCCGGCTTCGTCACTAACCGCATCCTGATGCCGTGGGTCAACGAAGGGATCCGGGCCTTCGACGAGGGCGTCGCGACGAAGGAGGACATCGACGCGGGGATGGAACTCGGCACGAACGTCCCCATGGGACCGCTGACGCTGGCGGATCACATCGGGCTGGACGTCTGCCTGCACGCCTCCGAGACCTTACACGAGGAACTCGGCGATCGCTACAAGCCCGCCTACCTCCTCAAACGGAAGGTCGAGGCCGGCGACCTCGGCAAGAAGACGGGCAAGGGATTCTACGAGTACGAGTAGCGCCGCGGGCGGTAGCCGGTACGAGTCGCGCCCTCGACTCGAGGGACACGAGTTACCGGAGTCCCACTGATCGACCCGGTTCCGACACCGAATCTTCTTGCCGTCTACAGACGTCGGTTCGCGCAATGAATCGATCGTCCGCCGCCGAATCCGACCCCGAACGCGGGTCCGAGAGCGATCGGCTCTCCGACCGCGTCCGCGACATCGAACCCCAGGGGATCCGCGTGATGTTCGAACTCGCTGCCGAGTACGAGCGCGAGCATGGGGACGAGGTCGACCTCGTCCACCTCGAGTTCGGCGAACCCGACTTCGACACGCCGGCACACGTCGTCGACGCGGCGTTCAAGGCCGCCCGCGACGGAGCGACCCGGTACACCTCGAACGCGGGCCTCCCGGCGCTCAGGGAGGTGATCGCCGAGACGCTGTCGTCCGACGGCAATCTGACGGTCGATCCCGAGTCGGAACTCGTCGTCACGAACGGCGGCGTCGAGGCGCTGCATCTCGCGATCCAGACGGTCGTCGACCCCGGCGAGGAGGTCGTCGTACCGACGCCCGCCTGGCCGAACCCGATCTCGCAGGCGAAACTCGCCGACGGCGTCCCCGTGGAGGTGCCGATGCCGGCCGAAGAGGGTTTCGAACCCGACGCCGATCGGATCGTCGACGCCATCGGCCCGAACACGGCGGCGGTCACGCTGACCTCGCCCTCGAACCCGACTGGCCGGGCGTACGCTGCGGACGCAATCGAACGCGTCGTCGACGCTGCGGCCGAGCACGACGCCTACGTGCTCGCCGACGAAGTCTACCGGCAACTCACTTACGACGAGATTCCGCCTCGAGTCGCGAGCGTCGCCGACCGCGACGACCGGGTGCTCTCGATCGACTCCTTCTCGAAGGCCTATGCGATGACCGGCTGGCGCGTCGGCTGGCTCTCCGGTCCCGAGGACGTCGTCGCGCAGATCGCGAAGATCCACGAGAGCACGACCTCCTGCGTCAACACGCCCGCCCAGTACGCCGCAATCGAGGCGCTGACCGGACCGCAGGAGCCGTTCCGCGAAATGGTCGCCGCCTTCCGTTCCCGCCGGGACTACGTCGTCGACCGCCTCGAGTCGATCCCCCGCGTGTCCGTCGCCGAACCTGAGGGGGCCTTCTACGCGTTCGTCGACGTGAGCGCGCTCGAGGGGTCGAGCGTGGACGTCGCCAAACGGCTCCTCTACGAGCAGGGCGTCGTCACGGCGCCGGGGCGGGCCTTCGGCGACGGCGGCGAGGGACACCTCCGGCTGAGCTTCGCGAACGACCGCGACCGGCTCGAACTGGGACTCGATCGGCTCGAGGCGTTGGTTCGAACCGAACTGGGCGCCGAGTGACCGTTCCGGACGTCGGCGCTGCCGTCTCGAGAGAAGTGAAGAAACGGTCTCCCATCCACTGTCACTGAGCGTACCGCAATCACTCGTTGTCGAACGCGACGATTCCCTCGGCGGTGGCGACGAGACAGACGCTATCGGCGAGGGTGACCGACTGGCCGTAGTCGTCGAAGCCGTGGCGTTCGAGGACGGCCCCGCGTGCGGGATCGACGAGGCGGACCTATTGATTCCCGACGCCGCGACTCCGGATCGCGACCACCGGTCAAACACCCGTTCGATCCACCTCAATGTTTTTATATCTTATATTCTAATGTGGGAAATATGCGGCCATCCCGCCTCGCGATCGTCGCCCTCCTCTGTCTCGTCGGTCTCGCGGGAATCGCCGTCGTCGCGGGCGCACCGCCGCCGACGGAACTCTGCGGGGTCTGTAGCTCCGACGTGTCCGACAGGGCGGGGATCGACGGCGCGACCGGGGCGGGGACGCTCGATATCCACGTCGACGAACGCGGCGATTCGCTCTGGCGGGCTCGTGTCCCCGTCAACTCCTCGGCCGCCGAGCGATACCGGACCAACGAGAGCGTGCTCGAGGCCGCGGTCGACGACGCGTGGACGCCCTATCACGCGGCTGAGGGCGACGTCGGCGCCGTCGAATCGACGCTCGAGGGGGAGACGGTGGTCGTCGAGTACGCCGTCGACGACGTCGCCAGGCAGGGCGTCGGTGACGCCTGGATCGTCGATTACTTCGCTCTCGGAACGTCGAACGCTCGCTACGGCCGGACGGCCGATCGCGTGACGATCCACGCGCCCGAGGGGACGGAAATCACGAACCGCGTCCCGGACGCCGCGGTGGACGAGAATACCGCAACGTGGACGGACGACGCCGAGTTCGACAGGCAGACGTACGTCACCTACGGCAGCGGCGGCGTCCTCGGAGCGGCGGCCGGTTACGCCACGATCGGCCTCGAGGTCGGGCCGACGGCCCTCGAGCACGGGGTGTACGGCGGCGCCGCGCTCGGGCTACTCGTCGGACTCGTCGGCGTTGCAGTCTGTCGAGCCGATCTGGGGATCGCCGTCTTCGACGCCGCGACGCTCGAGCGACTGATCGTAACCGTCGGCGCTGTCGGGGCGGCAGGCTTCCTCGTCGTCGGCGTGGTTGCGACCGACGCCGGCCTCGCGCCGGGCGCCGTCGCGCCGGCCTCGCTCGGGGTCGGGTACGCCCTGCTGGGAAGTGCGGCGCGCCGCCTCGGCCGTCGGCTCGAGACCCGCGGGCTCGTCGGACTATCGCTCCTCGCGACGGTCGTCACCGGCGGGGTCGCCCTCCTGCTTGCCGGCCCGCCGGTGTACGCGATTCCGCTTTGTTTCGGCGCGGCCACCGCGCTCTGTCTTCCGATCGGGTACGTCGCCGAGCGCGGACGATTCCCGGTTGCGCTCGTCGCGGGCGCCGCGGTCGCGCCGATCGTCGCGATCGCGAGCGTCGCTCCCGTCTCCGCGTTCGGCTACGGACCGGCTCTGTACGGCCTCCTCTTGTTGCCGTGGGTCGCGGCCGTCGCCGCCTTCGGCTACCCGCTCGCGCTGCTCGGCCGACGGCTCGCGCTCGGCCTCGACTGATAAATCGAGGCTGGAGTCGGACCGAACGGCGGTCGGAAAGCGGACGAGCGAGCCGTTCGGCGCGGACCGTTCCGATCGCTGACGCATGCGTAGCTGTAAGCAGACTGGCGTCGAAGGGCCCGATATGGGCCGAAACGTCCACCTCAACGACATCGAGCCGGTGCTCGAGGAACTCGATTATCCGGTCTCTCGAGACGCGGTCGCCGACCAGTGCGACGACGTGACGCTGGTCTTGGCCGACGGCGAGGAGAACCTCGGTGACCTCGTCGCCGGATCGGGCGCCGACGAGTTCTCGTCGACGGACGATCTGCAATCGGAAGTGTTCAACCTCCTCCCTCGCCACGCCGTCGGCGAGCCCTATCAGTCAGAAGGGGAAGGATAAGCGTACGGAACGCCATCAGCGCCGAACCCGGCTCAGCAGACTCGAAGTGGTGGTCTCAGGATCGCCGACCGACTCGAGGTCTCCGGATGGAGGACGGATTGCGCTCACGTCCCCGTCGACGCGACAGCCGACACCGGATCCGAGAGTCGCGCCGTTAGACGCGTGCGAAACCGACGAGTGAAGCGGTCAGTGGTGTAACGGTTTCTCCGCCATCTCCTTGCGCAGTTCGGCCAGGTTCGACCGCGAGACGCCGTCCTCGAACTGCTGGAGCAACGCGAAGACCTCGGCTCGAGAGACCTTGACGTCGCCCTCGCGGACGACGTCCTCGGGTCGCTCTCGAAGTTCGCGGAGCGTCCCGACGGCCAGCAGGTAGGGAATCGCCCACGCGGAGAGCCGGTTACCGTGGTGTTCGGGGACGACCTCGAGGTACCGTTGGGCGTCGTCGAGGTAGCGCTCGGCGCGGCCTGTCACCCGCTTGATGACGTTCGTGACGCCACCGTGGTGGGCCTCGTCGGTGACCGCCTCGACGTCGACGTTCTCCGCCGCGAGCCACTCGGCGGGGAGGTAGACGTTGTTCTCCTCGTGGTAGTCGTCCTCGACGTCTTTCGCGATGTTGACCAGTTGCAAGAGGAGGGCGAACGAACGGGCGTTCTCCCGCATCTCATCGGCCCGCTCTCGGGAGGTGCCGCGGGCGACCAGCCCGGTGATCAGCGTCCCGACGGTGCCGGCGGCGTACCAGCAGTACTCCTCGAGTTCCTCGACGGTCTGTAAGCGCAGTCCGCCCTCGGTGGCGTAGCGGTCGGTGAACATCGCCATGCCGTCGACGAGTTCCCGAACCGGTTCGCGCATGATCTCGCGGGGCTCGTCGGCAAGCGACTCGAAGGTCCTCAGCACTCGCGGCGTCTGGGCGACGACCTCCCAGTCGTCGCCGCGTTCCTCGGGGAGCCACGGCTCGACGTCGGTCATGAACTCCGAGACGGTTCGGTCGGCATCCGGATCGAGCACGCGATCGTATTCGGTGAGCAATTCCGTCTGCGTTTCCGGCGGAATGTGTCCTGCGTCTTCGATCGTGTCGGCGACCCGACAGAGGAGGTATCCCAGACAGATGTGTCTCGCCATCGGCTCCTCGAGCCGATCGATCGTTATCGAAAAGGTCCGCGAAACGCCGTGAACCGCGTCGTAACACCACTCCAGGTCGGCGTCAGTTGGAGGTTCGGGCTGGCCCGTGGTCATCTACTCGAGTCCATTTCGACCTCTCCCGGGAAAAACACCCCGGTCGCGGCGTGTTCTTCCGGTCGACGTGAACGTCGGCGTCCAAACCCGGGGACGGGAGAGGGGCGGCGAGAGCGCGCCGGCGGCCCGGCAGTTCCCGCCGCAATTCGTTTCCCGCCGCGCGGCCAAAGCGCGGTCGTGACTCGGAACGTACTCGTCGCCGGCGCACACGGACAGGTGGGACAGCACGTCACCGAACTGCTCGCCGAGCGCGGCGACACCGCTCGAGCGATGGTCCGCGATCCGGACCAGACCGACGAGGTGGAAGCACTGGGCGGCGACCCCGTCGTCGCGGATCTGACCGAGGACGTCGCGGACGCGGTCGAAGGCTGCGACGCGATCATCTTCGCCGCCGGCTCGGGCGGCGAGGACGTCTACGGCGTCGACCGCGACGGCGCGATCAACCTGATCGACGCCGCCGAAGACGCGGGAATTGACCGCTTCGTCATGCTCAGTTCGATGGGCGCCGACGACCCGGAGTCGGGCCCTGACGCCCTCGAGGACTACCTGATCGCCAAGGCCGAGGCCGACGAGTACCTCCGACAGAGCGACCTGCAGGAGACGATCGTCCGGCCGGGCGAACTGACGACCGACTCCGGAACCGGGACGGTCGAAGTCGGCGACGACATCGGGCTGAACGCCGGCAATATCCCCCGCGAGGACGTCGCCCGGACGCTCGTGGTCGCGCTCGAGCACGACGAACTGATCGGTGAGACGTTCGAACTCCTCTCGGGCGACGAACCGATTGAGGAGGCCCTCGAGACGATCGCCCCGCGATGACGAGAGACGGACGAGTACGCTCGTGTTGCCCCGACGAACCGTCCGTCGTCGCCGCGGTCAGAGCACCGTTCGAACGAGACGCGACTCCGCCTTCTGGAGGTGTTCCGCCGTAGTACTGCGCGCACAGTCCAGTTCCGCGGCCACGTCTTCGATCGTCGCCTCGCGCGGGGTCTCGTAATAGCCCACCGCCTTCGCGGTGGCGAGCGTCTCCCGCTGGCGCGACGTGAGCGCGGCGTCGACGGTCTCCCGCGGCGTGTCGTACTCCCCGACGCGCTCGACCGCGACGTCGATCCCGTCCGGAACGGCCGCCAGCGCCGCCCGGAGCGCGTCGCCCTCACCGACGACCCCAAAGCGTACCCCGCCGTCGTCCTCGTAGGTCAATGGTGGGAGGACAACCAGTCCGTCCCGCGTGAACGCGCCGTACAGCGTCCGTTCGACTTCGGTCGTCCGACCCTGCGTGTAACAGTAGCACCGCCGTTCGTCGATTCGGGTGACGCCGAACGACTCGATCTCGGGAATCGACTCGAGCGCGTCGGCGAGACGTTCGGGATCACCGACGACGTAGAACAGGATCGCGGGGACGTTGACGTCCGTGGTGTTCCAGTGAAGCATCCGGACGCGGTCGACGAATTCCCGTTCCGTCATGGCCGTGTGCACCGGATGGATTTCGCGGTCCGTCGGCCGGACGGTCAGCCGGAGATACCTCATCGGTCGGCGGTTCGGTCGGCGATAACATAAAAGTCCGAATATGTATCGCAGAACCGGACTCCGGGAGCGACTCGAATCGTCGCGTATGACGTTACTCCCCGAGGCGATAGCACGGACGCTGTTCGGTGCCTCGCCGACCGCACTGGAACGGGCCGTCGCCGCGATCACGGCTGCCGGTCTTGTCGCGCTGATTCCGCTGACGTGTGCGGCGATCGTCATCTGGGCCAAGCGCAAGGTAACGGCCGCGTTCACTGACCGGATCGCCCCGAACCGGCTCGGGCCGTTCGGAACGCTGATTATCGTCGCCGACGCCATCCGCCTGCTCTCGAAAGAACTGATCGTCCCGGAGGGCGCCGACCGCCCGGCGTACGACCTCGGACCGGTCCTCGTCGTCTTCTCGGCCGTCATCGGGTTCGCGGTCGTTCCGATGGGGTCGGTCGATGGCGTCACCGTCCAGTTGGCAGACCCCGAAACGGGGCTCGCGTACGTCTTCGCGGTCGCGTCGCTCGCCACGCTCGGGCTGGCGATGTGCGGCTACGCGTCGGCGAACAAGTACTCGATGCTCGGCGGCCTGCGCGTGGTCGCACAGAACATCGCTTACGAGATCCCGCTGGTCGTCACCGGGATGTCGGTCGTGATCTTCGCCGGCACGCTCCGGACGAGTGAGATCGTCGCTGCCCAGCAGACGACGCTCGTCGAACTCGGTGGGCTGGCGATCCCGTCGTGGTACGCGATCGTCAACCCCTTCGCGTTTGTCCTCTTCCTGCTCGCGAACCTCGCGGAAGTAGGGCGCAATCCCTTCGATACGCCGGAAGCGCCAACTGAACTCGTCGCCGGCTACCAGACAGAGTACTCCTCGGTCTACTTCGTGCTCGTCTATATGGGTGAGTTCGTGCACGTCTTCCTGGGCGGTGCGCTCGTCGCGACGATCTTCCTCGGCGGACCGGCCGGTCCGCTCCTCCCTGGATTCGTCTGGTTCCTCGTCAAGATCTGGGCTGTGTTCCTGTTCACGCAGTGGGCCCGCTCCGCGCTGCCGCGGGTCCGGATCGACCAACTCATCGAGATTGGCTGGAAGGGACTGCTCGTCCTCTCGTTCGCCAACCTACTGCTCACGGCCATCGTCGTCGGTCTCCTGGCCCCCTGAAGACGGGTGTTGGGAAGGGAGAATACCGAGCCGACGCCGCGAGGAATCAGCGGTGTCCGTGTCTCGAGACGATCGCTCCGAACTGAGCGTCGCTCGCGGCTCGTTTCGGCTCGGAGCCGCCGTTCCCCGGCCGTCGTAGTCGGGCTTGTTTCGCCCGACCGAGCGTCGAAACCGTCCGTGCGGAACGATACCACTAACAACGCCCACCTCGATAGCTCGCGCATGGACTTCTCACTCTCACCCGAACAGGAGCAGATCCGCGACATGGTGTCGGAGTTCGTCGACGAGGAGGTCGTCCCGATCGCCGACGAGATCGACCACGACGACGAGTTCCCCGCGGACCTCGTGAGCGAGATGGCCGAGCTGGGGCTGATGGGGATGCCGTTCCCCGAGAAATACGGCGGTGCCGGGCTCGATTATCACTCCTACGCGATCGGCCTCGAGGAAATTTCCCGCGGTTCGGGCGGCCTCGGCACGATCGTCGCCGCCCACACGTCGCTGGCTGGAAACATGCTCTACGAGTTCGGCGACGAGTCCCAGAAGGAGGAGTACCTGACGCCGCTGGCGGAGGGTCGAGATATCGGCGCGTTCGCGCTTTCGGAAGCGGGCGCGGGCAGCGACGTGCCGGCGATGGACACCGTCGCCGAGAAGGACGGCGACGAGTACGTCATCAACGGCGGCAAGCTCTGGATCTCGAACGGCTCCGTCGCCGACACGGTCACCCTCTTCGCGAAGACCGATCCCGAGGCGGGCAACAAGGGAATCTCCTCCTTTATCGTCCGGCCCGAGGAGGACGACGGCTTCATCGTCGAGGGCACAGAGGAGAAACTCGGCGACAAGGGGTGTCCGACCGCCGAACTCCGGTTCGACGACCTCCGGATTCCGGAATCGCGACGGCTCGGCGAGGAGGGCGAGGGCTTCGTCCACGCGCTGAAGACGCTCAATGGCGGTCGGATCACCATCGCCGCCCGCGGGGTCGGCATCGCCCGCGCGGCCTTCGAGGAGGCCCGCGACTACGCCAACGAGCGCGAGCAGTTCGGCCAGCCTATCGGCGAGTTCCAGTCGATCAAGCACAAGCTGGCCGATATGGACACCAAGATCCAGGCCGCCAAGATGCTCATGCACAAAGCCGCGGACAAGAAGATCCGCAGCGAGAACTACATCAAAGACGCCTCCCAGGCCAAACTGTACGCCTCAGAGGTGAGTCGCGAGGTCGCCAACGAGGGGATCCAGATCCACGGCGGCTACGGCTACACCAAGGACTTCGCCGCCCAGCGGTTCTACCGCGACGCCAAGCTCAACGAGATCTACGAGGGCACCAGCGAGGTGCTGCGGAACACGATCGGCGACCAACTGCTTGAGGAGTAAGACGACCAGCGATCGCCGATCGAGTACCTCCCGTCCGGCCGTCTGCTCGGACGCCTCCCGTCAGTAGAGCGGGCGACTTTCGTCGGCGCCGTCGGTCGAGCGGGGGACGGAGAGCGTCGCGGCGACGTGAGCCAGACCGAACAGCGCGACGGTGATCGCCGCGAGAAGCAGTCCGGAAACCGGGAGCAAACCGGACGCAGAGGCCGCCAGCAGGCCGACGCCCGCGCCGATCGCCCCGACGTAGTACTCGCTGTTCGAACGCACAACTGATCCGTGAGGGGCGCCGTCGGTCGACCGGTCGTCGCCGGCGGTAGCGTTCGCTGCGTCGAGATACGGGCGAAAGATCTCGAGTCGATCGGTCGGGTGAACGATGCCGCGGGGTTTGTCGTACTCGATGATCCCCTCCTTGTCCAGTTTCGGCAGATGGCTCTGGTACAGCGGGATGTAGACGCGCTGGCGCTGGGTCGAGGTTAGGTTTTCGACGGTCGTCTCGTTTTCTTTCGCCGCGACGAGTTCGGCGATGTCGCGCATCTTGACGGAGTCCGTTTCCGTTCTGTCCAGCAGATAGGCGATCACGTCTCGTCTGCGATTCGTCTGGAGGATGTGGAAGATCTCGTCCTGAGAGAGTTCGCGCGGCTCGTCGGATCGTGAATCCCCGGAGGACTCTATCGAAGGGCGGGATCGACGTCCTACGTTTCGCACCATTCAGTAATTGAGAAGGAATTTGACCAAACATAAACCTTCCCTACCGATTTGTGCAATTATTCATACACTGGTCCGCAGTTGAATCTAGTATGTTGCCGATCGTCCGCGATTACTAACAGATTCGCGACCGACGTCTCGGCGTCGGAGGCGTTCGTTAGCGGTATTGTTCAAAATTCGGCCGTTCGGACTTGTCTCCTCTCAAGAGTCTATGTTTCGCCGAATAGGAGTTAAATCTAGACTGGATTTCATATCCAAAATTATCTTATTTCGGAGTGTTGTTGGTTAAATGACAATACCAGGTAGCGTTGTCTAAATGTTATTACTGGGACGATATATTCCACGCTATTTCTCCGATGACTCCGCCGACGGTCGCGGTCAGCGAGGGGACGACGTCGACTCACAACGAACTGCGTCGTAGAGAAAAACAAGACGAGCGCAACGCCGACCGCAGCCACCCGGTTTCGGCCGTCAGTGACAGACATCCGTCGACGAGTCGGCGTCGAACGAGGCGACCGTACGGGCTACTCGCTCGAGTCGTTGCCCCCGAGACAGTCCCGAACCCACTCGTAGTGGTTTCGGACCCGCCGCTCGCCGGCCTCGGTGAGCGCGTAAACGTCGTACAGCCCTTCGGTGTGTTTCTCGACGAAGCCCGCGTCCTCGAGTGCCGACAGCGAGCCGTAGAACGACTTCGGCTCGAGGTGCTCGTCGTAGTGGGACTCGAGGCGCGACTTCAGCTGCTGGCTGCGCAGTTCGCCGTCCTCGGAACCGGCTAGTAGGAAACAGATGTCGCGGCGGCGCCCGCTCCGGAGCCACTTGCTCATACTCGTCTTCGATCGACCGAACGCTCGAGCGTTACGGTTCCGGTCGCGGCCGTCAATTGATCCGACCGAGGACGAAGACGCGATAACACTCCCGAATCCCCGCCCACGCGAGTCCGCCGGCGACCGCGGCGGCGAGTCCCGCGGCGGTTCCGAACTCGAGGAGGACCGCCCCCGCTCCGGAGGCGAGTTCGTGACGGAAGAGGAACCACCGGGTTCCGGGCTCTCCGATCACGACGGTCCCCGAGCCGATGGCCAGCGAGACGAACACCGTCGCGACGAGCGCGGTCGCGAGCAGCGCCAGCGTCCCGACGGCGCCGACGACGATCCGCGAGAGGAATCGCATTCCCGGTCGGCGGCCGTCCTCGGCGGGCGTGGACCTCGAGCCGTAGATCCCGAACCCCTGCGCGTCGCCGTCGGGAAGCGGACCGACGCGGACGTCCGCGGGATACTGCAGGAGAACGCCGGCCATCCGGAGGTCGCCGATCGATCCCGCGGCGTTGGCCGCCAGCGGAACGATCACCAGCGGCGAGGGGCGGACGACCATCGCCGCCAGCCCGACGGCTGTGATGCCGACGAACGGCGCCAGCAGGGCGACAAGCAACTGGTTGCGCGCGTAGCTCGTCCCGTCGGTCTTCGCGTAGGCGTACGGGAGGACGAAGTACGCGACGTCGACCCCGTAGCCGACGTCGCCTCCGTAGCGGGCCATGAAGACGCCGTGGAGCAGTTCGTGGGGGACGACGATCAGCGCGACGAGGCCCGCCGAGGCAACGAGCCAGGGCAGCGCGTCCGGCGGCGCGAACACCGGTACGACGATCGGCTCGAGCGAGGTGCCGAGAATCGCCGCGCGGACGTGGCCGAACAGGTAGGCGAAGCCGAAAAAGCCGACCGCGGAGACGACGACCCACTGAACGGCGACCGACCGCGTGCGTCGGAACGTCGCGATCAGGCGCGGGGACTCGCGAGGCTCCGTCCGGTTCACGACCGGAGTCTCTCGTGGGACCGAAAAATCGGTACCGATTCCCGCGCTCGAGCGATTCGACCCGCTTCGGGCGCGCCGACTGCGAAGGAAACCGATAACTTCCCGGTCCTCGACCCGCGAGTGGCCGACATGAGCGACGAGACTGACGACCGAACCGCCGCGGAACAGGGGATCAGGGCGACGTACACGGAGACCGAGTCGGAACGCCGCCTCGCGTTCGAGGTCACCGACGACGCCGCGGCGGCCCGCCCGGGTGCGACCGCCGCGATCGCACAGAACACCGAGGGCTACGCCATGCTGAAGGTGCGACCGACGGCCGACGGCGACGAACTCGAGCGCTACTACGGGTTCGACATGGCCTTAGACCACGCCGCGGAGTTGCTCGGCGTCGCCCCCCACGATCTGCCGGTGCCCGCGGCGGCCGACGACATGGGGATGTGACCACGCCGGGCGCCGTCTCCCCGTCGTGCCGGCGCTCCGCGAGTCGATCCGCCGGTCGACGCGAACGTGGTCAGAGGACGATCGCGTAGACGAACAGCAGCCCGAAGTAGCCGAGCACCACCGTGCCCAGCGCGAACAGCCGGGCCCGTCGCACCGTCGGCCGTTCTTCAAGGTAGGCCCGCTCGAACGCGGCCCGTTCGCGGTCGGAGAGCCGATCCGGGTGGTCGTAGCCTCGGTGGAGCGCCTCGAGGCGCCGCTCGCGAAACGCCCGGTCGCAGTAGGGACACTGCGCGGCCGGCTCGTCGCCCCGGAGGTCGATCTCCGCGTGGCTCGCGGCTCCGCCGTCGGTATCGGCGGTCGACCGCGATCGGTCGGTCGGGTACACACCGTCCCCTACGCGACCGTCACGTATTGATCTCTGCCTTTGTTTCAGCGACCGCGACTCGAAGGCGATCAGGCGGCGTCCGCCCGCAATCGTCTTCCCGAGAAGCGGGACGAAGCGGGAACGATAAATACGCGGAGTCGAACGGTGTAGACGAGAATAGCCGTGGCAACCGAATCAGCGTCGTTTCCCCGTCCGATCGGCACTCGACAGCGCTTCTCCGCACTACTGACAGCGACCGCGCTGGGGGTCTACCTCTTGTTGATCGTCGGCGCGACGACCTCGTTGACGAACGCGACCGCGGCGTGTTCGACCTGGCCGACCTGTCACGCACCCGTCGATCCGCTGAGTCAGACCCAACTCCTCGTCGCGTGGGGCCACCGGATCGCGGCCGTCATCGTCGGCCTGCTCGTCGCCGCGACGGCCGTCACCGCTGTCCTCGGTGACGTCTCGCGGCGCGTCACGGCGGCGATCGTCCTCGGCGCCGCCCTCTACGTGGTACAGGTCGGTGTCGGCGCCGCGACGGCGATGTCCGGCCCCGCGGCGATCGTCCCCGGCCTCCACCTCTCGCTCGGCCTCGTGATCTTCGGGACGGTCGTCCTCGCGCTCGCCTGGGATCTCGAACTCGCCACCGGCAGCGACGACGACATGATCGATCCCGAACCGCTCGAGGAGGGCGCGGTCAGCGAGGGTGCGGCCGGCGGCGACCGCACCCTTCCCGAGGGCGGGCTCGCTCGAGCCCGGCTCACCGCGTTCGCGTACTTCAAGATGATGAAACCGCGGCTGATGTGGCTGCTCTGTCTGGTCGCCGCCGCGGGGATGGCGCTGGCCGCCGGCCCGTCGCTCGACCGCTACACCATTCTGGCGACGCTCGGCGGCGGCGTCCTCGCCATCGGCGCTTCGGGAACCTTCAACCACGTCCTGGAACGCGACGTCGACCGGAAGATGTCCCGCACGTCGGACCGCCCGCTGGCGACCGACCTGATTCCCGTTCGCAACGCCTTGGCCTTCGGCGGGCTGTTGACCGTCGCCTCGCTGAGCGTCTTCCTGACGATCAACCGGCTGGCGGCCGCACTCGGCCTCGCGGCGATCATCTTCTACAGCGTCGTCTACACCCTCGTCCTCAAGCCCAACACCGTCCAGAACACGGTCATCGGCGGGGCTGCGGGTGCGCTCCCAGCGCTGATCGGCTGGGCCGCGGTCACTAACGAGATCGGGCTTCCGGGGCTGGCGCTCGCGGGCGTGATCTTCCTCTGGACGCCGGCGCATTTCTACAACCTCGCGCTGGCCTACAAGGACGACTACGCCCGCGGCGGCTTCCCGATGATGCCTGTCGTCCGCGGCGAGACCGAGACGCGAAAGCAGATCATCTACTACCTCGCGGCGACGCTCGTGAGCACGGTCGCACTGGCCTGGATCGCCAACCTCGGCGCGCTCTATGCGGCGACGGTCGTCGTCTTCGGCGGGATCTTCCTCTGGACCGCCGTCAGGCTCCACTTCGAGCAGACCGAGGCCGCGGCGTTCCGCTCGTTCCACGCTTCGAACGCCTTCCTCGGGGCCGTCCTCGTCGCGGTGCTGGTCGACGCACTCGTCCTGACCGGCTCGCTGTTCTGAGTCGCCGATTCGCTCCATTCTCTTTACTCCAGCCAGTCTGTGAACCGATCGACCGCTCCACGGTAGCAGCGACTCCTTCGGACTGATCGCGGAAACGGTACCAGTTCTCACGCCGGCGCCGAATCGAAACCGGACTCGAGCGCGTCGATCGCCTCGTCATCGCCCGCCACCAGAAGGCTGTCGTCGGCCTCGAACCGGAACTCGAGCGGCACGTCCGTGACGATCTCGCCGTCGCGCTCGACGGCAACGAGGATGCAGTCGCTCTCCGGGATCGTCGTCTCGCCGAGGGTCCGGCCCGCGAACCGCCCGGACTCGAAGCGGACGACCGTCAGCTGACGGTCGTAGGAGAGGATCTCCTCGCGGAGGACGTCCAGCGCGAGCAGTCGACCGCTGATGTCGGGGAGGGTGAGCACGTAGTCGGCGCCTGCCCGCCGCAGCTTCCGCTCGCTGTCGGCGTCGTTGGCACGGACGACGACGTCGAGGTCGTCCGCGAGTTCGCGCGCGACGAGCGCCGACAGGATGGCCTCGTCGTCGCTGCCGACCGCGACGACGAATGCCGTCGCCGTCTGGAGGTCGGCTCGCTCGAGGACATCCTCGTCGGTCGCGTCGCCGACGACGTCGACACCCGGCAGTTCCTCACGGTCGATAACGGTACAGGCGACGCCGGCCGCACGGAGGCGCTCGCTGATCGTCGAGCCGACCTCGCCGTGACCTGCGACGACCACCCTCGGGTGGGACGTCCGGGCGGGTGCAGTGTGGCTCTCGAGTTCCTTCAGCGTCGACTCGTCACCGGCGACGAGCAATACGGTGTGTTCGTCGATCTCGAGGTCCGGTGACGGCTCGCTGACGAACGCGCCTCCCTTCCAAAGGCCGACGAGGATCACGTCCGTCGCCTCGAGAACACCGAGCTCGGCGAGGGTCTTTCCGCAGACGGTGCTCTCCTCGAAGACCGAGAGTTCGACGAGAGAGACGCCGTCGCCGAGGCTCGTCACGTCGCTGACGCGCGGATCGATCTCGGCCCGGACCCGTTCGGCGATCCGACGACCGAGCAGGTGTCGCGGCGTGACGACGGTGTCGGCGCCCGCGTAGCGGAGCGGGCGCTCGAGCGACCGGTCGCTACAGAGGGCGACGACGCGAACGTCCGCGGTCCGCTCTCTGACGGCGAGGACGGCGCTTGCGGCCGCCTCGTCGGCGGTGTCGATCACGACCGCGGCCGCGTCGTCGACGTTGGCTCGCTCTAAGTCCTCGACCGCAGTGGGATCGCCCCGAATCACGGACGTTCCCGCCTCGTCGAGGGCCAGCGCCTCCGACTCGTCCTCGACGACCACGAGGTGATCGACGCCCCGGCTCTCGAACTCGTCGACGAGGCGCTCGCTGCGCGAGGAGTAGCCACAGACGAGGACGTGGTCCGCCAGTTCCGTGGTGCGCGGCGCCGTCGGGGAGAACGACTCCTCGAGGATCGGCTGGAAGACGTAGGGGACGACGATGAAGAGGACGAGGAACGTCCCGAGGTCCATCGCCATCACGAAGAGGTTCCCCAGCGGGGACCCCCACGGCGAGTCGGAGCCGTAGCCGGTCCCCGTGAACGTCTCGATGACGACCTGCGTCGAGTGGAAGTAGCTCTGCGAGCGGCCCTCGACGGCGACCATGACGTAGTGGTACAACAGCGACGTCAGGACGATGAGGGCCAGTACGCCGCCAATCGTCTTCGCGGCGCGCCGTTGCCAGCGTTCCATACGTCACCATTCGCCGGCCGGATCAAGAAGCTGTGACGACCGAAACAGTCTCCGTAGCGAACGTGCGCGATACCCACACACGTGCGGACGATAGCCTCCGGTCTCAGTCGTCGGCCCCGCGGGCCGCGTCGATCCGCTCGAACTGCTCGTCGCTGAGGTCGACCTCGACCGCGCCGACGTTCTCCTCGAGTTGCTCGGGCGTTCGTGCGCCGACGATCGGGACGCAGGTGAAGCGATCCTGATCCATCAGCCAGCGCAGCGAAACTTGGGCCGGAGAGGCGTCGACTTCGTCGGCGACGGACTCGACGGCCTCGAGGACGTCCCAGGCCTGCTCGGTCGCGTAGTAGTCGTCGAACATCTCGTCTAAGCTGCCGCGAGAGCCGTCGGGCGCCTCGACGGAACCGTCCTCGGCGCGGTCGTACTTGCCGGTCAGGAAGCCGCCCGAAAGCGGCGAGTAGGGGCAGACGGCCAGATCCTGATCGGCGCAGACGTCGAGGTAGTCGCCGACCTCGTCGTACTGGGCCGCGTTGACCATCGGCTGGGTGACGTCGAATCGCTCGAGGCCCTCGACGTCGCTGGTCCACAGCGCCTTCGTCAGCTTCCAGGCGGCCATCGAGGAGGCGCCGAGGTAGCGGACTTTCCCCTCGCGGACGAGCTCCGTGAGCGTCTGCATGGTCTCCCGGATCGGCGTGTCCTCGTCCCAGCGGTGGATGTAGTAGACGTCGAGGTAGTCCGTGCCGAGTCGCTCCAGGGTGCCCTCGATCTGGGCGCGGATGTGCTTGCGCCCGAGACCGGAGTCGTTCGGTCCGGGTTCACCCCGGCCGTCGAAGGGGAAGTAGACCTTCGAGGCGATGACGACGTCCTCGCGGTGGATGTCGCGGTCCGCGAGCCACTCGCCGATCCACTCCTCGCTGGTGCCGTTGGGATCGCCGTAGACGTTCGCGGTGTCGATGAAGTTGATGCCCTGCTCCCATGCCGCGTCGAGCAGGTCGTGAGCTTCCTCACGGTCGGTTTCGACGGTGCCGCCGCTCTCCTTCGCGAAGCGCCAGGTACCGAAACACAGTCTTGAAACGGTCGTACCCGTGTTACCGAGGGTCGTGTACTCCATGCGCGGCGGTTTCGGCGCGAACGGCAAAACGGATGCGGAACCGGCGAACCGCGAGCGGTTCAATCGCCGCTGTCCACACCCGGGACGGCCGCGATCCATTTGCAGGAGCCTACGCTGTTTCGCGTGTGTTCGGGACGAACAGCCGGGTGAACAGTCCCGGATTCGGTTCGTACCGCAGGCGAAGGAGGGCCAGATCAACGGCGAGTTTCGCTCCGAGGAGCAAAAGGAAAAACCCCCAGCCGACGACGCCACGTCCAATATCAAATACTATCGTTCCGGCATAGACAGGGACCAACAGTAGCAACACGACGAACCAGACGCCGGCGATGCGAATCGGCAGTTCCGCTAGCATCGCCGCGGAGTATTGATCGACGAGTCGCCGAGAGAGGAAGTCGCGACCGAGTACGGACAGCTGGATCACCGAGGCGATCGCGGCGGTCACGAGTCCCTCGAGCGTGTACGATATCGCGATGTACCCAACGATCGATTCCACAGCGGGTCGCCCCTCGATCACGACCCCAGTGTTCGGAAAATCCAAAAACGCACGCGAGAGCAGAAACCAGATGATCGCGACGAGAGGGACGCTAGCAGGGATATACCGCGCGTTTCGGTACCGAAGCGGCGGCAGCGATCGAATTGGTCTGAAAGATTCACCGGGTACAGGGAGTGGTACCGGCCCGGGATACGATCCACCACCTTTTTCCTCAGGTTTGGAGTCTCGCTGTCCGAACAACGCGACGACGTAGTATCCGAGAAGCGTTACGCCGATTTCGACCCAGTAGACGAACAGCGCTTGAAACGGCCGCCAGCCGAAGCCGATCAGCCCCGCGATCGGCAGAGCGTTCACAACAAAGAGTAGCAGTGTTTCTATTCGACGGCCCGTCTTCGATCCGGACATTCTTATAAATAAAAATATATTTACACCCATTAAAAATTCCCGCAAATCGATAGCAAGTGCGATAGGTTGTGCCCCCTCCGACGGCTGACCGCGGTGCTACCAGCGGTGGTGGACGTGCTCCGCGACGTACTCCTCGTAGACGTCCCGAGCCGCGCCGTGGGCCTGATTCGACAGCGCGTCAAGGTCTGAGACCGCGGCGTTCGAACGGACGTGGTCCGGCGAGGTCGTGCCGGGGATGACCGTCGAGACCGCCTCGTGGTCGAGGATCCAGCGGAGCGTGAACTCGGCCGTCGAGCGGTCCTCGGGAACGTGGGGCTCGAGCGCTTCGAGGGCGTCGTGGCCCGTTTCGTAGGGGACACCCGCGAACGTCTCGCCGACGTCGAAGGCCTCGCCCTCGCGGTTGAAGTTGCGGTGGTCGTCCTCGGCGAACTCCTGGTCGCGCTCGAGCGCGCCGGTCAGCAGGCCCGACGCGTAGGGGACGCGGACGATGACGCCGATATCGTTTCGCTTTGCCTGCTCGAAGAACAGCTCGTTCGGGCGCTGGCGGAACAGGTTGAAGATGATCTGGACCGTCTCGACGACGTCGTACTCGATCGCCTTCAGGGCTTCCTCGACCGTCTCGACACTGACGCCCGCGTGGGCGATCTCGCCCTCCGATTTGAGCCGCTCGAGGGCGTCGAACGTTTCGGGCTGGTAGTAGGCCTCGGTCGGTGGACAGTGCAGTTGTAGGAGGTCCAGCGTCTCCTCGTTTATGTACTCCTGGCTCCGAGCAACGAACTCGGAGATGTTCTCGTAGTCGTACCGATCCGCCTCGTGGGGATCGAGTCGCCGGCCGGCCTTCGTCGCGACGAAGACGTCGTCGTGGGCGTCGCGTTCGTCCAAGACGTGGCCGATGTGTCGCTCGCTGCGGCCGTCGCCGTAGACGTCCGCCGTGTCGATGAAGTCGACGTCCGCCTCGAGGGCGGCGCGAACGACCTCGCGGCCGGTTTCGTCGTCGACGTCGCCCCAACTGCCGCCGATGTTCCAGGTGCCGAGGCCGACCTCAGAAACGTCGTAGCCGGTCGAACCGAGCCGTCGATGGTTCATGTGTGTTCGATGCGGATAGTCTCGGGTATGCCTTGCCTTCGGGGCAATCCGGACAGTTCGATCCCGCGACCCCGCGGGATGGCGCGACGGACCGTCGCTCTCAGAACGGTCCGCCGTGGACGAGCCCTTCCATGACCGTTCGTTCGGCCCGCCGGAGCAACTCCCCCGCCGTCCCGCTCGAGCAGTCCAGTCGATCCGCAACGTCCTCGAGGGACCCGTCCCGGGTCGTGTGGTAGTAGCCGCAGTCGACGGCCGCGGAAACGGCTTCGAACTGGCGCTGGGTCAAATCAGCCCGCGTGTCGATTCGCCCGGCACGGTACGTCCCGACCGAACGGACGTCGACGCGCGCCGTATCGGCCACGTCGTCGACCGCCGTCTGGATCGCTTCGTCGGGACCGACCGCCGTCAGTCGTATCGTCCCGTCGTCGCGGAACGCTACCGGCGGGATGATGATCAGCCCCGGTTGTTCGACCGCGTCCACGAACGTTCGGTCGGCCCCCGTCAGCGACTCCCGCACGTACAGGTAGAAGGAATCGTCGCGACACGGTGCGAGCTCGTAGTCGAGCACCGTGGGGGCGTCCTCGAGGGCGGGCTCGTAGGGGACTCGCGGACCGTCGATGTAGAACAGCATCGCGTACTCGTCGCCGTACTGGTGGCCGTAGAGCAATCTCGATGCAGTATACCCCTCGTGTTCAACGATGAACTGGTGCATCGGATGCTGCTCGGCCGTCGGTCGCTGCAGGGTCACCTCGAGATAGCGCATTTCGCTGCTCGAGATACGTCCGCTGGTGCCTACAAAGCTACCGTCTCGACGGACCGCCGGACGGCGGATCGAACGCCGCCACGGGGTGTTATAAACACCCCTCATAGGTGCGGATCAAGTCGAACGATCGTTCCGGACAATGCTCCGCGTGTCATGACGACTCCACGTATGCGGCCGACTCGTGACGCGGAGTGGCCGGACGTTCGAACCGAGGGGAGCGACCTGATCCGGTCGGCCGGCGTCGCGGGCGCGGGCGGCGCCGGCTTTCCGTCCTACGCGAAGTGGACGAACCTCGACGCGGTCGATTCCCTCCTGGTGAACCACCAGGAGAGCGAACCGAACTACTGCATCGACAAGTGGCTCGGAAAGACCCGCGCGGAGACGTTCGCCACGCTGTTCGACGCGCTGCTCGACCAGGCGTTCGATCTGATCGTCGTCAGCGCGAAGTGGAAGGATCGCGACGAGTACGTTCGGGCCCTCGAGGCCGAGACTGCCGACACGGTGATCCGGCCGGATGAACTCCCCCTCGACAGGGACGCGGAATCGGGCGTCGTGTTCGCCTACACGGAGAACGAGTACCAGTACGGGATGGAGAGCGTCCTGCTCAAGACCGTCGACGGGACGGTTATCGGAACCGATCTGCCGACCGATCACGGCTGGCTCGTCCAGAACACCGAAACCCTGTCCAATATCTCTCGGGCGTTCACCGACGGTGAGCCAGTGACCCACAAGTACGTCCACGTCAGCGGCGACGTGCCGCGGGATCGATTCCTCGAGGTTCCGATCGGCACGCCCGCGAGCGAACTCCTGTGCGCGGCCGACTGTCCGCCCGACGCGCTCCCCGCAGACGCGGTGATCGCCGACGGCGGGCCGGGCTGGTGTTTCCCGGTTGATTCGGCACTCGACGAGTACGGCGTCCGCAAGCACACGAACTGCCTGCTCGTCCTCGACGAGGAAACCGTCGCGGAAAACACGTACGGCGAGGGCCGAATCGACGTGCTCGAGGCGGACGAGTGGAGCGACCGGGAGGCTGAAACCGAGCCGACCGCGACGATCGAGCCGTCCTACGTCCGGGTTCCGCTCGCGACGAACCCGGAGCCGGACGTCGTGAACCCCGCCGAACCGGTCGTCGAGGTCGGCGATCGCGTCGACGTCGGCGACCGGATCGCGAGCCCCAGTTCCGACGGGATCAGTATCCCCCAACACGCGTCTATCGCCGGCGAGGTGACGGTGGTGTCCGAGTCTAGTATCGAGATCGAACCCCACTCGAGCGCGTAGCGGGCCGCTGCGGTCCCCACTCTAGACCTCTATCCGCTGTCGCCCGCGCTCCGAAACGGCAGCGAGATGTCCTCCTCGCGGAACTCGATCGGCTTCTCCCGTTCGTTCCCGGTCCGGCGGACGGAGATGCGATCGTCGCCGGTATCGAGCGTGAACTCCTCCTCGCGGTATTCAACGGATGATACGGTCCGAGTTGGGAAGTTACATAGGGACGCAACGGGCACGGTTCCCCAATGAAGGACTGGTGGCGTCGAATCGGCCTCTCGCTGGGCGCCGTTTTCGCTCTCGTTCTCGTTTACGCGAAACTCTACCAGTTCGGAATGGCCGCCTTCGAGGGAGACCAGAAAACGTACGTCGGCTCTGTGCAGACCGTGGTCGAAACGCTAACCACGGTGGGCTTCGGCGGCGACGCGCCGTGGGATAGCACCGTGATGAACCTCTTCGTGATCGGCATGATCCTCACGGGCGTTTCCCTCGTCTTCCTCGCCCTGCCGCTGCTCGTCGTCCCGCTCTTTCAGGAGGCCCTCGAGGACCGTCCGCCGGAGTCGACCGGCCTCACCGACCACGTCGTCATCTGCGGCTATTCGCCGCGATCGGACGTGCTCGCAGACGAACTCGAGGCGGCAAACATCCCGTACGTCTTCGTCGACGACGACCCCGAACTCGTCGTCGACCTCACGAACGACGGGACCGAGGCAATCTACGGCGAACTCGACCAGGAGGAGACGCTCCGCGCGGCCAACGCCGGCGAGGCGCGGTCGCTCGTCACCGACGTCGACGACGAGACCAACGCGGTCGTGATCCTCACCGCCCGGGAGTTCTCGAGCGACCTCACGATCGTCAGCGTGGTCGAGGACGAGGACGTCGCGAGCTACCACCGCTACGCCGGCGCCGACGAGACCGTCCGCCCGCGGCGGGTGCTCGGCCAGAGCCTCGCGACGAAGGCGACGACGACGCTGTCTGCCGAACTTCGAGACACGATCGAACTCAGCGAGGACCTCTCGGTAACTGAACTGCTCGTCCAGGACGACAGCGACCTTGTCGGCCGGACGGTTGCGGAGTCGGGGATCCGGGACCGGATGGGGATCACCGTCATCGGCGCGTGGTTCAACGGCGAGTTCGTTCCCGTTCCGGGTCCCGACCACCGGATCGACGGCAACACGATCCTGCTTGTCGCGGGCCGGCGAGACGACCTCACGGAACTGAAAGCGCGGACGGTCTCGACGCTCGAGCACCGGCCCGAAAACGTGATCGTCGGCGGTTACGGCGTCGTCGGCCGGACCGCGGTGGAGACGCTGGCGGGCAACGGCGTCTCGACCACCGTCGTCGACCTCGCGGACCAACCCGGCGTGGATATCACCGGCAGCATCACCGACGAGGACGTCCTCGAGACCGCCGGCGCGGACGAGGCCCGCTCGGTCCTGCTGACCGTCAACGACGACGCGACGACGATCTACGCGACGCTGGTTCTCAAACAGGTCACTCCGGATATCGAGATCATTGCGCGGGCCAACGAGACGGAGAACATCCCGAAACTCTACCGCGCCGGCGCGGAGTACGTCCTCTCGCTGTCGACGGTGACCGGTCGGATGCTCGCCTCCGTGCTGATCGAGGACGAGGAGATCCTCACGCCCGAGACGCAGTTCGAACTCGTCCGGACGACCACGCCCCAGATCGCCGGGAAGAGCCTCGGGGAGGTCGACCTGCGGGCGCGGACCGGCTGTACCGTCGTCGCCGTCGAGCGCGACGGCGAACTGTTGACCGACCTCGGCCCGGAGTTCGTCGTCAACACGGACGACGTGTTGATCGTCGCCGGCGACGACGAGGCGATCAACCGGTTCGTCGCACTGGCCTGCTGAGTCCGCTTCGAACGCACTGATACGCCGATCTTCGACGCGAGCCTATCGGAACGACGGCAGCACGTCCTCCTCGTAGAGTTCGATCGCCTTCTCCTGTTCGTCCCCGACCTGGTGGAAGTAGACGTGGTCGTAGCCGGCCTCGAGCGCCTCTTCGATGCTGTCGATGTGGGCCTGCGCGTCCGGTTCGGTCGTCGTCCCGGCCTCGGCGATGTCCTCCTTCTCGACCATCTGGGCGGCCTGCTCGAAGTGGGCCGGCGTCGGCAGTTCTTGGCCGAGTTCGCCCGGAATCGATCCGTTGGGCCACTGCTCGTAGATCGTCTCGATCGCCGCCGCCTCGCTATCGGCGTAGCAGCCGTGCAGTTGCGTGTACTTGGGGCCGTCGCCGCCGGCGTCCTCGTAGGCCTCGACGGGCGCTCCCTTCGGGCCGGAACACCAGAGGCCGTCGGCGTTGTCGGCGGTCCACTTCGCGGTCTGCGGACCGAACGCGCTGGCGATCGTCGTCGGCTGTTCGTCGGGACAGGTGTAGAGTCGAGCGTTCTCGACCGTGTAGTGTTCGCCGTGGTGGCTCGTCGTCTCGCCGGTCCAGAGCTTTCGCATGACGTCCATCGCCTCGTCCAACAGCTCGAGGCGGACGTCGTGTTCCGGCCAGCGCTCCCCGGTGACGTGCTCGTTCAGGTTCTCGCCGGTGCCGACGCCGAAGGTGAAGCGGTCGCCGAACAGTTCGTCGACGGTGGCGACGGCGTGGGCGACGTTGACCGGGTGGATCCGAATCGTCGGACAGGTGACGCCGACGCCGACCTCGATGTCGTCGGTCTCGTTGGCGATCGCGCCTAGCGTCGACCAGACGAAGGGAGACTCGCCTTGCGCCGAGACCCACGGGTGGAAGTGGTCCGAAATGGAGAGGAAATCGAACCCCGCTTCCTCGGCGCGCCGGGCGATGTCGACGAGTTCGTTCGGGCCGTGCTCCTCGCTCGAGAGGGTGTATCCGATTTGGGGCATTCCCGAGCCGGTACCACGAATCGGCGGGTAACGGTTGACCCTGCGAGGGCAAGAAGTTCCGACGACCGCCGCTCGTAGCGACGATCCGCGGTAGCGTCGTTGGAAACCTAATCTTTCATCTCGAGCAACGAGAGGACGCCGTCCCAGTCCCCTCGCTCGTACGTTCTCACCCTGTACTCGTCGATGCGCTCCGAGTGTCCCTGCCCGCCATCGGCTATAGATCGATGGAGCGGCCCTTCATTATGCGGAGGGATGGCCGACCCCGACCCCTCCCCCGTTTCGTGTACGGTACCGATATGCCGGACAACTACGTCAGATCTCGTTAGCGCGGCTCGAACCCGTCGACGCGACCGCGGTTCGCTGCGAGATACAGACGACAACAGCTTTCGAAGTGGAGCCACTGACTGGGAACGAATGGCCACCGAGACCGATGACGGCGACGACGATCGGGTCTACTACGTCATCAGCGACCTCCACATCGGCGGCGACGAACAGCTTGAGGACGTCGAGTTTCTCGACGAGTTGCGCTCCTTCCTCGAGCGGCTGGAACGGACCGACGAAAACGCGGAGCTGATCATCAACGGCGACGCGTTCGGGCTCTGGGAGTTCACGACGGTCGACGGAATCGAGAAGTTCGAGGTCTTAGAGGAGACGTATCCGACGCTGTTCGAGCAACTCCGGGCGACGGGGGAGAACATCCCAATCACGCTGTTGCCGGGGAACCACGACCACGAACTCGCGGCGTACGACGAGTACGTCGACCGGTTCGCGGAGTACAACGTCGAGCTCGTGCAGGACCAGACGATCACGAGGCCGGTCGGAGATCAGGCGATCCACTTCGAGCACGGTCACCAGCAGGACGCCAACAACCAGATCGAGGACTGGGGGAACCCCCACGCGACGCCGCTCGGCTACTACTACAACACGCTCGTCACGAGCCGGGCGGGCCAACTCTCCGACCGCGGGCGGTACAACTGGCTGAAGGACGTACAGGCGGTCACGCCGACCGAGCGGATGCCGATCTGGCTCTTCTCGAAGTACTTCTACAGGGAGATGAACCCGCTGCTACGGTACTCGCTGGTGCCGTTCCTGTTGCTCTTTAACATCAGCGCCGTCCTCGCGGTGCTGGCTGGGCTGCACCTGGCGGGGATCTGGTCGGTGCCGGTCACCCAGACGGAAGCGTTCCTCGGCCAGTTCGGCAGGGCCGGCACCGCGGCCTGGTTCCTCCTCACGCTCAACGTCGCCGTCGTCGGCGTGCTCTTGCTCGCGGGCATTCCGCTGTACTTCATCCGCCGAGACATCAGGAAGACGGTCGACCGCTTCGGCGTCTTCGAGACCGAACTCACCGTCGATCCGGTCGCGTCCTACGAGGAACGGGCTCGAACGGTCTTCGCGGACGAGCCGGAGACGACGATTTTCTGCTTCGGGCACACCCACCGCCCGATGTTGAAGGAGGTCGACGGCGGCGTGCTGGTCAACACGGGTACGTGGCTCAAGCGCCTCCACCGCCGGGACGGGATCATCGGCATCCTCCCGCCGGTGTTCTACCCGTCATACCAGCTGGCGGCGGTCCGCATCGCGCCCGAATCGGCAAGCGAGGGTCGGACCGAGACGGGGACCGAGAGCGCGTTCGCGTCCGATTCGTCGGGTGTCGCCGTCGAGTTCGAACGGTTCACGAAGCCGAGCCCCGCGACGGAGGAACTGACGCGCACCGAGCGGTTCTTCACGGTCGGTCGCGAGCCCACGCCCGACCTGCCGGATCGCCACGTCGTCGAGGATCCGGAGCCGGAGACGGTACCCGCGCCGGAAGCGACCGACTGATCGACTCGAGTCGGCCGACCGAGTCGCGAATCGAACCCCTTACCCCCGACGCGCCGAAACTCGCCCGTATGTCTGCCGTAGTCGACGCAACGGACCTCGAGAAGTCGTACGGCGAGACGACGGCGCTGTCGGGGGCGTCGCTCTCCGTCTCCGCCGGCGAGGTCTTCGCGCTGATCGGTCCGAACGGGGCCGGGAAGACGACGCTCGTGCGCGCGCTGACCGGAACGACCGAGCCCGATTCCGGCGCGGCTCGCGTGCTCGGCGAGTCGCCGGCGGCGATCGACCGGGACCGGCTCGGCGTCCTCCCGCAGGATTTCTCGCCGCCGGATCGCCTGAGCGCCCGCGAACTCCTCGACTACTACGCGGGGCTGTACGACGACCCCCGCGACCCCGACGACGTCCTCGCCGACGTCGGCCTCACGGACGCCGGCGACACCTGGTACGAAGACCTCTCGGGCGGCCAGCAGCGCCGGGTCTGCGTCGGCGCGACGCTGGTCAACGACCCCGACGTGCTCTTTCTGGACGAGCCCACGACCGGAATCGATCCCGCCGGCCGGCGCACCGTCTGGCGGCTGATCGAGGACCTCGCCGACGCGGGGACGACCGTCCTGTTGACGACCCACGACATGGCCGAGGCCGAGCGGCTGGCCGACCGCGTGGGCCTGCTCGCCGACGGCGCCGTCGTCGCCCGCGGCACCCCCGCGGAGCTCGTCGCCGAACACGGCGGCTCGAGTCGGCTCACGATCACGACGACGGCGACTCCCGAGGCCTTCGCTGACCTCGCATATCCGGTCGAACGGCCGGCTCGCGGTCGCGGTCCCCGCGGAGCCCGCGCGGACGGCGCGCTCGTCGTCCGCGACGTCGGTCCCGCCGAAATCGGGACCGTCGTCGACTACCTCGAGGACCGTGGCCTCGAGTACTCCGGGCTGACGTGGGCCGAACCCGACCTGGAGGACGTCTACCTCGCGCTGGCCGACGCGACGGAACGCGACCGGACCGGCCGGGCCGACAGGAACGGTGACGGCGAAGCGGACGCCGACGATCTCACTCGCGCGGGTGAGACGGCGTGACTCGAGTCGGTCGCGTTCGCGCGGCGACGGGCGCGGGCTGGCGGTCGTTCATTCGCCGCCGGACGGCGGTCTTCTTCACGTTCTTCTTCCCGGTGATCCTGATCGCCATCTTCGGCGCGCTCGTACAGACGGATCCGACGGGCGGGGGGCTGTTCACGGAGCCGGCGGCCTACTACGTGCCCGGCTATCTCGCCGTCGTCGTGCTCTTCACGCCGCTGTCGCGGATGGGTAGCGAGGTCGCGCGCCACCGCGAGGGCAACCGCTTCGAGAAGCTCGCGACGACGCCGCTGACCCGCGGCGAGTGGCTGCTCGCCCAGACCGCCGTCAACGCCGTGATCATCGGTCTAGCGAGCCTGCTGATCCTCGCGATGGTGGTCGTCCTGACGGGCGCCGAAATCGCGCTCTCGCCGCTGCTGGTCCCCTACATCCTCGTCGGCGTCGTCGCCTTCTGCAGCGTCGGCGCGATGCTGGGCAGCTACACCGACTCCCAGGACGGCGCCGTCGCCGCCAGCAACGCCATCGGCCTCCCGCTGCTCTTCCTCTCCGAGACGTTCGTCTCGCTCGAGCAACTTCCCGGCTGGTTCGAGCCGCTGGTGGACCTCTCGCCACTGACCTACTTCGCCCGTGGCGTCCGTGCAGCGACGTACGCCGACGCCGACGTCGCCGGGGTAGCCGGTCTCGATCCGGCGCTGTCGAACCTCGCCGTGCTGGCGGTCGTCGCCGCGGTCGCGTTCGCCTTCGGCGCGCGATCGATTCCCCGGACGGACTGAGATCGGACGGCGGACGCGGGTCGGCTCACGTCACGAGTCGGTTTCGAGACTCGCGTCCGCACCCGCGATCAGTAGCGAGCCGACTAGTCCCGCGATTCCCGCGCCGACGAACGCGGGCGTGTACGTCCCGGCGAGATCGTACGTGAGTCCGGCGAGCCACGGCGCGAGCGATCCCGACACGGCGAACGACAGCGAGACGAGTCCGAAGATCGCGTTCGGGTTCGCCGACCCGAAGAGGTCGACCGTGAGCGGCGAGAGCAGCGCGCCGTTGCCGCCGTAGGCGGCGCCGAAGACGACGGCGAAGGCGTACAGCCCGATCGCGGAGCCGGCGAGCGGGAGCCACAGCGTCGAGAGGCCCATGACGGCCGAACACGCGACGAACGTCCGGACGTGGCCCAGTCGATCGGCGAGTCCGCCGATCCCGATGCGCGTGACGGCCGTGGTCGCGCCGACGACGGCGATGGCCGTCGCGCCCGTCCCGTCGCCGAGTCCGGCGTCGCTCGCGTGGGCGACGACGTGGACGAGCACGACGTACAACGTCGCGTACACGAGCACCCAGCCCGCGAACACCAGCAGGAACGGGCGGGAGAGCGCGACTGCGGCGAGCTCGCGTCGGTACGTGTCCCAGTCGGGCGGCTCCCGATCCGGAACGCCGTCGGGAAACTCCCGCTCGGCGTCGACGGGAGCGTCGCTCGAGGACGGACCGTCGGCGAACAGCGGCACGACGCCGGCGACGGCGGCCGCGGAGACGAGGACGAGCGCGAGGATCGCGAGCCGCCACCCCAGCACGGCCACGAGCGCGCTCGCGGCGGGTGCGAGCGCGACCATTCCGATCCCGAGTCCGGCGGTCGCGATCCCGGTCGCGAGGCCGCGACGGCGGCCGAACCACCGCGGGACGGTCGCGTACGAGACGACGTAGATCGCGCCGAGGCCGACCGCGGTACAGCCGCCGTAGGCGACGAGGAGGCCGCCATAGGTGTCGGCGCGGCTCGTCCAGAGACCCCCGACCGCGAGGACGGCCGCGCCGACCGACAGCAGTCGTCGCACGCCGAACCGGTCGGCGAGCACCCCCAGGATCGCCGCCGCAAGGTAGATGACGACCGTCTGCAGGGAGAAGACGAAGGAGACGCCCGACCGGGAGAGGCCGAGGTCTCGCTGGATCGGCTCGAGAAAGACGCCGAACGCGTAAGAGAGCCCGAAGACGACGAGCGCGCCGACGAAGCCGCCGGCGACGACGCACCAGCCGCGGTAGAAGTCGAGCCCGCTCGAGTCGACGCCGCGGACGGCGTTCGATCCGCCGTCGGGGGCCGAGCCGCCGTCGGTTCGCATTTGATTCGAATCCCCATGCCGTGGCACATAATATTTATCACGGTGTCTGATGGCAGTTCGCATATGTCCGCACCGGTGGAGTCGGAGCCGCGTGGCACCGTCATCGAACGAGCGGGGGAGAGGATCGCGGACGTCGTCGAACGGTGGATGCCGAGCCCGTTCCTGTTCGCGATCATCCTGTCGTACGTCGTCTTCGTCGTCGGCATGGTCGTCGAGGGGCAGGGACCGACGGAGATGGTCGGCTTCTGGTACGACGGGTTCTGGGCGTTCCTGACATTCGCGATGCAGATGGTGCTGATCATCATGACCGGATTCGTGATCGCGTACCATCCGCGGGTCAACGACGCGCTCCAGTGGTTGGCGACGTTTCCCGATAACGGCCGGCAGGCCGTCGTCCTCGTCGGCGTCGTCTCGATGGCGCTGGCCTGGATCCACTGGGGACTGAGCCTCGTCGTCGGCGCCATCTTCGCTCGAGAGATGGGCAAGGCCGCGTATCGACGGGACATCGACGTCCACTATCCGCTGCTCTGCGTGGCCGGTTACATGGGGCTGGGGCTCACCTGGCACTGGGGTCTGTCGGGCTCGGCGCCGCTCCTGCTGGCGACGTCGGGCAACGAGTTCATCGAACTCGGCGTCGTCGACGACACCGTCGGCACGTCCGCGACCATCTTCAGCACATACGCGCTCGCGCTCACCGGCCTGTCGATCGTCTTCGCGGCGATCGTGCTCTACCTGCTGTCGCCCTCGCCAGAGCGCTCCCGGGACATCTCCGCGTACGTCTCCGAGGACGAACTGCTCGAGGCGAAGCCGGAGACGGAGCCGACGACCGACGAGTCGGACGATCTCGCGGTCGACGGCGGCTCGCCCGCGACCGACTCGACCGGGGGAACCGACGCCCGGCTGCCGGCTGAGAAAATCGATAACAGTCGACTGCTGGGCGGCGTCATCGCGCTGACCGGCGTCGCCGTGGTCGCCTGGCAATTCTATTCACAGGGGCTCGACGCGCTGGATCTGAACGTCCTGAACTTCGCGTTCCTCTTCGCCGGGCTGGCGATCTACACGCGGCCGATGGCCTACCGGGACCGGTTCGGCGAGGCGTCCGAGGCCGCCGCCGGCATCATCCTGCTGTTCCCCTTCTTCGCGGGGATTCAGGGGATGATGGCCGGCTCCGGCCTCGCGGAGACGATCGCCACCGGGCTGCTCGCCGTCTCGACGCCAGAGACGTTCCCAATCATCGCGTGGATCACCGGCGCGATCGTCAACTTCTTCGTCCCCTCCGGCGGCGGCGAGTGGATCGTCCTCGGTCCCTCGGTCCTCGAGGCGGCCCACGAACTGGGGATCGAGACCGGCCACGCAACGATGGCCTACGCCGTCGGCGACGCCCATACCAATCTGGCGAACCCGTTCTGGGCGCTGCCGCTGCTGGCGATCACGGATATCCGGGCCCGCGAGATGTTCGGCTACGCGGTCGCGATGTTGCTCGCGCTGATCCCGTTCCTGACGGTCGCGCTGTACGTCCTGCCCTACTGACCGGGCGCCGGCATCGGCGGCGATCACGACGAGTCCGTCGCCTCGACGTCCGCCATCCGTTCCGCGAAGTCCCAGCCGTACACCGTCGCCGGCTCGATCGTGATCGTCACCTCTTCGCGATCGTCGTCCAGTAACTTTCCGGCCAGTTCCGACTCCGTATCGCCGAGGTACCGCTCGAGGAGGTCCCGAAGCGTCTCCTTCTCCGGGTCGGGGTCGAGCGAAACGGCACCGCGACCCCTGACGCCCGCGTACGGCGGCTGGTTCGTCGACACCTCGAAGGCGACCCGGGGATCGGCCTCGAGAAAGGAGACGATATCGGCGGACGCCGCGGTGGCACACCGGAGCCGCCACTCGCCGTCAGTTTCGGTCTCGGTCTCGCCGTTCGCAGGCTCGTCGGCCTCCGTTCGCTCGAGGCGGTACCACAGCGAGCACATCCAGAGGTTGTCGGCGGGCGTTCGACAGGCCAGTCGGATCGGAATCGTCGCGTCCTCGAGAAGGTCGATGATCCTTGTCGGCGAGAGGGTCCCGCGTACTTGCATACCGTTCGTACGACCGCGACGACCAAAATACCGCCACCGAGTGCGGCGTCTCGACGAGCCGCTCAGAGCAGCGGGGCGAGCGCGATGGCGAACTCGTAGCCGTAGATGTGGTTGAGCATCAGGTTGGTGATGACGCCGAGCACGAGGCTCAGGATCCACGCGCCGGCGGCGATGCGGCCAATCCGCGCGTGGGCCGTCCGGCGGAGTTCCGCGGGCGTGTGCGTTAGACCGAGGATCAGCGCGAACAGCACGACCGGGACTGAGACGATCGAGAGGAGGATGTGGATGGCGAGCATGATCAGATAGACGTACTTCACCAGTTGCGGTCCGACGAAGTGCTTCGTGCCGCCGCCGCCGACTTTGAGGAGGTAAAGGACCAGGAACAGGAGGATCAGTCCGAACGCAGTGATCATCGCGAACCGGTGTTTCGCGATCTCGCCGGCCCGGATCCAGTACCAGCCCGCAGCCAGTACCACGGTCGCGATCGCGTTGTTGACCGCGATCAGGTCAGTGAGCAGGTTGACCTGCTCGAGGGAGAGATCCGGATAGATCGGGACGTCGAGGAGGAACGTTCCGAGGACGAGCGTGTAGCCGACGATCGTCAGGAGGATCGTGGCGCCGATCGGCTGCTCTCGAAGCCGTCGTCTCGCGTCGGCGGTTGCCATTATCGACCGTTGGGAGCAATCCCGTATCTGTCTTGCCATTCCGAAACGTCGCTGGCAGAGCTGGCGGCCGGAGGCGGCGCGCTAGCGGCGGTAGGGGAGACGGTTGAGCCGTTCGCGGACGAGCGGCCGCAGTTCGAAGAGGTAGCGTTCGGTGTCCGCGTCCGCCCCGTCCTCGCCGGCGTAGTGGGTGTACACGACCTGATCGACGGTCACGTCCGCGGGGAGTTCCTGCGCGATGACGACGGCGTCGAGCGCTCGGCCGGGATCGATCTCGGCGGCGGACACGCTCCACCGCTCCGGCAGCCGATCGGCATGGGGCGACACAATATTCGACCCCTGGTAGAGGAAGCCGTCGTCGCCGATGAAACCCGTGTTCGCCGCGCCGTCCCAGGAAATCGTCGTCGAGCCCGTGTTCCGGACGCGGAAGAACGCGACCGTCCGGTCGGTCGCCGCCGGGACGCCGTCCACGAGTCGCTCGAGGGACACGTGCTGGACGAGTCCCGCGAGCGTCAGGCTGAGTTGCTCGCCGTCGACGGAGAGGGCCTGGTGTCCGGGGTCGTCGACGTCGACGACAGCCGGATCGTACGTCGGATCGCTCGCCGTCGGTGTCGACCCGTCTCCGACGCGCGAGGTCGCGTCGCCGTCGACTTCTGGATCGGCCGGCGATCGTTCGCCCACGAGCGCCTCGTAGGCTTCCTTGATCTGCAGAAATCGTTCTCGAGAGCCACCCTGGTCGGGATGGTGTTCCTTTAGCAGCGTCCTGTAGGCTCGCCGCACCTCGCGTTCGTCGGCGGTCGGCGAGAGCCCGAGGACCTCGTAGTGGCTCTCCATTGATCCGTACTACCGCACTTCGTCGAAAAGAGTCTTTCCGTCCGGATAGCGTCCCCTCGTTCGGCCCGACCGTCCAGAACGTCGACGGCTACTCGGTTCGATCGTCTGTTTCCTCGAGCGTTATCGATCCGTCGGCCTCGACGGTGACGTGGTAGCCACAGTACGGGAACGAAACCTCCCCGTCAGATCGTGGCGTCCCGTTCGAGCGCGGCGCGAAGAGCGAGTCCAGCGCTTCCGGATCGACGATGTCGTGGAGCGATGCGTACGTCGGCGGCCGGAGCTCCTCGGTCGGTATACCCTCGGCCTCGGCGACGGCTTCGATAACTGTCCGGCTTGGCGATCTCCGACACGAGGTGTCGATGCTATCGCCGTCCCCCTCCGTCATATTACCATCCTACCAAATCCGATGGAATAAAACTGTCCTTCTTAATCCCGTTCTTGACAGAAATCCGCCCGTCAGCCTTCGATATCGAAGGTTTTCGGAGATGGCCGTTCGACGGGAGATTATCGATGTTCTCGAGCCCCCGTCTCAGTGACGGGTACTGCTATTCCTATTCTGATAGTTAAGACGATTCGTAACTGATGTGAATCGCCGGCTTGCCCGGCCGCGCCGCCTCGGCCAGTTCGTCGCCGTCGGTCGCCTGACGCACGGTGATGTCGGCGTCGAACTCGTCGGTGACCAGCCAGGCGCTTCGCTCGAGGATCGAGCGTTCCGACGCGGCGTCGGAGATCTCTTCGAGTTCCGTGTGATCGCCGCGAGCCAGCAGATCTGCCACGAACGGAGCGACGGCCTCGCGCTCCGCGTCGAGTCCGGCCTCGAGGACTCGGTCGACGAGCGATTCGGTGTCCGCCCCTTCGATCGACTCGTCGATATCGTCCCGGAGCAGCCGGATCGTCTCGTACTTCCAGTCCTGGGCCACGACGAGGTCGATCTGCTCGGGGTCGTCGATCGCCGCGGTGTCGACGATATCGCGAACGTCCGCGAGCGTCGTCTCGACCAGCCGGCGCTCGCGTCGGTAGTCCGCGACGTCGCTCTCAGGAGTCGGCCAGTCGGCCTCGACGACCAGTCCCTCGCCGCGGAGCTTGTTCCAGCACTCCTCGCCGAGGTGGGGCGCCATCGGCGCAATCAGCGCCGCAAGCGTCAGCAGTCCCCGGCGGTAGACTTCGCCGTGGGGACGTTCGTACTCCCGGTACCGCCGGAGCAGCCGCGCCAGTTCGCGGATCTCGGTGGCGGCCCGGTGGAAGCGGAACCGCTCGTACTCGTCGGTGACCGCGACGATCGTGCGGTCGATCTCCCGGGCGAGATAGCCGTCGTGGGGGCGGCGTTTGACGCGCATGTCGCCCTCCTCGACAAACGCCGAGGCCATCCCGTAGAGATCCTGCTGGAGTTCGTAGGCGCCGCGGACGTTGTTCGCGGTCCACTCGAAGTCCTGTTCAGGGTGGGCCGCCGAGAGGACGAACAGCCGCGTCGTCTCCGCGCCGTACTCCTGGGGCGCGACGACGTTGCCCTTCGAACTCGACATCTTCTCGCCGTCGTACAGCACCGTCCCCTGGCTCTTGAGCTCTCGAATGGGCTCGCGTTGCTCGAGCAGCCCCAGATCGGCCAGTGCCTTCGTGAAGAAGCGCGTGTAGAGCAGGTGGAGGATGGCGTGTTCCTCGCCACCGACGTAGACGTCGACCGGCAGCCAGTCGTCGGCCAGCTCGGTGTCGAAGGGCGCGTCCTCGAGGCCGGGCGAGAGAAAGCGGAGGAAGTACCACGAGGAGTCGACGAAGGTGTCCATCGTGTCCGTCTCCCGCTCGGCCAGCCCGCCGCAGTCGGGACAGGACGTCTGTTTCCACTCCTCGGCGGCGTCTAACGGGTTCCCGGTCGTCCGGACGAACTCCGGCAACTCGATCGGCAGGTCCTCGTCGGGGACCGGCACGCGCCCGCAGTCGTCGCAGTGGACGACCGGAATCGGCGTTCCCCAGTAGCGCTGCCGGGAGATCAGCCAGTCGCGCAGCCGGTAGGTGACGTCGTCCTCGATGGCCGCGACCTCCTCGAGCAGCCGCTCGCGGGCGGTCTCGCTCTCGAGCCCGCTGTACTCGCCGCTGTTCTCGAGGATTCCCTCGCCGGTGTAAGCGTTCGACCCGAGGTCGACGTCGACGCTCGCGTCCTTCGGCGCGACGACGCCCTCGATCAGTAGGTCGTGCTCGAGCGCGAACGCGTGGTCGCGCTCGTTGTGCGCGGGGACGCCCATCACGGCGCCGGTGCCGACGTCCTCTAAGACGTAGCCGGCGACGTAGACGGGGAGTTCTTCGCCCGTGAGCGGGTGTGTCGCGGTCGCGTCGGTTTCGACCCCCGAGAAGCCGACCTCCCCGGGATCTCGTTCGCGGACGTCCTCGACGTATGCCGCGACGTCGTCGTCCCCGGCGGCGAGTTCGTCGGCGAGGTCGTGGCCCGGCGAGACCGCGAGGTAGGTCGCGCCGTAGACCGTCTCCGGGCGAGTGCTGAAGACGTCGACGGAGGCGGTAGCGGCCGTGTCGGCGCCGGTCTCGGTTCCGTCAGACTCCCGCGGCTCGGTCCCCTCGCCGCGTTCGTTCGAGGCGCGTAGCGCCTCGCTCACCTCGAACCCGATCCGGGCACCCTCTTGGCGGCCGATCCAGTTGCGCTGGATCTCGCGGACGCCGTCGGGCCACTCCTCGAGGTCGTCCAGTCCGTCGTGGAGCTCCTCGGCGTAGTCGGTGATCGTGAAGAACCACTGGTCAAGTTCGCGCCGGCCGACGGGCGTCTCGCAGCGCCAGCAGACGCGCTCTGTGTCGCGGCTCGCGGCGTCGCCGCTCGCACCTTCTGAGGTCTCGCTGCGCTCGACCTCGCGTTCCTCCACCTGGGCCGCTGCGAGAACGGTCTCGCAGTCGGGACACCAGTTGACCGACGCGCCCTCGTACTCGACGAGACCCTCCTCGTAGAGGCGCTTGAAGAACCACTGGTTCCACTGGTAGTACTCCGGCTCGCAGGTCGTGACCTCCCGGGACCAGTCGTAGCCGAAGCCCATGGTCTCGAGTTCGTCGCGCATGCGACGGATACACGCCTGTGTCCAGGACTCGGGGTCGGTCTTGCGCTCGAACGCGGCGTTCTCGGCGGGCAGGCCGAAGGCGTCCCACCCCATCGGGTGGAGCACGTCGTCGCCCTGCATCCGCCGGTAGCGCGCGTAGGCGTCGGTGATCGCGTAGTTGCGCACGTGGCCCATGTGGAGCGTCCCCGACGTGTAGGGGAACATCCCGAGGACGTACGTGGGGTCGTCGGCATCCGCCGGGAGCTCGTAGACGTCGTCGCGCTCCCAGACGTACTGCCAGAACTCCTGGACCTGCGCGTGATCGTAGTGCGTCGTCATTGTGGCGAGCAGTCCTGCCGAGTACTGGGTGTGCCGGCCATATCATTGTTCGCCACTCGCCGCGAGCGTTGCCCTCGAAACGACGGTCCTCGACTCCGGTTCGCGGCCGCGAGCGACGCAGCCGCTTTTGGGGAGAGATTAACAAAGCCCCTGGAACCGAAACGGGCGAGTGACGAATGGCTCCAGACGACGATTCGACGCCGGCGACCGGAACGTTGCTCGTGACCCTCGCCGTCGTCCTGCTCACGTTCGCGGTCGGCGTCGTGGCCGTCTCCGACGTCGGCCCCGATCCGATCGGTCCGGACGACGACTCCGCGGAGCGGTCGACCGACGATCCGGACGGCGTCGACGCCGAGACGGCGCCGGACGACTCGAGCGCGGCGTCCTCGGTCGCCGACGGTGATGACGGCGACGAACCGAACGCCAGCAACGAGTCCGACGGCGAGTCGGAGTCCGGCGGCGACCCCGCGACCGATGTCGACGACTCGAGCGACGAATCGGCCGAACCCGAGACCGATCCCGCCGTCGACGACGAGCCGTCGTCCGATCCGTTCGATCGGGACTCGCCGGACGGCTCCGACGAGAGTCCGTTCGACGACGGCGGACCGGACTCCGATGACAGTCTATTCGATGACGAGGAGTTCTCGTCCGATCTGTTCGACGAGGACGACGAATCGGACGACAGCGGCCCGCCCGACGACGCCGGACCGCCGGACGATGCCGGACCGTCCGACGGCGACGGGTCGCCCGGCAACGGTCCGCCGTGATTGGCGCGGCTCTCTGTCCCGCCGTGTGATCGGGTTTTTCTTCAGTTGCTTCTCGATCGCGCGCCTGCGACCCGTCGACCGCCGGCCACTGCAGGCACCACCGGCTTTCGGCCGTTGGCAGTAGGCGCGCACATGAGCCCAGCGTTCACCGACGACGACGTCGACAAACGAGTCGAGACGGCCGACGGCGACTCGATCGGCGTCGTGACGATGACCGACGCAGACACGGCGTACGTCGACCTCGAGTCGGGGGCGATCGATTCGATCAAAGCGGCGCTCGACTGGGACGGCGACTCCGAGGAGGTTGTCCCGATCGACGCGGACGATGTCCGGGACGTCGAATCGGACGTGATCCGACTTGAACGCGACGAGACGACCGTCCACGAGGACACCGGATCCGAGCAGCGAGGCATGGGTCCCGAGACCGGCGATTCGCCAAACAAGAAGACGGCGGCCGAAGGCGAGGGTCGATCGGGGAAGGCCCTCGAGCCGGAAACGGACGAGATGACGGAGTCGGGGGCGGAGCGCCACCCCGACGACGACGGACAGCCGCCCCAGGGCGACCGGACCGTGACCAAGGAGCGCGGCGAGAAGGAAGACCGGTAGCGTCGGTTCCCGCGTCTCCGTCCTCCGCGCGGGCGACAGGCGTGCGTGAGCAATTATCACGACATGCGTGAACCACCATCAGCGTTTTCACCGCGCTCGCCGTTCGATACCGTATGAGCCAGCAAGCAACCGAGCAGGTGTACGGCCACTACATTGGCGGCGAGTGGACCGACGGCGCGGACGAGACCTTCGAGAGCCGAAACCCGGCGACCGGCGAGACGCTGGCGACGTTCCAGCGCGGGACCGAAGACGACGTCGACGCCGCCCTCGAGGCCGCGGAAGACGCCTTCGAGGAGTGGCGCGAACTGTCGTATATCGACCGCGCGGAGTACCTCTGGGACATCTACCACGAACTCCGAGATCGACACGAAGAGTTGGGTGAGATCGTAACCAAGGAGTGCGGGAAGGAGATCTCCGAGGGGAAGGCGGACGTGACCGAGGCCTGGCACATGGTCGAGTGGGCCGCAGGCAACGCCCGTCACCCCCACGGCGACGTCGTCCCGAGCGAGATCGGGAGCAAGGACGCCTACATGCGCCGGAAACCGCGGGGCGTCGTCGGCTGCATCACGCCGTGGAACTTCCCGGTCGCGATCCCCTTCTGGCACATGGCCATCGCCCTCGTGGAGGGCAACACCGTCGTCTGGAAGCCCGCCGAGCAGACGCCGTGGTGCGGCCAGATCATCGCCGAGATGATGGACGATTCCGGGATTCCCGACGGCGTCTTCAACATGGTACAGGGCTACGGCGACGCCGGCGCGGCGATCACCGACGACGGCCGCGTCGACACGGTCCTCTTTACCGGCTCGGCAGAGGTCGGTCACGAGATCGCCGGCAAGGTCGGCAACGAGCCCGGCAAGCTCGCGGCCTGCGAGATGGGCGGCAAGAACGGGATCGTCATCACCGACGAAGCGGACCTGGACATCGCCGTCCACTCGGCGGTGATGAGCTCGTTCAAGACCACCGGGCAGCGCTGCGTCTCGAGCGAGCGCCTGATCGTTCACTCGGACATCTACGACGAGTTCAAGGCGCAGTTCGTCGACGTCGCGGAGAAGATCGCGGTCGGCGACCCCCTCGAGGAGGACACGTTCATGGGGCCGGCGATCGAGCCGGACCACGTCGAGAAGATCCGCCAGCACAACGACCTGGCCCGCGAGGAGGGCGCCGATGTGCTCGTCGACCGCTTCGAACTCGACGATGACGAGATCCCCGATGGCCACGAAGACGGCAACTGGGTCGGGCCGTTCGTCTACGAAGTCGACTACGATTCCGACGACGAACTGCGCTGTCTGCAAGAGGAGTGTTTCGGCCCTCACGTCGCGCTCATCGAGTACGACGGCGCCATCGATCGGGGCCTCGAGATTCACAACGACACGCCCTACGGGCTGGCAGGGGCGGTCATCTCCGAGGACTACCGCCAACTCAACGCCTTCCGTGACCGGGCGGACCTCGGCCTCGCCTACGCGAACCTCCCGTGTATCGGCGCGGAGGTGCAGTTGCCCTTCGGCGGCGTCAAGAAGTCCGGTAACGGCTACCCGAGCGCGCGCGAGGCCATCGAGGCCGTCACCGAGCGCACCGCTTGGACGATGAACAACTCGAAAGATATCGAGATGGCTCAGGGGCTGTCCGCCGACATCACGACCTCCGAGGACTGAGCACGCGACGAGCGCACCGATTCCGACTCGTTTTATTACTTAGAGCGCGGGGCGGTATTATGGGACCGATGCTCGAGCGTCTGCCCTTCGGGCGCGATATCATCAGCGGCGTTCTCGTCGCCATGACGCTCGAAACCGTCCTGATATCCCGGACCGGATTTCCGGATCCGAGTCGGTTGGGTTCGAGGCTGGCCTCGATGGTTCTTACCGCGATCGCGTTCATGACCGTCCTGGTGCTGTCGAAGCGATTTACCGGCGAGGATCGCGCTAGGGTTCGGTCCGTGTAGGGATCGACGACGCCCTGCTGTCAGCGGAGGAACTGGATCTCCCTGCGAGGTAGCGAATCGCTTATCCGAGAGGTCATGGAATCGTCCGCACGTATGAAAGCAGTCGTTCTCGCGGCGGGACAGGGCACGCGCATTCGACCGCTCTCGGATTCGATCCCGAAACCGATGCTGCCGGTGGCCGACCGGCCGCTTGTGGCCCACACGACCGACGCGGCGATCGACGCCGGCGCCGACGAGATCATCCTCGTGATCGGCTACGAGGGCGAGACCGTCCGCGACTACTTCGGCGATGAGTACCGCGGCGTGCCGATCTCCTACGCCGTCCAGACCGAACAAGCCGGGACGGCCCACGCCGTCAACACCGCTCGAGAACACATCGACGGTCCCTTCGCCGTCCTGAACGGCGACAACCTCTACGATCCGGCCGCGGTCGATCGCCTCTTCGAGCACTGTCCGGCCGTCTGCGCGATCGCCGTCGACGAGCCCCGCAATTACGGGGTGCTCAGCACCGACGGCGACTCGGTCACCGGCATCGTCGAGAAGCCCTCGGAGCCGCCGACGAACCTCGCCAACGCCGGCGCCTACGCCTTCCCCGAACGCGCCCGCGAGTGGCTCGAGGTCCCCGAAAGCGAGCGCGGCGAACACGAGATCACCGACGTGCTCGCGAGCGTGATCGAGGAGTTCGACGTAACGCCGGTCACGCTCGATCAGTGGCTCGACGTCGGTCGACCCTGGGAACTCCTCGAGGCCAACGAGTGGAAGCTCGCCGACCTCGACCGGCGGATCGACGGCCGGGTCAGCGACGACGCCCACCTCGAGGGCGACGTGGTCGTCGAGGAGGGGGCGACGGTGAAACCGGGCGTCGTCGTCGAAGGGCCGGCGCTGATCCGCTCGGGCGCGACCGTCGGACCGAACGCCTACGTCCGCGGCGCGACGCTGATCGGCGAGGACGTGTCGGTCGGCCACTCCGTCGAGATCAAGAACAGCGTCATCTCCCGCGGGACGTCGGTCAGTCACCTCTCGTACGTCGGCGACAGCGTCCTCGGGCGCAACGTCAACTTCGGCGCCGGGACGAACGTCGCGAACCTCCGCCACGACGACGCGGATATTAAATTTACTGTGAAAGGCGAGCGCGTCTCGACGGGCCGGCGCAAGTTCGGCGTCGTCGCCGGCGACGACGTGAAGACGGGGATCAACTCGAGTCTCTCGCCCGGACTGAAACTCACGACCGGCGCGACGACGCAGCCCGGCGAGAGCGTCGAGCGAGACCGGTAGGGCCTCGAGTTCGCCGCAAAAGGGGTCGCGGCTCGCGTGCCGTAGGACTCGGTCGCCGTCGGCGGAACCGCCCCCCTCCACCCGCCGGCGAAACCCCGAGGGTTTACGGTGGCCGGCGTCGCCTCCGGTACTAGATGCCGACACATCGACGCATGCGATTCATCCGGGGACAGCTCGCCTGGATGCTCGCGGCCGTGCTCGTGCTTTCGCTGCTCGGATCGTTCTCCTACGAGCTGTTTTTCGTGCTCTCGCTGATCGGCCTGCTGATCGTCACCGAACTGACGGCGCCGTTCGCGGTCACGCCTGACTGGCGCCGTCGCCTCCGGTGGCTCATCGCGCTCGGCCTCGTCGGCTTCGCGGTCGTCGTCGTCCGTCGTATCCTCGAGATCCTGCCGCCGGAGGTGTTGCCGTGGTAGCGATCGTCGACGACGGCTCGCGGGTCGACTGCGAGCTGACCTCTCAGGTCCCAGCGGAGGTGAGCCGATGACCGTCCGCGAGTGGCTCCGCGACGGCGGGGGTCTCGATTGGCCCCGTGTGCTCCTCGCCGCGCTGTCGACCACCGTGGTCGTCGCGTTGCTCGTCGCCGCCGCGACCTCGTCGGCCGCGTTCGGCCCCTACAACCCCTCGTGGGACGGCACGTCGGAACTCCGACAGCAGACCGCGTCGGAATCGGGCGCCGAGAGCGAACTGATCCGCGACACGGCCCGATACGACGACTACGAGTCCAACGAGACGGTCGCCTTCGTCGTCGCCCCCGACGAGACGTACGCGGACGAGGACGTGGATCGAATCCGACGGTTCATCGATAACGGCGGGACCCTCGTCGTCCTCGAGAACTTCGGGACAAACGGGAACCAACTGCTGGCCGACGTCGGCGCCGAGACGCGGACCGACGGCGCCGTGCTCCGGGACGAACAGGAGTACTACCGCGGGCCGACGATGCCGGTCGCGACCGGCGTCGAGAACCACACCTACACCGAGGGCGTCGACCAGTTGACGCTCAACTACGCCTCCGCGCTCGAGACGGACGAAGAGGAGGCGACCGTGCTCGTCCGGACCAGCGAGTACGCCTACCGCGATGTCAATCGCAACGATGAACTCGACGACAACGAGACGCTCGACAGCTATCCCGTCGCGGCGGTCGAGAACGTCTCGGAGGGACAGGTCGTCGTCGTCGGGGACCCGAGTATCGCCATCAACGCGATGATCGACGAACCCGATAACACGGCGTTCCTACAGCGACTGTCCGCCGACGCCGACCACGTGCTCATCGATCTCTCCCACTCCGAGGATCTACCGCCGTTGACCGCCGCCGTCCTGACGATCCGGGAACTGCCGCTGTTGCAGGTCCTCCTCGGCGCCGTGGGGATCGCTGGTATCGCGACCCTCTCGCGTCGTCGCCTCCGGCCGTCGCTCGAGCGCGTTCGGACGCGACTCTCCCGCCGGAACGACCCGACCGACGCGCCGATCGCCGTGCCGTCAGGGGACGACGTCGATGAGCGTCGGGCGACCGCGATCCGGGACCGCCACCCCGACTGGGACGAGGATCGTGTCCGCCGCGTGATAGCAGCGCTTAACCGTGACGATATGGAACCGGACGATCAATGAACGGCGACGACCCCGTCGACGGCAGTTCCATTGGTACCCTCGATGCCGAGCGTATCTACGAGGCCGTCCGCGAGGAGATGAGCCGAGTGTTGATCGGCAACGAATCAGCGGTCGAACACCTCACGATCGCACTATTCACGCGGGGCCACGTCCTCCTCGAGGGCGTTCCGGGTGTCGCGAAGACGACGCTCGCGAACCTGTTCGCCCGCGTGACCGGCCTCGACTACACCCGCATCCAGATGACGCCGGACATCCTGCCGGCGGACATCACGGGGACTCACGTCTACCGGGAATCCCGCGGCACGTTCGAACTCCAGCGCGGGCCGATCTTCGCCAACATGGTGGTCGCCGACGAGATCAACCGCGCGACGCCGAAGACCCAGTCGGCGCTGCTCGAGGCGATGCAGGAACGGCGCGTGACCATCGAGGGCGAGACGCTGAGTCTACCGACGCCCTTCATGGTTATCGCGACGCAGAACCCGATCGAGATGGAGGGGGTCTTCGAGCTGCCGGAGGCCCAGCGCGACCGCTTCCAGTTCAAACTCACTGTCGATATCCCCGGTCGAGGGGACGAACGCGAGTTGCTCGAGCGGTTCGACGCCGACCCCGACCTCGGCCCCGAAACCGTCGACCAGGTCGTCGCGGTGTCGGACCTCCTCGCGGCGCGGGAGTCCATCTCGGAAATTCACGTCGCCGAGCCGATCAAGGAGTACGTCCTCGACCTCGTCGCGGCGACCCGGGACCACCCCGACGTCACCCACGGCGCCTCGCCTCGAGCGTCGCTGGCGTTTCTCGACGGCGCGAAGGCGCGAGCCGCGATCCACGGACGCGAGTACGTCATCCCCGACGACGTGAAGGTCCTGACCGAGTCGATCCTTGCCCACCGACTCGTGTTGAGCACCGACGCCGACCTGAGCGACGTGGCGCCCACCGACGTCGTCGCGGACATCGTCGACTCGGTCACGCCGCCGGGCGCCGAAGCCGTCGAACTCCAGCCGGTAAGCGACGGCGGCACGAAGCGAGAGTAGTCGATCAGGGGCGGTCCCCGTCGATAGGGAACTCGTTTCTCGGCGTTCGATTTTCGTTGATGGAAACGTTCATGCTCGAGAACCGTGTCGACCCGCTGCTCGCCGATGTCGGCCACGTCGTCGATCGGTCTTGCTGTTGTGAACAATACCAATTGGACTGGAGAGCGGCTCATTTACCGCCGTGCGGGACCCACCACAGTTCTTAATATGACAGAACAGTATTAATTATCATGAGGCGACGTGATTTCTTCGCTACCGGAAGCATATTCGTTGCTAGTGCAGCTGCAGGATGTGTCGGCGATTCCTTCTCGCCCAACGCTCGGAGTGAGGCAAACCGCACACACTTTGAGAAAGTAGAGGGAGAGTACGTCGCTTCGATCCGGAATGGACTGGCTAAATCAGTAACTGCGGAGATATCGGTAACCGATGCTACCGAGACGACGAAAGAAGAGACCGTCTCGCTCCCACCGAGAGACACGACGCAGATTGAACAGTTATTCGAGACGGATTCAGAACCGTATACTGTGTCGATATCGGCTGCTGGTGCAGTGAAAGAAGGAACACTGCAACCGAGCAAGTCACCGGATAACAATTTTGTATACACAATTACTTCGGCTGGAATCGAATTCACGCAAGAACGGAGACCGGCAGCCGATATCGCACTCTCGAATAATCTTGATAAACGCGTCGACGTTCGAGTGACGACCAGTGGTCCCGACGGTTCCGTTTATGATGTTCTCACCGTTTCTTCAGGAAGTTTTGTAAGTTTCAGGGATGTGTTCTCGGAGGAAGCCAAGTACGACGTCCATATCCGGGCCAACGGAATGTCTGAATCGGTTACCTTCCAAAATTCAGCTACAAGCGGACTTTCGATCGGTGTTACGAGTAATGAACTCCGCGTCAAATCATACGATCTATGATCTGGCGTAGCTTCTCCCTTGAAATCGAGAGGAGGGATCGTTGACCGTCTCCACTGGCGGATTTCGAGCCACTAGTCCACTATAGGAGAACGGCCACAACTAACGAGAAACCGTCGTTCGCGGCGAGGGAGAATACGATTACGGTGCACGAGTGAACACTCGCGAGAGGTACTGTACGCGAGCGTCCCTCGCCTCGCTCCGTTCCGTCGATTACTGTGCTGTCGTCTCCGCATCCGCCGTCGGCTCCGCATCGCCAGCGGCCGCCGTTTCGTCTTCGGCGTCTGACTCGAGGTCCCACCGGCAGGTGATCAACCAGTCGGCCCGGTCGTCGCCCGGGGCGATCTCGAGTCGGACCGGCCGCTCGAGGCCGGCAGCGAAGCCGACGGCGAGGAACGAGGGGATCGGATGATCGAAGCGGTCGATCGGGCCGAACGCGCTGTCGCTGACCGCGATCGTGGCGCGCCCGTCGCCGGCATCGACGTCCGACTCGGCGCTTCGCGCGAGTTCGAACTGCTCGACGAGGCCGTCGGTCAACTGGGCGGCCAGCGGCGCCGGGTCGGCGGCGGGGTCGCCGGTCAGCGCCCGTTCGAACGGCCGGAAGAGTTCGGCCCCGGTCGCCTCGAGCAGGAGGCCCCGGGAGTCGTCGTCGACGACGATCGGTCCGGCGCGCTCGTCGGGGAGCGAGTAGTCGGCGTGCTGGGGGACGTAGAGCCGGGCCGGTGCCGTCTCGCCGGGGAGGTACACCCGCTCGTCGCGGAGGCCGAGTTCGTCGCCGATCGCGGCGACGTTGGCGGTCGAGGCGGTATAGACGCGTTCGCCCACGTCGGCCGCGACGAACCGGCTGGGCGTGAGGTAATAGGTCAACAGGGCGCCGAAGAGCCCGGTCGCCCCGAGCGCGACGAGCACCTCCCGCGCGTCGGGGAAGGCGATGCTTCCCAGGGCGGCGACGATCCCGATCGCGGCGAGACCGATCGCGGTGGCCCGATACCGGGACTGGCGGGCGCGGACGTACTCCTCGCGCAGCCGTCGGTTCTCGTCGGCGAGGAGTTCGACCTGCGCGGCGAGTTCCCGGCGGTCGTCGTCGGTCGTCGCCTCCGTGTCGGTGACTGTCTCCGTCTCTGTCTCCGCGCCCGCGTCTTCGGCAGTGCTCGAGGCGGCTGTCGACGACGCGGACGGCTCAGTCGTGTCGATGTTGTTACTGCTCATGGGTCGGTGAATCGGCGTCGGCGTCTACGTTTGCGTCCGGCGGGGTGTCGACGGCGTCGGGAACGAGTCCGAGACTGACGAGCTCGTACCGGTGGAGGGCGTAGGCCGCGAGCGCGACGAGGAGGGGGAGCGTCCCCGCGGCGATCCAGATGGAGCGGGAGTCGGCGACGATCCAGCCCGCCCCAACGAACGCGATCGCGCTGGCGAGGACGACGACGGCGTCTCGCAGCACCGTCGGGGTCCGGACGACGGCGGCGAGCAGGACCGCGACGAACGCGAGTTCGACGAGCAGGAACGTCTCGAGACCGATCCCCTCCGTGAAGGCGGCCGCGAGCACGACGTGTCCGGCCGCGAGCGCGTACGGCGTTCCGAGCCCGTACCAGGTCAGCGCCGTTGCGAGCCCGGCCACCGCGCCGATCGGCCCGGCGAGGAGCGCCAGCGCCGCGGTGAGGACGGCGAGTGCACCGATCGTCGACCGGGGACGATCGCCCCGGGTCGCCGGGTCGGTCGTCGGGGTCGCGCTCATGCGCGCTCACCTCGAGCGCGGGCGCGTCCGTCCGAGAGGACCGTCGAGAGGCGATCCTGCGGGCCGACCTCGAGGGCGGTCACGCGGGACATCCGGGCGAGGTCGCGGCGCAGGTCCTCGAACTCGACGTAGCGATCGTAGGCGTCCTCGACGTCCGCGAGGCCGTCGGGCTCGTAGAGCACCGTCGGCGCGAGCAGCACCAGCACCGAGTTGCCGTTTCCGCGGGCGAGTTTGACCGTCTCACGGAGCTCCGCCGGCCGCGAGTCGTCGGTGAAGAGGATCGTCCACAGCCCCTCGGTGTTGCCGCTGTGGGATCGCCTGATGGTGCCGTAGAGCGGATCCGATTCGATGCGTTCGCGGTACCCCTCTCGCGCGGTGTAGAACGGGCGAAGGGTCGCGGCGAACCGGTCGTCGTCGTCACCGAGGCCGATGCGTTTCGCCCGAGCGTCGGCCGCGGTGAAGCCGCTGCTCCGGAGCGGCGGGGTCCGCCTCCGTCGGCTCTCCCGTCCGATTCCGTCGGCGGCCGACGGATCGACCGTCGGCTCGAGGTCGAGCAACCGACGCCGGATCCGATCGTACGCCACCGGCGTCGTCGTCGGGTCGAGGCGAAACGTGATCCCCTCGTCGCCGACGGTGCGCAGTCCGACGGGATCGCCGAGGCGGTGCGCGCTCGCGGCCGTCGCGAGCGCGACCTCGCGGAGGTAGTCGAGTTCGGTTTCGTCCGGTCGCCCCGTCGCCAGCGAGGCGCGGTGGTCGACGATCAGTAGCGTCCGCCGGTCGGTCTCGGCCTCGTACTCGCGGACGTGGGGCGTCGCCAGCCTGGCCGTGGCCTTCCAGTCGATCCGATCGGCCGTATCGCCGGGCATGTACTCGCGGAGTTCCGCGGGCTCGATCCCCGACCCGAGGCGACCGGCCTCGTGTTCGCCGTAGGCCATCGTGATCCGATCGCCGCCCTCGCCGACGTGGATGGTCCGCGGACCGCGGGGCTCGACGGTGACCGTCGGGGCCGTTCCGAGCGACACCGTCTCGCGGAGGAATCCGTCCGTCGCGGTCACGGTCGGTTCGTCGAATCGGTGGTGGCCCGCGGTCGGCCACGTGACGTCGACCGTTCGGGTGGTCGCGGACGTCGTCGGATCGAGGGACAGCGAGAGCGAGTCGTCGGCCGCGGCGGCCGTCGGGAGTCCGCCCTCGATCGCGACGGCGAGCGGCGACGGCGCGGCCAGCCTCGCCGAGAGCGTGACCGGGACGGTTTCGCCCGTTCGAATGCCAGTGCGGGCGGCCGACTGCTCGACGGCCAGCGCGTCGACCGTCTCCTCGAGCGTGCGGTAGAACCGATACTGGCGCGTGACGATCCACGAGCCGATCAGCCCGGCGCCGCCGAGGAGGAGCGGACGGGCAGTAACGACTGCGACGCCCGCGAGAAAGGCCGCGAGGGCAGCGACGGCCCACAGTCGACGCGTGGGTTTCATGTCCGACCGGTCTCCGTGAATCTTGTTGAAGGTATTGGTGTTCGGCGGCTGCAGCGAACGCGCTTGGCCGGCGCGCCCGCATCCGACTGCGCCGACGAGCGCGAGCTGTCACCCTCGCAGAGAGAATAGTTTTTTGTCGTGGGCAGTAAACTGAATCCCTGTGACAAACGCCGTCGGTCGAACGCTCGTCCTCGCCCTCCTGCTCGTCTGCTTCCCGTTGAGCGCGACGGGTGGCGGAATCGCCGCCGCTTCCGCGGGGAGCGTTGACGACGGCTCGGCACTGGCCAGCGTCGCGGCCCAACAGGAGTCGCCGGACGCCGACGGAGACACCGCGGACAACGACACCGTTCGCCACCGAAATCCCGACGAGTACGACGAAGGAGCCGACCAGGCCGAACTCGAGCGGTGGCTCTCCGACAAGCTGTCGGGACAGCTCGAAGAAGGAGCGATCCAGCTCAGCGAGGGCGAGGCCGACCTCGCGAGCCAGTTCGTCGGAGACGAGTACAGCGCCAGACTCGAGCAGTACGCCGAGGTGACTGGCGACGCCGAACGGGCCGAATCCTTCGACCAAGCGCAGAACGAGCAGAAGCGAATGACCGAGGCGGTCAGCGAGTACGAGAAGACGAAAGAAGAGTACGAGGCGGCGCGCGAAGCGGGCGACGAGGAACGCGCTCGCGAACTCGCCCGCGAACTCGAGTCGCTGGCCGAGGGAATCGGGAACTCGAGTCAGAACGTCCAGGACCACTACGACGCGATCAGCAACGACAGCGATATCGACCTGACCGACGCCGCCGAGGAGATCGAAGACGTAAACGAGGAGGTCCAGACCGAACAGGCGGCGGTTCGCGAGGAGTCGTTCGTCGAAACGGAACTGAGTATCGAGGCGACGTCCGAATACATTTCGTTTACCGACCCGCTCGACGCGAGCGGCACGATCGAAACCGAAGACGGAACGCCGATCGCGAACGAGGAGATCCGTCTCAAGGTCGGGAATCAGGAGATCCGAACCGAGACGGACGAAAGCGGGTGGTTCGATTTCGAGTACCGGCCGATCTCCGTGCCGCTGTCGGCCGACTCGGTGACGGTCGAGTACGTCCCCGAGAACGAATCGGCGTACCTCGGGAGCGAGACCAGCGTCCCGGTCGATATCGAACAGGTCGAGCCGACAATCGCGATCGATGACGTCGAGCCCGCCACCGTCGCGTACGGCGATCGCGTCGCCGTCGACTACGACCTCCGCGTCGGCGACGAACGGGTCGACGACGTCCCGGTAGTCGCCTCGATCGACGGGACGCCGCTCGGACTCTTCGGCTCCAGCAACGGGTCGACTACCGGGAACCCGACGGTGCCGGCGGACGTCCCCTCCGGCGAGCACGACCTCCGGATCTCCCTCCCCTTCGAGGATCGAGCGCTCGCGAGCGTCGCCGACTCGACGACGGTCACCGTCGCGGAAACGGAGCCCGAACTCTCCGTCTCCGCGAGTTCCACCGGCGAGCGGGAGGTCACGGTCAACGGCACGCTCGAGGCGACCGGCGGCGGGGTCGAGGGGCAATCGGTTCGACTTGTCGCCGACGGGACGGTTCTCGAGACGGTCTCGACGGACGCGGACGGCGCGTTCGGCGCCTCGGTCACGGTCCCTGAGGAGACGGCTACCGGCGAGGTGCAACTGGTCGCCGTCCACGACGACGAGGGGACCAACCTGGCGCGGACGGAGGCCACGACGACGGTCACCTTCCCGACAGCCGCCGACTCGCTGTTGCCCACGTGGGCGTGGCTGGCGCTCGGACTATTCGTCGCGGCCGTCGGCGCCGGCGGCTACTGGTATCGCAACCGAGCGTCGGAGCCGGCACCGGTGCCGACCGACCCGGACGAGGTCGACGACGCGCCGACGGCGGCCGGGACGCCCGACCCCGTCTCGTCTCGGACGCTCCTGTCGCGGGCGAGCGACCAGCTCTCGAGCGGCAATCCGAACGATGCGGTCCGGGACTGCTACGCCGCCGTTCGGCAGTCCCTCGAGTCGCGGTTCGCCGCGTCCGGTCCCCTGACCCACTGGGAGTTCTACCGCCGGTACAGCGACCGGTCGGCGGACGCCGAGACGGAGTCGGCCCCGCTCCGGGACGTCACCGAGGGGTACGAACGGGCGGCGTTCGGGCCCGACGGCGTCTCCGAACGCGAAGCCGAGGCGGTCCTCGAGCGGGCTCGCGAACTGTGTTCCGAGGCGACCCGGACTGGTCCGGCGGACGATTAGCGGACAGCGACGCTAGCGCACCGCTTGCGGCCGCAGCGCGTTTTATTATAGATGGTAAATCTAAGAATAGGGGGTGAAACGCCGGAAACCTATAAGTAACGTTCTGGAATAGGACCGGAGTAGATGGGTGAAACCACCGATTCGAATGCAACCCTCGATATCGAACAGAACGCACCGCGTGCAATCATCCACAAACAAATCCTCGATCACGCGGAAGCGAACCCGGACGAGTCGATGGAAGCGATCGCCGACGCCGTCAGCGGCGCTACGACGTCGACGGTCGAACGCGTCCTCGAGGAGTACGGCGATCCGGCGGCCGGCTCGGCGAGCGAGCCGGCGCCGACGGCCGACGCGGAACCGAACGGAGTCGAGAAAGCAATGACCGACGCGGAATCGGTGGATACCGAGCCGCTAGGAGACGACACCGCAACGCTGACGAACGAGACCGAGGTCGACGAACGGCCCTCGGATCCCGACGTCACGGTGACCGACGGCGGGGCGGCGTCGGAGACCGCCACCGCCGCAGTGACTGCCGATTCGACGACCGAGGAACCGGCACCGACCGACCGGAACGCGGCGCGCGACGGCGAACCCGAACTCCCCATCGACCGATCGACGCTGACCGAGAAACAACGCGAGACGTTGCGGGCGATCTACGACCATCCCGACGCGACGCAGGCGGAGCTCGCCGACAGGCTCGGCGTCAGCAGCCCGACGATCAGCCAGCGCGTCAACTCGATCGACGGCTTCGACTGGGCCGACCGAAACGCGCTCGTCGCGCCGCTGTTCGAGTCCGACGGCGAGGAGGACAAACGCATGCCCCACGCCGACGACAGCGACGACGGCCCCGACTCGAGTGAGCGGGACGGCGACGACGGATCCGCCGGGGACGCGACCGACGAGTCCCGCGACGAATCGAGCGACCGCACGCGGCGGCGGACCGACTCGTCCGCGTCCCGATCGGAACGAACGCCCGCGAACGCGATCGACCGGGCGGACGCGGATGCGCGACTGGCCGAACTGACCGACTGCGTCGACGAACTCGCCGACCAGCTGGCCGCGGTCGAGCGGGAACTCGAGGACCGCGAGCGAGGGACGACCAGCCGGGAGGGCGGCGCCGAGTCGTCGGTGCTCGCCGACCCCGAGCTCGCACACAAGATCGTCCACGCGTGCGTTCACTCCGATCGGATCAGCGAGGAAGAGGAACTGCGACTGCTCCGCGACGTCACCGCGGCCGGTGCGGCCACGAGGAGAGACGGAAATTCAACGAACTCCGTATAGGAATCCGACTCACTGACGTTTTCTGCCCGCCGTACTCGTCGGCTCGCAGCCGGTCACGACGGATGGACCTGCGCTACTTTCACTCGCGCTAGTCCCTCCACTAGTGCTAGAGTACTAGCGACCGAACTCGAGTGAGAGTCACTAGTGCACTAGTATCGCTAGTGCGATCGTGGTACCAGCGCTAGTCCGTCGGCTCCGATAGCGGTAGCGGTCGGGAGCCGGACGCCGATCGCTCGAGCGACGGCTGCGAGTGGCGACGACAGCGGGTTGTGGCGACCCGTCGCACGCGATGATCGGTTCGCTTTTGGGCACGTCCACAGTACGTAGCAGCCAATGGCTGAGACGCGATCACTGGTGGCACTGCTTCCGCGGCCGGTCCGGACGCTCCCGGCCGATCTCGCCGCCGTGTTCGCATTCGTGGTCCTGACGAACGTCGCCGCGCTCGCGCCCGTGCTCCGCGAGACGTCGCTTCGCGTCCCGCTCGGGCTCGCATTCGTCCTCTTTGTGCCCGGGTACGCGTTCATCGCGGCGCTGTTTCCCGAAGCCGGCGACGATCCGACCGCCGATCCGGAGGTCGACGGCGATAGCGACGGGGACCTCGCTGACGGTGCGAATCGCGGCCCGCTCTCGGCGGGTTCATTCCTCGACGATCGGTCGGGGATCGACGGCATCGAACGCGTCGCCCTCTCTTTCGGCCTCAGCATCGCCATTACCCCCCTGATCGGTCTCGTGTTGAATTTCACGCCGTGGGGGATCCGGCTGGTGCCGATCATGCTCGCCATCAGCGCGTTCACCGTCAGTGCGGCCGCCATCGCCGCCGTTCGCCGGTGGGAGCTTCCCACGGACGAGCGGTTCCGGGTGCCGTATCGCACGTGGTACACGGCGGGGCGCGCCGAACTGTTCGAGCCGGACACCCGCGCGGACGCCGCGTTGAATGTTGTGTTGGTCCTCTCCCTGCTGCTCGCGGTCGGCAGCGTCGGCTACGCGGTCACGGCGCCGCCCGACGGCGAACAGTTCTCGGCCGTCTACCTCCTCACCGAGGACGACGACGGCGAGCTCACGGCCGATAACTACCCGACCGAGTTCACGCAGGGTGAACCCAAGGAGATCGTCCTCGGGGTCGACAACCACGAACACCGGACCGTCGACTACACCGTCGTGCTGGTCGAACAGCGGGTCTCGGTCGAGGACAACGAGACGACCGTCGAGGAGCAACGCGAACTCGACCGGTTCGAGACCCGGCTCAGCCACAACGAGAGCTGGCACCATCAACACGAACTCGAGCCGACGATGACCGGGGAGAACGTTCGCCTCGTCTGGCTGCTCTACCCCGGCGGGGACGTCCCCGAGGAGCCGTCGGCGGACACGACGGAGTACTCGGCGCACCTCTGGGCCAACGTGAGCGAGGAGTGAGAGCTTCCCCGAGCAGGGTTTCTGCCGTGACGTTTCGGAAGCGATCGGATTGGTCGCTGTCGATCAGCCCGAACGGTGGCTGTTCGAATTCGGCCTCGATCCGTCGGCCGAATGATCGAGTATCCAGGTTCAACGGAAGATGGATCAAAGCCAAGTGAATTCGGCGCGGATCTTGACGCGTCAGCGGCCCAATCAGTGAGCGGAACCGTACCGATTCGTTAGCGTCGGCGACCTCGAGGGTGTCGGCGGCAACTAACCCGCGTCGCGGGACCGCGATTTACTTTTTGAAGCGGCGGTCGCAGCTATTCGGTGATGTGCTCGAGGCGAGCGTACCGACTGGTGCGCCAGCCGGCGACGGCGGCGCCGAGCGTGCCGACGACGACCGCGATCGCCCCGCCGGCGAGGTAGACGATCGGCGGCGTCCGCAACAGGTTCTCGAAGCCGACCAGCGAGGCGGCGAGGTGGTTCAAGGCGAACGCGGCCGGGGGCGTCGCGAGCAGTCCGAGGAGGCCGCCGCAGAGCCCGAGCACGATCCCCTGGCCGCTGATAATCCCCGTGAGGAGCCACCGCGAGAGTCCGAGCGCGCGCAACGCCGCCAGCTCCCCGCGCTGTCGGGACGCGACCAGCGCCAGGAGGTTGACCGTCAATACCACGCCCGCGACGACGGCGAGCACGACGAGGGCGGTCCCGCTGGCCAGCAACAGGACCTGATCCTCGAACATCGACTCGAACTGTTCCTCGCTCGTGCGCACGTCGTACTCCGGATGCGCTTCCTGTATCTCGTCGCTGACGGCGCCTCGGTCGGCGCCGGGAGCGACGGTCGCGGTCACAAAGGCCGCGCGATCCGACCCCGTCGTCCCGGTGATCTCCTGGAGTTCGCTCAGCGGCATCGTCGCGGTCGTGGTCCCCAGGAACTGCGAGTACGATGAGGAAATCCCGACGACGGTAAACTCCTCTTCGGCCGCGGTCGACGGACTCGTCCCGACGTAAATCGTGTCGCCGACCTCGAGGTCGAACCGCTCGGCCATGCGCGGGTCCACGATCACTTCGCGGGTCATCGGCCCGTCGTAGTCGCCCTCGCCGTAGTGGACGTCCCCCTCCGAGAAGCCGTCGCCCTCTTCGAGGGTTAGCCCGCCGTGTTCGCTCGGCACCCCGACGCCCGAGACGAGTTCGAGCTCCGACGGCTCCGGCTCCGTGCCCACGTAGATCGCGTGAAACGCGATCGGCGACGCGCTCTCGACGTCCTCGCGCTCCTCGACGTCGGCCGCGAGTTGATGGGAGTCGGCGATCGGGTTCTCCATGCCGCCGCCGGCCGTGAGCTCGACCGCACCGCCCGAGATCCAGACGTCCTGATCGGCCTCGTCGAACCGATCCTGTCCGGTCTCGAGGACGCCGAGGCCGAGCCCCGCGAGCAGGGTCACCGCGAGGACGGCCAGCGCAATCGCGACGATCACCAGTACGGAGCGACCGATCTCGTGGCGGAGCTGGGCCGCCGAGAGGCGCGCGGTCGCGGCGAGTTTGCGGAGTCTGTGAGCCATGATTACTGTCTGAGTTCGGCGACGACGTCCGTTTTCGTCGTGAGGTACAGCGGATAGGGCAACGCGAACAGGCCGGCGACGACGGCGATCGCGAGCGCGTACGGGACGAACAGCGGGTCGGTCGTCGCGATCGGCGACGACGTCACCGTCGATGTCGCGATCCAGTTCGTGACCGCGACGCCCGCGTAGCCGAGCGCGATCCCGACCACGGCGCCGACGACCGTCAGCGTCAGCGTCATCACGGCGACGACGGCGAGCCGCGACCGGCCGGGGAAGCCGACCGCCGAGAGGACGGCGAGCGTCTGGCGTTCGCGTTCGACGAGCAGCCCCGTCGCGGTCGTGACGAACAGCGTACAGATGCCGATCCCGACGATCAGCGTGATGAGGCTCGTCGCCAACGCGAGGTCGTCGTCCTGCAGCGCGGCCAGCCCGGGCTCGGTTCCCGACTCGACCGTCGCGTTCGGATACGTCTCCTCGATCGCCTCGTGAGCGCCGTCCGAGTCCGTGCCCACGAGCACCTGATCGGCCAGATCCTCGTCGTCGGCGCCGGTCAGCGTCTGGAGTTCGCTCAATCGGAGGACCACCACCGGGAGGCCGTCCGAGAGGCTCGCGGTGTCGGCCTCCTCGATGGCGGTCACCTCGTAGGTTCCGGCGCTGGCGTTGGCGGTCATCTGCGACCCCCTGACCACCAGCGACGCCTCCTCGGACGCATTGAGCTGGTCGGACGCCGCCGTCGAGAGGACGACGTCGCCGGTCTGGGGGCCGTCGTAGCTCCCGTTCGCGTAGTGGGGATCGCCCGGCTCGAGGGGCGCCGTCGGGACGCCGCCGACCGGTGGCGACGACTCGCGCGGGACGACGCCGACGGCCATGACGTTCACCGACTCCTCGCCCTCGGGCGATCGGGCCTGGACGACCTCCATGAGCACCGGCGTCGCGTAGTCGACGTCGGCCCGGTCGTCGATCGTCTCGGTTCGGTCGTGGACGTCGCTGAGCCGCGGCCCCTCGACCCCGACAACCGGGGAGAAGGTGCCGCCCTCGTGGGGTACGACGCGGAGGTCGGCCTCGTTGTCGTCGGCCGTCGTGTCGCCCGCGAGCGCGACACTGATCCCGGTGACGGTCACGAGCAGCGCGATCGTGATCGCGACGAGACCGACCGTCACGGCCGTCCGGCGCGGCGTCCGTCGGGCCTGCGTGGCGATCCGGCCGGCGGCGAAGCGAACGAGGGCGAGCCAGCGGCCGACCCTCGTGCGCTCGGTCGACTCCTCATCGACCATCGTCGACCACCGCTCCGTCGAGAAGGGAAATCGCGCGCTCCGTGCGGTCGACCGCCCGCTCGTCGTGGGTCGCTAGGACGACCGTGCGCTCGGCGGCGGCGTCGACGAGATCGTCGAGGACGGCCATCCCCGTTTCCGTGTCCAGTTCTCCCGTCGGTTCGTCGGCCAGAATCACGTCGGGGTCGGTCACCAGCGCGCGGGCGATGGCGACGCGTTGCCGTTCGCCGCCGCTGAGTTCGCCGGGCCGGTGGGTGGTTCGGTCGCCCAGCCCGACCTGCTCGAGCCGGCGTTCGGCTCTTCGGCGTCGTTCCGCTCGGCCGTAGCCTAACTGCACGAGCGGCAGAGCGACGTTCGCGACGGCCGTCAGCGACGGCAGGAGGTGGAACTGCTGGAAGACGAGGCCGACCCGCTCGCGGCGGAGTCGGGTTCGTTCGCGTTCGGAGCAGGCGGTGAGATCGTCCCCGAGGAGTTCGACGGTCCCGTCGTCGGGCACGATCAAGCCGGCGAGTACGTGCAGGACCGTCGACTTCCCGCTGCCGCTGGGCCCGATCAGCCCGACGACCTCGCCGGTCTCGATCTCGAGGGAGACGTCCTCGAGGGCGGTGACCGACCGATCGGAACCGGATCCGATCCAGCCGGACCGCCCATCGTACTCGTGGATGACGCCGTCACAGCGGATCGTGACGGATCGACCGGGCGATACGTGGGCGTCGCTCCTCGAGGACGATTCGCTTGCCATGTTCGAGTGGGACGATTATCACGTCCACCCCTTCGGCCATAGTTTGCATCCACCTAACTTGGCGCGGGAGAACGCAATCGTCAGGTCCGGGGCGCCATCGTCGGTTGTCTCTCGTTCAATTGTGGGTCTCGACCGCCGAAACTGCACTTCCGTCTGATCCGGATTCGGCGGCCATTACGCGAGCCGTACGTTACCGTCACAACATTGATAGCTCAGTAGCTCCCCCGAATTTTTCTCGAGTACGACCTTTCGATTAAGCCCGCCCCCTCCACCATTATCTCTGGTTACGGATGTCCTAACTCCGCCGAGCGAATAAATATTATATTGAGAAACATTCATTAGTGCTTACTGTAACTGTTGTAGTATGGGGGAAAATCTCGAGCAGCAGCTGACAGCTGTCTGTCCGGAGTGTGGCGACGAACGATCCATCAAACAAACCGTCCCGTGGCAACCTGATATCTGTACCTCGTGCGGGTCGAATATTCCGGATTCGAACGCGTGATCCGACGGACGGGGTGAGAGACGTGCGGTAGCGGACAGGCAGGAGGATGGCTTTCCAGCGCCTGCGACGACGAACGGCACAGCGACTGCGACAGCGATCGTCTCGAGGATGATCGGTACGAACAGTGCCTGGCGTCGTCGCCGTACTGTGGACTCTTCGGCGTCGATTGACGGACTCGAGTAGCGCGTGCCTCGGTCAGCGATCCGCGGGCGTCAGCAGGGCGATCCGACGCACGGTCGTAATGCAGGCGCCGACCAGCGTCCCGGCGACCGCGAGCGCCAGCAGACTCGGCCAGTCGACGAGCGGCACGGGCGGGGACGCCTCGAGGACGACCCGCGCCCACAGCGGGAGGACGAGTACGATTCCGACCACCCAGGCGACGAGCCCCAACTGGAGTCCGAGCAGCGAGCCGACGAACGGCCGGCGTGCGTAGCGGTCCGGGACAGCCACCGCGACGGCGTAACTCCCCGCGACGCTCGCGACGAGCAGCAGGGCCGCGCTGGCGAGCGTTCCGTCGGCGCCGACCAGCGCGGCCACGGTCTCGACGCGCCCAGTCGCGGACAACATCGTGCCGACGATCGCGGCCGCGGCCAGCGCTGCAACGGGGATGCCGAGCCTCGAGACAAACCGTTTCGTGTGTCGCGCTCGCTCCGGGTCGGCCCGAGCGGCCGCCGTGAAGCCGCCGACGGCGAGGCAAAACAGGAGGATCGACCCGGCGATTCCCGCGAGGGGGCGATCTCGAACGGCCTGGCTGTCGAGCGCGTAGTGAAAGGCGAACGGAGCCGCCCAGAGGGAGTTGTGTAACGCGTAGAGTTGCGATCGGAACACCGGCGCGACGTTGTGGAGGTCCGGGCCCAGCCCCCACACGCCCCCCGCGAGGACGAGCCACAGATCTACCCGTCGGACGCGCTCGTCGTGCAACGCGACCGGTGTCGCGAGAACGAGCAGTATCGACGCGCCGACGAGGAAGTGGACGATCGCGGGTGCCATAGGGACAGGCCTCGAGACGAGGTCAGCGGGAGTGCGTCGAGAACAGTGGTAAGTGTCATGCGTGCAATCGTAAGGCTTAGATTGGGCAGCGGTTGATTCGTCGACAACCATGGGACTCAGTCTCACCTAATAGTCTTGGCAGAACGACTATCTTCTCGAGATACATATCACCGGGCGGCGAGGACGTAATCGTGGCCCTCGCTCGCGACGCCGCGATGTGGGCCGTCTCGCGGTGGTGTGTCGATCGACACTGGTGTGTCGCGTGCGATGCAGCCCACATTCGCCAACTCGCTTCCAGTACTATTTGTGTGTCGATCGTCCGTCAATTATGTCTCGACGCGACAGGCTACCGGTCGGGTCTGATGCACTCCTGCGGGACTCGAGCGAACGCTCGGTGCGACCGTCGCGGCGGCGCCGACAGCACGCGCGAGCACAAGCCACTCGTGATCTGGCGGCGGACCGTCCGGTATGGTGGACGAGCAGCCCGCACGCGACGGTGAACCGGGGCGGTACGAGTCTGCCGACCGCGATCGACTGGCGCCGTTGGGGTCGCCGGGTGGGGCGGCAGCGGCGGCGTCGATCCTCTGGGGGCTCGTCGCCTACGTGACCACGGGGTCGCTACTCGTGGCCGTGCTCGTGACGCTCGCCGCGCTCACGACGCTCGAGGCGATCGCTGGGTTCACGAGCGAATGGCTCGAGTGAGCGTCCGGGTCGGTGACTCGGGGCGGTCTCATCTCGTCGTGTGGGTGCCAGTGGCTTTTTGCCCGTGGTCATTGTTCTCACGCGGATAGGGTATGTAGTTCAGTCCGGAAGAACGGCTGAACCGTTGCACCGGTCGGGCGAGGGACGTGAGTCCGCGCGGCACGTCGCTTCGCACTTGGGGGAGCATTCGTACAGCGTCGGTCAGCAGGCCCGAGGTTCGAATCCTCGCATACCCACTCGCGAGACGGCGAGTCGTTCGGCCAGTGCGATCGGTTGGCAGTGCTACGCGTCCGATTCGGACGGTCCAACCGTGGGGATTTCGACGGCCGACTCGTCGGTCTCGTTCTTCTTCTTGCCCGTCGGCGAGTAGTGTTCTCGCACGTACTCCTGCCCGAAGGGATGCTTCAGGAGCCCCCAGTAGGTCATCGTCCGTTCGATTCGGCCCAGCACTCGTTTGCGAACGCTCATGGCCCTACGAGGTGACGACAGCGACTTATCCGTTCGCAGCGTTTCGGACCGCGTATCGAGCCGTGAGTCGTCGGATCTCTCGAGTCGGCGGTCGGTTTCAGTGGAAAATGGTGCTATCGGAGCCAGTCAGCGGCGCGTGTCGTGAGCCGCGTGGCTCCGTACCGGAGCAGTGCTATTCGGTGTAGGGTTCGCAGACCTGTTCGACGCCCTCCTCGAGGGAGATCTGGGGTTCCCAGCCGGTTTCCTCGTGCATCTTGCTCGAGTCGGCGCAGGTGTCGTGGACGTACACTGAGTCGGGAATCGGGTTCTCGACGTACTCGGGGTCGATGTCGGTGCCGAGTTCGTCGTTGAGCATCTCGACGAGTTCGTTGAAGCTGTAGGCCTCGCCGGTGCCGAGGTTGTAGACGCCAGTGAGTTCGTGCTCCGCGGCGAGTTCGAGGCCGCGGACGATGTCGTCGACGTGGGTGAAGTCTCGCGTCTGGGTGCCGTCGCCGTAGAGGGCGGGCGCGTCGCCGCCGTCGAGGTCGTCGGCGAACTGGGCGATCACGTTGGCGTACTCGCCCTTGTGTTCCTCGGCGCCGCCGTAGCCCTGGTAGACCGAGAAGAAGCGCATCCCAGCGACGTCCATGTCGTAGTGGTTCGCGAAGTACTCGCCGTAGCGCTCGCGGGCGAGTTTGGAGGCCTCGTAGCCGGTGTTGACCGCGACCGGCATGTCCTCCGGCGAGGGGTCGGTCTGGCTCCCGTAGATGGAGGACGTGGAGGCGTAGACGACGGTGTCACAGCCGTCCTGGCGGGCCTGGTCGACGACGTTGACGAATCCCTCGACGTTCACGCGAGCGCCCGTCGTGGGGTCCTCCTCGTGCATCGCGTACGACGAGAGCGCGGCGAGGTGGAAGACGACGTCGACGTCCGTCGGGAGGTCGTCCTCGAGGACGCTTCGGTTGCGGTAGTCGACGGACGACTCGAGGTTTTCGGCCGTGCCGAGGTACTCGTCGTCGATCGCGACGACGTCGTTGTCTTCGGCGAGGTAGTTCGCCAAATTGGACCCGATAAACCCTGCTCCGCCCGTTATCAGGACGCGCTGGTTCTGCATGTCAGCACAACTGGCAGCCACCTACGAGAACGCTACGGTCTTCAGCCGTCCGTGAGTCTCGTCCGTGTTGACGGGAGGACTCGTTGCGAGTGGTGCTTCACCAGGACGAAAGAAGAAGCGGGGACCGGTTTCGGGCGCTACCAAAGCTGCGCGGTAGGCGTCTCGCAGTCCTCGCAGACAACGGCGTTCTTCCCCTTGTAAACTCCCTGCACGAGCTCGCCTTCATCGCAGAACGTACAGCTTTTACCCTCGAGCGCGTCAACTACCGGATGCACGGCGACAGTCCCGTCTACGGTTTCTTGCATATTATCGTACACATCGTAACTTGACGTGTTAAATCCATGGGTTAACCCGGATAGTATCCGCTTGCTCCCGACTATTTGTTTTATTTACACCTATTGTGTTTTTGAAACGGCTCTGTATGGATATATCCACTTTTCCCCCGATCTCAGCTTGACCACTTTCCAGACGAATACCCCATAATCATTCTTATTTGAGGTATTCACTGACCGATTACTCTCGCTCCGATACTTTTATCAATATGATTATTGATACTGCTGTGTTCTCACTTCAACGAGATCCGTGACCGTCTCTGACGTCGCTATCGAGATGTTACCGCAGTGTCGTATTGTCGCGGGAGCGATTAGTGCGCTAGTACCCAACACTAGCCTAGTTATTTTTTGTGAAATATGAATAGCTACTGTTAAGAGGCCGGTTCTGTACTAGACAGATCATGCGAGGGAGCTGAAACGAACTCATCCATGGCTTCAAAATCACACTCGGACGGTTCTACTTCGGCAGAGCAGACTCCGGAGGCGGAGCAGGTCCTCGAGCATCGGTCGGCGGACGAACTCCTGGTCGGTCGCGACAGCGACATTAACCCGGAGTTGTCCGTCGTGATGCCGACGTTGAACGAGGAGGAGGGAATCGAAACCTGTATCGGCTGGATCAAGTCGGCCGTCGAGGAGTTACAGCTGCCGACGGAGATCATCATCAGCGACAGTTCGACGGATCGAACGCCTGAGATCGCCCGCGAGATGGGTTCGATCGTCGTCGAGCCCGACCAGCCGGGGTACGGCTACGCGTACCGCTACGCCTTCGAGCGCGCCCGGGGCGAGTACATCGCGATGGGCGACGCCGACACGACTTACGACTTCAAGGACATTCCGCGCCTACTCAGCCACCTCGAGGAGACCGGCGCGGACATGGTGATGGGCAGTCGCCTCGAAGGCGAAATCAGACCCGGCGCGATGCCGACATTGCATCAGTACATCGGTAATCCGCTGCTCACGAAGTTCCTGAACCTATTTTACCGGGCCGGCGTGAGCGACGCCCACAGCGGGTTCCGCGTGTTCCGCCGGCAGGCCCTCGACGAGATGAACCTCGAGACGACCGGGATGGAGTTCGCCTCCGAGATGATCATGGAGGCCGGCGCAAAGGACCTCGTGATCGAGGAGACGCCGATCATCTACCACGAACGCGAGGGCGAGGAGACCCTCGAGAGCTTCCGCGACGGCTGGCGCCACGTCCGATTTATGTTGGTTAATGCGCCGGGCTACCTGTTCTCGGCGCCCGGCCTACTGATGAGCCTACTCGGGATGGCCGTGATGGGCATCGCGTACAGCGATGTCTCCATCGGCGAGGCGAGCCTGGGGATTCACTCGATGATCGCCGGCAGCCTGCTGACGATCGTCGGCTATCAGGTAGCGAGTCTCGGCGTGTTTGCTGCTGTTACCAGTGACCCGATCCAGAAGCCCGAGGACCCGATCACGGAACACGTGATCGGCTCGCTGTCGCTCGAGCACGGTGCGACGGCCGGTCTCCTGATATTCGCCGTCGGCGGACTGTACGGCGCGGGCCTGGTCTACCAGTGGGTCTCGAACGGATTCATGTCGCTCGAGTTCACGATGGGGGCGCTGGTCGCCTTTACCGCGATCGTCATCGGCCTCCAGACCGTGTTCTCGTCGTTCTTCCTGAGTTCCGTCGACCGGTAGCGCTCGAGCACGTCGGTCGGTGACTTTTTGCGTTCGTTCTGGTTCTCACGCGAGTCGGGAGTCTGTAGTTCAGCCCGACAGCACGGCTGAACCGTTGCCAACAGTCGGTCGTACAGCGCCGGTCAGCAGGCCCGGGATTCGAATCCTCGCATACCCATCTCTGGTAGCAGTTGAATGCGGAGGTGTACTCGAGGAGAAGTAAGGTACATTCGAGGTACTAGTCGGATACTCGAGGTACTAGTGTGATCGATTTGGCGACCCACGCTGTCTCACGATCCAGTTATACGACGAATCGCCGGCTCGGTGCCGACGCGTTTACGGAGCCCCACCCGTTCGAACCACTCGTCTAACGTGTCGATTCTGCGGCGCGTAACCGAGGTCACGATTCGCTCTGTCCTCGAGTCCTCCCGTCTTCGTCAGCGAGTGGAAACGGTTTCCTCGAGCGTCATCTCCGGTCCGACGAGGGCGGACTCGATGTCCGTCGCGCGAATCACCGTCTCCGTATCGATTACCGATCGTTCGATCGTGCAGTCGGCGATCGTGGCGTCGGGGAAGACGACGCAGTTCCGGAGGGTCGCGTCGGTGACTCGGGCGCCCTCCATGACGTGTACGTTCGGGCCGATCGTCGTCCCCTCGAGCGACGCGTCGGGGTGGATCGCACTGTCGCCGTCGAACCGCCAGGCGACGGCGTCGAGGTAGCTCTCGGGCGTCCCGATGTCGTACCAGGCGCCGTCGAACGTGAACGCGTCAACGCGCTCCCGGTCGACGAGCCACTGGACGAACCAGCCCGGCTCGTCGGGATTGTTCTCTCCGGCCAGATACGTCTCGAGTAAGTCGAGGTCCTCTGCGCGGAACCCGTAGCAGGCGACCGACACGAGCGTGCTCGGCGGGTCGTCGGGTTTCTCCTCGAAGGCGACGATCTCGCGGCCGTCGTCGTCGAGTTCGAGCACGCCGTAGGACGTCGCGCGGCCGTAATCGCCGACATCGTAGGCGGCGAGCGTCGGTGTTTCTCGTTGACGGAAGAAGTCGACGAACTCGCTGACGTCGAAGCTGAGGAGGTTATCGCCCGCGATCACGATCGTGTCGTCCGAGAGGTTCTCGCGGTCCACGAGCTGGGCGAGGGCTCCGATGACGCCGAACTTCTCGTCCTCGTCGGTCGTGTCTTCGATCGAGAGCTGCGGTTTCTGGTAGTCGTGGGTTTCGAGATGGTCTTCGAACGCGTCCGCGAAGCGTTCGTTCGTCGAGACGTAGACGTCGTCGATTCGGGCGTCTGTCTCGAGGTCCTCAAGGACGTCGCCGATCACGGTCGTGTCGCCGACCGGGAGGAACATCTTGGGTCGGTGTTTCGTGATCGGCCAGAGTCGTGTCGCGTAGCCGCCGGCGAGTACAATTGCGTCCATTGGTGGGGATTCTCCATCGCGTGAAATCCATCCCCTATTTGATATACGTTGGTCTTCAGTGATCATCCTAGTACCGCCGTCAAAGCGACCTGATCGTGTCCGTCCATCGTACCGATTGCAAAACGTTACTAAGTGGTAGTTTCACATGTAACTATTTGAGCCAGCCCCTTATATATGGTATCTCAATCGGTAATTTTTCTTCAACGAAAGAAAGAACTACCCCATCTTCTGGTTGAAGGCCACCCGCGATAATTACAACTAGGATAGAAATAACACCTAAGAATGGAATAGACAATATAACAATTACTCCCGTTGGGTCTATAATATTCTTTGTCAACATAAGGAGGGGCAAAAGTACTACTGGAAGTGCTGAGAAGGTCCTCTTTGAGTATTTTGATATAGGGCTCACCTGGAATTTATATTCTAGAATTATATAGACGAATAGATTTAATGCAATAAATGAAACGGCTGATGAGATAGCTGCACCTGTGTGGCCATACCTTGGTATCAGGTAAAAATTCATACATACATTAACAACAAACGCAAGTATGTTAGAATACATAACGTATTTCGTATAACCGAATGCGGAGATCGTTTCTCGGTTTCTGCCGGCAGCAGCACTGCTGAAAAATCCTAATGAAAGTATTGATAACGACAACCCAGCTTGTGAGTAATCTGAACCCCAGAAGAAAGTGAGTATTTGGCCTGGGAACAATAGGAATATTGCAAATGCGGGAAATGTAATTATATATATCCACTTCGTAGTTAACTCATAGACTGCTTCAGTCTCGTCTCGACTATCTTCTGCATCGAGGCGTGACGCTAGGGGAAGATAGAGAAATCCAAACGAAGATAGTACTAGTTGGAGTCCTGCCGCGATAGGATATGCTGCACTATAGAGTCCCGCTTCAGTAGCGGTTCGGAAATATCCAATCATAATCGTATCGGTTCTAGTTAGTAGAATAGACATGACCATTGAGACAATGAGAGGGGCAGAAAATAGTACGAGTTCTCGAAACCGCCAATTGATGGCTCCTGTAAGCGAAAAAAGTTTGTTCAGCAGATAGAGAGCGACCACAGCGGTGATCAGTGCTCCCATAACATAAGCGATTGATGGTGCAACTGTTCCTACGCCGATCAGAAAGAGGATCCCTAATAATCCGATACGTGCGAGTGGATACAGGAGATCGTGTGAATATGTCCGATAAATAGTGTTCTCTTCACCGCGGATTCCACTCACAGCCATTTTTAAAGCAGTTAGAAATGGGATAGTTAGTAAAAATATCCGGAGAAGAGTGGTATATTCTGTACCATCAAGTAGAATAACCGACAACTCTTCCGCAAAGACGAAGAGACTACTGGTAACTACGATTGATAGTAGGGTTGCAATTAACATCCCACTAGCCCAGACCCCTCGTCTCTTTGATATTGAATCAAATCGAGACATGTACCGTGGAACCCCCTGGGTTAATCCGAACATTGAGGTTGTGGCAGCTAATGTAACGATTGCAAGACAGATACTTACTGTACCATACTCCGAGGGCCCTAGAACACGTCCGATGATCACTCTCTCCACTAAGCCAGAGACCGAACTCAAGACAGTGCCGATGAGTATGAGTGTTGCACTTGAAAGGAGAGTTTCGATATCTTCAGCATCGGGCATAATCTAGGCGTAACCGAGATCTTCTAATTGTTGGCGAACCTCATCCGAAACACCACTTAGATCTTGTTCAGACCCCATTTTCTTTCGATCTATATCCTCAACCAATTTTTCTAGCTGTTCGTTTGCTTCTGCCGTTGTGAGTGATCCAGAAACCCTTAGTCCTTCATCATGCGTTTGATAGACGTAATCTGATGATGAGGAGATGAATCCATCTAATGCTGTATCACGTGGTTCATACACTTCCGTGTTGACTCCCTCCCGTTCAAATTGATCTCGATGCCAGTGGAGAAATCCGCGATACTCGAAGAGTCGACTCTTAGATTCAGGCTCATCAAGCAGATCTTGGCCACGCGACTCGACATTGATTCCAGCGAGTTCACAGGCTGTTTTATGAACGTCAAGAAGACTTACAATAGTGTTTTCTGTTTCGTCTTCAATATCATCCCCGCTGATTACTAATGGGACGTGAACGAGCTCAGGGTAAAGGCCGTAACTATGATTCCACATCCCAAATTCTCCTAACATTTCGCCATGATCTGATAGTGTTATAATGTAGTCGAAATCTTTCTTAAGTTCCTGAAAGATATTTTGATATACATCAGACAGGTATGCACATGCATCTGTATATGCTTGTTTAATTTCTTCCTCATTATCTACATTTTCGGCGAAAGCATCTGCAACGACTACGTCAACTGGAACATCACAATCCGTATATCTTTTAGGAGGGTTATATGGTGTATGCGCATCCATTAAATTTATATATAGAAATTCCTCCCCTTCATAATTAGTTTGTTTGACCCTTTCATGGATGTTCTCTGCACCATTCTCTGTAACGCCATAAGCAGTCTTCAAACCAGAAATTATTGATTTAGTAGTGTTTTTATCCGATTTGATGCAGTGCTTCACTGCATTTATATATTTTAGGAAGCCCTCTTTATCATTTTCTGCGTAAAATTTCTGCCAATCAACTAGTTCTTCACTCCCTGGTTTAAGATGTGAAGGACCTACTGTATTATCAAATCCGCGAGTCCAACCCGGCCACATGTATATATTCGGGTTTGCAGACATCATAGATGTAGTATATCCTTCTGCTGAAAATACTTCTGCGATTGTTTTATCTTCGCACTCCAAAAATACATCTGTTGATTGAACTCCAACTTCACTAGCATATTTCCCCGTATATAAGGAAGCATGAGCAGGAATAGTCCAATGCGATGTTGAGTAGGCATTTGTGTATTTTTTGCCCTTTAACCATCCAAAGTGCTCCTGGAATGAGTCATACCGGAGCGTGTCTAAAACGACAATAGCGATACTATCCATACTAAAAATACCAATTCACATCGTATATGTATTTTCCTATGTCGATATCATGGACTTAGTTTGATCGCGACCGGTAGTAATAATAGTCAGGAAGTCTTTTCCAGTACTAATGAATGATTCATCCCACACAAATCATTCCTCTATAGAGTTTTTTGACCGGTCTTCAAATCCCGATATATCTGTTGTGATTCCAACGGTACCATCTAGTGACCACACCAGAATTATTAAAAAACTATCAACTCAGGATTTTGATTGGGAATATGAGATAATAGTGGTGAATGATAGTACTGTTAATGCCTGTGAAGCAAGAAATATCGGCCTCATGACTGCAAATGCTGAAATAGTTGCCTTCACGGATGATGATTGTTCTCCTATAGACAATTGGCTATCCACCATTTATGAGAAATTTCACAAGGAAGATCTAATTTGCCTTGAAGGCCAAGTAACTGGTTCATTAAATTATACTGGATCTAGAGGCTACTTGACATCAAATCTGGCTGTTGAGCGCTCAGAAGCTCTTTCTGTCGGTGGGTTCAGAAGCAAATATTCTGGCTGGCGAGAAGATACAGAATTCGGATGGCGAATGGAACGTGATGGTGATGGTAGTTGTATGTACTCAGATGAGTTGATAGTAGAGCATCCAACACGGCCGCGTGCAGAATACAACCATGAAAAAGAAAAATTATTGCGGAAAGAGTACCCCCATAGATATAATGCGGTGATGAATAAGTCAATTACCAATCGGCTTTTCCGGATTGTTCAAAGAACTGGACTATTTGAAAAATATAAAAGAATTGCATACAATGACCGGTAAGGTGACTACCAAGAAGGATTCTTTCTTTTGGGATTGGAGGGTCGCTGTTTCTACTGCCCTAGTTTTATTAACAGTCCCAATAATTTTCATTACCATCCTCTCCCCCACTAGTTTTTACCGAGATGTGTATTTCTATGCAGATGAGTATATGATACGTCAGATTATTTCCCATGGTGAGGTCCAATCAAACATTCATATGTACGATAATCCAAATATTGTTTTAGATAATTGGGGGAAAATAGCCACACGAGAAAAACTACCGGTCTTGCCAATTCTATTGTCACAATTATCGTTAGTAACTAACCTCCCAGCCAATCTATTCTATATAGCCTTTCCAGGATATATTTTCATAACACTCTGTTATTTTCTGTTCTTTAGGAAAATATTTGATAATATGTTCCTTGCGACAATACTCTCAGTATTAGGAAGTTTAGCCCCAAATATACCAGTGAACTATACGATGAACATCACAATTGCCGCCAATGGAATTATTCTCCTTTCTGTATATTTATTATACCGCATCATTTCAAAAGATTCATCGTTCGTGACACCTATGGCTGAAATTGTCTCTCTTTGCATATTTTCAACTGCGTTATTCTTTTGGTATCCCCCTCACTTTGGAGTGGTTCTTAGCGTGCTACTGGTTATTTTCTTACTATCGTTCTTCATAGACACTCGTCAAGTAGTTCCGCTCCTGATACCAATATCTATCTGTATATTAACATTCATTCAAATATTTGAAATCCCTTTATCAACATACATACACTACATTCAAATAAGTATCGTGAGAGTTGTGAGTTTGAATATCGGATCGCCAGTGTCTGGGCAAACATCCCCAATACCGACCGCAATTCAACCCCAGTATTATAGCTTGATTCCACTTATTATTTTAATCCCACTTGGTGGATACGGAGGAGTTATTGCTTTGAAACATACATTAGCAGTACTTCAGCATCAGAAATTCGATTTAGTCCCTGTTATCGCTATCAGTTGGGGATTCGCAATTCTTGGTATAGCTTTGTTCTATCTTTCATCTGGAGAGGCATTTCTCACAGGTCGCCCTTTCCAGTTATCGATACCTGTGATAATGTTAGGTACTGCATTCGGCCTTAATCGAGTATCGTCAAAATCAAAGATCTGGGCTTGTTTAGTACTACTTGTGCTGGCGCTCCTCATGGTGTCTAGTTTTTATCTTCAATCTTCCGATATGCGAAACGACATCCAGACATATGGAGCTGGTGCGGAGGAAAGTGGTAAGTGGACAAGTTCCTACGCACAGGGTAGACTGATTTCAGATATTGGATCAGGAGCACCGAGTGCTAGTTCTGGGTATTTGAATATAGTTCATCCAGATAATAGCTCAGAACTCTCAGCTTCGTTTTATTCAAGCAATCACAGCGAATATAACAGATACATACATTCAAAAGACGCTTCTGGAAGTATTTTGTCTAGTAGGATGTATAATAAAGGCATATTTGCATTAGGACTCCCTCAAAGACCAACTGATAGACACGTAATAGAATCTAGGAGAGATCAATCGAATACTGTTTATTCTAATGGGAATTATTGGATAGTTTATAATAGATAATAAAATATCCAATACTTGGCACTGCCTAGTTCTGCACCTCCTCGACTGGCACGCTTCCGTCGGGAGCTTGATGCGGTCATTGGTGGTTGTAGTAATGCACGAGCTATTCAAGCCATTCTCGGACGCTCGACCGACTGCCCACCCACGAGTTATGGAAGCGGTCGATCCGAATCTTGAGGGTATGAAACCACTTTTCGATGGGGTATCGGTCAGTATAGTTGACCCGACCGCTCAATCCAACTTGGAGAGAGCAGTCCGATAGTCAAATTGATCGGCGAGAAACTCAGCCTCGGAGAGATCGTGTTTCTCACGGAATTTCTGCAGAAACGTAGCCGCGGATCAGTGCCATGTCGACTGAACAACGCAACGTCGAAAATCAACGCTGTCTCGATGTCTATTGCAGTATATAGCCAAGATCATTCGCCGTTGATCTTGATAGCGGTTTCGTCGACAGCGACACACGACAGCGAAGCCGTTCTCAGAACGCTTTGCGTTCTGATGGGCCGCACGAGAGCTTTGCTCTCGTGGACGTCGGCGGGTCGCGTCCTCTATCAGCCAGCCGACGAACCCAGCTCCAAACTGCTCCGTGAGAGCGTTCAACGCCTAATTCAGTGAGAATCGTTGTTGTCTCTCGAAGCGAACAACCAGTCTGATGGAGGCGGACGGCGAACACCCTGACGGGCGTCGCCGTCCGCTCATTATTCCAAAGTTCTTCTAAATTCGCCTCGTAGCTCTCACTGAGCAGGTCTGCGAGCATCCTAACTAATTCACTCAACGACCTGTTCATTTCTCAAACTGGCTCAACTAGATAGTGCCCGCAATTACGATAATACGCACTCATATAGTTTGTTGATCTCAGACCGTTACTTGAATAGGTGTTTAAACACGCCTTTTCTGTTCTTCACTATAGTCCTTGACGAAGTGGATAGCGATCCTATAGAACAAAACTCCAACACAAGAAATATATAATGTGTACCCGCAGTCAGAGTACTGGCAGAGCGAATGTAGATTGATACAATGAAAATCGTACTCGTATCGCATTATTTTCACCCGCATATTGGCGGTATTGAGTCGGTAGTTGAGTCACATGCCACGCGACTTAGTTCTCGAGGCCATGACGTCACGGTACTCAGCAGTGATATTGGAGCCAGTCAGATGGCTGTCAACCGTGACGGTTACCGGATCGTGCGTTACAAGGCGTGGAATCCTGCGGAGCGGTTCGGTATCCCATATCCAATTCCATATCCGTCAAGTGTAAGTAAAGTCGCTAATGGGGTCCTCTCAGAAGACGTTGATGTGCTCCACGTACATGGGATGAATTATTTGACAACGTCCATGGTACTTCGACACGCTCCCTCGTTGATTCCGGTATTGCTGCATCAACATACCCCACACGTCGATTATCCGCTTCCGATACAAGCAGTTGAATATCTTAATGACCGGCTCATTGGTAGGTGGAATCTTCGTCAAGTTGACCACGTCTTCTGTGTCAGTACGGACATTGAACGATATGTTACTCAGATTGACGACGAGGCGAGTACAGAGCTCATGGTCAATGGAATAGATACGGAGTCATATCAACCACAAGAATATGACAAAACTGATGTTTTCAACTGTAGGAAGGATGATCCCGTATTCTTCACCTTGTCTCGTATGTCCCAAAAGAAGGGTGTTGATACGTTACTAGAAGCGATAAATAAACTCGGCCAGAGAGAGGTTGATGTGCACGTTGCTATAGCGGGTGATGGGCCAATGAAGGAGGAAGTCGATGCCACCAGCCGGAGACATTCAAATCTGGAAGTGATGGGCACACTTACTGATGACGAACTCAAGCGATGCTACGCCGCTGCGGATGTATTTCTATTCACCTCGAAGAGTGGAGAGGCATTTCCGACGCTGACAATGATGGAGGCATATGCATCCGGAACCCCAGTGATCGCCTCTAAACTCTCTGAGGAGGCCCCTGGAGTGACTGACGATGGAAACTCTATACTTGTAGAGCCAGCCGACGCCGATGAGTTAGCCGAGAAGATGATCAACTGTGCAAATAACCCGAGGAGAGTCGCAATAATGAGCCAGGATGCCCGCAAGAGTGCAGAACAGCATTTCGCGATCGGATCACGAATTGATCGACTAGAAGAGTGCTATCGGTCAATTTCCGAAACAGCTGAGAGAAAGAGTTCTTCAAGTTGATCGGTGGATTTTTCCCAAGTGTGTTGCTCTGCCCATTCTCGAGCGTTCTCACCGATCTCTTCCCTCCGTTGAGTATCCTCTAGAAGTTGGTGTATCGCCCTCGCGAATTCGTTTGAATCGGAGCCATCTACTAGCAGTCCTGTTTCTTTGTGGCGTATCGAGTCACGGAGACCACTTACGTTGCTTCCGACTGCAGGCGTACCACAGGCATTCGCTTCTAATACCGCAATCCCCCATCCTTCTACTCGACTAGGGGCGATAAACACCCATGCAGACTGAAGAAGATCGATTTTTTTCTCTAGAGATACGAACCCGTGATAATGCGCGTCGTTCGTTGATGAGCAATATTCGGCGATTTTCTCCTTCACTGGGCCCTCTCGACCAGCGACATCAAGACGAATAGAAGTGTCACTTATATCCTGTATCATCTCATGGATTTCGGGAATTCGGTCCACACCCTTGTACCGCTCAAGCCCACCGAGATACACTATACGAGAGGTAGAGGACTCTGTTCCGGGACGATATCGTTCCACATCAAGACCATTTCGTATCTCGTAAACGGTCTCCGGATTGTGTCCGCGGTTAACTAGTTCTTCGGTCGTACTCGGGCTAACGCTTACAGTCAAATTCCGGCGTTCACGGAACACACCGAGTGACTGTGAAACGTACCCTAGGACGTTCTGGGGAAACGGATGTGTATTGAAGAATGAATCAATCGCGATATGATGGAAGATCGAGACTCGCGGTTTGCGAGTAATAACGGGCCACGGTAGTGGCGTATTCACAGTATAGACGATGTCGGGAGATAACTTGTATAGATACCAGTAGAAGTACAACGAGACAGTCAGGTACGAAATTACAACGTCCCACGGTGCAGGCACCTTCTCGTCGAATCCGACCCGGTGGATGCGTACAGAGTCGTCGAGTTCCGCCCGCGATCGACCCTCATCGGAGCCGGTCAAAAGGTGAACCTCGTGACCCCGCTGGGCGAGCCCTTTCATCGTTTCTTCCAGATTTAGCTCGGAGCCACCGGCTTGTGAGTGATGCCAACTCCGCTTGTTCAGAGCTAGAACTCGTAGGGATGGACCTGATTCATCCTCGGTTGAAGACCTTTTTTCGGCCACTTTAGATAGGGTATCTCGTCAATTCGGATATACCCTTCGAGAACAAAGAATTACGAAACAGCGCAATTTTAAGAGCTATGAACGAAATGACTTTACATCTATGACCAACGGGAGGACCAATATCGTTCTCGTCGTAATGGATACCGCGCGTGAGATCGATACTACCTATATTCGAAATGCGGTTAATAATTCGTGTTTAGAGGAGTTAGCTACGACGGGAGCGGAGTACAACCACGCGTTCGCAAATGCTCCTTGGACACTCCCATCTCACACGTCAATGTTCACAGGCACATATACATCCAAACATGGGACACACGCAGGTAGCAAGTTCTACAACGGACAGTTCCCGACTATTGCCGATCTACTCTCCAATGACGGATATCAGACTGTCGGTTTCACCAATAACGCGTGGGTGACAGACGAATTTGGGCTGGCTAGTGGATTCGAGGGCATGAGCAAAGTGTGGCAGTATATACAGTCAGACACAGACTTTGGCAAGATCAAACTCACATCGGAAGGAAAAGGAGGCCTGGTTAGAGAGGGGATCTCGGGGCTCGTTAGTGGTGATATCCTTGCGAATTTTGTTAATGCGGTCTATGGCCAGTTTTTCTACCGGCGAAACGACTACGGGGCGAAGCGAACGAATACATTAGTCGAGAATTGGATCAAGAATAGAGATCAAAGCTCACCATTCTTTATGTTTATAAACTATCTTGAGCCCCACTTAGATTATCAACCGCCAAAGAGACTCGTGGAGCAGTTCTTGCCAGAAGGGAGTACGTATCGCGAAGCGATGGCAGTTCCACAGAAACCATGGGAATACACTGCAGGTGTCCTTGGCATGTCCGACCACGATTTTGAACTACTACGAGCATTATATCGTGCGGAGATCGCATATCTCGACGAACAAATTGGAGAATTACGCTCGACACTCAAGCAACATGGCGAATGGGACGATACAGTACTCATAATTGTGGGAGATCATGGAGAAAACATCGGTGATCATGGACTGATGGATCACCAATATTCGTTGCACGATACTCTTCTTCACGTTCCCCTCATCGTTCACGGTGGACAATTCAATCAGGTAGGAGACTCTGACAGGTTGATTCAAACATTGGATCTCTTCCCGACGATTCTGGATATTGCAGGACTCACGATCCCGGAGCATACACAAGGAACTTCGTTCTATCCGAAGTCGTCCACAGCGCCGCGTAACGAGGCTATCGGAGAATATCTTGCACCACAACCGAGTATAGAGAACCTGAGTAATCAGACAGACGTACCCGAAGAAGAACTTGAAGTATTTGGTCAATCTATTAGATCGATCAGGACCACGGAGTACAAACTAATCCGGAAATCTGGAGGGGAAATCTCGCTTTACAATGTCGGGGATGACCCCGATGAACAGACGGATATATCGAGCGAAAAACCCGATATCAGAGACGAACTGGTCGAGCGCCTTGATGCATGGCTAGAGTCTTTTGAACAGACTTCAGCAATGGGAAGAGACGAAGAGATGAGTGAGGGGACGAAGAGGAGATTGGAGGATTTGGGCTACATCTGAGAGGCGGTGCGGTTGGCTTCTACCTTGGTTACGCTTTTCTGGGATCGAAAATGAACCGATAGAGTCTACGGCTCGCTTTCTTTACCCACTCAGCGTCGACTAGTCCGCGCACCGATACGACTGGAATACTGTTACCGAACAGGCAGAGCAGTGCGACCAGCGGGCGATTGACGGCAACTGGTAGGAGCTGCGTCTCCCGTCAGAGATCACCCATCTATTTTGTTCGGTTCCGCAGAACCGTCGTTTTCGTTCGTCGTATATTCTTCGCGTTCCCCACCGAATGGCGTGTATCGTTCTTTCGCGTACTCGCGACCGTACGGATGGTCCAAGAGTCCCCAGTAGAGGAGCACCCGGTGGAGTCGCAATCCCAGACGCTTCCGGAGACTCATACGGCTACCTCGACGACTATCCTAATACGGATGGTGCTAACTATTATTTCCAATAACTATCTCTAGCGGGCGAAAACCCAAAGTCAATCACAGTTAACTGAATTATCGTCGAACGGATGGACTAGTTCCGATGCTAGTACTAGTACTCTGTATTCGCTATCGATGACTTGCCGATCTGACCACCGCGGGTAGGACTGAAAGGGGCGACGCGCTCGAGGTGAGAGACGACGGAAGTACTGGAACGAACGGAGTGAGCGAAGTCGTTCGAAAGACGCAGAGCGTCTTTCGTGATGACGAGAGAGCGAAGCTCTCTCGAACCACGCGCAGCGAGTCGCAGCACTCGAGCGTGTCGGGGCTTTCTGGGTGTTCTCAAAGGTTCAGTAGCAAGCCAGAGTAGCTGTCAGTCGTCCTGCTCGAGATCACTCGCCTCGAGTTCGCCCTCGAGATACGCGATCCCCCGATCGGCAACCCTGTAGTAGCCACGTTTCTCGTCGGTCTTCTCGAGTAATCCTGCATCCGAGAGCACGTTCATGCGTCGAGAAATTGTATTCTGGCTTCGATCTAACACGCCGAGTTCCTCGACGAGGTTGTACCAGAGTGCAGTCGGTGGTAACGCGATTCGGTGGTCCGTATCGGTCTCGATTTCCTGAAAGTACTCTAGAATCGCGTCGTCGGCTTCGTTCATCCACGACACACGGGCTCGCATACCCCGAAAATCATCTGTTCGGTGATTAACTGCACCGGAACCAGTGCTATCTGGACCATATAGCCTATTACTAACCTGTATACGCCAGACAGTTAAGTAACTGGAACTTCACGCTCTTTTTACGGAAGCAATTCGCGGATTTGACTCTCATGAGAGTCGAAAGCAGCGGATCGGTGCTGGAGACACCGAGTCCGCGAGAAGCTCCCGTAACCAGCCTACGGAAGCCATGTCGAACGAGGACTCACGGGGCAATGAAAGCTCCGACCGACAGGACGAATCGCCATCAACGAACGACCAAACCGCCTACCGACCGATCCTCGAAGCCCTCCACACCCACACGTCCAACCTCCTGAAAACGATCAACGACGACCCTGAATTAGACCCGCCCACACGCAAAACAGCCAGACGCCACTGCCGCGAGCTCCGGGCAGAACTCGAGTGGATCCACCGAGAACTCCCTGATCCACCCGAGAACGTCCGTCCACCGATCGACCGTCCCACAGTCATCACGGTCGTCAGCGATCCCGCCGAAGCGACATTCGAGGCGGCCCGCAATCAGTCAGAGCCCGCCGACCCGGACGACGCCGGAGGTGCGGACGATGACTGACCGGTCTCTCGAGAACGCGTCCCTCGAGACGCTTGTCGAGGAACTCCGCGCACTCCGAGCGCGAAACGAGCGACTCGAGGAGCGCGTCGCCGACCTCGAGCGGCGGGTCGACGAGTGCGAGGCCGACGCGGACGAGCACGAGACTCGTCTCCAAACCCACGATGACCAACTCCAAACCCACGACGAGGAACTCGAGACCCATACCGAACGCTTCGAGCACCACGAAACCGAGACCGACCGTCTAGAAGCAATCACGGAAGCCACCCGCAAACGCACGGGCGCGAACAAGGCCCGCATCGAGGAGTTCCAGGCCCGCGAACTCGAGAAGGGCGCCCACCTCCGCACGGACAACGTCGACGAACACGAGATCGACGTCCCCGACGGGAGACTCGAGCGGATCACTAAGACCGACAACCGGCCCTACTACCGCTTGCCCGATCATGAGGACCCCCTGAACCGAGACGACGTGACCCTCGCCCACGGGGACCTCCTCCCGATCCAGCAATTGGCCCGGATGGATACGGACATGCGCCGCGCGACGGCCGACGCGCTCCCGACCCGACTGGCCGCCAGACTCTGGGAGGCCAGAGCCGACCCCACAGTGGGAGACGACCCCTGGACGACCGGCTGCAAGTCCGTCCGGGAGTACGTCGCTGCCTCCGATCTGAAACACTGGATCCGCAGACAGGAAGAAGGCATCAGCGAGACCTACGCGAAGAAACTCGTCTCCCGGACGATCGACGCGGCGCTCGAACTCTCCAAGAACCGCCTCGCGGTCCGCAAACGCACCCAGCGCAAGAACGGCCTCGAGTACACCGAACGCAGACTGATCCTCCCGGTCGACGCTGAGATCCCCGGCGAAACGGCGCCCTCGAGGAACGCCGAGAGCAGTCCCTCGAGTACTACAACGCGAAACTCGAGCGACCCGACCGCCCCCGGAGACAGCTGACGTCCTCGGGCGACCGTGGACGGCCCCCAAACGATCGCCTCGAGAGAGCGCACGTCTCTCACGGACGACACTGATCCACCCGCCGCGAGCGGTTGTTCGCTGGGTTCGGTAGTCGCGGGTCCACCGCCTCGAGCAGTCCTCGGCAGTCTCGCAAGCGACGGTCGCGCGTCGTCGACCGTGGACGACTGCTGTCCACGGACAACCGCCACCGACGCCGGTGATCGGGACTGCGTGAGAGCTGCCCGTCCGTGGCCGTCGGTGCGCTGGTCGCCGACGTCGATCCCCTGCTGGTCCGTCGCATCGGACGTGCTCTCGCGTTCATCACGATCCCGAACAACCGAAGGAAGCACTCATAGACTCATCGATGAAGAGTGGATCGAAAGGAAACCTGTGGATCGATCGATTGCTGCTCTCCGAGCGGGCGTCGGTCCGTGCTGCAGTTCCACCTTGAATTCAGCACCGCTGCTGAAACCGCTCCTCGAGAACAGGGTTCACCGAGGGTCGCTCGCATACTCTTCTCGGGAGCACAACTCTTATGTCTAATGGTACCGTACCACACAATGTGGGCGAAGCCACGAGGAGTCACCGGACGACTTGATTCGAATGTCCGTACGGGACAGGACGGATCGAGTTTGGGGGTACAACCAAAGATCCCGTAACAGGGAAACGAGGTCGACACCCGCAAGGAGACGAACGCGGCCCGTAACTCGGCCACCGCGGTGGTCGAGTGTGAAGGCTCAGTAACGGATCTCGCGTAAGTGAGGTTCGTGAACTGCAGATTTCCAGGCCGAAGGGCCGTAGAAACGCGCTCCCGTTCGGATCCAAATCGTGGCTATCGCCTGTGTGTTATTTTATCGCCGAGAATCCCATTCTGCTGACCGATAGCGAAGGCATCGGGGAAGAGCGGAGTTCACTCGCCGCCCAGTGGAGTGGGCCCGCTCCACTCGCCCGGCAGCGACCTGCGTCGCTCCCAGGGCGCGAACGGACTCGCAGATACGCAGTTGACTGGGTGCCGGTGGTACCAGGAAAGACAGGGGCCTGTTCGTCCACAACCACTCCACTGATCGCAGTGTGACTATCTGACAGACAGCTGATCCCGTATCAGCCCCTCGAGCAACTGGGACGACGACTCCCGGAACTGCGTTCGCGGCGGCGCGGACCGGCCGGGTACCGGATGTGACTCAGGAGGACGGCCGTCTCTTCTAGCGGGTGTCTCGTGTTGGTCACGTCTCCCGTGGTGGCTCCGGTAGCGTAGCCCGCTAGTATGGCCTAATACAACTATATTTAGATAAAGGGAAGACTTAACACTGCACGATAGACAGTGTTTCACACGGTAACACACCGCAAAGACAGATGGGACCGGATGAGACGTCTTCGAAGCAGACGGAAACGGAACAGGCTACTGACGACCGATCGAGAACGCAGTGGGCACGGACGCAGCCGCAACGCGAACCGGTACCGGCAGTCCCCGACCGGTATGCGGCGCTCAGTCTCGCCGAGGACGAGACGTTCGTCTACGACCAGCGAAATCCGGATGCATGGGTGCAATCGGACACGGCCCGCTCGCTCGAGCACGCAGCATAACGCACGTGGCACACCGCCTGCTCCCAGGGGTAGGGTGGGCAGCGAGCGGGTAGTGAAGGAGAATTATGCGACTGCCAGGAACGCGACCAGTCCGTCGGAACTACGAGCCACCTACCGCTCGGTCCGGTCCGGGACCGCAGCGATCGCGGGATCGTCCATCGCCCGGATGTGTTCGAGGGCCGGCCGGAGGTCGTCACCGATCGGCGTCAGGGTGATCGCCCCCGCCTCGCGGTCGTAGTCGATAATGTGGAGATCGACCAACCGCGGGAACTGGATATGGTGGAACTCGACCATGGCGTCGGCGTCGAAAGCGGCCTCAAGGTCCTCGACGAACACCGTACCCCCGTGGGCCGTCAGGAAATACAACAACTGCCGCATCCGGTCAGTCGCGAGGAGTTGGAACAGATCACTGAGTGCGATCGGGAGGTCGGCCGCCGCCCCACCTGCGGGCAACGCTGCCGGGGAGCCATCGGCGGGATCAGGCCGTGGGTCGTCGCGGTCCATAGAAGCACCACTCGCCGGACACAGGTAACTGTTGCCTCAATTACAGCCAGCCGGCACCTAGCACGGCTCACACGTGGCCAGACCGGAGCGCCTCGAGACGTCCCACCGCGGCGCGCCCGCCCACGGCCACGCGACCGGCGCCCGCGCTCGCAGAGTCGCCTCGAGAGCGGGCGCGCACACCGGACGACACAGGCGGCATCCGACCGACCGCACGACCCTCGCGAGCGGCGACGGCGGTCCCGCTGCCGGCGGCCAGGACGCAGGCGACACTCTCCGTGGCCGCGTGGCCACAGCACTCACTCGTCGAAGCCAGCGCTGAGAGAGGGACTCACTGCCGGCGACCGAGCCCGGTGTAGCCGCCGCCTGCGTGCCCTGACACTGGTGCCCGCATGTCGCCCACCGCGGTGAAACGCGCGCTGCACAGGCCGGTCGGGCAGCAGTGCTGGGCGGCCGTAATCCAGCGTGCTGGGCGTAGGCTGGGGCCGGTCACGGCTCGGCAGTCGTTAGCGGTCGCGTTCCGGCTCGCGGCCGAGCACGCTCGCGACGGACTCGACGCGATCCGCGGCGTCCTGCTCGCGGCTCTGGTAGTCGTCGATCTCGAGCGAGGTGATGATGCGGTCGCTGTCGACGGCGTTGTGCGCTGACTGAACGGCCTCGAACACCTCGTCGACCGACTCGGCCTCGATCACCGTATCGGTCGCGGTCAGTTCGTACGCGATGTCGAACTCGTCGAGCGCGTCGATGGCTTGGGCGATCTCGTCGGAGAGACTCCCGTCGCGGACGGGGATGACTTCGAATCTGGCGATGACTGTCATGGTGAACACCTCGAATGCCGGCCGCGGGGCGGGGCCCCGCTGGCACCCGTGGAGTACGTGCACGAGGCGCATAGTTCTTCGCGCGCTGGTGCCTCCGCCGCAGACGGCCGCGCTGCGTGTCTCCAACTCGCCGACATGACTGGCGCAGGCGGCCTCGATCTACCAGCTGTGAGATCAGCGGTGGCACGCATTCCAGGTGCCAAACCGGCGCCAGATGCTCGAGCCAGCCGGCACGGAGCGCCCGACGTGGCGGCCCGCCGCAATCGCAGCCGACGATCGGTGCCGGTCCCGCGTAAGCGAGGGCGCCGAGCGTCGAGACCGGCAACTCGAGCAGCGCCACCACGCGGCGATACGCACGGCAGTCGGCAGGGAGTGGCGCCAAACGCAACTAAAGGAGGGCAGGAGCAACCGGTGACCACCCGCAACGGCCTGTGGAGGGCACCGCGGCCGGCGTGACGTGCCCCAGTCCGGAGCGCAGCTCTCGAGGTCGGGCCGAGACTGGCGACCGACACCGCCGCGTTCCCGTGTCTGCCACACCCTGTCCCGCCGCCGCTACGGTAGCTCACCCCAGGACTAGTCGGTCGCGACCGAGTCACCCCTCGGTTTCGACGACTTCGATGACGTTCCCGTCGGGATCGCGGAAGAACAGGATTTCGAGACCGACCTCGATCCGTTGGGGCTGGCTAATAGGGTCGACGTCCGCGGGCAGCGCCTCGTAGAAAGCCTGGAGATCTGGCACTGCGAACCCGATATGGACGGCCCCGTGCTGGTTGATCGCCGTCGGGTGGGCGTCGTCGCTGGCCGGCTCGTATTCGATGAGTTCGATGCGCGTCCCGTCGGTCCCGGCCGTCAAGTGGGCGAAGTGACCGGTCGCGTCGTCGACGTCGATCGCTGTCGCGATCCCCTCGCCAGCGAGCGTGAACTCATCCACGACCTCGAGACCGAGCGTCTCGCGATAGAATCTGAGGGCCTCGTCCAGATCCGTCACGACGACGCCAGTATGATGTGTGTCACTCACATTCATCATCTGGAACTACGATCCCCGCATATAAAATAGTCAGCTACGGGAGAAGCTAACGCGAACCGACCGTTCCGCCCTCTACTGCCGACTCGCCCGCGGTGTCGGTGGGTAACGAGACTGCCACTGTGTCGGACTCGCCACGGCGGGCAGCGCAGCGATGGCGTCGAACCCGGGACGGTGTCGGTGTCGGTTGCTGACGCGGTGTTCGTCTCGTCGCGGTCGGCAGCGCCGTTACGGCAGGCCCTTGGAGCGGCTGGGCGCACGGGACTGTCGTCCCGGCCGCGTCGCCCTCGCACCGCACCGGTCCCGTGCGTTCACTCGAGTGGCCGACGAGAACAGAAGACATTTGTCGTGGTTAACTAATCTACGCGAGGAGTAGTATGTCGGAGCCGTACGGGCAGTCTGGTCGCATACTCGCCGCTATCGTGCTCGTTGGCCTCTTAATCGGCTGTTTGATTTGGGCGGGCGCGACAGTCGGCGACCTGACGGAGACCCAGTATCCGGACGAGACCGACGTGACGCCGGAGCCGGCTGCATACGTTGGCGACGAAGTCGCTCTTGGCGGCTACGTTGTCGACACCGACCCCGTCGTGATCGCGACGCGGGCCAGCGGCTACGGACGGTTCACGCTCGTGGACGCCAACGCTCAGCTCAGAACCGATAACGCGCCGCTCGAGCGGGGCGACCGGGTGACTGCGTTCGGCACCCTCGAGGACGACTCGACACTGGTCGTCGAGCGCACGCTGACGCGCGAGCCGACCGAGACGCGCTACATGATCCTCGCCTCGGCGCTGGGCGGGCTCTGGGTCGTCGGGCGGTTCGTCCGCCACTGGTGCATCGATCGGACCGCACTCGCGTTCGCGCCCCGCAAGCGATCGCGTAGCGGACGGTCCGATCGGGGGAACGGCCCGCGCGGGACCGGGACGCGGCCAACCGCTCGAGCGAACGACCGTCGAGCCGACCAGTCGCAGACCGACAGTCAACGGAGCGATGCCCACCGAGACCAGGGCGATCGCACTGCGACCAGGGGTGAGCCGCGTGCCTGACGTCTTGACCCACGTGCTCGTCGGCTACATCCTCGGGACGCTGCTCTCGTTTCGCTACGCGCGGCTGCGCCCGGCCCACGTCACGCTCGTCATGACCGGCGCGCTCGTGCCGGATCTCATGAAGATCCAGCTACTGGTGCCGGACGGGCTCGTCGCTCATGTCCTCGGCGTCCCGTTCACCTGGAGTCCGATACACACCCTCGTCGGCTCCGCGCTCGTGGTCGGACTCGGCGCGCTCTTCGTTACGCCGGCCCGGCGCCCTCTTGCGGTCGCCCTGCTCGCGGTCGGTGCTAGCTCCCACCACGCGCTTGACCTCCTGCTGGTGACGGCGTCGGGCGACACCTATGCCGTCTTCTGGCCGCTGCTCGAGTATCGCCCGCCGACGGGTGATCTCTACCTGAGCAGCGACCGCTGGCCGGCGGTCGTCGCCGGGTTGGGTGCGCTCTGCGTCCGGATCGTCGCCCATCGGCGGGACACGGACCGGACACCGCTCGAGTGATACCTGGCATCGTGAGAGTGATGTCCGTCTCATCGCGACCGACTGTGACAGGTGCAGACAGCCGAAAGTCACCGCGAGCACCGAATAGTATCATAGGGCCAGCTGCTAGAGTATCGGTATGCTCGACGAGGGACGGGTGCCGAGTCCTCGCTCTCGCAGGCAGGCCCCAGTCGAACCGGAGCCGCGATGGGCCAAGTGTACGACCTGTAACGGCACCCTCCGCCGAGGAGCCATCAGGTGTCCCCACTGTGGCGGGCGGACCCGCCACTGGTGGCTGACCGGACCGGGCGCGTGGCTGATCGTCACGGGGGCGCTCGTCAGCGGGTTGCTCATTGCGGTCGGCTGGCGGCGCGTGACCCAGCGGCTCCGCGCCTGTGGGCGTGAGCAGTCCGCCGCGGTGCGGCTTCTGTAGCGTTACAGCAGTAGCGAGGTGAAAGCCGTGGAAGGAGGCTAATCGTCTGATCCGGCGAAAATGCCTGCTCCTCGTTGTCGGATGAGTCCAGCTCGAGTGCCGCCGCACCATCGACCAGCCCGCTGCCCCGATCGCGTTCGGTGGCCTGGCGACCGCGGCCCCGTCACCCGATGCTCACCGCGACTCGATCAGCGGCGCCGGTGGCAGTCAGAACAGTTCCGGTCAGGCCTGCGACGGCGCTGCCGAGACTGCCGAGCAGCGTGCGGCCGTCCGGGACGACGGCTGTCCACGGGAGGCCGACGAGTTCGGAACAAGGGCGCGTCGCGACCGCGAGCGACGGGCCGATGCGCTCGAGAGCGCGCGGACGAACACGACGGCGATACTCGACTCGAGCACGCTACTGCCCGACTCGGGACGACCAACAGAGTAGTCCCGTATCGATGGTGAGTCGAGGACGTGAAGCGACCGACGCTGATCGCCCCGCCGTCGGGAAACCGAAACGGACGCGAGATGGCAGCCGGCAGTCGCGGCGGTCACTCCGAGACGGCTCGCGATGGGGATTCGGCCGCAAACTATTCCTGGATAATACCACTTTATTATCGATCTTTCAACCGTTGATTTTCACGAATCCGTGTGTATCAGTCTCAGTCTACGTTTATAGCGGCCCTCGTGGCACGTCGTTGTGATGTCCACGAGTGAACGCCGACTAACAGTTCCGAACGAGCTTGCATCGCCGCAGGCCAAACTCGTCTATCTGGCCGTCCGCGTAACGGACGAGCCGACGGTCACCCAACTGCAGCAGCTGTTAGGGCTCTCCAAACTCACGCTCTTGCCGCTTCTCGCATCGCTCGACGACCACGATTTCATTCGGCGGACGGAGGACGGCTATGTCGGCCGGTGAGTCCGCTCCGTCTTCGGCCGTCGCGCTCGATGCGGCGGACCTCCGGATCGACTGTTACGTCCGATCCGACGTCCCCGCCCCGATCGGCGAGATCGTCGACGGCGTCGTCGGGCGACTGGAGTCCCTCTGCGAGGCCGGGCGAATCGACGAGTACCGGGTCGTTAGCTGGCCGCCGGAAACAGGCGCCGCGAGCGCGCCGTCGCGGGGCGACCTCGTGGCCGCGTTCGAGCGCTGGGCCGACCGAAACGGGCATTCGATCGAGCCGGGGTTTCGTCGACGCGAACTCCCCACGTCACCGCTTGGAGCGGGGTCGGACGCCGCGCGCGAGCGCGTTCGCGTCCCGGTCATGGCGCTCGCGCTGTCCGCGGACGGCGACGTGACGGATCCGGCGGCCCTCCGCGGAGTCGTCCCGTATACGGAACGGCCGAACACCGCCAACGAGCGGACGTACACCGTCGACGAGTGGCTGTCCGCGGTCGAATCCGACGCGGCGGACCGCGACGCGCCCGTCGCAGGGTCGGACCCGTCGCCGGTACCGGGGGGACAGCGATGACCGTCTCCCGAGTCGTGCAACCGGTGACCCTCCCGCGAGGTCGCGGGGCGAGCGACTCCCGATCCGCCGCACGGATACCGCGCCGCCGAATCCGCCAGCCGTCGACGTGGGGAGGTGACCGGTGATGCCGTCCCGACGGCAGTCCGCCGACGAAGCGGCGGATCGCGTGGCGGTGATCGGCGCATCGATGACGAAGTTCGGGCAACGTGAGGAGGAGTGGATCCTCGAGCTGCTCGCGGAGGCCGGGCTGGAGTGCCTCGCGGACGCGGGTGCGGAGGCCAGCGACGTCGACCACCTGTACGTCTCGAACATGGCCAGCGGCGAGTTCGAGGGGATGACGGGCGTAATGAACGCTCTCGCACACGACCTCGGCGCGATGCCAGCGTACACCCAGCGGATCGACCAGACGAGTTCCAGCGGCGGCGCGGGAATCTACGCCGCCTGGCAGTCGATCGCCAGCGGCGCCAGCGACCTGACGCTACTTGTCGGCGGCGAGAAAATGACCCACCGGACGACCGGCGAATCGACCGATATCATCGCCTCGGTCACTCACCCTGCCGAGTACAAACACGGCGTCACTCTCCCCTCCTTCGCCGGGCTGACCGCCCGCCACTACCTCGAGCGGTTCGACGCGCCTCGCGAGAGTCTGGCGACGGTCGCCGCCAAAAACCACAAAAACGGCGTCGACAATCCGAACGCCCAGTTCCAAAAGGAAGTCGCCGTCGACACCATCCTCGAGTCGCCGGTGATCGCGGATCCGCTGCGGCTGTACGACTTCTGTCCGGTCACCGACGGCTCCGCGGCGCTCCTGCTCTGTTCCGAGGAGACCGCTCGAGAGTACACGGACGACTACGTCGTCATTTCGGGCATCGACGGCGCCACGGACACCCACGTCGTCCACGAGCGAGAGGATCCGACCGTGATGGGCGGCGTCGTCGAGAGCGGCGAGGGCGCCTACGAGATGAGCGGCTACGGCCCCGACGACATCGATGTCGCCGAACTCCACGACATGTTCACTATCCTCGAGTTCCTCCAGATGGAGGGACTCGGATTCGCCGAGCAGGGCGAAGCGTGGGAACTCGTCGAGGACGGCTACACCGAGCGCGACACGGGCGAACTACCGATCAACACCTCCGGCGGACTCAAATCGAAGGGCCATCCGCTGGGCGCCAGCGGGGTCGCACAAGCGGTCGAGATCTACGAACAACTGATGGGCGAAGCGGGCCCGCGACAGGTCGACGCGGACATCGGTCTCTGCTGTAACGTCGGCGGCTTCGGCAACTGCGTTATCACTACCATCATGGAGGCAGCACGATGAGCATGGAAGCGACCCGCTACGACGACGGCTCGATCAGTTACCCCGGCCACCCGCGCGGTCGCGGCGGCGCCGAACCCGTCGGAACGATCGATCTCAGCGAGTACACCGGCGAAGTCGTTACCTGGACGACCAGCACGGCGACGCCCCCGGGCGTCCGCGAACCGAACACGCTCGCTATCGTCGAGTTCGAGATCAAGGGCGAGTCAGTCCGCGCGCTCGGTCAGGTGACCACGGACGACGTCGAGACCGGCGACGAAGTCGAACCCGTCTACGTCGACGAACTTCGCGAGCCCGGCGCCGGCATCCGCGAACCGGAGAGCCAGGACTGGGACGGCTATCGGTTCCAACCGGTCTGAGAGCGCCGGTCCTGCAGTAGCCGGCGGTCGGCCGTCGTCTCGCGCGTGATCGGGACGCGGCACCGTTCGCGGACGCCGGAACCCGACCTGCGGAGGTGATCGCGAGCCCGAAGGCCGCTTCCGGTGCGAGCGAGAGCCGCTTCCTACTGTCCCTCGCTTTTTTGAAGACCGTCACGGCGGTTGCACGACCCGTACTCCCTACACCTCTTCGAGCACCGCGAGCGAGTAAAGATCGATCGCGCTGAGGGTGAGGACGGCGAGCGGGAAGGCCACGTCCGCGAAGGCGACGGTCTCGAGGTGGAGGATCGAGAGGACGAGCGGCTCGACGAGCGGGCCGGCGGCGAGAAGCGATCCGGGACTCAGAAACACGAGCGCGGCCCCGCACAGTGCGGCCCAGCAGCAGCCGCGGCGCCACTGCCGGGCGTAGAGGTGCCCGGCGCCCGGCCAGCAGATGGTCAGCAGGTACGCCGGCCACGTTGTCACGCGCACGTCCAGCGGGAGTAGCGGCGTGGACTGTGCTGACGACACGGATTATCGCCTCCGATACGCCGACTGTCGCTGCTCGATACGGGACGTCTCGACGGGGAGTCGAGTTACCATACCGGTCGGATCAACGGTCGGGGTGAAAAACGTCAGTCAGACGGCTGTACGACGCGCGGCGGAACCGTCGAGCGATCGGACGCCCCGGACGATCACGAGCGACTCCGCGTTTCATTTGTCGTGCGTCTCGGTCCCGTTCTACGTCGTCTTCTCTTGTTTCCACGTGTGATCGCACAGATTGCAGCCGTACTGGATGTGTCGGGCTCGCTCCTCGAGCCAGACGTCCGTTTCGCCGCAGTTCGGGCATGGCTCTGTGGCTCCCATACCCCAAATAGCACTGTAAACGGCTTCACAATCACGCTGCCCATGCATGCCGGGCTACCGATCTCCCAGTCTCGAGTCTCTGCCTGCGGTAACCTGCATCGAGAAGCAGCCGAGCACGGCGAGACACGCCGACGGAGACCCACCGTTCCCAGGGGTTCAGCCGCGAAACGACGCGATCCGCGTCGGATTAGTCCTTCTGAATATTTGTAGTGGGATCGTCGACAGCGGGCATCTCGCTCTCGTTGGCGTGGGTCGCGAACCGCGCGATGAGGTCGTCGACCGCGAGCGATCCGGTCATCTGCGGACTGTTTCGAGCCAGCGTGAGGCACATCAGTATCCGCTCGATCTCCTCGTCCGTGAACTCGAGTGACACCGTAGACTCCGTCTCCTCCTCCATATAGCGAATAGCTATAAGCAACACTCCTACTTAATGTCCTGCAATCCGGTTTTTCTCACCACGAGGTGAACGAATCTGCAGTTTTGTGTCCGTTCGTCGAATGAATATTGTCAGCATCCTCGAGCGCGCAGCCACCTCGCTCGAGTCCCGGAACGAAGTACCTTTAGGGAGTTCGATGCAACCTCGAGACAATGTGGCCCTGGGGACACCTCGCCGTCGCGTATCTGTGTTATTCGATCGCCCGGCACCGCCTCCGCGACCGTCCGCCGCGTGCGCTGCCGGTGATCGCGCTGGCGATCGGGTCGCAGTTTCCCGATCTGATCGATAAGCCGTTCGCCTGGTCGCTCGAACTCCTCCCCGGCGGGCGGACGCTCACCCACTCCGTCTTCGTCGCCGCGCTGTTGCTCCCGTCCGTCTACCTCGCCGCGAGCCGATTCGACCGACCCGACGTCGGAGTCGCGTTCGCCGTCGGCCACGTCTCGCATCTGCTCGCGGACGTCCCGCCGAACGCGATTCTCACGGCCGACGCGTCCCAGTTGACGTTCCTCGTCTGGCCGCTCCTCCCGCCGCCGCCGTACGAGTCGGTCGACGGGATCCTCGCGGGCTTCATGCGCTACTCGATGGGCTGGTATGAGTGGGCGCAACTCGGCCTCGCGTTCGTCGCCCTTCTCGTCTGGTACCGCGACGGACGGCCCGGACTCGGCTACGTCCGCCGAAGCGTCACGATAATCACGCGAAAAGCCGCGTAGCGGAACGGTTTCGACGGACCTCAACGACTCTTCTCCGACTGTCAGCCGTCCGCCGGCATCGGCGACTCGTGCGACTCGCGCTCGAGCGACCGAGAGTGACGCCGAGCAACCAATCGGGCCGCGAGAGCCAGAAGGATCGAAACCGGTGCGACCCATCGATCACGGCTGCTGTAGAATCCCGGAAAGACGACGTCGGCGTCGGTGAGCGGCCAGAGGTACTGGTAGGTGCCCGCCGGCGGCACCAACAGGAGATCGAGTACGAAGTGTGATAGCGCCCCGAGCGCGAGCAGGAGCGCGACCGCCCGCCGGTACTCCGCGCGGATGGTCAGCGAAGCGATGCAGATCACGACCGCCACGCCGCCGATCGAGTGCATCGGTCGCCAGGAAAACGACGCGCCGAGCGCAGCCTCGATCGTCTCCGGCGAGACGATCCATTTCAACCGATTGAGGTCGGGGAGCATCCCGCCGACCATCGCGACGGTCGCCAGCCGCGCCGTGATCCACGGATACCGTATCGAGAGGAGCGTCGCAAGCGCGTACGCGACCAGCACGTGCGTCAAGCCGTCGGCCACGTCGATCACTCCCCGCTTCGCGCGACTCGAGTCGTCGACTGTCGATCGGCCGGCTCTGCCCCGGCGCCGCCACCGACGGGCAGTCGTCCGGTCGGCTCGAGGGAGAGCCGGCGGATGTCGAGTCGCCAGCCGACGAGCGCGCGGCCTGCGACCAGCGCGGCGCCGACGGCCGAGATCGCGTGCGCGTACAGGAGCCCCCCGATGCGACGCTCCTCGCTGCGGTCGGCCGGCGCGACGAGGGTGCTCCCGACCTCGGACGCGACGGCGGAAAGGCCGGCGGTCGCCGCTCGATCAGTCGTCTCGGCCTCGGGGGCCGCCGACGGACCGGCGTCGCGGTACGGCGCCCCGAGGTCGTAGTCGCCACCGTCGAGGACGACGAGTTCGTTCGCGTCGCCCGACTCGGCCGCCGGAATTACCTCGAGGGACCAGCCGGCGCCGCCCAGAACGAGCAACCCGAGGAGACCAGTAGCCAGCGCCGCGATTCCGAGGCCTCGAACGAGCGGACCGGTGTGCATACCTCGTCGTTGGCACGTCGCGGCAATAGTGGTCAGCAGAATATTATGTTCCGAGTCGAACGCCGACTCGAGGCTCGTTTCGGCTCGCGACTCGAGCCGTGAGGACGGAGGCAGGCAGTCGTCGGTATCCGACGGGTCGGACACCGATCTGTAGCGTCACTCGTCCGAACCCGATCCTCGCGGCCACGCCGGGCCGCTCTGGATACAATCCGCGTAGAAAGATCACAAACAGATAAGTATCAACCGCCGAAAATAACTCGCGAAAGCGTATGAGTGGGGAACACGTTCAGGGGCAGTTCGTGGATCGGGGAATCGAAGGCGTGGCTGCGATCGCGGTCGCCGGACTCGCGGGCGGGATAGGGTTCGGGGCCGTTCTGTACGCGTTCGGCCTGCTCGAGTCGGTCGGCATCCTCGTCGGACGGCCCGGGCTAATACTGGGCCTCTCGCTCGTGATGGCGGCCAGCGTGGTCGGGGCGTTCGCGTATCGACTGCTCGGAACGTTGAGTCCCCTCGAGGAGGACGTGACCGATCCGATCACGGGGCTCACGCTCGGTGTGTGTTTCGGCCTCGCGGTCTGGGTCCTCGGCGTCGCGCTCGCGTTGCCGCTGTGGCTCAGACCCCTCGGCTGGACGCCGCCGGTCCCTTATCTCCACTGGCAGAGTCTCGTCGCGCTGCTCGTCTACGGCGCGCTGATCGGACCGGCGTCTCCGCTCGCCGAACGGTACGTTCGGTTCTGACGACCCGAGAACGCGAGGAGTCGTTCGAATGAACGGACTCGAGAGTCAACGCGGCTCATCGCCGTCGCCGATCACACTGAACCGACACGGCGCGCTATGCCGCCGTCGACGCGACACGACGCGAGCGTCGCCACTGTCGGACAGCGACCGAAGAAGGGACTCCGATTCGGGAGCGGGCGACTCGGACCGGTCAGCGAATTTCCTTCCACTCGGCGTCGCACTCCGGACAGGTGCGAACCGTCTTGATCTGGTCCGGGTCGTTTTCGGTCTTCAGGGCCTTCTCGCAGTCGCCGCAGACGAGCCGGTCGTAGGTGTCCTTGTCGAGTTCGCCGTCGCGGAGTGCCTTCCGGACTGATTTCATGTTCCGCCCCTACGAACGTAGGGTAGAAAAAGACCGGTGCTTTATCGAGATCTGTATCGTGACGACCTGAGTGGCGCGATACTGTAATCTAGTCATCACGACCGGACGTTCTGGCCGGAGTCGTGGCCGTTTTACCGGTCCGCTCGAACACTCCATCGATGGAGTACGTTCAGGAGCGGATCGCGACGCTCCACGAGTTCGGCGGGACCGCCGGCCGCGACGGCAACCTCGCCCACGCGGCCGCCGACGCCGTCGCCGAGACGGCCGTCGTCGTCCCGATGACCGCCCGCGAACACGAGAATCCCGCCGCCGAACGCGTTCTCTCGGAACTCGAGTCCCTCGATCCCACCCCGACCGCCGTCTTCGTTCCCGTCCGCGCCGACGCCGACGAGATCGGCCCGTTTCGCAACTGGCTCGAGTCCTTCTCGCTGCCGATTCGCGTCCTGTGGTGTAACGCTCCTCGAGTCGACGCCCTGCTGGCCGACGCGGGGTTGGACGGCGAGTTCGGCAAGGGCCGGGACGTCTGGCTCGCGCTCGGACCCGCCGCCGACGCCGGCGAGTACGTCGTCGTCCACGACGCCGACGCCAGGAGCTACGAGGCCGGCCACGTCCCGCGCCTGCTCGCGCCGCTGACGATGGACTACGCCTTCTCGAAGGGGTACTACGCCCGCGTCGAGGACGGCCGGCTCTACGGGCGGCTCTTCCGACTGTTCTACGCCCCGCTCGTTCGCGCGCTCGCCGACCGCCACGACGCGCCGATCCTCGACTACCTCCGGGCCTTCCGGTATCCGCTCGCCGGCGAGTTCGCCGCCACGGCCGCCCTCGCCCGTCGGCTCCGCGCGCCGCGGGCCTGGGGCCTCGAGGTCGGAACCCTCGGCGACGCCTTCGACGCGGCCGGGTTCGACGGCGCCGCACAGGTCGACCTCGGGCGCCACGAACACGACCACCGCGCGGTCGCCGGCGAGACCGGCCTCGAGGGGATGAGCCGCGAGGTGGCCGGAGAGCTGCTTCGCGTCGTCGAGGAGCGCGGCGTTGATCCCGACTACGAGACCCTCCAGGAGCGGTACCTCGCGGCCGGCGATCGGCTGATCGAGCAGTACCGCGCCGACGCAGCGTTCAACGGACTCGCCTACGATCCCGCGGCCGAACGGGACCAGCTCGCCCGCTACGCCGGCTCGATCGCGCCGCCCGACCCCGACCGCCGGCTGCCGTCGTGGACGGACGCGCCGGTGACGCCCGAGGCGATCGTCTCGGCCACGCTGGCGGTCCGTAACGCGTAACGTCTGTCGAAATACCGGTGACCGCAACGCTAATCCGACCCTCGTCCGTCGTGGCGTGTATGGACGCGACTGCGGACGAACTGGCGGGCGTCGTCGACCTCTTCGGCGGGCTGACCCGCGCGGAACTCGAGCGGGCGCTCTCCGAGGCGGCGTTCCGGGCGGACGGCCAGTCCGTCGACGAGGCGGCCCTCGAGACGGCGATCGAGGACGCCCTCGAGTCGTTCGCGCTCGTTCGCCACGAGCAGACCGTCGACGGCGAGCGCCGGTCGCTGCTGGTCGCCGGGCCGACGGCGTTCCCGTCGGTGCCGGACCACGCCGAGGACGTCCCGCACATCCTCGACGTCGACCGGCGGCGGCTGGACCGCGAGGCACTCGGCGAGACGGCCCGCGAGCAGTTCACCGACGCCGTCGGGGCGGCCGAAGCGGCCGAGGACGAGGACCGGATCCGACACCTGATCGACGTCAGCTACGACGTCGAGGCCTGGGCCCCGGTCGAACTCGCGGCCGAACGGGAGCGACTGGAAGCTGCCCTCGAGTGAGGTCACGTCGGCGACCGCGAGCGCCCGACGACGGATCGCGAACCGAAACGGAGATTCCGATCGGGACCGACGGTCCGACATCGACAGCGACCTCGCGGCTCCGCGACCGATCGACCGTCGCCGCGGGGTCGCGAAACGAGAACGAAGGTGAGCGTACCCCCGTATGTCACAGCCGACGATGAACCTCGAGCCGGTCGCCGACCACGCGCCCCTCGAGATCGACGACCAGGAACATGACGCGGCCGTCCTCGCGCCGATCATCGAACGCGACGGCGAGGACCACCTGCTCTTTACGCGGCGAGCCGACCACCTCGGCGAGCACCCCGGCCAGATGAGTTTTCCCGGCGGCGGCGCCGAATCGTTCGACGACTCCATTCTCGACACCGCGCTCCGCGAGGCCAACGAGGAGATCGGACTCGAGCCCGACGAGGTCGAAATCGTCGGCCAGCTTGACGATATCCGGACGATCACGGAGTACGCCGTCACGCCGTTCGTCGGTCGCGTCCCCGACCGCGAGTACGTCGGCGACGGCTACGAGGTCGCCGAAATCGTCGTCCTGCCGCTGTCCGGGCTGCTCGATCCGGAGAACTACGAGTACGAGCGTCGGGATCACCCCTACTACGGCGACATCGTCATCCACTACTTTCACGTCGACGGCTACACCGTCTGGGGAGCGACCGGCCGCATACTCGTCCAGTTGCTCGAGTTGACGACCGAGTTCGAGCCGCCCGAACGGGTCGAACGCTCTCGACGGTAGGCTCGTCCGTTACTGCTCTCGGTTCTTCGTCCCATCGGACTCGAGGTGGCCGACCACGGTTAGCGCCCCCTCGTCGAGCTCCGCCTCGGCGGTTTCCGCGTCACCGAAGCCGCCGCTGACCACCCGCGTGAGCGCTTCCTCGAGCGTCTCGTCGAGCTCGGTGAAGTCGTCGGGCGAAACCTCGAGGACGTAGCCCGACGAGATGTTCGGCGACGTCGGGAGAAAGAGCGTCGCACGGCCGTCGGGCGTCCGCTGGCCGGTCTTGAACGCGGTCATCCATACGCCGTCCCAGGTTTCGACTCTGACCGGCGTCTGGAGGGCCTCGCCCGCGCCGAACGTCGTCTCGGTGGCGGTCTTCGAGGCGTTGTAGACGACGCGGATGACGGGTACCCGGTTCGCCACGTAGTCGACGATCCCCTCGAGGACGCCGCCGATCGTCGTGTCCGTCATCTGCCCGACGACGTACATCGCGAGGAGGAGGAATCCGACGAACGTCGTGACTCGGAGGAAGCTGGCGAGTTGGACGCGCGCGTACTCGCCCAGTCCGGGCGCGATCGCCTCGAGGGTCTCCGCGTTCAGCAGGATCCCCGGCGTCACGCCCGCGATAAACGAGTAGAGGTAATGGGCGAGGTACAGCGTCACGAGGACGGGACCGACGACGATGAGGCCACGTCCGAAATCCCCCTTGACCGAACTCATGTGGCCGCGATCACGGTCGATGGCAGGGCGCCCTCCTATGAGTAGATTGTGGACTCGCGGCGGCGGAAACCGTGTCGCTCGGCGATCGCAGCCGGCCACCGACGGCACCAGCGGAACGCCAGCTTTTTGCGCTCCGGCCGCACAGCACGTCTATATCCGCGTCGACGGTTCGCCGTCCCGATCGCCGTCGCTCGAGGTTTCGGGCCCATCGGGACCGCCGCGTCGCGCGAAGTGAGCATCCATGTTGACCACGAGCACCGTCACCCGCGCCGGACTGGACGCGATTGCGCTGAAACCCGCCGAGTGCGACGTTTCAACGGCCGCGTCGATCCCGGTCGAGACGATCGCGATCGACTACGAGGGCCGCGAGCACCTCCCCGCCCTCGAGACGCTCATCGCCCTCTCGAAGGAGACCGACGTCCTGGTGACGACGCCCGTCCGGGCCGACGGTTTCGACCCGCTGGGCGACGACTCGCTGACCGCCGAACTCCCCGACGCCGTCGGGCGAGTCCTCGTGGCGGGCCACCCCGCTTACCTCACCGCCGAAGAGCGCGAGCGGGCCGTCGCGCCGCGACTCGGCGCTGCCCTCGAGACCGAACCCGAGGCCTGGGTCGGCACCGAGAGCGTCGAACGGATCGCGATGGCGACCGGCGCGACCCAGTACGAACTGCTCTCGCGGACGACCGAGCGCGACCTGCGGGCGTTGCGGGTGGCCGGCTTTGCCGGCAACGTCTCCGTCTACGCCCCGACAGTGCTTACCGAGGACGACGATGCCGTGCTCGACGCCGTCGGCGCCTACGTCGCCCGCCGCCGGCCGGTCGCCCGGGCGTTACCCGAGGGAGCCCCGACCGACGCCAGCGCGACCGGTCGCGCTCGAGACGTGCTGCTCAAGGCGGCCACCGACTACGCGCTCGTCGGCGCTCCCGACGAGGTGCGCGCTCAGACCGACGCCCTGCGCGAGGCCGGCGCGACGACGATCGTCGGCTACCCCGCGCGCGGCCTCGGCCCGTTTCTCGAATAACTGTGCCGGACGTCGATCACACAGAGTAAGTATCAGCCAGCCCCAGTGTCCGGCATGACGAGTTTCGGTGACGCGATCGACGCTCGAGGACAGCGCCGCGCACGCGCACTCCCGGCGCGTGATCGGCCATGACCGACATCGACGACGATCCGGAGATCGCGGTCGGCGCCGACGCCTTCACCCAGGCGGGCGCCGGCCTCGAGGTCGCCGTCGTCGGCGGCGGCGCCGTCGGCGCGACGACAGCCTACGATCTCGCCCGCGAGGGCGCCGACGTAACGCTCTACGAGAAGGATCAGATCGCGAGCGGCTCGAGCGGCCGTGCGGCGGGAATCTGTTACGACGCCTTCGCCGATCCGCTCGACGCCGAGATCGCCAGCGACGCGATCGAACGCTTTCGGTCGCTCTCGGGCGACGAAACCTTCCCGTTCGTCGAGTGTCCCTACGTCTGGCTCGCCCGCGAGGGCGATGCGGAACGCGCCGACGCCATCCGCGATCAGGTCGAGCGAATGCAGGAAAACGGCGTCGTCGCCCTAGAGGCCGACGGCGACGCGCTCGCGGACCGCTTCGACGCGCTCCGAACCGACGACGTCGCCGTTGCCGGCATCGCCGGCGGGGCGGGCTACAGCGATCCCGCGACATACACCGCCTGTCTGGCCGCCGCGGCCGACGGCGCGGGCGCGACGCTCGCCCCCGAAACGCCCGTCGAGGTGGCGACCGATCCCGCGCGGATCGTCCTCGAGGACGGCACCGAACGCGAGGTCGACGCGGTCGTCGTGGCCGCCGGCGCCCACACGAAGCAACTGCTGGCGGACGCCGGACTCTCGATCGCAATGAAGCCCTACCGCGTGCAGGCGCTGGTCGCCGACGCCGACGTCGACGAGCCGATATGTTACGACGCGAGCGACTCCTTTTATCTACGGCCCCACCCCGACGGCCTCCTCGCGGGCGACGGCACGGAGTACGTCGAGGGCGACCCCGACGACTACGACCGCGATGCCGATCCGGACTTCGCCGACGACCTGCTCGAGCGCGTTCGCCACCGGCTTCCCGACGCCGACCTCGAACTCGAGCGGGCCTGGGCCGGCCTCTGTACGGCGACGCCCGACCGCGATCCGCTGGTCGGCGAACTCGAGGACGGGATCTACGTCGCGACGGGGTTCCAGGGCCACGGCTTCATGCGCGCGCCGGCGATCGGACAGCGACTCGCAGAACAGGTGGTCGGTGGCGAGGGGATCGACGCGTTCGATCCGACCCGGTTCGACGGCGACGAGTCGTTCGAGATCGTCGACGGGATGGCGGTCGAGTCGGAGAACTGAGTCAGTCGTCGGCGGTGAGTTCGCCCGGTTCGGTGGCGTCCGTCGCGTCGCCATCGACGGCGACGTCCTTCGGGATATCGATCCGCAGCGTGCCGGCTTCGGTCAGCGTCGCCGTTCCAGAGTCGGGGTCGACGACCGCGTCGTCGGGTAACTCCGCTTCGCCGTCGAGTTCCATCCCGCGACCCGGGAACCGCATCTCGTAGCCCTCGTGGTACTGGCGGAACCGATCGATCTGGATCTTGACGTTGCCGCCGAGATACCGAACCTGGACGTCGTCGGGTTCGGCGCCCGGCGCGTCGAAAACGACTCGGTAGGCGGTCTCGGTTTCGAGCACGTCGACGGGGAGCGTGCGATGGTTCTGGACGTGTCCGCTCGCGCGACCGACCTGTCGGTAGAGGACGCTACCGACTGATTTGCGGAGATCACTTAGACCCACGGTGACTCACCTCTGAGGGCGCCTGGAGCGACGACAGGGACCTGGACGTACGTCGAGGACATGGCTCACCAACGGTTACACGATCGGCATTCATATCTCTTTTGATGGTTCAAAATAAACGTCAGACGGCGTCGGGGTTGACCGTCGCTGGCGGGGCCCCGTCACGCTACAGTTCGACCTTCTCGAGGCAGTCCGTCCCCCCGCAGACCGGGCAGGCGAGGTCGGTCACCTCGAGGTCGTCGGGGACGTCGTACGTGTAGTGGTTCTCGAAAATGTCGAGAAAACAATCCTCCGCGGTGCAGACGATCTCCTCGGTCGGTGGCATACCCGGTACTAGCGTCACGACGACTATCAACGTCGGGGTTGCGGCACTACAGCACGGACGTCGTCGGGTTCGTGTTCCGTGGGTACCGCGGCACGACACGGGTGTCCGCCGTCTCGACCGGGCGTTCGCGTCGAACGGCGATTAGGAGTCGCTCAACGAACGGAGAGACGAGACGATCTCGTCGATTCGATCGGGATCGTACGTCCAGAACCCGTAATACCGATCGGGTTCGCGTTCTTCGGCGAGCAGTCCGCATTTACGCAGATCGCTTCCGCCGCCGTCGAAGATCACGAACCAGAACGCTCCGATCTCACCGCCCGCGTCGGAGACCACGTCGATCCCGTCGGCCATTCGCTCGTCGTACTCGTCCTCGACGAAGATCGTGATACCGAGGTTACGTTCCCGTACCATCCGTTCGTAGACCGAGACCTGAGAGGCAAGGGCCGCCGAATTCTGAAATCCGGCGAATAACGTGCCGGCATCGGTCCGCCAGGCGCGCTCTTCAATCTCGCGACTCGTGGCCAGCATCTGCCGTCGATCGTACGAGGTGAACAGCGTGTTCTCGAGGAACTCAAAGAGATCGGAATACTCGACGTCGGCGTCCTCGAGCGCCCACGGCGGGTGAATCTCCGGAGAGAGTACGGCCCGAAAGTGGTCGATACCCAATGCGCCGCGGAACTCGTGGTCCGCGTCTCGAATGATCACGAAGCCACGATCGGCACTCGACGCGCTCGATTCCCGGACCACGCGTGCGTTTCTCGTCGAGAACTGCTGCTCGAACTCCGCCGCCACTCGATCTCGGTCCGTATGCACCTCGAGGAGCTTCTGCCGCGCTTCGATTTCGTCGATCTGATCGCGAAGGCCGTTCATCGTATCACGTCTCTTTCTGCAGTAGTTCCCGGAGGACGGCGGGAATCTCGTCCCGCTCGACGGTTCGCGTTTCGCTGTCGAATTCGAGGTAGCCGGCGGCGTCGAGTTTCGGAAGCACGAGGTGATACAGGCGAAGGCGTATCTCTTCGCGGTCTCCGGGCGTCGCGATAGCGCCCGACTCAGTCGCCGCCAGTCCGGTCGCCGTGTCCGTGAGCGCGTCGAGGGTCGCGGTCGATTCGTCCGAGAGGTGGCACAGTACGTATCGCGCGTACCGATCCGAGAGCACGTTCAGGAGAACGTCCGGAGAGGCATCGCTCTCCATCGCTTCGACCGCCTCGAGGACGTCCCGTAGACACGCTTCGTCCATTGATATGAGCTATCACTCTACAAGGTAAAATAGCTACGCGAAATATCGGACGGTCTTCGCACCGATCTCCCGTCGGACGGCGGACGCGGTTCGATATCCGAACGCGGAACGAGGTGACCGTGTAGTCACTGTTTTACCCCTTGAGGCGCTACCGATCGGTATGATCGACCCCGAGACGCTGTCGGTGACGATCGTCGACGGCTACGTCGACGAGCCCGCACACTTCGGGGTGCCGCCGTACATCTCGACGTACCCCCGCTACGCGGCGGGAGCGCTCGTCGACGCGGGGGTCCCCCGCGAACAGATTACGTACCACACGATCGATCGGCTCCGCGACGAGCCCGACTACTGGCGGGACGTCGACGAGGCCGACCTCATGATCTATCTGGGCGGGATGACCGTTCCCGGCAAGTACGTCGGCGGCACGCCGGCCGAACCCGATGAAGTCCGCAAACTCGCTTGGACCGCCAACGGGACGAGCCTGATGGGCGGCCCCGTCAAGTTCGGCGTCGGCGACGAGAACGCCGGCGCGACCGAGACCGAGCGCCAGGACCTGGACTTCGATTTCGTCGCCAAGGGCGACGTCGAGGCCGCCGTCTTCGACCTCGTCGAAAGCGGCCTCGAGGGCTTCAACAACCGGATGCGCGATATCGACGAGGTCTCGCGGTGGGCCCAGGAGGGCGCGTTCATCGTCGAGCAACACCCCAACCACCCCGACCACCTCATCGCCGAACTCGAGACCTCCCGCGGGTGCGCGTACCGCTGCTCGTTCTGTACGGAACCGCTGTACGGCAACCCCTCCTTCCGGCCGCCGCCGACGGTCGTCGGCGAGGTCGACGCCCTCTCGGATTTCGGCGTCAGACACTTCCGGATCGGCCGGCAGGCCGACATCCTTGCCTACGGCGGCGACGGCGAGGCGCCGAATCCGGACGCGCTCCGGCAACTCTACAGCGGCATCCGCGAGGTCGCGCCCGACCTCGAGACGCTGCACTTGGACAACATGAACCCGATCACGATCGTCAACTGGCCCGAGGAGAGCCGGGAGGGGATCCGGATCATCGCCGAGCACAACACGCCCGGCGACACCGCGGCGTTCGGCCTCGAGTCGGCTGACCCGGTCGTCCAGGAGGAGAACAACCTCAACGTCAGCGCCGAGGAGTGTTTCGAAGCGGTCAAAATCGTCAACGAGGAGGCCGGCTGGCGACCGGGCGAGGATCCCGCGGACGCCCCCACCTTCGGGGACGACGCTCCGCGTCGGCTGCCCAAGCTCCTCCCCGGAATCAACCTCCTCCACGGGCTCAAGGGCGAGCGCGAGGAGACCTACGAGCGCAATCGCGAGTTCCTCCAGCGGGTCTACGACGAGGGCTACATGCTCCGGCGGATCAACATCCGGCAGGTGATGTCCTTCGACGGCACCGATATGAGCGATACGGGGGCCGAGATCGCGAACGAACACAAACAGTTGTTCAAGCGGTACAAGAAGCAGGTCCGCGAGGAGATCGACAATCCGATGCTCGAGCGCGTCGCCCCGCCGGGCACCGTCCTGCCCGACGTCCACCTCGAGTACCACCAGGACGGGAGGACCTTCGGTCGCCAGCTGGGCACCTACCCGCTGCTGGTCGGCATCCCCGGCGAGCGCGAACTCGGCCGAACCGTCGACGTCGCGGTCGTCGACCACGGCTACCGCTCCGTGACCGGCGTCCCCTATCCGCTGGATATAAACGCCGCCTCGATGGACGAACTCACCGCGATTCCCGGCGTCGGCGACAGCACCGCCGGCGACATCGTCGTCAACCGACCTCACGAGTCGGTCACCGACGCCGATCTGGGAACCGAGGTCGACCTCGAGGGGTTCGCGACGACGCGAGCGTTCGAGGGTGCGGACTGACCGGGATCCGAATTCCCCTCCTCGCGACGGTCCGCCAACTGACGACTGCTCGAGAATAGAGGGCGTTCGACCACGTTTTTTCACCGCCCCACCTGCAAATAACGGCCCGCGGTCGGTAGTTCTATTACGGAGGCGCTTCAGAGGTGGAATTGAGGGTCTACCTGTGGAAATATCTGAAAAACTCCTGTGTCTGTTCAGTGCGGACGTCTCGGCAGAGGAGGACCGATACGTCATCGAGGTACCACGTCAAGAAGTCGAAACCGGCGACATCGACCCGGAGGAGGTCTACCGCGTCGCGCTCATCTCACGCGAGGAGGACGACGCCGAGGAGTCGACGGCACAGCCCCAGACGGCACCGTCGGAACCGCAGCCACCGGTCGACGTCGGCGAAACACGCTACGTCGAAATCGAGGACATCGGCAAACAGGGCGACGGGATCGCTCGTGTCGAACGCGGCTACGTCATCATCGTCCCCGGTGCCGACGTCGGCGAACGCGTCAAGGTCGAAGTCTCGGAGGTCAAGTCCAACTTCGCCGTCGGCGAGATCATCGAGGAGACGTTCTAACAACGAACTTTTTTAGCGGGGATATCGGCTGGCGTCGAAGACGCCAGCCACAACCCCCGCCAAAAAACTTCGATGAAAAAATACCGAGCGCGCCGACGGCGCACTCGGCGTAACGGCGCGCAAAGCGCGCCGTATGCTGGCGCTCGCTCGCGGTTGCAAATAGTTCGTTTGCGGTGGCACGTGCTGTCGGTCGATGACAGCGCGCGAGGTCATCGCGAGCGCTGCGAGCGAATCGGTTAGGGAGCGTGTGACGATTACCCGTTGCTACGATAGCAAATGCTCTAATTTGGTCCTGTTGAAACTCTATCAATTCGCCGCTTTCCCCGCTGGAATAGCCTTGGGAAGATGTACGAATATATCGGCTGAGTTTATTGCAATCGAAGTCGATGCGACGATATGGAGCCGTCATTTAGACGCGACTCGCTCGTTTTTATCGGCCTCTACGTAACAGGGTTCGTAGCTGTCGGCGCTCTCCGAGCGGTGTTGCTCGAACGTACCCCCTCCGTGTATCTTCGCGGTTTATTCACGGATCCCATCTGGCTATTCCACTCTGCGCTACTGATAGCCATCTGGTTTTTGATGTATCCGAGATACCAACGGATCTACGAGAGACGAACGAGCTAATTCATCGCTGCTCCGGCGGCTACTCGACCTGTATCTACCAACCAACTTCGCTAGTCCCGACAACGGCTGTGGATTTCAACACTTCCAGTTCCCGTTCAGTCTCGTTGGTTCGCGTACGGCAGATAACTGCGTCTTCGCCGATTACTACGCCGGAATTGTCTCCCGGAACGTCTCCGGATCGTCGTGGAAACAGTCGCCGACGACGATGGCGTCCGCACCGGCCTCGAGGATCTCCGTCGCTTTCGCCCGACTATCGATCCCGCCGCCGTAGAACAGCGCCGTCTCCTCGAGGTAGCGCGCGGCGGCTTCGACGTCCGCGGGGCCGCCGTAGGTGCCCGAGTACTCGATGTAGAAGATCGGAAAGCTATAGAAGGTCTCCGTCGCCAGCGCCGCGCCGGCGACCTGCTCGGGCGAGTAGGTCGCCTCGACGCCGGAGGTCGCCGCCGCCGTGGACTCGAGGTGCTGAATTACGTACCCCTCTCCGACGACGTTCGTGGCGAGGTCCGCGACCGCGTCGGCCCCCTTCGAGGAAATCAGATCGCCGACGACCGGAAGGCTCGCGCCGAGGAGGGCCTCGGGTTTGCTCCCGACCTCGGTAAAGAGGTCGACGTGTTTCCCCACGAAGTGTTCCCGATCGCCGTTGTAGACCGCCGGAACGGACAGGTAGTCCGCCGCCTCGATCGTCGATTTGGAGACGTGACTCGAACTGTACGGTTCCTGAAAGACGGGGAGCGAGGGGACGGCGTCGTCGATCGCCGCAATCGCCTCGAGCGTGTTGGCCTCGGTGACGTCGTCGGAGCCGCCGACGAGCACCAGGTCGGTCCCCTCGAGAACGCTGAGATCAGCCGGTAGGGACTTGGCCGGGTCGATTTTCGTAACATGAGTGATCCCGTCCCAATCGATGTCCATGCCGGTCCCTTCGAACAACCGGGTCAATTTCCTATCGGTTCGCGCCGGACGACGAGCGCGCGATTGCGGCGACCGCGCTCACTCCTCGAGGGGCGTCCCGTCGATCCGTTTGGCTCCCTCGGAATCGTGGACGACCACCTCGCCGGGGTCGGGATCGGCGGGTGCGTACTCGTCCCGGACGGCGATGGCCTCCTCGAGTTCCCGGACGGCGCGTTCCTTCAGCGCGCGAGCCAGGTCCTCGGCGTCCGCGCGGGAGATGTCCCGGCCCAGACCCTCGCACTCGTGGGCGCGGACGACGCCCTCCTCGTCGACGGCTTCGCCCATCGGCTGGCTCGTTCCGGCCAAGGCGACGCTGAAGGGGTAGGTCCGGCAGATCAGCGGTCGATCGTCGTGGGCGACGCAGGCGCCCGTCCCCGACTCGTCTTCCTCGTAGAAGGTGCAGTCGCCGCAGTCGTCGGTCTGGAGCGCCCACTCAAAGGTCTCGCCCTCGAGGTCGCCGTCCTCGGTCGCCGAGAGTCCGTACGGCATCGGCCGGGCGACGTCGCGCCAGTCGTAGTCGCCGTCGTATTCATCGCTCTCCTCGAGTTCCCGTACCTCGTCGGGGAAAACGGTCGCCGTGTGGTCGTCCTCGTCTTCGCCCGTACAGCAGGCACCACAGCGGGTACACTCGAAGCCAATCGATTCGATGGCGTCCGCGAGGTCGTCGGTGTCCAGCGCGCGGGCCTCCTCGAGTTCGGCTTCAAGCGATTGCACACCCGAGTGTCGTCGCCGGCGCGGAAAAGTCAGTCGCTCCTCGAGTCCGGATCCGGATCCGAATCCGGGTCCGTACCGAGTCTAGTCCGATCGCGCCGCCGCGCGTTCCCCGTTCCACTCGAGGCGTCCCTCCACGGCGAGTTTCTCGAGGTGGGCGCGGACCGTCGCCCGGGCCAGATCGCGCACGCCGGAGAGGTCCTTCTCGTAGGCCGTCTCGAGGAGTTCCTCGAGCGTGTCGGCGCCGCCCTCGACCGCCTCGAGCACCTTCCGTTCCCGACGGTATCGGTGATCCAGCAGTCGCTCCAGTGTCTCCCGCGGGTCGTCGATCGCGGGCCCGTGACCGGGATGGAGCGCCGGCGGATCCCTCGCCCACAGTCGCCGTAGCGTCGTCACGTACGCGCGCATGTCGCCCTCGGGCGCGCCCACGACGACGCTGCCCTCGCGAACGGCGCAGTCGCCACAGAGGACCGGTCCGCCGAAGCCGGCCTCGAGGGCGACGTGGTCGGGCGCGTGCCCGGGCGCGTCGAGAACCCGGACGCGGTCGTCGCCGAGCGGAATCGTCGTTCCGGGCGCCAGCGTCCGATCCGGCTCGCAGCCGGTCGCGTCGCGAAAGCGGTCCGCCCGCCCGTATCGCGCCCAGACGGTCGCGTCCGTCTCGTCGGCGTACGCGGCGACGGCGCCGACGTGGTCGGGATGCGTGTGCGTGACGAGAACGTGGTCGACGGCCCGGTCGCGAACGAGTTCGTCGAGAGCGTCGCTGCGCGCCGCGGGATCGACGAGTACAGCCGGATCGTCCCCGAGGAGGTAGGCGTTGGTTTCCCCCGTTGGGGCGCGCGTCGCGACCGGAACGGCACACCGAGTAACGTCCATACCTCGAACAACTCAGCGGTCGAAAAAGTGTGTGTCGACGGCTCGGACCGGGTGGCCCACCCCACTCCCGCTCCGGAAGCTGCGGACCGGGTCGCCGTCGTCAGTGCTTGAGGAAGTAGACCTGCTTGCGGGCGTCGCGGAAGCTGTACCGGGAGCCGACGAGACCGACGTCCTCGAGGCGGTTGAGCGCGTAGCGGACGGTGCGGTCGGGCAGCAGCGACTCTTCAGCGAGTTGCCCCTGCGAGAGCGGCGAATCGGTCTCCAGCACTTTCGCGACGAGCTTCGCGCTCGGCGGCAGATCGCGGAGGCGATCGCGGTATTCGTCCTTCGAAAGGGTCTCTTCGGCAGCGGCGACTCGGTCCTCGGCTGTACTCGTGCTCATACCTACGTGAGCGGAATCGGTAGTGGTAAAGCTTCCCTATATGTGGATACGAATAGTTCAGTTTGTATAAGGGGTATGAATGTCGTATTAACACAGCAAAGGATCCGCCCGATTGCGGGGTTTGAGCCGGCCCCAAGTCGACATCGCCGTCCCGGGTATCGATAGACTCCAGTATCGTTTTATCCTCCCGCTCCTGTAGTTGCGCCCAGTGTGAAAGGACAGGAGTGGTACCAGGCCGACGACGTCGCCGAGGAGTACGACGATAAGCGCTTCTCCCGGGGCGGTCAGCTCATCGACCGTCGGGAGAAGGAAGCAGTCCTTGACGCGATCATGCCCGTCGAGGACCGGAATATCCTCGAAATCGCCTGTGGTACCGGGCGGTTTACCGTGATGCTCGCCCAGCAGGGCGCCGACGTCGTGGGACTCGATATCTCGGCGGCGATGTTACAGCAGGGACGGGAGAAAACGAAGGACGCGGCCCTCGAGGGAACCCTGGAGTTCCTCCGCGGGGACGCGGGCCGGCTCCCGTTTCCGGACGATCACTTCGATACCGTTATCGCGATGCGATTTTTCCACCTCGCGGACGACCCGAAGGCCTTCTTAGAGGAAATGCACCGGGTGTCCCGAGACCAGATCGTCTTCGACACGTTCAACCGATTTAGCGCGCGCAGCATCTACAACTGGGCGCTGCCGATGGGATCGCGGCTCTACTCGAAGAGCGAAGTGGCGGTTCTCTTAGCGAAGACGAACCTGACGCTGGAGGACGTCGAGGACGACTTCCTCGCTCCGTACGGACTCTACCGGTCGATTCCCAACGAGCTCGCGACGCCCATCCGGACGCTCGACGAGTTGATCGGATCGCTGCCGGTGACCGACCACCTCGCGTCGGTCTCCTACTGGAACACCCGCGTCCGGTGACCGACCGCCTGTCCGCTGGCCGCGAGCCGCTCGCAGCGGCGAACCCCGTATTTTTACTATCGATGGACGCTACTACCGCGTATGGAGCTCTCGGTAGTGGTATCGACGCTCAACGACCGAGAGCGATTACTCTCGTGTCTCGACGCGCTCTCCGAGCGGACACCGTCCGCGGCGGAAATCGTCGTCGTCAACGGCCCCTCCTCCGACGGGACGACCGGCGTCGTCCGCGACCGTTCGGACGTCGACGTCCTCGTCGAAATCTCCGAACGGAACCCGAACGTCTCGCGCAACGCCGGTCTCCGCGCTGCGACGGGTGACGTCGTCGCCTTCCTCGACGGGGAGTACGCGATCGAGTACAGCTGGTACGACGCCGTCGAGCGCGCAATCGCCGACGGAACCGACGTCGTCACCGGCCCCGTGACCGGCGGGGAGCTCGATTACGATCTGCAGAATCCGCACACCGTCGCCGGGCGCAGCGTCACCCACTTCGACGGCAACAACGTCGCGTTCGATCGGACCGTCCTCGAGGCCCTGGACGGGTTCGACGAGTACCTCGAGGTCGGCGGCGAACGCGACTGTGCCCACCGCCTGGCCGGCCTCGGCTTCGAAACCGAGTGGGACGCGGGGATGGCCGCCAGGTGCGAGGTCGGAACCGACGGCGGCCAGACCGACCGCGACTGGGGGGACACCTACCGCTCCCGGGCCTATCGACTCGCGAAGAACTACGGCGTGCGGCCGACGACGGTCGGCCGAATCGTCGGGAGCGCCCTCCGCGACGGGACCGCGGGCGTTCGGGACGTCATCACCGGAGACGCGACGCCGACGGACTGGGTCGGAAACGGGACCGACGTCGTCGCAAACGCCACCGGCGGACTCCGCGACGGACTGCGAGCCCGCTGGGCCGACCGAACCTCCCGACGAAACCCGAACGGGTTGTCGAAACGCCACGACAGGGCGGTGCGGGTCTACGATCGGCGGTAGGGTTCGATCGCTGAACGACGCTGGATCCTTCTCACCTCGAGTCCGCTATTCGCCGCGAAACTCCGGATCGCGGTCCTCGAGACGCGCCTCGAACCCCTCTCGGTAGTCGTGGGTGTCGTCGAGTTCGTCTACCAACCGGCGTTCGTACTCCAGTCCCCGATCGAGCGGCATCTCGAGGGCGGCGTTGAGCGCCCGCTTCGCATTGCGCAGGCCCAGCGGCGCGTTCTCGCAGCGGTCGTCGGCGAACGCCTTCGTGCGCTCGTCGACAACCTCGGTGTCGACGACCTCGTGGACCAGCCCCATGTCGGCGGCGTCCTCCGGATCGACGAACTCCCCGGTGAGGACGATCTCCTTGGCCTTCGAGAGCCCTACGAGACGCGGCAGGCACTGGGTGCCGCCCGCGTGCGGGAAGGTCCCGAGTTGCACCTCGAGCAGACCGTACTTAGCCTCGCGGCCGATGACCCGGAAGTCACAGGGCAGCGTGAGTTCGAACGCCCCCGCGGGCGCGGCGCGTTTGATCCCGGCGACGACCGGCTGCCGAAGTTCCTCGATGGTCTCGAGGACCTCGGGGAAAACGTCGCGATCGATCTCGGCGTCGGGTTCGACCCGGTCGCGCATCATCTTTAGTCAGCGAGGAAACCCCGCCCCTTGGGACGGGGAGGAATCACGTACGCTCTGTTCCACAGCCGGCCGACTCCCCTACAGGAACGATACTATTATAAATGTTGGATAATATACATGAAGTATGGCGGAGGTCCGTCGTACAGTCGTCGTCAAACTCGACGTAGACGACAGCGACGCGACTCTCCTCCACGAAACCGTTGAGGAGTATCTGTGGGCGTGCAACTACGTCGTCCGAGATGCGTGGAAGGACGACTACAAACCCACCTCCAAGACGAAACTTCACGAACGGACGTACTCGGCCGTGCGCAACGAGACGAGACTTCAAGCGAATCTCGTACAGTCGGCTCGGAACAAGGCTGCCGAAGCCATCAAGGGCGTCGTCGCTCGCTGGAAGGCCGGAAAGAGGGCGTCGCAACCACACTTCACGACGCCCTCTGTTCGCTACGACAAGCGAAGCGCCACGTTCCACGACGACTACGTTTCGCTCTCGACGGTCAACGGGCGCGTCGAAGCCGACTACGTCCTTCCGCCGGAAGGCGAGAATCCGCACACGACGTATCTCCGCAACGACGACTACGAAGTGACGGGGGCGACGTTACAGTACCGCGACGCGACGGACACCTTTTATCTCCACATCGGAACGAAGGCCGACATGGAGTCCGAGATACCGGACGAAAGCGACACCGAGCACAGCACAGTCCTCGGTGTCGACCTCGGTATCGAACAACTCGCCGTCACGTCGACCGGGATGTTTTGGAACGGTGCCTACCTGAACCACCGACGCCGGGAGTACGAGCGGATTCGCGGCAACCTGCAACAGACGGGTACTGAATCGGCCCACCGAACCATCGACCAGATGGACGACCGCGAAACGCGGTGGGTCGAAGACTACCTACATCGTCTCTCGAAGGCTCTCGTCCAAGAAGCTATCGTGCACGATTGCGACACCATCGCGTTCGAGGAACTAACGGACATCCGCGACCGGATGCCCGGCGCAAAGAAGTTCCACGCATGGGCGTTCCGACGCCTGTATGACTACGTAGCGTACAAGGCAAAGGCCGAAGGGATCGAAGCGACGCAAATCGACCCGGCGTACACGAGCCAGCGGTGCTCGCAGTGTGGAACGACGCTTCGGGAGAATCGACGGTCGCAAGCGGAGTTCTGTTGCCAGAAGTGTGGATACGAAGCGAATGCGGACTACAACGCAGCGAAGAACATCGGGTTCAAGATGCTCCGTGCGGGGCAAAAGTCTCCGCATGGAGGGGCGACACGTCACCTCGCCCTGAAGTCGGGGACGTTGAACGTGAATGGCGAGTATTCGCCTGCCGAGTAGGTTCGGCCAGAGCGGGAGTCCACCGACAAGCTCCGCCCTTTAGGGCGGAGAAGGTGACCGCGTTGCGCTTGTCCGGACGGGAAAGGGAGACGTCCGCCCGAGTGCCGTTCCAGTCGATGGCCGCGAGTCCGCTGCCGACGGATTCCATGCTCGTGGTATCCAGTACCGCGCTCTTAACGGGAGGGCATTCCGAGAAATCGTTCGCGATCGGCTCATCCGCGATCCTCGGCGATCGGCTGCTCCGCGGTCGCCGCGGCTCAGCCCTCGAGGACTTCGTACGAGACGTCGGCGTCCCGGAGCGTGTCGGTGACGCGGCCGACCTCGTCGGTCGTGACGATCGCGGTCACCTCGAGGCCGCGTTCGGCACCCTCGGCGGCGGTTTCGCCGGCCGCGAACGGCACCGCGGGGTCCGCGCCGGCCTGTCGGCAGGCGACGACGGCCTCGACACCGGCGGTCACGACCAGATCGGCCGCCTCGCAGTGCTCGGCCACGAGGTCGGCGTCGACCGCCCGACTCCCACCGCTGCGGACTGCGGGCACCTGCAGGACGGTGACCGAACCCGGCTCTAAGTCCATCACGCCCTCGAAGCTCGTGACGCCGACGTCGGTGCCCGCCTCGGCGTCGGTCGTCGCAACGCCGGTCGCCGGCCCCTCGTCGCCGGGTTTCGCGTGGAGCAGTCCGTCCTCGACGAACAGCGTGACGGTGTCGCCCTCCGTGATGTCGTCGGTCGCGAGGTAGGCCGCCTCGCTCATCGCGTCTAAGACGTCGCCGGTCACGTGGTCGGCGAACCGGCGGATGTCGTCGGCGGTCCGGAACAGCCAGTCGACGCCTTCCGGCGTGACGCGGTACCGCGAGCGGCCTTCCTTCTCGACGAGGTCGTCGTCGACGAGTTCGCGGATGTACTCGCTGACGGCCTGACTCGTCACGCCGACTTCCTCGGCGATCTCACCCTGGCTGACGGCGGGCTGGCGCTCAGCGATCTGGACGAGGATCCGAAACCGCGTCGCGGCCCGCTTGTTGTCGAGGACGTCGACCATACACTGTCACTTTCGAGAGGACGACAAAAAGGGACGTGGTCGCCGACGCGTCTCGAGTCGATCGACTTGCCGGAGGACATCCGTGGTAACTGGTTGCGTTTCCGACGAAAGCTCGCACTCCCCCGACGACGACCGGTGATTCGATCGAGAAGACGAGGCGTCAAGTTGATAGCAGGCGCGTCCTTCAGTCAGGCATGACTATGCCGTCCGCAACCGCCGCGACCGAGGCAGCGTCGGTCGTCGGCTACGCTTTCGCCGGTTCGGCGACGTTCGTTCCCGGAACGGCAACTTCCGGGGGAATCACCCCATCGGATCTGTTGGCGTGGGCCGCGATCGGCGCGTTCATCGCGGCGTTGCTCCTCGCCTCCCAGGGGTACCGCGAACCGGCGCGCTACCTCGGCGTTGGGGCCTGGGTCGCCTTCGGCGTCTTCTGGGTGACGATGGTGCCCTACTACTACGGCGAGGCCCAGAGCCCGCTCAAGACGATCCTGGGACTGCTCGCCTTGCCGCTGTGTCTCTACACCGGCTACCTCCTCTGGGCGGGACGGGACTCGCTGTTGATCCTCACGAAGGCCGTCGCCTGCATGGGGCTGATCTACCTGCCGGTCGAGACGATCCCGTTCGTCAAGACGTTGCTGATCGAGACGACCGCGGCCCAGACTCACTTCGGGATGGAACTGCTCGGCTACAGCCCCGGCCTGATCGAGGGCAGCAACGGCTACGTGAGCAAGTTCGGCTTCGATCCGAACGAGACCGTGACCGGCCGGACGACCTATATCGTCCTCGCCTGTACCGGTATCGGGAGCATGGCCATCTTCGGCGGGCTGGTCGCCGCCGTCAAGGCGCCGCTGAAGCGAAAGGCCGCCGCCTTCGCGCTGGCCGTCGGCGTGATCTGGTTCCTCAACCTCGTGCGCAACGTCTTCATCGGCCTCGCCTCGCCGTGGGGCTGGTTCCAGCAGGACTGGCTCGTCTCGTTCATGACGACCTACATGGGCGCCGAGGCCAGCCGCGTCTCCTTCCTCGTCGCGCACAACTACATCGCCCAGTCGCTGTCGATCGTCGCCCTCGTCGGGATCACCTACCTCGTCGTCAAGATCCTTCCCGAGATCCTGCGGCCCCTCGAGGAGGCCCTGTTCGTCCTTACGGGCACCGAGTACGACCTCTTCGAGGCGCTGGCGCCGGAGAAGACCCCCGCCCGAACGGACGGCGGTCCCAACGGGGAACCGTCCGATTCCACCCGGGAACAGACTGATTCCGGCCGAGAGCGATAACGTCTCCAGTGCCCGACGTCGACCTTCCCGTTTCGCCGATCGAACGCGCCCTCTCCGTCCCCGCAGCCGACGCGCTCGTCGTCGCCGACGTCCACCTCGGCCGCGCCGCCGACTCGAGCGTCGATGCGCCGATCGACGACGGCGGCGACGTTCGGGACCGTCTCGCGTCCCTCCTCGAGCGCACCGACCCCGCGACGGTCGTTGTCGCCGGCGATCTGCTCCACTCCTTCGGGCGACTCCCCCACGGCGTCGAGCGCGACCTCGAGGCCCTCGAGGACTGCGTCGCCGACGCCGGCGCCGACCTCGTCGTCACGCCCGGCAACCACGACGCGATGCTCGAGTCGGCCTTCGACGGCGAACGGACCCCCGAGTACCGCCTCGCGGACGGCGAGACGGTCGTCTGTCACGGCCACGAACGCCCCGAAACGGAGGCCTCGCGGTATATCATCGGCCACGACCATCCCGCCCTCTCCGTCGACGGCCGAAAGCTGCCGTGCTTCCTCTACGGGCCCGACGCCTACGAAGGCGCGGACGTCATCGTCTGCCCCGCGTTCACGACGCTGGCGGCGGGCGCGACCGTCAACGGAATGCGCGCCCGCGACTTCCAGTCGCCGCTGGTCGCCGACGCCGACCGGTTCCACCCCGCCGTTTGGGACGACTCGAGCGGCGAGCCGCTGTGGTTCCCGCCGCTGGGCGAGTGTCGCCGGCTGCTGTAGCTGGCTGGGGTGACCGGCGGGAGACGAAATTGTGCGACGCGCGCCCGTGACGACCTCGTCAGGCCGCGACGAGAACGACCGCGACGACCGCGAGTCCCAGTCCGAGGACGTTCGTCGTCGCCAGTTGAGCGTCGAAGTAGAGGACGCCGACGATCGCCGGAATGACGAAGTAGAGCGCGGAGATCGCCGACACGATCGCCATGTTGCCGTGGGTAAGCGCGGCGTAGAAGCTGATCGTCGCGACGGCCAGCAGGACGCCAGACAGCAGCGCGAACCCGACGTCCGTCCGCGTCCCGACGACGGGACGACGGGTCACGAGGACGTAGCCGCCGACAACGGCGAGACTCGCCACGTAGGACAGCAACACCGCGTTGACGGGCGAGAGCGACCGCGTCGCGACGCCGGCCGATACCGCCCAGCCGCCGTACAGGAGCAATGCGCCGAGTGCGAGGACAATCGCTACGTTGGTCATAGCCCAAGGCGCGCCTTCATCGACAAAAGCGTCCCGCTCTCGAGAATAATTCCCGATAGAGACATATTATCCGAGTGACGGACGTTATCCGGAGAGGTCCTTGAGCACCGCACGTGCAGCCTCCCGACCGCTTCGCATCGCGCCCTGAATCGACGACCAACGGGTGTAGTCGCCGGCCAGGTAGACCGAACCCGACGGCTCCCGCGGGTCCGGCAGTCCATCGTGGATCCCCGGCGGCTGGTCGAACTGCGCGAACGGCACCCGCTCGGTGTGCAGCGGCTCGAGGTCGCCGAACTGCTGGTCCGGATACCACGACTCGAGCGCGTTCCGTGTCCGTGCGGCCAGTTCCGCGTTGCGCTCCTCGGGGTCGCGACCGTCGTCGCTTTCGCTCGAAGATTCGAGGCGCACGCCGTCTCCCGAGGTCCCGAGATCCTCGCCCTCGAGATATGTCGCGCTGATCAGCGCTTCCCCGTCGGGCGCGTACTCCGGCGCGACCGCGCTGTGTGGGACGACGTGGTTCGGGCCGTCGTCGTCGACCGCGTTGAGCAGGAGTCGCCTCCCCGTCTCGAGGTCCGCGCCGCTCGGCAGCGCGTAGTACTGGGTGACACAGCCCCGCGCGTCGGTCGGGATCGACTCGAGACCGGTTAGGTCGCATGCGGCCGGCGGATCGGTCGCAACGACGACGGCGTCGACCTCGCCGTTCATGCCGTCGGCCAACTGGACGGTTGCGGAGTCGCCCTCGCTCGAGACCGACTCGACCTCGCGGCCGGTCTCGACGCCCCCGCCGACCTCGCGCACGCGATCGGCGAGTTGCGTTGGGATCGCTTCCATCCCCGCGGCGGGGACCGCGGCGCCGCCGGCCGCCAGCGTCCGAAACGTGTACTCGAAGACGCGACGCGAGGTCGACAGCGAGCGGTCGAGGGTGATCCCCCCGTAGAAGGGTGCGACGACGGTCTCGACGAACCCGTCCGAAAAGCCGCGCTCGCGGAGGTAGCGCTCGATCGACCGATCCGCGCCGCGGTCGGCGTCGAAGAGCCGGTCCGGATTGGTTCGACGCAACTCCAACCAGAGCCGGGCGACGCGGAGCCGGTCGCCCAGCGTGATATCGGGGTTGCGCAGCGTCGCGGGGAGCGCCGCCGGTGCGCTGCGCGGGTCCGCGAGGACCGTTTGGCGTCCCGGGTGCGCGATCGTCGCGCCGGACGTGAACCGGCGCAGGTCCAGTGCCTCGAGATCGAGCTCCCGTCGGACGGCGGGATAGGCCGGAAACAGCACCTGGAAGCCCCGATCGAACCGATAGCCGTCGCGCTCGAGCGTCCGGACGCGACCGCCGACGGTCTCGCGGCGCTCGAGCAGCGTCGCGTCGAGACCGCCGCCGGCGAGGTGCCTGGCGGCGACGAGACCGGCGAGGCCGCCGCCGACGACGAGGACGCGCGGTGTCGATGTCATGACCGATCGTTCGGCAACCGGTTACTAAGCCGTGGGGCCAAACGACTGCGGCGACGGCGATCGATCGCCGTCGGTCGCGTCGCCGACCGCCGCGGCCATCACTCGCAAGGACACGCGTTAACTTTCGTTTCGGAGTTCGTGACTTCGCATGGGAGATAATGACAACCACCGGGCGGCGGGAGAGTCTGACACCCAAGCGCGGGCGAAACTGGACTTCACCCGAGACGTGTCGCGGCGGCGAGCGATACAAATCGGCGGGTTAGCCGTCTTCGGCATGGCCGGGACGGCGGAGGCGTTCGACCCCGAGAAGTTCGACGTGGCGCCCCTCGAGAGCGTGCAGGAAGTCGAGGTCGAGGAACAGGGACTCGAGTACTTCACGATCCAGCAGGCGCGGGTCGTCCACGACCTGACGGCGCGGATCTATCCCTCAGACGACAACGGTCCGGGGGCGCCCGAAGCGGGCGTCGTCTACTTCATCGATCGGCAGATGAACTCGGCGTGGGGCCGCGGCGAGCGGTGGTACATGCAGGCTCCGTTCGCCGGGAAGAACCCGACCGATCCGTTCGAGGACGACCCGGAGGAGCCGGAAGACGTCGATCCGGAGGCGGAAGTCCCGTGGGCGGAGACGAACCCCTCGGAGACCCAGGGCTGGCAGTACGCGCTGACGCCGAACGAGGCGTACGATCAGGGCATCAACGCCGTCGAAGAGTACGTCCGGTCGGAGTCCGACGCGGATTCGTTTACGGACCTGAACGGCGACCGGCAGGACGCAGTGGTCGCCGCGCTCGAGGAGGACGCGGTCGACACGTTCGATGACACCGACATCGACGCCGGCGGATTCTTCCTCTTGCTTCGACAGAACACCTTGGAGGGGATGTTCAGCGATCCGATGTACGGCGGCAACCGGGAGATGATCGGCTGGCGGCTGAAGGGGTTCCCCGGGACGCCCGGCGCGCTCGGCAGCTACCGAGGCCTGCTCCAGGAGGGGGAGTACATCGAACTCAAGGAGGACGACTTCCGGAAGCTGGCCGACGACGTCGAGTCGCTCGGGATCGGCGATGAGAACCAGCAGCCGGCGAACGACCAGAGCGAGGAGGGACACGCCCACGTCCACGACGCCGCCGAGGCGGACTATCCGAACGTCGTCGACAAGGCGGCGGCCCGCGGGGACGCCGATCGAGAGGTCACGCCGATGAGTCTCGACGACGGTGACGGCGACGCGGACGACGGGGGTGATCGGTGATGGTCCAGCAGCTCGATCCCGTCGACGTGGTGACCATCGGCGCGGGCTGGACCGGCGGCATCGTCGCCAAGGAACTCACCCAGAACGACTATCAGGTCGTGAGCCTGGAGCGGGGCGGCGAACGCGAGACGGAGAACTTCTTCACGGTCCACGACGAGCTGGGGTACGCGCTTCGATACAAGCTGATGCAGGACCTCTCGAAGGAGACGATCACCTTCAGAAATTCGGTCGACGAACCCGCGCTGCCGATGCGCCGGTACGGCGCGTTCCTCCCCGGCTCGGGCGAGGGCGGCGCGGGCGTCCACTGGAACGGCCAGACCTGGCGCTTCCTCCCCTACGACTTCGAAATCGAGTCGCGGACGATCGACGAGTACGGCGAAGAGAAGATCCCCGAGAACATGCAGCTGCAGGACTGGGGGATCAGTTACGAGGAACTCGAGCCCTACTACGACACCTTCGAGTACACCGCCGGCATCGCGGGCCAAGCGGGGAACATCGAGGGAGAGGTTCAGGACCTGGGCAACCCCTACGAGGGACCGCGCTCGCGGGAGTACCCCCTCCCGCCGATGATGGAGACCCCGGTCCTCGAGCGGTTCAAGGAAACGACCGCGGAACTCGGCTACGAACCGTTTCAGGCACCATCGGCCAACCTCACGGAACAGTACACGAATCCGGACGGCGTCCAGCAGGGGCAGTGTCAGTACTGCGGCTACTGCGAGCGCTTCGGCTGCGAGTGGGGCGCGAAGGCCTCGCCGATCACCACCGTCTTGCCCGCCGCACAGGAGACTGGGAACTACGAACTGCGGACTCACTCCGACGTGGTGGAACTGCTGTACAACGAGGACGCACAGGAGGTCGAGGGCGTCCGGTACGTCGATCGGAAGACGGGTCAGGTGTACGAACAGCCGGCCGACGTCGTCGCGCTGACCGCTTACGTGCTGAACAACGTCCGGCTCCTGTTGCTGTCGGACATCGGCGAGCCGTACGATCCCGAAACCGGCGAGGGAACCGTCGGGAAGAACTACTGTTACCAGAACTTCCAGGCGAGCGCCCGCGGGTTCTTCGACGACGAGGAGTGGAACCTCTACATGGGCGCCGGCGCGTTGGGCGCGTCGATCGACGACTTCAACGGCGACAACTTCGATCACTCGGACCTGGACTTCCTCCACGGCGGGAACATCTCCCTGAATCAGACCGGCGACCGACCGATCGCCAACAACCCGGTCCCCGAGGGAACTCCCTCTTGGGGATCGGAGTTCAAGGCGCAGAGCATCGACAACTACCACAGTTCGGTCTCGATCGCCGCGCAGGGCTCGGTGCTCCCCTTCCGGGAGAACTACCTCGATCTCGATCCCAACTACACCGATCAGTACGGCCGACCGCTCCTTCGGATGACCTTCGACTGGCGCGAGCAGGACCGGAACCTGGTCGAGTACATCGGGCCCTACCTCGAGGAGATCATGGATGAGATGGGCGCCGATACGATCGACGCGAACACCAGTCTGGAGGGGAGCTTCGACATCACGCCCTACCAGTCCACCCACAACACGGGCGGCGCGATCATGGGGTCCGATCCCGCGGAGTCGGTCGTGAACAACTACCTGCAGTGCTGGGACGCGAGCAACCTCTTCATCCCCGGCGCCTCCGCCTTCGCGCACAACAGCGGCTACAACCCGACCGGCACTGTCGGCGCGCTGGCGTTCCGCGCAGCCGAGGGAATCCAGGAGTATCTGGACGAACCGGAGCAGCTAGCGGCTCCCGAGTCGTAGCCGGGCGACGCAGCGTTCGGCGCCGCTTTTTTCGTTGCGATCGCTCGAGGCCGCGGCTCGAGTCGCGCCCGTTCGCCGTCCCGACTTGCCGACTTGCCGACTCGACGGTTCGCGCCCGCCGCTCGGACTCAGACGCCGAAGACGAACCGCATCGCGAGGCCGATGAGGATCACGACGATCCCCGAAATCGTCGCGATGGGCGGAATGGGGATCAATAGGAGCACGATGCCGAGGAGGATGACGCCCGTCGATAGTTTGACCATACGAACGAGTTGCTGCCACGACAGGTATCGGTATGGCTGGCATCCCCAGCGCCACTAAAAGCGTCGCGACCGTCTCGGACCCGACCGGTCAGCGAGCAGCCACGAATAAGCGGCCGCGGTCCGTGGGTTCCGTATGGTCGACGCATCCATCACTCCGATCGACCGCGGGACGATCACCGCCGACAGCAACAACATCGTCGAGGGCTTTTCCCTGGGATCGGCCGCCGATCCGAACCCCGAGACGGTGATGGCCGACGGCCCCGTCTACAACGTCGTCATCGATCACCCCGAGGCGACGATCCTCTGGGACACCGGCTCCCACCCCGACGCCGCCGACGGCCACTGGCCCGAGGAACTCTACGCCGCCTTCGAACACAGCGGCCTGCGACCGCTCGAGGACGACCTCGCGGACGCGGGCTACGACGTCGACGACGTCGACGCGGTGATCCAGACGCACCTTCACCTCGATCACGCGGGCGGGCTCTACGCCTTCGAGGGAACCGACGTACCGATCTACGTCCACGAGCGCGAACTGAAGTACGCCTACTACAGCGCCAAGACCGACGCGGGCGACGAGGCCTACGTCGCCGGCGACTTCGACCGCGACCTGAACTGGAAGATCGTCCATGGCGACCGCGAACAACACTTCGCGGACCTCGAGTTCGTCCGCCTCCCCGGTCACACGCCGGGGTTGCTCGGTCTCATCCTCGAACTCGAGGACGCCGGGACTGTCGTCCTCGCGGGCGATCAGGCCTATACGCGAGCGAACTACCACGACGAGCGACCGATGGGCGGCCAACTGCTCTGGAGTAAACGCCACTGGCTCGAGAGCCTGCGGACCGTCCAGGAGATCGAACGCCGCCGCGACGCGACCGTGATCTGCGGCCACGACGGCGATGACCTCGAGACGCTTCGCGGATTGTAAGAACGAAAATCAGTGAACGCCGACGTACGCCTCGCGGACGTACTCGTTGTCGTGGAACTCCGCGGACGTTCCGGCGAGTTCGATCTCGCCGGTTTCGATCAGCGAGAGCCGCTCGGCGTGTTTCAGCGCGAACGTCGAGTTCTGCTCGGCGAGGAAGATTGTCAGCCCCTCCTCCTGGTTCAGTTGCTCGAGCGCGTCGCCGATGTCCTGGATGATGACCGGCGCGAGCCCGAGCGTCGGCTCGTCGAGCATCAGGACGTCGGGGTCGCTCATGAGCGCGCGGCCGATGGCGAGCATCTGTTGCTCCCCGCCGCTCATCGTCTCGGCCTCCTGTTCGCGCCGGTCGTCGAGCCGCGGGAACAGGTCGTAGATCACGTCGAGGTCAGCTCGAACTCCGTCGCGATCGTCACGGAACTGGGCGCCCATCAGCAGGTTCTCGTGGACCGAGAAGTACGGGAACAGGTCCCGGTCCTCGGTGCAGTAGATGAGACCGTCCCTGACGATCTGCTGGGGCGGCACTCGAGCGAGGTCCGCGCCGTCGTACCGGATCGTTCCCTCGTACTCGATGAAGCCGGCGACGGCGTTGAGCATGGTCGTCTTTCCGGCCCCGTTGGGGCCGATCACGCCGTAGATCTCGCCCGCCTCGATCGACAGCGAGACGCCTCTCAATGCGTGTGACTTGCCGTAGTAGACGTTGAGGTCGTCGATTTCGAGTATCGTGTCGGTCATTACAGTCCCTCCCCGGCGAGGTACGCTTCCTGGACGCGCTCGTTCTCGGCGATCGCGTCGGGGCTACCCGCCGCGAGGAAGTCGCCGTTGTTGAGCACGACGACGCGGTCGACCAGATCCATCAGGCCACCCATGTTGTGGTCGACGACGACCATCGTCATCCCCTCCTCGCGGAAGCCTTCGATCTGGGCCGACAGCTCGGCGATCTCCGCCTGGTTCATCCCGGCGAAGGGCTCGTCGAGCAACAACAACTCGGGTTCGGTCGCCAGCGCCTTGGCGATCTCGAGCCGGCGGACGTCGGCGTGGGGCAGTTCGCCCGGCATCTGGTCGAGGTCGTCCTCGATATCGATGCGCGCGGCGTACTCACGGATCTCCGCCTCGCTCGCGCCGCCGTACAGCGAGAAGACGCTGTTGGGCAGCGTGAACAGCCCGATGTTGTCGGCGACCGACATCGAGTCGATCGGGTTCGACTCCTGGGAGACTCTCGAGAGGCCCTGATTGACCACCTCGTGGGTCGCGTCGTCGGTGATGTCCGCGCCGTCGAACCGGATCCGTCCCTCGGTGACGTCGTAGAGGCCCATGATGCAGTTGAACACCGTCGACTTCCCCGACCCGTTCGGCCCGATCAGGCCGACGATCTCGCCGCGCTCGACGGACAGCGAGAAGTCGTCGACGGCAACCAGGCCGCCGAACGTCTTCGTGAGGCCGTCGACCTCGAGGAGGGTCACTCGCGATCACCTCCGACCGCGCCGACGGCGTGCCAGATCCAGCGGAAGAGCCCATTGCGGGCGAACACGAGGACGAGCAGGACCAGCAGCCAGAGCATGACCCAGCGCGTCGAGTGGCCGAACCACAGCCGCAGGATCTCGTCGCGCAACAGCACGAAGAGGAACGCGCCGCCGATCGGGCCGAGGACGGAGCTCATGCCGCCGATGACCGCCATCGCGATCATCTCGATGCTTCGGTCGACGACGACGAAGGTCGTGGGGTCGACGTTCCCGCCGAAGTGGGCCAGCAGGACGCCGCCGATCCCCATCGTGATCGAACTGAGCGCGAACGACCAGAGCTTGAACTTCGTCGGGTCGAGCCCGGCCGCCGACACGGCGCGTTCGTTCTCGCGGATCGCGACGAGCACGGTCCCGACGTTCGATCTGGCGACGACGGTGAGCGCGGCCGCGACGAGTAACATCGGGACGAGCATGAGGTAGTACCGCTCGGTGAAGTCCCAGGTGAACACCTCGACCGCCTGGAACCCGTTTTCGCCGCCGAGGGTCTCACTGAACCCGATCGTCAGCCGGTAGAACAGGAGCACGGCGACGAACGTGACGAGCGAGAAGTACGGCCCCGACAGGCGCAGCGAGGGCAGGCCGATGAGCAGGCCCAGCACTAGCGCCGCGAGGATCGAGACCGGGATGGTGACCCAGAAGCTCGGCACCGGGCTGAGGTTGACGGCTAACAGCGCCGTCGTGTAGCCGGCCGCGGCCGACAATGCCGAGTGGCCGAAGCTGATATAGCCGGTGTAGCCGCTCTGGATGTCCCAGCCCATCGCGAAGATCGACCAGATGCAGGCAACCGCGAGCGTCCGCATGTAGTTGCCGACGAACAGCGGCGCCCACATCGGAACGGTCGCGAGCGCGACGAGCGCCGCGACGAGCAGCCCCAGCTGGAGCCCCGTCACCTCGCCGACGTACGAGCCGAGGAACCGGTTGAAGAGGTTCGCGCCGGGTTGCAGCACGCGGTCGATCGGCGAGAGGACGCGGGCGGCGGCCCGCCTGCTCGGGGGCAAGATCGTTTGCCGAACCGTACTTCGCAGCCGTCCGATCCGTCTGACGCGTTCACTCATGGACGTATTCCCTCCCGTACAGCCCCTGCGGAAGCAGGAACAGTACGACTAGTAGGATGACCAGCGAGAGGATCCCGCGGAAGCTCTGTCCCAGCATCGAGACGGTCAGCGTCTCGGTGTAGCCGATCAGGTAGGCGGCGATGATCGACCCTTTGATCGAGCCGATACCGCCGATCACCACGATGATGAAGGCCAGTGCGAGCGGGTTCAGCCACATCAGCGGCGTGGCGGCCTGGTCCCCGCCGAGGAAGATCCCCGCGAGGCCCGCGAGCCCGCCGGCGATCAGCCACGTTCGGGTCCGGACGGAGTGGAGATCGACGCCGGTGAGCTGTGCACCCCGCTCGCTCATCGACGCGGCGAGGATGGAGCGACCGCCGTCGGTCTGGGTGATGTAGTACCACAGCAGCCCGATGGCGATCCAGGAGAGAACGAAGCCGGCCAGATCGTTGTACGAGACGGACGTGCCCGCGATGCTGGCCTGGCCGCGGACGACCGTGTAGGCGTACGGCTGGTCGCCGAAGATTCCGAGCGCGATTTCGGTCGTCATGGTGGCGACGACGACCGTCGCGAGGAACGTGATCACGGGATCGTCCTCGATGTAGCGGACCAGTCCGGCGTACAGCCCGTACGACGCCAGCCCGATAACGCCGACCGCGAGCGGGAAGACGAGGAGTCGCGGTAAGGCGACCGACTCCCAGATCACGTCGCGGTTGAGGATCACGAACACGTACGCGCCGGCCATGATGAGGGCGCCGTGAGCGAGGTTCAACACGCCGCCGACGCCGAAGATCATGGTGAACCCGATGGCGATGAGCGCGTAGAGGGCGCTGATCATCGCGCCGGTGATCAGTATCGAGAGGAGCGAGTCGAGCATGCCTAGCCCATCCACTCGGGTTGTACGTGGTCTGCCGTCCGGTACTGTTCGGGGTAGACGCACTCGAGGCCGCCCCCGGGTTGCCACTGGGTGATCGGGAAGTTCGTGATCTCGTCGTTCTCACCGCGCTCCTCCTGGACGTCGTGGGGGTACTCGTCGTCCTCGCCGTAGAACGAGATCTCGCCGGTGGTCCCCGTGTACTCCAGCCCGAGCATCGCGTCGACGATGCCGTCGAGGTCGCTCTCGTAGTCGGCCGTGCCGGCCTCCTCGACGGCCTCCCGGTACAGGTAGATCGCGTCGTAGGTGTTGAACCCCATATACATCGGGAGGTCGGGCGCGTCGTCATCACCCTCAGTGAACGACTGGTACGCGTCGACGAAGTCGAGGGTCTTGTCCGTGATGTCGGTCGTGCCGGCGGCGCCCGACTGCGAGGTCGTCTCGAAGGTCGCAGTCTCCTGAGAGAGTTCATAGAAGTCGGGCGTCATGGACGCGACGTGGATCCCTTCGATGCCGAACTCTGACTGGCGCTGGTGCCAACTCGCGAGCATGTCCGTCGCGATAATGTGGGCGAAAAAGCGGAAGACGGCGTCCGGATCTTCGGACTCGAGGTCGTCCATCACCGTGCTGAAATCGTCGATGCCGGTCGACAGCTCCGACTCGTAGACGACGTCGTAGCCGCGCGATTCCAGCTCGCCGGGCAGGTTATTCGTGAACGGGTCCGTCCACGCGGCGTCGTCCGCCAGATACGCGAACGAGTTCCAGCCGTGGTGGTCCGAGAGGTAGTCGGCGTAGCCGCCCATCGCCTCGGCCTGGAAGTGCGAGTTGATCGGGCCGGAGCGGAAGATGTTCTTGTTCGCCTCGTAGTCCGAGCCGGTGGAGTTCTCGATGATCGCCGGCGAAGCCGACCCGGTGACGATATACGGGACGTTGTTCTCGGCGATCATGTCCATGATGTTGAGCGAGACCTCACTGGAGAAGGTGCCGACGAGTAAATCGACGTTCTCCTGGTTGATCAGCCGCGACGCCTCGTCCTGTGCCGTCGACGGGTCCGTGCGCGTATTCGCGCTTACGATTTCGACGTCCTCGTCCCGGATCCCACCCTCCTCGTTGATCTCTTCGGCCGCCAGTTCGGCGCTCCGCTCGGAGCCGATCCCCTGCGTGTTCTCCAGCGGCGCGAGGTGACCGATCGTAAACCCCTCGTCGCCGCCGCCCCCGATACAGCCGGCGAACGTCGTCGCTACGGCGCCGGCACCCGCGGCGCCGATGAACCGCCGACGTCCGACGGAAATCTTACCAGTTCTATCTGATCTGAGCGTATTGTTATCGTCGTTATCCATTGGCTGTCACTCTGTTACCGATTCTCACCCACCACTTCAGATTCTCCAACAATAAAGATGAGGGTCGTTAGCAAGGAGCGAGTGAGTAGTGTAAGCGTGTGAAACTCTATCTACTAACGAAATCAGACGTCTACCGAGCCGGACGAAAGTCAGCGCTTCAGACGATCTCTTGCGGAGAAACGCGCTCGGTAACCAGTCGATACGCGCCGTCTTCGAGGGTAACCGCTCCTTCGTGACGGAGGTGATCGAGGTGGGCGAAGGCCTCGCCGGGTCCATGGAGGATGTGGATCCCCTCGAGGTCGCCGAACAGGTGTTCGCTCACCGTCCAGGCGTCGGCCGGGCCGTGTTCGTCCAGCACGTCGACGACCTTCCCCGCCCGCTCGCGGTGGTGATCGATGATCTCGCGGGCGCGGGCGGTCGGATCCTCGATCGGGTCTCGGTGGCCGGGCCAGACGCGGTCGTAGTCGCGGTCTGCTAATCGTTCGAGCGCGTGCAGGTACCGCTTCAGCGGCCGATCGACGCGGACGTCGGCGCCCCCGACATTGGGCGTGTACACCGGCAGGAGAGCGTCGCCGACAACGGCCTCGCGGCCGCCGTCCAGTTCGAAACAGCAGAGTCCCGCCGCGTGACCCGGCGCGTGAACCCCCTCGAGTCGACGGCCGCCAACCTCGAGGACGTCTCCGTCCGCGATCGGTGTGACGTCAGCAGGTTCGCCCTCGATGTGCGACGCCGCCTCGAAAAAGTCCAGCAACTCCGCCCGTGGGTCCTCGGGGACGCCCCACTCCTCGAGCAGTTCCCGACGGCGTCGCTCGACGGCGGCCACCGCGTCGCTATCGCCCTCGACCAGCGGTGCGTCGGCCTCGTGGACGTAAACTGTCGCGTCGCTTTCGGCCTGAATCTCGCCGGCCAGCCCCGCGTGATCGACGTGGAAGTGCGTCAGCACGATGTCGTCGACATCCGCGAACGCGTAGCCGCGCTCGGCCAGTCCGTCCCGCAAGTCCTCGCGCACGCCCGGCGTCGCGATCCCAGTATCGACGAGCGCGAGGTCGTCGTCATCTGCGAGCACGTAGGCGTTGTTTCGACCCTCGAACTCCTCGTTGCCCAGTCGTATTCGATCCATACCGATACACAACTTCCTGATCGTTCATAATTTTCCGGGTCGTGATCGCCGGTAGCCGTGCCCGTTCGTCGGTCGGGAACTTGCCCGCTCCGGTCGGTCGCTTCTGGCGAGACGCTGCGGGCCGGAACGGACGACCCGCTTGCCACCAGCGTAACATATACCCTGGTATTCCCACACAGGAACAGTATGCCGAACATTCTAACCGACGTGACGAGCGAGTACCTCGCATCAATGGAACCGCCCGCCGACGATCTCGTCGCGGAAATGGAGGCCCACGCGGCCGAGGACGGCATTCCGATCGCCAGCCGCTCGGTCGCGAAGCTGCAGGCGATCCTCGCCCGCGGGACCGACACCGGCCGCGCGCTCGAGTTCGGAACCGCCATCGGCTACTCGACGCTGCACGTCGCCCGAACCGGTACCGACGTCGTCACGACCGAGGTCGACGGCGAACGGATCGACGCCGCCGTCGATTACCTCGAGCGCGACGGCATCGACGTCACCGTGACCGACGATCCGATGACGATCGACGCCGAACCCACCGGAGACGGGACCGTGTTCATCGTTGAGGGTCCCGCTCTGGAGACGGTGCCTCGACTCGACGGCCCGTTCGATCTCGTTTTCCTCGACGCCATCAAATCGGAGTACGAGGAGTATCTGGCCGAATCGCTGCCGCTGTTGACGGCGGGCGGGATGGTCGTCGCGGACAATCTCCTCCGCGGCGGTCGGGTCGCTGCAGCTGCGGCGGATACCGAGACTGACGATATCGAAGCGGAATACGGCTCGTCGGTAGCCGCACTTCGCGAGTTCAACGAGGTGTTCATCGATCACGACGCCCTTGAGGCAGTCATCACGCCCCAGGGCGACGGGACCGGCGTCGCCGTCAAAACGTCGGACGCGCCGTGAGCGCGGTTACTCGAGTTCGGCTCGCAGCAACTGGTTGACGTCGCCGGGGTCAGCACTTCCTCCCGTTTTCTGCATGACCTGGCCGACGAGGAAGTTGATCGCGCCGTCGTCGCCGCTCTCGTAGTCGTCGACGGCGTCGGGGTTCTCGTCGATGGCCTCGACGACGGCCTGCTGGACCTCATCCTCGCCCGTTTTGCCCAGGCCCTCCTGTTCGACGATCTCGTCCGGCGCCGCGCCGTCGTCGAGCATCGACCGGAGGACGGTCTCGCGGGCGTTCTTCGCCGTGATCTCATCCTCGGCGACGAGTTCGACGAGCCGGGAGACTTCCTCGAGGCGGCCCGCGATGTCCGTGATTTCCATGTCGCGGTAGTTGAGTTCGCCGAGCAGGTTGTCCGCGACCCACGTCGCCGCGAGGTCGGGGTCGAACTCGCCGGCGACGTCCTCGTAGAAGTCCGCGACCTGCTTGGTCGACGTGAGCTTCGAGGCGGCCTCCTCGCTCAGTCCGTACTCCTCCTGGAACCGCTCGCGGCGGGCCGAGGGGAGTTCCGGGATCGCGATCTCGTCCTTCCAGCCGGAGACGCGCAGCGGCGGGAGGTCGGCCTCCTCGAAGTACCGGTAGTCCTTTTCCTCTTCCTTCGAGCGCATCGAGACAGTGATCCCGCGGGACTCGTCCCAGTGGCGGGTCTCCTGCTCGACCGCGCGGCCGCGCTGGATGGCGTTCTTCTGGCGGGTCTCCTCGTAGGCCAGGGCCTTCTCCGCGCCCTTGTGACTCGAGATGTTCTTGACCTCCGTCCGGTTGGCGGCCTCGAGCGCGTCCATCCCGATCTCGTCGGTGTCGTCGCCGTCGATCTCCTCCTCGGGGATGATCGAGAGGTTGGCGTCGATGCGCAGGCTGCCGTCGCGTTCCGCGTCGAAGACGCCTAGGTACTCGAGGACTTCCTCGAGTTCGGCCAAGAAGGCGCGCACCTCCGCGGGGCTGCGGAAGTCCGGCGCCGTGACGATCTCCATCAGCGGCGTCCCCGCGCGGTTGTAGTCGACGAGGGTGTACTCCGCCGAATCGATGCCGCCACCGCCGCCGACGTGCTGGAGGCTGCCCGGGTCCTCCTCTAGGTGGGCCCGTTCGATCGCCACCGTCCGGCGCTCGCCCTCGACGGAGACCTCGAGTTCGCCGTCGGCGCAGATCGGCTCGTCGTACTGGGTGATCTGGAAGTTCTTCGGCAGGTCGGGGTAGTAGTAGTTCTTCCGGTGGAACCGGGTCTCCTCGGGGATGTCGGCGTCGATCGCCTTCCCGATCTTGACGGCGGCCTCGACGGCGGCCTCGTTCAAGACGGGTAGCGCGCCCGGCAGGCCGAGACAGACCGGGCAGACGTTTTCGTTGGGCTCGTCGGTCTGTTCGGTCGCACAGCCACAGAAGATCTTCGTGTCGGTCTCCAGCTGGACGTGGACCTCGAGGCCGATGACGGTCACGAGGTCGCCCTGCTGGACGGTCTGGGCAGTCATTGACGGCGATTCGGGCCCGCGGGGGTAAAACGTAACGGGACGGACCGGCGCGGGTTCGCGGCCCCGATTCGAAGTTCGCGAGCGATTACCGGTCGCGATCGAACTTCCGCTGGGTCTCCGTCAGCTCTGCCGATTCCTCGAGCATCCGTTCCGCGTCGGCTGCGCGCCGGTGCTGTGGCGACGTGATCGGGTCACCAGAGCCCTCGATCCGTTCGTCGGGGTCCTCGACGGCGATCCGCTCGCGCAGACGGGCAATCAGACGAGCGATCATACTCGAAACATGTAGCTCCACAAATAAAATAGTACGCGACCGGCTCGTCGCACCGTTGCGGGTCGCAGCGCGCGGACGTTCGGGCCGGTCCTCAGGAGCATCGCTGACCGAGACGGTCGCGAAACGTCAGTACCGCCGCTCGTAGACGGTTCCGGACTCGCCGACAACCAGTTGCGGCGACCGGGCAGTGCCGAGCGCGACCGACCGCAGTTCGTTCCCCGGCTGGAGGTCGGCGAGCTCGGTCCAGCCGTCGAAGCCGCGCTCGTAGATCACTCCCGCCGACGAGACCGCCAGCGCGGTGTCGCGGTCCCGTGTGAGCGCCGCGATCGGCTGCTCGCCCAGCGTCGTTCGCGACCAGTTGACGCCGTTGTAGGTGTAGACGACGCCGTTGCCGCCGGCGACCGAGACGTGACCGCTGTCCGTCGCCGCGACCGCCGCGAAGTCGACTCCTGCACCCTCGAGCCCGATGCGGCTCCACGAGACCCCGCCGTCGCGCGACTCGAAGACGCCGCCGTCGGTGTCGACGACGTAGCCGTACGCCAGCGGCGTGAGGTCGACGTCGGTGACGCTCGAGCCGCTGCCGGGCTTCGTCACCTCGCCCCACGCGACGTCTGCGCCGTCGCGTCGACCGCGGAGGAGTTCGCCGGAACTGTTGATGGCCGTGAGTCGCTCGTCGCCGGCCAGCCCGGCCGCCGCGATGGCCGTCCACGACGTCGTCTTCTCCTTCGGGGCCGAGAAGTCGACGGCTCGGTCGGCGACGACGTCGTAGAGCCCGAGCGCGCCGCTATCGCCGGCGACCCACATCGCCCGGCCGTTGCTCGTGACCGCCGCGGAGCGCAGACCGTCGCCCGCCTCGGAGAGTCCGTTTTTGAGCCGAACGGTCCAGTCGCCGCCGTCCCGGGCGAGGACGACCCCGTCCTCGCCGACGGCGTAGGCTCCCGTCGCGGTTTGGGCCACGTCGTACAGCGCCGCGTCGGTGGGGACGTCGGCGGCGATCCACTCGCTGTCGGTGTCGGCACAGCCGGCGAGCGAGAGCGTTCCGGCCGCCGTTCCAACCGCGGCGAGGACGGCACGCCGGGTGCGTGGGCGTCCGGTCACCGGTCGTCCTCGCTCTCGCTCGAGGGCTCGTCGTTGGTCGGCGTTCCGGCGCCGCTCGATCCCGTCGCGCTCCCGGCGTGGCTCGAGTCCGTTCCACCCTCCGATTCGGCCGGGCGGATCGCACCGCGGACGTCGTACGAGCGGTGGAACTCGCCCGGCGGCGTGAACGCGCCGGGCGCGGAGGTCCGCTTGAGGACCGCCGAGATCCGAACGACGTAGGCGAACAGCACCGCGAGCGGGCTGAACGCGACTCCGAGCACGGCGCTCACGAGCACGAGCAGCCACCCCTCGAAGGCGACGGGCGGGTAGCCGCTCGCGTAGATCATGATGACCAGCGTCGAGAGCAGGATCGCGGCGGTCCCGCTGTAGGTGATCAGCCGCGACAGCCGCGCGAGTTCGCGCTGGAGGTAGATCGTCGTGAAGTACTGTCTGGTCGCGTCCGCGGTGACGAACAGCTCCCGCAGTTCCTCGAGGAGCGCGGCGGACCGACTCGACAGGTCCTCGTCGAACCGGCGACCCAGCCGACGCGCCTCGTTGGCGGCGCCGGCGTAGTCGTGGTCGATCGTCGGCAGGACGACGGCGAACACCGACGTCGTTTCGCCGGTGAGCCGGGCGGAGAGGTCGCTGGTGTGTTCGCGCGTGCGTTCCGCGAAGCGACAGACCGACTCGAGCGCGGAGATCGGGGTGTCGTCGACGGCGTCGTCCACCCGACTGCGCTCGCTGCCGTCGCCCGCACTCGAGGCGTCCCCGCACTGGGTGGCGAGTTCGTCGGCCCGGCTCCCGAGCGTGCCGGCCAACCGAGCGAGGAACGGGGCGGGATCGGTCGGGCTGACGCCGTCGCCCTCGGTCTGTCCCTCGACGCGGCTGCGGAACTCCTGGACGCCGTCGATGCGGTCGGTGAGCCGATCGGGCGTGCCGAACAGCCGAGAGATGATCAACTGATTGACCGCGACGACGATCGGAATGAACGAGAACAGCCCCGCGATCATCGTGCTGAACATCGTCGTGACAAACCGGCTCTCGCGGACGCCGATGATGTCGCTCACGCCGAGGACGAGCGCGACGACGAAGACACCCGCGACGAAGCCGCCGACGATCACTCGCCGGTCGCCCTCGAGCAGGAGCCAACGCCGCCACTCGCGGCGCGACGCCGTATCGGTCAGGTAACGGGCGCCGATCCGTCCACCAGTCCAGAGGATTCGGACGCCGACCGTCAGCGCGGCGACCGTTAGTCGGAGGACGTAGCCGATCAGTGACAGCCCGAGCGATGGCGCGTCGCCGTCGCGCTCGGCCTCGCCACGGTCGTCGGGTTCGGACTCGTCGCCGCGGTCGACGCCGCCTCCGTCGCGGTCGATTCGTTCGTCCGTTCCGTCGCTCGAGCGGTCGCCGTCGTCACTCGGCGCTATACCCGATTTCGCGGTCATCGCGTCGTCACGCGTGGGATCGTCAGTCATTGGTGTGGGATCGATCGTCGAACGTTCAGAGCCCGCTGGAGACGGTCTCGAGCAATCGGAGCGCGGCCAGTAACAGCGCGAGCAACAGGACGATCCGTCGAATGATGGCGCCCCGCGTCGTCCTGATTCGGGAGCGGTCGGAGGGGTGGAAGCCGACGGTCCAGAGGGTCGCGATGGCGCCGACGTTGATCGCGATGAGGTTGACGGCGACGACGACTAGAGACCCGAGCACCGCCGCGGGTTCGCCCCACGCGACGCCGACGCCGACCACGCCGATCGGCGGCATGATCGCGGCCGCGATCATCACGCCGATGAGGTCCGTGATGCCGGTCGTCGTCATCCCAAGCCCGCCGGCGATGCCCGAACAGACCGCGACGGTCACCAGCAGCGACGGCGGGAGGCCGTGACTGCCCAGTCCGAGGCTCGCATCGAGGTCGACCGCGGCGGTGACCACCGACGACGTCCGCGCGAACGCCGCGAACGCGAGCGCGCTGGCCATCGCCACGCCGATACCGGTGAGCTGGAGTTCGACGCCGCGGACGAACAGCCGGCGCTCGTCGAGGACGGTCGCGACACTCGAGGCCATCGCGGGACCGAGCAGGGGGGCGATCACCATCGCGCCGACCAGCACCGCCAGCGAGTCCAGCAGGACGCCGGTGGTGGCGACGACGCCGCTGATCGCCGTCATCGCGGCGAAGATGACCAGCGAGGGTAACTGTGAACGGGCCTTCGAGCGCAGTTCGCTCCGGGAGATTCGCTCGAAGGAGAGCCACTCGCCGCGTCGTTCGTTTGCGCCGTCCCACTCGTTGCCGACGATCGCCATCGGCTCCTCGACGACGATAGTGACGTTCCCGGCGACCGACTGAAGCTCGTCCACCAACGGTTCTACCGCGTGAGCGGGTGCGGGAACGGTGATCGTCCAGTCGTTGTCGTCGTCGTAACCGGCGAGGCTGTACTCGAGGTCGTGGCGGTCGATAACCGCTCTGACCTCGTCGGTCGTCGACTGCGAGTCGGTGAGCACCGTCAAGAGGCGCATGTTCGACGTTCGCGCTCCGGGAGCGGTCCCCCGATTCCCGTCGCGTTCGATCACAGTATCGCGAGTGCATCGGTTTCGGGGGTGGAGTCCTCGGGGTACGTTTGCGCGAGCAGCGACCGGACGATATCCCTGATCGTCGCCAACGGATCGGCGCGGCGCTCGCAGCACGACCCGCCACACCGAGCGATCGGCCCGTCGGGCCCTTCGGCGTAGGTCAGGCGGCCGCTACACTCCGGACACCGCGGTTCGACGTGGGCGGCCATCCAGTCGACGTCGAACCCGTCGCGAGCGAGTCGGTCTCCGAGGGCACACCAGACGATAACGTCGCGCTCTTGGCGGCCCGTCGCGCTCCGCTTGAGGCGGTCGAGAGCCAGCGCGGCGCGCCGATACAGTTCGTCGCTCTCGTCGCCGTGTCGGCGGTGACACCGCCGGAAGTAGGTCAGGAGCGCGCGCCTCGAGGAGCGGCGTTTCCCCGTCGTCAGTGGGGCCTCGAGGGTCGCGTTCGGCGAGAGGTCGTCGGACTGCGGGACGCGTTCGGGGCGCCCCCGGTCGTCGTAGTGGACCTCTCGCGAGAGAGATGCACCGCTGGTCGGACAGAATGCGTGTTTACCGATCATCGTTAGGGGGGTCGATCGAACCGCAGTGGGATTCGACCGGGGACGGGCCTAGCAGTGCCAGTGGTATAAGATGACACAATACTGAAACTCGCTAGAATAAATTTATGTACTCATAGGTTTCTTGAACTTACGGGCAGTATTTTGTATGGAATTCTTGGATATTTGTACAACTTATGAGTAGGTGAACCGTACGACGGATGCACCATGCCAAGTGGTGATCTCATCTCCGTCGATTCGACCGACCGCGCGCCGTGGTACTGGTACGTCTTGATCGGCTATCCCGCGCTGAGTCTGCTCGGGATCGTCTCGCTGGCCCGACTGACCGGCGGCGGTTCGGTTCTGGCCACGAGTCTCGGCAGCGTCGCGCTGCTGATCGTCGTCGCCGCCGCCGGCGCCGTCACGCTGCCCGCGATCTGGCGCGACATCGAGTTCGTCGAGACCCAAACCGACGCGTGGACGCCCGACCGGCAGATCTACGTCGGCGCGGCCGTCGCCGCGCCGCTGTTCCTCGGCCTGCTGTCCGGACTGGCGGCCGGGTTCAGCGTCGCGCTCGCGATCGCTCTCGTCGCCTTCCTCCTCTCGACGGTCTCCGTCTGCGTGGCCTATCTCTACAATCGCCATCGAACGGTCGGACTGATGGCTCGCTGAGGACGGCGCGTCGACGCCTCGGCCGCCACGCGACCGAGTCCGCTGAAAACCCCCTGCACTGGCCGCTTCCGGACCGTCCGCGCCGCGAGACGAACGATCGATCACATGTCCGCTCGCGCCCGACGCTCCGGGTCGTCGGTGCACATTCTCTAGGTTTCGTCCATATTTTTACGCCATAATCTATTAGGCTTCGATGTCGGAAGGCCCGGACGACGCGCCCTCGGCGCGAATGACCTCCCGGCCCGCCAGCACAGTCGCCACTATCCGCTGGCGGCCCGTCTCGACGCGCCGTTCGATCGGCGACTCCGTTCTCGTTACTCCACTATGCACGCAGTCATCCACCCGGTTACCGACGCCTACAGCCTCGTGGCCGCGCAGACGCGACTGCTCGTCTCGCTGGTGGTAGCGACGGTCGACCACGGACCGATCCCTCTCGCCGCGAGCGCTCGCGGGCCGCCACTCGGTATCGGACCCGTCTCCCCGGCTCCGAACGAAGGGAGCCTCGAGTTCGCGGCCCGACTCGCCGGCCTGCTCGGCGCGGTCCTGTTACGGCTCCTCGAGGCCGCGATCATCGCCTTCGAGATGGCCTGGGAGACGTGGTGGGCGCTCGTCCTCGGATTCACGATCACCGGCGCGGTCCAGGAGTTCGTCTCCGAAGACCGGCTCACCGACTACCTCGGCGACGACGGCTGGCGCGAGGTCGGCTACGGGGCCCTCTTCGGCGCGTCATCCTCGAGTTGCTCGTTCTCCGCGGTGGCGACGACCCGGTCGCTGTTCACTAAGGGTGCATCGGCCGCGGCCAGTCTAGGTGCGTTCCAGTTCGCGAGCACGGACCTCGTGCTCGAACTCGCGCTGGTCGTCACGCTCCTGCTGGGCTGGCAGTTCGCCGCGGCGGAGATCGTCGGCGGCCTCGTCGCCGTCGGCGTCCTCGCGGTGGTGTACCGACGGTTCGTCCCCCAATCGTGGATCGAACGCGCTCGAGCACACGCGCGGGCGCTACAGGAGATCGAGTGTGCGACCTGTGGGATGGCCGTGGATCCGACCGACGAGGAGACCATCGCGGCCGAGTTCGACGGCGAGCGGCGACACTTCTGCTGTGGCGGCTGTCGCAACGCGTATGATCCGTCGACCGATCGCGACCCCGTTACAGCGGGCCCCGAACTGCTGTCGGGCGACCGCTGGCGGTCGGCGACCGCGAACGCGATCCGCGAATGGGACATGCTCTGGCGGGACGTCGTCCTCGGTTTCGCCATCGCCGGCCTGCTGGCTGCGTTCGTGCCGACCGCGTGGTGGACCGCCGTCTTCGGCGTCGGCGCCGAGGGCAGCGTCCTGCGGCTCGTTTCGAACGTCGTCCTCGGCGCCATCGTCGGCGTGGTGACGTTCCTCTGTTCGGTCGGCAACGTCCCCTTCGCGGTCGTGCTCTGGCAGAACGGCGTCTCCTTCGGCGGCGTGCTCGCGTTCATCTTCGCGGATCTGGTGATCCTGCCGCTGGTCCGCACCTACCGGCGATACTACGGCACCCGGATGGCCGCCGTGATCGCCGTCGCGTTCTTCCTCGCGGCGGTCGTCGCCGGCCTCGTCGTCGAACTCGTCTTCGGCGGGCTCGGCCTCGTCCCGCCCGCGGGCGCGGCCGGCGGCACGGTGTCGGGGACGTACACGGCACTGTTCAACGTCGTCGCCGTCCCGATCTTCGCCGTACAGGTGTACGTCGCCCTCGAGCCCGAACAGCGCGTCCGCATCGGAAACCGCCTCGCACCCCACATCGCCGGGATCGTCATCCGCACCCAGCAGTTCCTCGAGCGGATCGCCTACGCGCTCGAGGACCGCGGGCTGAAGTAAGGTCTCGACCGCCGACCGGTTGCCGACGTTCGACCGCCGCGAGCCGATCGCGATAGCCGTCTCTCGTTCCAGTATCCATGACCCAACACCCGACAGACGCCGCCGACCGCACCGATCCGATCCGGATCGTCTGTCTCGTCGCGCTCGCGACGAGCCACGGGCTGATCCGCCTCGCCGAACGATACCTCCCCGAGTTCGTCGTCGCGATCGGCTCCGGGCCGATCGTCGCCGGCGCGCTGGTGTCGCTCGGACTGGGCGTCGCCGTCGCGGCGTCCCGGCGCTCGAGCGACGCCGACGCCGGTCCGACGAGCGACCTCGCGCCCGCCGCGGCCGCGGTGGCGTCGGTGCTCGTCGCCGCGGTCGGCCTCCTCGCGTGGGCGGGTGCGCCGACGCTCGACGCCCTGCTGGGAACGCCGCTGTCGGCGCTGGGGTGGCTCGCGGTCGGGATCGTCCTCCTGCAAGCGTGGTACGTCCGCGGCCCCGTGCGGGACCTGTGGCCGACCGATACGCGCGCGGCGGCACCGCCCTCGAGCGCGGTGCCCGCCCGCGACGAGACGTCGATCCGGCGCGGTGCCATCGACGGGCGACGAACGTGGATCGTCGTCGGCGCGCTCGGCCTCGCCGCGGCGGCCGTGTTCGCGGCGGCCGCCGTCGCGAGCGCCGGCGGAGTCCGCGCGGGCTTCACAATCGTCGCCGCGACCGGTGCCGCGGTCACCCTCGTCGGCGCGGTCGCGCTGGGGTCTGCGGGGGAACGAACGTCGACCCTCGCCGGGAGAGTGCTCGGCGATGGCCTCGCGGAGGGCAACCGAGACGGCGAGAGTGAGACGCACAGGGACGAGACGACCACCGCTGCGCCGGCCGACGCGGAGTCCCCGCTCGGCGCGGTCAGCAGCGCCGCCTCGAGGCTCCCCGACCGCCGCCGCTGGGCGGTCATCGGCGACGCTCTCGTTCGGGTCGCCCTCGCCGGGAGCTGGCCGTTCCTGATCCTGCTGGTCGTCGAGTACCGTTCGATCGGGCTCTCGATCGGCGGCCTCTCGCTGGCGCCGGCCGCCGTCTTCGGCCTGTTCGTCCTCGCGGAGGCCGCGGGCGCGGTCGTCGGCGCGGTCGCCGCCCCCGCCCTCGCCTCGCGGCTCGACCGGCGCGCGGTGCTGGCCGTCGGTCTCGCCGTCGTCTCGCTGCTCCCGATGGGGCTCGTGGCGGCCCCGTCCAACGCCGGTATCGTCGCCGTCCTGTTCGCGCTGCTGGGCTGTCGGACGGCGATCGAACCGCTCCGGCCGACCGTCGGCGAGAGCGCTCGCGTCGCCCCAGTTCCCGGCCCGCGGCTCCCCGACGCGGTCGGGACGGCGGTGCAGGTCGCCGTCGTCCCCGCACCGCTGATCGGCGGCCTCCTGTACGCGGTCGATCCAATCTTCGCGTTCACTATCGCGACGACGGTCGGCCTGCTGGGCGTTCGCGAACTGGGGCGGGCGTTCGCGTTCGGACGGCCGTGACCCGATCGACCGGTCGGCCGAACGTCGATCACCGACGGCTCGCCCGCTGGCACCTCGTGCTGGCGCTGGTGATGGGGCTGTGGGGCGGGCTCGACGCGCTGTTCCTGCGAACGGCGCTGGTCACTCCGACTCTCGGTCGGTTGACGGCCGAGACCTACAATGCCTTCTTCACGACCCACGGGCTGACGATGCTGTTCCTGTTCGCGCTGCCGGCGATCTGGGGCGTGGCCTACGTCGCCGTCCCCCCGCTGATCGAGGCCGACGACGTCGCCGCGCCGACCCTCGGCGCGGTCGCGTTCTGGCTGCAGGTCCCCGCGGCGCTGTCGATTCGGGCGGGCACGATCGGCGGCATCCTCGGCCTGGCGGGCCTCGAGCCGGTCGCCAGCGGGTGGACGCTGTATCCGCCGCTGAGCGTGCTGTCGGCGAACCCAGCCGTCGACGCCCTCCTCGCTGGACTCGCGCTGGTCGCCGTCGGGACGACGCTGACGGCGTGGACGCTCCTCTGCACGATTCTGCGCGAGCGTGAGGTCCGATGGCTCGAGGTAGACACGTTCACGTGGACGGTGCTGACCGCCGCGGTGATGTCTCTGCTGGCGTTTCCGGTGCTAGCGACGACGGTCGCGCTCGTTCTCGCGGATCGGACGCTCGCCACCGGGTTCCTCCTCGGCGGCGGCGGGCCGCTGGTCTGGCAACACCTGTTCTGGTTCTTCGCCCATCCGCTGGTGTACATCGTGGTGTTGCCCCCGATGGGAATCGTCAGCCACGTGCTGCCGCGGTTCGCCGGCCGGCAGCTGTTCGGCCACCGCTCGTCCGTCTACTCGACGCTCGCGATCGGCGTCGTCTCGTTCACCGTCTGGGCCCACCACATGTTCGTGACCGGACTGAGCCTCCCCGTGCGGACGGTCTTCATGTTCACGACGCTGGCGGTGGCGCTCCCGAGCTCCGCGAAACTCTGTACGTGGCTCGTGACGCTATGGGGCGGTTCGATCCGGTACACCGCGCCGATGGTTGCGTCCCTCGCCGCCGTCGGCTTCTTCGTCGTCGGCGGCGTCACCGGCGTCTTCCTCGCCGCCGTGCCGATCAACGTCCGCTACACCGGGACCTACTACGTCGTCGCGCACTTCCACCTGCTGCTCGCCGGCTTCGTCGCGCTCGCGCTCGTCGCCGGGGTCTACTACTGGTTCCCCCTGCTCACCGGCCGGCGCCTCGAGCCGGGGCTGGCCCGCCTGCACGTCTGGCTCACGGTCGTCGGCGTCGCGGTGACCTTCGGAGCGCTCCTGCTCGTCGGCCTCGCACAACTCCCGCGGCGCGTCGCGACCTATCCGGCGGCGTACGCGCCGCTGCACCAACTGGCGACCGTCGGCGCCTACGTGATCGCCGCCGGCCAGGCCGTCTTCCTCGCGAACCTCGCCCGGTCGCTGTGGCTCGGCGGGCCCGACCCCGACGATCCGTGGGCCCTCGAATCGGGGCCGTCGCACACACGCGAATGGAAATAATTGCGCCGTCCCGTTCCGTCGTCGAGCCGACCAACTCCGACTCGAGTCCGCGCTCCCTGACGACCGAGTACGCCGATTGTCGCCCGCGATCGAACCGCGCCGCCGCTCGAGCGAGTCGCATCGCCCGCCAGCCACCGCAACTGCGTGCGGTCCGCAGACCTACGCAGCGCTCCACATTCACCCATGTCAACCACTGCAAGCACCGACGTCGCACTGATGCTCCTGCAACTGATCGCGGTGACGATTCCCGCGACCGTCGTCCTGATCGAACAGTTACGTCGGTCAGGGAACCTCGAGTGGCAGTTCCGGAAGCTGAGCTTCGGGCTCGTACTCTCGAGTATCGGGCTGTTGCTCGCGGCCGCGACCGCCGTGATGGCCTACTTCGTCGCGAGCCTCCAGCTATCGGCCGCCATTTACGCCGGACTGATTCTCGTGATCCTCGGGTTGCCGCCCCTCGGGGCGTTCGTCGCCGTTCTCTACCGCGAACACCGGCTGGAGTTTGGTCCCTGAAGGCCCTCGCTACGTCCGGACTCGGCCGGTTGCGGGTTCGACTCCCGCGCGTAGCTTCGGCGGCTTCGCCGCCGGTGACGAACCGATGCCCAGCCACCCACCGAGCGACACCGACGACAGTACCGAACCGATCTCCGACGAGCACGCGGAGCCGCGGCCGCTGGCGAACCTGACCGGGTTCAAACGCGATCAGCTGTTCGTCATCCGAATGCTCGCCGAGCGAAACCCTCACGGACTCGTCATCAAGGACAAACTCGACTGTTACTACGACGAGGAGATCAACCAGGGCCGACTCTACCAGAACCTGAGCGAACTCGTCGAAGAGGGCTACGTCGAGAAACACCCTCTCGACGGGCGAACCAACGCCTATCGTCCGAGCACGCGCGCCAACAGGCGCCTCGAGGAACACCACGAGTGGGAGCGCCGCTGCCTCTGCTGTGAGTCCCCATGACAGTCGCGCTCCCGCGGCGATCGCACCGACGGCGTTCGCCGCCGGGCGCGGTCGCGCGTTCCCGGACTGACACCGGATCGTCCGTTCTGAGTGTGCACAGTGATCGTATCGATCGAACTCTCCGAATAGACCGACGTCTGCCGAGCGGGTCGGTCGAACACAACCGCGTTGACCCTGACACGATGACAGCCTTTCACGACACCGACGACGAGACGACTCGAACCGATCCCGACCTCGCCGCCCCGTGGGCGTACGCGACGGCCGCGACGCGCCGTCTCGGCGTCCCCGACGGGATCGAACAGCGACTGCTCCACCTCCGCCAGCGCGAGCGGATTTCCGTGCCGTTCGAACACGACGACGGCACGCTCGACGTCTGCGAGGGGTACCGCGTCCGCCACGACGGCGTCCGCGGTTCCTTCCTCGGACCGCACCGGTACTACCCCGCGCTGAACGGGGACGACTGCGCCGGCCTCGCGGCCGCGACGACCGTCAGCGCGGCGATCGCCGACCTCCCGTTTGGCGGCGCCGCGGGCGGGGTCGCGGTCGATCCGACGGCGCTGTCCCGGGACGAACGCAGCCGCCTCACCCGATCCTACGCGCGCCGAATCGAGGGCGTCGACCGCGGCGACGACGTCCTCGTTCCGGAGGTCGGTACCGACCGGCGGACGATGGCCCGGTTCGCCGACGCCGTCGCCGACGACGTCGACGCCCCCCGAACCGCGGCCGTTGCCGGCAAACCGCCGGCCATCGGCGGCCTCCGGGAGATCGATCGAGCGGGCGGTCACGGCCTCGCGCACGTGACGCGGGAGGTCCTCGAGACCGACCACGACCGACCGCTGAGCGACGCGACGATCGCGATCTACGGCACCGAGGCCTGCGGCGTGGCGGCCGCTCGCCTGCTCGAGTTCCGGGGCGGCTCCGTCGTCGCCATGTCAAGCGACCGAGTCGGCCTCGTTGCCCCGGACGACGGCTCCGGACTCGATACCAACCTCGTGCCCAGCTATCTCGAGCGTCCGGGCGCGCTCGCCGAGTACGACGACGGCACCGTGACCGGCACCGAGAACGTCCTCGAGTGCGACGCCGACGCGTTGGTGCTCGCGGCGCCGGCGACGACGATCACCGCCGACAACGCCGACGGCATCCGCGCCGACCTCGTCGTCGAAGGGACCGTCGGCGCCGTGACGCCGGACGGACAGCGCGCCCTCGACGAGCGCGGTATCGACGTCGTCCCCGCCGTACTCGCGACCGCGGGGCGGCCGATCGCGGCCCATCTCGAGTGGATTCGGACCGTCGGCCGCGACCGAATGAGCGACGCGCGCGTGACCAACGAGTTCGCCTACGCGCTGACCGACGCGGTCGAGGACGTGCGCGACCGCCGCGAACGCTGCGATCTGAGTTGGCGGGCCGCGGCCTACAGCGTCGGTTGCTCCCGCGTCGCGGCGGCCCACGAGGTGATTCGGTGATCGACCGCCTCGACGACTCGCTGTCCGACGCCCTCGAGTGGCTCCAGCGGGTCGGCTCGCCCGGAACGGCCGACGATGCGAGCGAGGCGGGGAACGACCGGACCGAAACCGACGGCGACCGCCGATCCGCCGGCGACGACGGAGGGGAGAGCGACGCCGACGCCGCAAACCCAGCGAGCGGTGCCGACGCCGGCGACGGGACCGACGATCGCGGCGACTGGGAGTCCGTCGAGTCGCCGACGTCTCGGACCCTCCACGGCGTCGTCCACGGACAGGACGGCCCCTACGCCTGCGGCGAAGGGGGACTGCTGCTTCATCAGACCGGCGACGGCTGGCAGGTCGTCCTCGAGCGCGGCCCGGGCGTCTCGGAGAACACCCTGCGCTCGATCGCGGCGACCGACGACGGCTGTCGGCTCTGGTTCGCCGGCGACAGCGGCGCCCTCGGGTTCTACGACGTGGCCGACGGCCACCTCAGTGACTACTCCGCGCCGATGGAGAAGACGAGCACCTGGGAGGCCATCGCCGTCGCGGGCCGGACGGGCGAGGAGCGCGTTCGCATCGCCAACGGCTCCGGAGAGGTCCTCGACTGCACCGTCGAGGACGGCTGTCCCGTCTGGGGCGAGGTCGTCAAACCCGGCGGCGGATCGACGATCCCCGGCATCACGGCGGGGCCGGACGGGTTCTACGCGATCGACACCAGCGGCGGCGCGTACCGCGAGGCCACCGACGGTGACGCGACCACCGCCGGGACCGACGGCTCGACGGAGCGCGATCCAAGAGACGGCGAACCGGCAGATACGGAACCCACCGACACCGAACCGACCGACGAGTGGGACCGGATCGGCGTCCGCAACGCGCAGGTCGACTTCCAGGACGTCCGGGCCGGCGACGAGTCGGTGTTCATCGCCGGCGCCGACGGCATCGCCTACCGGTACGATCCCGACTGCGAGAACTGGACGCCGCTGCACGTCGGACAGGGCGCGCTGCAGGCGATCCGGTCGCGGGGCACCGACACGGTAGCGGTCGCCAACGGCGGCCGAATCTACGAGCGGGCGGCGAGCGTCCGCTGGACCGAACTGGACGCCCCGACCGAACAGTCGCTGCTGGGACTCGCGCTGGCCCGCTCGAGCGCCGACAGCGACGGCCTGGGAACCGTCCCCGTCGACGTCGCGGTCGGCGCCGGCGGCGCCATCCTCGAGCGCGACCGGCGCGGGCGGCCGACCGACGGTGATCGCCGTGACTGAACGCCGACCGTCCGCGATCGCATCGCACGTCGACCCCCACTTCGCCGCGTAACCGATGGCACCCGACATCTCACTCCCGTCCACCGATCGTCTCGACCTCGAGGTCCCGGCCCCCGAACTCCTCGTCCTCTCGCTGTCGGCCCTGCTGTGGCTCGTCCTCCTGCAGGGGTGGCTTCCCGGACTTGGCTCCCCGCCGGCGGGCCTCGAGGCGCCGATGGGTGCGCCGGGGGTCCCCGAAGCGATCGCCGCGGCCAACGGCCTCGGCGGCGTCGCGGCGTACCTGCTGTTGTGGGGGACGATGATGCTGGCGATGATGCTCCCATCGCTGCTCCCGGTCGTTCGGACGGTCCGCGAGGAGGTCTGTGCCAGCCGGTCCGTGTTCGGGTCCGCCATCGTCGCCTTTCTCGGCGCCTACGGCCTCGCGTGGACGCTCGTCGGCGCCGTCCCGCTGGTGGTCGCCGTTCTGGTTCCGATCCGTGAACTGCTGACCGCCTCCGCGTTCGGCGTCTCCGTCGCCGTGATCGTCGTCAGCGGCCTGCTGGCGTTCGCCGGCGTCTACCAGCAGACGGCGCTGAAACGCGACCTTCTCGCTCGTTGTGGTCGCTGTCATTCGGTTCCTCATCGTCCCAAGTCCGCTCGAATGGCCCGCGACGGTCTCTCGTACGCCGCCAACTGCATCGGCTGTACGTGGCCGCTGTTCGCGCTAATGGTCGCGCTCGGGTCGATGAACGTCCTCGTCATGGTCGGGCTGACCCTTGTCGTCTCGATAGAGCGGCTCGCACCCGACGAGACCGCCGCCGCTCGCGCCCTCGGCGTCGTGCTACTCGGCGCCGCTGTCTTCACGCTCCTGTTCGGCGTGCCGGCCGTCTGAACGGTATCGACTCACCGGCATTCGTCGGTGGCTCGTCGACGGTTCGGCTCGATTCGGTTCCGACTACCTCGCTTCCTGGAGTTCCTCGAGCGCCTCGGGGTTCTCGATGCTACTCATGTCGCCGAGATCCTCGCCGGTGTAGGTGGCCTCGATGGCCCGGCGGATGATCTTGCCCGACTGGGTCTTCGGGAGGTCGTCGACGAACAGGATCTCGCGCGGACGGAACGGTTTGCCCAGCTCCTCGCCGACCTGCGCACGCAGTTCCGCCTTGAGATCGTCCGATTCCTCCCGGCCGTCCTCGAGGATGACGTAGGTGACGACCGCCGTCCCAGTCGTCTCGTCGGGGGCGCCGATGGCGGCGGCCTGGTTGACGGCCTCGTGGTCGATGAGCGCCCCCTCGACTTCGGCGGGGCCGACTTTGCGGCCGGCGACGTTCAGCGCGTCGTCGGCCCGGCCATGGAGGAACCAGAAGCCGTCCTCGTCCTTCTGTGCCCAGTCGCCGTGGTTCCACATCGGCGGATCCTCGAAGGTCGACCAGTACTCGTTCAGGTACCGCTCGTCGCCCGACCACAGCGACTTCGTCATTGAGGGACAGGAGTCACGCGCGACGAGGAACCCCCGCTGGTTGTCCTCCCTGACGGAATTCCCGTCCCGATCGACGATATCGATGTCCATTCCCAGCCCGGGTCCGCCCAGCGTGCAAGGCTTCAGTGGCTGGGTCGGCATCGGCATCAAGAAGCAGCCGCAGATTTCGGTGCCGCCGGAGATGTTGATGATCGGCGCCTCGCCGCCGCCGACGTTCTCGTAGAACCAGCGCCACGATTCGGGGTCCCACGGCTCGCCCGTCGACCCCAACAGCCGGAGCGACGAGAGGTCGTGCCCCTCGAGCCACTCGTCCCCGTGCTTCCGTAGCGCCCGGATCGCGGTCGGCGAGATGCCGAACTGCGTCAACTTGTGGCGGTCGATCATCTCCCAGAAGCGGTCGGGTTCGGGGTGGTCGGGCGCGCCCTCGTACACGAAGACGGTGCCGCCGAAGGTGTGGGTGCCGATGAGCGTCCACGGCCCCATCATCCAGCCGATGTCCGAGACCCAGAAGAACCGGTCGGCGGGCTTGAGGTCCATCCCGAAGTAGACCTCCTTGGCGCACTGGACCTGCACGCCCGCGTGGGTGTGGACGATCCCTTTTGGCTTGCCCGTCGTCCCTGACGAATAGAGGAGCATCGACTCCTGACTCGAGTCGAGCGCCTTCGTCTCGTACTCGTCGTCGGCCGTCCCGACGGCGTCGTCCCACCACTCGTCCCGGTCGTCGCTCCAGGGGATCTCGTGTTCGTTTTGGCGGTCGCTGGATCCCAACCGATCGAAGACGATCGTGTGCTCGACGTACCCGGCCTTCTCGATTGCCTCGTCGGCGGCGGACTTGAGGAAGACGGGATCGCCGCGCCGATAGAAGCCGTCGCCCGTGAAGAGCACCGAGCACTCCGAGTCCGCGATCCGGGTCGCGGCCGCGTCGACGCCGAAGCCCGAGAAGATGGGCACCGCGATCGCGCCCACCTTGAAACAGCCGTAGAGGATCGAGACGACCTCGGGCACCATCGGCATGTAGAGGCCGACGGTGTCGCCGGTCTCGATGCCCCGCTGCTCGAGGGCGTTGGCCACCTTGTTCGACTGCCGGCGCAGTTCGTGGTAGGTCACCTCCCGAATCTCGCCGTCCTCGCCCTCCCAGATCGTCGCCACTTTGTTGCGTCGCTCCTCGTCGACGGCGGCGTGACGGTCGAGGACGTTGTGGGCGATATTGATCTCGCCGCCGGGGTACCAGTCGGTGAACTGCGGACCACCGCGGCTCGCGGTTTCACCGCTCGCTTCCGAGGCGCTTCGCGCCTCGCCGTCGTCTCTCACCTCGTCGTACTCCTCGTAGAACTCGATCCCGAGGTAGTCGACGAGTTCGTCCCAGAACCAGTCGACGCCGCTCTCGGGTTCGCCGTCGACCTCGCTCGTCGTCCGCTCGATGAGCTCGTCGTAGTCGTCGATCCCGTACGTCTCCATGAAGTCATAGACGTTCGTCGACTCGACGAACTCCCGGCTGGGGTCGTGGACGACCTCGTCGACGTCCTCGAGTGCCGGATCTGTTACGTCGGACATTGTTACTCGTACGTAAGGGTCATGCCACCATCAAACAATAGGTCGCCGCCGTCCAAGTGCCGGCCGAGATCCGAGAAGCCCAGCAGGAAGAGGTTGGCGACGTCGATCGGTTCCATCATCTCCTTGACGCGGGACTGGCCGAGCATGACGTCCTCGATCACCTCGTCGACCGAGATCCCGCGCTGCTCGGCGGTGTCCTCAAGCTGGTCGGTCACCAGCGGCGTCTTCACGTAGCCCGTGCTGATCGAGTAGGCGCGGATCTCCCCCTCGCCCTCGGCGGCGATCGACTGGGTGAGCCCGCGTAGACCGAACTTCGAGACGTTGTAACCGACCTTGTCGCTGGTGACGTAGTGGCCGTGGACCGAGCCCATGTTGCCCACGCAGCCCTGGCCGTCCTCGGTCTCCCGGAAGTGGGGGATGCAGAGCTTCGAGAGGTACAGCGGCGCCCGGAGCATGATACGGTGCATCGTGTCGTAGGTCTCCATCGGGAAGTTCTCGATCGAGTCGATGTGTTGCATCCCGGCGACGTTGGCGAGGTACTTGATATCGCCCAGTTCGGCCGCCTCGTCGACGATCTGCTCTAAGTCGTCGTCCTCGGTCAGATCGCCGACGATCGACGTGATCTCGCCCTCGAGGCCGAGTTCCTCGCCCCGATCGACGGTCCCGGCGAGGCCGTCCTCGTCGATGTCCGTCGCCGCGACGGTGAGCCCGTTCCCGGCGGCGGCGAGCGCGGTCGCGCGACCGATCCCCGACCCGGCGCCGGTCACGAGACAGACGTTGCGGTCGGTAAAGGCGTCGTCGTCGATCCGGTGAATCTCCTCGGCGGTCACGGTCGGTGGCGTCACCTGGTCCTGTGACATTTCGTATGGCTACCCTCGGAACGCGCTAAAAGACGCGCGTTAACATATCAACGGGCGTCCGGACGGCGCGCCGACTGACGCGACGTTACCGGTTTCGATCGGTAATCTCCGATTTCGAGCGGATCGCGCTCGCGAACGGGTGAAGATATTAATACGCTGTATGTGGTTCACTCGCTAGGAATGATCGATCTCGATATCGACATGCGCCAGTACGACTGTCCGTTCATCGATACGACCGACGATGTCGAGATCGCCTTCTCGGCCGTCCAGTGGCAACTGGACACCGACGACGAGCAACTCGAGACCCGGCTCATCGCGCGGGGGGAGTCAATGGGCGCCCTCGAGGACGGCCTCCACACGCTTCGGGACCACCCGAACATGCGGGAGTGTTACATCCTCTCGAAGCGGGAGAACGTCGCCGAGATCGGGACGACGATCGAGGAGACCAACGCGATGCGGACGATCCAGCGCAACGGCGGCTACATCACCGGCCCCTTCCACATCGAGGACGGCCACGAACGGTGGCACGTCGGCTTCGACGACGACGCCGACGAAGATCACGCGTTAGCCGAACTCGAGCGCCACAACGACTACACCGTCGCGGACCGCGACCAGTTCGGCCCGACGGAACTGTTCGATCTGCTGGAGAACTCCGACAGCGCGCTCCGCCTGCTCGAGGGCTGTCGGTCGCTGACCGAGACCGAACGCGAAACCTTCGAGACGGCTGCCCGGGAGGGCTACTACGAGACGCCCCGGGCGACGACCCTCGAGGAACTCTCGAATCACTTCGACATCTCGAAGACGGCCGTCTCGATGAACCTCCGCCGGAGCGAACGCAAGGTCCTGCAGGCAGCGCTGTCAGCGCTCGAGAACATGGACGAGATGGTGACGCAGACGCGCTGACTCCGGTCCGTCGAACGTCGGTCGCGAGAGTGCAGCGCGGGTGCGGCGATGACCGTCGGTCGCGAGAGATTCGACGATCGGCTTCCGCTCCGTTCAGGCCTCGAGGATGTCGTCGTCTTCGTCCTCGGGGACGACCAGCGAGCCGTCAAGGACCGTCACGCCGCGACCGCCGACGCGGACGTCCTCGCCGATCCGAACGCGGACCTGCCCTGGGCGGTCGACGTAGTGACCCTGCTCGAGGCGCAGTTCCTCGGGGAAGTCGTCGTCGAACGCGCCGAAGCGGTCGAGGTAGGCGCCGACCGCGCCGCTGGCGGTGCCGGTGACGGGGTCCTCGGGCACGCCGGCCCCGGGCGCGAACATCCGACCGTGCAGGGTCGATTCCCGGCCGAGCGCGTCGAACGTGAAGAGGTAGATTCCGGTCGCGTCCACTTCTTCCGTCAGCTCCTCGATCGCCCGCATATCGGGCTCGGCGCTCCCGAGGTCCGAGAGGTACGTGATCGGCGCGATCAGGAAGGGGAGGCCGGTCGAGGAGACCGCCAGCGGGATGTCGTCGCTCGCCCCTTCGAGGGCGGCCGCATCGACGCCCAACGCGTCGGCGACCCGTTCGTAGCCGATGTCGACCTCGCGGATGCGGGGCTCGTCCTGGGTCATCCAGACCGTTCCGTCCGCGTCGACCTCGATCTCGAGTTCCCCGACGTTCGTCTCGAGCGCGTAGGTGCCGGCCTCGAGGCCCTCGTCGCGGAGGTGGGCGAACGAACCGATCGTCGCGTGGCCACAGAGATCGACTTCCTGGGTCGGCGTGAAGTAGCGAATTCGGTAGTCGGCCGTCTCGCTGGGGCGGAGAAACGCCGTCTCGCTGACGGCCAGTTCGGCGGCAATCGACTGCATCTGGTCGTCCGAGAGCCCGTCCGCGTCGGGGACGACGCCGGCCGGATTCCCGGCCAGCGGCTCGTCCGTGAAGGCGTCGACCTGCAGGGTTCGAATCGTGTCCATACGACGGTGGTGGGCCGAACGCCGTATCAATCCTCGGTCATCTGACGCCCGATCCGACGCGCGGTCGCTCGAGCGTCCGCCGCCGTCCAGGAATCGGCCTCGGTCTATCTCCCGTCGATCCAGGCGACGAGGTCGTCGATCATCGCCTCTTCGACGTTGTTACGCACCATCGTTTCGTAGGGAACGGACGGCCCCTCGCCTGACATGAACAGGTGGTCGAGTCCGTCGTAGCTCTCGAAGGTCGTCGCCGGCCGGTCCTCGAGTTCGGTGCGCCACAGCTCGAAGTCGTTCTCGGGCGAGACCTGGAAATCGCGACGGCCCTGCAGGAAGCGGAGGGGGACGTCGACGTCACGAGCCGTGTCGACGTGATCGTAGTCCTCGAGGCTCTGCCAGAGCGCGCCGGGATACTCGGCGACGACTTCGTCGGCCTGATACTCGCCGTTGCGGATGCGTTCGGCGTCCTCCTGCATCCGATCGTATTGGGTGTTCAGTTGCTCCCAGTCGTGTTCGCCGACGGAGAGCCGGTGTTCGTACTGCTCGAGGAAGACGTCGTACAGCGGTCGCGCGGGCGCAGCCAGCCCGACGGCCCCGGCGAGGGACCCGTCCCGCGCGGCGATCCGGGGCGCGGCCATCCCGCCCAGGCTGTGGCCCACGACGACGATCCGATCGGCGTCGACGCCCTCGAGCGCGCGAAGCTGGTCGACGGCGACCAGCGCGTCGTCGACGATGGTGCGATCGAGCGACCGATCCGCGAGATCCGGGATGCAGCTGTACGTTCGCTTGTCGTATCGGAGGACCGCGATGCCGCAGCTCGCGAGGCCCTCCGCCAGATCGCGAAACAGCTGGGTGCTGCCGTTCTGGTAGTTCTTGTCGGTTGGGGTCGAGCCGTGGACGAGCACGACGCCCGGAACGTCGTCGCTGCCGGTCGCCTCCGTCGGGACGGTCGCGATACCGTCGAGGTGACAGCCCTCGGCCGGGACGGTCACGGACTCCGTCGCGAACGAGTCGGGGTCGACGTACGTCGGCCGTTCGTACTCGACGGGGAAGTCGACCACCGCGACGGCGTCGTCTTTGACGCCGACCAGCAGACCGTCCTCGCCGCGCTCGAACGTCATCGTCACGTCGATGACAGCGGCGTCGCCGAATGCCCGCGTCTGTCCCGGTTCGAGGTCGGCGGCCTCGCCGACCGCCGTAATTTCCTCGAACTCACCGTGGACGGCCGTATACCCCATCCAGACCCGCTCGAGATTTCCGGCAGGTATCGGACCGGCAGTGGGGGTCAGGTTGCTCGCCTCCTCGAACCGGTCGGCCGCCAGTTTCTCGACGAACTGCCGTGCGAACGCTGCTGGCGTTTCCGGGGACGAATCGTCCGTTTTCTCGGCCTCGGGTTCGTCGGGCGATTCGTTCTCGTCGGTCGATTCCTCGCTGTCCGGTTCCCTCTCCTCGTCCAGTAAATCCGAACAGCCGGCCAGCGCGGCGACCGTTGTCGTCGAGACCGCCGACAGTAGCTGCCGTCGCCCCAATCTTGTCATATCTAATGTTATTACAGAAAATGAATTAATAAATGTAATCACTTCCCGGTTAGGATTCGGCATCCGGTCCCCGCCCTCACCGCCCGACGTCGACTCAGTCGTCGCCCGGCTGTTCGACCCGCTCGCCGTCGTCGACCGACGGCAACTCGCCGGATTCGTGGGTCCCCACGGGCGGCCGGTTGACCTCGGCGGCCGGCGAGGCCTCGAGGTCGGTGCCGCCGTCCTCGTCGTTCGTCAGCGACTCCATCTCCCCGTCCTCACGGGCGTCCTGATCGATCCGCATCGAACAGAACTCGACACCGCACATCGAGCAGAAGCGGGCCTCCTTGTAGTTGTCACCGGGGAGGGTCTGGTCGTGGTACTCGCGGGCGCGGTCGGGATCGAGCGCGAGACCGAACTGCTCGCGCCAGTCGAACTCGTAGCGGGCTTCCGAGAGGGCGTCGTCCCAGTCGCGCGCGCCGGGCCGCTCGTTGCCGACGTCGCCCGCGTGGGCCGCGATCCGGTAGGCCGCGAGGCCGTCGCGGACGTCCTCCTCGTCGGGGAGGCCGAGGTGCTCTTTGGGCGTGACGTAACAGAGCATCGCGGCGCCAGCCTGGGACGCCATCGCGGCGCCGATGGCGCTCGTGATGTGGTCGTAGCCCGGCGCGATGTCGGTCACCAGCGGACCGAGGACGTAGAAGGGAGCGCCGTCGCAAACCTCCTGTTGGCGCTCGACGTTCTCGGCGACCTTGTGCATGGGGACGTGACCCGGCCCCTCGACCATCACCTGGACGTCGTACTTCCAGGCGCGGCGGGTGAGTTCGCCGAGCGTGTCGAGTTCGGCGTACTGGGCCTCGTCGCAGGCGTCGGCCAGACAGCCCGGACGAAGGCTGTCTCCGAGGCTGAAGGTGACGTCGTGTTCGGCGAAGATCTCGCAGATCTCGTCGTACACCTGAAAGAGCGGGTTCTGTTCGCCGTGGGTCTCCATCCACGAGGCCATGATCGACCCGCCCCGCGAGACGATCCCCGTCTTGCGGCCGTCGGTCAGCGGCAGGTGTTCGGCGAGGATGCCGGCGTGGATCGTCATGTAATCGACGCCCTGCTCGGCCTGTTTCTCGATGACCTCGAGCAGCAGGTCTTTGGTAAGTTCCTCGGGCCCGCCGGCTCGCTTGACGGCTTCGTACAGCGGCACCGTTCCGAGCGGCACTGGCGAGTGTTCGATGTGAGTCTCGCGAATCTCGTCGAGATCGCTTCCGGTACCGAGGTCCATCACCGTGTCCGCGCCGTAGTGGACCGCGGTGTGGAGCTTCTCGAGTTCCGTCTCGAGGTCGCTGGTCTCCTCGCTGTTACCGATGTTCGCGTTGACCTTCGTCGCGAACTCGCGGCCGATGATCATCGGGTCGAGCGACTCGTGGTTGACGTTCGCCGGGATCACTGCCTGTCCGTCAGCGACCTGCTTCCGGACGAACGCCGGGTCCCGGTTCTCGCGCTCGGCGACTCGTTCCATCGCGTCGGTGACCGTCCCCTCGCGGGCGGCTTCGATCTGGGTTCGCGCCATCGATAACTAGGTTGTATCATCGAGTTATATAGCGCTTGCGCTGGGAACGTCCGTTCGAACACGACCAGTGAGGCGACGGGAGTCGCCGTCCGGCACGATACGGGGGACTTCCTGCCGCTACGTCGGCCATTCGTCCGACCGATCGCAGCAGTCCGAAAAGCTAACTGTCAGATAGCGACGCTGAGATGGCGATGAACGATAGTTATAGTTAATCCAGATTCACGTGGTTTTTTATAGTACGATGTGGCCTTCTCGCCAAGGCAATTCATGGCGACGGAACACCATCGAAACGAGATCGGGGGGAACAGTTCGACGAACGAGCAGACGTACGTCTTTTCGCCAGAGAAGGCACCGTCGCTCGCCGTGGTCGATGCCGTCGCATCCGCGTCGGAAACCGACCCCACGGCGCTCCCGCCGCTGTACAACGCGATCGAACCCGACGCGCTCGACGCGATGTTCGAATCGTCGCAACCGGGATCGACGCGGCGCATTTCGTTTTCCTACAACGGGTTCGACGTTACCGTCGACGGCGGGCGGGCCGTCACGGTCTCGCTCGAGTAATCGGCCGACTAGCGGTCTGTCCGGGGGGAACAGTCCTCGAGGCGCGTGCTAACGACCGGCGCGAATCGTCCGAATACGCATCGTTTAAGCGGCGTTGATCCGTGGTACGTCCTGAAACACGATGTCCGACTTACCGGACGACTTCGACTGTACGATCACTACCTGGGAGTACATCTACGGCCTCTGTCGCGACGTCAGCGACGAGGTCCGCGACGACGAGTTCGACCCGGATGTCGTCGTCGCGCTGGCCCGGGGCGGCTGGTTCGCGGGTCGGTGTCTCTGTGATTTCCTCGGACTGGACGATCTGACGAGCCTGAAGATGGAACACTACGTCGGGGCCGCCGAGAAGAGCGACGAGCCGTCCGTTCGATACCCGATGCCCAAGGGCAGCGTCGAGGGGAAGGACGTGCTGATCATTGACGACATCGCCGACACCGGCGGCTCCATCGAGCGCGCCTACGAGTACGTCACCGACCGCGACGCCGGCGAGGTCCGCACTGCGACGCTGCAGTTGCTCGGCACCAGCGAGTACCAGCCCGACTACGCCGGCGAACACTTAGCGGAGTGGACCTGGATCGTCTACCCCTGGAACTTCATCGAGGACATGGTCGACCTCGTTTCCAGCGTCATGGAGCAGGCCGATCAGGAGTCGTTCACCCAGGAGGAGATCCGCCACTACCTCGCCGAGTTCCACGGGGTCGACCGCATCGAGATGGAGATCGCCCAACCCGACCGCATCCCCGAGGTGCTGACCGAGATGGAGCGACGCGACGTTCTCGAGTCGGCCGGCCCGGGCGAGTGGACGCTGGCCGCCGACTGAGCGAGCTGTCGAGTCCGCCTACTTTTCGAGTCGCCCCGCGATGTACACCCAGCGTTCGTCCTCGCGGAGCGTCCCGGAGACTCCTCGCTCGTCGACGATTTCGAACCCCGTTTCGCGCAACTGCGTTCGCGTTGCCGCCGCGCCGGCCACGTGCCACTGCATTTCGACCCCGGTCTCGAGCCAGTCCGGGTTCTCGCCGCGCCACTCCTCTAGCCCTCGGAGACCAGCACCCGCCCGCCGGGTTGGAGGACCCGCGCGAACTCCTCGAGGACCGTTAGGTGCTCGTCGAGCGGCACGTGAATCAGGGAATGAAGCGCTGTTACAGCATCGAAAGTCCCGTCGCGAACGGGCAGATCCGTCAAGTCCCCCCGAACGAGCGACGCCGTCGGTGCGTTCGCCGCTGCCAGTTCGAGTTGCTCCCGAGAGAAATCGACGCCGATCGCTGCCGCGGCGCCGTCCTCGCTTCTCCGCCGCAGAACTGGCGTCCCACGTCCGCAGCCGGCGTCGAGAACCGTCGGTGACGCCGGCAGCGATCCGAAAAACGCCTCGAGGGCCGCCCGTTCGCGATCCGCCTCTGACCGTTCGGCGGCGTACGTTTCCGCCAGTTCGTCGTATCCTCGGCGGACGACGTCCTTGTCGACCATCGACGAGGGATTCCGAGTCCTCCCTCTTCAATCGTCGTGCCGGACGCCGACGGACGCGTCCCTCGAGACACCCTCACCGCCGTTCGCTGCGGTCCCGAAACCGCGACCGAGCGTCGATCAGTTGGTCGCAGTCCTGACGCCGCCTACGCCCGTCGGAGCGCCGGCGGCACCTCGAGGGCGACGACCTCGTGTCGCGTCTCCTGTTGGTGGTCGGTGCCGATCGCCATCGCTTCGTCGCGGTCGTCGGCCGCGTGTTCGAACGAACAGCCCTCACACTGCACCAGGAACTGTTTCAGGCCGTCGGTCTCGGTCGGCTCCCTGTTCGTGAGCATATTCACCCGTTCACCGCGTGATTGCTTGAGCCGTTTTCCAAAAGGGTTTGGCATACAGACACATTGGCTTGTCACCAGAAGTGGGGGATTTGGCTCTCGTCCGCGATCCCCCTCCCGATTATCTAGTTACCGTTCGACGATAGATCACGACGGGTGATGATCGTCCCGACGCGACCGATGTGGCGGCGCCCGGCGCGAGCGCGGTCGCCGCTGCGAGACGCGTCGTGATGAGAAAGTAGATATCAATCGGCTGTGACGTAGTCGGCGTATGAAACGCATCCTCTCGAGCCTCGGTATCGGGGCTGCAACGGTCGATACGATCCTTCCGACGACGCTTACGGCGGGCGAAACCGTCGACGCGCGCGTCGATGTCACCGGCGGAAACGACACGCAGGAAGTCGACGGCATCTACTTCGCACTCGAGACGCGCTACGAGACCGACGAGAGCGCGCGGACGGGGACGATCGATTCGTTCCGCATCGCGGATCCGTTCACGATCGAACCCGACGAGGACAGGTCGTTCTCCGTATTGATCGACGTGCCCTACCACACGCCCGTGACGATGGGGAAGACGGAGGTCTGGCTCGACACCGGCCTCGACATCGACTGGGCCATCGATCCGGACGACACCGATCCCGTCGAAATCGAGCCGGATCCGCTCCGCCGAACGCTGTTCGACGCCGTCGAGTCGCTCGGGTTTACGCTCCGGACCGCAAACTGCGAGGCCAGCGAGTCGCTGTTCTCGAACCACCGGTTCGTCCAGGAGTTCGAGTTCGTTCCCCGATCGGGTCCGTTCGCCGGCGAACTCGACGAACTCGAGATCGTTCCGCTGCCGGAGGGCGACAGCTTCGACCTGCTGGTTGAGGTCGACCGCCGTGGCGGCCTGCTGACCGAACACTTCGACGCCGACGAGAGCCACGAGCGCCTCTCGCTCGACGCGACGACGACCGACCTCGAACGCCGGCTGCGCTCGACAATCGAGCGCAATCTCTGAGGCACCGTAGCGCCGAGCGCGAACCGCTCGAGCGCTCACTCGGCGTCGGTCGCTCGTCCCGTCCCGTCCGCCGCCTCGTCCGGTTCGTTCTCGTCGATCAGCGATCCCTTCCACGTGCCCCGCGAGAACCACGCGACGGCGGCGATAGCGCCGACGATGTCGCCGGCGACGACGCCGGTCCAGATCCCCCGCGGCCCCCACTCGGCGACGAACAGCAGGGCGTAGGTCACGGGCACACGGACGAGCCACAGCCCCAGCACGGAGAAGGCCAGCGCGGTCTTCGTGTTGCCTGCGCCCCGGAAGGCGCCCAGCACGACCTGCATGACGCCCATGAAGACGAAGCCGCCCGCGGCGAACCGGAGGTAGGTAGACCCGTAGGCGATCGTCTCCGCGCGACCCGCCTCCTCGGCAGTCACGAACACCGAGACGAACGGTTCCGGGAAGAGCGCGGCCAGCAGCGCCGCGACGGCCATGATCCCCGCGATGGTGCCGCCGGCGATCCGCGTCGCTCTCTCGGCGCGGTCGCCCTTCCCCGCGCCCAGATTCTGGCCGACGATCGAGTCCGTCGCCTGCCCCATCCCCATCGCCGGCAAGAAGGCCAGCGAGATCAGCCGGTTGCCCAGCCCGTAGGCCGCGACGACCGCCGGCTGGAAGGTGACGACCATCGCCGTCATCGCGACCAGCGCCAGCGCCGACATCGATTGCTCTAAGGCCGTCGGGACGCCCAGACGGACGATTTCCGTGACGTACTCGAGCCGGGGCCGGAGATGTTCCGGGCGGATCTCGGGGCCGACGTCGCCGAAGTACAGCAGGTAGAAGCCGATGGCCGTCGCCAGCCCACGCGAGAGGACGGTCGCGACGGCCGCGCCGGCGATCCCGAGGTTGGGGAAGGGTCCGACGCCGAAGATCAACAGCGGATCGATGACGAGGTTGAGCAAGACGCTGACGACCATCACCCGCATCGGAGCGCGGGTGTTTCCGTACCCCCGCATGAGCGCGGCGAAGACGAAGAAGCCGAACACGAAGGGGATCCCGAGGAAGAAGATCCGCAGGTAGTCGGCGGCCAGCGGGATAATCGCTGCCTGGGTCTCCGGGTCGGCGGGCAACGCGGCGAGCATCGAGTCCGTCGCGAGGAAGCCGATGATGCCGAGCATGACCGCGACGAGCGAGATAAACGAGATCGTCTGGCCGGCGATCAGACCGCCCTCGCCGCTCTCGGCGCCGGTGTGCTGGGCGAGCAGGATCGAGCCCGCGGTCGTGAAGCCGCCACCGACGGAGATCACCAGAAAGAGGAGCGGAAAGGCGAGGCTCACCGCGCCGACGGCGTCGGGCGAAAGCGCGCCGAGCCAGAAGGTGTCGCCGACGTTGTAGGTGACCTGCAGCAACTGGATGACCACGAGCGGCCACGCCAGTTCGAACATCGGCCGGACGAGCGACCCGTCAGTGAGGTTGCTCGTGTCCGGTCCCGGGCCGGAAGACATACCTCACAACAACCTTTCGAGTTACTTTATCATTCGCGAGGTATGATACCTTCGGGCACTATCTACGTCGATCCGTCGGTCGCTCTCGCGCCCGCTCCGACTTACGGCCGGCCGTCCTCGAAGGCGCGTTTGACCTCGAGCGCGGCCGTCCGGTCGTTCAGATCGACGCGCCGGGCGATTTCGGTTCCGGGGCCGGCGTCGTCGCGCCGCCAGTCGTTCGGGTCGGTCTCGCCGGCCGTCGCGGTGCCGTTGGTCGACGTCGAGTCCGCCCGCGACGCGGTGGCCTCGACCGTCACCGAGTCGTCTCCCGACGCCGGTCCGTGTCCGGATTCTCGTCCGGCGTCGCCGACCGTGCGATGGGCGCGGCCGGCGTCCGGTTGCTGGGTCCACCCGGGAGCGCGCCCCGCGCCTGCCCCGATACCGAGACAGTCCCGACAGATGTCGTTGCTGCCCCACGCGAGCGTGTAGAACGGGACGCCCAGAACGACGACTTGCCGGGCGTAGCGGCGGTGCACGCCGTCGTCGATGACGCGCTCGCAATGGACGCAGCGCTGGGTCCCGGACTCGAGCGGACGATCCTCGAAGCGGTACTCGAGCCCGAACGTGTGGGCCGGATACAGCGGGAGCCCCTCGAGCGTCCAGAGGACGAACAGACTCACGCAGAACAGGACCGCCGAGATCCAGACCGCAACGTGCGGTTCGGCGACGACCATCGGTCCGGCGAACGAACCGACGAGGATCGCGACAGGGAGCAGCCGCCGTATCAGCGCGAATATCTCGACGTGGATGCGAATCACTGCGTCGTCGGGCCGTTCCATCGACTCGACGTTCGGACAGCGACTGGTAAACGTTTGTGGCAATCAATCACTGCGGTGTCACGAGCGGCGAGGCGGACTCAGTCGGCGATCGCTTCGTTCGCGTCCGTCTCCGCGGCGGCGTTCTGGATCCAGAGGTCGCCGAACAGTTCGTCCTGTTCGAGGCGGATCCGGCCGCGGTGGGCGAGAAAGAGCAGCGCCAGGTAGGTCATCACGCGCGTCCCGCCGACGGCCTCGATTTCGGCGTACAGCACCTCCTCGCGGCCCGCCTCGTACTGGGCCTCGAGTTCGGCCTCGACGTCGTCGATGACGGCCTCGATGTCCTCCTCGTGGGTCGTGTGGGTGACGTCGTCGCTGGTCGGCTCGTCGTCGACCCGGAAGTCGTCGTTGGCGTGGTAGTCGAGTTCCTGGACGCCCCGGTCGTACCCCTGGGGCGACTCGCTCGTGTCGTAACTGCGCGATTCCTTCCACCAGGAGTCGCGCTCGGCCGACCGCAGTTCCCGGACGAGTTCGTCCAGCGTCTCCGGCTTGCCGCGGGCCTGTTTGCGCTCGAGACGCCGTTCCATCTCCGCCTCGAGGCTCTCGACAGGGTCGAACCCCGGCGGATGCGCGCCGCTGTCGTCGCCCTCGGGCTCCATCGCTCCCTCGTCGGCGAAGGGTGCCTCCCACGGCGGCAGTTCCTCCTCCTCGGGCTCGTTGGTGGCAAACAGTTCGTCGCTTTTCATCCGCAGGAGGACGCTCGCGTAGAACAGCGCCCGCCCCGAGGTTCGCAGGTCGGCGTCGTCCAGCGCCTCGAGGAACTTGTCCGTCACCCGCACGACGTCGATGTCCCACGGGTCGATCTCGCCCTCCTTGGCGAGTTGCACCAGCAACTCGACGGGTTCGACTTCGTCATCCGCGTCATCGCCCTCTTCGTCCGCATCGGCGTCGGCCTCAGCCTCAGCCTCGGCGTCCGCCGTTTCGTCCTCCGAGAACTCGAGGACCGACGACTCGGCGTCGGCGTCTCGAGGGGCAGCATCCGCACTCGAGTCGCCGGGCCGCTCGCGGTCTCCCGGTTCCCTCCGGTCACCGCTCGACTGTTCGGAGCCGCCTGACGGCGGCTCCCTCTCCTCGTGTCCGGTGATATTCAAGGGGATGTCGTCCTGCCCCCCATCCGTATAGAACTCGTCTCGACCGGCGGCTTGCGAGTCTTCTTCGGAGTCGCTTCGCGACTCCCTAGTCACTTACCGGCACCTCCTCACTGCCGGCGTCCCCGCCGTCGCTCAGATCGATCCCGGTGACGGCGCTGACGTTGTCCTGTTGCATCGTGACGCCGATTGCCCGCTCGGAGCGGTCGAGCATCGCCGAGCGGTGAGAGACGACGACGAACTGGGCCTCGTCGGCGAGTTCGTCGACCATCTCGCCGATGCGCTCGGCGTTGACGGCGTCGAGGAAGGCGTCGACCTCGTCCAGGGCGTAGAACGGTGCCGGGTTGTGTCGCTGGATCGCGAAGATGAAGGCCAGCGCAGTCAGTGACTTCTCGCCGCCGGACATCGCGTCCAGTCGCTGAATGGGCTTGTCGCCCGGCTGGGCCTTCATCGTCAGCCCGCCGTCGAAGGGGTCCGCCTCGTTCTCTAGGTGCAGCGTGCCGGTCCCCTCCGAGAGCTTCTCGAAGATCTCGGTAAACTGCGCGGCGATCTCGTCGTAAGAGTCCATGAACGTCGCCTTCTTCTGGGTCTCGTACTGCTCGATCCGGTCGCGGATCCCCTCCGCTTCCTCGACCAGCGTCGCCCTCGCGTCCTCGAGTTCCTCGAGGTCGCTGCGAACCTCGTCGTACTCGTCGATCGCGAGCATGTTCACCGGCTCCATCGCCTCCATGTCCGCTTGCAGGAGGTCGATCATCTCGAGGACGGTCTCGTGGTCGGGGACGTCCTCGGGGTCGTAGTCGCCGACCTCCGACTCGAGGCTCTCGATCTCCCACTCGAGGTCGTCGACGCGGTTACGACAGTCCTCGAGTTTGCTCTCGACGGCGTTGACCCGATCCTGTTGCTGGTCGCGTTCGGCCCGCGCGTCGGCGAGTTCGTCCTTGAGTTCGCTGCGCTCTTCCTTGAGTTCGGTGAGCTCATCCTCTAACTCCGCGACGGCCTCGCGTTTTTCCTCGAGCTTCGCTTCTTTCGCTTCGATCTGCTCTTCGAACTCCTCGATCTGCTCCTCGTGTTCGGCCTTGCGGTTCTGGGCCGCCTCGATCTCGTCGTGGCGGTCCTCGATGGCGTCCTCGGCGTACTCCTTCTCCAAGCTCAGCTCGTTGAGCTTGCTGTCGAGGTCGGCGATCTGGTCCTCGCGGTCGTCGATCTCGGCCTCGAGGGCCTCGATCTGAGCGGTGAGTTCGGGGATCTTCGAGTCCTCGAGCTCCGTCTCGAGATCCTCGATGTCGGCCTCGATCTCCTCGACCGCGGCGGTCTTCTCCTCGATCTCTCCGGAGATTTCGGTCATCCGCTCGTCGACGGACTCGCGTTCGTCCTCCAGTTCGTCGAGGTCGTCCTCGAGGGCCTCGATCTCGGCCTCGATGGTTTCGCGCTTCTCCGCGAGGTTCTCGCGTTCGTTCTCGATCGAGCGCACCTCCTCGGTCGCGTCGGTCTTGCGGTCGCGGGCGTCGTCCAGCCGCTCCTCGACGCCCCGCAGCTCCTCGCGGAGGGACTCGCGCTCCTCCTGGAGGTCGGTGATCTGCTTGGCGACGCGCTCGAGCTGGCCCTCGCCGCCGCCGGTAAAGGAGTAGCGCGAGCCGCTACCGGAGCCGCCGGTCATCGCGCCGCTCTTCTCGACTAAGTCGCCGTCGAGGGTGACCATGCGGTAGTCGCCCATGTACGAGCGCGCGGTCTCTAAGTCCTCGACCACGAGGGTGTCGCCGAGTACGTACGAGAAGACGCCGGCGAACTGGTCGTCGAAGTCGACGAGGTTGTACGCGAAGTCGACGACGCCCGGATCGCTCGGTGCGTTGGGGAGTCGGCGCTGGCTCATGTCCGTCAACGGGAGGAAGGTCGCCCGCCCCGCGTTGCGGGACTTGAGGTGGTCGATACACTGCTGGCCGACGACGTCGTCGTCGACGACCACGTTTGCGAGGCGCCCGCCGGCCGCGGTCTCGCAGGCGACGGCGTACTCGCCCGGCACCGACCCCAGCTGAGCGACGGCGCCGTGGACGCCGTTGATCCCCGCGTTGAGGATCGTCGTCACCGCGCGGCCGAAGGAGGTATCGCCGCTCTCGCCCGCGTTCGCCTCGAGTTCGGCGTACTCCTGCTGTTTGGCCTGAATCTCGTCGTCCAGTTCGTCGACGTCGGACTGGATGCGGCGTTTCTCGCTTTTGAGGTCGTCGACGACCCCGGCGATGTTCTCGCGGTTCTTCTCGGCCTTCTCGAGTTCCCGCTCGAGGTCGTTGCGCTTGCTCTCGATCTCGGGGATCTCCTCGCGTTTGTCCTCGATCGCCGCCTCCTTCTCCTCGATTTCGGTCGAGCGGCGGCGGGCCTCGTCGAGCAGGCGGTCCTGCTCGCGCTGGAGATCGTTCTTCTCGATCTTCGCTTCCTCGAGTTCCTCCTTGCGCTCGGCGAGTTCGGCCTTCAACTCGTCGAACTCGGTGTCGACGGCCTCGATCTCGGCCTCGAGTTCGTCGCGTTCGGTCTCCCGTTCCTGAATCTCGCTCTTGAGCGAGGCCTTCTCGAGTTTGTGTTCGCGCATCTCGTCCTCGAGGTCGTCGATCTGTTCCTGCTTGCGGTCGATCTCGACGAACGCCTCGCGGCGGTTCGATTCGGCCTCCTCGATGGCCGCCTCGCTGGCCTCGATCTTGTCCTCGAATCGGGAAATCTCGCCTTTGATCTCCTCGATTTCGCTTTTGATCCGGAGCTGTTCGTCCTCGCCCTTGCGCTCGATTTCCGCGTTGAGATCCTCCAGATCTTCCTGGAGGCGGACGACCGTCCCCTGGCGCTCGTCGAGTTCGCGCTGGAGGTCCTCGAGTTCGTCCTCGAGTTCGGCGGCCGTCTCCTCGGCGTCGGCGAGTTCGTCGCGTTTCTCCTCGAGTTCGCTGGCCTTCTTGTAGCCCTCGTACTCCTCCTTCTCGCGGCGCAGGCGGCGGTAGCGCATGGCCTGCCGGCGCTCGTCGGCGAGCTGGTCTAAGCGGTCGCGCTTCTCCTCGATCCGCAACTCGGCCTCGTCGATGCGTTCCTCGACGATCTCGAGTTCCTCGAAGGCGTCCTCCTTCTTCGCGTCGAACTCGGCGACGCCCGCGATCTCGTCGATGATCTCCCGGCGAGCGTGGGGCGTCATGTTGATGATCTCGGTGACGTCGCCCTGCATGACGACGTTGTACCCCTCCGGCGTGACCCCCGCCTGCGCGAGGAGGTCCTGAATGTCCGAGAGGTTGACCGCGCGATCGTTGAGGTAGTAGTAGGAGTAGTAGTTGTCCTCGGTCTCCTTGACCCGGCGGCGGATGCGGATCTCGTCGACGTCGCCGACGTCCTCGCTGCCGGCGGCGTTGACGACCTGCGACCGGGTGAGCGTCTCGTCGGAATTATCGAGGATGACCTCGACGGTCGCCTCCCGTGGGCCGCCAGAGTTATCGCTGTCGTCGTGCCCGGGATTGTAGATGAGATCGGTTAGCTTCTCCGCCCGAATCCCGCGGGTGCGGGCCAGTCCGAGCGCGAAGAGGACGGCGTCGATGATGTTCGACTTGCCCGAGCCGTTCGGGCCCGTGATAACCGTAAAATCCTCGTAGAACGGAATTTTCGTCTTTCGGCCGAAGCTCTTGAAATTGTCCAGAACGAGTGCCTTGATATACATTCTCTTAGCGCGCCCTCCATCCCTGCGGGGAATCGTGGTCGCTGCGGCCGCGATATCGGTGCGACCGAGCCGTGACCACGCGGTTATGCGACAATAATATCGTCGCTACCTGAGTCTTCCGCTTCGTCGGTCGTCGTCTCGTCGTCTGCCTCGGCGTCGGCTGCGGCCTCGGCGACCTCGTCCGGTTCGGCCTCCGCGGTCACGTCGGCGTCCGGTTCGCTGTCGCCCTCGGTGGCGCGCCGATTGGGAACGCGCGTCGGCGTCTCGGCGTCGAGTTCGGCCTCGAGAACGCGAATGCGCTCCTTGGCTTCGATCAGTTCGTCCGTCAGTCCCTCCACTGTCGACTCGAGTTCCGCAACCGTCGATTCAAGCTCTTCGACGCGGTTGTTCGGCATACCCTCTAGGGGTCTGTCTGGACACATAAACGTACGTCAGACAATACTAGTTGTTCTGGCAACTTCCGAACGCTCGCGACCGTCGGGCCGCGTAACGAGCCGACGACGCCGGGGCAGCCGCCGGCGCTCAGTTATCGTCTTCGCGCCACTTGTGCTCGCATTCGGTACAGATGAAGAATCGCGTCTCGGACTCGTCGGCTGAGCGGATCTGTTGCATGTACCAGTGGGCGCGGTCGTTGCCGCATTCGGGACAGTGGGCGTCAGTCTCGGGCAGCGAGGTCTCGCCGGAGGACTCGATGATCTCGCTGGCCTCCTGGCTGTCGGTCACGACGTACTGATCCGCGTCGCCTTTCGGCTCCGTGTAGCCGCAACTCCCGCACTCCCAGAGGCCGTCGTCGGCTTTCATCATCGAACCGCATTCGTCACAAAATTCCATCGTTGTCCGGGATACGTCGGCCGAGCGACTTAAGCCACCCGTTCCGTTCCCCCGGCCGTCGCGTCGGCGTCACGGCCGTCGGTTTTCCTCGAGTTACGGGATCGGGATACACATTCTCACACGCGGCCAGACGGGATTCCTGTTTTTATATAGCCGGTTGTGATACGCTCGGGTATGTTCGGAACGAGCGGTATCAGGGGTGCGGTGGGCGACGAGGTGACGGCCGAACTGGCGCTGTCCGTCGGCCGTGCGCTCGCTACAGAGGGGTACGAACGCGTCATCGTCGGTCGCGACGTCCGCGAGAGCGGGACGGTTCTGGTCGACGCGCTGACCGCCGGCGTCCGCGAGTGCGGCGGCGACGTCATCGAAGTGGGCGTCGCGCCAACGCCGACGGTCGCCCGCGGTGTCGACTGGCTCGAGGCCGACGCGGGCGTCGTGATTACGGCCTCGCACAACCCGGCCACGGACAACGGCATCAAACTCTGGTCGCCCTCCGGCCAGGCCTTCGACACCGAGCGCCGCGAGACCATCGCGAGCCGCGTCGAGACCGACCGGTACGACCTCGCGGCCTGGGACGGACTCGGGAGCCGAAGCCGGGACGACGGACTGCTCGAGCGTCACGTCGAGGCGATCGCGGACCGCGTCGACGACCTCGACGGGGTGGACGTCGTCGTCGACGTCGGCAACGGCGCCGGGAGCGTGACCGCCGATGCCCTCCTCGAGTTGGGCGCGTCGGTCCGCACCTTAAACGCCCAGCAGGACGGCCGGTTCCCGGGGCGGCCCAGCGAACCCAACGAGGAGACACTCGGGGATCTCCAGGAACTCGTCGGCGCGACCGACGCCGATCTGGGCGTGGCCCACGACGGCGACGGCGACCGGATGGTGGCCGTCGACGAACGCGGCCGGTTCGTCCCGAAGGACCTCCTGCTCGCGCTGTTCGCCCGCGAGGCGGTCGGCACCGGCGACCGGGTTGCCGCGCCCGTGGACACGAGCCTCGCCGTCGACGACGCGCTCGCGGACGTCGGCGCCTCGGTGACCCGCACCGCCGTCGGCGACGTCTACGTCGCCGAGCGGGCGACCGAACCCGACGTCGTCTTCGGCGGCGAACCCAGCGGCGCGTGGATCTGGCCCGACGAGACGCTCTCTCCGGACGGCCCGCTGGCGGCCGCCAAACTCGCGGCGATGGCCGCCGACGAGGGCTCGCTCGCGAATCTGGTCGACGACCTCGAGACCTACCCCATCCGCCGGACTTCGATCGAAGTCGACGACAAGGAACGGGTCATGGAAACCGTCGAATCGACCGTCCGCGAGCGCTACGACGAGATCGACGCCCTCGACGGGGTCCGCATCGATCACGGCGACGGCTGGACGCTCGTCCGCCCCAGCGGCACCGAACCCGTCGTCCGTATCACCGCCGAAGCCCGCGACGACGAGCGCGTCGAGGCGCTGTTCGAGGACGCCCGCGAAATCGTCCTCGAGGCGAACGAGGAATCGGACGTAGCGCCCGCCGAATGAGGGACTTCACACGGCAGAGACGTCGTCACGCCGTGCGCTGAACTGACGAGATACCTGTGCAGCGGCGTGCGCTGTCGATCGTATCCGAACGCGAGTGAGGATCGATCGCCACTACCGCGCGAGGGATGAGTGAGTGAGCATAGCGAGCGAACGAATCGGCTGGGGAGGAAGTGGAAACCCCCGTTGCCAGGAGTCACACACCGCTGGAGAAGAACCGACTCTCGAGTCTCCGCTCGTCGACTATTGGCTACCGTTCGCCGGACATCGCCGAGAACAGCCGTTCCTCGAACTCGTTCCTCGAGATGCCGTCTGAGGGGCTGATTCCGTCCATGTGATCGACCGAGACCTGGCCGCCGCCCATCCGGGCGTGGCCGCCCGCGTTCGCCATCGGAATGTCGCTGATTGCGTGGCGGAGCGTCTCGCCCATGTGAACCCGATCGTCCCGGGAGCGCCCCGAGAGGTGGATCGTCCCGTCGTACTCGCCATAGACGACGACCGCCGTCACGCCCTCTAACTGCATCAGTTCGTCCGCGGCCTGGGGGATCGCGTCGACGTTCGAGATCTCGCCGACGTCGCAGACGGCGAAGGGGCCCTCGACGCGTTTCTCCGTGATTGCCGTCGCCTTGACCTGCAGGACGTCGTCGCTGACCTGGGGGTTGGCGACCCGATCGAGCAGGTCCTCGTCGATGGCGTCGAACAGCGCAGCGCAGGCGTCGAACTCCGCCCGCGAGCAGCCGTTTGTCAGGTGCTTCGTATCCGACTGGATGCCGTAGAGCAGCCCGGTCGCCAGCTCCGGCGAGATCTCGAGGCCGTCCCCGCCGTTCATCGACGCGCCGAGTTCGTCCAGATACTCGACGACGATGGTCGAGGCGGCGCCGTACTCCGTCCGGACGTCGGTGAACTCCGTCCCCGCGCCGTTGCCGGGGTGGTGGTCGACGACCGCGATCGGTTCGACGGTCTGGGAGCCCGCGAACCCGCGGGGCGTGTTGTGATCGACGAGGACGACGGCGTCGGCGGCCAGTTGCGAACTCGCCTCGATGGCCTCGAGGTCCAGATCGAGGACGGTCCGGAACGCCCGGTTTTCCTGGTGACGAATCTCGCCGGCGTACTGCAGCGTCGCCTCGGTATCGACGGTCTCGGCGATCCGGGCGACGCCCATCGCACAGGACATGGCGTCGGGATCCGGGTTCGGGTGCATCACCACCGCGACGTGGTCGTACTCCCCCAGCAGCCGCTGGAAGCGAACGCCCGGCGGCCGCCGGAACCAGCTGACGACCCACCAGCCGCCGACGACGACCGCGACGGTCGCCACCACGAACAGCGAGAGCATCAGCGGCTCGAGGGACTCGAGGAACTCGCGGAGCGGCCCGACCAGCGCTGCGCTCGACCGGCGAAACGCGCCGCTGGCCGAGCCGTTCCGAACGATCATACGTCACCATTAAATCGAATCGACAAGAAATTTCCCCCTCGACGACCCGAATCGATCGGTCTCGAGGCGAGTTCTTGGTCGCAGCGTCGCCAGCTACTCGGTTCTCGGTTGGCGTGTCGCCGGCCGCTCAGCGCCTGGTCGGAGTACCGCTGGCCGTTCGATTCTCGTCGGACGTCCTCGAGTGGCTCAGATCCCTCGCTCGCCGTCCCGGTAGGCCTCGATCGCGTCCTGATACCCCTCGCGGTAGGTCGGATACGCGAACTCGTAGCCCAGGTCGCGCAGTTTCTCGTTGGCACAGCGCTTGCTCGTCAGGATGCGCCGCTTGCCGGCCTCGGAGACGTCGTCGTCGGCCAGTCGCTCCGCCTTCGTCTGTTTGGGCGGCTGCTCGACCTCACACCGCTCGGCCAGCCAGTCCGCGAACTCCCACTTGTGGGCGGGTTCGTCGTCGACCACCTGGACGACCTCGCCGCGCGCGCGATCCTCCTCGAGCAGGTAGCGGACAGCCCCCGCGGCGTCGTCGCGGTGGACCATGTTCAGGTAGCCCTCGGTGACGGGCCCCTCGAGATACCGCTCGAGACGGTAGCGGCCGGGGCCGTAGAGGCCGGCGTAGCGCGCGACGGAACCCTCGAAGCCGTACTCGGCGGGCAACTCGCGGGCGATTCGTTCGGCCTCGGCGAGCACCTCGGTCTTCTCGGTCGTGGGCTCGATCGGCGTCGCCTCGTCGACCCAGTCGCCGTCGTGGTCGCCGTGGACCCCCGTCGACGAGGTGTAGACCAGCCGCTCGGGCGAGTTCTCGCGCCCGCCGAACTGCTCGACGGCCGTCCGGAGCCCCTCGACGTAGACCTCGCGGGCCGCCTCGGCCCCGCGGCCGCCGCTGCTGGCCGCGAAGACGATGGCGTCGACGTCCGGGACGGCCGCGAGCCCCTCGTGGTCGGTGACGTCCGCCTGCACGGCCTCGAAGCCGGCGTCCTCGATCGCCTGAACCCCCTCGTCGGATCGGCGCACGCCGATCGCCTCGTGACCGCGGTCGGTCAGTTGGCGGCCCAACTCGAGGCCGACGTGGCCACAGCCCAGGATTGCAACGTTCATACGTCGACTCGCGGGTGAACGACCATAATATCACTGCTCGAGGAGACGTTTATCGGATTCTTCACGGCGGAGGAAACGGAGTGTGCAGCGCACGCGGCTCTCGTGTCTTGTCAACGGTCGTCGATCGCCGCGTCCCGACTCAGGGCGCGCCGTCGGCGATCACGTACTGGACGTGGACGAATTCCTCAAAGGACATCGGCGCGCGGCGTTCGATCTTCTGCTGGATCTCCTTTGCGTCCATCTCGATCGCGAGCTCGCTCTCGACGGCGTCGACGTCGAGGACGGCCGTCGTCATCCCCAACAGGAGGTGGTCGCAGGCGATCTCGACCATCTCGTCGGGCTCGGGCTCGCCGTCTGCGAGCGCCTGGATCTGGGCCGCCTCGAGGAGCGTGAGATCGGGCGAGTCCCCCTCGAGGAGCGCGTCAGCGGTCTCGCGGTCGACGTCGGTCCGACCGACGACGGCGTCGACGCCGTGCTGGGTGACGACCGCCCGAAGGTCGTCCTCGTACTCGGCGCGGAGGTCGGCGGGCGAGTCCGGGGCGTTCATCCGTTGCTCGTAGAACATGCCCGGAAGAACGGGCATCGCGTTGAAAGGTATTATTATTGAACCCGCCGGCGGCCCGTCGATGGCTGTCGGCTCGAACCACCGCGTTCGCTGCAATTGTCCACCGGAACGTTCAACTGGGCATACTTACATGAGCGTGATATGAAAGTTGCCCTGATCGGTGTTGGTCAGGCCGGTGGCAAGGTCACTGAACGGCTCACCCGCTTCGACGCGGAGATGGGTTTCGGAGCCGTTCAGGGCGCGCTGGCCGTCAACTCCGCCGAACCGGACCTCCAGTCCCTCGAGTACGTCGACACGCAATTGATCGGCGCCGACCGCGTCAACGGCCACGGCGTCGGCGGTGACAACGAACTCGGGACCGAGATCATGCAGGCGGACATCCAGCAGGTGATGAACGCGCTCGACGGCCGCGTCTCCTCCAAAGCGGAGGGGATCTTCGTCGTCGCCGGCCTCGGCGGCGGCACCGGCAGCGGCGGCGCGCCGGTCGTCGTCCACCACCTCCAGCAGATCTACGATATCCCCGTGTACGCGCTCGGTGTCCTCCCGGGGCGCAACGAGGGCGCGCTCTACCAGGCCAACGCGGGTCGGTCGCTGAAGACGATCGTTCGCGAGGCCGACGCGACGCTGCTGGTCGACAACGACGCCTGGCACGAACAGGGCGAGAGCGTCGAGGGCGCCTTCGAGACGATCAACGAGCGGATCGCCAAGCGGGTCGGCCTGCTCTTCGCTTCCGGCGAGGCCGTCGAAGGAGTTGGTGAGAGCGTGGTTGACTCGAGCGAGGTCATCAACACGCTGCGGGCGGGCGGGATCGCCGCCCTGGGGTACGCCACCGAAGTCGCCAGCGAGGACAGCGCCGAGAACGTCAACACGGCCATGAGCGTCTCGCGGCAGGCGCTGCTGACGGGTACCAGCCTCCCGGACGCGACGACCGCCGATTCGGCGCTGCTGGTCGTCGCCGGCGAACCCGACCGCATCCCGCGCAAGGGCGTCGAACGGGCTCGCCGCTGGCTCGAGGACGAGACCGGCAGCATGCAGGTCCGGGGCGGGGACTTCCCGCTCGAGAGCGACCGACTGGGTGCGCTCGTCCTGCTGGGCGGGGCGGAGCGGTCCGATCGCATTCAGGAATTCATGGAGCGCGCACGCGAGGCCAAAAAGGCCCAGGAGCGCGAGGCGGAGAAGACCGATCCGGCCGAACAGTTCGCCGACGATCGACTCGAGGATCTCTTTTAGCCGCGGTTTCCGACGGACACTCGGACAAGTATTTCGTTTCGGATCCGAAACTGGTCTGCGGGCTCCGACTCTCCGAGGACGTCGCCGATTAACCAGCCGACCAATAAGAGAGACGAGGGATAACGAGCAGTGTCATTTATAAGCACTCTCGGAACCCATGACACAGTCCATCACAGTAAGAGGGCGGTCCTGCCAACGGTTTTCAGGGGGTTGTGGACCGGTAGGTTTAAATTGAAGGCGCCAATAGATACGGCTACCAGAACGCCACCGGGGCGCGTATCGCTCGACGATCGATGACAGGAAATCTTATTCACCGAGGTTTCGCAGATCGTGAGCAGATGCTGTGTACAGCCGCTCGTTTCCGTTCGACGGTACCCGTCAGACCGACGGGTGTCCCGTCTGTGAAACGGGCGAACATCCCCGGTGCGGGTATGGCACAGAGGTTTGAATAATACATGGTAGACGAATCAAAGAACATCGAACTGACGGAGGACGACCTCGAAAACAAATCGAAAGGGCAGCTCATCAAGATGGCCGGTCAACTGCGGGATCGGCGAAACGAGCTCAACCAGATGGCGTCCGAGCGGGCGTCCAAGCGCGACGACCTCAACGCGAAGACACGTGAGAAGGTCGACGAAGCTCAGGAACACCGCGAGAAACGCGACGAGCTCAACGAGCAGGTCCAAGAGCACAAGGAAAGCCGCAACGAGCTCAACGCCGAGGCCAATGAGCTGTTCGACAAGGTCGAGAAGCTCAAGTCCGACATGGAGCTCGACGAGGGCAAGGACCTCGAGGAACTCGAGGAGGAGATCGAGGAACTCGAGTTTAAGCAGCAGACCGAAGTCCTCTCGAGCGAGGAGGAGAAGGAGCTCATCGAGAAGATCGAGTCTAAGCGCGAGGAGTACGAGTCCCGAAAGGAGAAACTCGAACAGAACGAGGATCTCGAGGAGCTCGTCGAGGAAGCCGAGGAAGTGCGATCGGAAGCCTCCCAGCACCACCAGAAAGTGACCGAGCTCGCGGACAAGGCCCAGGAACATCACAACCAGATGATCGAGGCCTATCGGGAGGCCGACGACATCCGCGACGAAGCCGACGAGATGCACGAGAAGTTCGTCGAGGCCCAGGAGGCCGCCGACCAGCACCACGAGGACTTCGTCCGCGTCCAGAAGCGACTGCGCGAACTGGACAAGAAGGAAGAGGAAGAGCGCAAGTCCGAGCGCGACAAGAAGAAAGAAGAGGCCAAGGAAGAGGCCGAGGAGATCTATCAGAAGTTCAAGGAGGGCGAGACCCTCGACACCGAGGACCTGATGAAACTCCAGAAGACCGGTCTGCTCTAGATCGGTCTCGTCTACCGGCGGTTCGGTTTTCTCTCTTTGCTGCGTTTTCGACGCCGGCGCCTCGAGACGGGAGTCCGTCCGGCGCGCTCGAGAGCGACACCGCGAGTCGCTGGTCGATTAATCGGAGCGCTGACTCGGGCGCTCGCTCTCGAGATCGACTGCGGCCGACCGTTCACTTCGACCGGCAGAAAAATTCTCACGGCGTGTAAGCAGGGTGAGCTATTTTAGTGCCGGCCGGGGTCGGATGTAGACGAGCGCGTAATGGATACGGACACGAATCGAGTAGCCGAGCGACCGACCGGCCGCGGTACCGCCGCCGAGTTCGGTAGCGGACTCGATCCCCACGGACCGGAGGACGGGCGAGACGGCCCGGGAGCGACGGTCGTCGATGACCGAACGGTCGTCGCGGACGGTGATCGTTCCGAGCGAAGCTATACGGGTTTCGACGCCGTCGTCGAAACAGTCGCTGCGTCCGCCCACAAGCTGGTACCGTCCCCGCAGTCGCGTCCGGAGCGATCCGTCGAGACCGACTGCGAACAGCGGGTATACGGTCCCTACTAGTGCACCCGTGGAACCGACCGGCCGATAGCAGACCCCGATTCGAGTTAGTGAGCCTATACCGATGACAGTTGATAACAGTGCTTCGAGCATGGATCGACACGACGACGATGCGGGCGTCCTGATACCCGGCATCGATGCACCGAGTACCGTCGCCTGTCTCCGTTCGCTGCGACCGCGCGGCATCCGTACGATCGTCGGTTCCGAGTCGTCGACGACGCCGGCGTCCCGATCGACGTACTGCGACGAGTTCGTCGAGTTGCCGGATCCGGCCGACGATCTGTCCGCCTACGGTGACGCGTTGCTCGCGGTCGCCGAGCGGTCGGACGTCCGAACGATCATCCCGGTCCGCGAGGAGGACGTCTACGTCCTCGCCGATCGCAAGGCGGCGTTCGCCGACGTGGTCGACACGAACTGGCCCGATTTCGAAACGCTCCGACGGGTTCAGGACCGCGTCGAACTCTTTGCCGCCGCCGACGCGGCCGACGTGGCGGTCCCGGAGACCGCGCTGCTCGATCAGTGGACCGACTGGGACCAGGAAACGATCGTAAAGCCCCGATACACGGTCGCCGCGCCCGCCTATCTCGATCCGAGCGCCGACGAGATCGAGATCGGCTCGACGGAATACCAGCAGCCGGGGACGCCGCCGGACCTCCAGACCGTCGTCGAGCGCCGCGGGCACGTCCCGTTGGTCCAGGAACGGATCCCCGACTCCCGCGAATTCGGCTTCTTCGCCCTCTACGACCGCGGCGACCCGGTCGCCACCTTCCAGCACTGCCAGCGCCGCGGCTGGGAGTACTGTGGCGGCCCCAGCGCCTACCGCGAGTCGGTGTACGATCCGGACCTCGAGGCGGCCGGCCGAGCGCTGCTGGACGAACTCGAGTGGCACGGCCTCGCGATGGTCGAGTTCCTTCGGGACCCCGTCGACGATGAGTACAAGCTCATGGAGATCAACCCGCGCTTCTGGTCGTCGCTGCCATTTTCCGTCCGCGCGGGCGCGGACTTCCCCCGCTACTACTGGAAGCAGGCCATCGGCGAACCGGTCGCGTCCGACGACACCTACGAGGTCGGGATCGGCGGCCACCTGCTCCGGGGGGAGCTCAGCTATCTCCACAGCGTGGCGACCAAGGAGTACCCGATGGTCGAACGCCCGTCGCTCACGGGCGAGATGCGCGACGTCGCGACGTCGCTCGTCAGTCAGCCGCGGTTCGACTACGCGGTAGCCGACGATCCGCTGCCGTTCGTCCGGGACGGCATCAATCTGGTCGAAGCGTACCGCGAGAGTCGATCAACGTCGGATTCGGCCGCCGACTCGAGCGAGGCCGATGACCGCGATCCGACGGACGTACCGCCACAATCGACGCGTTCGCACGGGGCGTCGCCGTCGCAGACGTCCCAGGGACTCGACGACTGAATCGGCGCGTCGCTCGCGGCCCCCCGAGACCGCGGGCTGACAGGTCGCCGGAACCGCCAATGCTTACCGGGTACCGTACGGAGATAGTCGTATGAGACGAGGTGTCCGCTGTGATCGGTAGCGAACGGATCGACCGACTGCTGATCGTCGTCGTCGGCGTCGTCGCCTTCGCCGCGGCCGGGTTCGCGCTGTTCGTCGTCTATCCGGACTCGCTGGCGGAGCTACTCGGCGTGCTCGTCGCGCTCGCGGTCGTGGCGCTCGGCGTTCGCTTCTCGAGCAATATCGCCGCGTCGCTGTACCCCGACTACGACGTCGCCGAGGTCGCCGTCGAGGGTCCCATCACGCGCGACGGCGGCGGCGGGTCGCTCCCCTCGAGTCCGCGGGGGACGCCGGCCGACGACATCGTCGACCAGATCGATCGGGCCGACGAGGACGACAGCGTCGACGCTCTCCTATTGAAGCTGAACACGCCGGGCGGCGAGGTCGTCCCCAGCGACGACATCCGACTGGCGGCCGCGCGGTTCGACGGGCCGACGATCGCCTACGCAACCGACGTCTGCGCCAGCGGCGGCTACTGGATCGCCAGCGGCTGCGACGAACTCTGGGCTCGCGAGGGCTCGATCGTCGGCTCGATCGGCGTCATCGGCTCCCGGGTCAACGCCAGCGACCTCGCCGAGAGGGTCGGCCTCTCCTACGAGCGGTTCGCCGCCGGCGATTACAAGGACGCCGGCACCCCTCTGAAGGAGATGGACGAAGACGAACGCGCGTACCTGCAGGGGCTGATCGACGACTACTATGACACGTTCGTCGAGCGGGTCAGCGACGGCCGCGACCTCGACGCGGAGTTCGTCCGCGACACCGAGGCGCGAATCTATCTCGGCGAACAGGCCCACGACCTGGAGCTCGTCGATCGCCTCGGCACCCGCCGAGAGATCGAGGACGAACTGGCCGATCGCCTCGAGCGCGACGAGATCAGCGTCGAGGAGTTCGAGCCCGAACGGCCGCTGATGGCCCGCATCGGCACCGGCGCACAGCAAGTAGCCTACGCCTTCGGGGCCGGCATCTCGGGGCTCGCCGAGGACCGGGAGTTCCGCCTGCGGACCTGATCGAACGCTCGCAGGCCGTTCTCGTCGATCGCTCGGCGCCTCGATCGCGTCGAACGAGTAAGTGGTTTTATCGTCACACGGAATGCATCGCCTACCGTGACAACGCTGGTCGTCTGTCTCGACCGGACCGACGACGTCGGTCGCAAGACCGGACTGCGCTCTCCAGTCGTGGGCTGGGAGGCGATCCGCGCGCTCGTGACCGACGTTGGACTGGCGGATCCGGAAGATTCGGGAGTCAACTCCCTGCTCGAGACGTTGCGCGTCGCCCAAAACCTCCGCGACGAGAACGAGGAGGTCGTCGTCGCGGTCGTCTCGGGCGACCGGGAGTCGATGGTCTCGGCGGACAGAGCCGTCGCGACGCAACTGGACGAACTCGTTGCCGAGTACGATCCCGACTCCGCGGTCGTCGTCATCGACAGCGCGGAGGACGAGCGACTGGTTCCGATCGTCGAGAGCCGGGTCCGGGTCGATTCGGTCGACCGCGTCGTCGTCCGTCAGGCCCGGGATATCGAGTCGACTTACTACCTGCTCAAGCAGTTCCTCGCCGACGAGGAACTGCGTCAGACCGTCCTCGTACCGATCGGGTTGACGCTGCTGGTCTTCCCGATGCTCGCGAGTTTCGTCGGTCCCGCGGAGGGCGCCGCCGCGATCACGACCGTCATCGGCGTTTTCCTGCTCTACAAGGGGTTCAATATCGACGAGCGGGTGACGAGAGTCGCCCATCAGGTGCGCGAATCACTGTACTCCGGCCAGGTCTCGGTCGTCACCTACGTCGTTGCCGCGGGGCTGACCTTCGTGGGCGTCTTCGCCGGCGCGTTAGGCGTCTCGACGCTCGAGGATACCCCCGGCGTCGTGGTGCCGGCGATGCAGTTCGCCTTCAACAGCGTCCCCTGGCTTGCGATGGCCGCGCTGACGGCCAGCGCCGGCCGCCTGCTCGACGAGGCCATCGGCGACGGACCGATCCGCAGTTCGTATCTCAATCTCCCCTTTATCGTTATCGCCGTCGGGCTGGTCGTCCGGGGCTTCTCGGCGTACTTCCTCGAGCAACAGCGCGTGATCGACCCGTTCGTGGTGCCGGCCTACGAGCTCGGCGTTATTTCGAACGAGCAGTTCGTGGTGTCGGCCGGCGAACGGCTCGCGCTGTTCGTCGTGACCGGGATCGTGGTTAGTCTCGTCGGCGCGCACGTCGCGTCGTACTTCAGCGCCAGTCGAGAGGAGGGCGAGCTTGCCGACGGCGGCCCCGAGTCCCCACGGACGGGCGAGACGGTGTCGGATCCGTCCGCGGACGCCGACTCGACGTCGGAACTCACCGACGGCGGGCCGCCGACGACCCCGACGGACGCCGCCGACGCCGATCACGGTGCGGCGCCGCAGTCGGGCTCGGAGTCGGCGACCGACTCTTCCTCGAGTACCGACGCCGATTCGGCCGAGTGAGCCGTCGGCGACCGGACTCGTCACCCATATACTCCTCTGGAGCAACGGATCTCCCATGAGCGACGCAGACGGGACGTGGGTGAGCCTCTTCTCGGGCGGCAAGGACTCCTCGTGGGCGCTGTACCGGGCCCTCGAGACGGGACGCGACGTCTCTCACCTCGTAACGGTCCACCCAACGGGCGACTCGTACATGTACCACGTGCCAGCGACGGAACTGGCGGCGCTGGCCGCCGAGAGCATCGGGATTCCGCTGATCGACGTCGAACCCGACGACTTCGAGGCCGCCGCCGCCGCGGACTCCGGCGCGCAGGGCGACGACGAACTCGAGCCGCTCGAGGCCGCCTTGACCGACCTCGACGCGGACCTCGAGGGCGGCATCGCCGGCGTCACCGCGGGCGCTGTCGAGAGCGAGTACCAGACCAGCCGCATTCAGGGAATGTGCGACCGGCTGGGCTGCGAGCTGTTCGCCCCCCTCTGGCAGGAAGACCCCCGAGAGCTCGCCGACGCGATGCTCGAGGCCGACTTCGAGATCGCGATCATCCAGGTCGCCGCCCACGGACTCGATGAGTCGTGGCTCGGCCGGACGCTCGATCATGAGGCGCTCGAGGAACTCGAGGCGCTCAACGAGGAGTACGGCGTCCACATCCTCGGGGAGGGCGGCGAGTTCGAGACGCTGGTCGTTGATGGACCACACATGGATCGGCAGATCGGCCTCGAGTACGAGAAAGAGTGGGACGGGACTCGCGGGCGATTGCGGATTACGGATGCGCGGCTCGAGTAGCGAAGTACGGACGCCCCTCGAGTAGCGAACTGTAGCGAGCGGCGGCGTTCGAGGGGAGGTTTCAATAGGGTCTGCCCGACTGGTTCCACCGATGAACGTCTTCCTCGGCATCGACGCGGGCACGCGGAACGTCAAGGTCGTCGCGTACGACCGCGAGGGGAGTGCGGTGGCGACGGCGTCGGCGTCCCAGTCGGTCGTCACTCCGGAACCCGGCCGGGCCGAACAGGAGATGGACGCGGTGTGGTCGGTAACCGCCGAGACGATCCAAACAGTGGTGGCGGAACTCGAGGCCCGCGAGGACGACGCGGAGATCGAAGCCGTCGGCCTCACGGGGCAGGGCGACGGCTGCTGGCTGATCGACGGCGACGGCGAGCCCGTCCGGAACGCTATCCTTTGGTCGGACAGCCGCGCGGCGCCGATCGTCGAGGACTGGGCGCGCGACGGCACCCTCGAGACGCTGGCCGAGATCTGCGGCTCGCGTCCGTATCCGGGAATGAGTCTGCCCGTGTTGCGGTGGCTGGCCGACGAAGAACCCGCGGCCCTCGAGCGAGCGACGACGGCGTTTTCCTGTACGGACTGGCTCGCGTACTCGCTGACCGGCGAGCGCGGTACCGACACCACCGAGGCGACGGTGCCGTTGCTCGACCGCGAGACGACCGCGTTCGAGCCGGCCGTCTTCGAAGCGGTCGGGCTCCCGGAACGAGCGTCGCTGATTCCGGACCTCCGCGCGCCGACGGACGTCGTCGGGACGGTCGCGGAGACGGCCGCCGGCGAAACCGGACTGCCCGCCGGGACGCCGGTCGTCACCGGGGCCATCGACGTCGCCGCGTCGGCGGTCGGCAGCGGCGCCGTCCGGCCGGGCGACGGCGCCGCCTCGATCGGTACCTCGCTGTTCACGCAGGTGATCGGCGACGGCCCCGGCGCGGAGCCGACGGCGATCGGGATGGCGCTGGGAATCGACGACCGGTGGACCACCGCGATCGGCTCGAACGCCGGCACGCGGACCCTCGAGTGGGTCCGATCGGCGATCGCCGACGGCGCGTCGTTCGACGACCTCGAGGAGTTGGCTCGGTCGGCCCCGGCGGGAAGCGACGGGCTGCTCTACCTGCCGTATCTGAGCGAGACCGGCGAGCGCGGACCGTTCACCGATCCTGACGCCCGGGCGGGGTTCCTCGGTCTCTCACCGACCCACGGGACCGCCCACCTCGTTCGGAGCGCCTACGAGGGGCTGACGCTGGCCCTGCGGGACTGCGTGGACCACCTCCCCGCCGACCCCGATCGGATCGCCCTGAGCGGGGGCGGCACTCGATCGTCGCTGCTCTGCCAGCTCGTCGCCGACTGCACGGGGACCGAGATCGTCGTCCCGACGAACGACGAACCGGGGGCGACGGGCGCCGCGGCGTTCGCCGCCGTCGGCGTGGGCGCGTACCCGAACCTCGAGGCCGCGACCGACGCGCTCGCGGGCGATCGAACCCGGTACGCGCCGCGGCCGTCGACCGCCGGGACGTACGACGAGCTGTACGCCGCCTACCGCGACGCACGCACGGACATGGCGCCGATCTGGGATTCGCAGGCCGCCTTTCGGACGTCCACGGACGCGGCGGGAACGGAACCGACGGCCGACCCGGACGCGGAGTGAGTCCAACTGGTTTCACCTGACGGGCGAATTTCTTTGCGTCTCGTCGGTGACGTCGCTGACGGCATGATCGAATCCCAGCGCGACCTGTTCGTCCGCGAACTGCGCGAACTGTACCACATCGAACGGGAACTCGAGGACCTCCAGTCGGAGCTGGCCGAGGCGGCGACCGACGAGGACATCGAGGAGTACTACATGGCCCACAGCGAGACCACGTCCGAGCAGATCGGGCGACTCGAAACGCTGTTCGACGCCGTGCAGGAAGAGCCCGGGGCGCTCGAGAGCCCCTCGCTGGCGGGGCTGCGCGAGGACCGCGAGGAGATCGTTCAGGATGTCGAAGACCCGCATCTCGGCGACCTCGTCGAGACGGAACTCGGCCGCGGGATCGAGCGCCTCGAGATCACGAAACTCGAGACGCTGCTGACGCTGGCCGACCGGATGGACCTGCCGAACGAGGTCGTCGACCCGCTCGAGCAGACGAAAGCCGAGGCCGAGAACGGACTCGAGAACGTCCGGACGTTGACGGCCTGAGTCGCCGCCACGGACTCGCCTGGGGAATGACCGCCCGTCAGAGAGGATGCATGGTACGACAGATATGTATGGAGACGGAACTGCCATCAGATTTCCTAGCACTTTTCGTGTAGCTAAACCGCCGTTCTATCTACGAGGACGGCAATGCGGGTGCCTGGTCCCGCGTTAGCTCGCTGCCAGAACAATTTTATAGTGTTACTGACTTTCACGAATAGAATGCAATCGAGACGAACGGTGCTTCGAGCGACGGCCGGGGGGACGAGCGTCGGGCTGCTGGCTGCGCTCGCCGGCTGTAGCGACGAAACCAGTACGGACGGGGAGAACGGGGACGAAGACGACAAAGCGGAAAACGGCGGTGGGACCGAGACCGAGACCGACGTACTCGCGTACACCGATTGGACCTACGATCCCGACGAGTTGTCCAGAGACTCGATCGTCGCCATGGAGATGGATCTCAACGCGCTCCTCGAGGCGGATCCGTCGTACGCGGAGGAGTTCCGTTCGGACCTGACGGAGCGCTACCACGAGAGCCTCGAAGCCGAGGAGATCGACGCCGTCGTCAGCGCGGGCGCCGCCGAGATTCTCGCCGGCTCGTTCGATCCCGGGGCGGTCATCAACGAAATGTCGGTGTCCGAGGCGGAGGGCTACGGGGGATTCGACCTCTACGACGAGGAGGAGTCGTCCGTCACCGTCGCGACCGACGGGGAGTATCTCATCAGATCGGAGCCGAGCACCTACCAGTCGTTCAGCGCCAGCGAGGAGATCGAACTCTTGATCGATACCAACGCCGGGGACGCGGCTCGACTCGCCGACGAGAGCGATCTCTTCGCGCAGCTCTCCGACGGGGACGCCGACGGCGACATGGAGTTCGTCCACGTACAGAGCGAGTCGTTCGCCGAAAGCGCGTCCGACGATGCGGTCGTCGCGAGACGCGAGACGGCAACGGTCGAGAGCACAGGGACGACCATCGAGCAACGCGATCTGTACAAGAGCGAAGCCGGGATCGACCGCGACGAAATCGAATCGCAGTATCAGTCGGCGGACGTCGAGCTGGACGACATCTCTCAGGACGGTCGACTCGTGACGATCGTGTTTGAGATGTCGACCGACGAGTATCTGAACACCAGCAGCTAACGCGCTCGGCCCGATTCGGTCCAAACTCGAGGGGAGAAATTCTCGGCGTGAATCGACGCGATTCCGTTCTCTTCCTAGTCGCCCGGTAGTATTCGTCCGGTCCGAGACGGTCAGCCGTCGCTCGAGCCCGTCTATTCGCAGTCGGTCACAGCGGTGGCCGGCGAGCCGTGGACCTCGAGGACGGCCGCGCGGTCGTCGGCGTCCGTGGCCGTCCACCACGCGAGCCGGTCGATTTCGAGCGCGGAGTACGACGACTCGAGGGCCAGCCACTCGCCGGACGCGATCGTCCGGAGATCGCTCGCGGTGTCCAGCGGCGACGACTCGAGGTCGTCGGCGACGGCGTCGATCAGCCGGACGACGGTCGGATCCGCCCTGATCGTCTCGACGCCCGCGAGCTGGCGCAGGTACTGGAAGGTTGCGGGGCCGACGCCGGCGATAGAACCGATCGGGTCCTCGTCGTAGCGGTAGTGGTCCGCCGTTTCCGCCCAGCCGATCAGCGCCGAGCGATCGTCGGCCGCCGGCCGAGTTGCGAGCGCGGCCGCGGCCTCGAGCAGAACGCGTCGCTTGCGCTGGGCGCCGACGGCCGCGACGAGGGTGTCGTCCTCGGGATCGACGGCGGCGAGGTCAGCCAGCGACTCGATCCGATCGGTCGCGACGAACGCCTCGCGGAACCGCTCGACGGTTGGTTTCACGCCGGCGAGAAAGCGCTGGCCGGTCGTTGACGCGGCCGCCTCTGCGAGCAACAGCCGCGGATCGTCGCCGGTCCAGCGGCGGCGCTTGCGGAAGGCGACTGCGAGTTGCTCGTAGGGAACGCCCTCGGCGTACCGGTCGAGAACCGACTGAACCGTCCGTGACATGCGCTTCGTCGACACACATCTCACGGGAGACTGATAGCTGTATCGACCAGTTCACTCCGAAATTGAGGTTCGGTCGTCCGGGACCCACTATCCAGCGACCGTTTCGCCGTTCAGGCGGTCGACGCGTCGGTTACTCTCCGTGGTGGTTCGTAATCGTCGTGTGGGCGCCGATGAGCGCACCCGCGAGATCCAACTCCTCGAGGTGGGTGCCCTCGTCGATGATCGAGCGACGGATGTCGGCGTCCCGGACCGTCGCGTCGGGGAAGATCACGGCGTGGTCGAGATCGGTGTTCTCGAGGGTGACGTCGCCCATGACGTGGACGTTGTCGCCGACCGAAGCGTTCTCGAGGGTCGCAGAGTCGGCGACAAGCGAGTCGCCGTCGAGGTGCCAGCCGACGGCGTCGAGGTAGCTCTCGGGGGTGCCGATGTCGTACCAGGCGCCGTCGAAGGTGTAGGCGTAGGTCGCTTCCCGGTTCTGGAGCCACTGAATGAACCAGCCCGGCTCGTCGGGGTTGTTCCCCTCCTCGAGGTACGTGGGAAACAGGGACAGCGAGTCCTGCGGGAACGCGTAACAGGCGATCGAGACGAGCGTGCTGTTGGGATCGTCGGGCTTCTCCTGGAAGTCGACGACGCGCTCGTCCTCGAGTTCGACCAGGCCGTAGGATTTGGCCTTCTCGCGGGAGCCGACGTCGTAGGCGGCCAGCGTCGGCGTACCGTGGTCCTCGAAGTAGTCCACGAAGTCCGCGACGTCGAAGCTGATCAGGTTGTCGCCGGCGATGACCAGCAGATCGTCGTCGACGTTCTCGCGGTCGATCAGCTGCGCGAGTGCGCCGACGACGCCGAACTTGTCGTCTTCCTCGGTCGTATCCTCAACCGACAGCCGCGGCTTCTCGAACTCGCTGTCGGCGAGGTGGGCTTCGAAATCGGGGGCGAACCGCTCGTTGGTGCTGACGAAGACCTCGTCGATCCGGTCGTCAGCCTCGAGTTCGGCGAAGATGCGATCGATGACGGTGGAGTCACCGATCGGGAGGAACATCTTGGGTCGGTGTTTCGTGATCGGCCACATTCGAGTCGCGTACCCGCCGGCGAGGACCACGGCTTTCATGGCTCGTCATTCATCTGCCTGTGATAAGTGGTTTACCCTTTCAGAGACCGCCTCGCCGTCGTCGGATTCCGGCGTCGAACGCGACCGTCGTTCGAGGTGGACGACCGACAGGCTAACGGTCGGACGGCCGCTTTTCGGATGTATGCGCGAGGCCGACGAAACGACGCGACAGCGACTCGCCGACGCTCTCCGAGACGATCCCGCGACGCCAAGCGAACTCGCGGTCCGGCTCGATCTGACGCCGGAATCGGTGGTTCGCCACGCCGAACACGTCTCCCGATCGATCGGTGGGAACGACGCGGACGAACAGTTACTTGTCGCACCGCCGATGTGTCGGGACTGCGGCTTCGACGATTTCGACGACCTCCTGAACCTCCCCTCGCGGTGTCCCAACTGCAAGAGCGAGTCGGTCACCGAACCGACCCTGACGATCGAGTAATCGAAACAGTCCCGAGACGGCGAGAGTCACCCCAGGCGAGGGAATCTGGGACGGATTCGATACTAATATTTACTGTGCTCCCGAGAAATCGGTACAGACCCTCGAGCGAACGGATGGTTGATCCGCTGTCCCATCGGCGCCTGCGACCGTTCTCGTCCCTCCGATGCAGGCGTCCGTCCGTTTCAAGAGGACATGGAGGCTACGAATGACTGCCACACCCAACTCCGAGTCCGACTGTGTCGACTTCGTGCTGGCAGTCCTCGACGAACTCGAGGGCTGTGACGCGTCAGCCGAGACGGTCGACGACGCGTTCGGACTACTGGCCGCTCAGCGCCGCCGACTACTGTTGTCGGTGATGCGCACCTACGGCGAGTCGCTGACGCTGCCCGACGCCGCCGAGGAGGTCGCCGTCCGGGAAACCGGCTGCCAGGTTCCGAACATCTCCGCCGAGCGCGTCCACGAGATCTATCTCTCGCTGTATCACGACCACCTGCCGCGACTGGTCGACGCCGGCCTGCTCGAGTACGACCAGGAGCGCGACCTCGTCGTCCCGATTGGCCTCGAGTAGCCGGCCACGTACTCGGGAAACCCCGGAGAGTACCGAACGGGACTATATTTTGACGTTGGAACTCGAGGAGAGATCGCCGCCGTCGTCGACCGGTCCCGCGCCGACGTACTCGTAGTCGTCGTCGGTCAGGTAGACGTCGCCGTCGTCGACCGTCACCTCGAGATCGGTGAGGTAAGCGCCCTCGCAGGGGCCGTACGTACACTCCCCGGAGTCGGCGTCGAAGTAGGCGCCGTGGTTGGCACAGACGAGTTCCCCGCTTCGCATCGGGGCGCCCGACCCCTTGTCGATCTTGATGTGGGTGAGATGCTGGCAGTAGTTTAGCCAGCAGGCGAGTCGGTCTGCCTCGGGCTCGCCGTCGGTTCCGTCGTCGCCGTTTTCGGTGGCCACGAGAATCGCCTCCCGCTCGCCGTCGGAGTCGTCGGTCACCCGGAAGAGCACCGTCGAATCCGTCGGCACGTCCTCGAGCGCGGTGATCCGTTGGGACGCGTTCATCGCCCGCTCGGTTACCAGTCCGCCGTCGTGAACGTTTCGATCGCGCGAACGTCTGACGCAGATTTAACATCCCGAGTGCCAAACGACGGCTATGGACTCCCTTCTCATCTACGGCTCCTACGGCTACACCGGCCGACTGATCGCCCGCGAAGCCGTCTCTCGAGGAGGGTCCCCCGTCGTCGCCGGTCGCAACGGTCGCGCAGTCTCCCGGCAGGCGGACGAACTCGGCGTCGAAGGGCGAACCTTCGATCTGAGCGACGCCGCGGACGTCGCTGCCCACCTTCGGTCGTTCGACGCCGTGTTGAACTGCGCCGGGCCGTTCGTGAACACGGTTGATCCCCTCGTGGATGCCTGTCTCGAGACCGACACCCACTACCTCGACATCAGTGGCGAGTTCCAGGCGTTCGAACGGCTCCGTCGCCGAAACGAGGCGGCCCGGGCAGCGGGAATCACGCTCCTACCCGGGGTCGGCTTCGACGTCGTTCCCACCGACTGCTTGGCGTCGTTTCTCCACTCGCAGCTGCCGGAGGCGACCGCCCTCTCGCTGGGAATCAAGGGCGGCGGCGGGCTCTCTCGTGGCACCGCCCGGACGTTCGTCGAACACCTCGGCGACGACGGCGTCGTTCGGCGCAACGGCCGACTCATCAAGGTCCCGATGGCCTACCGGAGCCGCGAGATCGACTTCGGCGACGGCCCCGAACACGCCGTCACGATTCCGTGGGGAGACGTCGTCACCGCCGCCCACAGCACGGGCATCGACTCGATCGAAGTCTACGCGGCCGCGCCGTCGTGGGCGACCCGCGCGCTCTCGGCTGTCGATTCGCTGGGCTGGCTGCTCGAGCGCCGACCGGTCGAAGCCGCGCTCGAGCGCCTCGTCGACGCTCGAATCGACGGTCCCGACGACGCGGCCCGCTCGACCGGCGCCGCGACCGTCTGGGGCGAGGCCGTCGACGAGACGACCGGGCGTCGCGCCCGCGCCCGGCTCCGGGCCCCGAACCCCTACGCGCTGACGGCCGAGGCCGCGGTGAGCGCCGCCAAACGCGTTATCGACGGGAATAAGCGGAGCCGGAGCAGTCGCGGTCGCCTGCCGGTCGGCTTTCAGACGCCCTCCTCGGCGTTCGATTCCGATTTCGTTCTCGAACTTTCCGGAACCGAGCGCGAACTCCTCGAGGCGCCGGCCGAGTCGGCCGAACCCGAACGGTCCGCCCTCGAGTCCGACTGACGATCTGTCTCGAGTGCGACGACTGGGTCAGTCCTCGCTCGGCGCGCTGCCGCGCTCGTTCATCATTGTCTGCGTTCGTTCGACCCAGCTGCCCCGATAGTAGCCGATGGCGACGTAGCCCATCGCCCAGACGTAGAAGACGACGATGGAGGCGTACACCGCCGGCATTCCGTAGTCGAGATAGATCCCGCCGACGGCTGAGACGCCGAGCATGCCGACAGCCATCCCCGAGACGCGGGCGATAAAGGGCGTCCGCGTGTCGCTGCCGCTGGTGAGCGCCCCCGAGAGCACGACGTAGAGGATGGTGGCCGGCGCCGCGAGGGCGTACGCGCGAGCGAAGCCGGCCGCGTAGCCGATCGTCGACGGATCGTCGGTAAAGACGCCGACGATCCCCTCGGCGCCGACGAAAATCGCGCCACCGAGCGAGCCGACGGTTAGGAGTCCGAGCGCGGCCGCGGCCCACCCGTTGTACCGCGCGCCCGCCGGATCTCCGTCGCCGAGCGTCTGCCCGACGACGATGCTCGTGCCGGTCCGATACCCCCGCGAGAGCGGGCTGGTCAGTTGCTGGTAGACCCGCCGGCCGATCTGGTAGGCCGCGTTGACGTCCGTCCCGAAGACCAGCAGGATCGAGTTGAACGGGAACTCGAGGACGGTCGTCACCAGCCCCTCCGCGATGCGCGGGGCGCTGATCGCGAGCAGTTGCTTCGTGACCGTCCACTGGCGGGGGCGGACGAAGTTCGCCGGCGTCCACGGCCCGCGGATCGCGGCGACGAGCGCGAGCGCGGAGAAGACGTTGCCGAAGGCGGTCGCGATACCGACGCCGAGGATGTGGAGCCGTGGGGCGGGCCCTAGTCCCAACCCGAGGACGAGCGTGCCGACGATGTTGAGGCCGTTCGAGACGACGTTGAGGTACATCGGCGTCCGCGTGTCGCCAGCCCCCTGAATCGAGCGCGCGGCGACCAGCGCCACGTGGCGGGCGGGGCTGGTCGCGAAGATGATCGCGAGGTAGAGCCCGCCCATGCGGGCCACTTCGGGCTCGGCGCCCAGTACGCCGATCGCCCGCTCGCCGACGAGAACACCGAACAGCACGAACGGGAGCCCGGCGACCGCGCCGAGCAGTATCGCCTGCGTGATCGCCTCGTCGCGATTGCCCGTCGCGCCGCTGCCCGTGTCCTGACTCGAGAGGGCGATGACGCCGCTGCCGAGGCCGAGCCCGATTCGAAGCGGCAGTCGCGCATAGAGGTCCGCCAACCCAACGGCCGCGACCGCTGCAGGCGAGAACAGCCCGGTGACGACGACGTCGGTCGTCCGCATCATCGTCCGGAGGAACTGTTCGATCATCACCGGCCACGAGAGGTCGAACACGCGCCGCCAGACGGCAAACAACCGCCGTCGTCCTCCGGGGAGCACGCTTCTAAATTCGGAGCGTCCGAGGCTTGAACTTGTTGCAATCGGTACTCGAGGGAACGTCCGCTCACTCGAGACGGCGCGACGGCAGTGTGGTTCGCGACACACTTATCAGATTGCTATCCGAAGTGATACCCGAAAAATGAGCGAGTGGATCGTCCGGAACGTCGCGCTCTCGTTCGCGTGCTGGGCGATTGTCGCCTTCCTTTTCCTCGGCGGTCTCGAGGTCCTCGTCTTCGGTCGGTTCGAACCCCTCGAGTACGTTGGCCAGATAATCGGGTCCGGAATCGGGTTGACGATCGCGATTCCGCCGCTTCCGTTGCGGACCGCCGACGCGTAAGGCAGCCGCGATCCCCGCGCGGAGCTAGCTCGACGAGTAACAGACTCGCTCGACGCGCTCGTCGTACAGCCACGAGAGTCGCTCCGTTACGGGGCCGCCGCCGATCGTCCGCCCGTCGAGCGCCGCGATCGGACGTAGCTCCCAGGTCCGGTTCGTCAGAAACGCCTCATCGGCCTCGAGCACGTCCGCGAGGTCATATCGTCCCTCCTGAGTCGGAATTCCGTTCTCGGCGGCCAGTTCGAGGACGATCTCGCGGGTGATCCCCGGTAGCACGTCCCCGTCGGTCGTCGGCGTGTGGAGGGCGCCGTCGCGGACGAAAAACAGGTTGCTCGTCGCACCCTCCGCGACCGCCCCCTCGAGGTCGCACATGAGCGCTTCATCCGCTGCCACACCATCCTCGTTCTCGTTACCGGCCCCGCTCTCGCGTAGTTCCGCGCGCGCAAGGATTCCGTTCAGGTAGTTGTGCGTCTTCGCCCCAGCCGGGATCGCCTCGTCAGGCACTCGGCGCGTCTCGATGGAGCGGACGGTCGCAGGCTCCACCCAGACCGACTCACCCTCGAGCCCCCCGCGAGGGAGCGGTTTGGCGTAAACGACCACCATCGGATCGACCTCGGGCTGCGGGGTGAGTTTTCCCGGCTGGATGCCACGCGTGATCGAGAGCCGCACGTAGGCGTCCGCGAGGTCGTTCGCGGCGAGGGTCGCGTCGATCCGCTCGCGGAGGTCAGCCTCGGTCAGGCCGTGTGCGAGCGACAGGGCATCGCAGGTGGACTCGAGGCGCTCGAAGTGGCGCTCCCACGCGAAGACCGTCCCGCCGTAGGCCCGCATGGTCTCGAAGGCGGCGTCGCCGTACCGGAAGCCTCGGTCGTCGACGCTGACGGTCGCCTCGCTCGCGGGGACGATCTCGCCGTCGACGTGGTAGTAGTGGTCGGCGTCAGTCATCCTGCGTCTCCCCGCTCTTCCGCTCTGCCGTCGCTTCCGCGGCGAACCGACAGAAGTTCGCGACCATGCGCTTTCCGACCCGCAGCGAGATGCCGTCGTCGCCGGCCGCGTCGTTGTGGCCCCGCGTCAGGATGCTCTCGGGGTGGAACTGGACGCCGACGTGGGGCTTCTCGCGGTGACGGACCGCCATCAGCACGCCGCGCTCGTCGGTCGTCCGCGCCGTCTCGAGCAGCGAATCGGGTAGGTCCGCGCGGTCGACCGCCAGCGAGTGATACCGCCCGACTTGGAACGTCTCCGGTAATTCCGCGAAGATTCCGTCTCCATCGTGTTCGACCGCCGAGGGCTTGCCGTGGACGACGTGGGGCGCGTGCACCACCGGCGCGCCGTTGGCCGCACAGAGGGCTTGGTGGCCGAGACAGACGCCCAGAATCGGATACTCCGTCTCGGCGAACAGCGGGATCGAGATGCCGGCCTCCTCCGGCGTTCCCGGTCCCGGCGAGACGACGATTCCTGTGGGATCGATCGACTCGAGATCGGCGAGATCGATCTCGTCGTTGCGCCGGACCACGACCTCGTCGGCGACCTCGCCGACGTACTGGACGAGGTTATACGCGAACGAATCGTAGTTGTCGACCACCAGCAACCGTTTGCTGCGGTCACTCGCTGGCGCTCGTTCCCGGGTGCCGCGTCCGTCACTCATCCTGCTCACCTTCGCTCTCGGCCTCGAGCGCCATTCTGGCCCGCTCGCCCAGCGCCTCGTCGACGGCCGCGATCAGCGCGCGGGCCTTGTCGAGGGTCTCGTCGTACTCGCGGTAGGGGTCGGAGTCGTGGACGATCCCGGCGCCGACGCGGAGGTGGTACTCCGCGGCGTGGCGGACGAGCGTCCGAATGATAATGTTCAGCGTCGCTTGCCCGTCGAAGCCGAAGATACCGACGCTACCCGTGTAGGGCCCCCGTCGGGTCGCCTCGAGTTCGTCGATGATCTCCATCGTCCGCGGCTTCGGCGCGCCGGTGATCGTACCGCCCGGGAAGACCGCCGCGATAGCGTCGGCCAGCGATTCGTCGTCGCGCAACTGCCCGGTCACGTTCGAGACGAGGTGCATCACCTCCGAGTAGCGATCGATCCGGCGGTACTCGTCGACCGCCACGGAGCCGTACTCGCAGACCTTCCCGAGGTCGTTGCGCTCTAAATCGACCAGCATCGCGTGTTCGGCGCGCTCCTTCTCGTCGCTCAGGAGGTCCTCCTCGAGTTCTCGGTCGTCTTCGGCCGTCTCGCCGCGCGGTCGCGTGCCCGCGATGGGTTCCGTCCGGACGAAGTCGCCATTTCGTTCCAGTAATAGCTCAGGACTCGCACTCACCAGATCGGCCGCGCGCAACTCGAGGAGCCCCGAGTACGGCGCGGGGTTGACCCGTCGGAGGGCGCCGTAGGCCGCGACGGGGTGGACCGCCGCGGGGGCGACCAGCCGCTGGGAGACGTTCGTCTGAAAGGTATCGCCGTCTCGGACGTACTCCTTGACCCGGCGGACGCGCTCAGCGAACGCCTCGCGGCCGCAGTCGCTCTCGAACGTCGCTTCGGACGTCGCCACCGACGGCTCGCCGACCGCCGGATCGCCTTCGAGGGCGGCCCGCGCGAGCTCGAGCGCTCGGTCGCGGCCGCGTTCGTAGACCGCCTCGAGCCCCTCGTCGGAGTCGCCGTCGTCGACCGCGACTCGCGGGCAAGCCGTCACCCGCAGCGTCACCGCACCGTCGTCGGTCGGCGCTTCCCAGGCCGCCAGCCGGTCGTAGACGGCGACCTCGAGGCGGGGCAGCCCCCGATCGTCGATTGCTGATTCGGGAAGGGACTCGAGTTCGCGGGCGACGTCGTAGGAGAGCCAGCCGATCGCCCCGCAGGGGTAGGGAACCGAACAGTCGCCGCGAACTAGCCGATCACTCTCGAGGAGTCCCTCGAGGGCGGCCAGCGTCGGAGAATCGCCGTCGTCCGTTCGTGCGACCGCGTCCGGCCCGACCGTCAGCCGGTCGACGGGGTCGACGCCGAAGTAGCCCCAGCCAGGCTGGCCGCCGGTCGTCTCGAGGAAGGCACCGCCAGAATCGGAATCGCGCGCTCGTCGATAGGCGAGAAACGGATCGTCGACGGCGACGCGAGCTTCGATCGGAATTCGAACGCCGGACGCCCGTGGCGTCGCGTCGTCGGGTGGCGCGTCATCGGTCGGCGTGGCGTCGCCACCCTCGAGTCGCTCGCGGGCGGCGGCTCGAAACGACGCGAGCGAAGTGACGACGCGCGGATCGCTCATGCCTCTCGGAAGGGGGCGAGAGCCTAATCCTCTTGCGGTTTCGAGAGTGGCGGAAAACGAGAGTGCCGAGAGCGGCCGTCGGGAGAGCGGGGGTTTCGAACGGCCGAGCGTGGGGAGAGGGCTCGTCGACTAGCGAACGTCCGCTCTGTCGATCCAGCCCTGAATGCGCTTTTCGGAGATATCGGTCTGTTCGGACAGGTCGGCGGCGTCGGCGGCGGCGAGTTCGCCGACCGTTTCAACGCCGGCGGCGGCGAGGCGGTCCGCGTAGGCGGGGCCGATCCCTTTGATCGAGTCGACCGGCTCCTTGGTGGCTTCGTCGTCTGTCGCCTCCGTCGGTTCGGCCGCCGTCTCCGAGTCCGTTTCTGGGGATTCGTCGGCCGTCTTTGGTTCGGCGGGTTCCTCGTCGGATTCCGCGGCGGCCGCCGGTTCCGACTCCGTTTCCGGTTCGGTCGTCGCATCCGCGTCGGTCGATTCCTCGTCCGCCGCGTCGGTCGAGGCGTCCGGTTCCGCCTCCTTGATGGCGGCATCCGCGGTGCTGTCGGGCAGGTCCTCGACGTCCGCCGTTTTGTCTTCCGCGTCGGAGGCGGTCGCCTCTTCCACTTCGGAGTCGTCGACCGACGACGCGGCCGATTCGTCGGCTGTCGATTCGTCGGCGTCGACGGCCGACTCCTCGGTGTCGACGGACGGTTCGTCGGACTCGACGGCCGGCTCCTCAGTTCCGGCGACCGTTTCGTCCGTGACGCTCGTCGAACTCGAGGGCGCCGGCGTTTCCGTTGCCGGCGCCGTCTCCGTTTCCGGTTCGGTCTCGGTCGGTTCGGCGTCGGCCTCGTCCTCCCGCGACCCTTCCCGTTCGACCGTTACCCCGACCTCTCGACCGCGTCCTCGCTCCGGGTCCGAATCACCGAACCCGAGCAGCGACTTCAGCTTTTGGAGGATTGCCATTATGGCGATATAGTCGGCTCCCTCACTTAAATTCGCCTGATACTCGGATCTCGGCCGCCGATTCCGGCCGTAGACCCGGCTCAGAGCCGATCACGAAGCGCCGCGTTCATCGCGTCGACCGGCGCCTCCCGCCCGGTCCAGAGCTCGAACGCTTCGACGCCCTGATAGAGCAACATCCACGCGCCGTCGACGGTCGTCGCCCCGGCCGCGGCCGCGTCCCGCAGGAGTCGCGTCTCGAGCGGCCGGTACACCGCGTCCAGCACGGCCAGGTCGCTGTGGAGCGCGGCGGCCGGCACCGGCGTCTCGTCTTCCTCCATTCCGACGCTGGTAGCGTTGACGAGCACGTCGGCGTCGGCAAGCAGGTCGGCGAGCGTATCGGCCTCGAGGCCGTGGCCCGTCGCGCCCGGCACCTCGTCGGCGAGGTCGCGGGCCGTCGACGCGGTCCGGTTGGCGATTTCGACCGTCGCGCCCGCGTCTGCGAGGCCGAAGGCGACGGCTCGGCCGGCGCCGCCGGCGCCGACGACGACCGCGCGTGCGCCGTCGACCGTCACGCCGTGATCTTGTAGGGCGCGCAGGGCGCCGACCGCGTCGGTGTTGTGGCCCGTCGGCGCACCCTCGCCGGTGAAGTCGATCGTGTTGACGGCGCCGATCCGTGTCGCCAGGTCGTCCGCCTCGACGCAGTCGAGGACGTCCTGCTTGAAGGGGATCGTCACGTTCAGTCCCGTGATACCCAGCGCTTCGGCGCCGTCGATCGCGTCCTCGATCTCCGAGGGCTCGGGCTCGAAGGTAACGTAGCGAGCCTCGAGGCCGAGTTCCTCGTACGCGGCGTCGTGCATCGGCGGCGATAGCGAGTGTCCGACCGGGTTACCGAGCAACCCGAAGACGTCCATAGCCATACTCCACAGTCGCGCGGAGGGGACTATAATCGGTGCGACTTCGACGCCTCGAGTCCGCCGTTCGGATCGACTGTCGCCGTTCGCGCGGCGATCGGTCACCGGCCCCCACACGCCGCTCGCTTCCGGATCGTTTTTGAACGGCTCGCGAGTAGCCGCCGCTATGCTTTCCGGGATCCCGCTCTATCTCGCGCTCCTTGCGGCCGGTATCGTTGCGCTCTACGGCGGCGCGGAACTCCTCGTCGCAGGCGCCGGTCGACTCGCGCTCGGGATCGGCCTCCGAGCAGCGACCGTCGGCGTGACGGTGGTCGCCTTCGCGACGACCGCGCCGGAACTGTTCGTCTCGACGATCGGCGCGTTGAACGTCTCGACCGACATCGGCCTCGGCGCGGTCATCGGCTCGAACATCGCCAACATCGGACTGGTGCTCGGTATCTCCGCGCTCATCAAACCCCTGCAGGTCAGTTCGATCGTCATGCGCCGGCACGTCCCGTTCATGGTGTTCGCGGCGATACTGCTGGTCGCCCTCGGCGCCAACGGGACGATCGGCCGCCTCGAGGGCGCGGTCTTCCTGCTGGTTCTGGCCGGCTTCACCGGCTACCTGCTCTACTACGTCAACGCCAACCCGGCGCCGATGATGGACGATCCGGACGCCGGAGACGGGATCTCGCCCCGGGACGTCGCGCTCGTCGGCGGCGGACTGATCGCGCTCGTCGCCGGATCGCGGTGGCTGGTCTCCGGTGGCACCGGGCTGCTCTCGGCGCTCGGCTTTTCGGACCTCTTTATCGGCCTGACGGTGCTCGCGCTCGGCACCTCGCTGCCGGAGCTGGCGGCGTCGGTCGTCAGCGCCGTCCGCGGCGAGACCGCGTTCTCCATCGGCAACGTCGTCGGCTCGAACATCTACAACATCCTCGCGGTGCTGGGGATCGTCGCCCTGATCACGCCGATCGATATCGCCTCGAGCACGCTCCGGCTCGAACTCCCATTCCTGATCGTCTTCACGGTCTTGCTGGTCGCGATGATGGGGTACGGACGGCGGCTCACGCGACGCGACGGCGCCGCGCTCGTCGTCGGATACGGCGCGTTCATCTACTTGCTCCTTCCCTGATCGATGCGCGGTCGATCGACCGGTTCGCGAGTGGCCTCGACGCCAGTCTCCGATTCATCCGTTAGCCGCGGAAAAACGTGGCCGGAAGTACCGCGACGATGACGACGGCAACGACGACATCCAAGACGAGCGCACCGAACTCCGAAAGGAACCGCTACGACGCTACCGCGATTCCGATACCGACGATAACCGCGAGTGTGTTGGACGTTTCGAAGCGATTGTCACCCACTGTACTCACCACAAATTAAGTTGACAGTGTGGTTTTGCGATACTCAATCGAACCACTCACAGGCGGCGTAGTCGTTGGACCGTCGTCTCGAGCCCTCGTCACCAGCGTGGCAGCGACAGCTAAAGCGGTAGCGGTGTCGATTCCGCGTCCGGGAGCTCGTCGGCACACCGAGACTGCAGGCGGTCCAGCCGCGGCCCGACGTGTTCGCGGACGAGCCGTACCAGCGCGTTCTCCGAACCGTCGCCGGTGATGGCGGCCGTCCCCGCCGGCGCCGACGGCTCGTCGGCGCGTGTGACGAGCAGCACGCGCTCGCGATCGGCGAAGACGACGTGTCCGTGGTTGATCCGTCCGGCGGGGAAGTTCAGCCAGTCGCACTGAGGCTCGCAGATGGTCGCCTCGGGAACGGCCGACCTGACGGTATCCCGAACGCGGGGCGACCGCGAGCCGACGTAGACGTCGACCCCGCGGTCGGCGGCGGCCCGCCAGCGCTCGAGACAGCGCCGCCCGAGCAGCCCCGTGTCGGGCACCGTCACGACTAGTTCCTCCTCGGCGTTGTCCGCGATCTCGCAGCTCTTGGCGACGACGGTTTCGGTCCCTTCGAGCGTCCGGCAGGCGCCCGCGCTCAGCGACCCGTCGACAGATTCGCTCTCCTCGTCGACGCCGTCTTTCTCCAACCGGTCCCCGCGCAGAAGGGAGCACACGTCCGCGAGCGGCCCTTCGGCTAGCCACTCGGCTCGCCACAGAGCCGCGTCGGTCTCGATCGAGGCGGCTCCGTCCGCCCGATCGTACGCGACGAGACCGGCGTTCTCGAGCGCGGGCAGATCGTCGTGGACGAGTTGCGTCTCGACCGGCGCCCGCGCGGATTCGTCGACGTCGACGAGTCGCGTTTCCTCGCTGTGCGCCACGAGGATCGCTGCGAGGTCCGCGACGGCGAACCCGTCGGGGTGTCTCGCGAGGATGCGACAGATCTCGCGGCGGCGGGCGGGACCCAACGTCTCAAGCGTTCGGTTCACCCGCTGTTCGTCCCAGTCCTGTCCCCCGGTCGGGTTCTCGAGCAGGAACGTCACCCAGTCGGTGTCGAACAGCGACCGCCCGGCGAGGGCGATCCGCTGCGTTCCGTCGGTGGCTGGTTCCTCGACCAGCAACTCGGCCTCGAGCAGTCGGGGGACGTGGTTGTGAACGAGTTCGATGTGCGCGGTCCGGACTTGCTCGTCGGTGACGATCGGCGAAGCGTGTTCGCGGACGGCCACTTCCGTCGCGAGTGTTTCCAGCGACGTGGGCTCCTGCCGGTCGTAGAGGACCGAAAGGAGATACCGCCGTCGGGGGGCGGAGAGGCCATCGAATGCGACGGTTGTTCCTTCGAGAGCAGTGCGGGAATTCATTGAACGATAAAGACAGTCGATGCTGGAAAGGACTGTACCAGCGTGCTCTGGTATGACTGAGAGATACCGCGACGGAATTTGCTCATTCTCCCCGTAGAGGGCCGTTCCCGCCCTCGAAGTATGCCGTGAGTAACTTCGCCTGAGCGACCCGGAGGTGCTGGTGGAACGTCTGGCGGGCGATCCCAAGCCGATCGGCGATCTCGCCGGCGTCGCTGCTTCGCGTCGGCCATTCGAAGTAGCCGCCGTAGAAGGCCACCTCGAGGGCCGTCCGCTGTTTCTCGGTCAACTCCTCGGCGACCCGGCGGCGGAAGTCGCCGCCGGTCTCGACGGGCCGCTCGACGGTCCGTTTCGACACGAACTCCGCCTCGGGATAGGCCACGGTGACGGCGTCGACGAGGTCGCGGATCTCGATGTCGGGACTGGTCTGGACGACGGTCGTCGAGACACCGCGGTCGGCGACTCTTGAGCGCACCCGTGCCCCGTAATCCGCGAGCAAGCCAGTGATCGTCGCCCCGGCGACGACAACCTCCCAGTGGCTTTCGTCCCCGTCGGTGTCGACCGCCCGGAGCTCCTCGACCACGTCGTAGTCGGCCACGACCGACCGGACCCTGTCGGGATCGGCGCCGGCGACGGTCACGTAGTGGACGAACTGCTCGTCAGTCAGCGGCAACACGTGATCGATCGAGAACCGGCAGTCGAGGCGGGCCGAGCAGTCGACGTAGATGTCCCGCCGGTCGGTGGACTCGAACTCGAGTTCGACGACGGTATCCTGATAGAGGAGTCGCCGGACTGCCATCGCGTTGATCGCGTGGCCGATCGTGCCGCCGAACTCCTGGAGGACCTCCCGTTCGCGGTCGGTAAACGCTGCGGACTCGGCGGCGCCGACGACGAGCAGCCCGTAGGTGCGACCGCTCGCGGTGATCGGGACGACCGCGACCGCGCCGTAGTCGCGCTCGCGAGCGTCGCGGCGCCAGTCGTCGACGTCGCTCTCGCGGAGGCCGTGATAACACCGTACAGACTCCGTCTTGAGCGCCGATTCAAGCGACTCGTCACCGGGCTCGACGAACGACGGAAGGACGGTCTCGACCGCGCTCGCGTCGATCCCGTCCCACACCTGGGGCTCCCAGAGCTGCCGGTCGCTCGTCACGGCCCGATCGACGCGACCGATGGCGGCGAAGCGGTAGGCCGCCGCGTCGGCGAACGTCTCGACGATCGCGGATTCGATCTCGTCGCGGGTCTCGGCGGTGACCATCGCCTCGTCGATCGTCCTGATCGTCGCGTTGAGCCGCTCTAACCGCTCGAGTTCCCGCTCACGGGCCTTGCGGCCGGTGATGTCGCGGCCGACGCCGGTAAAGCCCAGGACGGAGCCGGTGTCGTCGGTGATCCGTGCGCTGTTGAACTCGTAGGGAACGATCTCGCCGTCGTTCGTCAGTATCCCTCCCTCGGCCGTGACGCGGTCGCCGTCCTCGAGGATTCGTTCGATGGCGTTGGCAATGTGGTCGCGGTCAGACGGGGCGATGAACTCGAGCGGGTGCATGCCCTCGAGTTCGTCGGGGTCGTAGCCCGTCGCCTGTTCGAACCGATCGTTCCAGTGGATCAGGTTCTGCTCGGTGTCGTAGGCGTAGAGCATGTCCGGCTGAGCCTCGAAGATGCTCTCGGTGAGCGCCTTCTCCTCGCGGAGTTCCCGCTCGCGGGCCTCGCGTTCGCTGACGTCGCGACCGACGCCGGTAAAGCCCAGGACGGTGCCGGTGTCGTCGGTGATCCGGGACGTGTTGAACTCGTAGGGGATCCGACGACCGTCTTTCGTGAGCAGGTCCGCTTCGACGGAGACGTACGCCGCTTCCTCGAGGATCCGCTGGATCCCGTCGGCGATGCGCTCGCGGTGTTCCGGTACGACGAACTCGGTGGGCCCCATCTCGGCCAGTTCCGACGCCGTGTATCCTGTCACCTCCAGAACGCGGTCGTTCCACTCGAGGAAGTTCCCCTCTGCGTCGAAGGCGTAGACGACGTCCGGTTGGGCCTCGAAGATGCTCTCCGCGAACGCCTTCTCCTCGCGGAGGGTCCGTTCGCGTTCGTACTCGTCGGTCCGGTCCTGGAGGAAGCTCGCGTAGGCCACGACGTCGCCGGCCGACTCGTCCGCGCCACGCGAGGTCGCGTCGGGGTCGAACGCCCCCGAGTCGGCGATCTCGTTCTCCCGAACCGGGACGATCACCTCGCGAGCCCGGAACCGGCTGCCGTCGCTCCGGCGGCGCCAGCCCTCGTCTTCGACGCGCCCCTCGGTGCGTGCACGCTCGAGTATCTGCGCCGGCCGACCGGTCGTGCGCTCTTCGGACGGGAAGAAGATCCGGTAGTGGCGACCCACGACCTCGGCTTCCTCGTATCCCGTGAGCGCTCGGACGCTCTCGTTCCACGTGGCGACGCGACCGTCCCCATCGAGTATCGAGACGGCGTAGTTGGGGAGGCGCGTCGCCAGCCGGCGAACGTCGAGAGTGAACTCGGGGCGGTCGTCGCCGTCCGATCCGGTCGTCGTTCCGTTCGTCTCGCCGTCGCATTCCGGAGGAGAGTCTGTCATTGGTTGGCTGGTGTGTTCAGAACACGTTCGGTCCGGCCGTGTTCGGCCCGGTGGTTCCCGTTACCAGTTACCATTCGGAGCGCGGAAAAACCGACGGTGACCTGTGCCACGTACTTATACTGGTCTTCGAATATCGTTATAAGAGTCCGGTATCGAAACGAGGCGCGACGACAGTCCCGGGTGGCAGCCGGTCGACCGAGTGAGCGACCGTTGGCTCCGTTATTTGCCGAAACGGTCGCACGCCCAGACGAACCGGACGGACAGAAGCGACTCACACCTCGAGTTGGGAAAACGCTCCCCGAATCGACGGCCGGATCCCGCGGATCCGACTCGAAAACGCAGACTATTCGTCCGCTCGGTACCGACGCTCTCGCGTGATCGCTATCGTCGAGAGCCGGGCCGACCGCGCGTCGGTCCACGTCTGCGACCAGCTCCGCGACCTCGCCGACTGGGAGGCCCTCGAGGACGGCTCCCGGCCCGACGCCGACGGCGGCGGGACCTACTACCGACTCGAGGGCGCCGAACTCCGGTCGTTCGAGGACTTCCACCTCGAACTCGAGTCCCCGGTCGACGCCTTCGACTGCGACCCCGACCTACTGGTCTTCGCCTCGCGCCACTCCGGCGACACGGGACCGCTGCTGACGGGCCACTTCACGGGGAACTTCGGCCCCGCAGAGTTCGGCGGCGAGCCCAACGCCGTCGCCGACGCGTGTCCGAACGCGCTGGCGCGCCTGCTCGAGGCCTTCAACGAGCACGCCCCCGAGGGGTACGACGTCGGCATGGAGTGTACCCACCACGGTCCCACCGACGTCGGCTGTCCCTCCCTGTTCGCGGAACTGGGCAGCGGCGACGAGCAGTGGGACGACCCCGCGGGCGCCGAGGCGGTCGCCCGCGCGATTCTCGACCTCCGCGGCATCGACCCTCACCGCGGTCGGCAAGTCGTCGGCTTCGGCGGCAACCACTATGCGCCGCGGTTCGAGCGTGTCGTCCGCGAAACCAAGTGGGCGGTCGGCCACGTCGCGGCCGATTGGGCGCTCGAGGCGATGGACCACCCGACGACCCACCGCGACGTACTCGACGCCGCGTTTGCGGCCAGCGAGACAGCGGTAGCCCTCGTCGACGGCGAGTGGCCGGTTCTCGAGGAGACGCTCGAGGACCTGGGATACCGGCTCGTCAGCGAGACCTGGCTCCGCGAGGTGGACGATCGACCGCTCGAGTTAGTCGACGCCGTCGAGGCGAATCTCGGGCGCATCGACGACGGAATTCGATTCGGCGACCGACGCACGGACGCGTTCGACGTCGTCGACCTGCCGGCCGAACTGGTCGCCGCCGCACAGGGGATCGATCCCGACCGCGTGCGAGAGATCGTCGAATCGAACGCCGTCGCCTTCGCCACCGAGAACGGCGGTAGTCGCGTCGGGTCGCGCGCCGCGGTTCCGGCCGCGGACGAGGCGGCCGTCCGCGAGACCATCGTCGCGGCGCTCGCGGTCGTCCTCGAGGAGAAGTACGACGACGTGATCGTTGCGGACGACGCGGTCGTCGCCGAGCGGACGGCGTTCGATCCCGAACTCGCGCGCGAGATCGGCGTTCCCGAGGGGCCGAAGTTCGGCGCGCTCGCCGACGGCGAGCCCGTCACCGTCGACGGTGAAACGGTCAGTCCGCAGAGAGTTCGGCGTCAACAAACCGATCGGTTCCCGAAGTAACCGGACAGAACGAACGCAGTAAGCGCCGGTTACTGCACCCGGGGACGGGATTCGTGGAATCGGGTAGGTGATAGATACCCTTCCCGGATTGTGTCAGACATGCGGCTGACGTGTAGGGGAAAGGTAATTATGCTCCATCTTCTAGACAGTGCCAAGAATGGACTCCATCATCGACGATGCGATCGACGAGGCCGAAACCGGGGAGCAGTCCGAGATCCCCGACGACGCTCCACCCCAGGACGACCGGTCCGCGGGCGACGCGTCAGACGGCCACCGGACAGGGACGATGACCGACGACGAACTCGAGGACGTTCTCCAAGATCTCCAGACCGATATCACCGTCGTCGGCTGCGGCGGCGCCGGCGGGAACACGGTCAACCGCATGCACGAGGAGGGCATCCACGGCGCGAAACTCGTCGCTGCCAACACCGACGTCCAGCACCTCGTAGAGATCGAGGCCGACACCAAGATCCTCATGGGCGAGGAGAAGACCGGCGGCCGCGGCGCCGGCTCGCTCCCGCAGGTCGGCGAGGAGGCCGCCCTCGAGAGCCAGCAGGACATCTACGACGCCATCGACGGCTCCGACATGGTTTTCGTCACGGCGGGACTGGGCGGCGGGACCGGGACCGGTTCCGCGCCCGTCGTCGCCAAGGCCGCCCGCGAGGCCGGTGCGCTGACGATTTCGATCGTCACGACGCCCTTTACCGCGGAAGGAGAGGTCCGACGGACGAACGCCGAAGCGGGCCTCGAGCGCCTGCGCGACGTCTCGGACACCGTCATCGTCGTCCCCAACGACCGCCTGCTCGACTCGGTCGGCAAACTGCCCGTCCGACAGGCGTTCAAGGTCTCAGACGAGGTGCTGATGCGTAGCGTCAAGGGTATCACGGAACTGATCACCAAGCCCGGCCTCGTCAACCTCGACTTCGCCGACGTTCGCACCGTCATGGAACGCGGCGGCGTCGCCATGATCGGTCTCGGGGAATCCGACTCCGAGGCCAAAGCCGAGGACTCGGTCAAGACCGCGCTGCGCTCCCCGCTGCTGGACGTCGACATCTCCGGCGCGAGCTCCGCGCTGGTCAACGTCACCGGCGGCAACGACATGGCCATTGAGGAGGCCGAGGGCGTCGTCGAGGAGATCTACGACCGGATCGATCCCGACGCGCGCATCATCTGGGGGACCTCGATCGACGAGAGCCTCGAGGGCAGCATGCGGACGATGATCGTCGTCACCGGCGTTGAGTCGCCACAGATCTACGGCCGCCCCGACGAGGAGACCGTCCAACCGGAGATGACCGGCCAGGCGGGCGGCGACGACATCGACTTCGTCGACTGACCGCGATCGCGAGCCGTTCGACCGCAGAGCGGATCGGGAGGGGAGTCCATCTTCACCACTTCTAGTCGTCTGTACTCGAGTTTCGGGGCCGTAGGCTGTGAGTGAGAACTGTGACAACTCCGCCCGAGCGGAGCACGCCGTCGGACTCGAGGAACACTCGTCGTACTCGCCTCAGCAGATCGGTTTCGGGTCGATTCCCATCTCGTCCAGCGAGCCCGCGTACGCGTCGTACGCGACCTCGACTACCTCCTCGGCCGCGTCTCGAGCGCGGTCCCAGTCTCCGTCCTCGTCGCAGACGTCCTCGAGTAGCTCAAGCGCCCGGTCGCCCTGCGCTGCCGTCTCGCTTCGCAGCTCCCGGAACTGATCGGCTCGGCGTTCGTCGCCCTCGTTGACGAAGAAGCTCACGACCTGCAGGTGGGTCCGCTCGCCGACCATCGACCGACCGACGAGTCCGCCGAGGCGGGAAGACGTGTCCTCGAGCGATCGGAGGGTCTCGTGCATCGGTCCGCCAGTCGCGTCGGCATCGGCGTCGGTCTCGCCCTCAAGCAGATCCGCGACCCGCTCGTAGTGGTCGCGCTCCTGATCGCGGAACTCGGCGAACAGTTCCTGTGCGTCCTCGTGATCCTCGTCGTCGGCCCAGCCCTCGAAGGTCTCCATCGCGGCGCGTTCGCCGTCGGCGACCGTTCGGAGGACCGTTTCGACCGTCAGATCGGCGTCGGTGAGCGCGACGAGCAGTTTGGACGACCCGAGTCGCTCGAGTTCGCTGTCCATCGACTCCTCGACCGCGTCCCGGAATCCGTCGGCGTTCATACCCCTTCGACACCACGGATCGTGTTGAACGTTGGTGGCGGTTCAGCGGGGCTGGTGGGGCACCCCACCTCGAGCCACGACTTAACCGTCGCGGCGGCGTACTGACGCCCATGACCGACGGGAGCGAGCCTGCGGAGCCGGCAGACGAACGCGAACAGGTCTCGATCGAACCCGAGGCGTTGGCCGACCGGTTGCGGTCCGGCGACGGGGTTACTGTCCTCGACGTCCGCGACCGCGATGAGTTCGAGCGCTGGCACCTCGAGGGCGAGGGCGTCGAGGCCGTCCAGATCCCCCACATGAAGTTCATCCAGGCGCAGGCGAGGGGCGGCGTGACCGACCTCGTCGACGACCTCGAGGAACCGATCGTCGCGGTCTGTGGACGCGGGGAGGCCAGCGCACACGCTGTCGGGCTCCTCCGGGACGCCGGTCTCGACGCCAGCAACCTCGCCGGTGGGATGGACGCCTGGGCCGACCTCTCCCTCGCCCGCGAACTCGAGGTCGACGCGCCCGCGACGGTCGTCCAGTACGACCGGCCCTCGAGCGGCTGTCTCGCCTACGCGATCTACAGTGACGGCGAGGCGGCGGTGATCGACCCGCTCCGCGCGTTCGCCGATCGATATGTCAACGACGCTGCGGACCGGGGTGCGGAGTTCCGGTCCGCCGTCGACACGCACGTCCACGCCGACCACGTCAGCGGCGTCCGCGCTCTCGCCGAGCGAACTGACGCGGAGCCGGTCGTTCCCGAGGGCGCAACGGATCGCGGCCTCGCGTTCGACGCGACGGCCCTTTCCACTGCTGATGAACTCGAGATCGGCTCGGCGACGCTGACCGCGGTGGCGACGCCGGGCCACACGACCGAGTCGCTCTCCTACCGGCTCGGCGACGTGCTGTTCACCGGCGACACGCTCTTTCTCGAGGGCGTCGGGCGACCGGACCTCGAACGCGGCGACGACGGAGCATCCGACGCGGCTCGACGGCTGTACGAGACGCTGCACGAGCGACTCGGGGACCTCCCGGACGAGACGACGATCGCGCCGGGCCACTACAGCGACGCCGCAGACCCCCGGGACGACGGGACCTACACCGCTCGTTTCGGCTCGCTGCGCGACCGACTCGCGGCGTTCTCGATGGACGAAGCCGCGTTCGTCGAGCACGCTACGAGCAACCTCCCGCCGCGGCCGTCCAACCACGAGCGCATCGTCGCGGCGAATCTCGGCCGCGAGGACGTCGACGCCGAGATGGCGTTCGAACTCGAGCTCGGGCCGAACAACTGCGCGGTCGCCGAGTGAGCGGAACGCTCGTCGGGCGACCGCGCGAGAAGGAACGGGTACTACCGTCGCGAACGGTCAGTCGTCCGCAGTTGCGCCGGCGTTCGGGCCGTCGGCCTCGAGGTCGCTCTCGATGCTCGGCGGGTACTTGCCGCGGTCGAGTTTGAGATCGGACTGCGGGCGCGCCATGCAGGTGAGCGCGTAGTTCTCGGCTTCCGCCTCGGTGAGGCCGCGGGCCGCGGGCTGGGTGACCTCGCCGTCGACGATCTCCGCCGAGCAAGCCAGACACATCCCGACGCGACACGAGTACTCCTGGGCGATGCCCTCCTCGAGACACCGGCTGAGGATCGTCTCCGTGTCCGAACAGGTGATCGTCTCACCCGTCCCGACGAATTCGACCGTATACTCAGTCATAGCAACCGATACGGACGACCTCACTAAAACTCTTTATTCACATCTGTGTCGTGATAGGAGCAAGGAGACTCGCACAGCGGAACCTGTTCGGACCGTCGATGCCGTCTCGCGACCGAACGACGACGGAGACCGGGCCGTCGGCTCCCGCTTTTGCCCTCGCGATGCCGACAAATAACACATAAAACGTTTTCTCCCCGTGGTGTAGACACTGTTAGTATGAGTACGCAGGAGCAGTCGACGGCCGCCGCGTCCGAGACCCACTCGCCGGACGTGGTCGTCGTCGGCGCGGGGACCGCAGGGTGTTACGCCGCAGCGACCGTCGCACGCGAGGGGTACGACGCCGTCGTCCTCGAGCGCAAGACCGAGGACGAAGCCGGCCACATCGCCTGCGGGGACGCCCTGAAGGGCGCCGACGCCTTCCCCGAGTCGATTCCGAAATCGCAGATCGAACCCGCCTTCACCAACACGGGCGTCGACCACGGCCGCTTCGAGATCCCCCAGGAGGACACCGTCCTCGAGATTCCGATCCCCGGCGAACTGGCGGTCATCGACCGCTGGGAGTACGGCCGCCTGATCATCGAGGGCGCGGCAGACGCGGGCGCCGACTTCCACTACGATACGGTCGTAAAGAACGTCACGCAAGCTGACGACGGCCGCGTCACCGGCGTGGAAGCAATGCGAAAGGGCGAATCCCGCACCTACGAGGCCGACGTCGTCATCGACGCCGCGGGGTCGCTGTCAGTCCTGCAGGACAACGTCGACTTCTCGACGTCGACGTTCGATACGAACGTCAACTACAGCCACTTCTGTTCGGCCTACCGCGAGGTCGTCCGCGTCGACGACCCCGTCGAGTGGGACGACGCGCTCGTGTTCAAGCCGACCGAACGCGCCGCGGGCTACCTCTGGTACTTCCCGCGAACCGACACCGAGATCAACGCCGGACTCGGCTTCCAGATGACCGAGGAGCCGATGAAACTCGTCGACGACCTCAAACGCGACCTCGAGAACCGCCCCGAGTTCCGGGGCGCCGAGGTCGAGGACAAACTCGGCGCGGCCCTTCCCACCCGCCGGCCCTACGACTCCGCGGTTCATCCGGGCTACATGGCCGTCGGCGACGCCGCGGGCCACGTCAACCCCACCACCGGCGGCGGCATCGCCGGCGCGGCCTACGCCGGCAAGTACGCCGCCGAGGCCGCCGTCGAGGGCCTCGAGACCGGCGACGTCAGCGAGAAGACCCTCTGGGAGTACAACGAGCGCGTGATGGACCACTTCGGCGCGCGCTACGCCGCGCTGGACGTCTACAACATCCTCTCGACGGCCGTCGACGTCGATGACCTGATGGGGCTGCTCGCCGCGATGCCCGGCGAGAAACTCGCCGAAGCGCTGTACTCCGGCAGCACGAGCATCGGTCCGAAACTCGCCGCAGAGAGCCTGTACGAGAGTTACGGCCACTGGGGCACGATCATCAATCTCTTCCGGACCAAGCGCCGCGCCGACGACCTGCTCGAACTCTACGAGGAGTACCCCCACCACCCCGCCGCCCTCGAGCACTGGCAGCAACGCCGCGACGACCTGATGGAGAAGGTCTACGAGACGACCGGGGCCGACCCGAAATACTAACACCGACCTTTTACTCTGCGGTTTATCACGCTGACGGCAGCGTAGCTGCCGCACAGCGCGACGTTCCTCGGTAAAAGGTCGATCAAAAGCACTCCTCCCTCCGTTCTGAGCGCTTCGCGTCCCGGCTCACGGCTTCGCCGTTCGCCATACGCGGCGCTACGCGCCGCGCACCCCACATCGGTCGTCGGCCCGTTCGCTCGGCCTGCGGCCTCGCTCACGGTCGCTATCGGGCGAGGACCTGCCCTCCCCTAAGTCGTGGCCTCCTCGGAGTGTCCGGAGGCCACTCCTGGCCAGAGAATTCGAGGCTATATATGTCCAAATTGACATAGTGGGTCGTTTGAGGACATTCCTACTCTCGTGACGGAACCGAGCACTGACCAAAACCCTCCACTGTTAGGGAAACTCGTGATTCAGGGCTGTCTGATACATAGTATCGTGACACAGAATCACACGCGCCGACGCGCACTGTCTCTGATCGGCTCCACCGGTATCGTCGCGATCGCCGGCTGCGTAGGTGGCGGCGACGGTTCGGAGGACGAGGAGATGTCCGACGACGGGGCGAACGGCGATGACATGGAGAACGGAACCGAGAACATGAACAATGAGTCCGAAAGCGACGAGATGGACGCGACTATGGGGAACGTCCGCGTCGCCCACCTCTCCCCGGACGCGCCGAACGTCGACGTCTGGGTCGACGGCGACGCCGTCCTCGAGGACGTCCCCTACCGGGCCGTCAGCGACTACCTCGAACTCGAGCCCGGGACCTACGCGGTCAAGATCACGGCCGCCGGGGATCCCGACACGGTCGTCTTCGATGACGACCTCGAGGTCGGCGAGGGCGACTACACGGTCGCCGCGGTAGGCGAACTCGCCGAGGAAAACCAGCCATTCGAGGTGGCCGTCTTCGAGGACGACCTGAGCGACCCGGGCGAGAAGGCCCGCATTCGTCTCGTCCACGCCTCGCCGGACGCCCCCGCGGTCGACGTCACCGCCGGCGACGGCGAGACGGTGCTGTTCGAGGGCGCCGCCTTCGGCGACGCGGCCGCCGTCGAGGTCCCCGCGGACATGTACACCCTCGAGGTCCGGCCCGCGACCGAAACCAACGACGGCGATGTCGTCGCGACGTTCGACGTCGAACCCGACGCCGGGACCGTCTCCTCGGCCTTCGCGGTCGGCTACCTCGCGCCCAAATCGGCCCCGGTCGAAGCGCCGTTCGACCTCGAGGTCGTCGTCGACCGCGACGGCGACCACTGATCCGACGGCGTCGGCGCTGAGCCGCCAGCCGTCGATCGACGCCGTTCGATCGGTTTTTTTACCTCGGAACCCGTTCAGGGCCGCCCGCGGCCGAGTCGCTCGATCGCGCCGGAGACGACGTCGACGCCGTGGGCGATGCTCGCCTCGTCGACGTCGAACGTCGCGCTGTGGTGGCCACCGGGGTGGTCGGTCCCGATGCCGACGTAACACGCCTCGCCGCCGTTCTCCTGGACGGCCTGCATGAGGTACGTCGCGTCCTCGCTACCGCCCAGTTCGTCGCGCTCGAGGACGTTCTCGACGCCCGCGGTCTCGCCGGCGACGTCGGCGACGATATCGACCAGCGCCTGATCGCTGGTCGCGCTCGGCGCCTCGGCGCCGAGGCTGAACGAGACCTCGCACTCGTGCATCTCGGCCGCGTTGCGGACCACGTGGCGCGCCTTTCGATCCATGTACTCCATCAGTTCGGTCGTCTCGCCGCGGACCTCCGCGAGGATGCGAGCCTCGTCCGGGATGATGTTGGCGGCGCTGCCGCCCTCGGCGACGCCGGCGTTGATCCGGGTCTTGCCGTCGTTGTGCCGCGGGATCCCGTAGAGGTTCTGGACGGCCGTCGCCATCGCCTGGACGGCGTTGCGCCCCTGTTCGGGGTGGCCGCCGGCGTGAGCCGACTCGCCCGTGAACTCGGCCTCGAGGTGGCGGACGGCGAGGAAACCGTCGATGCCGGCGACGATCTCGCCGGTCGGGTGATCGAGTCCGATATGGATCGCGAGCAGGTGGTCGACGTCCGCGATGTGCTCGCTCTTCGCCATCGACTTGCCGCCGCCGACGACCTCCTCGGCGGGTTGGAAAAACACCTTCAGCGTCCCCGAGAAGTCGTCGCTCGCGGCGATCCGCTCTGCGACGCCGATCCCGATGGTTGCGTGGGCGTCGTGGCCGCAGGCGTGCATCGCGCCCTCGTGTTCCGAGCGGAAGCCCTCCGCGGCGGGAGCGTGGTCGGAAGCGTCGCTCTCCTCGCGCGGGAGCCCGTCGATGTCGACGCGCAGGCCCACCGTCGGACCCTCGCCGCGCTCGAGGACGGCAACGGCGCCCGTGTATCCGCCCGCGAGGGACTCGAGAACCTCCTCGTCGGCGCCGGTCTCGCGGGCCCGCTCGAGCCAGCGAGTCAGTTCCGACTCGTCGGGGACGGCCATCCGGTGGTCGCCCGCGATGACGTCGGGACCGATGTGGAGTTCGTCGAGGTCGTCGCCAAGTCTGGACTCGAGTTCGTCGACGAGTCGTGCGGTGGTGTAGAACTCGCACCAGGCCGGTTCGGGTCGCCGGTGGAGATCCCGGCGCAGCGAAACAAGGTCGTCCGTGCTCATACCTGTTCCTCGTCGTGACGGGTCAAAAGTACTGCACCTCTTCGCACGGTTCGCGGGCAACGGGCCCGTCACGACCGACCGCTCGAGACGAGCGGCACGGCGTCGATCGGTCAGTCTTCGCTGGCACTGGATCCGGTACCGGCGACCGCACTGGCGAGGTCGGCCAGTGCGTCGGCGACGCCCGTCAGCTGGTCGTCGACTCCCGCGAGGTCGTGCCGGCGAGCCAGATACTGCGGGTCGTTGTAGGTCACGAACACCTGCCCGTCGGCCTCCCAGACGAGCAGTTTTTGGGGGAGGTCGATCGCGACCGAGCGACTCGCCCGCATCAGCGGCGTCCCGACCGCGGGATTGCCGAAGAGGAACAGCGTCGTCGGCGGGAGGTCCATATCGGCCGACTCGGCGTTTTCCGCGTGGTCGATCGTCGCGACGAGCAGCAGGTCTCGCTCCTCAAGGGCCGGTTCGACGCGCGCAACGGTCGTCTCGAAGTCGGCGTCACTCTCTGCGGTTATCAGTCCCGGGTCGTCGAGTGCCGTCTTCGGGCCGTCGGCGTCGTCGCCAGCGGCCGCGGCCGTCGTCGACGCAGGTTTGTCGCCATCGCCACCGGCCGTGACCGTCGTCGATGCACCGATACCCAGCGCTGTTCCCGCGCCGAGCGCTTTCAGGAACCGTCGTCGTGCCGTGTCTGATCGATCGTCCGTCATCGTCTCGAGGCTCTAGCGACCCGCTGGTAGTTATGCGGGCGTATGCTCGGCTAACGGAACATTTGGCCGGTGAAACGATCGTAAACGGGGTCGAGAGAGACTCGAGATCGAAACCGCAGTCGCGTCGTGGGTGCGCTCAGTTGCTCTGGCCGGCGCCGCGGATCTGCTCGACCTCGGCCTCGATGTGGACCGAGTCGGGGAAGTTCTGTGAGGCGATGTTGCGCGCGAGGTTGTCGTGACCGTGAATCTCGAGTTCGCGGGTGAAGACGGTGTAACTCCACGAGGAGAATCGCCGCTCGTCGTCGGCGTGGAGCCGGCAGTGCTGGGGCACGGAGTGTTTCTCCGGGGGGTGGGAGTGGGGGCCTTTCAGCGCGGCGCCCTTGCGTTCGGCGGTCGATTTGATGTCGTCGACGATGGCGTCGAGCGCGGCGCGATCGCCGCTCTGGAGCGTCAGACTGGTCACGAAGGTCATGGCTGGTCGTCCATTCGTCAACGGCCGGGGCGTAAAAGCTTGCTGAGATGGCGCGCGGGCACCGCTCGAGTCGGGTACGCTGATGGGCGAACGATTCGTGAACCGGGTCGAACGCCCCGGAAACGGCGAGCGTTCGACCGCGACGGCTACCGAATTGGCACGGCAAACCGTATACGCTGGACGAACAGTCCGATATTCTCTTAACGTCGCACCTGTTAGCCCAGTTAATGGCAGTCGAAGCTACGAGCGCAGGCGCGATCCTCTTCCGCGATACGCGGGGCCGGCGCGAGTATCTTCTACTCAAGAGCCGCCCAGGCGATTGGGAGTTTCCCAAGGGCGGTGTCGAAGGAGATGAAGAGCTACAGCAGACGGCGATCCGCGAAGTAAAGGAAGAGGCAGGTATCGAGCAGTTCCGGCTCCTCGACGGCTTTCGCGAGGACTACGACTACGTCTTCGAGGCGAACGGCAAGACGATCCACAAGACCGTTCACCTCTTCGTGGCGAAGTCCTTCGAGGCGAGCGCGGAACTTTCGAACGAACATCGCGACCTTCAGTGGCGCGATTACGAACAGGCAGTAAACACCGTCACGCAGGACGGTCCGCGAGAGATCTTGGAGCAGGCCCACGGTTTCCTCGACGAACGGGAGGAGGACGAGGAGTAGGACCGGTTCGAACGGCCGCGAGGCCGACGGAGGTTCTCGATCTCGCCGACAACAGTCGGCGGCGTTCTATCGAGTAGCGCTTTTGCTCGCGCGGTCCGAAGCCGAGTCGTGGACCGGTACACGACCGAGTTCGCGTTCGAACTCCGGACCTGCCGCTGGGCGGAACGCGCCTGGCCGCCCGACGAGCCCGCCAGTGACGACCACGCGGTCGTCGTCGCCCGACAGCTCGGCACGAAACGTCGCCGCTGGGACACCATCGTCCTCGAGTGCGACCCCGAAGCGCTCCGCGAGCGGGCGCAATTCGGCGCCGAACGTCTCGACGGCGACCTCCTGCACGTCGTCCGCAACGCCCCCGCCGAGTGGAGCTACTACCGCGACTGTCTCCCCCATCCCGGCTACCCGTGGCGCTACGTTCGCGAGGCCATCCACCGGGCCGACGACCGCGGCATCCTCGAGACGCGCAAGAACGGGAATCGCATCGAGATCCGCCGGAAGTGGCCGTATCCTGACGACTGGGTTCGGCGGATCGTCGCGATCGAGAACAAACCCGATCTGGACGCCAGCGCCGCCCGCGCGCTGGGCTCGCAACTCGAGTACGACGTCGCCGTCGGGCTGGCCGACGAGGTCTGGGTCGCCACGCGGCGGACGGGAGACCCCGTCGAGCGCGCGTTGTTCGAGGACCTACCCGTCGGGACGGGGATCCTCGCGCTCGAGCCCGAAACCCTAAACGCCGAGGTTGCGTGGTTCCCCCGCTCGCTGGCCGTCGACGACCCCGGCACGCGGATCCTCGAGCGACCCGACGGCGGTCGCCGGGACGGCTCCGCGGCGCGGTTCGAGTACGTCGATCCGGACGCGAAGCGAGCGACGCGCCTCGAGATCGCCGAGCGCGCCTACGAACGCGGCTGGCGCTCGTTTGCCGATACGATGCGCCCCGACTGTCGGCACTTCGAGTTGCGCTCGCAGGACGGCCTGCAACTCGAGCCCTACTGCGCCGCGAAGGGGCGGTGCCAGACGGCCGCGGAGTGTTCCGGCGGCTGTGCCGAGTTCGAGCCTGAGCCACCCGTCTGGCGAACGCGCGGCTGGCCGATCGAGGGCGGCCCCGGGAAACGGTGTCAGCGGTTGCTCGAGGATCGACGACGACGGCGTCGACCGGGATTAGAGCAGTAGATCGGAGTGCGATTTCGTATTCAGAATTCTACCTGGAATTGAGTCGGACAGTCCGCTAGGGACGTGCGCTCATCGAACGCTCCCCTTCCAGAAAACACTTATATTACACATCGGTAGGCGAGAATATGAAACGGCGGACATTTCTTGCGTCTATTCCGAGTATGACCCTCATCGCTGGCTGTATCACAAGCGACGCAGAGTCAACAAATAATACCGATGACAAGAATAAAGACCCGTACAATCAGCCTGCACAGTACGATGAAGTAAAGCAGCTGACTGTACACAATAGCCTGAACGAAAGTATAACCGCCACGATCGTCGTTAGAGACCTCGACACTGGGACTGTCCTTTCAGAGACGAATATCACAGCCCCCGAACCGCAAGGAGACGATCGGATTGTACGAGCAGACAAAAGCATACCAACGTCTGATGAGAGCGGAAACTACACAGCAGAGATTACGATTGAGGGCCGAGGAACCGTGACTACTGAGTTTAATCTTCGAACCCCTGTCAGTGACCCTGTTCTATACATCGGCCTCGCTCCTGATGATGGCGAACCGTTCAGTGCTAGTGTAGATGGGGCCCCTGCTGTCTGATCGCCCGTTAGTACGAACGATGGGTGCTCCTATACTGAATGCGAGGCCCACGTCTCTCTTTGAATAACGAAACCGTCTCACCAACTACTGGGAGCGTCTTTTTCGCAAAACTCGCGATACGTCCATACCGTACGCCAGCCCGAGAAACTGATCTTACTCGGAGCTCTCGACCTCGAGTTCCTCGCGGTCGACGGTCAGGCGGAACGTAGGGACGGTGCGGTACTCGACCTCGACGACGCCCTTGCGGCGCAGGCTCTGGAGCCCCGAGCGGACGTCCTCGGCTTCGGGGTCGACATCGAACCCGTCGCGCAGTTTGTGAAGGACCGAGACGACGCTTTCGGACTCCTCCTCGGGGCCGGCCAGCACGGCGACGATCTGCGTCTGCAGCTCCGGCACCCGGATCCGGGAGGGGACGCCCTCGTCCTCGGGATCGCTCTCGATGCCGGGTTCGACGTCGACGAGGTCGTTCGCTTCCGTCGTCGCGCGGATCAGGCTGTTGTCGTCCCGGAAGTAGTAGTCGCCCAGTTCGTTCTCGAGGTACTGGTGGACCTCGCTGCCGCTCTCCATGTCCCACCGCTCTTGCAGTTCCGAGTTCTTCGTCGGCTGTAGCTCCACCACGTCCGCCAACCGTTCTGTGGCCTCCTCCGAGAGCGTCATCGTCGCATCGTATGCGGATCCGCTACTTTTGCGTTGCGTCCCGCGGTGTGATCGCGGTCCCGCGGTCGACCGGGGCTCAATCGTCGTCGACGACCGGCACGGACCGCGTCGACTCGAGGGTCTCCTCGATCTGCGTGTAGACGAGAATGGCGCCGAGGGCGGCCAGCGCGGTCCCGAAGAGAAACGGCGTTTTGAACCCGTAGCCGATCAGCGCGCCGGAGGTCAGCGGCCCGACGGCGATCCCGTAGCCGAAGGCCATGGTGAGAATCGAGAGCTTCGACCCGGACTCGCCCTCGCCCGCGAGGTCGCCGGCCAGCGCGAGCGCGGGCGCGAATACCATCGCGGCGGCGACGCCCTGGCCGAGACGGGCGAGGAACATTGGCACCGACGACGCGAGAAAGCCCTGGACGAACGTCGTCGGGATCAGGAAGAGCATCCCGGCGAGGATGAACGGCCGACGGCCGTACCGGTCGCAGGCCCGGCCGATCGGCGTCTGCAGGGCGACCTGCGCGAGGATGAACGCCGCGAACTGGAGGCCGAACCACGTCGAGCCCTGCTCGAGGCGGGCGTTGACCTGCGGCTGGATCGTCGCGAACAGCGCGATCGCCGCGGCCATGAACAGGGAGACGACCCCGAGGGTGAAGATCGGATCGAGCAGGTGCTCGCCCGACGGATCCCGGATATCGATCGAGAGGTCGGCGCCGGCATTCGCTTTCGTCGCCTCGGGATCGGCGACGAGCAGCGTCACCAGCCCGTAGCTGATCAGCGCCGTCGTCGTCGCGAGGTAAAAGGCCGCGTCGAAGCCGCTGAGCGTCACGCCCGCGGGGAGCCGGTAGGGACCCAGGTTGACGAGCGCGCCGGCCGCGATGGGGCCGGAGCCGAACCCGACGAGCCGGAACGTGTTGTAGACGCCCATGTTCCCGCCGCGGTCCTGACTCGTCGCGAGTTCGTTGACCAGCGCGATCGACGCCGGGATGATGAAGGCGACGCTGACCCCCTGTAGCCCGCGGACGACGAGCAGCGAGAGGTACGTATCCGCGAACACGTAGGCGACGTTCGTCACCGCGAGGCCGGCGAGCCCGATCAGGATGAACGACTTGCGCCGTCCCGTCCGATCCGAGAGTCGACCCGTCAAGGGTTGGAAACTGCTGTTGAGAAAGCCGAACAGCGAGAGGATGACGCCGATGAGCATCGACTCGCCCAGTCCGAACGTCGCCCCGCCGACGACGTCGCTGGTCACGTACAGCGGAATGACGATGATGAGAAACGAGTTGCCGATGCCGTCGGCCATCCGGGCGAAGGCCAGCGCGAGGACGCGACGATCGACGGCAAACTGGGCAACGATTCGGCGACGAAGCTCCCGCATCGACACTACGTGCGATATCGCGTCCGATTAGCGTTTCGAACCGAAACCCGCTCGAGGCGAGACGAGCGACTCGCCGTCAGTTGATCGTCGTGTGCTCGGACTCCTCGTTGAGCGCGAGGTTGGCCGCGATTTCGGCGTTTCGCATGGCGTACTGGGCGGTCTGCTGGAGGCTGACGAGCACCTCGCGGACCCGCAGCAGGTCCTCGTTGGACATCTCCGGAAGCTCGTCGAGGATCTCCTGTTCCTTACTGGAGACGTCGTGGAACATTTTCCGAACCTGATTCGATTTATCGTAATCGCGTTCGACGGCCGCCTCGACGGCGATCGAGGTGATCTCGTCGACCAGGTCGTTCAGTTCGCGAATGTCGCGCATCACCGAGCTATCGACATTCAGGCTGTGGCCCTCGGTCTCGATGACGATCTCGGCGATGTCCTCGGCGTTGTCCGCGGTGAGCTCTAAGTTCTTCGCGATCGAGCGGTAGCCGATCAGCGGGAAGCCGCTGTTGAGTCCGACCGCGCGGGCGAGGTTCGGGTTCTGGTAGGCGGTGAAGATCAGGCGCAACAGGAGGACGAAGATCTTGTTGGCCTGTCGCTCCCGGTTTAAGGCCCGCTGGGCCAGGTCGGGGTTGCCGTGGGCCAGCGCCTTGATCCCCTCGCCGCGCATCGTCTGGCCGGTCCGCTCGAGGCGCTCGAGGAGATTGTCCAGCGTGAAGTCCTCGGGGTCGACCGAACAGCGGATCGAGATGCTCTCGGGCGTCTCCTCGATGACGCCCAGCCCCATCAGCTGGGTCTCGGCCTGGTAGACGGCGTTGATGTGGTCGGAGTCGAGGGCGCCGTCCTCGGTGTCGATGCGGATGACGCGCCGCCCGAGGACGTACTGAGCGACGATCGCACGCTCGACGGCGTCGGCGTCTAAGTCGTCCGCGTGGATGATCGCTTCCGTCTCTTCGGTGCTAGCCGATTCGGGCATGACAGTCAGCGTCCCCTTGCCGCTGGTCCGCAGGGACACCTCGTCACCCTTCTCGACGTCGTGTTCGGACGCCCATTCGGCGGGAAGCGTCATCGCGAGCGTCGACGGCCCAAGTCGTTGCACTTTCCGCGTTTCCATATGACATCCTAAGGAAAGACACGACCTTAATCTTGACTATATGCACCTTATATCCGGGTCGGATAGTTATATGGATGATTGTGTTGGACGGAATCGCACGTACCTTAAACAACTAACCCTCAGACGACCTTCACGAGCCGCGTCGTGAACCGGCCGGTCCGCACCCGCAGCCACCCCCGTAGCTCCTCGTCGATCGCCTCGTCGTCCGTGTCGACGTGCAACGCGTCGATTCCGTCGAGTTTCGCCCCCGACGCGACGACCTCTATCTCGTCCGCGCGGTCGATGACCGCCGGCGAGATCTGGTGGTTGCCGCGCCCGAAGACGAACCCTTGCCCGCCGATCGGCGAGACGACGATCGTCGCCGGCTCCTCGAGGACGTCCAGAATATCGCTCTCGGCCGCGTCACGGGCCAGCACCTCGCCGTCGCGCCAGACATCGACGCCCAGCGGCGACGGGTCGATCTCCAGTTCTCGTTCGATCGTGCCGACGGTGCTGCCGGGGCCGAAGACGTACGTGCGTTCGGGGTCAACCTCGCGGGCGAAGCCCGCGGCCAGCGAGTCGACGCTGCCACTCGAGACCTGCTTGCTCGACTGGACATCCGGCGCGACGGGGACGGGGACGATGGCCTCGAGTTGCGAGCGGACCTCGCCCTCGCGGTAGGCGTCCTCGTCGATGTCGTTGACCTCGCGGTCGGCCGCGCGGTCGAACTCGGCGGCGATCCGGCCCGCGTCCGCTGGCGTCACGGCGAACACCGACGAGTAGATCTTGACGCCGGCGGGGACGCCGAGCATCGGCGTCTCGTCGCCCGCCGTCTCCTCGAGCACGTCGGCGACGTCGACCGCGGTGCCGTCACCCCCGACAAACAGGATCAGGTCGACGTCGCGCTCGAGGAAGGCCCGGACGGCGGCCCGCGTGTCGGCGGCCGTCGTCTCGGCAGTCGCCGGGTCGACCGGGGAGGACGCGTCGCTCGAATCGGTATCGTCGTCCGCAGAAGCGGTCGCGTCGGCCGGGGCGGCGTCGTCGGTCGTCGGCTCGTAGACGACGATCGGTTCGTAGCCGGCGTCGCGGACCGCCCGCTCGCCCATGATCCCCGCCGCGGTGTAGACGGCGACGTCGGGCGCCCGCCGGTGCAGCGACCGCAGCGCCTCGCGTGCCCGTTCCGGCGCCCGCGGTTCGGCCCCGCGGCGGCGCGCTTCCTCGAGTTTGCCGTCGGTTCCCTTCAGTCCGACCCGACCGCCCATTCCCGCGATCGGATTGACGACCACGCCGAGCGAGTCCATGGCGGACGTAGGCGAAGCCGATCAATAAGCCGTATGGTGTTTCGAGCACGCTTCCAGCGTCTCGTTCGCTCAGCACGCCCCGACGGGCGCGGCGGCGCGGGTCGCGCCCGCGGACCGCGATCGAACGTCCGCCGAACGACGCGCCGATTTTCTGAAAGGTTAAGGGGGCAGGGGACGGACCGCGGAGCATGGACACAGTTACGCAGGTCGTGCTCGCGGAAGGGACGGAGCTACCGATGGATGTCGTCGGCTGGGTTGCGTTGATCCTCAGCCTCCTCGTAACGATCGTCTGGCTCGCGTACCTCTACCGATAACGCTCCCGACGGCCACCGACGGCCGACCACCGTCTTACTCGGCGAGTTCGACATGTTCGCGGAGCCACGCGGCCGCCTCGGCGACCGTCTCCTCGTCGGTCCCCTGAACGGCGAGTCGGACGGAATTGCCCGGATAGCTTCCGACGCTGACGTCGAATCGATCGCGAACGCCAGCGATCCGGTCGAGCAACGCGCTCTCGGGTTCGTCGGCGACGACTTCCTCGCGGTAGGTCGGTGCGCCGGCGAACTCGGATTCGATCGACTCGAACATCCGCTTCATTTCGGCCGGTACGCCGGGAAGGACGTAGATATCTTCGACGACCGCGCCCGGGGCGACCCCCTCGTCGTTGTGTACGGCTCGAGCGCCGGCCGGCAGGTCCGCCGTCCCCGCGGTCAGGTCGTTCCGCGAGTAGCCCGACTCCTCGAGCCAGGCGAGCGCCTCGGCGTGTTCCTCGAGTTCGCGCCCGAGCGCGGCGGCGACGCCCTCCATGGTGACGTCGTCGTGGGTCGGTCCGAGGCCGCCGGTGACGATGACCGCGTCGTACTCGGCGCGGTACTCGTTGACGACGCGGGCGATATCGCCGATTCGGTCCGGGACTGTGGTGACGCGTTCGACCGAGACGCCGCGCTCGTCGAGTTGTGCGCCGAGCCAGGCGGCGTTCGTGTTCGTCGTCTGCCCGGCGAGCAGTTCGTCCCCGACCGTGACGACCGCGACGTTCATACGTGATCGTTCGGGCCCCGGATTGAAACGAGTATCGAGGCGCCGGTCCGCGGTCGACTCTCGAGATCCCTCGTCGAGGCGCAATCAGTTGCTTTTCAGACTGGTATATAACTGGACCGGTCAGGTAACCACAAGATTCAATTTTGATAATTCATTAGAGAGTGAACGATGTCTCAGAGTCGGACGGATGGAACCGAGGCGGATTCGAGCGCGATCCTCTCGGCACTCGGGAACAAGTACAGCGCAGAGATCCTCTGCGCGGCGGGAACACCGAAGTCGGCACAGGCCTTGAGCGAGGATATCGAGATTCCGATCGCGACGTGCTATCGGCGCATCGAGGAACTCGTCAACGCCGGACTGTTGACCTGTGAGGGGCGACAGCTCTCCGAAGAGGGACGCCGCACGAATATCTACCGGCGAACCTTAGACGAGATCGACGTCGATTTCTCGAAGGATCGCCCACAACTCTCTCAAAAGCGCCGAACGGAGGCCAAGAACAGACTGCAAGATCAGCTCAGGGACTAGCCGAACCGTCTCGAGCGACCGAGGAACGACGAATCGAATCAGGGATGGGAGACGTCGGTCGGACTCGACCGACGAGTCGAACGTTCGTTTTGACCTGTGACTCGAGTCGACGCCAGTAGACGGTCGTCCGAACGGATCGCCGTCGACGGTTCGGTCATCCTTAAGTAATCCCGCGGGAATACTGTGGTATGACCGAACCGTCCGACGGACCCGATCCAGCGGCCGCGACCGACGAGACCTCGACGGTAGCGAGCGGCGACGCCGCGAGCCGCGAGCAGGACCCCGTCGTCGGCACCGAACGCGTCCTCCGGGTCGGCCACGACCGACCGATCAGGATCAGCACCGGCCACCGGATCCGCCACCACGACGGCAAGTGCGCGCGCCCGCACGGCCACAACTACGAGGTCGCCGTCACCGTCGTCGGCGAACTCGCCGCGGAAGGCTGGGTCGCCGACAAGGGCGATATTACCGACGTCATCGACGAGTGGGATCACCGGTTCCTCCTCGAGGCGGGCGATCCGCTGATCGAGGCCTTCGAGGCCTCGGGCGACGGCGACGCGGTCGTCGTCCTCGAGCATCCGCCGACGGCGGAGGTGATGAGCGTGCTCTTAGAGCGCAAGCTCGCAGCTGCGCTCCCCGAGAACGTCTCAGACGTCCAGGTGCAGGTCAACGAGACCAGCGAACTCTGCGGGGGCGGCCGGTTCTGAGATGCCGGTCTCCGATTCCGTCGACCGCGACGGCGAGGGCGAGGACGCTCGAGACGGTTCGGGAACCCGCGGTGAGCGTCCCGACGACGGCCTCCCGATCAACGAACTGTTCTACTCGCTGCAGGGCGAGGGCACCCTCGCCGGCGTCCCGTCGGTGTTCGTCCGCACGAGCGGCTGTAACCTTCGGTGTTGGTTCTGCGACTCCTACCACACCTCCTGGGAGCCGACCCACGCGTGGCTCGGCCTCGAGGAGATCCTCGCCGAGATCGAGTCCCACGACGCCGACCACGTCGTGCTCACGGGCGGCGAACCCCTGATCCACGAGGAGAGCGTCGCGCTGCTCGAAGCGCTCGACGATCGGGGCTATCACACCACCGTCGAGACCAACGGGACGATCGATCGCGACGCGCCGATCGACCTCGCCTCGATCAGCCCGAAACTCGAGAGCAGCACGCCGACACCGGAGCGCGCGCCGGACGACGCCGACGAGGCCGACGCGGAGCGGTGGGCCGAGCGCCACGAGCGCGACCGGATCGATCTCGAGGCGCTGGCCGGTCTCGTCGAGGACTACGAGTTCCAGCTGAAGTTCGTCGTCACCGACGGCGACGATATGCCCGAGATTCTCGACCTGCTCGTGGAGCTCCGGGACGTTGCGGACGTCCCGATCCGCGACGACGACGTCCTCTTGATGCCCGAAGGCGCGACTCGAGAGCGCCTCGCGGAGACCCGAACTCGCGTCGCCGACCTCGCGATGGAGCACGGCTTCCGGTACACCCCGCGGCTCCACGTCGACCTCTGGAACGACGCGCCCGAAACGTAGCGACCGACGACCGTTCGACCACGAACACTACGATGACCGACGCGACCACCGCAACTGACGGAGACGAATCGACCGAGAAACGCGCCGCCGTCCTCCTTTCGGGAGGCATGGACAGCGCCACCGCCGCCTACGAGGCCCGCGACCGGGGCTATGACATCTACGCCCTGCACACCTCCTACGGCCAGCGCACCGAGGACCGCGAACTCGAGTGCGCCCGCCGACTGGCCGACGAACTTGATGCCGCGGACTTTCTGCAGATCGAAACCGGGCACCTCTCGGCGATCGGTGCCTCGAGTCTCACCGACGACGAGATGGCCGTCGCGGACGCCGACATGGACAGCGACGAGATCCCCACCTCGTACGTCCCCTTCCGGAACGCGAACCTGCTCGCGATGGCGGTCTCCTACGCCGAGGCCAACGACTGCGAGGCCGTCTTCATCGGCGCCCACAGCGAGGACTTCTCGGGATATCCGGACTGTCGTCCCGAGTTCTTCGAGGCCTTCGAGAACGTGGTCGACGTCGGGACGAAACCCGAGACCGACATCTCGATCGAAGCGCCGTTCGTCGAATGGTCGAAAACAGATATCGCCGAACACGGCGTCGGTCTCGAGGTCCCCTACGAACATACCTGGAGCTGTTACCGTGAGAACGAACCCGCCTGTGGCACCTGCGACGCCTGCGCGTTCCGCCTGCAGGCGTTCCAGAACATCGGCGTCCGCGATCCTATCGAGTACGCCGAGCGGCCGTCGTACGTGGACGAATGACCGGTTTTTGCGGGTGTAACTGAACGAGGATTTATCTCGGGATGTGTCCCCTCATATTTTATGGGCGGCCATGAGTAGTTGCTACCAATGTACCAGCGGGCGGATCGTGACGACCGCCAGCGACCGCAGGCGCTCGGAATCGAGTCCGATCTCGAGTCTTCCCGGGGGAATCCGGCGTTTCACGGGCTGGTCGGATCGCCTGACGAGTCCGATCACGATCACGACGATTCGACCGATCACGTCGCGCTCCTCTACGAGGACCGCGACGAGCAGTTCAGCGCCGTGATGCCCTTCGTCCGCCGCGGGCTCGAACGCGGCGAACGCTGTCTCTACATCGCCGACGAGAACGACAGAGCCGACGTCCTGTCCGCAATGCGGGAGTACGGCATCGACGTCGACGATGCCCTCGAGTCGGGCGCGCTCTCGGTGGTGACGCCCGCGGATACCTATCGTCGAACCGGCGAGTTCGACCGCGACGCGATGGTGCGGTTCTGGGAGGAGTCGCTCGCGGAGGCGACCGAGGAAGACGACTTTACGGGTATCCGTGCGGCCGCCGAGATGACGTGGGCCCTGAACGACGGCGATACCGACCTCGATCACCTCGTCGAGTACGAGGCGATCCTCAACTCGATCTATGAGGGCGAGCCGTACGCCGTCTGCTGTCAGTACAACCGCGAGCGGTTCCCTGCCGACGTCATCTACGAGGTGATCCGCACGCACCCGCTGCTCGTCCACGACGGCGTCGTCTCGGAGAACATCTACTACACGCCCCCGGCGGAGTTCTTCGGCCCGGATCGGCCCGCTCGCGAGGTCGAACGGATGACGACCACGTTGCGCGAGCGAACGATCGGGAACGCGGCCCTCGAGCACGCGACCGAGCGGTTCCGGAAGATCTTCGAGCACAGCCAGGACGCGATCTTCATCAACGATCCGTACGCCGACGAGATCCTCGAGGCCAACCCGGCGGGCTGTGAGATGCTGGGCTACTCCCGCGAGGAACTGCTCGAACTCGGGCCGTCGGACTGCCATCCCCACGAGATGGAGGCGTTCCGCGAGTTCGTCGGCACCGTCTTCGAGGAGGGTGCCGGCTGGACGGACGAGCTGAGCTGTCTCCCGAAGGTGGGCGAGCCGATTCCGGCGGAGCTCTCGGCGTCGAAGATCACGGTCGACGGTCGGCCGTGCATGCTCGCGATCGCCCGCGATATCAGCGAGCGGAAGGCACGCGAGCGCGCACAGCGGCGCCTCTACGAGATCGCCGCCGATCCCGAACGCTCGTTCAACGAGAAATTGCGGGCCATCTTCGACCTCGGCTGCGACCGGTTCGATCTCGAGCTCGGCGGGCTGGCCCGGATCGACCCCGAGACCGATCGGTTCGTCGTCGAGGCCGTCAGCGGCGACCACGAACACCTCCGACCGGGCGCCGAGGTTTCCCTCTCGGAGACCTACTGTCGCGTGTTTGCCGACGAGACGGACGAGGCCGAGAACGACGCGGCGACCGACACCGCGTCGATCACCGATCCCGAAGCCACCGAGTTCGAGGGAACGACGGCCTACGAGGAGTTCGGCGTCGAGTCCTATTTCGGCACGCGGCTCTCGATCGCAGACGACCTCGACAGAACGTTCTTCTTCGTCTCGACTGCGCCCCGCGAGGAGCCCTTTACCGAGGCCGAGCGGACGTTCCTCGACCTGATGGGCCAGTGGGTCCGGTACGAACTCGAGCGCGAGCGCTATGAAGTGACGGTAGAGGAGACGATCGAGCGGCTCGAGCAGTCCAACGAGCGCCTCGAGCAGTTCGCCTACGCGGCCAGCCACGACCTCCAGGAGCCCCTGCGGATGGTCTCGAGCTACCTGCAACTGATCGAGAGCCGGTACGCCGACCGACTCGACGACGACGGCGAGGAGTTCATCGACTTCGCGGTCGACGGCGCCGAGCGGATGCGCGAGATGATCGACGGCCTGCTCGCATACTCCCGGATCGAGACGCGGGGCGAGCCGTTCGAACCGGTCGATCTCGAGGCCGTGATCGACGACGTCCTTGCGGATCTCCGACTCCGAATCGCGGAGTCCAACGCCGAGGTCGCCGTCGGCGACCTGCCGACCGTCGCCGGCGACCGAAATCAGCTCCACCAGCTGTTTCAGAACCTGCTGACGAACGCGCTCGAGTACAGCGGCGACGAGCCGCCGCGAGTCGAGATCGCGGCCCGACGGGACGGTCGGCAGTGGATCGTCTCGGTCAGCGACGAGGGGATCGGCATCGAGCCCGGGGAACAGGAGCGGATCTTCGAGGTGTTCGAACGGCTGCACAGCCGCGCGGAGTACGACGGCACCGGCATCGGCCTCGCGCTCTGTCAGCGGATCGTCGAGCGCCACGGCGGTGACATCTGGGTCAACTCCGAACCCGGCGAGGGATCGACCTTCTCCGCGGCGTTCCCCGATCCGGTCGTTCGGGAATGAGCGGCTCAGGGGGTCGCTATTCGGGTCCGAACACGGCAGGCACCTCGAGAACCGACCAGTCGTTAGATTAGTAACACGACGGGTCGAATGTCGATACCAAGACCGATGCTCCCGCTCCGCGAGTGGTTCCGCGACGAGGACGGGTGGACGACGCCGGACGGTCGCCGCGGCGAACTCGTCGAACTCGTCGTCGCTCTCCCGGTGTTCGCTTTCTTCGCGACGCGCGAGACCGGTGCGCCGTCGCCGACGGACCGCCCGATCGCCGTACTTCTCGGCGTCTGCTGTGGCTTCGGGTACACGGTCTACTGGCGCGAGCGACTTCTCTCGCGGATCCCCGAGCAACTGCGCACGTTCGCCGTGACCTTCGTTCTCGGCGGCGGAACGGGTCTTTCCCTGCTCCAACTCGTCCACCTCGCGGCGCCGACGATCGTATTCGTCGTCGCGGCGGGGACGACGATCGCCGCGATCTACGCGACGTGGCTCTGCTCGCCGCTCGAGGACGGGCTGCGACCGCCGCGTCGGGGCGTCGAACCGCCGTCGTCGCTCGAATCGTCCGAGTAGCCCGAGTCGTCGGCACCGGCGGCCTCGAAGCCGTCAGCATCGGAACCGAACGCCTGACGCCCGCCGTTCGATCGCCCGGTCGGCACCGACGAACCGGCTTCTACCACGCCGCCTCGAGGATCCCCTCGATCTCCTCGACCGACGGCTCGAGTCTCGGCGGCGCGTTCGCCATGAACGCGTCGTCGAGGATCGCCTCCGCGACGGCGGCGAACTCCTCGGGCTGGGGGCCGTCGACCTCGCGTAACTGCGCGGGGAGGTCGAGCCCGTCCCGAATCTCCGCGACCGCCTCGACGACCGCCGCACCGCGGTCCGCGGCGTCGCCGACGCCGAGCGCGTTCGCGAGCATCCCAGATCGCGCGTCCACGTCCTCCCGTTCGAAGAGATACTCGAGGACGTGCGGGACAACGATCCCGTGGGCGGCCCCCTGCTGGACGTCGTAGCCGGCCGTCAGCCCGTGGCCGAAGGCGTGGACGATCGAGAGCGTCGTCTCGCCGGGCCGGGAGATGCCGTACTGGACGAGGACGATCCCCTCGAGGAGCGTCTCGAACGTTCCTACGTCGCGGTCGCCGTCGCCGAACGCCCGGAGACCGTCCTCGAGTTTCTCGAGGCCGTGTCTGGCTGTCGCGTCGGTCACGGGCGTCGCGTTGGCCGCGTAGAGCGTCTCGATGCCCTTGTCGAAGCCGTTCATCGCCGAGCCGGTGAGGACCGAGTCCGGCGTGGTCGCGACCAGTTCGGGGTCGTAGACCGCCGCCGCGGGCATCAGGTCGGGGTGGGAGACGCCGCCGCTGACCGTCTCGTCGACGGGACCCTCGTCGGGATCGGCAGCGATGCCGGCGACGTTCGAGAGGTCGGCGCCCGCGAGCGTCGTCGGCACCGCGACGACCGGCACCAGCCCCTCGTCGGGGACCGGAAGCGTCCCCGTCTCGGCGAGTTCCCGGCCGGCGGCTGCCGGGCCGTAGCCGTTGGCCGCGAGGACGCTGATAACCGTCGCGACGTCGAGGCTGCTGCCGCCGCCGACGCTCACGATCGCGTCGGCGTCTTCGGCCTCGAGGCGGTCGCGCCCCGCCAGCGCCGTTGAGAGCCGCTTCGCCGCCGACGTCTCGTCGAACACGCCGGCCAGCCGGTCTCCCAGCCCCGATTTCACCGGTTCGATCACCGTCGGCGTCTCCCCCACCGTCGAGCCGCAGACAACCAGCGCGCGCTCGAGACCCAAGGCCTCGAGTTCGGCCCCGAGGTCGTCGACGCTGCCGGCGCCGAAGCGGATCGTCGCCGGGTCGTAGTCGAAACGGAAGGACGGATCGCGGTCGCTTTCGCTCGAGCGAGAACTCATGGGCGGTCGTACGGATCGCGGGCTGTTAAAAGCGAGAACAGCGGAGATCCGGGTACGAGGTGTCGGTTCGGGATCCGATTCGCCGGTTCGTTCGCGTCCGGCGGTCCGCTCGTCGTCGTCGGACTCGCGGCGTTAGTGGCCGACGCCGAGATACGCGTGGACCGCCTCGTCGTTTTCCAGTTCGTCGGCGAACGCGACGGCGAAGTCCTCCATCGAGATGTAGCTCTCGCCGTCCTCGTCGGCGACGAGTTGGCGGTCCGCGGTGCGGTACTCGCCCGTCCGCTCGCCGGGCTCGATCACCGCCGCCGGTCCGAGGTAGGTCCACCGGAGATCGTCCGCCTCGCTGATGACCCCGTACGCGTCGATGGCCGCCTGCGCGAGGGGCTCGAGTTCGTCCGGGAACTCCTCGGTCTCGATGAGCATCGTGTCCGGGCCGACGTACAGGCCGCCCGCACCGCCGGTCCAGACCAGGCGGTCGGTGTCCGTCCGCTGGAGTCCCTCAACGACGGTCTCGGCCATCTCGACGAGGACGTCGACGTCCGCGTCGTCCGACGGGCCGAGCGCCGACGCGACGGCGTCGTGATCCGCCGCCAGGGACGCGATTTCGTCCGCGTCGGTCGCGTCGGCGGCGACCGCCTCGAAGTCAGGGTCGTCGATCTCGTCGATCTCGCCGCTGCGGGACGTTCCCGTTACTTCGTGACCGCGCTCGAGGAGTTCGCTCGCGATTCGTCGTCCGATTCGGCCGCTCGCACCGAGTAGAAGTACGTTCATGATCGTGGGGTAGGTGATTTCGATGGCAGTCGGCACGCGATACGCAGATGAGCAACCGGACAGCCGGTCACATCACCATACCTGCTATTGGGACGTAACTGTGATATAGTTCAGCGAACGTCGGTATGAGCAAGTCACACCGATGTCACCGCACTCGGATCTCGAAGCGAAATACGCCAGCTGTCCGGTGATCAAGACCCTCGAGGAGGTCGGCTCGCGATGGCGGCTGACCGTCATTCACGTCCTCCGAGAGGGCGAACTCCGCTTCAACGAACTCAAGCGCGCGACGGACGCGAACTCGCAGACGCTGTCACGCGTACTGGACGACCTCGAGGAGAAGGGCTACGTCGAGCGGCGAGTCGAGGAGGAGAGCCCGATCGCCGTCTACTACTCGCTGACGCCGAAGGGCGCGGACCTCCTCTCGGCGTTCGACGAGATCCTCGAATGGGGCGAGAAGTGGATCGACGACGACCGCGCCGGCGGCGAGGAGCGCGACCCGTAGCGAGACGAAGCGCTCGGTACGTGCCTCGAGCGGCGACGGCGGGCGTGACGATGCGCACCCCTCCGTGTGTAACGATGCTGTGGCTCCGCACTGTTACTGCTGTCTTGTCGCGGCGCCGCGACTCGATCGCTACGCCCGTGGCTCTGCAACGAGACGGCGCCGGCGAGAAAAATCGATCTCGGTTGTCGATCGCGACTCGAGAGTCGGACTCGCTTCGAATTCGAGTCCGAGTCTGGGCCGATTATTCGGCCGCGACGTCGTCTTCGTCGACGTCGACCGCGGTCGCTTCCTCTTCGGCGACCTCTTCGGGGTGGGCCTCGAGGGTAGCCTTCTGGATCTCGACGCGGCGCAGCGGGTAGATCGTCTTGGCTTCGCCGTAAATCCCCGAGGAGAGTCGACCCTCGACGACGCTGTCGATGAGTTCCTCGAAGGAGCGCTCGGCGGCGGCCTCCTCGATCATCTCGACCATCTGGTTGCGGATGGCCTTCTCCTGGCTCGCGTCGGCCTTCTTGGTCGTAAAGGCGACGGGCTGGATCTGGACGCGGTAGTCGTCCGTCGTGAGGACGGTGACGTACGCCTCGACCTTCGAGGCGCCCCGTCGGACCAGCGAACGCAGGTAGTCCCGAGTCAGGGAGTGCTCGACGAACTCCGTGTACGCCGAGTCGCTGCCGACGTCGGTGATCTTGAAGGTCAGCTTGGTGTTGTTCTCGCTGGCGTTGTTGTTGAGTTCGCCGAGCGTCGTTTCGATGGTTCGGTCGTAGACCTTTTCCGGTTCGTCAGCGGGGGTTTCGCCGAGTTCCTGGCGGTCGAACTGCTCGGGTGCCAGGACGGTGTACCACCGCTTCTCCTGTTTCGCGCGTGAAACTGATCGTTCACTCATGATGTATCTGTAGTGTTGCTGTCCGCATCGGACGCGCGCCCCGCGTCCGCTGGTTGCTCGCGCTGTTCCCGTCGGTCCCGTCCAGAGCGGGCCACGTTAATCGCCACCTCGAGGTTGACCGCGTAGTCGTCGACGTTCGAGTGGAGGCCGCCGGTCGTCTCGCGTTCGATGTGCGTGACGACGGCGCCCTCGGTCTCGCTCTCGTTGCCGTCGCGCTCGACGACCGTCTCCATCTCGTCGGTGTTGTCCGGGCGAAGCGCCCGCGCGACGAGTTCGGGGTCGTCGTGGCGCGTTCGGATGGTCGCGCGCCGACTCATCGTCGGTCCCTCACGATCTGGATGAGCGTCGACTCGTCCACGGCGGGATCGTACCGCAGGTAGCCGCGGCGGCGGCCGCCGTCGTAGGCGACCCCCTCGATTCCGACTTCCTCGAGTTCGCGTGCGACCGCCTCGACGGTCGCCCCCAGCGGCTCGCCGCCGCGGGTGGCGATCGCCGCCTCGCCGTCGGCGACGGCGAGGACGGTCGCTTCCGGCGACCGGTAGGCCGCGGCGATCCTGGCGACCGCTTCGACGGGGCCGTCGTCGACGCCGACGACGAACAGCCCGTCGTAGCGTCCCGTCGAGCCGGCCTCGAGGGCCACGTGGGCGCGTCGGCCGTGCTCGCGCCAGGCGTCCAGTGCCGGCTCGCGGGCGTCATGGCCCATCGCGAGCGCGGCGCCGGTGCCCGGCTCGGTGCGGGCGGTCGCCTCGAGGACGTCCGCGTAGCCGCCGACGGTCGCAAACGGAGCGTCGGGCGTCGCGTACGGCCGGAGCACGCGTTGGACTGTCTCGGCCGCAGCCGGTACGGCCTCGTCGTCGCCGACGATATCGAGGGCGACGGCGGAGCCGATCGTCCGGCGTGCGTCCGCGTCGAACGCGTCCGGCGCGGCGAGGTTGACGCCGAGTTCCTCGAGTGCGGTCCGCGTCGCGCTCAGGTCGCCCGACCACGGTGCGCGAAGGCGCGTCGAGTGGGCGAGGCCATCGACCGGATCGGTCGTCGGCACCGCGACGCCCGGTCGGCGATCGACCAGGCCCTGCGATCGGGCGGTCTCGAGAACCCACTCGCTCTCGCCAGCGCCGGGTTCGACGCCAGCGGCAACGAGCCCCGCGAGCGCGAGGACGTGATCCGGCGACGCCTCGAGACCGCGAACGGCCTCGAGCGCCGCGAGCGTGGCGGGTCGGTCGTCGTCGTCGAGCCGCGTCGCGTCGGCATCGATTGCGCCGATCGCGACGGTGACGTCGTCGGCCGCCGCCTGTCGGTCGCGAACGCGCTCGGTTCGGTCGGCGACCGTGGGGCCGACGCTCACCTGGAACGGCGTCCCGCGGTCGGCCAGGGCCCGCGCGAGCAGGCCGCAGGCCGCCAGCGCGTCGCCGTCGGCGCGCGCAACGAGGTGGACGAAGCCGGCGCTCCCGATCGCCTCCGCGGCGGGGGCAGACGGCGGCTCGGCGGACCGACTATCGGTGGCCATCTAGATCGGTGGGGTTACTCCTCGTCGATGATCTCTTTCGCGACGTCGTAGGAGTACGTGAAGTCCGGCTCGACTTCGTCGCCGCGGTAGTAGTCGACGAGGCGTCGAACCTTCGACTCCGTGTTCTGCAGGGCGCGCTTGTTCTGGTAGTCCTGCGGGTTCTGCTGGATGTGCTCGCGCAGGCGCACGGCGCGCTCCATCAGGTTGTAGAGGTCCTCGGGGAACTCGGATCGCGCGTCGTTCTCCTCGAGGATCTCGGTGATCTTCTTCCCGGTTGCCAGCTTGACGTCCGGGACGGGCGTGCCGGTGACGCCTTCGTCGCGCAGCTTCATCCCGATCTGACTGGGATCGTAGCCCTGCTCTGCCAGTTCGACGACGCGGGATTCGATATCGTCCGCGTCGACGTCGCTCCACTCCGGCGGGTCGTCTGCCGTCGGCTTGTCCGATCCGGACGAGCCGCGACGGCGGGTGTGCATTCGTGCCATTGGTGAGGATAGGAACCGCACTGACCGCTGAAGTCGTGTGACAGTCGCCGCTGCGACCGTCCGTGCACTTCCGCAATCCCAAGCCGTCCGAAACAGTGGACGGCGCAGTCAGATTTGCGGCCGTGCGCTTCCCACCAGTGTCTTCGCTCGGACGGACTAAAGGGTTTCTAGACTGGGTTCCTCGAGTCGCGTTTGGTGAAGGCTCGAGAACGGCTGATGGTTCCGAAAACACTACGAAAGCCCTGATGCGATCGACCATCCGGGCCAAGCGAGAGCTTTTAGCTCTCGCTGGCATTCGCTCGCTACGCTCGCGAATAACTCGCTGCGCGTGGTTCGAGGGAGCGAAGCTCTCTCGTCATCACGGAAGACCGAAGGTCTTCCGAACGACCTCACTCCGTTCGGTGCTTACTTCGTCTGGGACGGATCGATCGCATCAGCCCCTTTCATTCCCACCCACTGTGACATGACCAGCCAGCTGAAACGGGCGGGACTGAAAGGGGCTGCCTCGCTCGTCCCGGTGAGGTCGTTCGAAAGACGCTTCGCGTCTTTCGTGATCACGAGAGACCGAAGGTCTCTCGAACGACGACGTAAGGACCGCAGGACGGAGTCCGAGGACCGCAGCGAGTTGCAACCGGTCGAGCGAGGCAGGGGCTTTCGTAGTGGTCTCGAGCGTAGCAGTGCTAAAATAGCGGAAAGCAACCGGGGTCAGCCAGTCGACAACTAATTATTGCTGTCCGACGCGCGTCTCCTCTTCGTCCCAGTACTCCTCGCGGAGTTCGTACTTCTGGACCTTGCCGGTCGCGGTCTCGGGGAGATCTTCGACGAAGTCGACGCTCGAGGGCTTCTTGTAGCCCGCGAGGTGTTCGCCGACGAACTCGAGGATCTCGTCCTCGGTCGGCTCGGCGCCGCTTCGCGGGACGACCAGGGCCTTCGGCGTCTCACCCCACTGCTCACTGGGGACCGGGATGACCGCGGCCTTCCCGACGTCGGGGTGGTCGTAGAGGACGTCCTCGACCTCGATGCTCGAGATGTTCTCGCCGCCGGAGATGATGATGTCCTTCTTGCGGTCCTGGATCGCGACCATCCCGTCTTCGTCGATCGTCGCGAGGTCGCCGGTGTGGAAGTAGCCCTCGAGGCGCGCGGTGAACGCCTGCTCGGTGGCGTCGGGCTTCTCGAGGTAGCGGTCCATCACCTGGTTGCCGCGGACGACGATCTCGCCGATGGTCTCGCCGTCGCGGGGGACCTCCTCGCCGTCCTCGTCGACGACGCGGACGTCGGTACAGAGCGTCTGGCTGCCCTGCTTGACCTTGAGCTCGCGGCCCCGCTCGGCGAGTCGGCGCGGCGAGTTGCTCGTCGTGATAATCGGCGCGGTCTCGGTGAGCCCGTAGATGTGGATGATCCGCCAGCCGAACTCGTCCTCGACGGTCTCGATGGTGGCCGTGGCGGGCGCCGAGCCCGCGGTCGCGATCCGGACGTCCCGGTCGCCGGTCGTCTCGAGGTCGGAGTGTTCGTCGTGGTACTGGATCAGGTTGTTCAGGACCGTCGGCGCGCCGCACATGAACGAGACGTCGTACTCGCGCACGCGCTCGAAGACGCCCTCGGCGTCGAAGGTCCGCTGGCAGACGTGGGTCCCGCCGGTACCCGTAATCGCGTAGGTGTGGCCCCAGCCGTTGCAGTGGAACATCGGCAGCGTCCAGAGATAGGTGTCGTCGTCCCGGATCTCCATGTGCTGGTTGAGCACCAGCGCGTGCCAGTGTTCGGTGCGGTGGGTGCGGACGACGCCCTTCGGATCGCCCGTCGTCCCCGAGGTGTAGTTGATGCTGGCGTCGTCGTCCTCGGTGATCTCGGGACGATCGGGTTCGTCGGCGGGTTGGTCCTCGAGGAGGTCCTCGTAGTCCTCCCAGTCGCCCTCGATCTCGTCGGTCCGATAGCCCACGAACGTCTCCGCCGGCACCCCGTCGCGGATCGCCTCGATCTTCTCGGCGTAGTCGTCGTCCGCGACGATCGTGTTCGCCGCGCAGTCCTCGAGGATGTACTGATACTCGCCCGAGGCCAGCCGGTAGTTCAGCGGAACGAACACCGCGCCGAGCTTGTTGGTCGCGTACAGCGTCTCGATGAAGTAGTGCGTGTTCGGCGCGAGCAAGGCGACGCGGTCCCCCTGTTCGACGCCGCGCTCCTCGAGGGCGCGTGCGAGCTGATTCACGCGGTCGTTGACTTCCTCGTAGGTGTACTCGGTCCCGTCGTGGGCGACGACACCGGTGACGTCGCCGTAACTGTCGACCGCCCGCTCGAGGAAGTCCATGGTGAGCATCTCCCGTTTCATTTTGTGGTACCCGTTACCACTGACCACGTAATGGGCCAAATGTTTACTCCCGCCGTCCAGCGAGTGCCAGGGTGGTGTGCTAATACGTGGGATGGCTCGAGCGTTTCGAGGGGTTTATCTATTCCCGCGGAAAATGGAGGAATGCGTACGAGGGCTCGTAGATCAGAGGTAGATCACTCCCTTGGCATGGGAGAGGCCCCGGGTTCAAATCCCGGCGAGTCCATTTCCTTCCGTTCACTTCGTTCCCTCCAGTCAATGGACTCACCGTAGTCACACTCGCTTCGCTCGCGTGACTCCCGGCGAGTCCAATACCAGTATCAGAGTTTTACACCGCAAGGTACGGACCTTGAGAAGGACGGGTTCGCCACTTTTGGGCTGACGACTACTCCCTCACAGAATAGACTTCATCAGAAAACCGTACGCGGGCCGACGCCTGTTGGCGGTTTTCTGAGGGAATCGAGGTGGTTCGCGTGATTCGGCGTCCGATCGGCGTCGATCACTCGCCACTGATCTGTGAGTTCTGCGGCTGCGAAATCGACTATCCGAGAAAGCGCTGCCCGACGCTCGAGGTGACGATGCTCAGTATCTAGGGGAGTGCGACTCGTCCGAATCGGGCGCGATTCCGCGGGATGGAACGCTCGACGCCGCTGATTCTAACCCTCGCTCGAGTCGCATCGGGCGGGACTAGATATCTAGGGGTGCCCGCACGACCGTCGCTTCGACTATTGAGAGCCCGGTTCTTCGAACGATGCGGGTCTGGATCCATGTGGAGTTCGACGGAACTCCGAAGAGACGACCATGAAACGAACTCTACGCATTACGGTTGCACTGGTGTTCGCCGTGGCACTCGTCGGTGCCCTGGCGAGCGGCAGTGCGCTCGCATCCCCGAGCGATTGCACGTACACCGACTACTGTAACGACGCCGACGTCGATCAGTCCAACGCCGCCGACGTCTTCCAGAACGGTTTCGGGAACGACGCTGACGTTGACCAGCGCAACAAAGCAGGCGTCTTCCAGGACGGCAAGTACAACGACGCCGATGTCGATCAGCGCAACAAAGCAGGCGTCTTCCAGGACGGTAAGTACAACGACGCCGATGTCGACCAGCGCAACAAAGCAGGCGTCTTCCAGGACGGCAAGAACAACGACGCCGACGTCAACCAGCGCAACAAGGCACTCGTCGATCAGGACGGCAAGAACAACAACGCTGACGTGACCCAGCGCAACAAGGCACTCGTCGATCAGGACGGCAAGAACAACGACGCCGACGTCGACCAGCGCAACAAGGCGATCGTCGACCAGGACGGCAAGAATAACGACGCCAGCGTCGACCAGCGCAACACCGCCACCGTCGACCAGGACGGCAAGAACAACGACGCCGACGTCGATCAGGAGAACACCGCCGTCATCGATCAGCGCTAATCCGATAGCCGACGCTCCCCGTAGCGAACTCGCGAAGCGCCGCGACCGAGAGCCCGTCTCGAGGGGAGCGTCCGGACGATCGACCGAGAGATCCCCGATGACGAAGAAGACGAAAGCGACAACGACCGAAGACGAGCCGACTCGCATCGGCGATTCGATTCGTCGTCTGATTCCCGGAGCCACAGCCGTCCTGCTGCTACTTGCCGTCACAGGAGGAACCGTGCTGGGGCTGCCGGCAGCGGGTACCGGTCCCGCAGACGACCCGACGATCGGCGCGACGGACGCGGAGGCTGCTGACGACGTGAACGTGACCGTCGAGATCGACTGTGACGAGAGCGACGTGCTGGTTACCGCACCCGACGACGACGAGTACGGACTCAGCGTCGTGAACGTGGGTTCGTCGGGGACCAGTACGAGCACCTCGAGACGGACCCCGCTCGCGGGGAACGCGACGGTTACGGTAGGCGACGCCGACATCGTATACGCGTTCGTCACCGACGCGTCGACCGGGGAGCCGATCACGTCGGCCGTAGAACAGTGCGTCGAAGAACCGCGAACGGAGACGACCGACGGGCCGTCGATAGCCGTCGACTGCAACGAGAGCGCCGTCCGGTTTACGGCGCCCGATGCCGTCGCGTACACGGCTCGGGTGTCGTCCGTCGACGTCTCGCCGACGGGTGCGTCGACCAGCACCGTGAGCGGAACCGTGACGGGGAACGCGACGGTACCGATCGGAGACGACCTGATCATCGCGCTCGCGTCGACCGACGACGCCGACGAGCCGATCACGGCGATCCGAGACTGCGGTCGGACCGCAGGCGACGAGCGCTCGCCGGCAGCGGAGCCGTGCTCGAGTGACTCGTCGGACTCGTGAGCGACCGGTCGGCTTCCCGCCGCACACGCGGTGCGATCCCGATGGCGCTCTCCCCAGGTAGCGCTTCGGCCCCGAAAATTCGCATTTTTCAGGGCGATCGTTCTCGAGGCACCCGCTATCGCTCCCCGCTGAAAGCGCAAACGGTCGCCCGCCGACGACCGGCGGTTGACGACTGACGACCAATGTTCGAATACGACACGTTCGATTCAGTTTCGAAACGCAGCGTCCTCAAAGCAGTCGGGACGCTCCTTAGCGGGACGACGCTGCTCACCGTACGAACCAGCGCCCGGACTGGGGAGCGATTCGACTTCGAGATCACGGAGCTGGCCGCGGAGACCGTCACCGCTCGCGTGCGCGTCTCGGCGGCGCTCGCGACGCACCTCCGGGAGGTGCCGAGTCAGATCGTTCTCGGACACCGCGACCAGTTCGGTCTCTCGGAAACGGACTCGGCCGCTATCGACGACGCGGTCGTCGAACGAACGTCCGAGGACGGCGTCGCCACGCCAGACGTAATGGCCAGCTTCGAACGCACGGACGTGAATGCGAACGCGAATCGGTACGTCGTTACGATGCAGTTTCGCACTCGAGAGATCGATTTCTCCGGGGCCGAGATCGAGGACGGGATGCTGACAATGGGGCTGTTCGTTCCCCGACTCGGGTCGGAAACGGAATCGGTCGTGGTCACGGACGAGATCGAGAGCAGTTCGGTCGACCTCGAGTAGGCCTCCGTCTCCGCGACGACTTCCGCCGCGATCTCGACCGGACTCGAGTGCTGCGGTTCCGGACCTCGCGTCGACGGCGTCGCGTTCGATCGCGATCCCTACGCGGGTTCGTACTCGTACCCGGAGGTCGTATGTTCCGCGAGCAACTCGCGGGCCCGGTCCTTGTCGTACGACTTGTCGACCCCGAACGGCGTAATCTGCGAGTCGTCGTACCAACTCGACCACCGCGGCTGGAACGTGTGGGTCCACTCGGCGAGTCCGCGGAACGCGTCCTCGGTGATCGCCGGTTTCTCGACGGCCATGGAGAGGGCCTGTCGGACCTCGCGGGTCCGCAGTTCCGCCCACCCATTTGCGCGTTGATTGTACGCGACGATCGTCAGGAACGGCTGCGGAATCTCGTAGATCTCGACGGCATCCGCCTCTCGAATATCCGCGTAGCGTTCCGGCGGGATCGACGTCGCCGTGAGCTCCCCGTCCGCGAGCGCCTCGAGGCGGTCCGTTCGGTCCCCGATCACTCGGTAGCTGTAGCGTTCGAAATACGGCGCGTCGCGCCACGCGTCGTCCACGTCGTCGGCGTGTTCACGCATGTAGTACTCCTCGTTGCGCGCGGTAACGAACTCCTGCGTGCGATCCCATCGCTCGAGCGTGTACGGGCCGAGGTTCCCCGTGAAGCTGAGTTCGGCGAACGCGTCGCTCGCGCGGAGCGCGTCGGCGTCGGGAACGTGCGCCTCGTAGAGTTCCTTCGGCGCGCAGTACGATCCCCAGAGAACCGGTTCCAGCGGAAAGTCGGGGTTGACCGACTCGAGCTCGAGCTGGAACTCGGACTCGCTCGTTTGCTCGACGTTTTCGACCGCCGCCCAATCGTCAACCCGGTTCGAGGGCGGGGTGGGCTCGTTCCAGGGGTGGTCACGCCCGCCGTCGATGGTGTGGACGTTCTCGATCTGGTACACCCAGTCGTCGGCAGTCATCCGGCCGTAGTCGTCGCCCCACCGGAGGGTGTCCCGGAGTTCGCAGACGTATACCTGGCCGCTGCCGGTGTCGGTAATATCCATCCACAGCGGTCGGACGGTGCCGTTTTCGTCGACGTCGTAGGCTCCGTCCAAGGTCAGGTTGATCCGCGCGGTGGCCCTGCTGTCGGTGCGCTCGGGAAAGTACAGCCCCTCGGCCTCGCCTTCCACGCCCCAGACCCACTCGTCGGAGGCGGTGGGGCCGCCTTCGTTTTCGTTTCCGTCCCCGTCCTCGTCCACGTACCAGGTCGCGCTGTCCCAGTTCCCCCCGAAGGCTTCGACCGGACCGCGAACCGAGCGTCGGTACCCGATAACGTCGTCCGACATCGCGAGGAAATTCACCGGCTGCTCCTCGCTCAACGCGCCGAGGACCTCGGCGATCGGCGCTCGCCGCTCGTCCGGATCGGTTGTCGTGCGGAACGCTTCGAGTCGCGACTCGATGTCGGCCTCGGGAACGTACCCGTAGTAGTTGGTCGGCGCCCGCTCGAGCCAGAACGCGTCGATCGCGGCGGGCGTTCGCGGATACGTGTTGAACGCGACCCCGAACATGAGGTCCCAGGCCGATTCGCTCGCGGTTTCCTCGCGCGGTCCGGCGTTGTTCGGTCCCGCAGTCCACTCGGGGTCACCGTCGCCGAGGTACCGGTTTCGCACGTACTGCCGGAGGAGCCGATCGTAGCTGACGCGCTCGAGGGAGACCGCGACGCCGAGATCCGCGACCTCCGCCGCGATGATCTCGGCGGCCGTCTCCACCGCGTCGTTCCCCTCGATACACGCGAGTAGCAGTTCCACTTGCGTTCCGTCGGGTCCGATCAACTCCGCGTCGCCGCTGTCGTCGTCTCCGTCTTCATCCTCGTTACCGCCGTCGCGCCCGCAGCCGGCGATGCCGACCGTCGTTCCGACCCCGACCGCCTTCAGAAGCCGTCGTCTGGCCACTGCGTCGCCGTCGGGATCGGTCCCGTCCCCGCCGACTGTGATATCCAGTGGCATAGTTAGAGGTACGGAACGGAGTATGAAAGTCGTTATCAGGGGCGGTCGTCGACGCGGCTCGACGGTTCCGGGGCGTTCGCGTCGCCGCGTCGGGGCGCCGATCGCGGGAGGTCGATGATCACGATCGACCCGCGCGGGTCGTTGTCGGCGAACCGGAGCGTTCCGCCGGAGTTGTCGACCACCCAGTAGGTCAGCCAGAGGCCGAGCCCGCTTCCGTGCTTGAGCGCCGTCTCGCGCCCCTCGTCGATCGCGGCGCGATCCTGTTCCGGAATGCCGGGACCGTTGTCCGCCACCTCGATGCGAACCCGTCCGCCGTTCTCGTCGGCCGGATCGCGGTCGACATCCGGTTCGGGGCCCGTCGCGGTCACCGCTATTTCGACGCGCGGGTCGTCGCTGTCGTTGTGTTCGCAGGCGTTCTCGCAGACGTTCTCGACTGCTAGCCGCACCGAGGGAAGCGCCATCGCCCACGCCTCGTCCGGCAGCGACGCGGTCACGGTAACGTCGGGGTATTCCTCGCGAAGCTCTGCGACCGCGTCGGCCGCGAGCGAGGCCACGTCGACGGGCCTTCGATCGGGATCGGCCTCGAGCGCGTTTTTCATCTGTCGCGCCTTCCGGCTCAAGCCCGTGATGTCTCGCCCGGTCCGGTGGATCGTCTCCGCCGCGCCGACGACCGTTTCGTCCGCAGCCTCGTCGGCGATGAGGTCCGCGTAGTTCAGAACGATGCTCATTCGGTTGCGGATATTGTGCTGCAACACGCGATAGAGGACGTCGAGGCGCTGCCGGCGCTCCCGGAGTTCCGACTCGCGCGCTCGCAGCGTCGCCGCCAACTCGTTGAAGCCGTCGCTCATCCGTTCCCACTCGGCGCCGCCGCGCAGCGACACCGTACTGTCGTAGTCGCCCTCGCCGAGTCGGTCGAACCCGTCGAGCAATCGCTCGGTTTGGCGGAGGCTCACGGCGTACTGCCAGTAACCGAATCCGACCATGACGAGCACCACGATGACCAACAGCAGCGTCTGGAGCGCGGCTAACCGATCCAATCGATCCGCTAGCAGCGTCCGATCTCGAGTGACCGTGACCTCCCACCCGGTCGACTCGACGATCGAGGAGCTTTCGATCCCCTCGTCGAACGTCCGCTCGTTCTCGTTGAGAACCACCCCGTCTCCGACGATAGTGACCGTCTGCGAACTCGTCTCGAGCGGCGGGATCGCGTCGAAGATCGTCTGCCGGTCGAGGTACATGGCACCCACGAGGACGCCCCGAACCCCCGACCCGTCCAGTATAGGCGCGCTGAATACGAGAACGGGCCTGTCGGCTCGCTCGGCGTATTCGACGTCGCTCACGTACGTTTCGCCCCGAAGCGCCCGCTCCACGTACGGCGTTCCGCTTCGGTCGGATCCGATCACCGAGCGTCTCGTCCCTGCCGTAACGGAGCCGCGGAAATCGACGACCGTTCCGTTGGCGTCGACGAGTTGCGCCGAGTAGAATCGAGAGTTGTCGAGAAACGCATCGAGGAACGGACCGCTCCGATCGAACTGCCGAGCCTCGGGCCGCGAGGCGACCAACCCGATCCGATCTCGGTGTTCCCAGATCGTTTCGTCGATCTGCTCGGCGACCAACGAGGCCGTCTCGTCGGTTCGCCGTTGTTCGTCGTCGACGACGTCGCGTTTGTACGACTCGAGCGTCCAGTGAACCGTCCCGCTCAGCACGAGCGTGATCGCGACGAGGATGACGACGAATTTCGTTCGTAATCGGACTTCCATTGCTAATTTGTGGTAACAACTGTCATAGTACTCGGTACGCGCACTTAAGGGCACGCGACGAACGTCGTCGGACACCCGCGACCGGCCGCGCACGAAAGCTATAACTCGGTCACAGGCGAACTTCTCTAGGACATTCGTTAGCATGGACCACGACCAGAGCCCGACACTGCTCGTCGTCGACGACGAGCGCGAGGTGGCGGACGCGTACGCGCTTCGTCTTCGGCGGCGGTACGACGACGTCCGGACGGCGTACGGAGGCGAGGAATGCCTCCAGGAGATGGACGAGACCGTCGACGTGGTACTGCTGGATCGACGGATGCCGTTCTCCGGCGACAAGGTGTTAACGGAGATCCGCGATCGGGGACACGACTGCCAGGTCATCATGGTAACGGCCGTGAATCCCGGGTTCGATATCGTCGATATGCCGTTCGACGACTACCTGTGTAAGCCGATCGAGAAGGACGATCTCTTCGCGGCAGTCGAACAACAGGCGACCGCCGCGTCTTACGACGATCCGCTCTCAGAGTTCTTCAGCCTCACGGCGAAACTCTCGGTGCTCGAGGCCGAACACACGCCCGAACAGCTCGAGGAGTCGAGCGAGTACGTCCGCATGCAACGTCGGGTCGCGAAACTTCGCGAGGGGCTGGAGGTGCCGCGGGAGGATTTCGAGCGAATGGTCGAGACGTTCACCGCGATCAATCGGGGCGAAGGGTAGCCATCGCGGCAGCCGTCTATGTCGCTCTCTCGTCGGTCTCGACCCCGCGAAATTCGAAGCGCGCGCCCCCGGCGTCGCTGGCCGTGAGCGTCACGTTCCAGCCGTGGTCTTCGACGAGTTGGCGGACGATAGCCAGTCCCAATCCGGTGGTACCGTCTTCACTCGAGTAACCGGGTTCGAACACTCGCTCGCGCTCCGCGGGGGGAACGCCCGGCCCGTCGTCGGCGACGTAGAACCCGCCGTCCAGGCCGCCGACCGTCACGGTCGCATCCCGACCGCCGTGTTCGACCGCGTTTCGGAACACGTTCTCGAAGACCCGCTGGAGCCTCTCGGCGTCGGCCTCGAGCGTCGAGAGGTCGGCCTCGATAACGAGCGCGGCGTCGGCCGTTTCGACGGTCTCCCACGCCGTTTCGGCGATATCGCCGACGGCCACGCTACCGCTCGGTTCGATCTCCGTCCCGCCGACCGAGAGCGCGTCCCGAATCAGCCGCTCGATCCGATCGAGCGCGCCCTCGACTTTCTCGAAGTGAACGTCCTCGCCCGTATCGCGAGCCGCCTCGAGGCGGATTTTCGCGACCTCCAGCGGGTTTCTGAGATCGTGCGCCGCGACGGTGACGACTCGCTCGAGCCGGTCGGCGCGTGTCATCACGCGGTCGACGCGCCGGCGTAACTCCGTCACGGTCGTGTAGACGACGTAGCCGCCGGCGTCCCTCCCCCCGTCTCCGTCCTCGTCCGGAGGCGGGATGGCCTCGAGACGGAAGTACCGCCGCTCGTCGTCGGTTCCGCGGCGAATCTCGACGGTGACGCGTTCGCCCGCATTGAGTTGTTCGAGGATCGCCGCTCCGGTCGCGTCTGCGTCCGGTTCGTCTCCCTCGGACGGTCGCGTCGCGTTTCCCGCGGCGGTCGCCAGTTCCCAGCGCGGACCGGAGTCACGGTCGGTCGGTCCGGGAAGCAGTCGTTCACGGAGGGGCGCGTCCCTGATCGCCGCTTCGCCGACCTCGAAGGCCGTCTCGAACGCGGGATTGACCGCGCGCACTACGGCGGTTCCTCCCTCCACCTCGTAGTAGAGGAGCGGGTCGGGGAAACGCCGAAAGAGGCGTCGCGTCGGTCCGCCGTCGGCGACGAGCGGGGCGGACTGGTCGTCGCGTCGCCGTTCGAAGGGGCACCCGTCCCGCCGGTTGCTGCGACCGGTCATTCGTTTCGCCTCGGTTGGTGGTCGTCGACCGCGACCGGCCGTTCGTACTCCGCGTCGTCGTCGAAGAAGGCGTTGAGGAGTTTCCGCTGCCCCGCTCGCAGATGATAGTGAAGCGTCGGCGAACTTATTCCGAGCGTCTCGGCGAGCTCCTCGGCGGTGCTGTCTCGCGGTGATTCGAAGTACCCGCCGTAGTACGCCATCTGGAGGGTGTTTCGCTGGCGCTCGGTCAGGCGTTCGTGGAGCCCGCTCCGGAACTCCTGTACCGTTTCGATCGGTCGTTCGCGGTCGAGTTTCGACAGTAGTTCCGATCTGGGAAACCGCTCGCCGACGGCTTCGACGACTTCTCGAATGTCGCTGCTGGGCGCTACTTCTGCGACGATCAGCCCGGTTCCGTGATCGAACTTCGCCGTTCTGACGGTTGCGCCGTACGTGGCTAACGTGACGATCGGCGACCGTCCGGACACCGTAACCTCGGTGAAGCCGCCGGTCTCGGTAGCGGACTCGTGGATCACGCGACCGGCGTCGACGTCGGATCGATCGTCGGCCAGTTCGAGGAGCACATCGGGTTCGGCACCGTCGACGCGAACGTAGCAGAGTAACGATGCAGCGTCCAACGGGACGATGCCTTCGACCGCGAGTTCGCAATCGAGTTGCGCGGACGCCGTCGCAAAGAAGGCGTCGGTGATACGGAACGTGAGTTCGATGACCGTATCCGAGAGCAACAGATTACGCTGGCGAGTCGCGTTGATGACGAACCCGGTGGTTACGCCGAGCGTTTCCAGGCTCTCCCGTTCGCGCTCGCTGAAGGCGTCCGGATCGAGTGCGTAGACGCTCAACACCCCGTAGGTGGTGTTCCCGTACCGGAGCGGGACGACGATGCTCGACTGCAATCCGCGAGCGAACGCTTCTCGGCGGACCGGTTCGGGAACCGACTTGTCGTCGACGAGATGGCGGACGACTCGCGTTTCCCCCGTCTCCATCGTCGCGAACTCCGGCCCCCTCGAGCCGTCGGCGTCGGCACCGCTCTCGACGATCAGCTCGAGAATTCCGTCGTGCTCGCCGGCCGCGGTTCGACAGACGAGCTGCTCACCCGTCATCTCTCGCTCGCCGATCACCGTAAACTCGTACAGGTCGGTCTCCGCGAGCCGCTTACAGACCAGTTCCTCGACTTCCTCCCGGGTCGTGGCCCCGACGAGGTCCCGAATGATCTTCTGGACGATGTTGTTGATCCGCTCGAGGCGGGCCAGTTCCGCCTCCCGATCCTCGAGGTCGCCCTCGAGGGCTTTCCGGTCGGTCACGTCTCGGTAGTAGACCACGAGTCGCTCTCCGATCGTCGTCGTCCGAACGCGAAGCCAGACGTCTAGCTCCGGGAAGTACTCCTCGAAGGAGATCTCGGCCGGCTCCGGATCGTCGCCGCCGAAGTGCTCGTGAAACGTCGCCGCGAACGATCGCGGGAACACGTCCCTGATATCGGTCCCAACGAGGGTGTCGCGCTCTCGCTCGAGCAGGTCCGCCGCGACAGCGTTAGCCGTCGTAATCTGCCAGTCGGTGTCGACGACGAGCACGCCGTCGGTGACCCCGTCGAGGACCCTATGCATGCTAGTCGATATCACACTGTTGTACGTGAATCTTTCTACGCTGGCGGTGGGAGAGGAGGCGAACGACGCCTCGAGTCGATGAGGACGTTCGCCGGGAGTCGGTCGTCAAACGGGACGGCTCGTCGCCACTGTTCGCTGGGCGCAACCGATACGGGCCCAGATGGATCGGTCGTCGAGAGAAACGAGGGTGCGCGTGGCCGGAGCGTCGTGCAATGCGGTCAGTTCGTCACCTTCCATGTCGTCGAACTGGAGTAGCCCCACTTCTCGACGGTCACGTCGAACTCGCCGTCGACGAGCGCCGGCATATTCACGCCGACTTCCTTCGCGCTCAAGCCCAGGTCGTCGCCGATGTGACGGGACTTGAAGTAGGTGTTCGTCTGGCTCTGCTCGCGGAGGTACCGAAGGATGCGACGCTGTTTGTCGCTCAGCGCGGCCGCGGTCCGGGTTGCGGTCGAATCGGACGTGTCGGATTTGCTCATGGTCTCGGTTCACCCGTTTGCGTACGATCGGACGGCTGGCGTCTCCGAAGGGACCCCGTCTTAGTATTCCAATTGCCGCTCGCCGCTCCACGCTCAATAGCTAGGGGTCCGGATGCGACCGTTTGTTTGGATACTAAGCGGCTGATTCCTCGAGGCTCCACTCCGTAGCACCACGTGTAGTTACGAGGGACCACCAATGACCGAACACGATTCGACCGCTTCGGCCACAGAGCACGACCCCTTCGAACAGTACCGCTACATCGAGTACACGATGGATGACGAATCGGTGTCCGTCATTCAGGACATGGAGAACGACCAGGCGTGGATCCAGTCGACGCACGCCGTCCCGGCCTCTCGGTAATCGACATCTTTCGCAGCGAATCGGTGATCGACTGTAACGTCCGAAACCACCAGTATTCCGATCGTCCGATACCCACGGAGAGCTTGGCGAACGCCGATGTTGCTCACGCTCCGTCCTGCTGGCCCTCGAGACTATTCACGTGATACGCAGACTACCGACGATGTCGGTTTCTCCGACCAACTCCGTGCCAATCGGTGCCGAGAAGGCGCCGCTCAGGTGCGGGGACGCCGATGTCGTTCGCCGGCGTCGGTTCTCACCGAAACTCCTTCAGGGAGATGCTCTCCGTCGACTGCACCCACCGGTCGGGGTCGTTGCGATCGTAGACGAGCATCTCGTCGCGAAACTCGATCGCACTGTGCGTCGCCGGGATCGACAATACTGGCTCGCTCTCGAATTCGTCGGGGTCGCAGGTGTCGGTGGTGTCGGTCATTGTCGTTCTCCAATTGGACGATGGACCTCCGTTACCGAAGCGTACCTAGCTAAATAGCCGAGTGCGCGATCTCGCGACCCGCTCTAGACAGCTAGCACTATCGACTCGACCGCACGTTTCCGCCGGAGAAATTGCTGTACGGAGTCGTCTCTAGCCTCGGTGCACGCCTCGAGACGCCGACACCAATCCGACAGCGTCCACGACCGATTCCGTCTCTCGCCAATACTGTCATCGAGATACTGAATTGTAATCGCTCGAGCACACCCCTTCATCTAATAATCGGCTGATCGTAGCCCCGGTCAAGGGGCAAGTTAACAATGAGCACGACGATCGGGAACCGTTCGAGGAGGCTGTTGGTGTGTCTCACCGTCCTTTCGGTGACGGGTGCGTTGACCGGCGGCGTCGTCTGGGCGGCCGACGGTGCAGCCGGTGCCGCGCCGAGCGAACCGTCGATCGACAGCGCACAGAGGCAGTGTGCGTGCGATTCCGGTGCCGCTCGAGTCGATGGCGCCGGCGAAGCGAACGCACTCGAACCGGGTTCGAACGCTGCACGCGTCGCGTTCGGTACCGCCCAGACGGCGGATTTCGGCCGGACCGCAGTCGGATCGAACGCGACTCGCGAAGTGCCAATCCGCAATATTGGGCCGGATCCCGTGACGGTGACCGACGCCACGATCGAGGGGGACGACGCCGGCGCCTTCACCGTCACCGACGACCCCGTCTCGTCGATCGAATCCGGCGAAACGGAGCACGTAACGGTCGTCTTCAGCCCCGACCGCGACGGCACTCATCGCGCGACGCTTCGGCTCGAGCAAGCTACCGGACCGCTCGCGACCGCCGATCTGACCGGGACCGGCGTCACACCGGACATCGAAGTCGACCGGGAGCAGCTCCGGTTCGCGAACGTGACAGACCAGACGGTTGCGGAGACGTTCACCCTCACGAACAACGGGACTGCACCGCTGACGGTCGACGCGTTACGAATCGTCGGTCCCGATCGAGCCGCCTTCGAACCGGCGGCTAGCGGTCCGTTCACGATCGAACCGGGACAGAGTCGGGAGGTTCCCGTGCGATTTACGCAGTCGGAACCGGCGGCGCGGTTCGCGACGATGCACATCCTGAGCGACGACCCCGAGCAGCCGCAGCGAAACCTGTGGCTCACCAACACGCCGACGGTGGCCCGCGTCTCGCCGTCGCACATCAAAACGGACCGGACGCACGTGAACGCATCCGTCGTCGACGCGGAGCCGAACACGACGCAGTCGCTCAACATCTCGTGGCCGGCCACTCGAGACGATACCGTCGCGATCGACGCACTCTCGTACACCCCCGAGCAGGGCGGAGAGTTCTCGATCAACGTCACGAAACGGGACGCGCAGTTCGAAGGGGCGCCTGCGTTCGAACCCGCCGACGGAACCGAGGAGGTGGCGTTCGTCTCGATGGACAGTACCATCGCGAACGAGGACCTTCGGGACGTCACCATCACCTTCCGCGTGAGGCAGGATCAACTGGCCGGAGACGAGGCACCGGACGACGTGGCCCTGTACACGCATCAAAACGGTCAGTGGATCGAGCTTCCGACGACGCTCGTAGACGAGAGTCGGACGCACTACTTCTTCGAAACGGAGTCGCCGGGACTGTTGGACTTCGCGACCGGGATCAAACAGGCGAACTTCCGCATCGACGACGCGGCCGTGAGCGTCACGGAGATCAGCGCTGGCGAAAGCATCGATGTCGTGGTACGCGTCACCAACGTCGGCGGCGCTGACGGCACATACACCGTACGACTCATCCGTAACAATACCGTCGTCGACCAGCGGGAACTGTCGATCGCGGCAACCGGAAGCCGCCAGACGACCCTCACAGAGTCATTCGACAACCCCGGAACTTACGAGCTGTATGTTAACAATCACCTAGTCGGCAATATCACGGTCCACGGATCTGCGGATGCGCTAACTGATCTGGTGTTCACGGCGCTCTCACCCGCGTGAATCACCGCTGCGTTAAACCCCGAGATTCCCTCGACGGCCAGCGGATATCCCGTGTGCGGAACTACATTCTGTCGGTCTGTTCATCGAGGCGTTCCATCTCGACGGGTTGGGCGAGTCCCTCGGTGCCCTCGAGGAGCGACGCGGAGTCTTCGCGAACGATGACGCCGAGGCCCATGAAGGTGCCATCGAGGAGTACGAGACTGTACGATTCCCGACTGCTATCTCCTGCTCTCGAATTTCATGGCCTCTCGGGAGTCTTATCGTCCAATCTCTAAGTCGAACTCGACAGTAACGACATCGTTGCTAAAATTAGTTGGTGGGGATGCCTCTCCGAGATTCGAATTGTCCAGTATCAGTCGGTAGGACCCCTCTGTGACCGTGCCACTGACTGTTGTTCCAGCGCTCTCAAACGCACTGAGTGCCGACTTGTACGAAAACCGGCTCTCGTTAGTAAAGTAGGTGTACTCGGATTCGGCCATGAAAATGACGTCGATCTCCGGTCCCTCGCGAACGATGAAATCGTATTCGATGAACCCGCTGCCATCGAAATCGAACTCGTAATAGATCCATTCGTCTTCCTCGATTTTTCGGGTATCTGACTTCGTTTCTTTTTGACTCAAGTCGGGGTCGTTGGGATAGTCGTCGTTTGCATCTAGAATACCGTCGTCGTCGGCATCCGAATTTGACGACTCGCTAGTTTCATCAGTTCCAGTACTATCAGCGGTCTCATCGCTACTAAGACATCCTGCGACCCCGCTGAGACTGATAGTACTCATCCCTAATACCTTCCTTCGTGAATAATCCATATTCATGCGGAGAAGCCAGTAGTAATGTGCTTTGTGAAATATTTATTCACGAGAACGATACCATATGTTCGAATTACTGTTCAACCTATTGGAAGATGACTGAGCGTGAATTACTCGAACGGCTCTCCGATAGTGTGCAGCCGCTATCGTAGCGCCCGTTTTCTGCTATCGTGGGTAGAGATTATCCCCAGAAGACAACGCCCTCATCAGTGAGTGGATTCTCGATACAACCCCTTACCGTCGACTGTCGAACTCGAGGTCCACGGTGAGAAACGAGCGGAAAATCGGAGGCCGTGGCGATCAATTTTATGCAGTTCCCAAACACTTCGAGACGGTATGGGAGCAACGGTCAACGGGACGGTCAGAGGAATGGGACACCGAGCGAATCCGGCGTTCGCCGTCGGCGCGGTCCTCGTCCCGATCGCGGCGCTCGTCTATGCCACTCAGTTCGGGACCCTCGAGCACCACACCTACGTCCACGTCATGGCGGGCGTTCTCTGGACGGGCATCGACCTGTTCATGGCGCTCGTGCTCGGGCCGGTCCTCGGAGGCCTCGAGACCTCGGAACGGGCGAGCGTCTTCGAGCGGTTCACGCCGAAGATGACGTTTCTGATGCCGACCCTTGCCGTCGTGACGATCTTCGGCGGGATCACGCTGGCCATACGAATGGGGATGTTTGCCCCCGCCAACCCGTGGATTGCGCTGTTCTCGACGGCGTCGGTCCTCCCGGCACTCCTCCTGATTGGCCACCAGTTCGACGCCCTTCGCGACCGCCGCTGGCTGACCGTCTTCGGCGTCGCCGCGGTCGTCCACGTCGCCTCCCTCGTCACGACGCTGCCCGAGTTCGAACCGACGAGCCCGTCGATCATGGTCGCGCTCGCGATTGTCACCGTCCTCACCGTGCTCGGCTTCGGCGTGCTCCTGCCCGGCGAGGCGCGGATCTACCTCGAGATGGTCTCGGCCGACCCCGACCCGGACGTGATCAGCTACTACGGGATGCGCAACGCGAAACTCAGCGCGGTCCAGGGCGGGTTCCAGCTGGCGATCATCGTCGTCATGGTCTACATGCGGTGGGGCTGGGTCTGAGCGGTCGATTCCATCTTCCGTCCGATATCCTCATCGTTCTGTCGTAATCCTTGGATAGACGGCCGATCGGTCAGCCGCAACCGTCTCTTCCAATGCAACCGAATAGAGCGCCTACCTCCAACGCCGCCGGATAGAATCGACTGCTAGCTCGAGGCGGCGACGCCGGAGTCCGACGCCGTCGACGGCTCTGACTCGCTGATGCGCACCCGCCTGATGCGCGTGTCGTCGACGCGTTCGACGGTCAGTTCGGCGCCGTCGTAGGCGAACGTCTCGCCGGGCTCGACTAGTCGGCCGGCGCGGTTGAAGACGAAGCCGGCGATCGTTTCGAACTCCTCGCCCTCGGGGAACTCGACGCCGGTGACGTCGTTGACGTCCTCGACGTTCACCTCGCCGTCGACGCGGACGGTTCGGTCGTTGACGGTTTCGATCGGTTCCGCCTCCTGAGTGTCGAGGATCTCGCCGACGACCGCCTCGACGATGTCCTCGGTGGTGACGATCCCCTCCGTCGTCCCGAACTCGTCGATGACGACAACCTGTTCGACGCGCTCGCGGCGCATCTCGCGGAACAGCTCGTCGACCTGCTTGCTCTCGGGGACGTGCAGCGTCTCCTCGACATGGGCCTTGAGCGAGCCGTCATCGGCCGACTCGCGACCACCGACGAGGTCGCCGAGCGCGACGACGCCGACAACGGTGTCGAGATCGTCGTCGTAGACCGGCAGGCGGGTGTGGCCGCTCTCGACGCACTTCGCGACGGCTTCGTCGACGGTCGCTTCTCGATCGACGGCAGTGACGTCCAATCGCGGCGTCATCACCTCTTTGGCGATGGTGTCGTTGAACCGGAACACGCGCTGGAGCATCTCGCGCTCGTCGGCCTCGATGACCCCTTCGCTCTCGCCGGTCCGGATCAACTCCCGAATCTCCTCGCGGGTGACGTACGACTCTTCGACGGCCGTGCCGCCGGTCAGGCGGTTGAGCACCCGTGTCAGCGCGTCGAACGTGACCACGAGCGGGAACAGCGCGTACTCGGAGTATTTGAGCGGGCGAGCGACCGACAGCGCCCACGATTCGGTGTTTTCGATGGCGTAGGACTTCGGGGCGCTCTCGCCGAACAGCAGGACGACGGCCGTCACGCCGAACGTCGCCGCCAGCATCGCCCGCCCCTGGCTCGTGTACATCGCGAACAGTCCCGTCGCGATCGACGACATCGCGATGTTGACGAGGTTGTTCCCGACGAGGATCGTCACCAGCAGGCGGTGGGGGTCGTCCTTCAGCGCTTGGACGGTCTCGGCGCCGGGCGCCCCGTCCTCGACGAGCGCTTCGATGCGGTGGTGGGCCAGCGAGAACATCGCAATCTCGGCCGAGGAGAAAAACCCCGACAGGACCAGCAACACCAGCAGCGCCGCGCTGCCGGCGGCGGCCACGAGGGTCGTCGACGGCTCGAGACCGACGGCTCCCGATGCGGCTATCGGGCGAGCGACGTCGGCCAGTACCGCGGTCGCCTCGAGGCCGGACATACTACTCAGTCACCCACCGAGTCGGTGTTCGCCGAGGCCGGGAACTCGTCGTCGTCCAGCGCGGCCGCCTCCGACGCGGCCGGTCCGTCCTCGCTCTCCGGGAAGTAACACGCCGCCCGGTGGGTCTCGTCGCCGGTCTCGTCGATAGCCGGTTCGGCCTCCCGGCACGACTCCTGAGCCTTCGGACAGCGCGGGGCGAACGCACAGCCCGAGGGGAGGTCGACCGGGTCCGGCGGCTCGCCGTCGAGCAAGACGCGAGTCCGATCCGCGGTCGGGTCCTTCTCCGGCGCGGCCGACAGCAGCGACGCGGTGTACGGATGCTCGGGTTGGGCCGCGACGCGGTCGACGTCGCCCTCTTCGATGACTCGCCCGAGGTACATGATGGCCAGCCGATCCGAGACCTGCATCAGGCTCGCGAGGTCGTGAGAGATGTAGACGATCCCGATATCCTCGGCGTCGGCCAGCCCGCGCAGCAGATTCAGCAGGTTGACCTTCAGCGAGACGTCCAGCATCGACGCCGGCTCGTCGCAGATCAGGAAGTCGGGATCCAACACGAGTGCCTTGGCGACCGCCACGCGCTGGCGCTGCCCGCCGGAGAGCTCGTGGGGGTACTTGTCGAGGAACGTTTCGGCGGGGGTCAGCCCCACCTTCTCGAGCGTCTCGACGATAGCCCGCTCCTTCTCGTCGGTGCGGTAGTCGTGGATCGTCAGCGGCTCGCCGACGAGCTTGCGGACGGTCTGGCGCGGGTTCAGCGAGTCGAAGGGGTCCTGGAAGACGATCTGGACCTTCCGTCGGAACTCCGTGAGGTTGCCGTCTTGGTAGTACTCGTAGGGTTCCCCATCGAACGTCAGGTCGCCGCCGGTCGGCTCCTCGAGGAGGGCCATCGTCTCGCCGAGTGTCGACTTCCCGCAGCCGGACTCGCCGGCGACGCCGAGCACCTCCGAGCGCCGGACCGACAGCGAGACGCCGTCGACCGCCTTCACGCGGTCGGGGTCCGCGCCGCGGAACTTGTCCAGCAGCGGCTGACTCTGTTCGTAGTGTTTCTCCAGGTCGTCGGTCTCGAGGATAACTTCGCCGCGCTCGGAGTCGGCGTCGACGTCGTCGGGGATGCCCCACGTCTCCGGCTCGTCGGCGTCCTGTCTGAGTTGGGCCGCCTCCTTGACGCGGTGGCAGGCCGAGCGGTGGTTCCGGTTGGGGAGGTCGACCAAGTCCGGATGGGACTCCCCGCACTCGTCGGTAGCGAACGGACATCGGTCCCGAAACACGCAGGCCGTCGGCTCCTGGTTCAGGTTCGGCGGCGAGCCAGGGATCGCGACGGGGTCCTCGTCCCCTTCGCCGATCTCCGGGAAGGAGTTCTTCAGCCCCATCGTGTAGGGATTGGTCGGGTTGACGAGCACGTTGTCGACGCTGCCCTGTTCCATTACCTTCCCGCCGTAGAGGATCGACAGCTCGTCGCAGGTCTCGGCGATGACACCGATCTCGTGGGTGATCAGGAGCAGCGAGCTGTCCATCCGTTCTTGGATCTCGAGGATCTTGTCGATGATCTTGTCCTGGACGATGACGTCCAGCCCAGTCGTCGGCTCGTCGGCGATGATGAGGTCGGGCTCGAGGGCCAGGGCCATCGCGATGGTGACCCGCTGGCGCATCCCGCCGGAGAACTCGTGGGGGTAGTCGTCGATCCGGTCGGGGTCGAGGCCGACGATCTCGAACAGTTCGCGGACGCGATCGCGCGCTTTCGCGTCCGTGACGTTGCGGTGGGTGTGGATCGCCTGGGCGATCTGGTCCCCGGTCGACATCACCGGATCGAGCGAGTCCATCGCGCTCTGTGGGATGTAGGCGATATCCTCCCAGAGGATATCCCGGCGCTCGGCGTCCGAGAGCGTCGTGAGGTCCGTTCCCTTGAACTCGATCGTCCCGCTCTCGACGGTGCCGTTGCCGGGGAGCAGCCCCAGCAGCGCCTCAGCGGCGGTGGACTTCCCGGAGCCGGATTCGCCGGCGAGGCCGTAGTTGACGCCCTCGTCGATGGTGAAGGAGACGTCGTTGACGGCGTGGACTGGTTCGTCGTCGGTCGCGTACGTGACTGTCAGGTCTTCGACGTTGAGTAGCGTCATTGGTCGGTCTGGATTTCGGGGTTGATGACTTCCTCGTAGGCTCGGCCGATGAGGAACACCGAGGTGGTTATCGCGGCGATACCGACGGCCGGTGGGAGCACCCACCACCACGCGACGCGCATGTTACCCGACGCGAACACCTGCCGGAGCATCCGGCCCCAGCTGGTCATCGTCGGATCGCCGAAGCCGAGGAAGGCGAGACTCGCCTGTGCGGCGATCGCCCAGGCGACGCCGTAGGCGGTGTAGAGGAAGCCGATCGGCAGGACGTTCGGCGCGACGTGGTACAGCATCGTCCGCAGGTCGCTCGCGCCGCTGGCTCGAGCGGACTTGACGAACGTCCGCTCGCGGACCGACAGCACCTCCGAACGCACGACCCGCGCCGGCATCTTCCAGAGGAAGGCGGCGATGATCGCCGTGATCAGCCAGATGTTCGGCGTCATGAACGTCAGCAGCAGCAACGCCATGGGCATGAACGGCAGTGAGAACGTCAGGTCGGTCAGACGCATCAGGAGTTCGTCGACCCAGCCGCCGTAGTAGCCGCTGACGACGCCGACGCTGAAGCCGAGCGCGCCCGTACCCAGTCCGCCGAACAGGCCGACGATGAGCGTCGGCCGCGCGCCAGCGAGGAACTGGCTCAGCACGTCCTTCCCGTAGGCCGTCGTTCCGAAGAACGCGTCAGCGCTCGGGGCGGCGAGCCGGAGCACGGAGCCGCCGTCGCCGCGGACGGTGTGTTCGATCGGGTCGTGCGGGGCCAGGTACGGCCCGAACAGCCCGAGGAAGACGAACGCCGCGACGACGAGCATGCCGGCGAAGGCCATCGGGTCCTGTCGCAGGAACGCGAACTGATCGCGGACGGTCGTCCACAGTGCGTCGACTCGCTTGTACAACTCCGCCTTGGGTTTCGTTTCGGTGCTCATGCGGTTCCACCTCCGCTCGTCGAGACGGTCGGATCGAAGTACGCGTAGAGGACGTCCGCAAGCAGATTCGCCAGGATAACCGCAAGCGCCATGATGAAGACCGCGGCCTGGACCAGCGGGTAGTCCTGCTGCTGGATGGCCAGGACGAGTTCGCGGCCGATACCGGGCCAACTGAAGACCACCTCGAGCAGGATCAGTCCTTGGAAGATCATCCCCAGCCGCAGCGTGAAGTAGGTCAGGATGGGCAGCATCGAGTTCCGACCCGCGCGGGCCAACTGCTCCATCTCGGTGAGTCCCTTCGCCCGGTGGAGCTTGAGGAACTCCGAGCCGCGCTTCTCGACGACGCCGTTACGGGCCAGCAACAGGAAGTCGCCGCTGTAGTAGAGGACGGCGATGGTAAACGGGAGGATGTAGTGGTGAAGGAAGTCGAGCGAGCCGAACGTCTCGATGTAACCGTCCGGCGTCGCCCGGATCGAGCGCATCCCGAGCGCGGGGACGATCTCCAGGTTGTACGCGAAGACGATGATGAAGAAGATCGCCGTGATGAACACCGGCGTCGAGCGCAGCAGCGTCGTCGAGACGATGCTGAACTTCTCGAGGCGGCTGCCCCGGTTCCAGCCGGCGTACATGCCCAGTACCGAACTCAGGATCGCCGTCGTCACCAGCGCGGGCACCAGCAGGATCAGCGAGTTGATCAGCCGCGGCTCGAGGACGTCCCAGACCGGCTGGCTCCGCAGGATGGAGTAGCCGAACTGGAAGGTCAGCAGGCTCCCGAGGTAGTTGACGTACTGGACCCAGATCGACTGATCGAGGCCGTACATCGCCCGGATCTCGTCGATCTGCTCCTGGTTGAGGTTCCCCGAGGTGACGAGCGCCTCGAAGGGGCTCCCTGGCAGCAGCCGGAGGACGACGAAGATGACCGAGACCGCGACCAGCGTCAGCAGGACGGAGATCGCGAGCCGCTTGAGCAGGAACCGCTGGAATTTGCTCATCGGCACTCACCCGCGGTATCGCGGTCGGTCGCCGGCCGCTTTCTCGCGCCGGCGTCGCCGTGCTCGAGGGACGCGCGCTCGGTTCGAGCGGCGGCGCGGTCGGGGTGTCGGTTCGCCTCGAATCGGGTCCGTTCCCGCGACGGACGCGGGTGTCGGTCGGTGGTGTGGTACATTGGGTTCTGGCTGCTCATGAGAAGTCGGACTGGCCGAGTTCCGTGCGGCGTTTGTTGGTGTTCCCGGGCTGGAGCCGTTCGACGAACGCGCCCCACGCCTCGCCGTTGGGGAACCGCAGGTTGCCGTCGTCGTCCCAGGTGTAACCCGCTCGCTCGAGGACGGTTCGCGCTTCTTCGACGTCGTAGCTGTAGTGGGTCGTCTCGGAGTTGTGCCACTGGGTGAGCGGCGAGATCGGGTTCTCGCCGCTCGGGACCGTCGCCTGTCCGTACAGGAAGTCGTCGACGAACCCCTGCGAGTCGACCGACTTCGCCAGCGCGACGCGGAACTCCTTGTCTCGGATCGGCGGACAGGAGAACATGAGCTTCGTATCGAGCGGCGCGTAGCTCCCGGTCGACAGCTGCTCGATCCCGTCGGTCTCGGCCGCGCGGTCGGCCTGCAGGGTCGAGAGCGTCGTCCCGATGGCGTCGATCGATCCGCTCTGGAGCGAACCGATCAGCGCGTCGACGTTGCTCACGTTGATCCAGATGACGCTCTCGACGCCGGGGCCGCGTTCGGCCTGGTCGCCCAGCGCGTCGGCCCGCCAGTCGTCGTCGAACATCCAGTGGCCCTCGTTGCGCGAGGCCTCGAACCGGGTCCCCTGCTCCCAGTCTTCGAACTGGAAGGGACCGGTGCCGACGGGGGCGTCCGGGTTGTGCTGGGACGGGTTGTCGACGTCCTCCCACCGGTGTTTCGGGAGGATGACGCTCCGGACGACCCGCTGGGTCATGAACGAGGCGTCGGGGTTCGACAGGTTGAATCGTACCTCGTGATCGCCGAGCACCTCGACGGACTCGATCGGCTCGTAGAACGGCACTTGGCTCGTCGAGGAGTACTCCTTGTACAGTTCGACGGTGAACTTCACGTCCTCGGCGGTGAACGGCTCGCCGTCGTGCCACTCGACGCCCTCGCGCAGCGCGAGTTCCACGGTCGTATCGTCGACGAAACCGCCGCCGGTCGCCAGTGCGGGGACCACGTCCAAATCGGGCGTCGCGTCGAACAATCCGTCGTAGATGAACGTGAGTCGATTGGCCTCCGCGCCGCCGGCGGCCCACGGCAGGTTCAGCGAGTTCATCGACGTGGTGACGCCCTTGACGTAGGTCCGGTTGTCCGTCTCGGGTTGGAGGTTAACCTCCGTCCAGACGAACGAGTCCATCGTCGGGCCGTTGCCCGGCGTCTCCACGTAGCCGCTCCACCGCTCCGTGTTCACTGCCGTGATGATGTCCGGAAAGAGCGTGATGAGCGCCCCGACGTCCTCGGCGAAAATCTCCTGCGCTCGATCGACCAGTTCCTCTCGCTTAGCCCGGTCGGTCGTCTGGGCCTGTTCGGTGAGCACCTTCTGGAGCTCCGGGTGGTAGTAATTATCGTAGTTCGAGAGCGAGCCCTCGGTCCGGCGCATTAACAGCGGGTTGGGATCGAGTCCCCGCTGCGGGTCGGGCCCGTGCGTACTCATCGACATGATCGCTTCGAGTCCGCGCGCTTCCCAGCTCTGGGCGTAGAGCTGGTTCAGCGGACGGTCGTTGAGTTCGACGGCGATGCCCAAATCGTCGAGCCCTTGCTTGACCATCAACGCGTGCTCGCGCATCCACGGATCGTCCTCGCTCGAGAACTCGACGGGGAACCGATCGAGCACCGCGCCCGCCGTCGCGCTGTAGTCAAGCGGCGGCGAGTCGGCGTCGATCGTCTCCCATTCGCGCCAGTACTGCGTCTCGACCGTTTCCGGCACTCCGTCGGGGACGTCCGGCTCGAGGCTGGTGCCGCGACTGCCGCTACAGCCCGCGAGCACGCTCGTCCCGAGCGCCGCGGCGGCCGTAGCGACGTAGCCGCGTCGCGTGAGTCGGGCGCCACCCTCGGAGCGCGATCTATCATGATTTTCTTCGCTCATCCACCCCCACGTTACGGAGTGACTAGGTTCGCTTTACTCCCTATCGGCGACGATAGCTATCATTCTTTAAGACGTGGTGGATGTTTCAACACATCTTGTCAGTTCGGGGACACCAGAGTCGTCCTCACTCCCGCGGACCGTAGATGAGTTCGAGGAGGGTTCGCTCCGCGGTCCGCAGTCGTTCGCTCGCCGTCGACTGTGCGATCTCGAGCTCGTCGGCGAGTTCGGTCGCCGACGTCTCTCGCGGGATGTCGAAGTAGCCGTTCTCGTAGGCCGTCTCGAGGACCGCCAACTGCTCGTCGGTGAGCTTCGAGACGAGGACTTCCGTTAATCGTCCGCTGTCGAGCGGTTCGCCGGGGTCCTCGTTTTGGGTGACCGACAGCAGTTCGAACTCGCCGAGCGTCTCCTGGACCTCGTCGGCCATCGCCCGGAACTGATCCCAGTCGCGGGTCGTCACCACGGCCTCGAAATCGTCGTTCTGGAGGACGATCCGGTTCGGAATCGCCTCCTGTCGCAGGACGAGACTCAGGATGAACGGGTACGATTCGTTGGCCAGGATCGTCAGCCGGCGAATCTCGAGGTCGTCCGACGCGGTCGGAATCTCGCTGTCGTAGAACAGCGACACGCCGGAAATCTCCTCGACGACGGCGTCCGGATCGAAGGCGGCGTTCGACGTGACGGTCAGGGACTCGATCCACGTGCCGTCTTCGACGTAGAACGCGTTGTCGAGTTCGATGCTTCGGACGTCGTCCAGCTCCCGCTGGAGCTTTGCCATCACGCCCGTCGGCGCCGTCGTGAACTCGATGCGTAGAATTGGCGACCCTCCCTACGGGGAAGAGTCCGACCCGTTCATATATACCTCACGCTTATCGCGATCGGTTGTCAGCCCACTAACGGCCAGTAAACGAGCCACGACACGCCGGCGACGCCGACGGCGAGCACCATCGTCACGAGGCCAAAGGAGGCGACGTCGCGGTGTGACAGCGGTCCGCGATCCATCGACACCAGCACCGCGGTCGTGTTGAACGGGAGGATCGTCGTCGAGCCGACGACCAACAAGACGGTCAGCGCCAGATACAGTCGGTTGACGTCGAAGACCGCCGCGAGTTCGAGGACGATCGGGAGCGCGACCACGATCGCCGCCGAGCCGGTCGAGAACAAGATTCGGATCCCGACGGCGAGACCGAGCAACACCGCGACGAGCTGCCACTGGGCGAGCGCTGCGAACGGAATCCATCGCGCGAGGACGTCGACGATCGCCACGATGGCGCCGGTCGTCTCCAGCGCGTCGAGGATCGATAACATCGCGCCGACGAGGAAGATGATCCCCCAGTTCACCCCGGCGATATCGTCGGCCGTGATGACGCCGACCTGGGGCAGCGAGAGCGCGACGACCGCGGCGACCGCCGGGAGCACCGTGGGGATCCCGACGAACGAGCCGCCGATCCAGCCCGCGATGGCGCCCAGGAGGACGAGTCCGACGAGACGCTGGTCTCGAGTCAGCGAGGACGGGTCGTCGCCGTCGGCCTCGGGTGCGGGCCCCTCTCCGTCCGCCTCGAGTCGCGCCCCGGCGGTCGCGCCGAGCGTCGTCTCGCCGTCGACCGCCGCGAACAGACCCGCACAGAGCGTCGCCGCCGCGTACAGGGCGATCGTCGGCGGCAGCATCAACACGGCCCAGTCGACCCAGGTGATCGGCCGCACCGAGGTCGCGATAATCTCGGAGGTGACCAGCGCCATGCCGCCGCCGGTCATCAGCGCCATCGAGGCGATCGGGTTGACGTGACCGAGGACGAGAAACGCCCCGGTTTCGAAGCCGTCGTCGCCCGAGCCGAACGCGGCCGCGAGCCGCTTCACGATCGGGATGAACGTTACCGCGCGCGCCATCGCCGACGGCATCACCAGCGCCAGCGCGAGGACGCTCCCGGCGACGGAGCGCAGCGCGCGCCGCGGCGTACTCTCCGCCGTCAGCAGTCGGCGTGCCAATCGTCGATCGAGACCGACACTCGTCGTCGCGTCGCCGAGCAACAACAGGAGGAGCAGGAAGAACACGAGCGTCGACGTAAAGCCCGTCGCGGCCGCGTCGAACGACTCGACCGTCCCCAGCGCGAACAGTAACGTGACGCTGAGCACGCTCGAGACGACGTACGGCACCGGCCGCGTCAGCCACAGGACGAGCGCCGACGCGAAGACCGCCAGCGCGCGTTGTCCCGCGACGGTCACCGCCGCCGGCGGAGGAACCATCGTCCCGACCGCGAGGACGGTAACGGCCGCGAGCAGCCCCAGGGATTGCCGCGATGGAAGCGTCGTCTTCGTCTCCGTCTCTGCCCGCGCGCCGTCCCGATCAGCCATTACCGCCATCGTCGGCGTTCCCGGTGAAGAATCTGGTGACAGCGCAGTCGAGAACGAGTGCAGGACAGCGTTGCCGATAGAAACGAGTCGTTACCGTGGCGGAGCGGATCCGATCACCGCGAGCGAGTCGCGGGGAGCCGACCCCCGATCGCTACCGCGCCGTCACGACTCGTCTCGAGCCCGCTCGGCTTCCGCCCGCGCCTGCTCGATCTTCTCGTCGAGTTTCTTCGTGACGGTGTATTTGAACTCGTCGGGCATCTGGCCGTAGTTGATATCGACGGTCAGCATGGCGTCGCAGCCGTCGACGATCTCGGGCGCCCAACTCCCTTGCGCGAGCTTCGACTCCTCGGTGACCACGGCCTCGCCGTCCTCGACGTCGATAAAGGCCGTCACCGTGTTCCAGATGTTGGGGTTGTTCGTGGTCGCCTCGTCGAACAGCCCCTCGAGTTGCGAGTCCCGGAGCTGTTCGGTCGCGATCTCCTCGCGCAACGCCTCGAGGGCGTCGGCCAGCGCCTCGTACTCCGCCGCCGGTCGCTCGGAATCATCGAGGATCACCGTCCCCACCTCACGTGGTCGTGTGAATGCATCTTAGCTATGGTTGTGACTGGACGACCAAGTCTTCCACGTTACGCGACTCGCGTCGGTCCCAGTCGCGGCCGTCGGTCGGCGACGGCCGCATCGACGGTGGCGGGCCAGCTGCGGTCCCCACAACAGTATGTGGCCGATACGACGTCGATCGGGCCCGATGGCGGTTCGATCTGCGCCGTGCCCCCGCTCGCAGTCGTCAGTCGGTGCTGGGATCGGGCGGCGATCCTCCCTCGGAGTCGTCGGCGACCTCGAAGCTCGTTGCGCCACAGGAGCACCCCTCTTGACCGATGACGCGAACCGTCCCGTCGGGCCACTCTCGAGCCGCGTAGACGGATCCGCACTCTTCACACACTGCCATAACCCGCGTTACATCGTCCTTGTGAGCCATCCCCGAAACGAGAGAACGAAGATCGGATGAATTAACCTTACTACTTGGAAAACCACAGCGAAATATAAGTGGTCTCGTCGGAATTCAACGGAGATCGTCGAACGAGTTACCCTAGAGATTGTTTCGGCGAGTAGAAGAAGATAATAAGGGGTGTTGCCGTTCCGACCGCTTCGAACGCAAATCTCGGCCAGTGGTCTCGTGTCGCCCGATAGCGGTTCGTGCCACCGCGGCGCCGTCGCGGTCGCAGATCGAACCGTCGGGTTCGACACGTTATGGGACTGCAGACGGTATCGAATGCCGATACTATCGACGCAGCAATTCGATCAGGACCGCCGTACAGAACCCCAGAAATCCGTTCTGTTGAATTTAGTGACAACCTATTTATTATTGGTCCGCTGGACGGGCCACACGTGACGATGATCGACCAGTGGTGGGGTTCCACGCGGGTGGCGTACCGGAGTTCGGCTATCGCAGCGTCGCGGTTCGGTCGACGCGGACGGAACGCACGGCAGTCTCTCGCACGCGATGCCTCAAGTCCCGACCGGCGATCCGTCCGTCGGGGTCGCCCCGTTCAACGCCCGTTGGCCGTCGGCGCGAGCATCGCCGTACAGGTGTGTGCACGTTCAGAGCGGGGCGTCGACGATGGATAACCGCCGATCGCGGTCCCAGTCCCACCGGGACCCGCCCTCCCGTCGAACGGAAGACGAGATCATCGTGGACGTCGTCCAGGCGCTGGCCACCGCGGATCGCCTCGATCTAGACGAAGTCGAGTACACGCTTTACGAGTACATCAACCCGGCCGTCCTGATCGAACTCGCCGCTCACGACGGCGGTAGCTGGGAGTTCACGTTCGAAATCGCCGACCACGAGGTGACACTCACCAGCGACGGTCGGCTCTTCGTCGACGGCGTTCTCTGTCGGGACGATCTGGCGCTTCGGCGTTCCTCGTCGCCGCCGGCCTACGGATAAGCGTCGATCGCCCGCTATCGACCGGTCACGCCGGTCGCAATCGATTCCCCTGTTACCCCCGCGGTCACAGCAACAGCGAGACGACCGCGAGAACGACGAACACTATCACGAGCCACTTCGCGATGGCCATCGACAGTCCGGCGACGCCGCCCGCACCGAGCGCACCGGCGATGATCGCGATCACGAAGAACAGCAGTGCGAGTTCTAACATGACTCTAGAGACGACTGTCAGACGGATACTGATTCGGCCTTCATACGCCGTCCACACCGGGGTTGCGCCGTCACGGCGAATCTCTTGTCGACCGCCGCAACCGTCCGGTCGACTCGACTTACAGGCGGATCCGACTCGAGTCGAGCGTTCCGAATAGTGGGCGACGTGGCTAGCGTGCCGGCGCCGCGACAGCCGACGCTCGAGTCCGGAACGCAGACACAACAGTGGAAAATCAGTCCTCGAGAACGCGAATACCGTCGACCTCGGCCCCGTCGAAATTGCCCCGGCGTCCCGAACGCGTCCGCGTCGATCCGTTACTCGTTGAGGTGGGATCGATACCCCTTCGGCTCGAACCCGCGCCGGCAGACGACCCGTTTGCGACCGACAGTGATCGCGCTGACTTGCCCTTCGTCTTCCATGCGGTCGATGACCTCCTTGAGGCGGTCTTCCGACCAGCCGGTCTCCTGACGGACGGTCGACCGATCGACGCGGCCGCCGCGTTTGACGAGCAGTCTGAGGATTTTGTCCTCGTCGGGGAGGTCGTGTTCGTCGACCCCGTACTCGATCTCCTCGGCGTAGCTCAGTGTTTCGTCCTCGCTGTCGTCCGGTTCCTCGCCCGTCGTCTCGCCGTCTTCCGTCTCGTCTGTCGAACCGCTCGACCAGAGCGACGAAAGCTGGGTCCAGAGTTCGTTGAATACCATCCGTGATCACCCTCCGTAGTCGCTAGTTGTGTCCGTTGGATACCGATCTACCTTGCTTTTGTGTTTCATTTGGTACCTATCTCTGTAGCTGCTAATTATGGTCTGGCTATCGTAACGCTGCGGTCGGCGAATAGCACGGGCCTTGCGAACCGCAAGTCGGTTATCTCGTCACCAAGTAGACACGCGGTCTCGCCGCGACACGGCGTCACAGCGGACCACGCGCGCAGTGGCCGATTTGGGCACGCTCGAGGGACGCAGTCGGCAGCCGGCGTTCGATCTCGACCCACGCCATGGCTGTTCGTTCACCGTGCCGATACAAATCAGTTCGGTAGCGGTCGGCGCGTCCCCGGGTCGCCTCATCGGTCTGGCAGGCCATATCAATCACTCCTTGGTTTCGGGTCGATTATCGCTCCGTCGAGTCGACGGACTCCGGGTACGCGTCGGCCAGCGCCGACAGCCCCTCGTAACGGTTCGTCGAGTGCGGGGCGGTCAGCGGCGAGACGCTGATCCGTCCCTCGACGACCGCGCGGCGGTCCGTCCCCTCGGGGTCGGGCAGCGTCTCGGGATCCATTCGCTCCCAGACGCGGTCTTGGAGGTGGACGCGGTCGCCGTCGCGCTTGGCGTCCATCTCGTAGCGCTTCGAGGGGCGGGTGACCTCGAGCGGCGCCGGGTCGCCGTCGGCCAGCGGGACGTTGACGTTGAGGTAGGCCGCGTGCTCGAAGACGCCCGCCTCGAGGGCGTTCTCGACCAAGTAAGAGGTCACACGCGTCGCCTCGTCGAAGTCCTCCGGCTGCAGGTCGATCTCGCTCAGCGGCCCCCGTTTGGGTGGGACGTACATCGACGTCGCGATGGCGGGGACGTCGAAGAACGCGGCCTCGACGGCGGCGCTGATCGTTCCCGAGCGCCCGAGGACGTACTCGCCCAGATTCGCGCCCTCGTTACAGCCGGCGACGACGATGTCGGGGAACGGGCCGAGTTCGGCCAGCCCGGCGACGACGCAGTCCGAGGGCGTGCCGTGGACGGCGTACCCCAGCTCGCGCTCCTCGACGTCGACCTCGTGGGACATCGAGCGGCCGCAGGCGCTCTGGTCGGTCGCGGGGGCGACGACGGTCACGTTGCCCAGCTCCGAGAGGGCGTCGTACAGCGCCCGGATGCCGGTGCTGTCGATCCCGTCGTCGTTGGTCAACAGGATCTCGAGGGGGTCGCTCATATCGTTCGGGTCGGAGGCCGGCGCGAAAAGCCCACCGCTTTGGCAGGTCTATGGCAGGCCGGCCCCGAGGCCGATCGCTCGGGAGTCGCCAGAACTATTATTTCAGAAGTATATCACGACGTAATGCAATCTGAACTCCCGGTTATCGTCGCGCTGGTCGTCGTTCTCGTCGGGATTCCGTTTGCGATGTTTCTAGTGAAGATACTGCGGGGTGACTTCTGGCCATTGCGTCTATACGACGAGTATCGAGACGGGAAACGCGACGGGCCCACGCCAGACGAGAAGTGAGCGCCCGTCCTCTCTGAATCGACGTCTCCCGTCGTCACGGAGTCCGATACCGATATCGCCGACCCACCGACCGCTCAGCCGATGCGGTCGACGATCGTCTCCTCGTCGACGACCAGGTTGTACGCCTCCTCGTCGTCGTTCCAGAGCGCGAGGATCCGTTCGAACGAGCAGACCTCGCCGTAGTCGGCCTCGAGCAGCGGCCGGTTGAGCGAGCTCTCGGCGGTGACGACGGCGTAGTGGTCGATCGACTCGCTGCCGTCGCTGATCTTGAAAAGCGGGTTGGAGCGGCCGCCGTGATCGCCGCCCTCGCGGTCGGCGTCGCTCAGCGAGCGGCTGAGTTTCGCCGCAACGAGGTCGATCCGGTTAGTCACGTGGCGTTCCATCTCGGCCATCTTCGCCCAGTCGCTGGTCTCGAGCGAGAGGTCGATCCGCCGCTTTCCGTCGAGGCGTAACAGCGAGGTCGAGAACTGGACGTCGACGTTGACGAACTCGCCGGGGGCGTGCTCGGCGTCGTCGGCCGGCGTCGCCTCGTCGAGTTTCCGCTGGAAGGAGGGAACGGCGAGGTCTGGCCTGACGTCGAACGTCCAGCCCCGATCCGTCGGGCGCTCGCCTGGCCAGAGGCGGACGGTGGGGCCGTAGACGGTCACCCGGCCGCGGCGGGCAGCGGCGTCATCCGCTTCGGTCTCTTCAGCCCCTTCAACTTCGCTGTCGTCGTCGGACTCGTCGAAGCCCATCTCCGCGGGCGTCCATAGTCGCTCGTCCTCGAGTTCGCGCTCGAGTTCGCGCAGTCGGACGCTGGTGTTCTTGTCCGCGGGCGCCATCGCCAGCAGCGTCCCGTCGGGCGCGAGCGTCTCGAGGGCCGACCGCAGGACGGCCGCCGGGTCCTCGAGTTCGCTCAGGACGTTGCAGGCGAGGACGAGGTCGAAGCCGTCGTCGGGGGCGGTGGGATCGAACGCGTCGCCGTCGGCGTCGCCCGCGCCCACCGCGCCGGGGTCGAACGCCTCGACGGTCGTCCGGTGGATCGTCGGGTGGACATTCGGCCCGGTCTCCTCGAGCAGTTCCTCGAGCACGTCGGCGGCCGCGCTCGGTTCGACGGCGTGGTAGTCGAGCAGGGCGTCGTCGGGGAGGTAGTCACAGAGCCCCAGCGCGGGGCCGCCGACGCCGGCGCCAATGTCGAGGACGCGAAGCGACCGTCCCAGCAGGCCACGCTCGGCGAGGTCGTCCAGCGCGTACTGGACGGCCGCGTAGTAGCCCGGCAGGTGGTAGATCGCGTAGCCGGCGGCGACGTCGTCGTCGTACTCGACCGGCCGGCGCTCGAGATAGCGGCTCTTGAACCGCCGGATCGTCGACCGCAGGAGTTCGCCCGTGGCGTCCGCGTGCCAGTCGACGCCGTAGCGCTCGACGAGCAGGTCCTCGAGGCGCTGTTCGTACGCCGCGGGGAAGCGCTCGACGGGGCCGCGGTTGGGCGCGACGGGATCGTCCGTGACGGGGACGAAGGTACCGTCGTCGCGCTTGACCAACTCGAGTTCGGGCGCCAGTTCGCGGAGGTGCTGGCGAACGACCGCCGGGTGTGGGTTGCCCTCGACGTACTCGCAGATCTCGTCGGGGTCGATCGGGCGGACGTTCTGCAGGTACTTCGCGTTCGAGCGGACTGAGTCGCGCTGGTCGCTCATCGGGTTGATTCTCCGTTCGTCTCGCTGTTTGGTTGTCCGTTCATTTCGCTCTCCGTCCGGCCGTTCGGTTCGCCGGAATCGGTCGCCGCGTCGGACTGCCACCGATCGGCCGCCTCCTGATAGAGCGTCTCGAGTTCCTCGCGGTCGGCGTCGGCGACGGTCGCGGCGGCGTCGGCGATCGCGTCGGCGCCGTCGAAGGCCTCCTGGATGTCGGCGTAGACGCGGGGCGTCCCCTCGGTCATCTGTTCAGCGAGGGTCTCCAGTCCCTCGTAGATCGGCGTCTCGAAGCCGTCGGGGACCGGTTCCGCGGCCAGCGCGAATGACAGGACGGCGGCGTGGGTGGCCGCCTGGACCGTCTCCATCGCGTCGTCGTGTTCCGTCGCTGTCGTCGCGACGAGGTCGTTGCCCCGCGCCGCGAGCGCGTCGAGGAGCGTTTCGATCGTCGGTCCGGCGGCGTCGCGGACGACGGCGATCGAACCGGGCGCTCGCTCGGGCGCGAACAGCGGGTGGAGGCTCGCCCGCTCGAGGTCGGGCGCGTGCGTCGCCATCGCCTCGAGGGGCGGCCCCATCACGCCGGAGACGTCGACGATCGCCCCCTCTGCACGGTCGGCGTGGTCGGCGACGGCCTCGACGGCGTGGGTCATCGGCACCGCGATACAGACCACGTCGTAGCTGTCGGTCCCCTCGAGCGGCGCGGTGTCGGTGTCGTCCCCGACCGCGTCGGCTGCGGCGGCCGCGGCGTCGGCGTCGACGTCGGCGAACGTCACCGAAGCGTCTACGGCACGGCCGAGCCACGTCCCCATCGCCCCCGCGCCGACGATCAGTACGTCCATCGGCCCCTGCTACCGTCCGGCGTCGCAAAAGCGGTTCGATCGATCGGCTCCCGTGACCGTCCGCTCGCTCGAGGCGTCCGCACCGGCCGTCCGTCAGTTCGTCGAACGTCTCGTTCCCGATGGCTATTTCCACGAGGTGTGTTATCTACTCCCAAATGTTAACTCACCGGTCTCCGTACTGGCCGTATGGGCGTGCCAGAGCGGCCGACGTTTTCGTCCGACGCCAGCAGACGGATCTACGAGTACGTCGAGCGCAACGGAACCGTTGCGCGACACAAAGTCATGGACGTGGTAGCGTTGCCGTCCACGGAGTTCGAGTCCCACCTCGAGTCGCTGAAGGCCGACGGCTATCTCGAGGAAGACGGCGGCACGCTGCAGATCGCCGTCGAGTTCGGCGCGGTCGCAGAACACGAGACCGACGACCGAACGTTCGTCGTCCGGCCGGGACGCCAGTCCGACTTCGACGGGCTCATCGAGACGATCAGGGACGTCACAGCCGAGGAGACCTACGTCGTCGCCGAGGCCATCGCCGAGGAACTCCTCTACGAAGATACCGTCACCAGACACAACACCATCAAATCCCGGATGTTCTTCGTCGCGACGATCGACGGCGACGTCGTCGGCTGGACCCACCTCGACCTCCCGCAGGTCGATCAGCTTCGGGGGACCGCCCAGCAGACCGTCGGCGTCCGCGAGGCCCACCAGGGACACGGGATCGGAAGCAAACTCCTCCAGCGGGGCCTCGAGTGGGCCGAAGCCAACGGCTACCGGAAGGTGTACAACAGCGTTCCCATCACCAACGACCGCGCTCTCGAGTTCCTCACCGAACACGGCTGGGACACCGAGGCGATCCGCCGGGACCACTACGAGATCGACGGCGACCCCGTCGACGAGGTGATGATGGCCCGCGAGCTGTGAGCCGACGGTGCCGGGATTCTTGACCGCCCGCCCCGTGAGTTCCGACCATGACACGGATCGGAATCGTCGGTGCGGGTGCGGCGGCGGCCGCCGCCGCGTACGCGCTCGAGTCCGCGAGCGACGACGTTTCGGTGACGGTCCTCGAGAAGTCCGGCGGCCTCTGCGGGCGCGCGGCCACCCGCCGGCGAGAGGATGTCACATACGACTATGGCGCGAACTACGTCAAATCCGACGACAAGCGGGTCGTCGACCTACTCACGGAGACGCTCGAGACCGACGGGCTGGTCGACGTCACCGACCCGGTCTGGACCTTCGACGCCGACGGCCAGATCTCCGAGGGTCGGGACGCCGACGACCACAAGTGGACCTACGAGGCTGGGCTGACCCAGATCGCCAAGCGCCTGTTCGCGCGCACCGACGCGACGATCCACCGCAACACGCGCGTCAAGGCGATTTCTCGAGAGTCGGCCGCGGGGACGTGGCGACTCGAGGACGACGCGGGCGACCGGTGGGGACCGTTCGACGCCCTCCTGTTGAACCCGCCGGCGCCACAGACCGCCGATTTGCTGCGGTCGGCCGAGTGGGACGCCGATACTGATACCGACGCTGACGCCGATTCCGACGTTCCGCAACGGCTCGCCGACGCGGCCGAGGCCGTCCCCTACCGAACGATCTGGACGGGCGTGTTCCACTACCCGTTCGAACTTGACGTCCCCTACTACGCGCTCGTCAACACGGACAAGGCCCACGAGATCGGGTGGATCGGCCGCGAGGAGTGTAAGCCGGGGCACGTCCCCGACGGCGAGTCGCTGCTAGTCGTCCAGGCCAACCACGAGTGGTCCGTCGACCGCTACGACGACGACCCCGACGCAACCCTCGAGGCCCTCGCCGAACTGACCGCCGATCTGCTGGGCGACGACCGCCTGCACGAACCCGACTGGACGGACCACCAGGGCTGGCGCTACGCGCTGCCCGAGGACGGCGTCGATCGCGAACCGGTTCGGGCCGCCGAGGACGTAGACCTGTACTGTCTCGGCGACTGGGTCGCCGGCGAGGGGCGACTCCACGCCGCGTTACGGAACGGCCTCGAGACCGGCGAGCGTATCGCGGAGAACGTATCGAACTGAACGACCGGCTTCGCAGTGGCGCGCACTGAGACGTAGTGAGCGATATCGAGGTCGAACGAAGTGACGACCTCAGGGAAGTGAACTGCGTCCCGACACTGCGCCACCGAAGGAGAACGAATCCGAGCCGGCACCAACATTCCGGATCGAGAGACCGATTACTCTGCAGTCGGCTCGAGTCCCACCCGATAGTCGGTCAGGTTCTCGTAGCCGTCCTCGGTGACGACGATCAGGTCCTCGATGCGGACCCCGCCCACGGCGGGATCGTAGATGCCGGGCTCGATCGAGATCACGTGGCCGGGCTCGAGGTCGCCGCCGGCGGGCGAGACGCTCGGCTGTTCGTGGATATCCAGCCCGACGCCATGGCCGGTGCTGTGGATGAAGCCGGTCTCGGTGTTCGGATCGCTCCGGAGGGTGTCGTAGCCGGCGCCCTCGATGACGTCGCAGGCCGCGCCGTGGACCTCGGCGCCGGTGGCGCCCGCTTCGACGGCCTCGAGGGCGGTCTCGTAGGCTTCCCGCGTGACTTCGTACCGTCGCCGGGCTTCCTCACCCGGCTCGCCGCGGGCGAAGGTCCGGGTCATGTCCGCGAAGTAGCCCGTCTCCTTGTCCCGTGGGAAGATGTCGATCACGATCAGTTCGTCGGCCGCGAGCGGGCCGCTCCCGCGGTCGTGCGGGTCGGCCGCGTCGGCGCCGCAGGCGACGATAGTCTCGTCGAGCGCGCAGCCGTGGCGCAACAGCGTGATCTCGATCGCCTCCGTGACGCGCTCGCTGGTCAGCGGCTCGCCGTCCCGCACCAGAAGGCCGTCCTCGATATCGGCGGTCGCGATCAGTTCCTCCGCGCGGGCCATCGCGGCCTCGTTGGCCCGCTGGCTCGAGCGAATCTGCTCGAGTTCCCAGTCGGTCTTCGTCGCGCGGATGGTCTCGACGATCCCCTCGGATTCGACCGTCACCGCGAGCCCCTGCTCGCGGAGGCCGTCCGCGGTCCCCGTCGGGAAGTTCTGCGGGACGGCGATTGATTCGACGCCGTGGTCCTCGAGAAACGCCGCGAGCGCGCGACTCTTGGCCTCGTAGGCGCCGTGCTCGCCGACCAGCTCCTGGTAGTCGTAGGTCGACAGCCGCGTCACGGAATCGGCGCTCGCGTCCGCCGTCGCGCGGCCGTACTCGAGTCCCGAAACGAGCAGGTGGGTGCCGTCGTCATCGACCAGCGTCTGGTAGGGATCCGGCGCCGTGAAGCCGGAGACGTACCGCTGGTCGGCGTCCGAGGCGTCGTCGTCGATCAGGTAGCCGTCCAGCCGGTCGCTCTCGAGGTGCTCGCGCAACGGGGCGAGGTCGACGTCGAGTTCCATAGCGGGTGTGGAACGGGCGGCCACATAATGTCGGCGGGACCGATTTCACTCGCTCACTTCGGTCGCTCGGCCATCGATCCCGCCGTAGTCACACTCACTTTGCTCGCGTGACTGCCGGCGAGTCCGCTCCTTCACTCGCGTTGCTCGTTCGACTGTGGACTCGAGTGTGGCACCGGACAACCCATAAACTTATAAATTTCGACGATAGTCCCCCGTGCATGAAGCGTCGACGGTTTCTGACGGTCGGTGCCGGCGCCGGCGTCTCGCTCGCCGGCTGCGTGAGCTATCCGTCTGCCGACGACGGGCCCTCGAGCGAGGCGCTGCTCCGTGACGCAATCGAGACGCGTCGCCACCTGCACGATCTCAGGGCCCGCCGAACGCTGTCGGTCGAGACACCGTCTGACACCGTCGAACGAACGGAACGCGTCGTCCGCCAACCGCCGGCCAAGCAGCGCCTCGAGGTCCTGGAGTCGACCGATCCGGACGCGCCGGTCGGATCGGTCACCGTCACCAACCGCGAGACGACGTGGGAGTACAACCCCGAGGAGGAGCTCGTCGACATCCAGTTTCACGGCACCAAGGTCGACGCCGACCGGACGCTGCGGGTCCTCGAGAGCCTGCTCGAGAACTACCGGCTCGGCTACGAGGGGACGACGACCGTCGACGGCCGGGAGGCCCACGTCGTCGAGACGCGGCCGCCGATCGAGGAGACCGGGCGGCAACTCAATCTCGTCGTCGGCGATACGACCTACGCCGTCCCGCTGTCGACCGACGACCTCGAGGATCTCGAGGTCACCCGGACGATCTGTATCGACGACGAGTACCGGTATCCGGTCAGGGAGCGCAACGAGGTCCGCGACGGCGGCGAGATCCGCTACCGACTGACCGTCACCTACGAGGACCTCGCGATCGACGAGGGCGTCGACTCGGAAACGTTCACCTACCAGCCGCCGGCGGACGCGACGGTCGTCACGGACGGGACGGAACCGGAGGGGATCTTCGACTCGATCGACGAAGCCAAGGCGAACGTCCCCTACGAGCTGCCGGAGGCGGCGATCCCCGACGCTTACCTCCTCGATCGAATCACCGTCGTCGAGCGAGCCGAGAAGTACGGCGGGGTGACGACGACGCTGTGGTACAACGATCCGAACGTCGTCGCCCGCGAACTCTACGTCGTCGTCCGCGAGCAGGGCCGGTTCGATCCGGACGTCCTCGAGGAGATCGAGATCGACGGCCGAACGGCCTACTATCGTGACGGCCGGATCCAGAGCATCTTCTGGGACTGCGACGACCTGAGCTACGAGGTCTCGAGTCTGGTCGAGGGCGAGCCGATCCGAGAGATCGCAGCCTCGATCGGCTGTCCGTAGGCGCTCGCGCTCGGCCGAAGAGACGCAGCAGGCCGAGCGTCCAGCGGACGAGTTCGGAGACGACGAGGAGCGCAACCTGGACGACCGGTCCTCCCTGAACTGTGCACCCGCATAGTTTCGGAAGGGGCACCTGAAATCTCGAGTCGACGGATCGCTGCTGGACGGAACACACCACGCGCCGGGCGGGGTAACCACCGAACCGTCCGCGGCGACTGCACGGATCGGTATCGGTAAGGCGGGGCCACTCCACAGGGCGACCATGAACGTCACTATCACGCCCTCGAGCGTCGAGGGGACGGCGCGGGCCCCGCCCTCGAAGAGCTACACGCACCGAGCGATCCTCGCGGCGGGCTACGCCGACGAGGCGACGGTCCGAGACGCGCTCTGGAGCGCGGACACGCAGGCGACTGCGCGGGCAGTGGACCTCTTCGGCGGCGACGTCACCCGAGACGGGGACGCCACCCTCGAGATCGACGGCTTCGACGGACGGCCCGACGTGCCGGCGGACGTCATCGACTGCGCGAACAGCGGGACGACGACGCGGCTCGTCACGGCCGCGGCGGCGCTGGCCGACGGGACGACCGTCCTCACCGGCGACGAATCGCTGCGCTCGCGGCCCCAGGGACCGCTGCTCGAGGCGCTCTCCGATCTCGGCGCCGAAGCCTACAGCACGCGGGGCAACGGACTGGCGCCGCTGGTCGTCACCGGGCCGCTGTCGGGCGGCGCGGTCTCGATCCCAGGCGACGTCTCCTCGCAGTATATCACCGCCCTACTGATGGCCGGCGCCGTCACCGACGAGGGGATCGAGATCGACCTCGAGACCGAGCTCAAGTCCGCGCCGTACGTCGACATCACGCTCGAGGTGCTCGCGGACTTCGGCGTCGACGCTCGCCAGACCGACGACGGCTTCGCGGTCGACGGCGGTCAGTCCTACCGGCCCGCGGGCGGCGACTACGCCGTGCCCGGCGATTTCTCGTCGATCTCCTACCCCCTCGCGGCGGGGGCGATCGCCGGCGACGATGGCGACGGCGTCCGCATCGAGGGCGCCAACCCGAGTGCCCAGGGCGACACCGCTATCGTCGAGATCGTCGAGCGCATGGGCGCCGACGTCGACTGGGACCAGGATGCGGGCACCATCGACGTCTCGAGCGCTCCCCTCACGGGTATCGAGGTCGACGTCGAGGACACGCCCGATCTGCTGCCGACGCTCGCGACGCTGGGCGCCGTCGCCGACGGCGACACGCGCATTACGAACGCCGAGCACGTCCGCTACAAGGAGACCGACCGCGTGAGCGCGATGGCCAAGGAATTGGGCAAGATGGGCGTCGAAACCACCGAGGAGCGTGACTCGCTGACGGTCCACGGCGGCGACTCCCGACTCGAGGGCGCCATCGTTTCCGGCTGCGACGACCACCGGATCATCATGTCGCTGGCGCTCGCGGGGCTGGTCGCCGACGGCGAAACGACCATCGAGGACGCCGACCACGTCGACGTCTCGTTCCCCGGCTTCTTCGGACTGCTCGAGGAGCTAGGCGTCGCCCTCGAGCACGACGACGGGAAGTAGCGACGGTATTCCGTCCGGAGCGGACGGAAGACGGGGCGGTATCGTCGCTCGGGTCGGCACCGACTTATTCCGGAATCTCGAAGCTGCCGAGCGGGATTTCCTCGTCGGTTTCAGGACTATGCCAGACAATCGTGAGGGGGTCACCCGGGTTCGCATCCGTAACTGTGACGGTGACCCGATCGTCCGGCGTGATCTCGCCAGAGAACTGCTCGTCGGTGCGATCGTCTCCGATCCAGATCTCCATAGACGCGCCCTGAACCGTCTCGCCGCTCTCGTGAGTGATCGTGACTTCTCGAGCCGCCTCGTCGTACTCGAACGCGAACTCGATGTCCGGAACCTCGGGCGGGTCGCGGTCGACGACATTCGGTCGCAGAAAGCCGCCCACTTCGGGGCCCGTCTCGTCGCTATCGGCCTCCTCGACGGTCATGTTCGAGACGTGAACGACGCGGGGATCCTCGGAATCGGCCGGCGTCGGACCGAAATCGACGGTTGCTCGATAGACGTCGTCGTGGTATTCGGTGAACGCCGCGTCGTGTTACTCGATCTCCCGATTATCGACGACGCCCTTGAACTTCCCGAGGTGGATCTAGTGGTCCTCCCTGGCCTCGTAGTAGGCCTCGTCGGCGTAGGCATGGATTACCCAGTTCTCGGCGTCGGCGTCGTAGACTGGGGCCACAAAGAGGGGCTCCGCGTCGTCGGTTTCGTCGGAGTGGGCGTCGCTCAGACAGCCCGCAGCACCGGTCGCTCCGGCGGCGAGCGTCGGAGGAGGATCTGATGGCACCGAATCCTGTTGTGTTTTCCCAGACATATGATTGGGGATTTTGACAGAACGTGTGTTGAAATGATCGGAGCGCAACAAGGGCGACGGCGCGGCGGGCGGTCGGGCACCCAAACGGGAGTGTCGCTTTCGAGTGGGGCGACTCGAGGACCGTGGGTCTCGATGTTCCGTGGCACCGCTCTAGCGGCCGGACGGGTCGGCCGTCGCTTTCCGGAGAAGTTAACTATTTACAATCACGGAGGATTGTGCTATACAATGGCAGACACTACACCAGTGATCGTTAGCGCTGTAAGGACCGCACAGGGCAAAGAGGACGGTGCGATCGCGGACGTCCGCAGCGAGGACCTCTCGATTCCGCTGGTCGACGAGATGCTCGCGGAGACCGGGCTCTCGGGCGAGGACGTCGACGACGTGGTCTGGGGCTGCGCCCAGCAACGCGAGGAACAGCGGACGAACATCGCTCGCCAGATCGCGCTGTTCTCGGAACTGGGCGAAAGCGTCCCCGCGACGACGGTCGACCGTCAGTGTGCCTCCTCGGCGCAGGCGATCATCCAGGCCGCGGATTCGATCGCCGCGGGCCGCCAGGACGCGGTCATCGCCGGCGGCGTCGAGAGCATGAGTCGCGTGAAGATGGGCGCGGCCGAGAGCGGATCGATGTACCCCAAACTCGACGAGGAGTACGGGATGGAGAACCTCATGATGGGCCAGACGGCCGAGAAGGTCGCCGAGGAGTTCGACATCAGCCGCAAGGAGCAGGACGAGTACGCCGCCCGCAGCCAGCAGCGTGCCGTCGAGGCTACCGAGGAAGGCACGTTCGACGACGAGATCGTCCCCATCGAGACAGGAGACGGCGTCCATGGCGAGGACGAGGGGCTCCGACCCGGAACCACGACGGAGAAACTCGCCGAACTGCCGACTGTCTTCAAGGAGGACGGCACCGTCACGCCGGGCAACGCCTCGCAGATCGCCGACGGCGCCGCCGGCATCATGCTGACCAGCCGCGAACTGGCTGCGGAGCGCGGCCTCGAGATCCTCGCTGAGGTCGGCACCAGTTACGTCGCCGGCGTCGACCCGACGATTATGGGGGTCGGCCCCGTCCCCGCGACGAAGGGGCTGCTCGAGCGCGCCGGTCGCGAGATCGACGACTACGGGCTAGTCGAGATCAACGAGGCCTTCGCCAGTCAGACGCTCTACTCCGCGCGAGAGCTGGGGATTCCGATGGACCGGCTGAACGTCAACGGCGGTGCGATCGCCATCGGCCATCCGCTGGGCTGTTCCGGAGCGCGCCTGCCCGTGACCCTGATCCACGAGATGAACCGCGAAGGAGTCAAACGCGGCATCGCTACCGAGTGCGTCGGCTTCGGGCAGGGTGCAGCGATCGAATTCGAACTGCCCTGAGGTGGTCGAACGACGGTCTCGAGCGTCACGAAAAATCGGTTTTCTCGGGAGAAGAGAGGGAGCGAGAGCGTGAGACTGCTCAGCCGAGGACGTACTCGAGGCGCGGGTAGCGCTCGAGCAACGTCTCGCCACCGAGGTCGTAGGTCTCGAGGCGGGCGTCGAGGCCGAGGATTCGGCCGGCACCGAACGCGGCGACCGCGAGGAAGACGAGCATGTACGCGAAGTCGCCGTTGATGACGCCGTGGGCGATGTCCCAGTTTCCGAAGTAGAACATGAGCATCATGAGCGCGCCGAAGAACGCCGCGAGACGGACGAGCGCGCCGACGAGCAGTCCGAGGCCGATAAAGAGTTCGCCCCACGGGACGGCGACGTTCGCGAACTCGACGAACCACGGCGTCGAGCCCATCCAGGTGAAGACGTCCGCGAGCGGGTTACCGTTGGTCGCCGCGACGTTGGTCAGGTAGCCGCCGGCGCTGAACGGTTCGGCCGCGACGATCTTCGTGAAGCCGGAGTAGGCGAACGCCCAACCCATCATGAGCCGAAGCGAGAGGACGAACCAGGCCGACAGGCTGTGTGCGCGTCCGCCGACCGTGTAGCCGCCGATGGTGCTTTCGAACGTGTTGCGAGCGTCTGCTGGGATGGTGGGTGCAGTCATGGTACCGGAAGAAAACTTCCCACTTCCTAGACGGACCGCCATGCATATATAATAATATGAATATGTGTTAGCATAGTTTTCCATAAGTTATACTGATCCAACGCAGACACGAGTCGAACAGGTGGGACGACGTCGGAGACGAATCGCGTAGCGCCCCCTCCGCGCCGTCGTGCGATTAGTAGCCGAGATCGAACGCTCGGTTCACGCCGAGCGCGAGGACCGTGATCGAGAACAGTCCGGCGAGAACGAGAAACGACGGCCCCCAGCCGAACAGGTCGGCCGACAGGCCGACGCCGACGGAGCCGGCAGCGCCGACGACGGTGTAGACCGTCCGGACGAGTCCGAACCCGGCACCGCGCTCGGCGGTTTCGAACTGGTCGAGGAAGCGCGGGTCGAGCGCCGCGAAGAAACTCGAGCCCAGTCCGGCCAAGACCACAGCGGCGGCGACGGTCACGCGGCTCCGGGCGCCGACCAGTCCGAAGAGGCCGATCGCCCCCGCAAGCATCGAGCCGCCGATCGCGATGTCGCGTCCGATTCGATCGGAGAGGTCGCCGAGGAAGAACTGGCCGACGGTTCGCACGACGAAAAACGCCGAGAAGGCCGTTCCGGCGGCCGTCGCCGAGTAGTCGTGGTAGGCGACGAAGAACGTCGGGAGGAAGGTGAGCAGCCCTTGGACGACGAACGTGCCGAGCATGGCGACCGCGAGCGTGAAGACGATCGCTGGCCGCGAGAGCAGGTCGACCAGCGCGGCGAGTTCGAACCGGTCGCGCATCGGCCGTTCCGGTCGTCGCGGCTCGGTCGGGCGGATCTGCCACGCGAACAGTGCGAACACCGGGAGGCCGACGCCGAGGGCGAGCGCGAGCGCGGGCCGCCAGCCGAACCGGGCCCCGACCCACGCCGCCGCGACGGGCGCGACCAGCCCGGCGAGCGGACCGCCGATCGAGTGGATGCCCACCGCACGACCGAGTTCGTCGTAGGTCCGCGACAGCAGCGTCGTCGCGACGGCGTAGTGCAGTCCGGCGACGGCCCCGAGGAGGATGGCGAGGACGACGAACGCGGGAAACGCGGGCGAGAGGGCGAGCAGGAGGCTCGCGATCGACGTGCCGCCGACGGCGACGAGGATCACTCGTTTCTCCCCGTATCGGTCGCCGAGGACGCCGCTGGGGAACTGTGAGAGGCCATAGGCGAGCCACATCCCCGACAGAGCGAGTCCGATCTGCGTGTTGGAAACGGCGAAGTCGTCGACGATGAACGGAATGACCGGACTGATCGCCATCCGAGCGAAGTAGGTGACGAAGAACGCGAGCAGACAGAGGACGAGTACTGTCGACCGATACTGCCAACGCATGAATTCCGTCCGCCGGTTTCGGAGAGACGAGGATAAGGCCATCGAGACACGGCTCCAACGGCGGACGACCGCGAGTCCTCGAGGCTAGCAGTGGTCGGACTCGGGTTCGAACGTCGACTCGAACTCGCCGTCCTCGAGGACGAATAGCTCCGTCGCCGGACAAGGTTCGTCGAACGACGACGGCTCGAGCGTCGTCTCCGCGACGGTGGCGTCGTCGACGGAGACGACCACAGCGTACTCGTCGCGGTTGCGTATCGTGACGACGACGTGGGCGTCGGACTCGAGGTCGTAGCTCCCGTCGAACGTGGCCGTCTCGGAGTCGATCTCGAGCCCGATCGACCGCTGGTCGTCGGTTCGGTTCCACAGACGGACGCGGTGGGGCGAGTCGTCGTCCGACGGGGAACCGATCGTCGCGCGAGCGATCGGATCGTCGGGATTCGACGGGACCTCTGGGGTCGTCGACTCCTGGAAAACCGTCGCTTCGATCGAGGCGCAGCCCGCGATCGCGGCGCCTGAGGCGGCGACGCCGGCGAGCAACGAACGGCGGTTCATAGTGTGGCGATACTTACATCACTCGGCGCAAAGACGCTTTGGGTGGGTTGAGGCGGCCAGATTCAGGATCCCGGGAGAGTCCGTCCGTCGGTCATTTCGTTGCAGTGCTGGGACGGACGCTCGCCTCGAGCGCCGCGTTCGGTCGGGTCGCTCGGAACGGAATCGATTCGGCGGCGACCGGCCGTCGAAGATCCTGCACCGCTAAGTGGCCCCGTCTCCCAGGAAGCCGTAATGAACGGCAACCGCTTCGGTCGCCTCTTTCAGGTGACCACGTTCGGCGAGAGCCACGGGGAGGCGATGGGCTGTACCATCTCGGGCTGTCCCGCCGGCCTCGAGCTCTCGGAGGAGGACATTCAGGAGGACCTCGACCGGCGAAAGCCGGGCCAGTCGATGATCACGACCAGCCGCGGCGAACCCGACGACGTCTCGATCAAGTCGGGGATTCAGGACGGGTACACGACCGGGACGCCGATCGGGCTGGTCATCCAGAACAAGGACGCCCGCTCGGGCAAGTACGAGCCGTTCATCACGGCGCCCCGTCCATCCCACGGCGACTTCACCTACTCGGCGAAGTTCGGCACCCGCAACTGGGGCGGCGGCGGCCGCTCGTCGGCCCGAGAGACCGTCAACTGGGTCGCTGCGGGCGCCATCGCGAAGAAGCTCCTCGAGCGCGAGGGCATCGAACTCAAGGCCCACGTCAACCAGATCGGCGACGTCGAGGCCCCCGAGGTGAGCTTCGAGGAGATCAAGGAACACTCCGAGGAGAACGACGTTCGGTGTGCCCACCCCGAGACCGCCGCGGAGATGCAGGAACTGATCGAGGAGTACCAGGAGGAGGGCGACTCAATCGGTGGCAGCATCTACTTCGAGGCCCAGGGCGTCCCCGTCGGCCTCGGCGCGCCGCGGTTCGACTCGCTGTCCGCGCGGCTCGGCCAAGCCATGATGGCGGTACCGGCGACGACGGCCTTCGAATTCGGCCTCGGCCGCGAGGCCCGCGAGTGGACCGGCAAGGAGCGCAATGACGACTGGGAGTTCGACGAGGAAGGGAATCCGACGCCCGTCGAGAACGACCACGGCGGCATCCAGGGCGGCATCTCGAGCGGCGAACCGATCTACGGCGAGGTCACGCTGCACGCGCCCACGTCGATCCCCAAGTCCCAGCAGACCGCCGACTGGGAGACGGGCGAGATCAAGGAGGAGAAGGTCATCGGCCGCCACGACCCCGTCCTCCCGCCGCGGGGCGTCCCGGTCGTCGAGGCGATGCTCGCGCTGACGCTCGTCGACTTCATGCTACTGTCGGGCCGGCTCAACCCCGACCGCGTCGACAACCAGCCCGGCGAGTACGATACTGACTACCACCCAAGTAACCCGAACAACGAGTGACCGGGTAGCCGATCGAGGCGCCGATCGGTCGTTTTCTCAACCGCTTACAGCTGTACCAAACGCCGTGTCGCCTGTTCCACGTTCGACGAGCAGCCAGAACTCGAAGAGTGCTGGCGACGTCGACGACTTGAACGGCGCGGTCTTCGAAACTGCAGCGAACGCGGAGTCGGTGCCCGAAACGGACGCGACCGATCCCGAGTAGCGCGGTCGGCCAGTGGGAACACCGCGGTCGTGGGACCGCCGACGGCTACAGCCGTTCCCACGAGACGTCCAGCGGCGTCTCCTCGTCGACGAGCTGCGAGACGTGACAGCCCCGCTCGCCGAAGTCGACGAGGCGATCGACCGTCTCGTCGTCGGCGTCGGTCTCGAGTCGAATCGTCGCCTCGAGGCGGTCGACGGAGCCTCGTTCGGGTTCGGCCTCAGTCGTGACCTCGATGGTCTTGACCGCCGTGTCGCGCTTGTTCGCCTGGAAGCGAACGCTCAGCGAGAGACAGGAGGCCAGCGCGCTGAGGAAGACGTCGACCGGCGTCGGCCCCGTCTCCGAGCCGCCGGCTGACTCGGGTTCGTCGAACCGCCATTCGAACGAGCCGGCCTCGATAGTCCCGCCCATCCCCTCCGGGTTCCGGGCGGTGACGGTTCGCTCGGGCATCATTCGCAAACCACCTCGGTCGACATCGGCGTCGATGCCGGCGTCGGCGACTGCAGTTTCGATTCCGCGCCGCGATCGACGGACCGCGAGCGGTCGAGGTCCCGTCTTCGGTGTGCTGGTGCGTGCATACCGTTCGATCCTCACCGTTCGGGCTAATAAACGACCGCCTACGGGCATCGATTTTGGTCACCGTTAGCGTTATACACTGGTCCATGGTATCGTGTGCCACATGGCCGATTACACACTAGAAACTGAGGAGGGGCGACGGGAGGCGCTCCGTCGAATGCTGACGATCCGCGAGTTCGACTCGACGGCCGGCGACTACTTCGCCGACGGAGAGATCCCGGGCTTCGTCCACCTGTATATCGGGGAAGAGGCAGTCGGTGTCGGCGCGTGCGCCGCGCTCGAGCCCGACGATTACATCGCGAGCACGCACCGGGGCCACGGACACTGCATCGCGAAGGGATTGGACCCGAAGCTGATGATGGCCGAGCTGTTCGGCAAGCAGGACGGCTACTGCAACGGGAAGGGCGGCTCGATGCACATCGCCGACGTCGACTCCGGGATGCTCGGCGCGAACGGCATCGTCGGTGCGGGTCCGCCGCTGGCGACCGGCGCCGCGCTGTCGATCGATTACGACGACCGCGAGCAGGTGGCCGTCGGCTTCCTCGGCGACGGCGCCGTCGCGCAGGGACAGGTACACGAGGCGATCAACCTCGCGGCGACCTGGGACCTGCCGGCGGTCTTCGTCGTCGAGAACAACCGCTACGGTGAGGGGACGCCCGTCGAGGAGCAGCACAACGTCGACGACCTGAGCGACACGGCCGGCGCCTACGACATTCCCGGCGTCACCGTCGACGGGATGGACGTCACCGCCGTCGCCGAGGCCATCGAGGAGGCGCGCAAGCACGCTCGAGCCGGCGACGGGCCGACGATCGTCGAAGCCGAGACCTACCGCTACCGCGGCCACTACGAGGGCGACGAGCAGCCCTACCGGGACGAGGATGAGATCGAGAAGTGGAAGGAACAGGACCCGATCGATCGGTTCTCGGACCTGTTGATCGACCGCGGCGAACTGACCGAGGAGGAACTCGAGGAGCTGCGGACCGAGATCGAGGCGGAGATCGAAGAGGCGATCGAGTACGCTCAGGACGCTCCGCTCCCGGACCCGAGCGAAGCCTACGAGGACATGTTCGCCGAGATGCCACCCGAGATCGAACGGTTCGCCAGCCAGGCCCGTGCGGACGGCGGTTCGCTCGGAGGTGATCGGCGATGACCGCCCAGGCCGAGATCGAGCGCGCCGAGGAGACCGAGACGATGACCGTCCGCGAGGCGATCAGGATGGCCTTACGCGAGGAGCTGCAGCGCGATGAGGACGTCTACCTCATGGGCGAGGACGTCGGGAAGTTCGGCGGCGTCCTCGAGGTGACCGGCGGCCTCTGGGAGGAGTTCGGCGACGAACGCGTCCGCGACACGCCGATCAGCGAGGCCGGTTTCATCGGCGCCGCGACCGGCGCCGCCGCGACCGGGACCCGGCCCGTCGCCGAGCTCATGTTCTCGGACTTCATGGGCGTCTCGATGGAGCAGATCATGAACCAGATGGCGAAGATGCGCTACATGTTCGGCGGGAAGACGGAGATGCCGGTCACCGTCCGGACGACCGAGGGCGGCGGCATGGGCGCCGCAAGCCAACACTCCGGGACGGTCCACGCCTGGATCGCTCACTTCCCCGGCCTGAAGGCCGTCGCGCCGGGGACGGCCGCCGCAGCGAAGGGACTGACGAAGGCCGCCGTCCGGTCGAACGATCCCGTGTTCGTCTTCGAGAACAAGATGATCTACGAGCAGCAGGGCGAGGTCCCCACCGACGAGGAGTTCACCGTCCCCCTCGGCGAAGCCGCGGTCGAACGCGAGGGCGAGGACGTCACCGTGGTGGCGACCCAGCGGCTCGTCGGCGAGAGCCTGCAGACCGCCGACAGTTTGGCCGACGACGTCAGCGTCGAAGTCATCGACGTCCGCTCGCTGTACCCGCTGGACACGGAGACCATCGCCGACAGCGTCCGGAAGACCGGCCGGCTGGTGGTCGCCGACGAGAGCCCCCTCTCCTACGGCGTCCACGCCGAGATCGTCAGCCGCGTCCAGGAGGAGGCGTTCTTCAGCCTCGACGCCCCGATCCAGCGGATCGGGACGCCGGACACTCACATGCCGTTCAGTCCCCCGCTCGAACAGGAGGTCCTCCCCGACGGCGACGACGTCCGGGAGGCGATCAAGCTGATCACGTAGCGATGGCAGCGAGCCGCGGGGCCGACGCGTGACCCGCGTCGGACTCATCGCGAACCCGGCTGCCGGTCGCGACATCCGGCGGCTCACTGGCGGCGCGAGCGTCGTCGACAACTACGCCAAGCGCCGCGTCGCCGAGTGCGTCCTCGAGGGGCTGGCCGTCGTCGCCGAGCCGCCTGACGTCGCGGTCATGCCCGACCGGAGCGGGATCGCCGACCACGCCGTTTCCGAGGCGCCCGACGACCTCGCGGTCGAACGCGTGGAGATGACGATCGAGGAGTCGGCCGCGGACACGCGACGGGTGGCCGCGCGCTTCCGCGAGAGCGCCGATGCCGTCGTCGTCCTCGGCGGCGACGGCACCACCCGCGACGTCGCGCTCGAGGTCGGCGACGTGCCGGTCGTCTCCGTCTCGACGGGGACGAACAACGTCGTGCCGACGCCGGTCGACGGCACCGTCGCCGGAGCGGCCGCGGCCGCGGTCGCGACCGGCGCCGCGGACGCCGACACCGTAACCGATCGCCACGGTCGGATCGACGTCCGAGCGGACGACGTCAACGGCGAGAAGCGTCTCACCGGACTGGCAGCGGTCGAGATCACGGACCGATCGTTCGTCGGCACACGGGCTGTCATCGACCCGTCCGAACTGGTCGGCGGCGTCGTCTCGCGGGCGCACCCGAGCGACATCGGCCTCGGGAGCGTCGCCGGCTGTCTCGAGCCGCTGGCGCCCGACGCGCCGGGCGGGGTCGCGCTCCGCCTCGACGACCCCGAGGCGACGCCGCGGTCGGTCTCGGCGATCGTCGCGCCCGGGATGACGGCGACGATCGGAATCGAGGAGCGCGAACGCCTGGACTGGAACGAGCCGGCGACCTTCGACGTGTCTGACGGCGTCGTCGGCGCGGACGGCGAGCGCGAACTCGAGGTTGTGGACGCGACGGTCGAGATGACGCCAACCACCGACGGGCCGCGACTCGTAGACGCTGACGCCGCGCTCGGCGCCGCCGTCGAGGCGGGCGCGCTGGTCCGCGAGGGTCCGCTGCTCGAGGAGCGGTAGCGACTTCCGTTTTTACTCACGGCCGCGGTACGACCCGAGGACGAGTTCCGACGCCCGCTCGGCCCGGTCGAACAGTCGCTCGAGGAACGCGGCTGCCTCGTTGCCGCCGATCGCTCGCGCGTCGTAGGTCAGCGTCGCGACCACGAGCGGCCGGAGGCGCACGTCGTCGCTGTTCGGAACGGCCCGCTGGCTGGTCGGATCGACCTCGAGGGTCGCGACGGACGGCGGATTGACGAGTCGCCCGTCCGCCTCGGTCTCGGCGGCGTTGGCGACGGTGAACGTGGCCCGCTCGTCGGAGGTGGCGGCGTCCGCGTCGTCGCCGTCGACCGTCCGCCGCGCCTCGACGATCTCCGTCAGCGAGCGGTTTCGAGCGTCCGGGACGACCACGGAGACCGGCCCGTCGTCGCTCCCGGCGACGAGCGCGACGTTCTGCGTCTCTCGGACCTGATGGGTCGATTCCGCGTACGTTCCGTTCAGAACTGGATGGTCGGCGAGCGTCGCCGAGGCGAGAACGACCAGCAGGTCGGTCATCGTGACCTCGTCTTCGAAGGCGGTCCGCACCGCTTCGGTCGCCTCGAACAGCGCGTTTGCGGCCGCCGGCGCGGCGACGGCCGTCGTCCGATGGTACCGATCCGTCAGCGGATCTCCGGGTTCGATTCGGCGGACGCCGGCGACGTCGGTCGGTTCCGTCGAAATCTCGACGTCGGCCTCACGCTCGGCTTCGGCGCTGGTGGTTCCGGGCTCCGGCGCCGACTCGGCCGCCGCCTCCACGTCGGCTTCGGTGATCGATCCCATCGGTCCCGTTCCTCCGACCGTCGTCAGATCGACCTCGAGTTCCGCCGCCCGTTTCCTCGCACGCGGCGAGGCCTTGATCTCCTCGCCGTCCGTCGCGTCGGCTGCAGTCGGCCCCGCATCCGTCGCTTCGGCGGCCGATTCCGCCGCGGCCTCGACGTCCTCTTCGGTGATCGACCCCATTGGGCCCGTCCCCTCGACCGCCGTCAGATCGACCTCGAGTTCCTCCGCGCGTTTTCGCGCGCGCGGAGACGCTTTGAGGTCCTCGGGCGCCCCGCCCGACCCGCCGCTGGAGGGTTGCGCGGCGGCCGCGTCGCCGCCGTCGGTGGCGTTCGCCTCGGACGTCGCGGCCGCGTCTGACGCCGCGCCGGCGTCCGGACCGGCGGCCGCCGCGATCTCGGGCGCCTCCTCCTCGAGGCCGGCCTCGGCGTCGGCCCGCAGGTCCGAGATGTCGGCATCCGGCGACGCCAGGATGCCAATCGGTGTCCCGGGCGGTACCTCCTCGCCCTCTTCGACGTAGACGTGCCGGAGGGACCCGTCCTCGCGGGCGTCGACCTCGCCGATGCTCTTCTCCGACTCGACCTCGACGAGGACGTCCCCTTCGTCGACGGTCTCCCCTTCGTCGACGGTCCACTCGAGGACGATCCCGCGTTCCATCTCGAGTCCCAGCTTCGGCATCTTGATAACGTATCCCATGATACCGGTACGCATCACATCCCGTTACTAAAGCGTATCTCCCGTCCCGCGGTTTCGGGCGGCGAGGGGGTCGGCCGTCAGCGGACCGCGCCCCGGACCGCCGCGCCGACCTCGTCGATCGCTTCCCGCGCGCGGTCGAGTTCCGGATCGTCGAGCATCGGCAGGAATCCGTGGATCATCTCGTCGTACTCGAGGTGCCGAGCGGAAACGCCGGCGTCCGCCAACCGGTCAGCGAACGCGCGGCCGTCGTCTCGGACCGGGTCGAAGCCGGCGGTCACGACCAGCGACGACGGCATCCCCTCGAGGTCCGCCCGGAGCGGTGACGCGTAGGGGTGGCGCCCGTCCAGTTCGCCCCGGAGGTAGCCCCGCCAGAACCGCTTCATGTCCTCGCGGGTGAGGAAGTACCCTTGCGCGTTCTCCTCGTAGGAGTCCGTGTCGAACGCGTAGTTCGTGGGCGGATAGAGAAGCGTCTGGTAGTCGATCACCGGGCCGTCTCGGTCGCGGGCGAGCAGCGCCACGCCCGCAGCGAGCGTGCCGCCTGCGCTCTCGCCGCAGGTGGCGAGTCCCTCCGTCGTCGCATCGATCGCCGTCCGGTTGTTCGTGACCCACCGCGTCGCCGCGTAACAGTCCTCGAGCGCCGCCGGAAACCGGTGTTCAGGTGCGAGTCGGTAGTCGACAGCGACTACGACGCAGTCCGTCGCGTTCGTGAGCGCCCGACAGAGTCCGTCGTGGGTCTCGAGGTCGCCGAGGATCCAGCCCCCGCCGTGGTAGAACACCAGCGGCGGAAACGGCCCGTCGCCCGACGGCGCGTAGATCCGAATCGGAATCTCGCCGGCCGGGCCGGGCACCGTCCGGTCGGTCACCGAGCCGACGGCGTCGGCCGATTCGTCGGAGACAGTGAGTTCGCGATACGTCTCCCGCGCTTCCTCGAGCGAGAGGCGATAGAGCGGCGGGAGTCCCCGGTCCGACAGTTCGTGGAGGAACGCTTCCACCTGGGAATCGAGCGATACTGACATGGTATCGCACACCAATCACTCGCGTCCGTATAATTCCACCTCCGGTTTCACGCGAACCCTCTGTTACTGGTTTTGACAGCAAGCGCGTTAATATCTCATCTTATGATCGCTAAATTATATTTAAAATTATTAATCATGCTCGACTTTGGCTGATTTCCCGTGGGAATCGAGTAGGGCAATGAGATAAAATGGATGGTTGTTCATTCCTCACGATAGATCTATGGCAATGTATAGCAAAGGCTTTAGGTCACGTAGAGCAAAATCCTGGTACGGTCGGCCCACCGGCCACTGATTTCACTATGAGCGACGAACTTATCTGGCGAATCGCGGGCGGTTCCGGCGACGGAATCGACTCGACGAGCCAGAACTTTGCCAAGGCGCTAATGCGCTCGGGGCTCGACGTATTCACGCATCGTCACTATCCGTCGCGAATCCGCGGCGGCCACACCTACGTCGAGATCCGAGCCGCGGATCGGGAGGTACAGTCACGGGGAGACGGGTACAACTTCCTGCTGTCACTGGGCGACTCGTTCGCTCGAAACCCGCAGGAGGAGGCTTACTACGGCAACGAGGAGATCAAGCCCCTCTCGGAGAACTTAGACGAACTCCGCGAAGGCGGAATCATCGTCTACGACGAGGGGCTGATCAGCGAGGAGGACGTCGAGGCCGTCAACCTCCACGAGCGCGCAGAGGAGAACGACTGGCACGTCTTCCCAGTTGATCTGCGAGGGCTCGCCAAGGAGCACGGCCGCGAGGTCATGCGCAACACCGCCGGCGTGGGTGTGACGGCGGCGCTGCTGGACATGGACCTCGAGCACATCGAGGACCTGATGTCCGATGCTATGGGCGGCGATATCCTCGAGGCGAACCTCGAGATCCTCCACGAGGCCTACGAGATGACGAAGGAGGACCACGACTTCGAACACGACCTGCGCGTGCCCGAGGGCTCCCACGAGACCGAGCAGGCGCTGCTGTCGGGTTCGAACGCGATCGCCTACGGTGCCATCGACGCCGGCTGCCGGTTCATCGCCGGCTACCCGATGACGCCGTGGACGGACGTGTTCACCATCCTCAGCCAGAACTTCCCCGACATGGGCGGAGTCTCTGAACAGGTCGAGGACGAGATCGCCGCGGCCGCGCTCGCGGTCGGCGCGAGCCACGCCGGCGTCAAGGCCATGTCCGGGTCGTCCGGGGGTGGCTTCGCGCTGATGAGCGAACCGCTCGGCCTCGCGGAGATGACCGAGACGCCGCTAGTCCTGATCGAGGCGATGCGCGCGGGTCCCTCGACGGGGATGCCGACGAAGCCCGAACAGGCCGACCTGGAGCACGTCCTCTACACGAGCCAGGGCGACTCCCAGCGCGTCGTCTTCGCGCCCGGGAACATCGAGGAGGCCTACGAGCAGACGCGACTGGCCTTCGAGATCGCCTGGGACTACCAGATCCCGGCGATCATCATCTACGACCAGAAGCTCTCCGGCGAGAACACCAACGTCGACGTCGAGTTCTTCGACCGCGATCCCCAGCCGGATCTCGGTTCGACGCTGACCGAGGAAGAGCTCCGGGAGGCCGCTCACGACAACTCCGGGAAGTTCAAGCGGTTCAACCACGAGGACGCCGAGAACGGCGTCGCGCAGCGCTCGATCCCCGGCCAGAAGGGCGGGCGCTACCTCGCGACGGGTAACGAGCACAGCCCCGTCGGGCACATCAGCGAGGACCCCGACAACCGCGTCGCCCAGATGGAGCGTCGCCTCGAGAAACTCGAGTCGATCCGCGCGGAGCTCGACGAAGAGCGGGACTCGACCCAGACCTACTACGGTCCGGACGACGCCGACTACGGCATCATCACCTGGGGCTCCTCCCAGGGTGCCGTCTCGGAGGCCATCGAGCGCCTGAATGCGCAAGGTCACTCGGTAAAAGGGATCAGCGTCTCCGACATGATGCCCTTCGCCGAGAAGGAAGTGACGGAGTTCCTCGAGAGCGTCGACGAAGCGATGGTCGTCGAGATGAACGCCACCGCGCAGTTCCGCGGCCTGATCCAGAAGGAACTGGGCCGGTTCGGCGACAAGATGACCAGCCTGCTGAAGTTCAACGGCAATCCCTTCGAGCCCGCCGAGATCGTCGAGGGCTACGAGGTTAACCTCGCCGACGAGGACCGTCAGCCAACCGCACAGGTACGAATCGAACCCGCTGCAGGTGACTAACCAATGAGTGCATTCAACGCGATCGGTGAGGAACGCGAGATCGACCGGGACGAGTACACCCCCGGTGTCGAACCGCAGCCGACCTGGTGTCCGGGCTGTGGCGACTTCGGCGTCCTGAAGTCGCTGAAACAGGCGCTTCCCGAGGCCGGGAAGACCCCCGAAGAGGTGCTGACTGTCACCGGGATCGGCTGTTCCGGCAAGCTGAACAGCTACCTGGACACGTACGGCTTCCACACGATCCACGGCCGCTCGCTGCCCGTCGCCCGGGCCGCGAAGCTCGCCAACCCCGAACTCGAGGTCATCGCCGCCGGCGGTGACGGCGACGGTTACGGGATCGGCGGCAACCACTTCATCCACACGGCCCGCGAGAACCACGACATCACGTACATCGTGTTCAACAACGAGATCTTCGGGCTGACGAAGGGCCAGACCTCGCCTACCAGTCCGAAGGGCCACAAGTCCAAGACCCAGCCCTCGGGGAGCGCGAAGACGCCGCTGCGACCGCTGTCGACGTCGCTGAACGCCGGCGCGAGCTACATCGCTCGCACCGCCGCGGTCAACCCGAACCAGGCCAAGGAGATCATCAAGGAAGCAATCGAACATGATGGCTTCGCGCACGTCGACTTCCTGACCCAGTGTCCGACCTGGAACAAGGACGCCCGCCAGTACGTCCCCTACGTCGACGTCCAGGAGTCCGACGACTACGACTTCGACGTCAACGACCGCGCGGAAGCCGCCGAGATGATGCGCGAGACCGAGGACGTCCTCAACGAGGGCACCGTCCTGACGGGACGGTACTACGTCGAGGACGACCGACCCTCCTACTCTCAGGAGAAACACGCCGTCGGCGAGATGCCCGACCAGCCGCTGGCCGAGCGCTACTTCGACGACGACGCCGAGTGGGAGCGCAGCTACGACCTGCTCGAGCGCCACACGTAACGACGTTCCCGCGATCAGGGACGCCGTTCGTACCGATTTCGCCGTTTTTTCGCGGTTCGCTTCGACCGTCGCGAGCGTCCGCTATTCGCAGTCGTCGTCGATCGACTCGGCGACCGACAGCGCCGTCTCGCGCTCGACCGACGCGGTCGCGAAGACGACGTACGTCCGCTCGCCGCAGGGCCACTCGACGGTCGTCCCGAGATCGCTCTCGGCGACGGTCCCGGACGCGCCGTTGACGGTGACCGCCTCGCCGGCGACGTCGAACGGTCGGGGGCCGTTGCAGGCGCCGACCCGGATTGACTCGCCGACGCTCTCGTCGCCGGCGTACCTGACCGAGACCTCCCGCAGGTCGTCCGCGTACGGGTAGTCGGCGACGGCGGCCGTCGCGCGAGCGAAGCGCTCCGGCAGGCAAGTCGGTTCCGTCATCGTAACGCCTGCGTCGGCTTCCGCGTCCGCGAGCGCGTCGTACTGGTCGAGGTAGGGGAAGACGTGTTCCTCGACGAGGGCGTCGTCCGGCGGATCGAACGCGAACGGGTCGTCCGAGACCGGCTCGTTCAGTTCGAGCGACGTGTAGATCGCGTCGAAATCGACCGCGTCCGTTTCGACCACCTGTTTGACCGGGAACAGCGTCTCTCGGTCGAACCAGACGTCGATCCGCTCGACGGTCTCCTGTAGCTCCGTCGTCTCGCGCTCTTCCGTCTCGAGCGGGATCACGAACTCCGTGTTGCCGGCGAGGACGCTGATCGAACGCTCGACGGCCTTGTCCGGCGGCGGATCGAACCGGACCTGGTAGACGTCTCTGCCGTCGAGCGTCGTCTCCTCGCGCACCTTCGCCTCGAGTTGGTCGAAGTACGTCGTCGTCTCGCCGTAGATGTACTCGATGTGACTCTCGCCGCTCATCTCGGAGTCCAGCACCGCGATGCGGTTTCGCTCGAGGTCGTGAAACCAGGCCCGCTCCCCGTCGTCGACGTTCCGAAAGGTGGCGTCGTCGGTGGTCCCTTCGACGTACGTCTCGCCGCTGGCGCGGGCCGTGACCTCGTCTACGGTGACGGTCGTCGTCCCGTCGCGGTCGAACGTCGCCTCGACGGTGCCGGTCATCGTCTCCGGCCGATCGAGGTCGCCCAGTTGGCGTTCGAGTTCCGCGGCCGTCGTCGCGTCGGCGCCGCGAAGGCGGAGACAGCCCGCCGTCGCGACCGGTATCGCACCGACCCCGAGCGCGACGAACTCCCGGCGTGTCTGTCGCATATATCATGCCCGCCGCCGATCTGTTAAATCAATTGTTGTTCGGCCGATACACCGGCGAGGCTAACTCAGGCGGCGGACTCAGTCTCGACTCTGCGCACCGAACCCGCGGGCGAACAGTTTCGAGAGGTAGCTCAGGCCGAGCAACGCGACGAGGAGGCCGCCGAGCGCGTACGGATGGAAGCCGTAGAGAAGTTCCCGAATCGAGTAGGCGACGACCAGCAGGCCCATGAGTAGGGCCGTAGCGCCGACCCACCGGGAGGCGTAGGCGGGATCGACCGACTCGTCGTAGTCAGAGTGGAGGTCGGCCCGTCCGCGGGCAGCGATCAGATAACCGAGAAACAGGATTGCGAGACCACAGAGCAGCCAGACCGCGCCGCTGACGTGATTGGCGTCGACCATGACGGGATACCGACACTCCGGCCACCGTGAGAATAAGTCCGGCGGTCCGGCCGTCGGACGCCCGAAACGTCCGTCTCGAGGGCGTTTTCCCCTGCGTACCGGTCGTTTTCGTATACAAAAGATATTTTTCCGTCGGAGCAAAAGAGACTATCATGAGTACACAGGCTACGGAAGATCGCATCCTCGAGGTGTTAGAGGAGGATGCACAGGCATCCTACGCCGAGATCGCCGAGCGGGCGGATGTCTCGAAACCGACCGTTCGAAAGTACATCAACCAGCTTGAGGAGGACGGCGTCATCGTCGGCTACTCGGCCGACATCGACCCGAAAAAGCTCTCGAGCAAGACGATCGCGATGGTGGGGTTCGACGTCTCGAGCGAACGCTACGTCGAGGCGACGAAGGCGCTGAAGGACTTAGACGAGGTCGAGGCGCTGTACAGCTCCAGCGGCGATCACATGCTGATGGCCGAGGTCCGGGCCGCAGATGGCGACGCGCTGGGCGAGATCATCTCCGACCAGCTACTCGAGATCGACGGCGTCACCGCGGCACATCCCTCTTTCCTCCAGGAACGACTGAAGTAGTCCGTCCGAACGGCGTCCCCCTCCGACGCCCGAGCGGACGATGTGGGTGGGGTACGTTCGGTCCGTCCGGCCGGTCGTTTGGCCGTCCCGTTTTCCCGTCGGCCGGCGTAGTCGGGAGCGATGGCGACCTACGAACGCCGGACGACGATCGACGCGCCGCTCGCGGACGTCTGGGCGTTTCACTCGCGCGTCGAGGGCCTCGAGGCGGCGACGCCCGACTGGATGAACCTGCGCGTCGAGGTGATCCTCGGCCCCGACGGCGAACGTGATCCGGAGATACTCGAAACCGGGACCGAACTCGCGCTGTCGATACGCCCCTTCGGCGTCGGGCCGCGCCAGCACTGGACGTCGCTGATCACGGATCGCGAGCGCGGCGACGGCAGCGCCTCCTTCCGCGACGAGATGATCCGCGGTCCGTTCGACCGCTGGGAACACACCCACTCGTTTTTCGCTGACGGCGAGCGGACGGTGCTCCGGGATCGCGTCGCGTACGAACTCCCGGGCAGCAACGTCGCCGGCGTCGGCCGTCTCACCGACGTCGCCACGCCGTTCTCGACGGTCGGCTTCGAGGCCATGTTCCGCAAACGGCATCGATTGACGAAGGCGCGTCTCGAGTGAGAGTGCGACACGGATTCGAGTGAGGTGGGTGCAATCCGGCTTCTCTGCGGTCGACTCTCCGAGTTCGCGGGACCGATTCAATAGTTCGGCGATCGAACCACGCTCGTTTTGGCCGTCGCGGCGGTAGTCGGTGTATGAACGGACCGAACCGTCGACCCCTCGAGCGACGGCGGCTACTCGGCCTCCTCGGGGCCGGCCTCCTCGCGGGGGGCGCCGGCTGTCTGGGCGGGGACGAGGGCGGCGCCGACGAGGAGGACGACGAGCGGACGGTCGATCCGATCCTCGAACACCCAGGCGACGAACCCGTCGCGTTCACCGACGAGCAGAACTGCCCGATCTGCAATATGACGCCGGCGGACTACCCCAACTGGCACGGACAGGTCGCCCACGAGGACGGGACGGGAGCCGCCTTCGATACGCCGGGCTGTCTGTTCGCCTATCTCGTCATCACGACGTCCGACTCGCCCGTCGCCGGCGCCTGGACCGCCGACTTCGAGACGGGCGACCTCGTCGACGCGACCGAGGCGCACTTCGTGCTTATTACCGACGAAACTGCGGTCGACGATCCGATGAAGATCAACCCGCGGAGCTTTGCCAACCGGGACGACGCCGTCGCCTTCCTCGAGGAGTACGACGCCGAAGACCTGACCGAGGAGGACATCGTCGGGTTCGACGAGATCGACCGCGAGACGGCCGAGATCTATCGCGGAAATCGCATGTGAGCGTCGGCCTCTCGGCCCGTCCCGTTAACTTCGCCGCTGGATCACGATGACGCCGACGACGACCAGCAGACCGCCAAGCACCGTCATCGCCGTCACCGGTTCGCCGAGCACCGCCGCGCCGAGGACGACGGCGACCGCCGGTTCGGCCGTGCTGATGATGCTCGCCCTGCTCGCCCCGATTTTCGGCAGGCCGGCGTAGAGGAGGCTGATCGGAATCGCCGTCGAGAACATCGCGAGCGCGGTCAGCACGATCCACGCGGTCGTCTCGGTCGCCGCCGGCACCGCGAACGTCCCCCGCGCCGCGCCGATCGCGAGAAACAGGAGCCCCGACGCCGGCAATACGTGGGCCGTCAGCACCTGCGGATCTACCGACTTGAGGACGCGCTCGCTGCCCAGCATGTAGCCCGCGTAGCAGATCGCTGAGCCGAGCACGATGACCACGCCCCGCGGATCGGCGCCGGCGGAATCCGCGCCGACGACCAGCGCCACGCCGCCGAGCGAGAGACAGAGCGCCGCGACGAGGGGCCCGCTGATCCGGTCGGGCGACGTAACGAGCGTGACGGCGACGACGATCGCGGGAAACGTAAAGAGGACGATCGCAACCAGTCCCGCGGTGAGATGCTCGAGTCCCCAGAAGTAGAAGCCGCTCATGCCGCCGTAGCCGCCGATTCCGAGGAGGGCCGCCCAGCCGATAAATCGTCCGCTGAGAAGGTTCTGGCGCCCCTGTATTGCAAGCAGGCCCCAGAGAACCGCCGACGCGATGGCGAACCGAAACGCGAGAATCGTCGGAATCGAGAGACCGACGTCGCCGCCGAGCGTCCCGAAGATGCCGACGGTTCCGAACCCGACGGCTGACGCGAGCACGTAACCGATCCCGACCGTCCGCTCGTCCATATTCTCACGAGACTTACTCGAACGTATAGCGTCGGCGATTCGGGCCGTCTACTGGGTGTGATTACCGCCCACGGCGGGCGGTTTCGGAATCGGTTTGAGCGCCCGCGGAAACAGCGCCGACGTGAACCGGTCGGAGCTCGAGGCGACGGCTCGATCGCACCACTGCCGCGGGCATCGCGGTCGCCGTCGTCCTCTCGGGAATCTATCTGACGACCGTCGAGCGGGACAGCCGCGGCGCTACGGATCGGGCGTAACGGCGTCCGAGAAAACGTTACTCCGAGAGCGTCGTGAGATACTGTCGGCCGTCCTCGGTGATCGTGTAGACGCCGCCCGAGACCTGTCGCACGTGGCCATTCGACTGGAGATCGTAACACACCTGCGTCACCGTCACCGGATGCTCGTCGAGCGTCGCCGCCAGCGTCCCCACTTCGACCGCGCCGCGCTCGTCGAGCACCCGTAAGAGCCCTCGACTCGAGCAGTTGGTCATTGTATAACCACGTATAACGGAGATATATAAAATAGTAGTTTCGGTACTGGGTACGAGGAATACAATATCAATAAGAATGATAAATAGTCGGCTCGACGGACGGGCTGTCGAGAGCTGTGACGACATCGTTGGAGTCGAGACGGCCAACACTCGTGCGTTCCGTGTCCTACCGGACGTCGCGGCCTCACGGCCCGGTCGTTCGGCGACGCGAACTACACGATTGACCAATTGTGGGTCGCTCTCGGCGAGGGCGCACTGTCAATAACAGCCGTGCCCTCGAGACCGACGCACCGGCCCCCTCGAGCGCGGTCGACGGCCGTCCCACTGGCGCGGGCGACATTCTAGGGTGTCGCAGTACCTTCATTTAGTACCAATATTCTGAGTAGTAACGATTGGGGTCAGATAACGACCGCTTTCGTGCGATTTTCGATCCGTTGAGCGGCCACAGTTTATAAACGGTACCGAGATATGTTCTCCAAACGAGAATCACCATGGCGATTGAGACAGGAACTCCCCCCAGCATCGAACCCGGAGCGGACGACGACGCGGCCGCCTTCTGGCGAGGCGCGTTCACCGGCCTTATCGACGTGTTTCCGGAGCCGGCGTTCGCCGTCGACGGATCCGGCTACATCACCCGGTGGAACGACGGCGTCGAGGATATCACCGGCTATCCGGCCAGCGACGTCGTGGGGAAACACGCGTACGACGTCTTCGGGACTGAAGGCGAGGACGAGACCCTCGCCGAAGAGGTCATCCGGACCGGACGCCCGATCCGGGAGGAATCGATCCGGGCGGCCGAGAGCGCCGACGGCGATACGGTACACGCCCGTGCGCTCGGCATCCCGATCACGAGCGAGGACGGCGACGTCGTCGGCGCCGTCGAGGTCCTCACCCGCGTGACGACGCTGATCGAACAACAAGAGCGGATCAAGCAGCTTCAAGAACAGATGAGCGACGAGGTCGAGGGCGCCGTCGCGGAACTGCGGGACGCGGCGACGAACATGGCCGAGAACTCCCAGGAGATCAGTGAGTCCGCCGAGGAGCAGTCCGACAGCCTCTCCGAGGTACAAGGCGAGGTGTCGACGTTCAGCGCGTCCGTCGAGGAGATCGCCTCCAGCGCGGAGGAGGTCAGCAGTCAGAGCGAGCAGGCCAAGTCCCTCGCCGAGGAGTCGGCCGACACCGCCCAGGAAACCCTCGAGACGATGGACGAGGTCGCCGCGGAGGCCGACAGCGTCGCCGACGACGCGGGCCAGTTGGCCGGCCGGATCGACGAGATCGACGAGATCGTCGAGATCATCAACAACATCGCCGACCAGACCAACCTGCTCGCGCTCAACGCCAACATCGAGGCGGCCCGCGCCGACGGCTCCGGGAACGGCTTCGCCGTCGTCGCAAACGAGATCAAGGGCCTGGCGGAGCAGTCCAAAGAGCGCGCCGACGAGATCGAAGCCATCGTCGCCGAGATCCGCGAGACGGCGCTAGACACGGTCGACAGCGTCGAGACGACCAACGAGGAGATCGCCACCGTCGTGACGGAAATCGAGGCCGTCGTCGAGAATCAGGAAACCATCCGCAGCGCGATCCAGGAGACCAACGAGGGGATCACGGACATCGCCGCTGCGACGGACCAACAGGCCGCGAGTTCGGAGGAGATCACCGGCATGATCGACTCGGTCGCCGAGCAGAGCGACGAGGTCACGGCCGCGGTACAGAGCATCGCGGCCGCCACCGAAGAGCAGACGATGATGGTCGAGAACATCGAAGACAGTATCGAGGCCCTCGAGCGGGACATCGAGGACGTTCTCAACTGACCGGCCCGCTCGCGTTTCGCGGTCGACGTGCCGCCGGTCGGACAACCCCTGACGACTGCCCGTTACTCCTCGAGCGTCGGATACGACTGAGTGCCGTCCCGGGAATTGCGCGCGACCAGCGTCGCCACCGCGGCCGTCCCGCCCGCGACGGGCCGCCGCCGCTCCGCGTAGGCGAGAATCGTCAGGTCGAGACACGCCCGCAGGAGGTCGTTCGATCGGTACCGGAAGCGCTCGCTCGAGGGGCCGACCTCGACCGGATCGGAAGAGCGGAGGTGGTGTTCGTAAATGAGGACGCCGCCGGGCGCCAGCGCGTCCTTGAGATCGGGCAGGCGCTCGAGCGCGGCGAAGAAGCTCACGGTGAGCACGTCGTATTCGTCGGTCGGGAGTTCGACGTCGGCCAGGTCTGCTCGCCGCCAGTTCACCTCGAGGCCGCGCTCGTCGGCTCGGTCTCGCGCCCGCTCGATCGCCGCGTCGGAGATGTCGATCGCGTCGACCTCGTACCCGTGCTCGGCGAGAAAGAGCGCGTTCCGTCCGGTCCCGGTCGCGACGTCGAGCGCGCGCCCCTCGGGCAGCGTGGCGATCCGCCGCTCGAGTACCGGAATCGGCTTGTCGGGGAGTTCGAACTCGACGTCGCCGTACCGCTCGTTCCACCGCTCGCGCTCGTCAGTCATGGCTTCTACGACGGGCGTGTGACAGTTGTCTGTGGCGGTCTCGAGGAGGCGTTGCCGGCAGTGAACTCTTCTTTCGTCGCTTCGTACGGCCGGCCGTGCGGTCCCCGCCACACGGGGGCTGAGTCGATGAACAGGCGCGAACTCCTCGCCGGCCTCGGAAGCGCGGGCGCCCTCGCCGGCGCCGGGACCCTGCTGCGAGTCGGACCGCCGTCGTTCGGCGCCGACGGCCCGGAGATGAGCGACGGCGACGAGTCCCTCGAGGTGGAGACGATCGACGCGCGCGGAAGCGAGGCGGGAACGGTCCGCGTTCCGACCGACGCGGTCGTGCTCGTCACGTTTTTCGTCACCGGCTGCGGCAACTGTCAGGCGCAGATCCCTGAACTCGCCGCCGCCCGCGATCGGCTCCGCGAGCGACGCGGCGACGCCGTCCGATTCGTCGCGGCCACCTACCAGCGCTCCGAGACGCTGTCGCCGGCCGCGCTCCGCGAGTGGTGGGCGACCCACGGCGGCGACTGGGCCGTCGGCTACGATGCCGGACTGGCCGAGGCCTACGGCGTCGTCGGCTACCCGACCACGATCCTCGTCGATCCGAACGGCGAGAAACGGTGGCATGAGACTGCCGTCCTCGATCACGAAACGATCGTCCGGGACGTCGACGCCGAACTCGAGGCCAGGGATTCCGACGGTGACCGTGGGGAGGAGGATCCGTCCGACGAAACGACCGGCGAGTCGACGGCGTCGCGCATCGACGTTTCGGGGCCGTAACGGGGCTACTGGCGCGGTTTTCCGTCGGAGTGCATCGTCGACGTCGCGTACTGGACAGCGAAGCGGTCCCGTCCTCGTTCCAATTGTCTCTGATACTGATAGGCAAAGATTTACGACTGCTTCCGACCCAGTAATACGGGATCACAGATGATTCTCATCATCGGTGCCGGGAGCGTCGGATCGAATTTGGCCGCTGACCTCGCGGAATCCAATGATGTAGTTGTCATCGACCGCGATGCGGATCTGGTCGATGAGCTTCGTTCACAACACGATGTGACCGGGGTCGTCGGCGACGGTCGTTCGGCATCGACGCTCCGGGAGGCTGGCATCGATCGGGCGGAGATCGTCGTCGCGAGCACCGACAACGACGCGGCGAACGTCATGGTCTGCAACGCGGCCAAGCAGGCCGGTGATCCCCACACCATCGCCCGCGTCAAGGAAGTCGGGTTGTTCGAGACCTGGCAGTCGCTCGACGAGGGACTCGGCGTCGATACGATGCTGTGTATCGACAAGCTCGCCGCCGAAGCCGTCGTTCGGACGATCGCGCTTCCAGGCGCCCACGCCGTCGATACCTTCGCCGACGACCAGGTGGAGGTCGCCGAGTTCGAAATCGGAGAGGACACGCCGATAACCGGCCAGAGCGTCGCGGAAGCCGACCGGTACGCGTCGACGACGTTCGCGGCGATCCTCCGAGACGACGACGTCATCATCCCGACCGGGGAGACCGTGATCCAGTCGGGGGATTGCGTCGTCGTGATCGGCAGTCTCGCCAGCATCAGCCGCTTCGCGGAGGACGTTTCCGCCCAGCCGCCGTTGAAATCCGAAGACGACATCGTGGTCGTCGGCGGCGACGTGCTGGGCTACCAGATCGCACAGCAGTTCGAGGCCCGGGGCTGGACGCCGGAAATCGTCGAGCGCGATCCGGAGCAGGCGACGCAGTTGACGACCCGACTCCGAAGCTCGTCGGTCGCGGAGACCGACGTGACGAACATCGGCGGCTTCAACCCCAACGTGTTAACGGGCGCCGATCTGGTCGTCGGCACGGTCGACGATAACACGAACTACCTCCTGGCGCAGTTGGCCAGGGAGTTCGACGTCGCCAGAACCGCGGCCGTCGTCGACAACCCCGAGGTCGTCGACCTCTTCGAGGAAACCGGCCTCGACGTGATTGTCCATCCCGAGGACATCATCGTCAGCGATATCCTCCGGACCATTTACGAGCCGGGACCGGAGGAAGTCAGCGTCCTTGGACACGACGACGCCGAAGTGCTCGAGGTCGTCGTCGACTCGGAGAGCGCCCTCGCCGGGAAAGCCCTCCGGGACGTTACCGACCAGCTTCCGTCCGGGATCGTGATCGGCGCGATCGTCCGCAACGAGCAGCTGCAGATCCCGCGGGGCAACAAGATCATTCAAACCGGCGATCGGGTCATCGCGTTCGTCGACGCTTCCGTCGCCGCCGAGGTCGCCGAACTGATCTGACCGGAGAAACCGTCTCTGTTCGCGACGCCCACGTCAGCAACGACGTGTGCGATTCAGCGCTATTTCGAACCCGCTGCTGGCGAGCTTAGGAGTCGCCGCCGAATCGAGTGAACAGCCCGGAGAGCGACTCCGTCAGGGACGATCGACCGCCGCCGAGCGCCGCGACACCGTCGTCGACCAGCCACAGCGTCGCGCTCGAGACGGCCAGTTCCGTCGCGGTCGCCTCGCGCTCGAGTCGCCAGCGCCGGCGTCCGTCGCCGGCCGTCAGCGCGAGCAGCCGCCCGTCGTCGGTACCCAGATAGACCGCCTCGCCGACGACCGCGGGCCCCGTCGTTGCCGTCCCGACGTCGACCCGCCAGCGCTCGGTGCCGCGGGCCGTCTCGACGGCGTAGAGGCTCCCGTCGGAACTGGCCGCGTAGGCGGTGCCGTCGGCGCTCGAGACCGCCGGCGGCGTCTCGATCCGCGCCCCGGTGTCGAACCGGAACCGCCGCGAGCCGTCGGCGTTCGACAGCGCCAGCAGCGTCTCGCCGCTGGTGACGTAGACCGTCCCGTCGGCGACCGCCGGCGGCGCGCCGATGGGTGCCTCGAAGGTGCGTTCCCAGCGTCGGCTCCCGTCGGCCGTCGCGAGCGAGTGCAGTCGATCGCCGGTGGCGACGTAGACCGCATCGTCGGCGACCGTCGGCCCGGAGCACTCGCCCTCGAGGGCGGCCGTCCAGACCGGGCGACCGTTCTCGGCGTCGATCGCATGGAGATCGTCGCTACAGGCGTAGACGACGCCGTCGGCGACGACCGGCGACGTCTCGACGCGACCGTCGGTCTGGTAGCGCCACTCGCGCTCGCCGCTCTCGGCGTCGATCGCGTAGACGGCGCCGTCCGCGCTGCCGACGTAGACCGCGCCATCGGCGACCGCGGGCGCGGCCCGGACCGGGCCGCCAGTCTCGAACCGCCAGCGCTCGCGCCCGTCCTCGAGGGCCAGCGCGGCGACGCTGCCGTCGTCGCGGCCGACGGCGACCGTCTCGCCGACCACCGCCGGCGCGGCGCCGGGCGCGGCGTCCTCGGGGTCGTCGCGCCAACGTTCGGCCGGTCGCCGCCCGAGCGAACTCCCGTCGGTGACGCGACCGACGCGGGACGGGCCGGCGCGCGCCATCGGCCAGCCCGCGGCGTCGCCGTCGCCGGAGTCCGGCAGCGCGTCGGTGGCGTCCGCGAGCCGCGTCGTCGCCTCCTCCGCGGCCGTCGCGACGGCCGGAACGGGATCGTCGGCCAGCGGTTCGACATCCGGTTTCGCCGCCGTCGCCTCGAGGGCCGCCAACGTCCGGACGGCTCGAGCGCGCACCCGGCCGTCGGGATCGGCGAGGCGCGACTCGAGGACCGGGACGGGGTTCCGATCGGCGTCCTCGAACGGCGAGTCATCGTCTGATTCGGCGCACGCGGCCAGCGCGCCGGCGGCCGCCGCCCGGACGTCGGCGTCGGAGTCCTCGAGCGCTGCGAGCAGCGCTGGCACCGCGTCCGCGAAGCCGGACGGATCGTCGTCGGCCATCGTCTCGAGGACCCGGCCGGCGGTGACGCGGACAACGGGGCCGTCGGCCTCGAGTCCGCCAGCGATTTTCCCGATCCCGGTCGGCCGGAGCGTCGCCGACTCGTCGGCCAGCACGGCCAGCGCGAGGACGGCGAGGCCGGCGACCCACGGCTCCGCGTCCAGCCGGTCGCCCATCCCCGAGAGCTGGGTGTTGATCCCGTCGGTGTGGGTCGGCGTCTCGCCGCCGGCCGCCAGCGAGGCGGCGTCGAGCAGTCGGTCGTCGACTGCCTCGAGTTCGGATTCCAACGCGCTTCCGTCGTCGTGGCCGGTGACCGCGAGGGTGCCGAGCGCGAGCGCGGCGTAGCCCCGGACCGCCTCGTCGTCAGCCTCTCCGTCCCCATTTCGTCCGGTATCTCCCGCCCGCTCCACGAGCAGGTCGGCCAGTCGGTCCCGCTCGGCGGCCGCGTCGTCGGGCGCCGTCGCCGCAAGCCGGGCGATCTCCTCGACGATCGCGCGTCGGTCCCCGTCGGCGTCGAGCCGATCGACCAGCGCCCCGGTGACGGTGCTGGCGTCGCCGCCGTCCGCCGCGACGACCGTCGTCAGCGCGCGCAGGAGCGCCGGCGCGTCGGCCTCGCCCGGCGCGAACCGCTCGAGCAGCGACGAGGCGGCCGCGGCGACCGGTTCCGAATTCCGCTGTGCGACGTCCCCGAGCGCGGCGGCGACGGCAGCCGACCGACCGTCGTCGCCCGACAGCGACTCGAGGACCACGTCGGTCGACGTCGGCTCGACGTCTGCGTCCGCCGCGAGTGTCGTCTCGAGTGCGTCCAGCGCTGCGACGCGAACGGCCGGCGTCGGATCGACAAGCAACTCACGGAGCGCTTCGACGACGGCTTCGGCCTCTGCCCCGGACTCGAGGCCGAGCGTGGCGAGGGCCTCGCAGGCGGCGACGCGGACCCACTCTGTCTCGGCCGTCGTCTCCGCGACGGCCAGCGACAGTGTCGGCCGACAGTCGTCGTCGCCGGTGTCGGATGCGATTTCGGCGAGGGTCCGGCGAACGGTCCGTCGAACGGAACGATCCGGGTCGTCCAGCGCCGCCAGCAACGAGACCAACACGTCGTCCTCGCGGACGTCGTCGGGAGTCGACGCCGCGACCCGCGAGAGGACGATCGCCGCGTTGTTCCGAACCGTCGCGTCCTCGTCGGCGCTCTGCGCTTCGCCCCCGAGCCGTTCTGCCAGCGGGCCGACGGCGCCGCGAACCGCGAGCGGGCGCTCGGCCGCGACGGTCACGAGATCGCGCGTCGCGGCCCGCCGAACGGCGGCCGCGTCGTCGTCGAGCCGCCGGGTTAGTGACCGGACCGCCGGGTGGGCGTCGGCGGTCGCCGACCGCGCGATGTCGGCGATGCCGCGGGCCGCGTACCCCTGAACCCACTCGTCGCCCTCGTCTGAGGCGTTCTCCGCCTCGCCCTCGAGGGCCTCGAGGAGCGCGGAAACGTCAGTCCCCTCGGCGCGCGTCTCGCGTACGAGCGCGGCCAGCGCGTCGGTCGCAGGCCGGCGGACCGGTTCGTGGGGGTCGTCGATCCGATCCGCGAGGGCGGGGACGACCGGGCCGATCGCGTCCGGCGAGGATGCCGCTACGGCGGCGATCGCCCGGACCGCATCGAGGCGAACGCTCTTGTCGTCGGCGTCAGCGACGGCGGCCAGTTCGGTCACGACGGGTTCGACCGCGTCTGGTTGCGTGTCTGCGACAGCCGCGATCGCCGTGACGCCGTGACGCTGAACCGGTTCGACGTCCGTCTCCAGCCGTCGGGCCAGCGGGCGGACAGCGTCGGTGATCGCGGTCGGGCGCTCCGCCGCAACCGACGCGAGCGTCCCGGCGGCGTCCGTCCGAACGGTCTCGAGCGGGTCGTCGAGCCGGGCGACGAGCGCGGCGGTCGCCGACGCGACGCCGGCAGGTTCGGCCGCCGCGATTTCGCGCAGCGCGCCGACGCACTCGCGGCGGATCGCCGCCGCGTCGTCGAGTCGATCCGCGAGTCGATCGACGGCATCGACGACCGCCCCGGGTCGATCGGTCGCGATCGACTCGAGGGCGAGGGCGGCGTCGTGACGGATCCCTTCTCGATCGTCCGCGAGGTGGGCGGCGATCGGATCGACCGCGTCGGCGACGGCCACCGGCGAATCGTCAGCGATCGCTCGAAGCGCTTCCATCGCGTAGCCGCCGATCGATCCGGCGGCGGCGGACGCGGTCGCACCGTCCTGGACGTCCATCTCGTCCTCGAGTCGATCGACCAGCGCCGGGACGGCCTCGAGGACCGCGTCGGGAGCGGCCGTCGCGACCGCCGCGAGAACCGCCGTCGCGTTCTCGCGGACGGCGGCCGTCCCGTCGTCGGCCGCGGCGGCGACGTCGTCGACGACGGCGACGACTCGTTCGGGCTGGGCGTCGGCGACGGCCGCGAGCGCGTCGGTCGTCCGAACCCTGACCCGCTCGTTCCCGTCGGTCGCGTAGCGCCCGAGCGCCTCGATCGAGTCGGCGACTGCTGCGGGAGCTTCGGCCGCGACGGCCGCGAGCGCGTCGGCCGCGTTCGCGCGGACGGTCGCATTCGCGGCTTCGCCGCTCGTACTCGAGGCGCTCCGCGCCTCGCTCTCCAGCCGGTCGGTCAGTGCGGGGATCGACTCGCGAACGGCGCCGGGATGGTCGGCCGCGACGGCGGACAGCGCGGCGGCGGCGTGGGATCTGATCGACGGCTCGTCCTCGAGGCGGTCGGTCAGCGACGGGACGGCCGAGCGAACATCCACCGGCCGCTCGGCGGCCTTCGTGGCGAGCGTGCGCGCGGCGTACTCCCGAACGTCGGGATCGTCGGCCGCGAGGAACTCCTCGAGTTGATCGATCCCGACGGTGACTTCGATCCCGTCGCCCCCTCCAATTCCCGGTCCGTCAGCGATTTCGTCGGGTCCTGACATGCTGTGAGGTGCGACGCCCGACGGCGTCACGAGGGTGATACTGACATATGCGAACACACTTAGTTAATTCTACTCCCGGAAGGGGCCGATTCAACAGTCTGTGAGCGCGCCTCTCCGAACGCGTCCCGCTCAAGTACTGGGGCGAGAGGCGCTCTCGGCGGGAATACGAACGGTCGAAAAGCGGCTCCGATCCTACGCCTTCGCCTGCCAGGTTCGGACCCGGTCGGCGCTGACGCCGTCAACGTCCTCGGCGACCGCGTCCGGATCGGCCTCGGTCAGATCGTCCAGGCTCTCGATGCCCGCGTCGGCGAGTTTCTCGACGGTCTTGGCGCCGACGCCGTCCAGCGCCTCGAGGTCGGAGCCGGAGTCGCTCTCGCGGGCCTGGAACTCCTGGTAGTTACAGATTGGACAGCCCAGCTCCCAGGGGTCGTCGCCGCTGTGGACGACGAGTTCGGGCAGGTCGTGTTCGTCGCAGCGCTCGTCGGTCACCTCGATATCGCCGCGCCGGGGCAGCGGCAGCGAGTACTCGCAGTCGGGATAGCGCGTACAGCCGACGAGCCGCGAGCCGCTCTCGAGGGTTTTGACGGCGAGTTCGCCGTCGTGTTCGTCTCCGCAGTCCGGACAAGTACCCAGCACGGGACCCTCGCCGGCGTCTTCGGCCTTACAGAGCGGGCAGCCGTGGACGAACGTCTGGCGGCCGGCGAGCATCTTGACCTCGTTTAAGCCGTGTTCCTCGCACTCGTTCTCTAAGATCAGCGGCTTGCCCGTCGAGGGCAGCGGCAGCGTGTTCTCGCAGTCCGGATAGCCGTCGCAGCCGACGAAGTAGGAGCCGTGGCGGCTGCGCCGAACGAGCAGGTCCTCGCCGCACTCGGGGCAGGGCCCCAGTCGCTTGTCGTCCTTGAGCGACTTGCGGAGGTGGTCACCGATCTCGTCGCGCGAGTCGGCGAGGTTCGCGAAGATCTCCTCGAGCATCTCACGGGACTCGTCGGTGACGTCGTCCAGCGTCGCCTCGCCGCTGGCGATGGCGTCCATGTCCTGTTCGAGCTGGGCCGTCATCTCCTCGCTGACGACGCGGTCGGCGTAGTTCTCGGCCGCGTCGACGACGGCCATCGCGAGCTTGGTCGGCCGCGGCGGATCGCTCTCGATGTAGCCCCGGTCGTACAGCTTCTCCAAGGTGTTGTGGCGGGTCGACTTCGTCCCGATCCCCATGTCTTCCATGGTCTCGATGAGCCGCGACTGGCCGTAGCGTCGGGGCGGCTGGGTCTCCTTCTCCTCGAGTTCGACGTCGGTCAGCGCGAGCTCCTCGCCCTCGGCGACATCGGGGACGTAGTTCTCGGACGTGCTGAAGTAGGGGTAGACGTCGTGGTAGCCGGGCTCGACGAGGCGCTTGCCGTTGGACTTGAGCCGGTAGTCGTCGACCTCGGTGACGACCTTGAGGTGCTCCCAGACGGCCGCGTCGGCGACGGTCGCGTAGAACCGCCGGACGACGAGCTCGAAGACCTCCCACTCGTCGTCGGAGACGTCCCCGCGGGTCGGAATCTCGCCGGTCGGGTGGATCGGCGGGTGGTCGGTCGTCTCCTCGTCGCCCTCGGTAGGGACGATCTCGTCGGCCTCGAGGAGGTCCTCGGCCGAGTCGCCGAGCGTCGGGTGGCCGACGAAGTCATCGAGCAGTTCCTCGGGATCGAGGTCGTCGGGGTAGACGGTGTTGTCCGTCCGCGGGTAGGTGATGTAGCCGGCGGTGTAGAGGTCCTCGGCGATCGACATCGCCCGCTTGGCGGAGTAGCCGAGGGCGCCGGCCGCGCGGATGAACTGGGTTGTGTTGAACGGCTCGGGCGGCGTGTCCGTCCGCGTCCGGCGGTTGACGTCGACGACAGTCGCCGAATCGCGCTCGGCCAGCGTCTCGTAGACCTCGTCGGCGACGGCTTCCTCCCAGACGCGCTCGGCCTCGTTGTCGTCCTCGTCGCGGTAGAAGTACTGGGCCTCGAACGTGGTCTCGTCCTTGGTCAAGTCGCCGAACAGCTCCCAGTAGGTCTCGGGATCGAACGCCTGGATCTCGCGCTCGCGGTCGACGATCAGCTTCAGCGTCGGCGACTGCACTCGCCCGACCGAGATGAAGTCGTTGCCGAGCTGGCCCGCCGACAGCGAGAGGAAGCGAGTCAGCGCGGCGCCCCAGATCAGGTCGATGATCTGGCGGGCCTCGCCCGCGGCCGCCAGATCGAAGTCGAGGTCGTCCGGATCGTCGAAAGCGCTTTGAACCTCGTTTTCCGTGATCGAGGAGAACCGAACGCGGCGGATAGGGACCTCCTCGTCGACGTCGCGGACGATGTCGTAGGCCTCCTTGCCGATGAGTTCGCCCTCGCGGTCGTAGTCGGTCGCGATGGTGACGCGGGTGGCCTTGCGCGCGAGGATGCGCAGCGTCGCGACGATGTTCTCCTTCGTCGCCGTCTTCTCGACGTTCGCGTCGATGAGTTCGACGGGTTCGACGTCGCGCCAGTCTGAGTACTCGTCCGGGAAGTCGACGCCGACGACGTGGCCCGACAGCCCCACGCAGCGCTTGCCGCCCCACTCGTAGACGTTGACGCCGTTCTCGCGACTCGAGTCGTAGGTGCCGCCGGAAAGGATGTCGGCGATCCGTCGCGCGGCGTTGTCCTTCTCCGTGATTATCAGCTCCACGACGGCTCACCTCCTCGAGCGATCGGTTCCGGTACGGACGGGCGAGTGTCCTGCATCGTCGCTCGCTACGACCGAGGATCTGATAACGCTTTCGCCGAAAACCGACCGACAGCGCGGGTGTGCGTGCGGTGTGCGCGGTCGTGCGGTCGCGTGTGCGCGAGGTGTCCGCGGGGACGCGACCACTCGAGGAGTACGTTCCACTCCGCCGCGTGGGCCGATCGCTCGGCCCCTGTAACCGTCTGCAAAAGCCGCTCGGTGGAGTCGGTCGGTGTTCGGGCAGTCACCGATACCGACACCGACGACGGTGCTCGATTCGCGAGCGAGCGGTCACAACGGGACGAACGGGAGCGTCGCCAGCGAGTCCGCGTCGTACGCGAGCGCCTCGGACTGGTCGACGTCCGGCGGCGTCAGGAGGTCGATGATTCGCGGCGCGTTCTCGACCGCGTCTTCGCGTGCACCGCCGAAGACGTAGCCCTCGGCCTCGACGTCGACGTCGCGGAACGTCCCGCGGTCCTCGGAGCCGACTACGGGGACGACCTCGGCGTTCGCGATGTCAACGCCGAGCGCGTCCTTCTCGATGGAGAGAACGGCCGTATCGCTCTCGAAGTCGACGATAGTCGCCGGCGATCCGAGGTCGGTCCCGGCCGCGTCGACGACGCTCGAGCCGAAGCCGCTGGCGGCGACGCGGTAGTGCCAGTCGGCGTCGAACGCGGCGGTGACCTCCAGGTCGCCGAGTTCGGTGGACCGACCGCCGTCCACGGACGGATCTCGGAGATAGACCGCGAAGTAGTGGGGCGAGAACTCCCCGCCGAAGGTGTCGTAGAGCTCCTCGACTTCGAAGGCGAACCGATACGCGTCGTCGGCCTCGTAGACGGCGAACGAGCGCAGGTCGAACGCGCCCTCCCGGAAGTCGTCGCTGGTCGGGTAGGTGTACTCGCCGGGGCCGCGGTCGTCGCCGGCCGGGTCGTCGAACTCGGCGACGAGGTCGCCGGGAGCGACGGTGACCGTTTCGGACGCGAGGGCGGTCCCGTCGTCCGGATCGCGTAAGATGACGTCGTACGTGCCGATCGACGTGATCGCGTAGCCGAGGGAGACGGTCTCGTCGGTCGCTCCGGGCGAGAGTCGGACGTTGTCGACGGTCTCGCGCTCGCCGTCGACCTCGATCGCGACCGTGGTCCCGCCGACGAAATCGCCGTCGTTCGAGCCGGTCGCCGCGATGAACGGTTCGCCGAGCCCCGCCTGGTCGTCGATCTCGTAGCGCACGTCCTGTGCGGGGCGCTCGTAGGTCGGGAGCTCCTTGCGTTCCTCGCCCGTCGCGGGACGGAGTCGGATCGCCGTTCCGCCGCTGCGGGCCATCGACGCGAGGATCGTCGCACTCGGATCGACGACGGCCTCGTCGATCCTGACGGCCTCGGTATCGGCCTCGTAGCCGCCGCCGAGGCCGTCCGAGTAGATCTCGGCGACGTATTTCGGTCCTTTGGGACCGTTGACGCCGCCGTTCCCGTTCCCGTTGCCGTTGCCGTTACCGTTCGTCCCGGAGTTCCCCGGCGCGAGGAACTCGAGCGGCACGTCGACTGCGCGGCCGCCCTCGTCGGTCATCGCGCCGACGTACCACTCCTCGCCCTTCCGGCGGGCGGTGACGACGTAGTCGCCGATCTCGCTATCGACGACGTTCGTCTCGTCCCAGCCGGCCGCGGGAACGCTCTCGATGAACTCGAATGCGGGTTTCGCGTCGAAGTTCTCGTTCTCGGGAGTGTACCCCTCGTACTCGGCCGGGACCGGAGACGGCGCGTCGGGCTCGCTGACGCCGATCGTGTTGAGGTTGAAACCGCCGACGTCGCCCTCGAACGCCTCGCCCGAATCGTCGTACTGCAGTTCGATCGCGATCTCGTTGTCGCCGTCCTCGAGATCGACCTCCGTCGTGAAGACCTCCCACTGGTCCCAGTAGCCGGTGAAGGCGGGGTTGATGGTCGTCGTCTGGCCGTTGACGCGCAGCGTCGCCTGGGTTTCGCCGGCCTCGACGACTCGTTTGGCGTTGTCCTCGGGGGCCGCCGCGTACCGGAGATGGAGTTCGTGCGTGCCCGCGTCGGCGTCTTCGACGGTGAAGGAGACCGACGACCCCGACGGAACGCGGTTCGGATCGACCGCGACGTAGTTCGTCCCGAAGGCGTTTCGCCACTCGTCTAGCGTGACGAAGCCGTCGATGTCGCCCGAGGCGGCCTGTAGGCACTCGCCGACCTCGAGGGTCTCGTCGACGTAGGCCTCGACGCGGTCGGCAACCATCTGCAGCCCGCTCAGGTAGTTCGGGTAGAGGGCGAGCTGTTTCGCCCGCGTTGTCTGGATTTGCCCGCCCCGCTCGTCGTTGAAGGTGATGTCGAAGATGCCCGGCTGGTAGCTGACCGGTCCAGCCAGGTTCCGGGTAAACGGCAGCGTGACGTGGTGGTCCGGAGCGACGTCGGCGCTCAACTGCTCGAAGCCGTCGTACTCCTGGGCCTTGACGACCTCGCGGTTGGCGACGTTGGGGTAGGTCCGGATCTCGCCGGTCGGCTTGATCCCCTCGTGGATCTCGAGCAGTTGGCGGTTCGCCGCAGCGGCCTCAATGACCAGCCGGTGGTGGTTGACCGCGAGCTGGTTGTGCTGGTTGTGCGTCGGCTCGGCGCCGTCGCCCTCGATTCCCAGCCCCGGATCGGAGACGTAGCCGTTCTTGATCGAGTGAATGCCGACGTCCTCGTACTGCTGGAAGATGTCGTCGTTCAGGATCTGGCCCTCGTAGTGGGGCAGCGCGCCCGCGGTCTCGTTGTGGATCGTCATCTCCACGTCGGACTCGAGCGAGCGCCCGAAGTCGGTCACCTCGTGCACGTCAAAGTCCGGATAGGAGTCGTCGACGCCGAACTCGAGTCCGGTGCCGTCGCCGGGGTAGGTGTCCCAGCCCTCGTTCCACCCCTCGACGAGGACGCTGTCGAGACCGTTCTCCGCCGCGAAGTTCATGTAACGCTTCATCCGTTCGGTCCGAGCGCCGTGGACGTATCCCGCCGCGTCCTCGGGACTCTCGAACGAGTCGTCCGGACGGTACTCCCAGTTTGCGGAGCCGGCGATCATCGTCCACCAGATGCCGACGTACTTGCGCGGTTTGATCCAGTCGGTGTCTGGCTCGCCGTCGACGGTCGGCATGGCCGATTCCTTCAGTTCGGCGCTCAACAGCGGGATCAGCTCCGACTCGATCAGGTCGCCCGGCCGGCGGCCGATCTGGATCGTCCGCCACGGCGTCGCGTTCGGGAGTTCCAGCGACGCCTTCGTGCCGTCTGGCAGCGGCGTGAGCTCCGTGACGAGCTCCGTCCCGCCCTCGTCCGATCGCGGCGCGAGCGTCGCGGCCGCGTAGTCCTCGAGGTCCGCCTCGTGAACGCTCAGGTAGACGTCGCCGTCGCCGGCCTCGACCGTCAGCGGCGTGTGCGCGCCGTTCCGCATCGGCGTGCCCGTGGGTCGAGTCTCCCGCGAGCCACCGGGAATCTCGCTGAGCGGCGTCTCCTCGTACTCCTGTTCGAACCGGGGGTTGGTGACTTCGTTTCGGATCCACCAGGCGGTGTCGTCGTCGGCGAACGCGAACGCGGTGTTCTCCGACGTGAGGACGGCCCGCCCGCTGTTGCTCGCGAAACTGTCGCCGAACACGACCCGGAGACCGACCCCGTCGTCGAAGACGCGGACCTCGAGGTTCGCCGATCGGCCCGGTTCGGCCGTCTCCTCGAGCCCGATCACGAGCGCGTTGTACTCGGCGCTCACGCTGTCGTACGCGCCCCAGACGGGCTCCCAGACCTCCGTTTCCGACGTGTGTTCGCTCCCGGTGACCGCGACGTCGGAACCGGTCGTGCCGTCCGCGCTCGCCCCGAACGAGGGCTGGTTTCGGAAGTCGAATCCGATCGGTGACGGCTCGAGATAGGTCGTGCCGTCGATTGCCACCGCGTAGCGCGGGGTCCCGTCGGAGACGTCGACGGTCACCTCGACGGTGCCGTCCGGCGAACTGACGCACCGGACGGCGCGGTCGTCTCCGTTCGCGACTCGCGCCGCCGCCTCCTCGGGGACGGCTCGCGTGTACGCTGCCGCGGCCGCGAGTCCCGTTACACCGCCGAGGAACCGGCGGCGACTCGAATGAGAGAACGATTGTTGTAAATGTTCTTCAGGCATCCAAATAGTGCCTGTCACACCCTCGCACATAAATGTAAGGGACATTCACAACAACCGTACTCCATATTTCGACCCGCGAATCCGAACCGTTTCGAACCGCGGACGGTCGAGTTCCGGCCTCATAGAGTCGGCAACCCGTTCGCGGGAGGCGAGCCCTTTTCACTCGAGCGAGCGAGACTCGCACGGAGAGACAGTGGCAGAGACAGACTCGCAACCGGAGCGCAAGCGCGTCGACATGACGACGGGGGCGATCCCCCCGAAGCTCGCCCGCCTCGCGTGGCCGCTGGTCCTGGGGAACCTCCTCCAGACCGTCTACAACCTCGCGGACATGTTCTGGGTCGGCCGCGTCAGCAGCGACGCCGTCGCCGCCGTCTCGCTGATGTTTCCCCTCTCGTGGCTGTTCGTCTCGACGGCGATCGGGATCACGGCGGCGACCATCGCCCTGGTCTCCCAGTACGTCGGCTCCGGGAACGACCGGATGGCTGACCGCGTGGTCGCCCAGACGATCCTGCTGACGCTGGCGGTCTCGAGCGTCCTTGCCGCGGCCGGCCTGCTCTTTCGCCGCCCGCTGCTCGAGCTGATCGGCGCCCGCGGGCCGGTGTTCGCCGAGGCGCTGGCGTACATCGAGGTCATCTTCCTCGCCTTACCGCTGACGTTCCTCTTCTTTGCGTTCCGGTCGTCCCTGCAGGGCGCGGGCGACACGAAGACGGCGATGTGGCTCGTCGTCGTCTCGGCCGGCGTCAACGTCGTCCTCGACCCGTTCCTCATCCTCGGCTGGGGGCCGTTCCCGGCATGGGGAACCCGCGGCGCCGGCGTCGCGACGTTCTGCTCCCGCGGGCTGGCCGCCGCCGCAGGGATCTACATTCTGCTCGACGGGGGCTTCGGCGTTCGCCTCCGACTCGAGGATCTCGCGCCTGACGTCGACGTTCTGAAGCAACTCGTGGACGTCGGCGCCCCGTCGACGGTTGACGGCTGGGCGCGCAGTTTCGCCTCGGTCGCGATGGCCGGACTGGTCGCTCGCTTCGGCGCGACGCCGACCGCAGCCTACGGAATCGGCGTCCGGTTGATGTCCGTGACGTGGGCGGTCGCCGGCGCCGTCGGCAACGCGACCGCGACCGGCGTCGGTCAGAACCTCGGCGCGGAGACGCCCGAGCGAGCGGCGGCCGTCGCTCGGACCGCGACCGCGGGAACGATGGTCGTGATCGGCGCCGTCGCCGCGGTCCTGATCGCGTTTCCGGCCCAAGCCATGCGGCTCTTCGTCGCCGACCCCGACGTGATCGCCGAGGGCGTCGTCTTCCTGCGAATCATGGCGCCGTTCTGGACCCTCTTCGCGGGCGTTATGGTCGTCCAGGGCGCTTTCCGCGGCGCCGGCAACACCCGCGAGGCGATGGTGCTCTCGTTCCTCTCGCGGTGGATCTTTCGGGTCCCCGTCGCGCTCGTGCTGGCGTTCGCGTGGACGGTGACCGTTCCCGTCCTCGGGCTCGAGATCGGCGGACTCGACTGGGGCGTCGAAGGCATCTGGTGGGCGTACTCGTTCGGGATGGTCGCCTCGTTCGTCGTCGCCATCGTCTGGTTCCGGCTGGGAACGTGGCGCGAGGGCGTCATCGACGACGAGGAGGACGGATCCGACGAGGCCGCGACTCGAAACGAACCAGCGACGGGTGAGAGCGATCCGGAGCTGACCGACGACTGAGACCGTTCGAGACGAATGCGGAGCGTCAGGGAGCCACCATCCTGTATCGCACGCATCTCCCGCTACTGGAAGAAACGTGTGTCCTACTTGGAAACGACCCGGAGCGAGGAACCTCGAGAGCTACTGGCCGAGTGCGGAATCGACCCGCTCATCTCGAGGAAGTCCGGACGGTCCGTAGACGACACGAGAATGGCGATCGAGAAGAAACCGCGACGATCCTCCGTAACCCACCCGGCCGTCAGCGTTCGGTGAACTGAGGCGACGGCAGCCCCGATCTCCACGATTAATCACTGAAATTCGCTCGTAACACGTCTGCAAACTGAATATTCGTGGCCTCATCACGATAGACTTTTCACCACACGGTGCTACCACCAAGTTGTATGAGCGAATTCGAGCAGTTCAGTCAGGTGGGAGAGGCAGACGTTACCCGCGCGATCGGACAGGAGTGGACCGAGGAGTTCATGGACTTCTCGGACAGCGACGTCATCATCGTGGGCGGCGGGCCCTCGGGACTGACGGCCGCGAAGGAACTCTCCGAGCGCGGCGTCAAGACGATGGTCGTCGAGAAGAACAACTACCTCGGGGGCGGCTTCTGGCTCGGCGGCTTCCTGATGAACAAGGTCACTGTCCGCGACCCCGCCCAGCAGATCCTCGACGAACTCGACGTCTCCCACAAGGAGTCACAGGACAGCGAGGACCTCTACGTCGCCAACGGTCCGGAGGCCTGTTCCGGCCTCATCAAGGCCGCCTGTGACGCGGGCGCGAAGATGCAGAACATGACCGAGTTCACGGACATCGTCATCCGCGAGGACCACCGCGTCGGCGGCATCGTCATGAACTGGACGCCGGTCCACGCGCTGCCCCGCGAGATCACCTGCGTCGACCCGATCGCGGTCGAGGCCGACCTCGTCATCGACGCGACCGGTCACGAGGCGATGGCCGTCAAGAAACTCGACGAGCGCGGCGTCCTCGACGCGCCGGGTATCGGCGACGCCGAGGCGGCCGCCACCGGCATGGACAGCACCGACGACGACACGTACGGCGCACCCGGCCACGACTCGCCCGGCCACGACTCCATGTGGGTCGGCAAGTCCGAAGACGCCGTCGTCGAGCACACCGGTCTCGTCCACGACGGTCTGATCGCGACTGGGATGGCCACCGCGACGACCTACGGCCTCCCGCGCATGGGCCCGACCTTCGGCGCCATGCTCGTCTCCGGCAAGCGCGCCGCCCAGGTCGCGCTCGACGAACTCGAGGTCGACGCCGAACCGGTCGACATCACCTCGCGCGCGGCGACGCCGGCCGACGACTAAGCACCGAGACCACTCGTTCTTTTCAGCCCCGTGAAGCGGCCCCGCCGTCAGCCTGTAGCTCACTGTCGGTCAGTGTGGAACTCGTTTCACGGGCGGCTCTCGGCGAGGCGCGGCGATGCTATCTCTCGATCACACGGAGCAGACAGCCGTTCAACCGGTGGTCGCGGCCGGCACCGGTTCGATCTCGGTCACCTCGAACCGGGCACCGCCGGGTTCTCCGTCGGTCACCGACAGGGACCAGCCGTGTGCGGTGGCGATCGACTTGACGACCGCCAGTCCGATACCCGTCCCTTCGTCACGCGTGGAATAGCCGTACTCGAAGACGCGATCGCGATCGTCGGCCGGAATCCCCGGTCCGTCGTCGGAGACGTACACGCCGGCACCCGTCTCCGTCTCGAGCGGCCCGACGCGGACCGTCTCGGCGCCGTGGTCGACGGCGTTGCGAAACAGATTCTCGAACAGCGATCGGAGACGCGACGGATCCGCACGGATTCGGACGGGATCGATGTCGTTCTCGAGGGTCGCCACGCCGGTATCGCTGGTCCCCCACGCGTCGTCGACGACCGAGCGGAGCGCGACGGCTTCCTGCTGGTCGATCGCTGCCTCCTCCCGAGTGAGCGTTAGCAGGTCTCCGATCGTTTCCTCGATTCGCTCGAGAGCGGTCATCGTCTCGCGGACGTGGTCGACCTCGCCGGTCTCGAGAGCTAACTCCGCGTACCCGGTAGCGACGGAGACGGGGTTTCGCAAGTCGTGCGAGAGGACACTTGCGAACCGCTCGAGCTGCTGCGTCCGGTGTTCCAGTTCTTGTGCGTGGCGCTCGAGTTCAGTGACGTCGCGAACGATCAGCGCGTAGCCGCGGGGCTCACCACCGCTCGAGATTTCGGTCGTGTCGATTCGCAGTGTTCGAGTCTCTCCATCGATTGAGACGTGAAGGCGCTCGGCAAACGGCGACTCGAGCGGTTCGTCGGACGACTGGATGCTAGCGTCTCCCCCGTCGTCGGCGGCTCGCGGCTCCGGAACGACCATTGACGGATACGCGTCGTCGAGACACTGCCCGAGACAGTCCTCGAGCGCCGGAAAGAGTTCGGCCGCCGTCCGGTTGAAGTCAACGACGGTCCGGTTCGCGTCGACCACGAGGACCGCGTCCCCGAGGGACTCGAATAGCCGATCCCGCGCGAGCGGCGCGACTGCGAACGACTGGTTTTTGAACAGTCCGATGGCAATGATTCCGCTGAAGATTCCCGCGCCGAAGACACCGTACGGGAATCGCGCCACCGGGAGCGCGTCTGTCTGGGTGAGATACGCAAAGAAGATGATCGGTCCCATTCCGGCGAGGACAGCGCCCGTTTGTAACCGAGCCGTTCGACGCGAAAAGAGAAACTGTCGAAAGAGCAGCGCGAGCGTCGTGAGTGCGTAAAGATGCGTCAACGCGCCGAGTCGCAGAAGGCCCGTCGTCTCGGCGACGACCAGCTGCGGAAACGGCTCCAACTCGAGGCCGAACCCGGTAGCTAACAGTCCGTGGACGGGGTTCGTAAGGACCAGTCCGCCGGGAACGACGACGCTGGTGCCGAGGGCGAGCCACACCGGCGGCGTCAGCCAGTACTCTCTGCCGGTGTAGTAAACGGCGAAGACGAACCAGATGACCGGGAGGACGATCACCAGTGCGTACCACGAGTGCCACCAGAACGCCTTCAGCGACTGGCTCGAACTCAGTAGTTGGCCGGCCGCACACGTAACCATCACGGCGTGTGCCACCTGCAGGACGATCATCACGCTTCCGGCCCGGTCGCGGGTCCGGCGTCGGATCCACCATACGACGCCCAGCGAGATGACGAAGGTGAGTGCGAGCCCGACGAGGTGGGCGGTGTAGATCGCGGTCATCGTATTGTCGTTCGGCGGATCGAAAATACCCTTTGCGGCCACGACGGCGGAACGGCGCGTTCCTGACAGTCGCTACTCGCGTGGCCCTCCCGCCGCCCGGAACATCGATCGACCGTAACTGTTTCAGTGAGTGGTACCACCAATTCATACATGGTCGAGCGAGTCATCTGCTATCGAACGCCCTCGACGGTCGCTGACGTCGACGCAGTTTCCGAGTGGCTGGACGAGCGAACCGACACCGACGTGACCGTTCGGGACCGGTTCCTCGACGTCCGCCGGAGCGACGACCTCGCCGAGCGGTTCGCCGAGGCGCGAGTCCCCTCCCCCTACGAGCGGGAAACCGGCAACACGATGCTCGGAACGATCCGCTACGAGGAACGGGCCCTCGAGCACCCCGAGCGCGAGGGCGGCGTCCTCTACGACGGCGCGCAGATCCAGCGGGCGCTCAACAGCGCGCTTCCGGCGGCCGAACGGGACCTCGAGACGCTCCACGTCGCGATTCTGGACCGCGCGATCGGCACCTGGGGCGACCACGACGGCCGCTGGCACAAGCGCGTGACCGTCCCCGGCCAGCCCGCGCTGGTATCGGTGCCGGGACTCTACGAGGCACCCGCCAAGCCAGAGGAATACTACAAGGAGAAACAGCGTCACGCGCTCCTCGCCGGCGACGCGCCGCCACGGGAGGTCCTCGAGAACCAGGTCGAGGGCGAGTTCCTGGTCGAAAACGATCCGCGAACGACGGACGCGCTGAAGGGGTACGTCCTGCAGGCGTACCACTACCTCGAGACGGGCGAGGCCTTCTGCGATCAGGAGGGCTGTCGGCTCTTCAACGCCCACTACCACGAGGATCTGATCGAGGCGCAGTTGCGCGAGCCGGCGTTCTGCACGGCACACGCCCGCCTGTACGAACAGCGAGAGGCGTGAGCGGCCGTCCCGCTACGAAGCGCGGGAGCGCCACTCGGCATTGCCAGAACCGCAGTCCTCTTTTGTGACAGCCGACTCCGACAACGTACAATGAGTGCTCCGTTTACCGTCGCGGTTCCCGTCCGGTATCGCGATCTCGATCCGCTGGACCACGTCAATCACGCCGTCTTCGCGACCTACCTCGAGATCGCGCGCACCGACTACCTGGAATCGGTCGTCGACATCCCCGCCGAGGATATCTCCTTCGTCATCGCGAACCTCGAGATCGACTACGAGCGGCCGATTGTCAAGGGCGACGACCCCGAGGTCTCCCTCCGCGTCTCGCGTCTGGGCGACTCGAGTTGCACGATGATCTACGAGATCCGCGTCGGCGACGACGTCGCTGCGACGGCGGAGACGACCATGGTCCACATCGATTCCGAGACGAAACGACCCGCGCCGTTCCCCGACGAGATCCGCGAGCCGATCGCGGCGTACGAGGGCCTCGAGACGACGGCCTGAGTCGACCTGCAACACGCGCGACGCTGTCCTTTTTTATTCGAGTTTCCCACCGGTCAGTCGTACGACCCCGAAGACGTGGCGTTCGTCGGCGACGGCCGTCGACCGCTCGCGGAGGCGCGCGTGGGCAGTCCGAATCTTCTCGTCCAGTCTGCGGTGTGGGTCGTCCTCGTAGCGCAGCTTCGTCGTCGGCGGCGTCGAGAGGACGACGATCGCCCGGAAGACCGCATTGACCGCCGGCGCGTACCACTCGCGGCTCGAGGTGGCGTTGGCAAGGAAGACGTGACCGCCGGGGCCGACGCGGTCGCACCAGTCGTCGACCGCGCCTGCGGGATCGGCGAGCATGCCGACGACGAACGTCGCGAGGATCGCGTCGACGTCCGACTCAGCGGCCAGCGGCGGTTGCGTCGCATCGCCTCGAACCACGTGGACGTTGTCGTACTCGGCCGTCAGCTCCCGGGCCCGCTCGAGCACCGGCCCGGTGAAATCGACCCCGACGACGGTTCCCTCGGGGCCGACCCGCTCGCGCAGGTACGGGAGGTTCGCGCCCGTCCCACAGCCCATCTCGACGACGGTGTCTCCGGGCTCGAGTCGGCAGGCGGCGGCCCCGCGCCGTCGCAGCTTCGGGATACCGGGGGTTCGACGCGCGACGAGATCGTAGAGGTAGGCCCAGCGGCCGTAGAACTCCTGTGCGCTCTCGGCGTCGGTCTCCGCGCGCAGCCTTCGGAGCCGCGAGCGCAGGCCCGCCATCTCAGATCAACGAGCGAACCGTGTCCGCGACCGATTCGGCGTCCGGTCCCAGCACGTAGATCAGCGGCTCGATTCCCATGCCGCCGGTCTGGTAGAGCACCGTCGCCTCGGGTTCGTCCTCGATCGCGGCGCCCACGCTCGAGGCGACGTCGCTGGATTCGTCGAACTCCGCGGTCACGTGGCCCTGCTCGGTCAGTTCGGAGAGGAGGTCCGGCTCGTAGCGAATGTTGATCGCCGACGACGCGTCCGCGCCGTGCTCGCGCGCGGCCAGCAGGACGCTCGCGACGTGTTCGGAGACGCCGAACTCGGGGTCGGACGGCACCGTCGCCTGCCCCTTGACGTCGAAGATCCGGCCGGGGACGCCGGCGACGTCGTCGACGTCGTCCGCGTCGGGCGTGCAGGCGACCAGATTGGCGCCGACCGCCGGGATCAGGGTCGTGAAGCCGCCCGCGTTCTCGAGGATGCGCAGCCCGCGGCGCAGCGACGAGAGGACGCGTTCGCTGGTCCGCAGGTCGTTCTCGGGGTCGTGGACGCGAAAGCTCGCGCCGTGGTCGGCGAGTTCCGGGACGGCGTCCTCGTGGAGCTGAGCCAGGAGATCCCCGCCGCTCTCGAGGTCGCGAACGAGGATTTCGATCTCGATCAGCGCCTGGACGGGCGTGACGTCGCCGGCCGCGAGCCCGTCGGCGAGTTCGGAGACGAGCGCCTCGACGCGCTCGTCGTCGGCGATGCGGTCGTTGGTGGTGACGTCACCGTGGGCGTACTTCGAGACGGCGCTCTGGCTGATGCCGAGCACGTCGGCGACCTCGCTTTGGGTGAGCCCGCGGTCGCGGAGTTCCCCGGCGAGCAGCGACCGTATCGTCGGGAGGAACTCGTCCACGACGATTTCTTCGACGAATTGCATTTGCGATCCCTATGTCCGCCGGCGGAATAACTTGTGGGTCACGAACCCGGTATGCGCCTGTGAGACACGGAACGACCACAGAACGGTGACTGGTCCACTGCGGTGGCGCACGCTGTGCCGCGGTGAACATGCGAGGCGCGAGGGAACCGAGCGCCTCGAGAAACGAGCGGGGAACGAAGTGACCCGCGAGTTACTGGTGAACCGCGGTACAGCGTGCGAGGGATGAGTGAGTGAACGGAGAGAACGAGCGAATCGGCTGGGGAGGGTGTGGCAATCCCCGTTGCCACGATAGCAGGGGTTCTCATGGCGGTGATTTCACCGATACGACGGACGGGCCGCTCTCTATCGGTATCGCACGGAATACAGTATCGAACCCGAACTACTTACGCTCGAGTTGGTCGCCGCCGAACTCGTGGTCGCTCTGGATCCGGGAGGCCTGCGGGCCGTCCTGGTCCTGGTACTTCGAGCCGCGCTCGCTGCCGTACGGTCGCTCCGCCTCGGTCTTCAGTTCGGTGAACGTCAGCTGGGAGATCCGCATCCCGGGCGTGAGCGCGACGGGCGCGGTGCCGAGGTTCGACAGCTCGAGGGTGATCTGACCGCGGTAGCCGGGATCGCACAGCCCCGCCGTCGCGTGGACGACCACGGCGAGGCGACCCAGGGACGACCGGCCCTCGACGTGGGCGATCAGGTCCGGCGGGATCTCGACGCGCTCGTGAGTGGTTCCGAGCACGAAGTCGCCGGGATGCAGGATGAAGTCGTCGCCGTCCTCGACGATAGTCTCGGTGACGTACTCGTCGACCTCCTGTTCCGAATTCGGATGAATGCAGGGGATGTTCGTCCGCTGGAACTCGAGGAACTCCTGGCCGAGTCGGAGGTCGATGCTCGCGGGCTGGATCTGCAACTCGGGGTCGTCGAGGGGGTCGACGACGAGGTCGCCGGCCTCGAGTCGCTCGAGGATGTCCGCGTCGGAGAGGATCATATCGAGTAGGGGCGTCCCACGGGTTCCTAAATCACCCGATCCGATTCGGCGGCTGCCGGACGAGTGACGGAAATCCGAAGTGTTTCGATTCAGTACAGCTACAAGTATACTTTCTCGATCGCGGCCCGAATCAATTAGTAGGTGGTGCCCCGAACAAGTTTCCATGGAGGGGAAACAGGAGCGGTTCAACGGCGATGCACGGATCTTGCATCAGCGAGCGGTCAGAATCCCGCTTCCCGACGACGAGGCCGAGCGAGTCTTTCACGAGAACATGCGAACCATCGCGGAGGCCCACGAGCGGAAGGCGGACCTGCTCGCCGATCCGGATGTCCCGTTGCTCACCGCCTACGAGGAGGAGTACGCACACGCCGCCGAGAGTTTCGAGCGGCGACTGCGACAGATTGCGGGCGACGACTACGAGGAGGTCGCGATGGCGTACTTTCGTGGCGACCGCGACGACCGGGTCGCGAAGATCGCCGCGTACTACGTCGAGGGGGGGTGGCGGGTCCAGCAGTGGGCCACCGTCACGGAGATGGTGTACGCCCCGCTGATCCTTCGCTATCCAGACAGTTTCACGGTGAACGTTCGCTTCGCCGGTGGCTACACCACATCGGCGGCGATCTACTACGAGTCGCCGGAACACTGCTCGGAGGAGTTGGCCGACGAACACGCCGAGACGTACTACGAGGAGAGCCAGTACACGCAGCGACAGGCGGCGGAGTACGCCCGGGGGACCGCGGACCTCATTCGCGAGGAGTTCCTGGATCCCGACGAGACTCCCTTCGAGGAACGCAAGTACGGCGGCGTGGCCTTGGCGGGGGGACGACAGGGATCGGTCTTCTCGGAGATCTCCAAGCGCGTCGCGCCCGATCCCGACCGGTTCTCCGAGTCGGTTTCGAAACCGACGCTCGTCGAAACAGGACCGGAGGCCCGGCGAACCGAGTGCGAGCTCGGCCTCGAGCGAGAGATCGTCCGCTGATCGCGATAGTCAGGGCTAAAGGCGTTCCCGTCCTTTCCTCGGCCATGAAACAGGCCATCGTCGCCCGCACGGACATCGGCATGGGACAGGGAAAACTCGCCGCGCAGGTCGCCCACGCGTCGCTGTCGGCCTACGAAAAGGCGGACGAACAGCTTCGAAATCAGTGGAAACAGGGCGGGCAGAAGAAGGTCGTCCTGAAAGGCGAGAGCGAGCGCCAACTCCACGAGCTCGCCGCGATCGCCGACAGCGAGGGCGTCCCCAACGCGACCGTGCGGGACGCGGGCCACACGCAACTCGAGCCCGGAACGGTCACGGCGCTGGCCGTCGGTCCGGCGGGAGATGACCGCGTCGACAGCGTCACGGGCGAACTCTCCCTATTCTGAGCGCGATCGACGGCGCGGCGTCTGCAGATCGTTTCAACTGACATACACCAGTAAATTCTTCCCTTCGGGCGAAATCATACAAAATACAATGTCAGTTATCTCGACGGAAGACGAAGGCAAGTTCCTGATGGACGTCAGAGGCGAGCAGATTGGCATCGTCACCGAGATCGATCCCGTCGAACAGGTCGCGTACGTCGACCCCGATCCGAGCCTGACGGAAGCGTGGGTCCAGAGCCTCGGCCGCGGCGACGCCAACGAGGACGACCTCGAGGTCCCGGCCGAGAGCATCGAGACGATCACCGACTCGGAGGTCCGCGTCGACGCCGACCTCAGTAGCGAGGCCTGAGACACGACGCTTAGAGCGCCAGCCAGAGCGCCGCGCCGACCAGCACCACCGAGACGACGATCGCGCCGACGCGAGCCGTTCGCTCCTCGATCGGTCCGTCGAGAGACGTAAGCGCCAGGAAGTACACCGGAACGAGGGCGATACCGAGCAGGAATCCGATGCCGGGAAGCTCGCCCCTAATGAGCGCCAAGATCACGATCCCGGCGACCATACTGACCCACAGCTTGAGCGGCCAACGAGGATCAGCCGTCTCCATACTCTCCAGTTCGGTCAACCAGTTGATAACTGATTCGGTCGCGTCGGTGGTCGTTCCTGGGCCCGGCTCCGAGACGGCGCGACCGCGAGAACGAACCGATTTATCCCCGGCCGTCCAAGCGCCGCCATCCAGCATGCGCCCGGCACATCCAACGGAGCAGGCCGTCGGCATGGAGCACTACCTCACCGATACCGACGGCGTCGGCGGCCGCCTGCGAGCGGACGACGACCACTTCCGCGTGCGCGAACGCGAGCGGTTCGACACCGAACCCGTCGATGCGCCGACGGACGCCTACCCCTACCTCGTCGTTCGCGCGACGCTGTCGGGCTGGGACACCAACGACTTCGCCGGCCGGCTCTCGGACGCGCTCGGCGTCTCCCGCGAGCGGGTCAACTGGGCCGGGACGAAGGACAAGTACGCGGTCACCACGCAGCTGTTCTCGATCTACGGCGCCAACCCCGAGGACCTCCCCGACGTCCGCGGCGCCGACATCGAGGTCGTCGGCCGCGCGGGCCGGTCGCTCGAGTTCGGCGACCTCGCGGGCAACGAGTTCGAACTGGTCGTCAGCGACCCCGACGACCCCCAGCGCGCGACCGGGATCACGGACGAATTACACGCCTTCGGCGGTCTCGAGAACGGGGCCGACGAGACGGATGACGACGCGGCCGACGACGAGACGACCGTCTCGATCGGCGTCCCCAACTTCTTCGGCCAGCAGCGCTTTGGCAGCCGCCGCCCGGTCACCCACGAGGTCGGCCTCGAGATCGTCCGCGGCGACTGGGCCGGCGCGGTGATGGCCTACCTCGGGAACCCCACCGACGCAGAGCCCGAGTCCACGCAGGAGGCCCGCGCGTTCGTCGAGGAGACCCGCGACTGGCAGGAAGCCCTCGAGCGCTTTCCCAATCGCCTGCGCTACGAGCGGTCGCTCTGTCATGGGCTCGCCGAGGTCGACGACGATCCCGAACCCGAGGACTACCGCGCGACCCTCGAGCGCCTGCCGTCGAATCTCCAGCGACTGTTCGTCCACGCCGCCCAGTCGTACGCGTTCAACCTGATGCTCTCCGAGCGCCTCGAGCGCGGGCTGCCGTTCGACGAACCCGTCGCGGGAGACGTGGCCTGCTTCGCCGACACCGACGCGCCAGCGGGGCTCGAACTGCCTGACACCGACCGCCTCCAGCGGGTCACCGACCGTCGCGTGCGCTCGGTCCGGCGCCACTGCGAGCGCGGCCGGGCGTTCGTCACGGCACCGCTCGTGGGCACCGAGACGGATCTGGCCGACGGCGAGCAGGGCGAGATCGAACGCGCCGTCCTCGACGAACTGGACCTCGAGCCCGCCGACTTCGATCTGCCGGGCGAGTTTTACTCGAGCGGCACTCGGCGCGCGATTCTGGTTCGGACAACCCTCGAACTCGAGACCGAGCCGTTGACGCTCTCCTTCGGTCTGCCGAAGGGATCGTACGCGACGGTCCTCCTTCGGGAGTACCTGAAGGTCGATCCGGTCGACCTGGGATGAGGCGGGGGTTTTTGAGTCCCTGTGGCGAAGTGAATCTATGACTTCGGGAGGCCACGGATTCGTCGCGGATCGGAACGATCGCGACGACCAACGCGACCGCGATGACGACGCCACCGGACGGGGAACCGGCGTCGTCGGAACGAGCGGGGACCGCGAACTCGTCGACTGGCGAAAACTGGCGGTCGACGGGACGACGGTGTACGAACTCGAGTACGATCAACCGGCCCCGGAGCCGACGGCCCGCACGCCGACGTTCGGGCCGACCAGCGGCGGGACGGTGCCCTGCCGCGAGCAGTCGGTTCGACTGCCCGACGGCGAGCGGCTCCCCGCGACCGAAGCGGCCTTCGAGGCCGAGGGGACGACGCTGCGCGTCCGTCGCGAGGAGCCGTCGATCCTCGCCCGCCTCCGCCGGTTCGTTCCGTGGTAACGTCCGGTTCTCACGCGAGCGCGTCCCGGAGGACAATGCCGAAACCGGCAGCGCCGACGCAGAGCGAAATCAGGCCGCCGATCCCCGTCAGCGCGAGCGCACCGTTGATGGCTGCGGCGACGAGCAACGGCGTCAGCCAGCCGTCGTCGCGGCCGACCAGCCGCTCGGCGATGGCAAGGTAGCCGATGGCGGCGCCGACCGACCACACCAGGTAGGCGGCGAGGCCGAGCGGAATCGCGACGAAGATGCCGACGATGGTGATGACCAGCAGGAGTGTCAGGAGGCCGAGGGCGAGCAGCGAGAGGATTCCATAGAGGAAGCCGCCGATTGGGTCCTCGAGCACGGCGGCCATCATCCGCTCCGTGTACGCGGGGGCGATCGCGACCAGAATCGCGCCGACGACCAGCGTCGTCAGGAACGCGACGACCGCGCCGCTGACGAGGCCGGTTGGCGCACCGATGTCGACGTCGACTCCTGGGTTCGGATTTGCCTGTGCGATCGAGACGACCATCGAAACGGACTGAACGAAGTCGATCATGCGTTCCATAGGACGGCCTCGAGGGTAAATTGGCGCGTTCTATCAGCGCGTGCGAACGCCGCTCCCGGCGGCGGATTTCGGCGGGGCGGCGACCGGCGCTCGCGACGAGTGCGACCCGAGAGGGTGCAGCGACGACCGCTACTAGGCTTTTGTCCGCTCGAGTCCTACGGACCCCATGCGCAGAACATCCGCGCGAAGTACGCGACTGCAACGGGAGATCGACGAGCTCGTCGCCCGGGGGTGGACGATCGAGGAGGAGGCGCCCGACCACGTGGTGATGATCGACCGGGAGTTCGGGTCGGTGGTCTCGCACCTGCTGGTCGCGATCCTGACGTTCTGGTTCTCGATGGGCGTCGGAAACGTCGTCTGGGGTGCCTACAACTACGTCGCGAACTCCCGGCGGCGCGTCCTCTGGGAGGACGGCCAAGACTGTCCGAACTGCGGCGCCAGCGCCTCGCCGGACGCCGCCTACTGCCCGGACTGCGGCGAGGAACTCTCGAGCGGACGCGACTCGAGCGCCACCGTCGTCTGTCCCGACTGCGAGGCCGCCGTCGACACGGGATCGCGGTACTGTCCGAACTGCGGGACGAAACTCGCCGACGCGGTCGGAGAGAGGACCGACGCGGTCGACAGTGGGGCCAGCACGGTCGACGACAGGACTGACACGTTCGACACCGGTTCCTGAGCTGCACGCGGACACGTCGTCGCGGAACCGAACCGATAGGTAGCTCGCCGTCCATGCCACGACTACGACGAATGGATCCCCACGACGCGCCCCACGTCCTCCTGACGAACGACGACGGGATCGACGCGCCCGGCATCCGGGCGCTGTACGACGCCCTGACCGAGGTCGCGACGGTGACCGTTATCGCGCCCGACCGCAACCAGAGCGCCGTCGGTCGGTCGCTCTCCTACGGGCGGACCGGTTCCGAGAGCGACGACCGCTCGATCGACCTCGAGGCCGACGGCTTCACCTCGCCAGTCCCCCACGCCGACCACGAACTCGGCTATGCCGTCGATGGGACGCCCTGCGACTGCGCCATCGTCGGCGTCAACGCCCTCGAGCCCCGACCCGACCTCGTCGTCTCCGGCTGCAACTCCGGGGCGAACCTCGGCGCCTACGTCTTCTCGCGGTCGGGGACCGTCAGCGCCGCCATGGAGGCCGCCTTCCTCGGGACGCCCTCGATCGCCGTCTCGATGGACACGCTGGGCATGGAGTCGGAACTCGAGCCCACGGACTTCGCCCACACCGGCGAAATCGCCGCCGCGCTCGTCGAAGGAGTACCTGGAACCGGTCTGTTCGACCGCGTCGACTACCTGAACGTCAACGTCCCGCGACCAGACGTCGAGAGCGAGGGGTTCGAACTCACCCGGCCGACGGAGGTGTACGAGATGGACGCGGCCCTCGAGAACGGGGAGTTCCAGCTCACGAATCGGCTCTGGCAGCAGATGGCCAACCGCGACATTCCCGATCCCGAGGACACGGACCGCCACGCGCTGCTCGAGGGGCAGCTCTCGGTCTCGCCGATGCGTGTCCCCTATGACGTCGTGAAAACGGACGCGGTGGCGAAGATTCTCGAGGACATTCTGTAGCGGCCGCCGGGTCGCAGAACGAGGGAGTGCGGAGCGGTACCGGCGATGCGACCGTCACCGGAAGCGGGTCGTGGACCGGATTGGTCGAAAACGCGCCTGTTTTACATCCCTCTCCCGAACGGTCGATATGGAGTGTCGCCACTGTGCATCGCCGCTCGAGAAACCCGGCGATTTCTGTCTCGTCTGCCGGGAAGCCAACACGGAAGCGATCGTCCTCGAGGCGGCACGCGAACGCGCGACACTGACGATGCTCGCGGCCGACGGTGACGGCGGTGACGGCGACGACGGACCGGCGAGACGGGACGACGATCCGATTCTGGGCGAGACGACGATCACTACAATGCCCGAAGACGGCGAGAACGAGGTCGTCGAACTCCGGAACTTCGCGGGGTTGATCGGTGACGAAATCCGCCGGAAACGACCCGAAGAGGTCTACGCCGGCGGCGATCGGGCGGTGATCCAGGCCGTTCGCGAGGACATCCACCACCAGTTCTACCGCGTCGAGGACGAGGATCCCGTCGACGCCGTCCTCGAGCGACGGGGCAACCGCGCGCTGGACGTCGTCCAGACGCCGCCCGCCGAAAAGATCGGCGGCAGCCACTCGACGCTGATCGGCGGCCGGACGGGGATGCGGGCGATCCGAACCGTCGCCGGCCACCCCCACGTCAAGAAGGTCATTCCGGGTCCGATCGACGCCGGCGGGAAGGGCTCCCAATCGGGGCTTCGCGCAAAAGTTACCCGCGCCGACGACGGCGGCAACGTTCGCATGCTCCTGCGAGACGGCTCGAGCGTCCAGGAGAACCGGGTCGTCACGACCGCGCGCGATCGGGAGATGGGCGAGCGGATCCGCGAGGACCTCAACGAAGTGCTGACGGACGCCGAGTTCCAGTAGCTCGCGCCCTCGTCCGCTGCGAGCGTCCGGTATCGCCGTCGCCGTTATCGTAGTAGAGGGCTGTCGGCGGTGACGGCCGCGCCTGCGCTTGACATCTCCCGCGTAAATATTGTCACTACCTGATGGAAGAGACAGTCTCTGCTGGTTCTCGGGTCCTTATCCGACCGGGTGTAATTAGATATAATTAGCCATGTTCGAGCGTCCCGACGCCGTGCTGGCTGCGATTCCGCTGCTCGCGCTGAGTGGGCTCGCCCTCCGATCAGCCATCGCGCTGACGGGCATCGGGACGGGACTGCTGGCCGCTCCCCTCGCCCCCGTCGGCTACCTCGCCGCGCTGTCGTTCGTCTTCCGGGAACTGCTCGCCGGGCCGGTCGCCGAGAAGGCGACGGAGTGACCGCGGGCGGGGCGGACCGATCGCCGCCGGCGTGCTCGTCTCACGCGGCGCGTCGAAGCCGGCCGAACTCAACAGGTTTAAGAATCCGCTGCCGATAGCTAGCCCTACTATGGCCAAGAAAGGAACTGTCGGTAGCGCGGGCCGATTCGGTGCACGCTACGGTCGCGTCGCCCGACGTCGCGTCAGCGAGATCGAAGACGATATGCAGAGCGCCGAGGTCGACGGCGACGACGTCACCCGCGTCGGCACCGGCATCTGGAAGAACGAGGAGACCGGCGAGGTCTTCACCGGCGGCGCCTACCGTCCGGAGACCCCCGCCGGCCGCACCGTCAAGCGCTCGATTCGCGCAGCGCTCGCCGAGGACGACGAGTAACCCTCTCGAGCCAGTATGAGTTACAAGTGCTCCCGCTGTAAACGTGACGTCCAGCTCGACGAGTACGGTGGCGTCCGCTGTCCCTACTGTGGCCACCGCGTGCTCCTGAAAGAACGCAGCCGGGACGTCAAGGAAGTCGGCGTCCAGTAACCGCGCGTGCCTTCTCACGACGCGACTCTCGAGTTCGACTACGAGACGCCGTCTCGCGCACGGCTCGTCGCCGAGAGCGTCGCCCGCGAGGTCGGCGAGATCGACGACGACCGTTCGCAGACGACCATCGACCGCGACGGCTCGACCGTCCGCATCGATATCGACGCCGCAGACGTGATCGCCCTGCGGGCGGCGCTGAACACCTGGTTTACGCTGGTCGACGTCGCCGAACACGCGGCCGAGGCCGGCACGGCGGCCCTCGAGCCGTAAGCGCCGCGACCGGCGCCGCTATCGACGATGCAGGTGCTGGTTTTCGATTTTTGCCTGTCGGCGCCGACGCATCGGTATGGCGACGGCTGACAGCCTGCGGCGGCGATTCCTGCTCGCGGGGGGAACGATCGGCTTCGGATTCGGCGCCGTCGTCGACACCGTGATCTTCCACCTCACGTTACAGACCCACCACCTGCTGTCGGGTTACTACGATCCCTACAGTCTCGACGGCTACCGGACGAACGTGATGTTCGACGGCCTGTTTCTGATCGCCACGCTCGCCATCACGTGCGTCGGCTTCGGACTGCTCTGGCGCGTGGTCAACGGCACGGACCGACGCTTCTCGACGACATATCTGCTCGGCTCGGTCCTCGTCGGTGCGGGCGTGTTCAACGTCTACGACGGGGTCGTCGACCACTACGTGCTCGACCTGCACAACGTCGTCCATGGGACCGAAGCGTGGAACCCCCACTGGGTCGTCGTCAGCGTCATCCTGCTCGCGCTCGGGCTGGGTCTCCTGCGAGTGGCCGACGGCCCCGTCCGGCCGAGAAACACCGACGCGCGCCACCTCGAGTGAGAAATCACGGCGCGTCGACCCCGCTTAGGCGTCCAGCGCCATCGTCACCGAATCGCCCTCGAGAAACGCGGTTTCGTACCCCTCGTGGCGCGCTACCTGCGGCGGCGTCTCGAGGTCGATCGCGAGCCCGTCGCCGCCGTCGAGGAGGGACGGATCGACGGCCGTCCGGTAGCAGTGACCGAGCATGGCGTCGATCGTCTCCTCGAGGTGTGCGCTCGCGACTCGGTCGCCGCCTCGGGAGACCGCCGCTGAGAGCGAGGCGAAGGGGAGTGGATACGCGTTGTGGGCCGTTCGCGCCGTCACCGCGAGCGCCGGCCGGTCGGTTCGGGCTCGATCCGCGTCGAGGAGCGTCGCGGCGTACTCGACGTCGCCACTCGTCGCGCGGCCGAGTATTGCTGCTGATTCCCGATCGCGCTTGTCACTGTTCTCCGCGCCGACGGCGTGATCCATCGGCTCGAGCGCGTCGGCCTCGCCGCGGCCCTCGTCCTCGTCGATCAACCGGCGCTCGATATCGTCGATCGCGTCGGTCTCGAATGCGAAGTCGATCTCGACGCTCGTCTCGGCCCCGAGGCCGTCGGCGACGCCGCCGATCGTGTCCGTGGTCGTCGCCCCGATTCGGATCGTCGCCGTATACTGGCCGTCGCCCTCGAGCGGAACGTTGTCGCCGTAGTGGGGCCCCATCCGCTGGGAGAGCATCGGCCAGAGCGACCGCTCGTCAACCGTGGCGGTGTCATCGCTGGCGTCGGTACCGTCGTTCCGCGTCCGGATCGCCGTCCGAACCGACGCCGGAACGAACGTCCCGGTCTCGGTGTCCCGGACGGTCACCATCAGATGGACGTCGTGGCGGGAGCGGATATCTGCCCGATTGCGATCGGCGTCGGCGACGATCCAAAAGGAGTGCGGACGGGTCGCCAGCAGGGCGATCTCGCGCCCGCCGGCGGTCGCGGTCCCGTAGGTCACCATCCCATCGGCATGGGGCGGAACGTAGACGCCCTCGGGCGGATCGACGACGAGTTCGCGCCAGGCGTCCTCCCGGCGAAACGTCTCGAGGCAGCCGGCGGACAGCCCCGCGAGGAGAGCGCCGCCGGTCGAGAGCGCCGTGCGCCGTCGCATCGCCCGTTCAACGCCGTCGCGACGGATAGTCGTGGGGGCTGCTGGTGCCGACTTTCCGGTCGATGACAAAGCTTGGCTTTATCAGTCCGGAGGGCGACGGTCGAGGTATGCAGGGTAATCTGCCGCCGGAAGCACAAGAGAAAATCGAACAGCTTCAGGACCTTCAGGAGACCGCACAGCAGGTCGCCGTCCAGAAGCAGGAAGCCGAATCGAACCTTACCGAAGCCGAGAACGCCCTCGAGGAGCTCGACGAGATTGACGCCGAGACGCCGATGTACCGCAAGGTCGGCGAACTGCTCGTCGAGACCGAGTACGACGAGGCCGAGGAGGACCTCGACGAGAAGGTCGACTCCCTCGAGATCCGACTCGAGACCCTCGAGAAGCAGGAAGAGCGCGTCCAGGATCAGTTCGAGGAGCTCCAGGACGAGCTCGAGGAACTGCTCGGCGGCGCCGGCGGCGGCATGGGCGGCCCGGCCGGCCCGGGCGGCCCGGGCGCAGGCGGCGCATAAATGTCGACCGGCGAACCGACCGACGAGGAGGTCGTGCAGACGGCCTCCGACGCTGCGGAAGGCTACGTCTTCTCGCAGTACAAGCAATCGGCAGTGCGTGATCTCGACGTCACCGTCACCTTCGAGGACGGCGTCCTCGAGGTCGACGTCTATCTGAACGCGCCCGGAGGTCCGGACGATCCCGACCCCGAACGGGTCGCCGACGACGCCGCGCTCGTCGCGCGGGACGCCGTCGACGAACTGTTCGGCGAGTAACGGTCGAAACCGACCCCCTTCTCGATTGCTCTCTCGACGGTGAGCAACGGGTATAGCGGTTGACCGCCGGTTGCAGCCGATATGGTACGGGTATCACGTCTCGTCCGAGACGGAACTGGTATCCGCGCGACTACTCGAGTCAGCGACTCGAGACGACTAGGCCCGCGCCGATGACCCAGCCGGGTGTCGAGGCCATGCCGTCTTTGTCCTCCCATCCGTTCTCGCGGAGGCCTCGAGAGTCCGGAACACGACTACGAGAGAACACGCCGGTGAGGATCCTCGAGACTGTCGCAGCTAGCGGATGATAGCGAAACCGACAGATGAATGACTGAGCGGTAGAGAACCGGTAGCCGGATCGACCGACGAGACGGCTCGAGTTGCCCTACCGAGACTCGCAGATCTCGAGGAAGTTCTCGAAGATTTCGTCGCCTTCCTCAGTGTGGGCGACCTCCGGGTGCCACTGGACGCCGTAGAGGTCGCGGTCGGTGTCGCTCATCGCCTCGACGCCGCAGACGTCGCTCTTGGCGGTGAGTTCGAATCCGTCGGGCAGTTCCTTGACCTCGTCGGCGTGGCTTGCCCAGACGCGGGTTTCCGGATGGAGCGACCCGGTCAGCGGGTCGTCGTCATCGACGATCTCGACGTTCACGTCGGCGTACCCGCCGTACTCGCCGCCACCGACGCGGCCGTTGAGCTCCTCGGCGATCAGTTGCATCCCCAGGCAGATACCGAGTACCGGTACGCCCGCCTCGAGGTAGTCGGCGGAACGGCCGATCCGGTCCATGTCGGGGCCGCCGGAGAGGACAACGCCGTCGGCGTCGACGTCTTCGGGCGGTGTCTCGTTGTCGATTAACTCCGTATCGACGCCGAGGTCGCGAAGGGCCCGGCGCTCTAAGTGGGTGAACTGTCCGTGGTTGTCCACCACGACGATCTTCGTCATTGGAGGGTCCTAGCCAGTCACCCGGTAAAAACGGTCCGGAAACCATTGTCGCCGCGCGCCGGTCGCCGTCTGTGCACTTATTCGCTACCACGCACCTTTCCAATTTACTTTCTCGGAATGTAACGGTGTTCCGTGCATCTTATCGACAGAATAGACCAAGAATAGGAATCATCCAACCACCGTATAGTACGATACCAAAACATTCATACATACTCCTGAGGTATCGTGTACTATGACACTCGAGGCCGGATCGGTCGGAAGTGAGTCGGCGACCGACGGCGATGTCGTCGCCGCGATCGACGAGATCGACGGTCAGCCGCACCTCGTGATCGCCGATATCGGACGGGACGACGTCTGGCTCTCGATGACCGAGGAGAACGCCGCCTCGCTGGACGAGTGGCGATAGCGCCACACCGCGGGTTTGCTGTCCCGATGGCGGTATCCGGTTCGCAACTAACAGCAACCGGTTCCGGGTTCCGGTACGCTTATACGCGTCTCACGGAACGATACCAGTATGGCAATCAATCTCAGTGAGTTCGATCATCCGGCGTGGCTCACCGCGGCCGGCGCGGGTCTCGGGTATCTGCTGATCCTCGCCGTGTTCACGGTCGCCCTGTTTGTCGTGCCGTACGTCGTCTTCACGGCGCTATAGTCGGTCCGCGTCCGGATGCGGACTCGCACGAGTACTTTCGCTTTGCCGTTCCGGGTGGGCGTTGTCTCTTCCGCTTCGAGCCGATAGCGCGGCGCTCGAGGCGAAGTGTGTCCGAGTAACCCTCTGAACGCGGCGCTCTCGAGCGGTGAAAACGGAGAGAGAAACTCGTCTAGGCGAAGGTCTTCGAGACGTCCTCGGTTTCGCTCGAGTCGGCTTGGACCTTGTCCCAGGCGCTGTGGAAGTCCTCCATGCGGATTTCCGTGCGGTCGTCGCGGATGGCGAACATGCCGGCCTCGGTACAGATGGCCTTGATGTCGGCCCCGGAGGCCTCCTCGACTTCCTCGGCCAGCGCTTCAAACTCGACGTCGTCGGCGACGTTCATGCCGCGGGTGTGGATCTTGAAGATGATCTCCCGCCCCTCGGCGTCGGGCTTGGGGACCTCGATGAGTCGGTCGAACCGACCGGGCCGGAGGATCGCGCGGTCGAGCATGTCGAAGCGGTTGGTGGCGGCGATGATACGGATCTCGCCACGTTCTTCGAAGCCGTCCATCTCCGAGAGGAGCTGCATCATGGTCCGCTGGACCTCGGCGTCGCCGGAGGTCTTGGACTCGGTCCGCTTGGCGGCGATAGCGTCGATCTCGTCGATAAAGATGACCGCGGGCTCGTGCTCGCGGGCGACGTCGAAGAGGTCGCGGACGAGTTTTGCGCCCTCACCGATGAATTTGTGGACCAGCTCGGAGCCGGCCATCTTGATGAAGGTGGCGTTGGTCTCGTTAGCGACGGCCTTGGCGAGCATCGTCTTGCCCGTCCCCGGCGGGCCGTAGAGCAGAACGCCGCTCGGGGGTTCGATCCCGACGTCGTCGAACATCTCGGGCTTTTCGAGGGGCATTTCGACGGTCTCGCGGACCTCCTGCATCTGCTCCTCGAGGCCGCCGATATCCTCGTAGCTGACCTCGGGGCTCTCGGTGACTTCCATCACGCGAGCGCGGACGTCGGTCTCGTTCGAGAGCGTCTTGACGATCGACAGCGAGTTGTTGACGGCAACTCGGTCGTCGGGTCCGAGGTCCTCTCGCATCTCCTCGGTGACCTCCGTCAGCGCCTCCTGGTTGTTCCCGTGCTGTTTGATAATGACGCCCTCGTCCGTGGTCTCCTGGACGGTGGCGACGAACAGCGGCGACTGCTTGAGTTTCTTGTTCTCGTGGGTCAGTCGCTCGAGTTTCTGCTGGTACTTGTTGTTCTCGGCGTTCGCATCGAGGAGCTTGTCACGCATCTCCTCGTTTTGCGACTCGAGGACCTCCAGCCGTTCCTCGAGCGCCTGGATCTTCTCCTGTTGGGACGCCTCGTCCTCGTCGTATGGGAGGTCGACGTCGTCCACAGTGTCGCTCATCACCCGACCTTTGGGGGCTGGTTCATAAGAGGCTTCGGGTAGGTACACTCGTCTCGGAATATGAACGGCGCGCATTTTTTGAAACAGAAAATATTATCAGCCTGTATTCGAAACGGGAAGGTGATGAGCGCTTCAGAATCGCTTCGACAGGAGCCCGAGGAGCGGGGAACGTGGGACGACGTCAGAGAGCTTCCGCCGAGTGCCAAACTCGTCGCGAAGGTCCTCGAGTACAACGACACGATGACCCAACAGCAGATCGCCGACGAGACGCTGCTGCCCTCCCGAACGGTGCGGTACGCCCTGAACCGCCTCGAGGAGGAGAACGTCATCGACTCCCGGTTCTCGTTTTCCGACGCCCGCAAGCGTCTGTACAGCCTCGAGATCGAATCCTAAGTCGGAATCGAATCTCCTTACTGCTCGACTATCAGCGCGTCACCGATTATCGCTTCGCTTTCAATTCTCTCGTCGCTGCTCGCGACGAGTGCGTCAGTCGACGTCTGACGGCCCTTGGTGTTCGTCCGGACTGGAACGGTTGCGTTCGGAGTAGCTATCTGCGGTGGTGCGCGCTGTCGATCGTGTCTGAACGGAGAGCAGACCGATCGACGACGCCGTACGAGGTCTTCGTGAGCGTAGCGAGCGAAGGCTTGGCGGACGCTTCGCGTCTGCCAGTGGATGAATGAGCGACGAGAGGAGTGAGCGAATCGGTTGGGTGGGTGTGGAAACCCCTGTTGCCACGATGGCAGAAGTGAGTGGGACGAAGTGAATGGGTGTAGCTTCGATGAAACGTAGCGTCCTGCTGATCCTGGCAACCGGGGATCGCCACGCCCACCCCACCCGATTCGTTCGGTCGCTTTGCTCCCTCACTCATCCCTCGCACGGTGTTATCGTCCGGCCTCACTCCCGTTCGGTCGGACGAAAGCGCGCGCCACCGCACCCCTGCACTACTCCGTCTCCGGTGAATCACACTCCAACTCCTCCCCTGTCTCCCCGAGCGAACTGTCGCGTTCACTTTCACGTCGGTCACGGAACCCCTTTAGGGAGCGCCTACCAACGACTGTGCAATGACGCGGGTTATCCATACGGGCGATACCCACATCGGGTATCAGCAATACAACTCTCCACAGCGCCGCGAGGACTTCCTCGAGGCCTTTCGCTCGGTCGTCGAGGACGCGGTCGCCGACGGCGTCGACGCCGTGGTCCACGCCGGCGACCTCTTTCACGACCGACGGCCGAGCCTGGTCGACCTCCAGGGCACCGTCGAAATTCTGCGCACGCTCGACGACGCCGACATTCCCTTTCTGGCCGTCGTCGGCAACCACGAGTCGAAACGCGACGCCCAGTGGCTCGACCTCTTCGCGGATCTCGGACTGGCGACCCGCCTCGGCGCCGACCCCGAGATCGTCGGCGACGTCGCCCTCTACGGTCTCGATTTCGTTCCCCGTTCGCGCCGCGACGATCTCGAGTACGCGTTCGAGCCGATCCCCGACGCTGCCGAGCACGCGACGCTGGTGACCCACGGCCTCTTCGAGCCCTTCGCCCACGCCGACTGGGACACCGAAGAAGTGCTCGAGGAGTCGACAGTCGACTTCGATGCCGTCCTGCTTGGCGACAACCACAAACCCGACACCGCGGAGGTCATGGATACCTGGGTCACCTACTGCGGGTCGACCGAGCGCGCGAGCGCCAGCGAACGGGAGGACCGGGGCTACAACCTCGTGGACTTCGACGAGGACGGCGGCGTCGCGATCAGCCGCCGCGGGCTCGCGGACACCCGCGAGTTCGTCTTCGTCGACGTCGAACTCGAGGCCGGCGAGGGCGTCGACCGCGTCCAGGAGCGAGTTCGCCAGCACGACCTCGAGGACGCCGTCGTCGTCGTCACCGTCGAGGGCGAGGGGAAGCCGATCACCCCCGCGACGATCGAGGAGGCCGCCATCGATCGCGGTGCGATGGTCGCCCGGGTCAACGACCGCCGGGAACTACCCGACGAGGACGAAGAGGTCTCCGTCAGCTTCGCCGACCCCGATGCGGCGGTCCGCGAGCGCGTCCGAGAACTGGGACTCAGTGACGCTGCCCGGAGCATCGACAAGACCGTCCGCGATGACGATCTGGTCGACTCGAACGTCCGCGAGACCGTCGAGCGCCGCGTTCGCGACCTGCTCGAGGACGACGAGTCGGCGTTTGATCCCGCGCCCGAACGCGCCCCCGAGGACGAGGACGTGACGACTGTCGCGGACGAACTGGCCGGCGACGACGCGAGCGGCGATCCCTCGGCGGCCGCCGATGCGGAATCGGTGGCCGCGAACGGCGGTGAAGCCGCAGCGACAGCCGACGACGAACCCGAGGCCGCCGAAGCCGAAACGGAATCCGCGCCCGCGGATGAGGACTCGAGCGATGAACCGACGGACGACTCAGTCGACGCCGACACCGCTTCGCTGGGTGATTTCGCGTGAGGGTCGACCGCGTCCGCCTGCTGAACTTCAAGTGCTACGGTGAGGCCGACCTCGGCTTGGAGCGGGGCGTCACCGTCGTCCACGGCGTCAACGGCAGCGGGAAGTCGACGCTGCTCGAGGCCGTCTTCTTTGCGCTCTACGGCTCGAAGGCCTTAGACGACCGCACCTTAGACGACGTGATCACGACCGGCGAGGAGGAGTCCGAGATCGAACTCTGGTTCACCCACGACAGCCGGGAGTACCACGTCGAGCGCCGCCTGAAGCTCCGCGGCGACCGCGCGACGACCACGAAGTGCGTCCTCGAGATGCCGACCGAGACGGTCGAGGGGGCCCGCGACGTCCGTCGGGAAGTCACGGAACTCCTGCGGATGGACGCCGAAGCGTTCGTCAACTGCGCGTACGTCCGCCAGGGCGAGGTCAACAAGCTCATCCACGCTTCGCCGAGCGACCGCCAGGACATGATCGACGACCTCCTCCAGCTAGGCGCGCTCGAGGAGTACCGCGAGCGGGCCAGCGACGCCCGCCTCGGCGTCAAGACCGTCCTCGACGGCCAGCGGGAGGTCCTCGAGGACCTCCGCAAACAGGTCGAGCAGAAGGAAGCGAAGGATCTCCACGAGCGACTCAACGGGCTCGAGTCCCGCCGAACCGACGTCCGAGAGGAGATCGACCGCTTCGAGGAGCAACGCGAACAGGCCAGACAGACCCTCGAGACGGCCGCGGACGTCCTCGAGCGCCACGAGGAGACCCGCGAGGAGATCGAGCGACTCGACGAGGAGATCGAGGACCTGCGGTCGAAGGTTTCTGAAACTGAACGGAAGCGCGAGAACGCGAAAGACGAGATTCGGGATCTCGAATCCCAACGTGAGGAACTCGCCGACGAACGCGAGGAGTTGCTGGCCGAGGTCAACCTCGAGGACGCCGAGAATGGTACCGGCGACGAGGCCGTCGAAGACCGAATCGAGGACCTCGAGGCCCGCGACGAGGACCTCCGAGACGAACTCGAGGAAGTCCGCGTCGCGATCACCGAGACTAACGGCGAGATCGAACGGCTCCGCGAGGAGGCCGACGACCTCGAGGCCCAGGCGGAACAGGCTCGAGCGGACGCCGACGATCTCGAGTCGAAACTCGAGGCCGACGAGGAGGCCATCACGGACCGCGAAGGGAAACTCGAGGAACTCGACGAACAGATTGAGGCGGCGCGCGAACGGTTCGCGGACGCGCCGGTCGACTTCGGCGACGCGGCCGAGCACCTCGAGTCCCTCGAGCGCGAACGCGACGAGTTAACCGACGAGATCGGCGACGTCACGGCCGACATTCGGACCGTCGAGAATGCCATCGAGGAGGGCGAACGCCTCCTCGAGGAAGGAAAGTGTCCAGAGTGTGGCCAGCCCGTCGAGGACTCGCCCCACGTCGACGTCTTAGAAGAGAAACGCGAGGAACGCGACGAGCTCGGGGAACGACGGGACGACCTCGAGGCCGAGCACGACGAGCTCGACGATCGGATTGACCGCGCCGAGGACCTCCGCGAGGCCGAGCGCCGCGTCGACCGCCTCGCGGAGAACCGTGAGAACATCGAGCAGTTGCTCGCAGAGAAACGCGAGACCCTCGAGGAGCGCCGGGAACAGCGCGATCGGCTCCGCGAGGAGGCCGCGGCGTACGAGGACGAGGCCGCGGAGAAACGCGCGCAAGCGGACGATCTCGAGGAGGAGATAGCCGACCACCGCAGCGAACTCGGCGCGATCAACACCGAGCGCGGCGAGATCAAGGCGTCGCTCGAGTCGCTGCGCCGTATCGCCGAGATCGACGACGAGCGGGCGGAGCTCGCCGCCGAGATCGAGAATCGACGGGAGCGCCGTGACGACTGGCAAACGATGAACGACGAACGCCGCGAGACGCTCTCGAGCAAACGCGAGCGCAAGCGCGACCTCGAGTCGGAGTTCGACGAGGAACGCATCGAGACGGCCCGCGGGGACAAGGAAAACGCCGAACAGTACATCGCGAAGGTCGACGACAAACTCGAGGAACTCGAGGAGACGCGCACCGAGATCCAGAACGCCATCGGCGCCGCCGAACGGGAACTCGAGGAGCTCGAAGAGCTTCGGGACCGCCTCGAGGCGATCGAGGAGCGCTGCGAGCGCCTCGAGTCGCTGTACGACGAGGCCGAGACGCTGCAGGCGACCTACGCGGACCTGCGGGCGGAACTGCGCCAACGCAACGTCGAGACCCTCGAGCGACTGCTCAACGAAACGTTCGATCTGGTCTACCAGAACGATTCCTACGCGGGGATCGACCTCGACGGCGAGTACCGGCTGACGGTCTACCAGAAGGACGGCGAGGCCTTAGAGCCCGAACAGCTCTCCGGCGGCGAACGAGCGCTCTTCAATCTCAGCCTGCGGTGTGCCATCTACCGACTGCTTGCGGAGGGCGTCGAGGGATCGGCGCCGATGCCGCCGCTGATCTTGGACGAGCCGACGGTCTTCCTCGACTCGGGCCACGTCACGCAACTCGTCTCGCTGGTCGAATCGATGCGGGATCTGGGCGTCGAGCAGATCGTCGTCGTCAGCCACGACGAGGAACTCGTCGGCGCGGCCGACTCGCTGGTCCGCGTCGAGAAAGACGCCACGTCGAACCGCTCGCGACTCGAGCGCGGCGAACCGCCGGAGATCGAACTGCTCGCGTCGGACTGAGGCGCGGCGTCACGGACGCTTCCGAGCCGCGGCGCCCGAGGCGGAAGCGGCGCTCACCAAAACAAACCCGACTCCTTCCCTCGTTACGACGCGCTGTCGGGCGCCTCGCTCGAGGCGGCGCTCGAGGGCTCGACCGCGTCCTCGGCCTCGTCGATCGCGCCGATGGCCTCGAGCGCGCGTCGACACTCGGCGGTGACCCGATAGCCGCGCTCGCCGGCGACCTTCGTCTCGGCGAGCAGTCCCACGGACGTCAGCACCGTCAGCCGGCCGTGGAGGTCGCTCTCGCAGAAGGCGTCGGCGTCGAGGATCGTTTTGACCCCCAGGGGCCCCCGCTCGGCGAGTTCGATCAGGAGTCCGAGGGTCGCCTCGTCGTGGACCGTCGTCAGCAGCGTCCGCACCGGCCCGGAAACGGTCCGGGCGGCCGTCTCGAGGGGCGACTCATCGACATCCTCGAGGCGGTCGTTCTGGACGTAACACTCGTTGCCGTTCTGTGGATCGCGCACCAGGCTCGCGTGTTCGGATCGCTTGAGAAGCAGGTATCGTTTGCCGGTGTCGTCTTGGACGGATTTCATGATCGATCGGTATCGCCCGGTGGCTGGTGTTGGGAGAGCCCGCCTCAAGTAGTTTCGGCTATGTGCACGGATGACAATAGAGCGTTAGGTATCGTCGTTCGTTTCGGGAGCCGTCGCGACGCCGGCGTCGCTCGAGGTGTCGGGCCCCGGTTCGTCGTCGTTGGCGTCGATGTATCGTTGATAGTGGCGATACCGGCGCACGGTAAAGACGGTACAGGCGAGTCCGATCACGAAGAGTATGCCGGCGGTTCTCGTCGCGCCCTCGAAGACGAGAAACAGCGCGGCAAGCGCGTACGTGAGCACCGCCCCGTTGACGAAGAGCACCATTGCCCAGAAGGTTTCGCGTAGCTCCGTCGGGACGTCGGCCTCGTCGGTCGAAACCTCCGGTTCAGCGGGCTCGACGGACTCCTCGGACTCGAAATCTTCACGAATATCCGACCAGAACCCGCCGCCCGCGTCCTCGGACGACACCTGAGGAATCGTGAAGGAATCGCTCTCGGGATCGCGAAACTCCTCTTCCGGATCGTACTCGTCGCGTTCGTCGTCGGGCCGGTCGGATCCCACACGTCAACGGTGGAGCAGCCAGCAAAAAAGGGTTCGCGTTCGGAGCGATCGGTCGGGCGGCGCGGGCGGGAGCGGAGTCCGTCAGGCCAGTTCGGACAGCGTGAGGGTTCGAGAAGTCTCCACCCACGCGAGCGGGTTCTCGGCGTCGTAGAAGACGACACCGTCGTCCGTCTCGTAGGACTCGATCGTCGCGGTGCCCTCGGGCTGGCTACGCGGCTCGCTTCGATCCGTCGTGTCGTCTGCGTTGGTGGACACTTCGATCACCTGACTTCATGGTAAGTGTTACCACATTATATGTCTTGTTGCTCTTGCAAAACTGCGAGACGCGCTCGGGGAGACGACGGTCGACCGAAGTGTGGGGGTTTTTATCCGGCGACTGCCAACCCCGACACCATGACTGAGGCGGGCCAATCCGGACTCGCGGACTTCGGCGGCGAGTCCGACGACGCGGACGAGCGGCCGGAGGAAGAGGCGGTTGCCGTCGCCGGCAACGGCGGCTCGAGCGCCGCCGAGGTAATCGACGTAATCGAGGAGACCCTGCCCGAACCGCAGGGCGAACTCGAGCTCGCGGTGATGCAGGTCGATTACACCATTGCGGGCTACGGCGACGAGGAGCGGCCGATCATGCACGTCTTCGGACGCACGCCCGACGGCGAGCTGGAGCACGTACAGATCGTCGGCTTCCAGCCGTACTTTTACGCGCCGACGGACAGCCTCGAGCAACCGCCCGAGGAGCAGTACGACCGGCTGACGGGCAGTCGAGAGGTCGGCGAGGACGGCGAGCCCTACGAGAGTATCCGAGGGGAGAAACTCACCAAGATCTTCGGCCAGACGCCACGGGACGTCGGGCAGATCCGTGACGACTTCGAACACTACGAGGCCGACATCCTCTTTCCCAACCGGTTCCTGATCGACAAGGACATCCGTAGCGGGATGCGGGTCCCCGAACGCCGCGCCGACGACGACTCGCTCGTGGTTCCCCACGACGAGGTCGAGGCCGTCGACGTCGACGCCGAGCCGCGCGTCAACACGTTCGACATCGAGGTCGACGACCGCTCGGGCTTCCCCGAGGACGGCGAGGAGCCGATCGTCTGTCTCACCAGCCACGACTCCTACCGCGACGAGTACATCATGTGGCTCTACGAGGCCCCGATCGGCGACGGCCCGATCCCCGAGGAAATCGAGAACTACGATCCGATCGAGGGCGAGATCGACCACGAGGTCCGCGCCTTCGAGGACGAGGAAGCGATGCTCGAGACCTTCATTGACTACATCGAGGAGACCGATCCCGACGCCCTCACGGGCTGGAACTTTGAGGACTTCGACGCGCCGTACTTCCTCGACCGCCTCGAAGAGGTCGACGGCCCCCACCACGACTACGACCTCTCGATCGATCGCCTCTCGCGGGTCGACGAGGTCTGGCGCAGCAACTGGGGCGGCCCCGACATCAAGGGCCGGGTCGTCTTCGACCTGCTCTACGGCTACCAGCGGATGGTCTTCTCCGAGCTGGATTCGTACCGCCTCGACGCGGTCGGCGAGGCCGAACTCGGCGTGGGGAAGGAACGGTACGCCGGCGACATCGGCGACCTCTGGGAGGACGACCCCACGAAACTGCTCGAGTACAACCTCCGGGACGTCGAACTCTGTGTCGAACTCGACCGCCAGCAGGAGATCATCCCCTTCTGGGACGAGGTACGTTCCTTTGTCGGCTGTAAGTTAGAGGACGCACCGACGCCCGGCGACGCGGTCGACATGTACGTCCTCCACGAGGCCTACGGCCGCTTCGCCCTCCCCTCGAAGGGCCAGCAGGAGGCCGGCGAGGAGTACGAGGGCGGCGCCGTCTTCGAGCCGATCACAGGCGTCAAGGAGAACGTCACCGTGCTCGACCTGAAGTCGCTGTACCCGATGTGCATGACGACGATCAACGCCTCGCCGGAGACGAAGGTCGACCCCGAGGAGTACGACGGCGAGACCTACGTCGCGCCGATCGGCGACGACGAGATTCACTTCCGGAAGGAACCCGACGGCGTCATGCGCGAGATGATCACGGAACTGCTCGCCGAGCGCGAGGAGAAGAAGTCGCTGCGAAACGAGTACGAGCCGGGGAGCCTCGAGTACGAGCAGTACGACCGCCAGCAGGGTGCGGTGAAGGTCATCATGAACTCGCTGTACGGCGTCTCCGGTTGGGAGCAGTTCCGGCTCTACGACAAGGAGGCGGCGTCTGCGATCACCGCGACCGGTCGCGAGGTGATCGAGTTCACGGAGACCGCGGCGAACGAACTCGACTTCCAGGTCACCTACGGCGACACCGACAGCGTCATGCTCGAGTTGGGCCCCGACGTCTCGACGGAGGAGGCCATCGAGCAATCGTTCGAGATCGAGGAGCACATCAACGGACGCTACGACGACTTCGCGCGCGAAGATTTGAACGCGGAGGCCCACCGCTTCCAGATCGAGTTCGAGAAGCTCTACCGGCGGTTCTTCCAGGCGGGCAAGAAGAAACGCTACGCCGGCCACATCGTCTGGAAGGAGGGCAAGGACGTCAACGACATCGACATCGTCGGCTTCGAGTACCAGCGCTCGGACATCGCCCCGATTACCAAGGAAGTCCAACACCGGGTCATCGAGATGATCGTCCGCGAGGGCGACGTCGAAGGGGCGAAGGAGTACGTCAACGGGATCATCGAGGACGTCCGCACGGGCGACATCTCTCTCGAGGAGATCGCCATCCCGGGCGGGATCGGCAAGCGCCTCGACAACTACGACACCGACACCGCGCAGGTCCGCGGGGCGAAGTACGCGAACCTGCTGTTGGGTACTAACTTCCAGCGCGGGAGCAAGCCCAAGCGCCTCTACCTCGACCGCGTCGATCCCGCCTTCTTCCGCCGGATGGAGAGCGACGAGGGATTCGACCCCCAGCGCGATCCCCTCTACGGCGCCTTCAAGCGCGACCCCGACGTGATCTGCTTCGAGTACGAGGATCAGATCCCGCCGGAGTTCGAAGTCGGCTACGACAAGATGCTCGAGAAGACCCTGAAGGGGCCGATCTCACGGATCCTCGAGGCGCTGGACGTCTCGTGGAACGAAGTGAAAAGCGGTCAGGAGCAGCAAGGTCTCGATCAATACTGGTAGCTCTGGCCGACAAAGAGCCTCGTCTCTTCTCTATAGTACAATTGAAACGATTTACACACCGATCGCACAGCCGTCGTGCGGTCGGGTGTGCATTGACTTTCATACTATAGTAGGCGTGTTTTGCTGTTCACAGTTTGCACTTTGTAAGGGGGATAGATAGACATCGATCCAACTATTAATCTGTTTTGACAAGTGTCCATATGAGAAAATTAGCCGGATAAGTGAGTGGAACTAAGAATGCCTGAAAAAGTCACTATTCCGACCGAAACGCTCCGTCACTGGTACCACAACGAGGAAATGACGCTCTCGGAGATCGCTGACGAGGTCGGTTGTTCGATGACGACCGTTTATAATCGAATGGAAGAACACGGTATCGACCGTCGGACGGCGAACCAGGATGTCGAAACACATGAAGTCCACTGTGAATACTGTGGGACTCAGAAGGAGATACCACCCTGTCAGTACGAACAGTCGGAACGCTTCTTCTGCGATAACCAATGCCAGGGTGAATTCTTGAAAGAGACCGGACGCGTTAGTGGAGAAAATAGTCCATGGTGGAAGGGGAAGGAGTCAGTAGAGTGCTCGAATTGTGGTACGACGAAGGCCGTGTATCCGAGTCGTCTGGAAACGAAGTCAAAACATTTCTGCGATATCAGTTGTTACGCAGAGTGGCAATCTCAGAACCGCCGCGGCGAGAACCATCATCAGTGGGACCCCGACTCCCAAACGCAGTTTTACACTGGTAATTGGAAGAATGTTCGTCGGCGCGTGCGAGAACGAGACAACAATACGTGCCAATTGTGCGGAGTTGATTCGGATGTGATCGGCCGAAACCCAGATGTTCATCATATCTGCCCTATTCGTACCTTCGATGATCCGTCCAATGCCCATACAATGGATAATTTGATACAACTCTGTCGTCTTTGCCATACATTCATGGAGCGTCTGCCGGAAAGTCAGCAGAGAGCGCTCTTAGAGGGAGATGTTCCGATACTTGGGGGAGATATCGGAAGACGAATACGCGGAGTGAATTGATGAAGTTTTCCGTTACGCCATCACAGTTCCCGATAGAGTAACTTATTTTTGCGTTGTGGAACAGTATCCAAATGGATACGAAACCGTTATCAGTCATACGCCCCACTCTTCGGACGAGCGAATACTATGGCACGTCTCGAACTATCCAACCTGCACGCGGAAGTGGCGGAGGGCGACGAGAAAATTCTCGAGGGCGTCGATCTCGAAGTCGAGTCCGGCGAGATTCACGCCCTGATGGGGCCCAACGGCTCCGGGAAGTCGACGACCGCGAAGGTCATTGCCGGTCACCCCGCCTACGAGGTCACTGAGGGCGAGGTTCTGCTCCACCTCGAGGACGAGGAGTTCGGTGAGGACATCGAGATCGACGAGGACCAGCGCACCTGGAACCTGCTGGACTTAGAGCCCAACGAGCGCGCCGCGCTCGGCATCTTCCTCGGCTTCCAGTATCCGGCCGAGATCGAGGGCGTCACGATGACGAACTTCCTCCGCACGGCGCTGAACGCCAAGATCGAGGAGCGCGAGGAGCTCTTCGAGGAAGAGGAAGGCGAAGACGTCGAAGAAGAGGATGAAGGCTTCGAGTCCTCGCCGATGGAAGGCCCCGCGGACGAGGGCGAGGTCGGCGTCGCCGAGTTCCAGCAGATCCTCCAGGAGAAGATGGAGCAACTGGACATGGATGAGAAGTTCGCCCAGCGCTACCTCAACGCCGGCTTCTCCGGCGGGGAGAAAAAGCAGAACGAAGTGCTGCAGGCCGCCATCCTCGAGCCCTCGGTCGCCGTCCTCGACGAGATTGACTCCGGGCTCGACATCGACCGACTACAGGACGTCTCGGAGGGCATCAACGCCCTGCGCGACGAGCAGGGTACTGGTATCCTCCAGATCACCCACTACCAGCGCATCCTCGACTACGTCGAGCCCGATCACGTCCACGTGATGCTCGACGGCCAGATCGCCAAGAGCGGCGGTCCCGAGCTCGCCGAGAAGCTCGAGGACAAGGGGTACGACTGGGTCCGCGAAGACGTCTACGGCACCGCGTAACCGGATTCGACTAGAACAACCGTAATAACGCTACAGCCGTAACCATAAACCACATCAACCAATGAGTTCCGATCAAGACCACCTAAAAGAGACAGACACTGAGGCCCGGTTCGAGTTCAAGAAAGAGGAGAACTCCGCGGTCAAATCCGACAAAGGCCTGACCGAGGAGGTCATCCGCATGATCTCCGAAGACAAGGACGAGCCCGACTGGATGCTCGAGCGACGCCTCCGCGCGCTCGAGCAGTACCAAAACATGCCGATGCCGTCGGACTGGCCCGGCATGCCGGACCTCTCCGAACTGGATGTCGAGGAGATCATCCCCTACATCCGCCCAGACGTCGACAAGCGCGAAGGCGTTGACGACTGGACGGAGCTGCCCGACGAGATCAAGGACACGTTCGACAAACTGGGCATTCCGGAAGCCGAGAAGAACGCCCTCTCGGGCGTCGGCGCCCAGTACGAGTCCGAAGTCGTCTACCAGAACATGCAGGAGCAGTGGGAGGAGAAAGGCGTCATCTTCTGTAACATGGATGAGGCCGTCCGGGAGCACCCCGAGCTCGTCAAAGAGCACTTCATGACGACCTGCGTGCCGCCGAGCGACAACAAGTTCGCCGCGCTGCACGGGGCCGTCTGGTCCGGCGGGTCGTTCGTCTACGTTCCAGAAGACGTCACCGTCGAGATGCCCGTTCAGGCCTACTTCCGCATGAACTCGGAAGGGATGGGGCAGTTCGAGCACACGCTCATCATCGCCGAGGAAGGCTCCGAGGTCCACTACATCGAGGGCTGTTCCGCGCCCAAATACGGGACCCACAACCTCCACTCCGGCGGCGTCGAGGTCTTCGTGGGCGAGGACGCTCACGTTCAGTACTCGACCGTGCAGAACTGGTCGAAGAACACCTTCAACCTGAACACCAAGCGTGCCATCTGCGAGGAGAACGGCACGATGGAGTGGGTTTCGGGCAGCATGGGCTCGAAAGTGACCATGCTCTACCCGTGTACCATCCTCAAGGGTCGCGGCTCGACCGACACCCATATCACCATCGCCCTAGCGGGCGAGGGCCAGGACATCGACACCGGCGCGAAGGTCTACCACAACGCGCCCGACACGAGCTCGACCATCGAGTCCAAGTCGATCTCCAAGGACGGCGGCCGCACCAACTACCGCGGCCTCGTCCACATCGCCGACGGTGCCGAGAACGCCTCGACCGCCGTCGAGTGTGACGCCCTGATGTTCGACAACGAGTCGACCTCGGACACCATGCCGTACATGGAGATCGAGGAGTCGAAGGTCGACGTCGCTCACGAGGCGACCGTCGGCAAGATCGGTGATGAAGATATCTTCTACCTCCAGTCGCGCGGACTGGACGACGACGACGCCAAGAAGATGATCGTCGCCGGCTTCATCGAGCCGATCACGGAGGAACTGCCGATCGAATATGCGGTCGAACTCAACCGCCTCATCGAACTCGAGATGGAGGGTAGCCTCGGATAATATGAGCGCAGGAACACAGGTACACGCCAATCTAACGGAAGAACAGGTGCGCGAAATCAGCGGCGACCTCGACGAGCCCGAGTGGCTCCTCGAGACCCGTCTCGAGGCCCTCGAGGCGCTCGAAGAGCTCGACATGCCGGACGTCATTCGGACGCCGGGTCGGGACTGGACGAATCTCTACGAACTCGACTTCGAGTCGCTGGTGGATCCGCTGAACGCGGCCGAGGACAAGGATCAAGTTGGTCCCGAGGAAGCCGACGTGCTCTCGTGGACTGATGCCGTCGATGAGCACGAAGAGCTCCTCAAGGAGCACTTCGGTAGCATCGTCGATCCCCAGGAGAACTACCTAACGGCGCTCTCGACGGCGCTGTTTAGCACCGGGACGGTCATCTACGTCCCCGAAGGCGTCGACGCCGAGGACGTGACCATCCGGACCGAGCAGAACTCCCGCTCGCTGTTCAACTACACGCTCGTCGTCACCGAGGAGTCGTCCTCGGTCACGATCTTAGAGCGACAGTCGACCGGCGAGGAAGCCGAGGAGCAGTACTACAGCGGCGTCGTCGAAGTCGCCGCCGGCGAGAACAGCTACGTCCAGTACGGCAGCCTTCAAAATCTCTCGGAGGAGGCCTACAACTTCACCGTCAAGCGCGGCGTCGCCGACACCTACGCCACGATCGATTGGATCGAGGGCAACCTCGGAACGCAGCTAACCAAAACCGAGGTCTCGACGACGCTCAGCGGCGACTCCTCGGAGACCCAGATCGTCGGTGCCTTCTACGGTCACAACGACCAGCACTTCGATCTCGACGCGAAGGTCTGGCACCGCGCCGAGCACACGACCGCCGACCTCGTCACCCGCGGCGTCACCGACGACGTCGCCCGCTCGGTCTACGAGGGCGTCCAGGACGTCGGCGCCGACGCGTGGGACACCAGCTCCTACCAGCGCGAGAACACGCTCATGCTCAGCGACGAGAGCGAGGCCGACGCCTCCCCGAAGCTGATCATCAACAACCACGACACCGAGGCCAGCCACTCCGCAACGGTCGGCCAGATCGACCAGGAGGACCTGTTCTACATGACCTCCCGCGGTGTCGACCCCCGCGCGGCCCGCAACATGCTCGTTGAGGGCTTCTTCGTGCCCGTCCTCGAGGAAATCGACGTCGACGAACTCCGCGACGATCTCGAGGAACTGATCGGCGCGCGTCTTCGCCAGCGCGACTAACCGTCGGGCGATAGCGCGGCTTTTGCGTTCTTTCGCTTCTCTTTCGCACTCCGAGCCGTCTCCGTGTTCCGTCGACTGCGACCGTCTTCGAGGTGTCTGACGACCACTTTTATATGATGATCGGCTATCCGGAGACGATGCAGGCCCTCTCCGTCGAACTCGAGGATGAGACCGTCGACGCGCTCGAGGCCGAGCGAGAACTGTTCGGCTTCGAGAGTCGACAGGCGTACGTCCGGTGGATCATCGAACACCGCGGCTCGATCGAGGCCGGAGCGGGGCCTGACCGCGGTCGGAAACGGGACCGGCTGCTGGCGGATCACCGCGAGCGCATCGCCCGCCTCGAGGAGCAGGTGGCGACGCTCTCACAGGCGGTCGAGAGCGACCGCGCGGACGGTGAGCCGCGAGCGGCCGACGACTCAGCCACCGAGACTGCTGACGAGAGCGCCGAACGGGCACCCGACGGGGACGAGACCGAGTCGGCCGACCACGACCGACACCCCGACGGAACGCCGGTGAACCGCGAGCCGGTGCTCGAAGTCCACGGTTCGCCCCGAACGGTTCGACGGAGTCCCGACTCGAGGGTTCGATCGGACAGCGGCTCGAAATCGACGGGGGAACGCGAAGATGGAGCCTCGAGCGTGTCGAACGAGTCGGCGGGTTCGTCGGCTCGAGCGGAGTCGGCGGGCGGTGAAAGGGACCCAAATTCAACCGCGAACGAGCCGACCGAAGCCGAGTCGAACGGAGAGCAGCCCTCCGGCCTGTCGCCGGAGCGCGTCGCGCGCATTCGAGAGGACCCCGTCCACGAGGACGCCGGCGTGCTCGGCTCCGTCGAGACCGAGCGACTCGACGAACTCTCCCGGCGCGCGGTCGCGACCACGCGAAAGCGCCTGAACCGGGACGTCCAGACCGGGCTCGAATACACGTCTTCGACCCGGTTGGCCGGCGACGGCGTCCGGCCAGGGGAGGACATCACCGATCTCGACGAACTGTCGATTCCGGGCCGCTCGGCCGAAACGATCGAAAAGCGCCGCCACGCCGTCGGGCGGGCGCTGGCCTACCTGCGGGACGAGGGCCAGGCGCGTCGCTCCGATTTCGTCGACGCGCTCTACGAGGAGTGTCCGGCGGGGTACGACACCAGTGACGGCTGGTGGCGCTGTATCAAGGAGGGTCTCAAACAGGTCGATGCCGTCGACGGCGGTGAGGGGACGCGCGTCTGGCGGTATCGCGGGTAAGCCGATCGCGGGATGGGGAGCGGGCGACGGTTATCGGGACCGTGGTGATCCGTCGTCGGACTCTCGAGCGGGCCGACTTGCCGGCGTCGCGACTGCGTTTTCGATGCCGGCGGCGACGCCGTCGGCGATAACCTTGTACAGCATTCCGAGGAGTCCCGCGACCGTGCTTCCGGCGCCCAAGAGGAAAATGAACCCGCCGATAACGAACGATCCGTCCGACTGGCCTCCGGTGAGAAAACCGGCGCCGAGAGCCGAAACGAGGAGTCCGAATCCGAGGACAGCGACGAGATAGCCGAGCAGCGAAAATCCGTATGCGACTCCCACAAACGCACTGACACGTTCCATGCGTCTCGGTTCCGAAAACAACAGTAAATAACCCGTGGGTATTCGATTCGCGCTCGCCGTTCGGACCCGTGTCACCGCCTGACCGAACCGATCGAGTAGGGACGGTTAAGTATCAGCGGCCCGGACGACCTGATATGAGTCTGGGACAGCGCGTCTCGAGCGATCACCAGCTAGCCCGATTGCTGCAGATCGGGGTCGTTCTGGAGGAGGTCGTCGAGTCACGCGCCGCCCACCACCTCGACTCGCTGCCCCCCGAAGAGCGAGCGGCGATCGACGAGGAGGTGCGGGAGTTGCTCGAGGAGGCCGCCGACGAGTCGGCCGACCACCGCGAGCGGCTCGAGGCGCTGATCGACGATCTCGAGGCGGACACCGTCGCGTACGAGGAAATCAACGCGTTGGTCGACGCCCAGTATGGACCCCCAGAGGACACCGACGGCGTCCTCTACGACCAACTGGCGAACGAGGAAACGGCCTACAAGTTCTACGACGACCTTATCAATGCAATCGAGGCATCCGACAGCGAGTTCGCTATCGAACGCGAGCGCCTCCTCGAGACCCTCTACGAGATCCGCGAGGAGGAAAAGGACGGCGTCGAAGAAGTGACCGAGATCATGGAGCACAGAGCATGATCGAGACGGCGGCAGTACGGTCCCCCGCAGATCGAACGCCGTCACCGCGCATCGAGTCCCGGACGCGGGGACGCCGGCGAGGAATCGACGCGACACCGAGCGGCACTAACGGAGGGATGCAATGAACACTGCAGACCAATATCTCAAGGCGATCTATCTGGCTCAACGCATCGAGGACGGCCCCGCATCGACCGGCACGCTCGCGGACTTGCTCGAGGTCAGTCCGGCCAGCGTCAACGAGATGATCGGCAAACTCGAGGACCGGGGACTCGTCGACCACGAGAAGTACAAGGGGGCGAGTCTGACCGACGAGGGACTCGGGCGCGCCCACGACGCCCTCCAGACCTACTGTATCATCGAACGGTTCCTCGCGAACGTCCTCGAGGTCGAGGAGTACCAGGACGAGGCCCGCGCTCTGGAGAGCGTCATCGACGATACCGTCGCGGAGCGCCTCGACACGATCATCGACCGGCCGGGCGAGTGCCCCGACTGTTTCGACCCCGAACGGGACGCCTGCGAGCGACTCGAGGTCGGTGACGGCTGCGCGGACTGACGCGGGGCGACCGGTTTTCGTAGACGGAATTTGGATGGCGACTGCATGACGCGACCCTTACTGTGGATCGCCGAACCGAACGTACCGACGTCCGACCAGCGCTGCGAGGGCGAGCGCGGCGACGACGGCGAGGGCGACGCCGACGGTGATCGGCGACGAGACGTCGTCACCCTGCCAGTCGGCCTCGAATACGTCGGCGTAGTAGCTCGCGATTTCCTCGCCGTGGAGCGCCAGTACGACCTCACGGTTGTTCTGGAGGGAGTTTTCGTTCCAGTTGGCGCTGCCGACGACCGCCACCTCGCGGTCGATTACGACCCCCTTGGCGTGGATTTTCTCGAATGCGTCCGTCTCCTCGACCAGTTCGACCTCGAGCGGCAGCGACTCGTCGTCGGCGATCCGTTCTAAGTCCTGCGCCAGCGCCGCGTTCTCGTCAGCGTTGTACTCCGCCGATCCGAGCAGGATACGGACGTCGACGCCGCGGCGGGCAGCCTCGAGGGTCGACTTGAGCAACGACACGTCGTCGGCGATAGACGGCTGCAGGACGAGGATCTCGTCGTCGGCGCTCTCGAGTAACGAGTTGAGACGGCGTTCGGCGTTGTCCGGTGCGAGCAGGAGTTCGGCGGACTCGACGGGGACCGTCGACGGGCCGTGGGCCGTCGGGAACTCGGGATCGGGCGAAGAAAAGACGGGGCCGTCGTCCACGAACGAAGCGTTCCTGCGATAGGCCGCACCCGAGGTCGTATCGCGACCCTCGAAGTCCGCGTCGAAGACGGTCGCGAGATCGGCCGCGAGGGACTCGGACTCGAGGCGCACGCCCCAGCCGCGGCTGCTCTGGCCGCCGACGCCCGACGGCTTCCAGTTCTCGGTCGTGACCAGCACGCGGTCGTCGACCACCGCGTATTTGGGGTGATGATAGCGGTACCGCGAGTCGGCGCCGCCGATAACGCGAACGTCGACCCCGCCGTCGACGAGCGTCTCGAGGACGCTCTCGGTCGCCGCGGGCGTGCCGCCGACGGGGCTCGACTCGAAGAGCACCGCGGCGTCGACCCCGCGGTCGGCCGCGGCGACGAGTTCATCGGCGACCGCCTCGGACGTGACCGTGTAGCCGGCCAGCAGCAGGCGGTCGTCGGCGCCGCGGAGCGTCTCGAGGGGAACCGCGGGTGAGTCGGGAAGGACGAACGCCGTCGCGTTCGCGACGTCGGCCGTCGAGACTGGGAGGCAGGTCGCATCGCGGGGATGCCAGTCGCCGGTTTCGGGGTTGCCGGCGGTCAGCTCGTCGGTCTCGCTGCCGTTGCGGTACCACCGTTCCGCCGTCGGCGCTCGATCGTACGCGACCGCGTCGACGGTCGTCGTCTCGTTCCGGAGCTCCAGGGTGTCCCCGTCGACGGCGAGTCGCAGCGCCCCCTCGAGTTCGACCACCGGGTACTCGGTCAGTCCGCCAGTGACGTTCGGCGCCGTGCTCGCGGCAACGCGGCCGGCGACGGTCTCGTTCGGGAGTTCAGCCGTGGTATGGCCGTCGGTGAGCGTCCAGTTCTCGAGTCGAGTGTCCGGGGGGACCTCGAGGACGAGATACTCGCCGACGTTGTCGCGAATCGTGGGATTCGGGTAGAGTTCGACGATCCGAGGCGCGGTACCGGTCGCGTTCATCGGTCGCTCGCCGGTGTCGGCGTCGGGGACCGACCCGTTGCCGTCGGTTAGCTCGTCCGACGAGGGCGCCGATTCCATCGCACCGATCGGACACGCGAGGCTGGTTCCGTCGCCGTTAGCGTCGGCTCGAGAGAGCGTTGCGTTGCCTCGAGACGCCACGTCGCTGGGAGTTCCGTCGCTCGTCGCGGTGTCGACGGCGACGAGTCCGACCCCGATCAACGTGCCGGCGGCGAGGCCGACGCTCACGAGCGCGACGAGGACTGCGCGTCGGTACTCCATCGGGCGCTCTGGCCGCGCGTTCGGATATAAAGGTCAGGTCGAAAACGGAGTGCGAGATTCAGAGGGGGGACGGAAATCGGGTCTATCCCGTTCGCGTCGCGTTTAGGCTGCGGGCTCGGTCGCGGCCTTCTCGGCTTCGGCCTGAACGAGATACGCGCGGTCGTCGCCGTAGTCGGCGACGATCTCGAGGGCCTCGGCGGTGCCGATCTGGTTTAACGCCCAGGCGGCGCTGGCGCGGACGCGGTCCTCTTCGTCGTCGGCCAGCACGTCCGCGAGCGGCTCGACGGCGCGGGTGTCGCCGATCAGGCCGAGCGCGCGTGCGGCCCAGCTGCGGACGTCCGGCTCGTCGGCGACCAGCTGCTGGGCGATCGGCTCGACGGCGTCTTCGGCGCCGATCTCGCCGAGCGCGCGGAACGCAGGCCGCTGGAGGTTAGGGTTCGAGTCGACGTAGTCGACCAGCGCCTCGACGACCTCGTCGTCGGCGATCCCGATCTTGCCCAGGATGCGCATCGCGGCCTGGTCACGGCGGCCCGCCTTCTGGATCATGGGTTCCATGGCCTCCTCGGGACCCATGCGTTCTAAGGCCTCGAGGCAGTGTTCCTCCATGTAATCGGAGTCGAAGGTCTCGTAGGCCAGCAGGATCATATCGACGTTGCCGCGCTTCTCGTGGACCTTCAGCGCGTGCCACTCCGGTGGGAAGTCCTTGACGTGGTCGAGCACGTCGTAGAACCCTTCGCGGCGCAGTTGCTCGCGGATCTCGAGGTCGGTCCACTCGGTCGCGTCGTCGATATCGGAGTCGAGGTCGTCCGTGGCCTCGAGCAGGCCGGCGATCGTCTCGGCGTCGTCGTCGGCGTCGAGTTCGGCGTCCTCGACGGCCTCGGCCGCGCGGTCGAGAGTCGCATCAAGCTGGTCGGGGACCGCCTCGCCCTCGTTGCTCAGCGTGACCGAGGTGCCGAGCAGTTCGTTCAGGTCGTCGAGGAAGTCGTCGACGGCCTCGATCAGTTCGGCGTTACCCTCTTCGGTCCAGCGGGTGCCCGTGATCGTCCCGCTGGCACTGTTGATCTCGCTGACGACGTCCTCGCCGTAGGGACCGCGCTGGTCCTCCAGATCTGACTCGAGATCAGAGACGTCGCTCTCGATGTCGTCGTAGCGCTCCTGGAGTTGCTCCTCGGGCGCGGGTTCGGCGTCCTCATCCTCGTCTTCGTCCTCCTCGGTTTCTGGCGGGTCGGGGATCTCGATCTCCTCGAACTCCTCGCGGAAGGACTCGATGTCAGCCTCGACGACGTCGAGATCGTCCTCGGTCTCGGCGGCTTCGAGCTCGCTCTCGAGGGCTTCGACGTCGTCCTCGAAGGCCGCGAGCGCCTCGCGGATCGCCTCGAGATCGACCGGTTCGGACTCCTCCTCGGCCGGTTCGTCCGCTCCGTCCTCGGCTGCCTCGTCATCGCTCATGGTACCACCCGGTCCCGTCTCTGGACCCGGAGATGACGCCGACGCGTGGCAGTGTACATACCCTACGGTCGTCCCAGCAGCGCCCTAAGCGTTTCCATGCGCGTCGGGCGCCGTCGACTGGGCCTCCTCGCGCCAGTAGAACCAGGGGCTCAACGTCATGTACGCGATACCCAGCGTCAACAGCGCGTAGGGGAACGTGCGACCGGCGAACTCGGGAATTAGGATCGCCAGTGCGTGGACGACCCCCATGATGGCCGCATCGCGGGCGAGCAGGTCGGGGTACTCGATGCGTGAGACCATCAGGTAACAGAACGCGCCCGTCACCGCGAGGACGAGCCACGGGTTGGTCGTGCCGGCGAGGATCGCCGCGCCGATGATCGTCGCCGCCAGCGTCGTCTGGATACCCTCGGTGTAGTTACCGCTGACGTCGAAGGCCGTGTACATGCCGAGGCGGGTAACGGCCATCGCGACGAATAGCGCGCAGGTCCCGGTCGCCAGGAGGAGTTCGCCCGTTACTGCGTCGAACCCGAGCTCGAGGCCGTCGGTGATGACGACGAAGGCGACGATCGCGGGGGCGACCGCGAAGGAGGCGACATCGGCCAGCGAGTCGAGGTAGGGACCGACGTCGGTGCCGCCGTAGCGGCGGGCGAGGATCCCGTCTAACCCGTCCGCGATCGCCGCCAACAGGATGAGGCGTGCGGCGAGCGCGATGTCGACGAAGGCGACGACGACGGCGACGAATCCCAGCGCGGCGTTAGCGATGGTCACCGCGTCCGCGACGCCCAGTCGCCCGACGAACCGGGGGAGCATACTCCCGGATTCGGCGTGGAGGTCCCTTACGTGTTTTCGTTTCGCCACCAGCCCTCGAGGTTTCGACGATCGAACCGGGGCGGTTATATTCGGATGCTCCAAAGCCACTGGTATGAATCGGCGCGTCTATCTCGCCGCCGTCGGATCCACCGTTTCGGCCGGATTGGCGGGCTGTTCGGCCGTCACCAGCCCCTTCGAGAACGACGGTCCCTGCGACGGCCAGAGCTGTACCATCGGGATGAACCGGAACGCCTTCCTCCCTGACGAGTACGAGGCCAGCGTCGGCGAAACCGTCGTTTGGAAGAACACCAGCGAAGCCATTCACACGGTGACGGCCCGCGAGGCGAGCCTTCCCGAGGGAGCCGACTACTTCGCGACCGGCGGCTTCGAGGACGAACAGACAGCGATCGACGCCTGGCACGAGTCCCAGGGTGGGAAACTCGAGACCCGCGAGACGTTCGAGCACACGTTCGAGGTGCCGGGAACCTACACCTACATCTGCGAACCCCACGTTACTGCTGGAATGACCGGCAAGATCATCGTCTCCGAGTGAGACGGTCCGACGGACGCGTTTTCTGCCATCGTTCTGGGGCCGCCCTCGAGCGCACGTCTCTCGAGAACCGATCCGGGTGTGGCCCATCGATCCGGATGTAGCCTGTCGGCGCTCGTCGATACGACCCTGTGAGAGGGATCGGTATCGAACCGATTGCTCCCGAGTAGAAATTATTTCGCTCCCGAGTATCTTTCTCCTTCGTATCTGATTTCATACGGTTCTCGGGAAGTCGGAGAATCTACCCCTCGCCGCCACTGCGGTCCGAAATCGGCGCTCGCCCACAGTGATTGGTGAAGACGTGACACACAGCGAGAAGAATCCTCCATGTTTATACATTGCGGCGATGGTGAGTTACGTATATGTCCGAAACCGGGGCGGAGACCCGTCCGCTGGTCCGAGAGCTTCCCGACCCGACGACAGCGTCGAACGTGCGGTACGACCCGTCGTTCGAGGACCTCCGCGACCTCGCGGCCGGCGACGAGACGATGACCGAGTTCGGATCGCCGTCGTACGTCAGCGAAACGCGATCCCGCAGCGCCGATCTGACGAAAAACGCCGTCGACGCCGCGTTCGACGAGCGCGACCACGAGCTCGTCGACGACGCGATCGCCCGCGCGGGCGACCGCGAGATGGTCTGCGTCGATCGGCTGATGGGACGCCATCCCGACGCGACTTTCTGTTGCCGACTGTTCATCCCCGCCGAGCACGCCCACATCGCGCTGGGCTGGCGGGACCTGTTCGAACCGTCGGACGGTCGAGAACCCGACCTCTATACGGTCATGGACCCCGACTACAACGAGACCGCAATCCGCGTCCTTCCCGACGAAGGCTTTACCGCCGTGCTGGGGACCGACTACATCGGCGAGGCAAAGAAGTCGTTCCTCCGGCTGTACATGTACTGGATCAAGGAACAGGGCGGCCTCGGTCTCCACGCGGGAAGCAAGCGCGTGCGCGTTCGTAACGAGGAGGGCGACCTCCAGACCGTCGGCCAGGTGTTCATGGGCCTGTCGGCGACCGGCAAGTCGACGCTCACCTCCCACGGCTGCTGGCTCGAGGACCCCGAAGACGCCACGATGCTCCAGGACGACGTCTGCGGCCTCCTGCCCGACGGCACCGTCGCCGGCAGCGAGGGCGAGGGGCTGTTCATCAAGACCATCGGCCTCGACGCCGAGGAACAGCCCGAACTCTACGAGGCCGCAACCCACGAGTCGGCCGTCTTCGAGAATGTCGCCGTCGACGACGACGGGACGGTCCACTTCGACGAGGATCGCTACACCTCGAACTCCAGGGCGGTCGTCCAGCGTGACCAACTCGAGAGTGCCGACGAGGAGATCGACTTAGAGCGGATGGATCAGGCCTTCTTTATCACCCGGAATCCGCTGATGCCGCCGGTCGCGAAGCTCACGGACGACCAGGCGGCCGTCGCCTTCATGCTCGGCGAATCGATCGAGACCAGCGCCGGCGATCCGTCCCGCGCGGGCGAGTCGATCCGCGTCGTCGGGACCAACCCCTTCATCATCGGGCCCGAGGGTGAGGAGGGCAACATCTTCCGGGACCTCATCGAGGTGCTGGACATCGAGTGTTACGTCATCAACACGGGTTATCTCGGCGAGAAGTCCGCGGACGTCGGCGTTGAGGAGTCCGTCACCATCCTCACCGAAACCGCCCGAGGGGCGATCGAGTGGACCGACGACGACCGCACCGGGCTGACGATCCCCGAGAGCGTGCCCGGATTCGACATCGGCGAGTACTACGTCCCCGACCACATCGAGAACTACGACGAGGCCGTCGCGGAGCTGCGAGCCGAACGTCGCGACTACCTCGAGCAGTTCGACGAACTCCGCGAGGAGATCAAAGACGCCGTCTACTGATCGGGACCGCCAACAGAGCGAGTCTCGCGTCAGTGTCGGTACTGCCGGTTTCAGTTCGGACCCTCGTTTTCGGAACTTCCGTTTCGTAACTGCGGGTACGCGGTCGTCTGCCTGCTACCCACAGGTGCGCGACCGCCAATGCTCTCTCTCTCGTCGGGTCCGAAACCACACGGGTCAAAACCCGCTCGAGACGGAGTCAACAGCCCGATCCTAACCGGAAGACTATTTACTCATAGCCGAGTATCTATTGCATGTATTGGCACGATCTCGTCTTTCTCGGCGGCAGTTTACTCACCGTCGTCGCGTTGCTCCCGACGCTGCGCGACCTCGACGCGCGAATCCCGCTGGCGACCAGCGTCCCCAAGTTCGCGCTCGCCGTGATCTACACCGGGACCTTCTACTCGCTTGGGATGACGTTCTCGGCGATCGGACTGCTGGGGACCGCGGTCATGTGGTCGCTCGTCGTTCGATACCGCTCTCCGACGGGGCGATACCTCCCGACCGGTCAGTCGGAGCCGCCGGTCGATGGTGCGACGGTGGCGGAACCGAGCCAGCGTCTCGGCACTGATGGCGACCGGCTCTAAGTCCCGCTCGGCGTTTCCCGCGACCCACGCCGATTGCTCGAACGCTGTTATCGGCCCGCTAATTTTAAATCCTCCAAAAATCGTGAACGAATCCGGGGCAGAAGTTGCCGCACACGGATAGTGTTATATGCGTTCAGTTCCCACGGTCGACAATGAGCTCGCAAGTACAACCGCCGACTGCCCGCGTCTGCGAACGGTGCGATCGAACCGAGCGATGGGACGACAACCTCGAGGCCTGGCAGATCGCCCGCGAAGACGGCGAAAAGCAGGTCGGAAATCCACACTGCATTCACGAGTGGGACATTAACGGAACGTTCAATCCCGTCTCCGGTAACGTGAACGCGGACTGACGAGGGCGTGGCCGCCCGGATCGACCTCTCTAGAGCCCTGCGGTCGTCCCGCGACATCGTCATGGGACTTTTCTCCGTCTCGAGCGTAGCCGGCGACACGAATGCCAACGGTCTACATCACGGTTCCGCCGTCCGAAGCGGATAGAATCGCCGAGACGCTTGTCGAGGACCGACTCGCGGCCTGCGTCAACCGACTGTCGACGACCTCCACCTACCGTTGGGAGGGCGAAATTCACCGCGACGACGAAGCTGTTCTGCTCGCAAAGACGACCGCCGACGCCTACGACGACCTAGTCGACCGCGTCGAAGCGATCCACCCGTACGACGTCCCCTGTATCGAACGCTTCGACGAGGCCCACGTCCTCAAGTCATTCGCCGAGTGGCGGACCGAAAGCGTCGAGTAACGGCCGGGCCGCGAGGCGTACGACACCGTATCACAGACCTCACTGCCCGAATTAGCAACCCTTAAAACTCGCGCACGGGTTGTGACGGGTATGGCTGGAACCATCGAAGTGCTCGTTCCGGGTGGCCAGGCCAACCCTGGCCCGCCGCTCGGTCCCGAGCTCGGACCGACCCCTGTCGACGTGCAGGCGGTCGTACAGGAGATCAACGACCAGACGGAAGCGTTCGACGGCACCGAAGTCCCCGTCACCGTCGACTACGAGGACGACGGCTCCTTCGAAATCGACGTCGGTGTCCCGCCGACGGCCGAACTGATCAAGGACGAAGCTGACTTCGAGACCGGCAGCGGCGAACCCCAGAAGGACTTCGTCGCGGATCTGTCGGTCGAACAGGTCAAACAGATCGCCGAGCAGAAACACCCCGACCTGCTCGCCTACGACGCGAAAAACGCCGCGAAGGAAGTCGTCGGCACCTGCGCCTCGATGGGCGTCACCATCGAGGGCAACGACGCTCGAGAGTTCAAGCAGCGAGTCGACGACGGCGAGTACGACGACGTGCTCGTCGACGAAGCGGCAGCGTAGTCGACGAGCGCCTGAAGTACGAGCGTCGCGAGTACTTCTTCGTTCTTGTGGGCGAAGCGGCAGCGTCGTCCACAAGAGCTCGGAACACGAGCACGGCGAGTGTTCCGTTGTACTTCTCGACGAAGCGGCAGCGTAGTCGACGAGCGTGTTATCGTTCTTGCAGTCGACGCGAACGTGTAGTTGCGAGTGCTCGGAACACGAGCAGAACGGACGTTCCGGTGTGTCCTCGTCGGCGAAGCGACGGCGTGTTCGACGAGTCCCCGAACCGGGAACGCACCGAGTATTCTTCGTTCGTCCCGACGACCGATAGCGTAGCCACGGTGGTCGAACGCACGCCGTTTACTCGGTGACTACGGCTGTTTTGCCGGTCCCTATCCGCTTCCGGACGCCGATTCACGGGACGTCGACGGTGGACGAGGGAGCCGTAGCTGTGCCCTATCCCGCGTTCGGGAGCGCGTACCATCCCATATTGTGATAATAACAAATGATTCATGGCTGTTGGAGCCTCGGTATGCGAGTGACCTATCTCGAGTCGGCAGCGATTCTCGTCGAAGACGAGCAGACGTCGATTCTCTGTGATCCCTGGCTGGTGGACGGCGCGTACTACGGCTCGTGGGCCCACTACCCCGAACCCGAGTTCGACCCGGAGGACTTCAACGACGTCGACTACATCTATATCTCGCACATCCATCCGGACCACTTCGACCCCGACACGCTCGAACGCATGGACAGGGACATTCCGGTGCTCATCCACGACTACCGGTGGGACTATCTCCACGACGCCGTCGCTGCGCTGGGGTTCGACGTGATCGAGCTGTCCCACGGCGAGCGCACGCCGCTCGAGGGCGACATGCACATCAACGTGCTCGCGGCCGACGGCTGCGATCCGGAGCGCTGCGGGAACTACTTTGGGTGTACGTGGTACGACGACGACGCGGAGGAACCGGGCTCGACGCAGGTCGACTCGATGGCGGTCATCGACAACGGGGAGCAGACGGTCGTCAACACCAACGACGTGCCGTTTTCGATCGCCGAGTCGGTCTGTCGAACCGTCACCGACGAGTACGGGACGATCGATCTCCTCTGTCACCAGTACAGCGCGGCGCAGTTCTACCCCCAGGCCGTCACCGACTACAGCCACGAGAAGAAGCTCCGCGAACGCGACCGCGTCATCCAGGAGAAACACGAGCGGGCGCTCGAGTTCATCGACATCTTCGAACCCCGTTTCTACATGCCATTCGCCGGCGAGTACGTGCTGACGGGCGACCTCGCCCACCTCAACGAATACACGGCGAATCCGCCCCGCGAGGAAGCGCTCGAGTTCTTCACCGACGCCGTCGACCCCGACGACCACGAATGCGTCTTCTTGAACTCCGGCGAACACATCGACCTCGAGACCGGCGAGCGATCCGCGCCGTTCGAGCCGGCGGATCCAGACGCGAAGCGCCGCTACATCGAGGAAGAGCTGGCGTCGCGATCGTTCGAGTACGAGGCCGACCCGATGCCGACGCTGTCGGAGCTCCAGGCGTACGTTCCCTACGCCTACGAGAGCTTAGAGGAAAAGCGCGAGCGAATCGGGTATAGCACCGAGACGACGGTCCTGATCTCGCTGGTCGACGACGTCTATCTCGAGCTCTCGATGAACGGCGGCGGCTACCGGTACGTGTCCGATCCCCGCCCCGTAGAGTACGACGGCTACGTGAAACTCGAGGCCGACGCGCGGCTCGTAAAGCGGCTGTTCGAAGGCCCTCACAGCGCCTACTGGGCGGACGCGAAGATCGGCTCGCACCTCGGGGTCCAGAAGGAGCCGGACATCTACGAACGCGGGTTGTTCCTCTGTCTCGGGTCGTTCCACACCCACGGCTACGACGTGCCCGTCGAGGCGGACGCGACGGCGAGTGCGAAAGCGACACAGGACTAGTCATGGCGTCTGGCGACGTTCAGGTGTGACGTCTCGTTGATCTCGTCCGTCGGTCGACCGCCGGGTTAGATCTTGTTCGCGGGGGGGACGGTGCGATCGTCGGGCCGGGACGTCCCACCGGTAGCCATAATCACGCGCACGCCCGCGCCGATTCCGAGGGCGCCGGCGAAACCCGCTACGACAACGGTCAGCGCAAGCGAGAAACCGGCGATGCCAGCGAGCAGACTACCGAGGAAGATACCGACCGAGAGGCGGTCGCGGCCGAGCCGCGCCGCGATCGACCGTCCGAACGCGACGAAACCGAGGGCGGTGAACGCGGGCACGATCGTCCCGCCGAGGACGATCATCGGAATCCCGAAGAACGGCCCCAGATCCGTACCGAGTATCAGGTGCCCCGTACTGCCGAGTCCGACGACGACGAACAGTCCCGGCAGGCCGACGCAGATCGAAATAACCGGGCTCCGGCGAGCCTTCGTTACCGTTCGCGGGGCGTACCCCTGAAGCAATCCGAGCACCACGGCCGCGAACACGAACGTCCCGGCGAACAGGAGCCCCGCCCGCTCGAGCGGGCTGATCGTTTCCAGCGTTTCGAAGCCGAGTCCGCCGATCGTCAGCGGCATAACCGACCCGATTCCCGTCGCCCCACTAACACTATATAAATCTGATGGCCACATACAGGAAATATACACTATCAGGTAATATAATATTTTCGCTCGCTGAACGTATTCCTGCGCTTCCCAGCGAGACGGACGTTCGCGTTTCCCGAGCGAACCAAAAAGCGCGCGGTTCGTCAGTTGATAGTTCGAACGGTACAGAGACGCACGCGTATCGAGGAAGTCAGCGCTGGCAGTTCGACGGGTTTAAGTTCGCCATGGCACTCCGTTCAAAGGAGACAGGCCTAGCCTGTTTCACTGACCCGTAGGAGCACTCCTGCGTACTACGGAGGTGAACGATGGCAGATTCGGATATTGAAACAGCAGTCGCTCGCGCACTCGAGGACGCCCCCGATCGGAACTTTACCGAGACGGTCGACCTCGCGATCAATCTGCGCGACCTCGACCTAAACGAACCGTCGAACCGAGTTGACGAGTCTATCGTCCTGCCGTCCGGAACCGGCCAGGATACGCGAATCGTCGTCATTGCCGAGGGAGAAACCGCCGTCCGCGCCGAAGAGGCAGCGGACGAGGTTCTCTCGGAAGACGACGTGGCCGATCTGGACGATGACGAGGCCAAGGACATGGCCGACGAGACGGACTTCTTCATCGCCGAAGAGGCGATGATGCAAGATATTGCCCGGCACCTGGGTACCATTCTCGGTCCCCGAGGGAAGATGCCGGACCCGCTCGCGCCCGACGACGACGTCGTCGAGACCGTCAACCGGCTCAAAAACACCGTGCAGCTTCGCTCCGGCGACCGACGAACGTTCCACACGCTCGTCGGCGCCGAGGACATGGATGCGGAGAACATCGCCGACAACATCGACGTCATCCTGCGTCGCCTGCACGCCGACCTCGAGAAGGGGCCCCAGAACATCGACGCCGTCTACGTGAAGACGACGATGGGGCCGTCTGTGGAGGTGGCCTAATATGAGCGCACAGGCTGAACGCAAGACCGAGAACCTTCCCCAGTGGAAGCGAGAGGAAGTCGACGAGCTCCAGGAGATCATCGAGAGCTACGACAGCGTCGGCATCGTCGGCATCACCGGCATTCCGAGCAAGCAGCTCCAGGACATGCGCCGTGGTCTGCACGGTACCGCTGAGCTCCGCGTCAGCCGCAATACCCTGCAGGTCCGTGCACTGGAGGAGTCCGGCCTCGAGGACCTCGTTGATCATATCGAGGGCCAGGTCGGGATCGTCGGTACGAACGACAACCCGTTCACGCTCTACAAGGAGCTCGAGGCGTCGAAGACGCCCGCCCCGATCAACGAGGGCGAGGTCGCCCCGAACGACATCGTCATCCCCGAGGGTGACACCGGGGTCGACCCGGGACCGTTCGTCGGCGAACTCCAGAGCATCGGTGCCAACGCACGGATCGAAGAGGGTTCGATTCAGGTCATGGAGGACTCGACGGTCCTCGAGGCCGGCGGCGAAGTCTCTGCTGATCTGGCGAACGTCCTCAACGAGCTCGGGATCGAGCCCAAGGAGGTCGGACTCGACCTTCGCGCCGTCGTCGCTGACGGCGTTCTCTTCGACCCCGAGGACCTCGACATCGACGTCGAGGCCTACGAGAGCGACGTGTCGACCGCCGCCGCACGCGCACGGAACCTCGCGATCAACGCGTCGTTCCCGACCGCGTCGACGGCGCCGACGCTCATCGCCAAGGCCACGGGCGAGGCCAAGAGCCTCGGCCTGCAGGCCGCGATCGAGGACGAAGAGCTGATGCCCGACCTCGTCAGCAAGGCCGACGCACAGCTGCGTGCGCTCGCGGCCCAGATCGACGACGAGGAGGCCCTGCCCGAGGAACTGCAGGGCGTCGACGCGGCCGCTGAACCGGCCGCCGACGAGGGCGAGGACGAATCGGCTGACGAACAGGACGACACCGAAGCTGACGCCGACGAGGCCGACGCCGACACCGACGATGACGACGAAGACGAAGACGACGGTGACGGCGGGGCCGGTCTCGGCGAGATGTTCGGATAATCACTACTGGAGGACACTACAATGGAATACGTTTACGCTGCACTCATCCTGAACGAATCGGGCGAAGAGATCAACGAAGACAACCTGACCGACGTGCTCGACGCTGCCGGCGTCGACGTCGAGGAGTCCCGAGTCAAGGCGCTCGTCGCCGCGCTCGAGGACGTCGACATCGACGAGGCAGTCTCCGAGGCCGCCGCGGTCCCCGCAGGCGGAGCCGCCGCAGGCGGCGCCGCGGCCGGTGACGCCGGTGGCGACGAAGGCGACGAAGAGGAAGAGGCCGAAGAGACCAGCGACGTCCCGGACACGACGGACGAGGACGACGACGAAGACGACGACGCCGGCGGCGAGGGCCTCGGCGAGCTCTTCGGCTAAGTCGCGACGCGACGGTTTCAGCAATCCCGATTTTCTTTCGACGCGACGGACGAACAGCTACTTCTCCGCGCCGCGAGACGAACGGCGTGTGACGACCGCCGTCTACTTCGACCTCGACGGAACGCTGTGTACCTACGCGGTCCCGTTCGCGGACCTGTTCGAGGCGACCGTCTCCCCGTACGGCGAGTTGACCGACGCCGCCTATGAGACGTACGTCGACCGCCTGCTCGAGGCCCTCGAGCGCTGCGAGGCCGACCCGTACCGCGAGGCGTTCGAGGCGGTCGCGACCGCGACGGAACTCGACGCGGCGCCGGAGACGCTCGCCCGGGAGTACCGCGAGCGGGAACTCGGGGCTACTACTGTGCCGGCCACGGCGACGCGGACCGTCGAGCGGGTCGCTGAGACCTGTCCGACCGGAATCCTGACGAACGGCGACGGGCGACAGCAGCGGGCGAAAGTCGAGCGCCACGGATTCGACGAATCGATCGACGAAATCGTCGTCTCGAGCGACGTCGGCGCGTGGAAACCCAATCGACGGATCTTCGACGCCGCGATGGAGCGGCTGCCGGCCGACGAGTACGTGTTCGTCGGCGACGACTACGAGGCCGATATCGTCGGCGCGTGCGACGCCGGATTCCGGACGGTGTACGTGACAGGAGATAACGATCCCAAGGGCGACGAGCCCGCAGCGGCCGCCGACGCCGTCGTCTCGAACGTCAAGGAGTTACTCGAGCCCGAATCCCTTCCGGCACCCGTTCGGACTCCGTTCGAGTCGTCGCGCTGAGCCGACCAGCCGGAGGCGATAGAGTGACGCCGGAACCGTTCGGAGAAACGACATGATCAGCTACGTCGGGCTCGACTGGGCTGGGAACGGCTGGGGCTCAGTGACCCGACTGGAGACGGCGCCGATCGCCGATACGACGTCGCGCTCACTCCGATAATTCTGAACGCCGTAGCGATCGGTATCTCGTCCCGTCGTTCGATCAACCCTCGAGTTTATCCGACGAGCCGCGGCCAGAGAGAGCGATGACCGCTGTCCCCGCGTCGGTCGAGATCCTCGCCGAGCCGTCGCTGACGCTGGGACTGCTCGCGTGGCTCCTGGCCGGCGCGGCGCTGGGCTGCTGTAGCGGGCTCGTCCCGGGGCTCCACGCGAACAACTTCGCCCTCCTGCTCGCCGGCTTCGCGCCGTCGATCCCCGGCCGGCCGCTGTTCGTCGGCTGTGCGATGCTCGCGGTCGGCGTCGTCCACACGTTCGTCAATGCTGTCCCCGCGATGGCGCTCGGGGTGCCCGACGCCGAGATGGCCATCACCGCGCTGCCGGGTCACCGGCTGGTCCTCGAGGGCCGGGGCTACGAGGCGATCCGGCTCTCGGCGCTGGGCAGTTTACTCGCGGTCCTCGCGGCGGTCCCACTGGCCGTGCCGGTCACGCGGGGCGTGACGGCCGCGTATCCGACGATCCAGGCCCACCTCTCGCTCGTGCTGGCGATGGTCGTCGTCGCGCTGATCGCGTCGGAACGGACGTGGCGGACCCGCCTCGGCGGCCTCGTTTCGTTCGCGCTCGCGGCGACGCTCGGCGTGCTGACGCTCGATCTCGCGACGGATGCGCCCCTCGAGGCCGGCGGGATGCTCGCGCCGCTGTTCGCGGGCCTGTTCGGCGCGCCGGTGTTGATCGACGCGATCCGCGGCGGCGGGGTACCGCCCCAGCGCGATGAGTCGATCGCGATGTCCCGACCGCTCGTCGGCGTGACGGCGATCGCCGGAGCGCTCGCGGGCGCCGTGGTCGGCTACATTCCGGGCATCTCGGCGGCGATCGCCGCTGTCGCGGCCCTCGTGGTCGTTCCGGGTCGATCGGGCGATCGCGGCTACATCGTCGCGACGAGCGGCGTCGACACGGCGAACACGATCTTCGCGCTGTTCGCCCTGGTCGCCATCGGCCAGCCCCGGACCGGCGTAATGGTCGCTTTCGACACCGTAAACGCACCCCTCGAGTTGCCGGTACTGGTCGCCGGGATCGTCCTCGCCGGCTGCGTCGGCTTCGTCCTCGTGATCGTCGTCGGGGACGCCTATCTCGACCTCGTCGGTCGGACGGACTACTGGAAAATTTCGGTTGCCGTCCTCGCGCTCCTGTGCTGTCTCTCGTATCTCTTTACCGGGTTTATCGGTGTCGGCGTCCTCGCCGTCGCGACCGCGGTCGGACTGGTTCCGATTCGCGTCGGCGCCCGCCGCGTCCACCTGATGGGCGTGCTGATCGGCCCGCTGATCGTCGGCGCGTGACCGCCGCCGGCAAAAGTGCTCGCCACCATCTCTGGGTGTGATCCTCACGCAAACATTTTTTCGCGAAATCAGTGTAGGAACTCGCGGTGTCTTCAAATGGTTGACGCGACCGTCGATGTGATCCACCGGGGTGGCCTCGAGTGCGACCAGAACTACATGATCGAGGGCCAGACCCTCGGAACCCACGACGAGCCGAATCCGGACCTCGATTACGAGGAAATCCCGGTCTGGAACCTCGTTATCGACCACCCTGAGGCGACGATCCTCTGGGACACGGGCTCTCACCACGAGGCCCTCGAGGGCCACTGGCCGGAGGCGCTCTCGCAGGCATTCTACCCGCACGACGCCCACGAACATCGGCTCGACGACGACCTCGAGGCGGCAGGATACCGCCTCGACGACATCGATGCGGTGTTCCAGACGCACCTGCACCTCGACCACGCCGGCGGACTCGAGTTCTTCGACGGGACGGACGTCCCGATCTACGTCCACGAGCGGGAACTCAAGTTCGCCTACTACAGCGCGAAGACCGACAAGGGCAGCGGCGCGTACATCCTCGAGGACTTCGACCACGACCTGAACTGGGAGGTCGTCCACCGCGACCGCGAGGAGCATTTCACCGACGTCGAGTTCGTCCGGTTCCCCGGCCACACGCCCGGGTTGACGGGCACGGTGGTCCACCTCGACGACGACGGGACCCTCGTCTTCACCGGCGATCAGGTCTATCAGGCGCCGAACTACGAAGCGGAGGAACCGCTCGGCGCAAGTCTTCTCTGGGGAAAAACCGAGTGGTTCGACAGCCTCCAGCGGATCAAAGAGCTCGAGCGCCGCCACGACGCCGAGGTCGTCTACGGCCACGACACCGAGCAGTTCTCCGAGATCGAAGACGGGTGGGGGAACTGATGTCGGGTTACGACCGCTCCGTGTCGGCGCCCGAACACGACCTCGGGCCGGAGACGGTCTGGCACCTCCAGATGCCCCAGATCCGGTTCGGCCGCAACGCAGTCGAAGAACTGGGCTTTCAGCTCTCCGATCTGGGTGTCGACGCCGCGGACGACCCACACGGTCTCGTCGTCACCGACGAGACGCTCGCGGACGTCGGCCACGTCGACCGCGTCACGGATCACCTCGAGGACGCGGGCTACGACGTCACCGTCTGGGACGGCGCCGAACGCGAGCCGTCGATCGAGAACGTCGACCGCTGCATCGAGTTCGTCCGCGCGAACGAGGGCGAGGCGGGCTACGACTTCTACGTCGGCTTCGGCGGCGGCAGTTGCATCGACGTCGCGAAGGCCACCCGCGCGGTGATCGCCAACGGCGGGCAGGTACTCGACTACATCGCGGAGCCGACCGGCGCGGGCGAGTCGCTCACCGAGTCGGGCCCGCCGCTGGTACTCGTGCCGACGACTGCCGGGACCGGTGCCGAGATTTCGCCGGTCGCCATCCTCTCGGTCGAGGAGAAGGATATCAAGGAGGGGATCTCGAGCAACCACATCCGTGCCGACGCGGCCGTACTCGATCCGACGTTCACGACGACGCTCCCGCCCGAGACAACGGGGAAGACGGCGATGGATGCGCTCGGCCACGCTATCGAGGGGTACACGACCCATACGTTCGACGGCCTCCTGCGGGCGTCGGATCCGGAGACACGGCCCGTCTACGCCGGTCGGACGGAACTCACCGAGATGTTCTCCGAGAAGGCCATTCAGTTGCTCTCGAGCAACGTCCGGACCGCGGTCCACAACGGCGACGACCTCGAGGCGCGGGCGGCGATGCTCAAGGGCGCCCTCTTCGGCGCCATCGCCGGGCTCACGGCGGGCGCGAGCCTCTGTCATGCGATGGCCTACCCCGTCGGGAACCGGTATCACACCTACCACGGCGAGACGATCGCGGTCCTCACGCCCGCGAGCACGCTGGGGTACAACGTCGCCAGCGACCCCGAGCGGTTCGTTCGCGTCGCGGAGATGCTGGGCGCCGACACCGACGGGCTCGGGACGCGGGCGGCCGCCGACCGCGCTCGAGAAGAGTATGTCCGCCTCCAGCGGGACCTAAACGTGGTCCCCAGCGGACTGAACGAACTCGCCGGCGTCACCGAGGAGGACATCGACTGGCTTGCGAGCCAGACCGTCGAGACCCAGCAGCGACTGCTGCGCTGTAACCCGCGACCGGTGACGGAAGCCGACGCGGCGGAGATCTTCCGGGACGCGCTGTACAACTGGGAGTAGAGCCGTGTCGGCCGGCCGGAAACGTCAGTCTGCACTCGAGTCCGCGACCCGCGCGGCCACGAGGTCCCCGACGCGCTCGCTCGAGACGGGGTTCGTCGTCTCGCCGTCCTCCTTCAACGCCGTGCCGACGATGACGCCGTCGGCGCCGGCCGCGAAGCAGTCGGCGACGGTGTCGGTCGTGACGCCACTGCCGACGAAGACGGGCGGTTCGGAGTCGTCACTGCACCGCTCGGACAGGGCGTCGGCGACCCACTCGACGTCCTCGAGTGCGGTCTCGGCGCCCGTACCGGGCCCGGAGATGATCACGCCGTCCGCGCGGCCGCGCTCGAGCGCCTCGAGGGCGGCCCGCTCGATCGATCGGTTGCCGATCGGCGTCGCGTGTTTGACGTCGACGTCCGCGAGGATCGCCACGTCGGCGTCGATCCGGTCGCGAAGCCGGAGCGTCTCGTGGGCCCGTCCCTCGAGAACGCCCTGATCGGTCGAGGCGGTGCCGACGTGGACGTTGACGCGGACGAAATCGGCGTCAACCGCCGCGGCGATCGAGAGGGCGGCGTCGGCGTCGTTGCGCAGGACGTTGATCCCGACCGGGACGTCTACGGCGTCGGTTACTTCGGTCGCGACAGCGGTCATCTCGGCGACGGTGTGTTTCGGGACGTCGTCGGGGTGAAAGGGCGCGTCGCCGAAGTTCTCGAGGACGAGTCCGTCGATCCCGCCGCCCTCGAGACGGCGGGCGTCCTCGAGGGCGCGCGTGCGGACGGCGTCGCGGTCGCCGTCGAACTCCGGTGCGCCCGGCAAGGGCGGGAGGTGGGCCATTCCGACGACGGGTCGGTCAGCGTCGAAGCGCGTTCGGAGCGGCGTAGCCGTGGGCATAGCGGCGCTGGCACCGCCAGCGAGATAAATCATCGCGGACATCGTTAGCGCGACCGGAGTCGGCGGCTGCTGACGGAGGGTCAGTCGCTCGTCCTCGAGTGCGACTGCGGTGGCGTCTCCGGAGTTTTGTCGGGATTCCACCGACCCTCGTGTATCAGCTCGTCGCCGTCGATGCGCTCGCGCCAGCCCTCGCGTTGCAGGACCGGTTCCCGCGGAAATCCGTCTTCGGGGTAGCCGACACAGAGGTACGCGACCGGACGGATGTGCGGCGGAACGTCCAGTACGTCGCGGAGTTCGTGGGGATAGAGAAAGGACACCCATCCGACGCCGACGCCTTCGGCGCGAGCGGCGAGCCAGAGGTTCTGGACGGCCAGACACGTCGAATACACGTCCATCTCCTGCATCGTGTTGCGACCGAGGACGTGGGGCGCGTCGCGGGTCGGGTCACAGGTAACGCAGATATTCACCGGTGCGTCGGTGATCCCCTCGAGTTTCAGCCGACCGAAGTCTGACTTCCGCGGTTCCCGATACCCTTCGCGCGCGGCGGCGATCGCCCGTTCGGCGATCGATGCGATCTCGGCCTTCGTGCCGTCGTCTCGAACGACGACGAAGTCCCAGGGCTGCGAGAAGCCGACGCTGGGCGCGTGGTGTGCAGCGTCCAGCAACCGCGATAACACCGCATCGGGAATCGGCTCCTCGCTGAAGCGTCTGATATCTCGGCGCGCGTAGATGGATTTGTAAATCGCCTCTCGTTCGCTCGAACTGAATTTAACCATAGTCGCGGTAGTAAAGATGTACTTGTATATCGGTTTTGGGTGTGGGACCGCGGCGAGCGTAGCGGGCCGGTCGCTTTTCTCCCGCCGAATCGAGTGACAGAGGGCTTAACTGGACGACCGGGCTCTCTTCGAGCATGCAGATCGAGGGAACCGCACTCGTTACCGGCGGATCCGGCGCGGTGGGACGCGCGATCGCGGCGGAACTGGCTCGAGCAGGCGCCGACGTCGCGATCGGCTACCACACCGACGAGGGCGGCGCGGAGCGGACCGCCGACGTCGTCGAGTCTCGCGGGCAAACGGCGACGGTCGTCGGCGGAGACGTCGCCGATATCGACGACGCACGGACGCTGGTCGACGGCGCCGCCGAACTGGGTCCGTTGTCGACGGTCGTCAACGCCGCCGGCGTCGTCGCCCCGGGGCCGGCCGAGTCCGCGCCGTCGCGAGTCGGCGACGTCCTCTCGACCAACCTCGAGGGGGCGATCAACGTCGCGGCGGCCGCGGTCGATCCGCTTCGCGAGACCGAGGGAGCGATCGTCAACGTCGGCAGCGTCGCGGCCGAACTCGGGACAGTCGACGTCACGTACGCGGCCTCGAAAGGGGGCCTCGTGGGAGCCACGCGAGCGCTGGCCCGCGAACTCGGGCCTGACGGGATTCGCGTGTCGGCGGTCGCACCCGGCCCCGTCGACACGCCGATGAACGACGAGATCACCGAATCGCTCGAGGAGCGCCGCTTCCGGGGCCATCACACCGTCGACACGCTCCTCGATCGCTACGAGGCGACGCCGGCGGAGGTCGCGACGGCGGTCCGGTTCCTCGCGGCCCACGAGTTCGTGACGGGCGAGGTGCTCCGCGTCGACGGCGGTATGTCGATCGACTGAGCGGAGCCGGCGGCGCTACGCCGGATCGTAGGTCGTCGTCTCGTAGAGGAACGACGCGAGGTACGTCTCGTGGGTCTCCCGGAGGTCGACGCTCGCGGGATAGCCGCCGCCGTAGACCTTTCTGAACGCGGGCGAGCGAACCAGCCGCCGCTCGAGGCCGTCGTCGCCGATCGCGACCGCGAGATAGGCGCCCTCGAGGCAGTCCGGCAGCGCCGACCGCTCGCGTTCGGTCACGCCGACGAACGGGAACGGGAACTCGGGCACGAGTTCGTCGGTTCGGAGGACAGTCGGTAGCAGTCGGGCGGCGCCGTCCCGCTCGACGAGGCGCGTCTCGCGGTCGGCGGCGGTGACGTCCGACCCGTCGATGGCCGCGATCGCGTCGTCGATTCGGACAGCCGCCTCGCGTTCGACGAACCCGGGAACGTCGGTGCGGTCGTCGTGAAGCGGGCCCGCGTCGGCACCGACCAGCCGATCCGCCACTCCCTCGGCGAGGGCGTCGGGATCGCAGTCCCCGGTCGCGACGATCCGGGTGAGGTTGAAGCAGGCCCGTCCGCCGGCGCGACGGACGCCGCGGGCCAGTGCGTCCAGTTCCCGGTCCGTCGGATCGCGGCCGACGATCGCGACGCTCTCCCCGGGCCCGTACGTCTCAACGGCGGGATCGTCGCGAAACGGCGCGACCGCTTCCGCGCCGCCGAACGCGAGGGCGTGGTCGGCCTCCCGGCAGATCGTCTCGCCGACGGCCCGATTCCCCGGCAGGACGTGAACCGCCGACGGCGGGATCCCGGCGGCGAGCAACGCTCGAGCCAACCGGATCGCGGTGAACGGCTCCCGGTCCGAGGGGCGGAGGACGATCGGAATCCGCATCCCGAGCGCCAGCGCCGGCCATGCGTAGACGGTGGGGTCGTTGGCCGGCATCGACGCGCCGAGAACCCGAACTCGAGGGGTAAACGCGAGTCCCACGGTCGTCTCCCGCGTGAAGGTCGGGTCGTCGTAAACGTCGAGTCCGCCGGTCGGCGACTGCGCCCGGAGCGACTCGGCGGCGTGTCGGAGCCCGACGGCGAGCCAGTGGGCGCTGGTTCGGACCCAGCCGGCCGGCAGCCCGGTCGCCTCGGTAACGCGTCGGCGGTACGTCTCGAACGGCTCGAGCGAATCGGTGCTGGCTGACGGTGCACCCTCGCCGAGGAACAACGCGCCCGCGGTCGCGAGGCGGTCGAGCAGTTCCGCGATCGGGACGTCCGCGAGGGCGTCGAACCCCTCCTCTCGAGCGGTCGAGAGCGCATCGCGGACGCGGACAGTCGGCGCTCGCGCCACCTCGGCGACGGGGCCATCGATCCCTGCGACCGTCGTCGACCGGACCGTCTCCCGCTCGCCGTCGGAGACGACCGGGAGCACGTCAGTACACCCCTTCGACGGCGTCCTCGCTCGCCCGGTCGCTCGTGCCCGGCGTGCGGACCCAGTCCCACGGCAGGTCGCCCGCCCCTTCGATCCGGATCGCCGCGTCGCGCTCCGGCAGCAGCGGGAGGAAGAACTCCTCCGTCAGGACGGTGAGTCGCACCGTTCCCCGCTCGCCGTAGGGGACGACCTCGCCGTCGTCGTCGACGATTTCCGGGACGAAGTACGGGTAGCAGGGGACGTAATCGAGGTGGTACGCCCGCTCGGACGGCGCGCGGAGCGACGGCGGCGCCTCCGGGGCGACGCCCATCAGCGTGTTGCCGTACTCGCCGGCGAGGGCGACGTCCGCGTACCACTCCTCGCGGAAGACGCGGTGGGTGTCCCGGTCGAGCGCGGTGCCGCCGTGGACGATTCCCTCGATCGAGGAGTCGGCGACGAGGTCTCGAACCCGCGGCCGCTCGAGCAGACGCGCCGTCGTGAACAACACCGTGACCGGCTGGCTCTCGAGGACGCGCTCGGCCTGCTCGAGGAGGTGGTCGACGTACTCGTCGAACTCGCGATCGTCAGGTCGCTCGGAGAGGTGCTTGACCCACCGGGGGTCCATCGTCACGTGGTACGGCAGCGCGTCCCACTCGTGGGCGAGGTGCTGGACGAACGTGCCGGCGTTGTTCGCGCCGCCCGGTGGGGCCAGTCCGAGGACGTTCCCGGTCGGGAACTCCCACTCCGCAAGCAGGCGGGCCGTCCAGCGAGCCTGCTCGCGCCAGTAGTCTCGCATGACGACCCGCTTCGGCGCGCCGGTCGTCCCGCCGGTCTCGTAGACGCGCCGATCGCCCTCGAGCGACTGCGGCGCGAACTCCGTGGCGGGGAGCGTTCGGAGGACGTCTTCGTCGAACGGGTCGAAGACGTCTCGGAGGTCCGCGAACGAGTCGACGCGTTCGTGAACGTCGATTCCGCGGTCGTCCTGCCACTCAAGCCAGTAGGGGGTGCCGCCGTCGGGATCGAAGTGGGTCGCGACCACGGTTTCGACCCACTCGTCGAGCGTGGCGTCGGTCGATGCGTGCGGGTTCGTGTACGTCGTCTCCATCATGATGGTGAGTGTGATCGTCTGTTCGTGACGTGAGGTGGAGTCAGGACCTGTTCGTCGCTACGAGCGCGGTCGTCTTCGACTGCGCTGAAAGCAGCGATCCGGCGACGAGGGCGCCGCAGGCGACGGCCAGCGCGGGAACGAACGGGAGGAACGCGAACGACGGCGCGGGACCGAACTCCGCCGCGACGAAGTACGCCTGGCCGCAACACACCGACGCCAGCGCGCCCCACGCGGAGGCCCGCCGCCAGTACAGCGCGCCGAGGAACGCCGGAAGCAACAGCGCGTTCCCCTGAATGAAGTAGACCGCGAGGTCGATGATCGTCCCCTGCTGGACGAGCGCGATCGCCAGCCCGAAGCCCAACAGGACGACCGCGGTCAGCCGGCCGACCCACGTCTCCCTGCCACTGCTCGCGTCCGGATTCAGGTGGGCGCGATACAGGTCTCGAGAGACGATCGACGACAGCGTGAGCACGAGGCTGTCGGCCGTGCTCATCATCGCCGCGAGGGCGCCGCCCATGACGACGCCGAAGATCCACGGCGGCGCGTGCGCCGAGAGCAGCGCCGGCAGGATCGCGTCCGGATCCTCGAGGCCGGGCATCGTTGCGGCGCCCCACACGCCGAGGAGGACGGGGACGAGCGCTGCGACGACGACCATCACGGGCCACCAGACGAGCAGCGACCGAAACGCGCGCTCGTCCTCCGCGGCGAGGAACCGCTGGAACATCTGCGGGTAGGCGATCATCGCCATCGCGTTCATCAACAGGAACGAGACCCACACGCCGGGGGTGAAGAAGCCGAGTTCGCCCGCCGGCGTCAGCAGCTCAGTGTCGCTCGCCAGCTCCGCCGTCACCGCGGTGGGCTCGAGCGCGGGGATTAGGTAACCGACCGCGCCGCCGAGGAGGACGACGACCGCGATGCCTTGCAGGACGTCGGACCAGGCGACGCTCCGAAGGCCGCCGAGCGTGAGGTAGATCCCGGTGACGACGGTGAGCAAGACCGCACCCTGCGTGAACGTGATCGCCCCGTCGGTGATGGACTCGAACAGCAGGCCGCCGCCCATCGCCTGGATCGCGAGGTACGGAATCGCCCAGACGAACTGCGCGACGAGGACCGCCAGCTTCACCGCGTCGCTGTCGTAGGCCGCGCCGATTAGTTCCGTCGGCGTGAGAAAGCCCCGATCACGTCCGACCCGCCACACGCGGAGGCCGATCAGCGCGAGCGGGATCCCGGCGACCGCCTCGACGCCGAGGAGCGCGAACCACCCCATCCCGTGCTGGTATCCCCAGCCGGCGCTCCCGAGGAAGATGAAGGCGCTCATCAACGTCGCGAACATCGTCAGCGGAAAGACGACTCGTCCGAGAGTCCCCCCCGCGAGGAAGTACTCGGCCGGCGTCGCCCCCGTTCGAACGTATCCGTACCAGCCGATCGCTAGCGTCGCGACCAGATAGAGGCCGACGATGGCGAGGACCGTTCCGTTCATCGTCCCTCACTCGGCCAGCCGTAGCCGATCCCCGCGATCCCGGCGACGACGACGGTCGCGAGCATCGCGAGCAACGCCACCATCGACCAGAGCGGAAACACGCCGACGATCGGTTCGACGGGCGCGTACACCGACGCGGCCATCACCGCAAACAGTCCGCCGAAGACGATCCAGAGACCGCGCTCGAGGCGGTCGTCGGTCGAATTTTTCATAAGTGGGTTGTATAACCGCGTTTGGGCGGTTTGAATCTGTTGAACGGCGCGTCGATCGATCGCTCCCGCGGAACGGACGTACGGTCGTCGCGGCCGCGAGACCGGCGAATACACACTGTGCTCGGACCACGTCACGGCGATACCTCCAGACGGTAGAAATCGGCTCGCGCCGCCGCGCCGCCGGTCCTTCGAAACGGGCAATCCCCGCTCCCTCCGCGGTCGTTTTCCCGTCGCCGTGATTACTACCGCGCCGATGTCAGAGCTGTTCTCTCCGCTTTCGCTGCGCGATCTCGAGGTACCCAACCGACTCGCCGTCTCTCCGATGTGCCAGTACTCCTGTGACACCGACGGACTCCCGACCGAGTGGCACCGCATCCACCTCGGGAGCCGGGCCGTCGGCGGGGCCGGCATCGTGATGACCGAAGCGACCGCCGTCGAGCCCCGCGGGCGGATCACGCCCCACGACCTCGGCATCTGGAGCGACGAGCACGCTGAGGCGCTCGAGCCGATCACCCAGTTCATCCGCGAGCAGGGTGGGGTTCCCGGCATCCAGCTCGCCCACGCGGGCCACAAGGCCAGCAAGCGGCGCCCGTGGGACGGCAACGTTCCGATCGCGCCGGACGAGACCGACCCCGACGGCGCGGAAGGCTGGGAAGTGCTCTCGCCGTCGCCCGACGCCTACCCGCCGTTCGACGGCGATCGGCCGGCGATGCGGAAGGCCAATTACGACGACGTCCAGACCGTGATCGACGCCTACCGCGAGGCGGCCGAACGCTCGCTCGCGGCCGGCTTCGAAATCGCCGAAGTCCACGCGGCCCACGGCTACCTGCTCCACGAGTTCCTCTCGCCGGCGACGAACCGCCACGAGGACGAGTACGGCGGGAGCTTCGAGAACCGCACACGACTGGTCCGCGAAGTCGTCGAGGCGGTCCGCGAGGTCTGGCCCGACGACAAGCCCGTCTTCGTCCGCATTTCGGGCACCGACTGGCTCGACGACCGCGAGTCCTGGGACATCGACCAGTCCGTCCGGCTGGCCCGGGAGTTCGCCGACCTCGGCGTCGATCTGGTCGACGTCAGTTCCGGCGGGCTCCACCCCGATCAGCGGGTTCCCGGCGGGCCGAACTTCCAGGTCCCCCTGGCGGAAGCCGTCCGCGAGGGAAGCGACGTCGCCGCCGGCGCCGTCGGCGGCGTCACCGAACCCGCACAGGCCGACGCCATCGTGCGAAACGGCCGAGCGGACCTCGTCCTCGTCGGCCGGCAGTTCCTCCGGGACCCGTACTTCGGCCTGCGCGCGGCCGCCGAACTCGAGGACGACGCCGCCCCGCACTGGCCCGTCCAGTACCGGCGCGCGGTCCGGTAGTCGACCGGTCTGAGAGCCGTCGCGTTCGATCCCCCTCGTACCGCGCCCGAACATAGTCGGACGTACTCCCACCCCTCGGGAATATACGTCTCGCTCAATGTCCCCTGGTCGGTACTGTTCGGTGAAGCTACCATGACCGAACACACTCGACGGACCGTGCTGAAGGCCGCCGGTGCATCGACGCTCGCCGTCGCCGTTGCCGGCTGTACGGGCGGTGACGACGACAGCGACGACGACAGCAACGACGAGAACGGTGACGAGAGCGGCGACGACACCTACGAGATCGACGCCGGCGAGACGATCATGCTCGAGGGACAGGTGAGCGGCTGGAAAGGGCTCCAGCCCGCCGCGATCGAAGGCATCGAGAACCCGACGCTCGTCCTCGAGAAGGGTGCCGAGTACGAAATCGGCTGGGAGGCGGGCGACAGCGCGTCGCACAACATCGAGCTCTGGGACGAAAACGAGGAGCTCGTCGACGAAGCGTACAAACTCGAGCTGACCAGCGACCCTGACGAGACCCTCTCGTTTACGGCCAGCGAGGATATCGCGTACTATCGCTGTAACCCCCACAGCAACATGCAGGGGGAGATTCAGGTCGAGTGACGATCTCGACCGCGACCCGTCCGCCTGCCGTCCGCTGGGTTTCGTCGCGATCTGTCGTCGGTCGAATCCCGTTTTCCGACCGTCCATCGCATCCGTTCTCCGACCGTCGGCCCGCTCGAGCCTGCCGGTTCAGTCCTCGAGCGGCGAGACCGCGCTCCCGCGATCGATGCCGCCGTCGACGGGGAAGCTCTCCTCGCGCGGCGCGTGGACGCGGTGCGGGTAGGGGATGTCGATCCCCTCGCGATCGAACGCCGTCATTATTGCCTCGATGACGGCCGTCCGCGCCTGGTGCCTGCGCCGCATCGTCGGATCGGCGATCCAGACGCGACACTCGAGCAGGATCGCTGACTCGCCGAACTCCCTCGCGATCACCTGCGGATTCGGCGCGTTCTTGACCGTCTCGAGGTCCTCGGTCGCGTCGACGACGATCGATCGGGCACGGTCGATATCGGTGTCGTAGTCGACGCCGACCTCAACGTCGACGCGGAGTTGGTCGTTCTGCGAGTAGTTGACCAGCTGGCTGTCGGTCACCTCGTCGTTCGGAACGAGGACGTGTTTGTCGTCGAAGGTCTGGATCTTGGTAGTGAAGATGGTGACGTCGGTGACGATCCCGGTGGTCTCGTTGACCTCGATCCAGTCGCCGACGTAGAACGGCCGCGAGAACAGTAGGATGAAGCCGGCGAGCATCGCCGTCAGCGTCTCGCGGGCCGTCAGCGCGACGACCGCCGTGATCGCCCCCGCGCCGATGAAGATGTTCGTCAGGTCGATCCCCCACAGCGCCAGGATCATCGTGGCGGCGAAGGCGACGATCGCGACGTCAGAGACGTGGTAGGCCACCTCGCTCTGGTGTTTCGTGAGCGCCCGCGTCTGCGCGAGTTTGTCGATCGATCGGTTGACGAACCGCATCGCGAGGTAGGCAGAGAGGACGATCGCCAGCGTGACCAGTTGCTGGGCGGCCAGCCACCGGTCGATCATCATCGCTGAAAGGGTGTACTCGAGAATGTACGTGACCCGCCAGATGACGCTGAAGCCGTAGACGCCGCCGGTGACGAGGCCGCCGAGGACGAACACGTAACTCGCCTCGGCGATCTGTCGGCCACGCCGTCGGCGGGCGAGGTCTCGCACCCGGGAGGCGACGCCGATTCCGGCGACGAGAAGCACCGTGAGGAGCGCGGTCGCGAGCAGTTGGCTACTCAACAAGTCGAGATACGTTCGCTGCAGATCGAGGATCGGCTTGGGTCGAAGCGTAAGCCCGACGAGAAGGATCGAAGCGAACCAGACCATTCGTCGTCGGTGATAGGAATGCGAGCGTTCTTAACGGACGCCCGGCAGGCGCAACCCGCCGTCGGAGTCAGGTTCGCAACCGCCCGGAACGATCGTCCGATCCGACCGACGATCAGTCGGTTGTCCGATACGGTTAGTCGTCAGGTAACCGTCTCGAGTGGTCGGTCGATACGATCAGTTGTCGATCCATTTGATCGAACAGCCCTGCGACGGCTTCCACTCAAGGTCGACCGACTCGCCGGCCAGCACCGAGTTGATGGCCTCCCGGATCTGGAACCGCGTCGGTTCGTCGTCGGGGCTCAGCGCGTCGTCGAGGCGGCCCTGATAGACCAGCTGGAACGCCTCATCGGCGTCGGACCACGCGAAGAGGAACGGATCCGGCGTACAGACCGCGCCGTACGATCGAGCGACGGCCTGACTCTCGTCGCGCAGATAGGCGTCGTACTGGATCGTGCCGTCCTCGACGTACTCCCGCATCTTCTCGAGAGAGTCGTCGGGGTACTCCTCGGCGTCGTTGGGGTTGATGCCGACGACGGCGACGTCGTCGTACTCGTCGGCCAGCTCGTTCAGCAGGTCGAACTTCGCCTTTGCGTAGGGACAGTGATTACAGGTGAAGACGACCAGCAGCGCCTCGTTGTCGGCGAACTCGTCGAGCGCGTGCGTCTCGCCGTCGGCGCCCTCGAGTTCGAAGTCGGGGGCCGGATCGCCGGCCTCGAGTTCGGTGTCGGACTCCTTGAGTACCATATCTGATAGTTCGGTTTCCCGGCCCTTAACGGTCCCGTTCGTCGCAATCTGCGGGGCTGGAGGCCCGGCAGTGGCCGGCAGCCAGTGATCGGCCTCGTCTCGAGGAGCGACCGGAACGGCGGCCTCTCGTCTCGGCGCGCTCGAGGCGCGAACCGATCACGACGACTTACATATTTGTACCCCCGGCTGCATCGACTGCATATGCAAACGCTCGAGGTCACCGACGAACAGTACGCGGTCATCCAGCAGCTTCGCGAGGAAATCTCCGAACAGGTCGTCGGCAAGTACGGCTTCGTCCGCGAACGCGACGCGGTCCAGTTCCTGATCGACAATCTCGAGGGCAACCCGGACCTCGACGTCGATATCGATACGGAGCTGGACTCCTCGGCGACCGACGACGTCGCCGCCTCGGTCGGCGCTGCCATCGACGGCGAGTCGGCTTCGGACGACCTCGAGGCGGTCTCCTACATCGAAGACGACTCCGTCGACGGCGACGACGAGTCGGCGCCCGGCGCTGCGACGGACGCGGACGTCGTCGACCCCGACTCCGAGTCCGAACCGGAGCCCGACGACGAAGATGAGAGCGACGGGACGGAGGAATCGACCGACTCGAGCGACGAGGACGCCTCAAGCGAGAGCGACACCGCCGACGCGACGGACGCTGACAACGGCGACGACGCGAATGACGACTCGAGCGACAGCGACGGCTCGGCCGACGACGACGACATGCTCGATGAGATGATGAGCCTGCTCGAGACCCACGACGACAAGTGGACGGAATCGAACGCCGCGGACTACCGCTACGAGGTCGAACTGCCGGACGGCACGACGGAGCAGGTCCAGACGAAAGACGACGTGCGGGCGCTCCTGTTCAAGAATTACCGCTAGGATGATACTACCGGGAATCTATCGTCAGCCGTGACCCTCCGTAATCCGCGTCCCGCCGACGATTGAACCTCGGAGCCGCCGCCCCTATTCAGTTCTCGTGACTAACCCGCCGTGCGGATAGTCTCCACCGCTTACGACGTAACTTATGGTAGTAGTCGGTGTTCGTTCGAACGGATCTCTATGGATCGAGCATACCAGTTTCAGTTGGAGGAGGAAATTACCTGTCCCGCTTGCGACCGACGCGTCCCGATGCACTCGCGAATCTGCCCCAAGTGCGAAACCGCGCTCCACTAGGTCGCCGATCGAACCGCCGCTCCGGTGAGCGAACAACGTTAGAACTTTACTCACGGTTGCGCTTCGCGTTGGTATGAGCGAACGCGAGGTGCTCGAGTTGCTTCGTGAGAACGCGCGGTACTCGACGGCCGATATCGCGCGAATGACCGACCTCGAGGAGGACGAGGTCGAAGCAGCCATCGAGGAACTCGAGGCAACGGGCGTCGTCTGCGGCTATCAGGCGGTCGTCGACTGGGACAAGCTCGAGGACGAGCGCGTCCGCGCCGAGGTCGAGTTGAACGTGCGCCTCGACCGCGAGACGGGCTACGACGACATCTCCCAGCGCCTCGCACGGTTCCCGCAGGTCAAAGCGCTGCGGCTGGTCAGCGGCGACTACGACTTCGACATGGAGGTCGAGGGCGACTCCATCCGCGAGGTCTCGCAGTTCATCAGCGAGAAGGTCGCGCCCGTCCCCGAGATCACCCAGACGGTCACCCACTACGTGATGACCTCCTACAAGGAGAACGGGATCGAGCTCGGCGACGGCGAAGACGACGAGCGACTCTCGTTCTCACCCTGACCATGACGTTCGAACTGTCCGATCGCGTCCAGACGGTGCCGCCCTCGGGGATCCGGCGGTTCTTCGAGATCGCCGAGGAGCGCGACGACGTCATCTCGCTGGGCGTCGGCGAACCCGACTTCGCGACGCCGTGGGCGGCCCGCGACGCCGCGATCACGTCCTTGGAGCAGGGGAAGACCTCCTACACGGCAAACCGCGGCCGACGTGACCTCCGCGAGGCGATCGCCGACTACGTCGCCGACCGGTTCGATCTGGGCTACGACCCCGACGAGGAGATCATCGTCACCGCCGGGGCCAGCGAGGCCGTCGATCTGGCCTTCCGAGCGTTCGTTGACCCTGGCGACACGGTCGCCATCGCCCAGCCGTCGTACATCTCCTACGAACCCGGCGTGATCTTCGCCGGCGGCGAGGTGCTTCCCGTGCCGACCTACGAGGAGGACGACTTCCGGCTCACCGTCGAGGGACTCGAGGAAGCGGGCGCCGACGAGGCCGACATGCTCGTCCTCTGTTATCCGAACAACCCGACGGGCGCGATCATGCCCGCGGAAGACCTCGAGCCGATCGCCGAGTTCGCCCGCGAGCACGACCTGACGGTCCTCTCCGACGAAATCTACGCCGAACTGACCTACGACGGCGAACACACATCGATCGCGAGCTTCGAGGGAATGCGCGAGCGGACCATCGTCTTCAACGGCTTCTCGAAGGCCCACGCGATGACCGGCCTCCGACTCGGCTACGCGCTCGGCCCGGCCGACGCCATCGCCGCGATGAACAAGATCCACCAGTACACGATGCTCTCGGCGCCGACGACGGCCCAGTACGCCGCCCTCGAGGCCTTGGATTCCTGCGAGAACGACGTCCGGGAGATGGTGAGCCAGTACGACCGGCGCCGCCAGTTCGTCCTCTCGCGGTTCCGCGAGATCGGGATGGACGTCTTCGAGGCCAAGGGCGCCTTCTACTGCTTCCCCGAAGTGCCCGAGGGCTTCACCGCCGAGGAGTTCGCCGAGGAAGTCCTCCGCGAGCAGGGCGTCGCCGTCGTCCCCGGCGACGTCTTCGGCGCCGGCGGCGACGGCCACCTGCGGATCTCCTACGCGACCGGCCTCGACGACCTCCGCGAGGCGCTAGCCCGGATCGAGGCGTTCGTCGACGAACACGCCTGAGACCGGTGTCGTCCGTTCGATCGCCCGCTGTCGGTCCCGCTCGACGCTCGAGGCCGACACGGTAACCGACTACCCCGAACTACGCACTCGGTAGATTTTTGCACTCAGAATGGTTAGATAACTGCTATGAGACCCTCGTTACGCCGCGAAGCGTACCTCTACCACCTTTCGGTGGCTATCTGCGGTTGTTCTCTCGGCCTCATCGGCCTCTCCGGACTGCGCTCGAGCGGCCTCGGCGTCGTCCCCGTCCTCCTGACGATCAGCGGCTTCGGAATGGTCGCCGGGTCGGTCTTCGAGGCGTTCTGGAGGACGCCGGCCGAATCGGTTCCGGATCGACGGCTGCTCTGGCTCACCGTCGGCGGTGCCGCCCTCGCGATCGTCGGTGGCGCGTTGACACTGCTGGACTGACGGCCGGTCGGGTGGAGCGTTCGCGAATCGGTCGCGCAGCGATTCGCGATCACGAAGGGTTTTCTGGGTCGCCCTCGCTCACGTTCGCATGGTCGACTACCGTCCCATCCCGGACGAACGGGACGTCTTCCACGAGTACCGTAGCTACGCGTTCAGCCCGGAAGAGGGCCTCCCGGCGTACGATCCGGACGAACACGAGACGCCGCGGGCGACGCTTGGCTCCCGGCGCGGCCTCTACGCGAGCGAGGCGGCCGACGACGCCGATCCCCGCTGTGTCTGTCGGCACTACTGGCTCGAGTCACACGTCCGCGGCGACCGCCACCGAACCGCTGGGCTAGCGTCGGTCTCGACACCCCCCGAGTACCGCCGACGCGGTCACGTCCGGCAGTTGCTCGCCCGCTCGCTGGCTGAGTACCGCGACCGTGACATCCGCTTTTCGGTGCTGTGGCCGTTCCGCTACCGCTTTTATCGGCAGTACGGCTGGGATACCGCTAACCGGGTCCGCACCCACGAGTTCGAGCCGTCGCTGCTGTCGGTCGCGACCAGGGAGACGATCGATGGCGGACGGTTTCGTCGTCTCGAGGCCGACGAGTACGACCGCCTCGAGTCGGTCTACGCGACCCACGCGAACCGGTACGGGCTGGCCCTCGAGCGCGACGCGGACTGGTGGCGCTACCGCATCTTCGGCGGCAGCGACCGCGATCCGTTCGTCTACGCGTATGAGCGCGACGGCGACGTCGCGGGGTATCTCGTCTACGCGATGGAGGGCGGACAGGGCGACCGGCGGATGGACGTCTCCGAACTCGTCTTTGCCGACCGCGAGGCCCTGCTCTCGCTGCTGGCGTTTTGCTACAGACACGAGTCGCAGGTCCAGCGCGTCCGCTTCGACCTTCCCGCGGACGTCCCGATCCGTGATCTCGTCCGTGACCCCGACGAGGTCGAGACGACGGTCTCGGACGGCCCGATGGTCCGCATCGTCGACGTCGCGGAGACGCTGTCCGCGCTGTCCTATCCCGACCACGACGCTAGCCTGATGATCGCCGTCGAGGACCCGCTGGTCGACTGGAACGACGGGACGTTCGCCCTCGAGGTGACCGACGAAACCGTGACGTGCGAGCGCGTCGGCGACGGCACCGGCGCGGTCGACATCCGCCTCGAGATCGGTGCGCTCTCCCAACTCGTCGTCGGCACCCGGTCGGTACGGGATCTCGAGCGAACGGGCCGACTCGAGGTCGGCGATTCGGCGGCGCCCGAGGCGTTCGAGACGCTCGCAGCGCTATTCCCCGAGACCGACGTCTACCTCGGCGAATTCTTCTAAAGGCGAGTCGCCGGCGGCCGACGATGGCGGCCGCCGTCGCGTCCACACTGAAGTACTCGAGCGCATATGCTCGACTATGGTTCGTGTGCTGTCGGACGACGACGTCGCGTCGGTCCTCGACCTCGAGGAACTGCTGCCGGTCGTGGCCGACGCCTTCGAGAAGCAACGCGCGGGCGACTTCGAGCGACCCGAGCGACCCCACTACCCGATCGGAACGGGACTCGACCCGGACGCCCCCGACGATCCCGCCGGAACCGGACTCTGCATGCCAGCGTACGTCCACGGCGCCGACTACGCCGCGACGAAGCTCGCGACCGTCGTCGAGGACAACCCCGAGCGCGGACTCCCGACGGTTACGGCGCAGATCGAGGTGATCAACGCCGAGACTGGCCAGTCGGTCGGCTATCTCGCCGGGAAGCGAGTTACCAGCGCCCGGACGGGCTGCATCGGCGGGCTGGCCGCCCGCGAACTCGCCGTCGACGGCGAACTCGAGGTGGCGGTCATCGGCGCCGGCACGCAGGCCCGCTGGCAGACGCGAGCTATCGCCGCCGCGGTCAGCGTCGACCGCCTCGAGTCGATCCGGGTCACCTCGCCGAGCGACTCCCGGATCGACTGCGCCCGGGACCTCGAGGCGGAACTGGGCGTCCCGGCGGCGCCGGTCGAGAGTCCGCGGGAGGCCGTGACGGACGCCGACGTCGTCATCACGGCGACGACAAGCACTGAGCCAGTCTTCTCGGGCGGAGCCCTCGCCGACGGAGCGCTCGTGATCGCCGTGGGCGCGTACACGCCCGGGATGCGCGAACTGGACGACGAGACGATCGACCGCGCGGCTCGCGTCTTCGCCGACGTTCCCGACGAAGCCCGCGAAACGGGCGACCTGCGCGGGCACGAGGGGATCGGCGTTCGCCCGTTCGGGGACGTACTGGCCGGCGCCGACGGCCGCGAGTCGGCGGCGGAGATCGTCGTCCTCGAGAGCGTCGGGACGGCGGTTCTCGACGCCGCGACCGCCGAATTCGTCTTCGACCGGGCCGTCGATCGCGGCCTCGGAACGACGGTTTCGCTGTACGAGCGGGAGTGATGTGCCGTTGTTCGGCCACGACACTGAAATATGCGGTCCGCAAAGGAAGAGAACAACTGGCTGTCGATGATCGCAACGAGGAAGCGGGTCGATCGTCCCGCAGTGGGGGATGTCATCGCGCCGGCACCGACCGGCGCGGGGGGTGACCAGCCGTGACGCTGCGATCCGTCCCGATCGTCGACCGAGTGACCGACGCCTTCTTCGCGCTCGATACGGACTTTCGCTTCACGTACGTAAACGAGCGCGCCGAGACGCTACTGAAACGCTCCCGCGAGGAGTTGATCGGACGGGTCATGTGGGACGAGTTCCCCCAGACCGTCGAGACGCAGTTCCCCGACGGCTTCCACCGCGCGATGGACGAACAGGTCTCCGTCTCCTTCGAGATCTACCACGCGCAACTCGAGACCTGGTTCGAGGCGCGGGCCTACCCCTCCGAGAGCGGCCTCTCGGTCTACATGCGCGACGTCACCGACCGGAAGGTCCAGGAGACCACTCTGGCCCAACACGCCGCCGTCGTCGAGGCCGTCAACGACGCCGTCGTCACCCTCGATCGGACCCGAGAGATCGTCACCGTCAACGACGCCACCGAGACGGCCCTCGGCATCGACCGTTCGGAACTCGTCGGCGAACACGTCGAACGGCTCATCGACCGCGCGGGAATCACCGCCGAGGACGCCGTCGAGATCGGACGAGCGATCACCGATATCGACATCGGCAGCGCGGTCGAGCGGACCGTCGAGGTGCCGTTTACCGACGCCGACGGCGTCGATCGGATCGGCGAGTTCCGCTTCGTCCCGATCGAAGACGACGTCGCGACCGTCGCCGCCGTGATCCGCGACGTCACCGACCGCCGCGAGTACGAGCGCGTCGTCACGTCGCTCCACGAGGTGACCCGTTGGCTGCTCGAGTCCGACGATCCCGAGGAGATCTGCGCGATCGCGGTCCACTCCGGGAGCGACCTGCTCGAACTACCGATCAGCGGCGTCTGGCTGTTAGAAGAGGAGAAAGGCTATCTCGAACCCGTCGCCGGGACCGCAGGGGCCCACGACGAGTTCGGCGGCCTCCCTCGCTTCAATCCGGGCGAGGGGCTCGTCTGGGACGTCTTCGAGTCCGGCGAGATCGAGCGGTTCGACGACCTCCGGGAGGTCGAGGACATCTACAATCCGGACACGCCGATTCGGTCGGAGATCATCGCGCCGATCGGCACCCACGGCGTCCTCATGACCGGGTCGCTCGAGCCCCATCGGTTCGACGAGACCGACGTCGACCTCATCTCGACGCTCGTCGAGAACACTCGGGCGGCCCTCGACCGGGCCGACCAGGAGCAAGTCCTCCGGGAGCGGACCGCCGAACTCGAGCGCCAGACCGAACGCCTCGAGTCGGTCGCGAACGTCCTCTCGAGCGATCTGAAAGCCCAGCTATCGACCGTCGCCGACGCCCTCGAGAGCGACGGCACCGCCCGTACCGGCGCCGGCGGTGAGACTCACGAGGAGTGGGAGTTCCCGCTCGCGGAGGATTCCGTCGAGGCGACGCTCGATCGGGCCGAACGGCTCGTCGACGACATCCGCGAGTTCGCACGCAATGCCTCGACCGTCGGCACCCGCAGCCGGATTTCCCTCGAGTCGGCGATCGACGAGGCGCTGGAGCGCTCCCGACTCGATTACGACTCGGTCGTCGTCGAGGAGCCGGCGACACTGCGGGCCGACGCCGACCGGTTCGTCCACCTCCTCGAGACGGCGTTCGACGACGCCGCGGCCCGCGCCGACAGCGAGGTGACGATCCAGGTGGGGCTCGTCGGCTTCGAGAACGGGGAGCGTTCTCGCGGATTCTTCCTGCTCGACGACGCCGCCGAGATCCCGCCGGCCGCTCACGAGCGGGTCCTCGATCCGACGACCGAGACCGACGACGGGGCCGCGACCGACGGGCTGGGGCTGGCCCTCGTCCGGGCAATTGCCGAAGCCCACGACTGGGTGCTGTCGGTCGACAACGGCAAGAACGGCGGCACGCGACTCGAGGTCCGGGACGTGACGACCCTCGAGCGCGACGCCTGATCGGTCCGACTCCTGAAGACGCGTACTCAGTCCGATTCTTGGAGGATCGAATCCCGCGTGATATCCTGACAGAGCTGTCGATACCCGTTCTGCTCGAGGAGTTCCTCCATCGTGTCGTTGACCTGGACGCGAAGCACCGCGAGTCGATCCCGGAGCCGCGCGTACTCCTGGCTGGATTTGAGCTCGGCGTCGGTCTTCTGGGCGTCCAACAGCGCCTTCTTCGAGGCGAGCGCGAAGAACTCCTGCAGTTGTTCGTCGTAGCTCGCGCGGAGGGTGAGCTGGTCGACGATCCGTTGGAGCTCGTCCTTCGAGACGGGTTTGACCAGATAATCGTCGAAGCCCATCTCGATGATGTCGAAGTCCGGTTCGACGGCCGTGACCATCGCGACCCGGCAGTCGAGCCCGCGGTCGCGGATCGTCGTGAGGATCGTATCGCCGGACAGTCCCGGCATCCGCCGGTCGAGAAGGACGATGTCGACCGTCTCGTCGATGGCGTCGAGCGCGGCCTCGCCGTCGTAGGCCGTCTCGAGGTCGCAGGTGTCGCCGAGCCACGCGGCGTAGAGGTTCGCGAGATCGGGCTCGTCTTCGACGATCAGGACGGACGGGGTATCAGTGGCCATTGACGGATCCTCCGGTAGCGATTCGTGGAAGCAATTGTACCGGGAGTATATCAAGATACCGGCAGACCGCAGGAACGGAGCGACCTCCGACCTGACCCGACGGGCTCGAGACGGCCGGCTTACTCGAGTTCGCGCTCGATCGTCTCGCGTCGCTCGCGGATCGCGGCCGCGTCGGTCGCGATCGTTCGGTCGCCGACCGTCACCTCGAGTCGACCGTCGTCGGTCACCGAGCCGAGTTCGACGACGGGCGCGACGCCGTCGAACGCCTCGCGGGCCGCGTCGGGCGAGTCGGTCTGGATCAGGGTGCGCCCGGGCTGTTCGTGGAACAGCGCCGCCGCGGCGACCGTCTCGTCGGCCGATTCGGGGACGGGAATCGAGACCTCGAGGCCGGCGTCGTCGGAGACCATCTCCGCGAGGGCGACCGCGAGACCGCCGTGGCTGACGTCGTGGACCGCGCGGGTGGCGTCGTCGTCGGCCACGGCGGCGAGCGTCTCGATCAGGGCCGCGGGGTCGTCCGGGAGCGCGGGGAACCGATCGCTGCCGTCGAACTGCGCAAGGTACTCGGAGCCGCCGAGGCGGGCCTCGCCCTCGAGGCCGAGGTCGCCGACGAGCAGGAGGGTCGCGCCGTCGTCAGCGTCGGCCGTGACCGACAGCGGCGGCGCGTCGTAGCCGTCTTTCGTCCCGACCAGCGCGAGCGTCGGCGTCGGCGGGATCGGCCCCGCCACGGAGTCGTTGTACAGCGAGACGTTCCCGCCGACGACCGGCGTCGACAGCGTCTCGCACATCTCCGCGAGGCCGTCGACGATTCCCGTAAATCCGCCGTAGACATCGGGCTTTTCGGGGTTGCCGCCGTTCAGGCAGTCGACGGCTGCCAGGGGCGTCGCGCCCTTGGCCGCGACGTTCGTCGCGTTCTCGAGGGCCACCGCGCGGGCGCCCTCGTAGGGTGCGGTGTCGGTCCAGTTCGGCGCGGCGCCCGACGAAATCGCGAGCCCTTGCTCGGCCTCTCGAATCGCGATAATGGCCGCGTCGTCGCCCGGTCCGACGCTCGTGCGGACGCCGACCTCGTGATCGTACTGCCGGTAGACCCACCGCTTCGAGGCGGTGCTCGGACTCGAGACGACGGCGTCGAAGGCCTCCTCAAGGTCGACGTCAGGGATGTCGGTTTCGGGCTGTTCGGGCTCCTCGCTTGGGAGGTCGTTCATCGGCGCGCCCTCGCCGAGGAAGTAAGCGTCGACGTCGACGACGGTCTCGCCCTCGAAGGTGCAGGTGTAGTTGCCCTCGGTGACCTCGCCGATGACCGAACAGCCGAGGTCGAACCGCTCGGCGATCTCCGCTACGCGATCGACGTTCTCGGGCTCGACCTCGTAGCACATCCGCTCCTGGGACTCAGCGAGCAGGATCTCGAGGGCGTTCATGTTCGGTTCGCGCTGGTGGACCCGCTCGAGTTCGATCTCCGCGCCGAGGCTGCCCTTGGCGACGAGTTCGCTTGAGGCACCGCCGAGACCGGCGGCGCCGAGGTCTCGGGCGGACTCGATCAGGCCTTCGTCGACGAGTTGCTCGTTGGCCTCGATGAGCAGTTTCTCGGTGTAGGGGTCACCGACCTGCACGGCGGGTCGGTCCTCGGTCTCGGCGTCCTCCGCGAGGTCCTCGCTGGCGAAGGAGGCGCCGCCGAGGCCGTCGCGACCGGTGCCGTTCCCGACGAGGACGAGTTTGTTGCCCGGCTCCTGCGCTTTGGCGGTGACGAGTCGCTCCTCGTTCGTCAAGCCAACGCAGGCGACGTTCACGAGCGGGTTCCCCTCGTAGTCGGGGTGGAAGTCGGCGCTGCCCGCGACCGTGGGCACGCCGATGCAGTTCCCGTAGTGGCTGATCCCCTCGACGACGCCCTCGAGGAGGTACCGAGAGTGATCGGCGTCGAACTCGCCGAAGTACAGCGAGTCCGCCAGCGCGATCGGGTAAGCACCCATCGAGAGCGTGTCCCGGACGATCCCGCCGACGCCCGTTGCGGCGCCGTCGAACGGGTCGACGTAGGAGGGGTGGTTGTGGCTCTCGATACCCATCGTGATGTAGGTCTCATCATCGAGTGCGACGACCGCCGCGTCGTCGCCCGGCCCGACGACGACCTGCTCGCCCTCGCTGTCGAACGCGGAGAGAAGGGGTCGCGAGGAGCGGTACGCGCAGTGTTCGCTCCAGAGGTTCTCGAACAGCGCCGCCTCGGCCGGGGTGGGCTCCCGGTCCAGTTCCTCGACGACGAGTTCGCGGTCCGAATCGGCAAGACTCATTCACGTCAGTGGTGGAAGTCGGGGAGTAAAGGGGTTTCCATATACACGTTCGTGCATCGATTCGGCTGCGAGGGCGAGCGAGACCGAGCGACTGACGGGCGTCGAACGCCTCGAGCCGCCGAATCGCGCCGCTCGCGGATGGAGAAACCGATTTATGGCTCCCTCGCTACGATTGACGACATGAGCGATTCGGACGAGCAGGTCGAGCCTCGAGACACCCGAGACGTGATCATGGAAGCCACTTTTCGGGCGCTGAACGAGCACGGCTACTCGGACCTGCGAGTCCGCGATATCGGCGAGGAGATGGACCTCTCGCGGCAGGTTATCCACTACCACTACGATGGGAAGTACGACCTCCTGTCGTCGTTTCTCGAGTACGTCATCGACCAGTACGAGGGGAGCGTCGAGGTCGACGCCGACACGGATCCGCGGTCGGAACTCGAGACGCGGATCGACCGCTGTCTGTTCGGGCCGGAGTTCGATGACTTCACCCACTGGGACCGGATGAAGGTGTACCACGAACTGTACGCCCACGCCCAGAACGACGAGGAACACCGGGAGCTGTTCAACGAGCACTACGCCCGGCTCCGCGGGAGTATCGTGACGGTCATCGAAGACGGCATCGAGCAGGGCGTGTTCCGTGAGGTGGACGCAGAACTGATGGGACAGCACATCACCGACAGCATTCACGCGGCGCGAGAACGGCGGCTCTCGCTTGGGCACGAGGACGCGCCCGAAGAAGCGCGCCGGGCCATCCGCGAGTTCATCCTCGACTCGCTGTACCTCGAGTCATAGCGGTAGTTGGTAGCGCGATTTCTGTATTCAGAAATCAGATGAAACTGAGGTAGACGGTTCGGTAAGTACGTGTGCGAATATTTTGATTCTGTTAGCAATTCCCCCACGAGGGATTATCGTCTCTGAAAAGAATGTCTGTAACTTCCTCTTCGCATAGCAGAGAAATATTGATACAATCACTGGGTTCGCTCTGCTGATCGTCATAATCCTCAGGCAGAGAGAACTGCTCTATCCGTTCCGTCCCCTGGGCGGTGAATAAAATCGTGTATTGTGCGGGCTCAGACGGCCAGGATTGCTCAATGAGTTCGTAAGCACCCTGGTTAGATCCGTCATCGCTGTACCCGTCTAATTCGATCGTGTTCTGATACACCGTCGTTCCGTCTCGGTCAAGTCGGAGTGTGAGTGCTACAGGGTCCCTCTGCAAGTTCTTGATCTCGATGTTCCCAACTTGGATTCCTGTTTCAGAATTGAACGGGAGTTTCCCGGCACACCCAGCTACGCCGGCGATTCCCAGTGTCGCAAGAAGATGACGGCGGGACCCAGAGATATATTCCATATGAACAGTTCGTGGAATCCACACATAAACGTACTGCTGAGATTGTTACGTGCGTAACCGATACTAAACACGAATCTCGAGGACAACGTTGAGGGAAAAGTCAGATCAACAACTACTGATGGCGCTGCTGGTGTCGGGCGTCGAAAAATCGGCGTCTCGAGATCGGTCGTCGTGGTGCCGGCTTACAGTTCCGGCACGTCGGACGGCATATCGAAGTCGTGGTAGTACTCGCCCTTCTCCTTCGAGAGGATATCGAGGACGGCGGCGGCGCCGTCGCCGGCCGCGATGACCGCTTGCCACTTCTCCGCGCGACCCATCGCGCCGGTCGCGTACACGTTCTCGACGGTCGTTTCCATATCGACGTTCACGTCGACAACCTCTTCGTCGGTGAACTCGCAGCCGAGGTCCTCGGCGAGGCTCCGGTCGCCGCCGGTCGCGAGGACGACGTACGCCGCGGAGTACTCGTCTTCCTCGGTCCGCACGACGAATCCGTCGTCGGTCTCCTCGACGTCGGTCACTTCCTCCTCGTGCAGCGTCGCGCCGCGGTCGCGGGCCTGTCCGCGGGAAATCTGGAGGAATTCGTCGCCGCTGATGCTGCGAACCGCGGGGTAGTTGAAGAGGTGCGCCTTGTGCATCCACGACTCGTCCGTGTCGAAGGCGATCGTCTCGAGGTCGTTCTTCGCTGCGTACAGTGCGGCGCTCAGGCCGGCGGGGCCGCCGCCGACGATAGCTACGTCTGCCATACGCGAAGAGAACGGTCACGCATAGAAGTATTTTACCATCTGGTAAAACGCGATCGACGCGGGCTCGTCACTGCTTAGAGGACGAACGGACCGCGCTGCCGGATCGCTTCGCCGTGGGGTCGCCCCGAAACGGCGACGACGCGAAGCGTCCCGTCGCTCCGGAGGTCGACGCTCCGCGCGTCGGTGACCGGGAGCACATCGCCCTCGGTGAACGCCGCCCCGTCGACCGTTCCCTCGCCGGCGACGCCGTAGAGGAATCCCGACCACCCGTCGGGGACGGTCCACGTCCACGCGTCGGCGACGGAGACATCCAAATATTCCATCGGCGTGCGGAGGTCGATCGGCGAGCCCTCGCCGATGACCGTCGTGATCGTCGTTCCGTCCTCGACGGACGTCGGGAGTTCGTCGGCCGTCGCGTCGACGTAGTCCGGTTCGACATCCTTCTCGGCTTGAGGCAGATTCACCCAGAGCTGGAGTCCGCTACAGCCCTGCCCGTCCGCGGGGAACTCGGAGTGACGGATGCCGCCGCCGGCCGTGATACGCATGGCGTCGTTCTCGTATGCGGTGTTCGCGACGCCAAGCGAATCCTCGTGTGCCATCCCGCCGTCGATCATATACGAGACGATCTCGAACCCGCGGTGGGGGTGCATCGGGAACCCCTCGTCGGGGTCGATGTAGAACCGCTCGAACAACACGAACGGATCGAGGTTGGACGGATAGCTGTTCGTCGGGAACGCGCGGTTCGAATTCACGCCCGTCCCGTGGCGGACGACTTCCCCGGAAATCGGGCCATCTGGCGTTCCGTGGGACTCGGGTGAGACCATACCTGCCATTCGTTTACCGACCGGTAAAACCTGTCGGAGGTGGGGGTTTGCTGCGAGCACACTCGAGTCGCACCCGCTGAGAACACGATCGCTACCGAATCGGTACTGACTCCACTCGCGTGCGGAGCGGTCCGCACTGTTCAGGGACACAACTCGCTCGATCGGTAGGCTAGCCGGCCGTTGACCGGTCGGCAAAAGTGACGTTCTTGCTCGAAACGCTATCTTAGTCCTCGCACTCCTCGAGCCACGAGCCGGCCCAGCACTCGATCTCGTCGAAGACCGGTTCCAGGGACTCGCCCTTGGCGGTCAGGCTGTAGTAGGTCGCGATCGGGGCATCCTCCTCGAGACGGCGTTCGACGAACCCCATCTCGCCTAAGTCGTCGAGCACGCGCGAGAGGGTGCGGGCGTTCGCGCCGGTCGAGCGCTTGAGTTCGTTGAACCGCTGTTCGCCGGAGAGCAGTTCGTGGAGGACCGCGAGCCGCCACTGGGAGCCGATCTGTTCGAGCGATTCGATGACCGGGCAGGCATTGGGACCGTCGGTCTCGGGCGTCTCGTCGCGGGGTTGGGTTTGGGGCGAAGACATTCGCGTCGACTTTCGGCGCGGACCGCTTTAGCAGTTCGGGTTCGAACCAGCTAACACGACGTTAGTAGCTTCGGCGAGTGCACTCCACTGCCGGTGCCACCTGAAGAGATTATCCCGCTCGATCACTGAGGACCGATATGCAGTGGTGCGACCAGCCGACGAGACCGACCGGGAGTGAGGGCGTGAGGATCCGCGCCCGAACCACGGAGGCGGAAGTAGCGTGACCGACGACCCCCTCCCGGCCGAACACCTCTCGCCGCTCGCCGCGCTCGTCGACGAGGTACTCGCGGGCGTCGGCTACGAGGTGGCGGCCGCCACCGACGTCATCGACGACGCCGTCCCCGGCTACGGCGGTCTCTTCGACCCCGAGACCTCCCCGGACGAGCTACGTTCTGCGCTCGAAAGCCTGCTAGAGTCGGGACTCACCCGGCCACCCGTCCCCGAGTCGACGAGCGACGCGTTCGTCCTCTACGTCGACGGCAGTTCCCGCGGCAATCCCGGACCCGCAGGTGCGGGCGCCGTCATCATGGACGCTACGGAGGACCAACTCGCCCGTCTCGGCCGCCCCGTCGGCTCCCGGACGGGGAACAACACCGCCGAATACGTCGCTCTCCAACTCGGGCTCTCCGAACTGTTGGCTCGCTACGAGCCGCGCAGAGTGGAAGTGCGCATCGATTCGATGACGGTCATCCGAGACGTCTGGGGTGGCGACGACCCGACGGAACCGGGCGTCGAGGGGTACAGCGAGGCCGTCGCGGCGGCGCTGGCGAGCGTTCCGGAACACCGGTACACGCACCTGGCCGACAGCGACCCGAACCCCGCCGACGCGCTGGCGACGGTGGGCGCCGATATCGCGGCCTTCGGACCGGGATAGGAGCGGTACGCCGCTTACAATTCGGCACGCGATTCGCGGCGGCTATCGGTGAGATCCAATCCCGCTCCGTCACCGACTCGACCTCTACCGATTGGTCACTCCTCGTTCGATTCGGCGACGCGCTCCTCGAGCAATTCCTCGAGTCGCTCGAGTGCGCGCAGACAGACGGGCGCGTAGCCGGTCGCAGTCGGGGGAAGTTCGAAGGCGATCCGACAGCGGTTCGCGCCGAGGTCGTCGACGCGGTGGTCGGCACCCGGCAGTTTGAGAACGCGCCAGCTCCAGCGCCGTTCCGCGGGGACGTACGCCGTGATGCGAAACGGGACCCACGCGCCGGGGATCCGAACGCGACCGCTCGTGTCGAGTCGGAGCCGTCGCTCGGTCGCCTCGACGCCGGTCACGAGAGGCGACCACTCCGGCCAGCGGGCGGTATCCACGAGCAGGTCCCACGCCTCGGCCGGGGGTGCGTCGACGACGTGCGAGACCTCGAGTCGCCGACCGTCGGGTGTTCGCGTCCGCCGGAGACGAGTCATCGTACGCGACGGTACGGCGGCCTCGGCAATGGGGTTTGCCCGGGACCTTCAGGGGCCACTAGACTTTACTGGGGTGGCTCCCTCCCTCGGGTAACGAATGGCGATACTCGAAGTCGACTCCCTCCGCAAAGAGTACGGCGGCTTCACGGCCGTCGAAGGCAGCTCTTTTTCAGTCGAGCGCGGCGAGGTGTTCGGCGTCGTCGGCCCCAACGGCGCGGGCAAGACGACGACGCTGAAGATGCTCGCCGGGCTCATCGAACCGACCGCCGGCGCCGCCGCCGTCGCCGGCCACATCCCCGGCGAACCCGCGATGCAGCGCCGACTCGGCTTTCTCCCCGAGGAGTCTCCCCTCTACGAGGAGATGACCGCGAACGGCTACCTCGAGTTCTTCGCGGACCTCTATGACGTCCCCGCCGAGGCCGCCCGCGAACGGATCGATCGCACGCTCGAGCGCCTCGATCTGGAACACCGGGATCGACGCCTCGGCAACATGTCGAAGGGGATGAAACGGAAGGTCGCGATCGCGCGGGCGCTGGTCAACGATCCCGACGTGCTCATCTTCGACGAACCCGCATCGGGGCTCGACCCCCTCACGACGAACTACATCATCGAGTTCACGCGCGAGCTGAGCGATGAGGGGAAGACGATCATCTTCAGCGCGCACAACCTCTTTCACGTCGAGAGCGTCTGCGACCGGATCGTCATCATGAACGACGGGCGGATCGTCGCCCGCGGGACCGTCGACGAGATCCGCGACGCCTACGGCGGCACGGAGTACCGCGTCTACGCGACCGTTGACGCCGGCGGCGACCCCGCTGTGGGCGAACCGGTCGACGACCGTCGCGACGGCGACACGGCGACCGAGTTCTGCCACGTCGTCGGCGATATGGCCGCCGTCGAGGCCGTCCGCGAGACCGTCGAGGGCGAGGGCGGTCGCGTGACCGATATCCAGACGAAGACGCCCAGCCTGGAAGAGATTTTCCTCGAGGTCGCCAGCGAACCGGCCGAGGATGGCGACGGTCTCGCGAGCGGCCGCCCCGACCGGCGAACCGAAATGGACGCCGCGGAGCGAACGGACGAGGGTGAGCCGACCGAGGACGCGGCGGAGGCGGAGACGTGAGCGACGAGACCGACCAGAATCCGGACCGTCGGTCGCGGCGTCGCCGACTCCGCGGCGCACTGGCGAGGACGGCTCGGATCTCCCGCTGGGAGGTCTCCCGGAGCGCGGGCACCGTCGATCGGAAGACGGTGCTCGTGCTGGCGGCGCTGGCGCTCGTCGTCGGCCTCGTGGGCGTTTCGGCCGCCGGCGAAGGGGTCGGCCTTGAGGACGAAATCTACGTCGTCGCGGTCGACGAGGACAGCAAGTACCACGACGTCGCCGTCGAGAGCGAGGCGTTCAGACCGATGCCACTCGACGAACTCGTGGTCGAGAGCGGCGACGAGGCCAACGCCGACGTGGTGGTGACGCGAAACGGCGAGCTCGCCCGCTACGGACCCCACGGAGAGGCCGCCCACGACGCGTTCGTCGAGGCGATCGACGCGTACAACGAGGAGCGCTTCCGCCAAGAGGCCAACGAGACGGCGGCCTACCCGGTCCACGTCGAACTCGACTACCAGGAGCGCAATTTCGACCGGACGAGCGAACAGGGCGAACGTGGTGGACCGTCGAACGGCGATTCTGACGGCGGGACCGGAACCGGTCCGGCCGAGAACGGAACCGGCGACGACTCGACGGCTGACGGAACCGGTGGCGAGGGCTCGAGCGACGACGGATCCGGCGACGCCACCAGTGGAAGCACCGACGGGACCGATCGGAACGACGGGGCTACCGATGACGGAGACGGCCGACTGCAGGTGCCGAACATCGGCGGCGCCGGCGGCGCAGTCGACGGAACTGTCGGGCCGCCAGGATCGATCTCACCGCCGTTTCCCTTCCAGTCGCTGCTGCTCGCGTTCCTGTTTGTCGTCCCGATGAACTTCGTCATCCAGGCCTACGGGAGCACGATCATGGACGAGCGGGTCAAGCGACGCGGCGAACTGCTGCTCGTCTCGCCGGCCTCGAGGCGCGAGATCGTCGCGGGGAAGACGCTACCGTATCTGCTGGGGCTGGTCGCCATCGCGGTCGGGATCACCGTCGCGGTCCGGGGTGGCCTCCTCTCGGTCGCCGCGGCGATCCCGATCGCGCTGCTGTTTCTCGCGGCGACGTTCGCCGGCGCGATGCTCGCCCGCTCGTACAAGGAGCTGACGTTCGTGACGGTCACGATCAGCGTCTTCCTCACGACGTACACGTTCATTCCGGCGGTGTTCACCGACGTAAACCCGATCGCGCTGATCTCGCCGCTGACGCTGATCGTGACGGATCTGCAGGGCGAGTCGGTCTCCCTCGGTGAGTACGTCTTCTCGACCGGGCCGTTCTACTGCAGCGCCGCGGTCTGTTTCCTGCTCGGGATCGGCGTCTACCGCGAGGAGGACATGTTTGCCCAGAAGGCGCTCCCGGCGAAGGTGCTCGACGCGATCGCGAGCCGCCTCCATAGCTATCGGAGCGTGGCCATCCTGACGATCCTGTTCATCCCCTTCGTCTTCGCCGGCCAGTTGCTCGCTGTGGCCCTGCTGTTCGCCGTCCCAGAGCAACTCGCCGTGCCGCTCATCGTCGTCCTCGCGGCGGCTATCGAGGAGGTCGCCAAGAGCGTCCACGTCTATGCCGGCTTCGTCCGCTCGCGGTTCGAGGCCTCCCTTCGCGTCGCCGCCGTCCTCGGCGTCTGCTCCGGCGCCGGCTTCTTCCTCGGCGAGAAGGTCACACACATCGTCCAGTTCGTCGGCCTCCCCGAGTTGACCGTCGGCGCCGCCGCCTTCGGTCCCGAGCTCTCGGGCGATCCGCTGCTGGCCGCGGCGGTCTTCCTCGCGCCGCTGGTCTTGCACGTCGTGACGGCCGTGATCTCGGCGATCGGCGCGAGTCGCAGTCGGATCGACTACGCGCTCACCGTCGTTCTGGCGACACTCGTTCACGCGATCTACAACGTGGGGGTGATCGCCCTTGTCGCGTGATCGCTCGAGCGACGACTCAACGCCGGTCCGACGCGGACCGAACCCGCCTGAACCGGCCGACGGCGGCGACTCCCGGTTATCCCTGCCGTTCGGCCCGCGCTGGGCCGTGGCCCGCCGCGAACTCGGGTCGCTGCGCTCCGAGAAGACGATCGTCCTCGCGCTGGCGATCCAGCTGGTCATCGCGGCCTTCTCCTCGTTTCTGGTCGTCGGGCTCGTCTCGCTGTACGATCCGGGCTCCGTCGACGACTACGACAATCGGGTCGCGATCACCGGTGCCGACGAAGCCGATATCGAACGGCTCAGCCAGCTCGCCACCGAACAGGACGGCCTCGAGCCGACGGCCGCCGAGTCCAGAGCCGACGCGTTCGCGGCCTTCGACGAGGGGCAGGTCGCGGCCGTCCTCGAGGTGACCAGGGACACAGACGGGCGACTGGTCGTCGACGCGACCGTTCCCGACGGGGGGCTGGAGACGACGCTGCTGATCGTCCAGCTCCAGGAGCTCCTCGAGACCCTCGAGCACGAGGAGCGACTCGCCAACGCCGACGCCCTGGAGGCGCCGCCGCTCGACGTCCCCGACGAGGTTGGCGCGAGCCCGTACCTCGAGTTCACCTACACGATCCTCGTCCCGCTGTTGCTGTTCCTGCCGGTGTTCATCAGCGGCTCGATCGTCGTCGACTCGCTGATCGAGGAGCGATCCCGCGGGACGCTGGAGCTGCTCCGAGTCAGTCCGCTCTCGCTCGTGGACGTGGCCGACGCGAAGCTTCTGACGATCGCCGCGCTGGCGCCGCTACAGGCGGTCGCCTGGCTGCTTCTTCTCGCGTTCAACGGGACGGTGATCGCCGCGCCGGCGGCGCTGATCGTTCTGGTCGCGGCGTTGGCGCTCGCCGTCACCGCGGCCGGGGCGGGCGTCGCGCTCGTCGCCCCCGACAGGCGACAGGCCCAACTCGCCTACTCCGGCGGGATCGTCGGCGCGCTGGTGCTGGCCACGTTGCTCCCCGAGCACCCGGCCAACACCGTCGCCAAGTTCGCCATCGGCAGCGCCACGGCGACGACGTGGCTGTCGCTGGCGACCTACTGTCTCGTCGCGGTCGGCGGCTGTCTCGCGGTCAGGGCCGGTATCGAGCGGCTGAACACGGACTCGCTCTGACCGTCTGTCGCCACGGCTCCGGCTCTCGGCGCGGTTCCGAATCCGGTTCCGATTCGCGCGGCAACCCGGCTATTGGCCGTGACGTCCGACGAAAAAACGATGAAACCGAACGGAAACGGCGATGGTGGCGTCCGGTTCAGTCGGAGCGACTGAACACGCGCTTGATCCGCGAGACGATCGCACTAAAATAACGTGAATCTAACCTGTGGCCCGCCGTGATGGTCGTCCCGGCGACCGTCAATTGCCCCGGTACGTACTGTTTTTTCGCCGGCGGCCGTTCGCCCGGTATGGAGTACACGACGCTCGGTTCGACCGGCATGGAAGTCAGTCGCCTCTGTCTGGGCTGTATGAGCTTCGGCTCGAGCGACTGGCGCGAGTGGGTCTTAGACGACGAGGAGAGCACGGAAATCATCGATCGGGCGATCGACCTCGGGATCAACTTCTTCGACACGGCGAATATGTACTCGAAGGGCGAGTCCGAGCGAATCCTCGGCGAGGCCCTCGAGGGCTACCGGGAGGAGTCGGTCGTCGCGACGAAGGGCTACTTCCAGATGCGCGAGGACGATCCGAACTCGGGCGGCCTCTCCCGGAAGGCGATCGAGCAGGAACTGGAAGCGAGCCGCGAACGCCTGGGGATGGACACGATCGACCTCTACCAGATCCATCGCTGGGACGACGACACGCCGATCGAGACGACGATGCGGGCGCTGGACGACGCCGTCCGCCGGGGTCACGTTCGCTATCTCGGCGCCTCCTCGATGTGGGCCCACCAGTTCGCCGAGTCGCTCCAGACGAGCGATCGGCTGGGCCTCGAGCGGTTCGTCACGATGCAGAACCACTACAACCTCGTCTACCGCGAGGAAGAGCGAGAGATGCTGCCCCTCTGCAAGACGGAAGACGTCGGCGTCGTCCCGTGGTCGCCGCTGGCGCGGGGCTACCTCACCCGACCCCACGAGGAGATCGACGCGACGACCCGCGGCGAGAACGAGGAGCACCTGTACGATCACCCCTACCGCGAGGGCGGCGGCCGGGAGATCAACGAGCGCGTCGCCGAAATCGCCGCCGACAAGGGCGCGACGATGGCCCAGATCAGCCTCGCGTGGCTGCTCCACAAGGACTGGGTCGACGCCCCCATCGTCGGGACGACAAGCGTCGAACACCTAGAGCAGGCCGTCGAAGCGCTCGAGATCGATCTCTCCGCATCCGATATCGCCTACCTCGAGGAACCGTACGAACCGGTGCCGGTGTCGGGCCACAGCTGAGGCTGTGACTGGGAGGACGATGCCATCTCGGGTTCACGGAATCTCCGCGACGGCCTCGTGCAGTTCGTCCCCGGTCCGCCACTCGTACAGCCGCCCCTCGGATTCGAACAGCTCGAAGACGCCGTCCTCCATCCAGCCGTAGGGGTGGTGTGCCTCGGGGTACTCGCGCTTGAGCACGTGGGTTTTCTCGAAGTACTCCTCGGTGCCCGCGAGCAGCCCCTGTTCGACGAGGAAGCCGCTGGGCTCGTTCTCGGCGACGCCAACGACGTGGCTCACGAGGTCCGCGAGCAGGCAGAACTTCGCGATGCCGTTCTCCCAGTCGCCGCGGACGTCGCTCATAAGAAACGCGTAGGCGTCGTCGCGCCGGTTGAGGCGGTTGACGACGAGATCCAGCCGGCCCATCGGTCCGGGATCGTAGTTCCCGAGGACGAAATACGAGCGCTCGGTCTCGTAGATCGGCGTCAGATCGCTCAGCGCGCGGAGCAGTTCCTCGTTGTCCGCGAGCGAGCGCTCCTCGACCTCGAGGCGCTCCGTCGCGCTCGTGAGCACTGCCTCGGGAACGGGCGGCGACTCGTCGGTCATACCCCACGGTTCAAAGGAGACGACAATAGGGTTTGCTCCACGGTTTCCGTTTCCGAAACGCGACTGGCCCCTTGAGAGCACCCGTGGGAAAACACTCCAGAGTAGTTTACTCCAGAGTAAACTACTTTGCGGAGGGGTCCGTAGGGCCTTGCATGAGTACCGACGTGGGCGCGGCCGACGGGGCAGCGGGGCGCGAACTCCTCCACTTCGTCACCCAGGAGACCCGGTTCGCGATCGTCGCCAACATCCTTCAACACCCCGAGGGGCTGCCCTCGATGTATGAACTCGAGGAGCTGAATCCCAGCGTCAGCGACGCGACCGTCTACAAACACGTCCAGAAGCTGATCGACGCCGGGATCGTCGAGGCGGTCGCGCTGCCCGACGACGAGCGCCGGCAGGGCTATCCCTGGAAGTTCTACGGCCTGACCGACGAGGGCCGGGCGTTCCTCGAGCGACACAACCTGCTGCAGGCCGAGGCGACGCTCGAGCGGATTTACGGAACGATTTCCGATAAATCCGAGAAGATGGTCAAATACGAGAACGCGCCGCGTCCCAACCGAAACTGAGTCCAGACTCGAGTTCGGGTCGTTTCTCTCGTTACCCCTCAGCCGCTGTCTCCGCCAGCACGGTTTCCAGCGCGTCGATCTGTTCGGGGAGCCGGTCTCTGTACGCCTCGGCGCGCTCGCGCCCTCGCTCCGCGAACCCCTCGTAGACGTCCGGATCGTCGAGTTTTTCGATCGCTTCGGCCCAGGCGTCCGGATCGGTGTACTCGTCGACGAGCAGGCCCGCGCCGCTGCAGGCCTCCGGTAGCCCGCCGCGGTGGCTCGCGACGACTGGAATGCCGTTCCACATCGCCTCGAGAACGACGCGGCCGAACGCCTCCGCCCAGACAGACGGGACCAGCAGCACGCCCGTCTTCGCGTAGACCTCCAGAATCCCCGGCTCGCTCGTGAACGCGACGTTCTCGAGGTCGTCGAACGCCACGTCGGTCGGGCCACGCTCCAGGATCTCCGCCTCGGGAACGTCGGACGGGGCGCCGTGGAACGTGCTGCCCTGGAGGTGCAGCGCCTCGACGTCCCAGCTGAAGTCGTCGTTTCGGAAACTGTACCAGCCACCCTTCGCCAGGAACTCCCGGTCGGGGAACCGCTCGGCGACCGCTCGGAAGGTGTGCCCGCCCTTCATGTCGATCGGATTGATCATTGAGATCCGATCCGACGGTCCCTCCGGCGCGGTGTAAAAATCGAAGTCGATGTGCGGGTAGACGAGCGTCGAGTCGCGCCCCCAGACGCTCGTGATCCACTGCTGGGTGTACCGCGAGTTCGCGACGAACCGCGTCGGCGAGAGGTCGGCGACGACTTCCTCCGTCGCGTGGGTCGTCGTCAGCGAGAGAACGGTCGGGACACCGTGCTCCGCGGCCGCCTCGAGCGCGATATCGGCCCAGAGGTCTTGTACGAGCGCGACGTCGTACTCCCCGTCCGTTAGCCGTGCCGCGATTTCGTCGCGCGGCTCGAAGCCGGACAGTTCCGTGATCTCGATCCCGTCCTCGACGCGCGAGGCGTCCGATTCGCCGTGGCAAATGACGTCGATATCGACGCCCCGTTGGCGAAGTTCGTCGATCCACTTGTCAACCGTGTTCGCCGCGCCGCCGATCGAACTGATCGGGTTCGACGCGCTGATGTATGCTATCTTCATGCTATCGGGGGCCGAAGTAAACGGCGAACGCGAATAGGACGTTCCCTCAGCCGTCCGGCAGTTTATAACCCCTCGAGAGTCCATGCTGGAGCGGCCACTCAGCTCATGAACAGCCGCCGCCCCGCGCGCTCGTGGCACATCCCCATGATCTCGGCCAGCGGCGCGAACGAAACCATCGCTTCCGGCTCGTCGTCGACGTGGCGCTCGCAGACCGCGGCGATCACGGGCTCGAGGGCCGCGAGCACCGACTGGATCTCCGTGTGACCGAACCGGCCGAGCCGTTGGGCCGCGCCCAGCAACCCTGTCACGAACGCGTGGGCGTGGGCCAGGCAGGCCTCGCGTCGCGAGAGCCCCCGCGCCTGCGCGACGACGCCGAAGGCGACCGGGTAGTGGCCCGGGGTCTCGTCGGCCGCGACGGCATCGGCGACGGCCGACTCGAGGTCGGATACGTCGGACTCGGTTTCGTCAGAACCCTCGGCGCCGTCCTTGGTATCGGTCTCGGCCAGTAGCTCGCAGAGCTTCGCCCCGGCTTTCGTCGAACTCTCGCGGAACTCGCGAGGCATGGTTACCGCGTGAAGGCGTTCGTCGACCGCCAGCAGCGCCTCGACGTCCCCTGCCGCGCTCGCTGCGTGGGCGTTGGCCAGCGCCACGGTCTCGCAGGGGCCGACCACGCGTCGGAGGTAGGCCGCGATCAACTCCCGCAGATCGTCGCCGTCTTCGATCCGGTCTTCGTTTATGTACTGCTCGAGGCCGTAGGAGGCCGTGTATCCGCCGACCGGCAGGAACGAGTCCGAGAGCCGAAGTGCGGATAGGAACGCGCTCGCATCTGCACTCGAATCCGGTGTCCGGTCCGAGTCCGCGTTCGGTTCCGGAGACTCCGGCTCCGTGTTCCGTTCAGTGGTCATGGTCGTATTCGTGAGAGTGACCATTGCCGTGTTCGGCGGAGTCGTGACCCTGTCCGTCATGCCCGTGAGTATGCCCGCCGTGTTCGTGGGTGTGGCCGTGGTCGTGATCCCCCTCGTGGCCGTGATCGACGCCGCGAGCGCCGGCGTCGTCGATATCCGTCACGAACAGGTCCGCCTCGACGGTCGTCTCCCACACCTCCGAGCCCGGGACGACGTCGGCGACGACGCGCTCGACGATGTGGCGGTCGGCCTCGAGCGGAACATAGACCGTCCCGCCTTCGACCGCCAGATCCCAGTGCTGGTTGCCGATGCGGTGGCCGAGTTCGACCGCGGCCTCGAGCGCCTCGTCGGTCGCGTCGGGCAGCGAGACGGCCAGCACGTCCCGCGGTTCGAAGGCGACGACGATCATCCGATCGTCCTCGACCAGCAGCACGTCGCCGGCCGAGACCGCGGCCGTGTCGACGATAACGCCGACGTCCGTCCCGGCGTCGGTCGTCGCGCGGAACCGCGAGCGCCGCCGCTCGTCCGCGTCGATGACGACGCGCTCGAGGGTCCCGCGCTCGTCGTGCTCCGCACGTAACGCGGCCAGTTCGTCGTCGGCGTGGACGTTGCCGACGACGCCGTCGATGCGCTCCATCAGTACCGCCGGTCGGCAGGTGCGCCGACCCCCAGTAGCCGCCGTCTGGTTTCGTCCCATGCGGCCCGCAGCGTCTCGGTCACGTCGGCCTCGCGGTCGCCGAGAATGCGAACGATCGCGCCGGCCTCATGCGGAAGTGTGGAGACGCCCGCTTCGACGCCGTCGCGGTCCGAGAGCCGCTCGTGGATGCCCTCGATCAGCGACTCGAGGGTGGCCGGTTCCGGGTCGGTCTCCGGAGCGGCAGCGGTCGCCCCCGCGATCTCGTCGCTCGAGGCGGGCGCGAAGACGTACAGCGAGCCGACGACGCCGTACTCGCCGACGCTGGCCGGATCGCGCGGCTCGCGCTCGCTCGGCCGGAGATCGACGGCGTCAGCACAGACCAGTCGACCGTCGCGTTCGGCCTCGACGCGCGCGTGGTAGTGGTCGAACCCGAACGGCTCGTGGTCGGTCAACCCGTCCGGGACCAGCACGTCCGCGACGACGACGCAGGCGTCGTCGGCGAGGGCGACGTCGATCGTCTGGAGACACCGCGCGTCCTCGTTGACGATCGTCGGACCCGGCACGTACTCGAGGTAACTCCCCGATTCCGCTCGGAGCGAGGCATCGAGGTGGGCGTAGTTGGCGTCCATGCTGTGAACCTTCGTCGCGCTCTGTGTCGTCACGTGCGCGCGAGCCCCCTCGCGGGTTTCGATCCACAGCCGGTGGCGGTCGCCCTGTGCCACGCCGCCGGTGGGTTCCTGCGCGAGGAGGGTCGTCAGCCCCGGCGCCGGATCGGTCTCGAGGGTGCCCGTCAGGTGGTAGGGGACCTTCACGCGATCGCGGATCAGCCGAGTCGGACCGTCGTCCCGCCGGGCGAACGCCGCCTCGAGCAGCCCGTTCTTCCCCGGGCCGCCGGCCGGTGCCTGCGCGAGCGACTCGTCGGCGTAGCCCTCGAAAGCCGGCGGCAGGGACGTCCCCTCGTCCGGCATCGAAGAGCGCCCCGCGCTCACGCGAACAGCACCTCCCGCTCGACGTGCTCGAGCACCGCGTCGACCCCCTCGGCGTCCTTGCAGTTGGTGAAGACGAAGGGGTCGTCGCCGCGCACCTCGCTGGCGTCCGCTTCGATCACGTCCAGATCGGCGTCGACGTGGGGCGCGAGATCAGTTTTGTTGACGACCAGCAAATCGGCCTGCGTGACGCCGGGCCCTCGCTTGCGCGGGATGTCCTCGCCCTCGGCGACCGAGATGACGAACAGGAAGTAGTCGGCCAGTTCGGGGTTGAACGTCGCGGCGAGGTTGTCGCCGCCGCTCTCGATCAGGACGACGTCCAGTTCGGGATGGCGCTCGGTGAACTCGTCGATGGCGGCGAGGTTCATCGACGGGTCCTCGCGGATACCGGTGTGCGGACAGGCGCCCGTTTCGACGCCTTCGACGAGGTCCGCGGGCAGCAGATCGGCAAACGACTCCCGGAAGACGTCGGCGTCCTCCTGGGTCATGATGTCGTTGGCGATGACGCCGACCTCGTAGTCGCGCTCGACGAGTTCCGGCACGAGTCGCTTGACCAAGGCCGTCTTCCCGGAACCGACGGGACCGCCGAGGCCGACCTTCGCGACGTCTCGGTACCCCATTATTCCACCTCCCCCTCGAGGTCCTCGCCGGGGTCCGGATCGACCGTCTCGAGTTGCTCGGGGCCGTCGGCTCGGATCGGGTCGTGGATCGTCACGAGCTTGGTGCCGTCGGGGAAGACGGGTTCGATCTGGATCATGTCGACCATCTCGGGGACGCCGTCCATCACGTCCTCGCGAGTCAGTAGTTGGGTCGCCTCCGAGCGGATCTGCGAGACGGACTTACCCTCGCGAGCGGCCTCGCAGGCCCAGTCGGAGATGTAGGCGACCGTTTCGGGGTGGTTGAGCTTCACGCCGCGGTCCTTGCGTCGTCGGGCGAGTTCCGCGGCCATGAACACCGTGAGCCGTTCCATCTCCTTCGGCGAGAGGTTCATCCCCATCGGCCCACCTCCGTCGGGCGGCTCGAGAGCGGACGTGTTGGTCGAGATCGCGGTTGCGTCGCCGGTATGGTCGGAATCGTCGTCAGGGTCGAGGCTGTGTCTTCGGAATCCATATTCAGAGCAGGTATCGCTGTGCGAGCGGCACTTCCTCGGCTGGGTCGCAGGTAACGTGTTCGCCGTCCACTTCGACCTCGAACGTCTGGGCGTCGATCTCGATGTCGTCCGGACAGTGATCGTTGTGCAGCATGTCGGACTTTCGGACGTCTCGAGTGCCCTCGACGGGGCGGACGGGCGTTTTCAGGTCGTAGGCGTCGCCGACCTCGTTCTCGTCGGCGGCCTCGCTGACGAACGTCACCGAGAGGCCGTGTTTCGCCCGGCCCTGCGCGCCGGCGCGCTCGCGACCGATCACGGGTTCGCAGGTCATCAGCGAGCCGTTGGCCTCGCCCATCTGAGACCAGACCGGGAAGCCGCCCTTGATCACGGCCTTCGGCTTGACGCCGAAGAAGGCCGGATCCCACAGGGCGATGTCGGCGAGTTTGCCGGGCTCGAGCGAGCCGACGTAATCATCGATTCCCGCGGTGATGGCGGGGTTGATCGTGTACTTCGCGACGTACCGTTTGATACGGGCGTTATCGGCGTCGGTTCCCTCGTCGGCCTCGAGCGGGCCGCGCTGAGCCTTCATCTTATGGGCGGTCTGCCACGTGCGGCTGATCAGTTCGGCCATCCGCCCCATCGCCTGCGAGTCGGTGGTCATCATCGAGATGGCCCCCGTGTCGTGGAGGACGTCCTCGGCGCCGATCGTCTCGGCGCGGATACGTGACTCGGCGAAGGCTACGTCTTCGGGGATGTCCGGATCGAGGTGGTGACAGACCATCACCATGTCCAGGTGTTCGTCGAACGTGTTCTCGGTGTAGGGCATCGAGGGGTTCGTCGACGACGGCAGCATGTGCTCGTGGCCGATCAACTCGAGGACGTCCGGCGCGTGGCCGCCGCCGGCGCCCTCGATATGGAAGGTGTGGATCGCGCGCCCGTCGATGGCGTCGAAGGTGTGCTCGACGAAGCCCGACTCGTTCAGCGTGTCCGTGTGGATACAGACCTGGACGTCCTCCTCGTCGGCCACCTCGAGACAGGTGTCGATGGCAGCGGGCGTCGACCCCCAGTCCTCGTGGAGCTTCATCCCGCAGGCGCCGGCCTCGATCTGCTCGACGAGCGCCTCGGGCCGGCTGCTGTTGCCCTTCGCGTAGAAGCCGACGTTGACCGGCCAGTCCTCGGCGGCCTGGAGGAACCGCTGGATATTGCGGGGACCGGGGGTACAGGTCGTCGCACCGCCCCCGAAGCCGCCGCCGAGCATCGTCGTGACGCCGGCGCCGAGGGCGTGTTCGACCAGCTGCGGGCTGTTGAAGTGGACGTGAATGTCCAGCGCGCCGGGGGTCGCGATCAGCCCGTCGGCGGGGATAGTGTCGGTGCTCGGCCCGATCACCATGTCGACGCCGTCCATGGTGTCGGGGTTGCCGGCCTTCCCGACGCCGACGATCTTCCCGTCGCGGACGCCGATGTCGCCCTTGCAGATCCCCAGCACGGGATCGATGATCACGACGTTCGTGAAGGCCCAGTCGAGGGTCCCTTCGGCCTGGGTTGTGCCCGACTGCATCCCCATCCCGTCGCGCATCGTCTTCCCGCCGCCGAAGACGGCCTCCTCGCCGGGGACGCCGTAGTCGGTCTCGATCTCCGCGAAGAGATTCGTGTCTCCGAGTCGGAGGTGATCGCCCTCGGTCGCGCCGAACAGTTCCGCGTACTCCTCGCGGGGGAGGTCGCGGCTCATTCGTCGCCCTCCGTTGTTTCGTCGACCGCCGGATCCGCGATGTAGCCGCGCTCTCGAGCGCGCTCCATGGCGCGCGTTTTCACGGCGTCGTCGTCGAGGTCGCCCTCGACGAGGCCGCCCATGCCATAGACGGTGCGGTCGCCGCCGATCGCGACGAGGTCGACCTCGCGTTCGCAGCCGGGTTCGAATCGGACCGCGGTTCCCGCCGGAACGTCGAGTCGCATCCCGTAGGCGGTTTCACGATCGAACGCGAGCCCGGGGTTGATCTCGAAGAAGTGAAAGTGCGAGCCGACCTGCACGGGTCGATCGCCGGTGTTCTCGACGGTCACCGTCGCGGTCTCGCGACCCTCGTTGAGTCGAACCGGCTCCTCGGCCGGGCGCAGTTCGCCCGGGACGAACTCGCTCATCGATCGATCACGTCGGTCCTCGAACCGACAGCCGTGCGAAAACGATAGCTCATCACGACGCCAGATAGGCGGACGAACAACGTAAATAGATCCGTGGATGACAATACTTGCTCAACTAATTTCGAGGTTCTAGCAGAAGGTGCACGAAACCGGATTATACAAACTTCGGTTGATAAATGACCCACAAGGACCGAATATTCGTTCGATTATTCGCTCGCCCACGCGGATCGACACCCGCCTTCGGCGTCGTCCGCGGCACACAGGTCGATCCGCCGTTGCGGTGTCGCCCTACGGTCATCGCCGAGCCGATTCTTCGTCCCCGACCGCCAAACGGCCGCTCGAGTCGTCGTCCCCGATGATCCGCTCGGAACTTGACGAGTCGGCAAAATAATACGGGATTGAGAATCGAATACGACATCGTTATCATAAAACGGTATCGGCGGTCGCGAACTGACGGCGCAACGCGGCGACTCGAGAACGGTGCCCATTCGTCGAGCAATATCGAGATGGTCCAACGTTCACAAACATCGTTACGGTAGAAGTCGTCGCATTCTATTTCGGTTCGAATGTGAACGTTTGCTAAATTCGAGCGTAGAGCCGGAGCACCGTCGAAATATCTCGGATTTCCGGAACCGAACGAGGACATAATATCCGATTCTGAGAGGTTCGTGTTGGAGAAATATCGTCGGTAACGACCTGCTCTGGAGCCTTCAGTGAAACCCCCCGTTCGTCGATCTGCGGAATATCGCTCTTCGACGCCGCTATTCGATGAATTCGGCGACCGTTTGCAGCTATACGCGGGAGAAATCGGATATTCGTCCGAAGTACTAGGGACTACAGTCCCATTTCGGATGATTACCCACTACCCGAGACAACTATAGCGATTGTACTCTCTTGAGATAACCCTTTTATACCTGCTCTATTTTCAAGCACTCAGACATATGATCGGACAATCGTGGTCCATTAGACGAGATACGTCCGGGAAGGACCAAGGAACTCGACCGACGGCCGACAGAGGGCAACTGAGATGAGCGCACCGACCGATCCGACGGGTGCGACCGGCGCCGGTGATCGCACGTGACCGGACGTCAGTGTTCCCGACGCGACGTTCTCGCCGGAGGCTCCGCGAGCGCCCTCGCCGGACTCGCCGGCTGCGTCGCGGAAGGCGGCCTCGTCGGTCTCGGCGACGGCTCGAGCGGGCCGACGGTCGCCATCCTCGAGGACCGCTCCGGGACGTTCGCGCTGACGGGGACTGCCAAGTACCGAACGACGAAGCTGGCCATCGAGGAGATCAACCGCGACGGCGGGATCCTGGGCGAGGAGATCGACGTCTTCGCCCCGGACCCGCAGTCGGACAACATGCGCTACCAGGACCTCTCCCGGTACGCGATCTACCGGGAGGACGTCGACGTCATGTGGGCCGGCTACTCGAGCGCGACCCGGGAGGCGATCCGGCCGATCGTCAACGAACACGAGCAGCTGTACTTCTACACGACCCAGTACGAGGGCGGCGTCTGCGATAAGACCGTCTTCCCGCTGGGCGCGACGGCCCGCCAGCAACTCGGCGCGGTCGTCCCCTACATGATCGAGGAGTACGGCGACGAGATCTACACGATCGCCGCGGACTACAACTTCGGCCAGCTGTCGGGCGACTGGGTGAAGATTATCGCCGAGGAACACGGCGCCGAGGTCGTCGGCGAGGAGTACATTCCGCTGAGCGAATCGCAGTTCGGCTCGACGATCAACGACATCCGGGCGGCCGACCCCGACTTCGTGATGTCGATGCTCGTCGGCCAGGACCACTCCTCGTTCTACGAGCAGCGGCTGGCCAGCGGGCTCACCGACGTCCCGATAGGGACGTCGACGAACATGGCACAGGAGCGCGAACACCTCCGGATCGATCCGCCCGCGCTGGAGGACGTCTACGCCGGCGTCAGCTACATGGAGGAGCTGCCGACCGAACGCAACGAGGCGTTCGTCGAGCGCTACTACGACCGCTGGGACGACGCCGAGTACATCAACCAGGAGGCTCAAAACAACTACTTCTCGGTCTACCTCTACAAGGAGGCGGTCGAACGCGCGGGCACGTTCGATCAGGAGGCGGTGATCGAAGAGCTCGAGAGCGGAATCGAAGTCGAAGCGCCGGAGGGCGACGTGACGCTCGATCCGGCGACCCACCACGTCGAACACAACATGCGAGTCGCACATGCGGACGAGACCCACGAGATCTCCTTCGACGACGAGCGGACGATCGAACCGTCGTTCCTGCACGATGTCGGCTGTGATCTCACGAGCGAGGCCGAACAGACGCAGTACGAACCGGCGGACTACTACGAGGTGATCTGACCGTGGCGACACCGGAACTCCTGAACCTCGGCTTCGAGTTCGTCGAGATCTTCGCCTTCATCGTCCTCGCGACGGTGGGGCTGGCAGTGATCTTCGGCATGATGGGGATCATCAACCTCGCTCACGGCGAGTTCATCCTCGTCGGCGCCTACGCGACCTCCTTCGCCGTCGCCGCTGGCCTGCCGCTTGCGGTCGCAATGGCCGTCGGCGTCGTCGTGACCGCCGCCTTCGGACTCGTCCTCGAGCGACTCATTATCCGTCGCCTCTACGGACGGCTGCTCGACTCGATGGTCGTCACGTGGGGGATTAGCCTCGTGATGATACAGCTCACCCGGATCGCTTTCGGCAACACCGCGCCCGGCGTGGGGATCCCGTTCGGCCAGCTCCCGGTCGTCGACGGACCGACCTACTACCTCGTGCTCGCGGTCATCGCGGTCGGCGTGCTCGGCGGGCTGTACGCGCTGTTCACGTGGACCGACTTCGGCGTCCGCGCACGCGCGACGATGCAAGACGAGGAGACCGCCCGCAGCATGGGCGTCGATACTGACCGGATGTACATGGCGACGTTCGCCATCGGTTCCGGGCTCGCCGGTCTGGCCGGCGCGCTGTACGCGCCCGTGATGACCGTCACGCCCGAGTACGGGACCAGCTTCCTCGTCGAGTCGTTCGTCGCCGTCGTCGTCGGCGGCTCCTCGGTCCTCCTGGGCACGATCCTGGCAAGCGGCTTCCTCGGCACGATCAACGCCGCGTTCACGAACCTCGCCGGGACGTTCATGGGACAGGTCGCGATGCTGGTCGCCGCCATCGTCGCCATCCGCCTGATGCCCGACGGGATCACCGGACTGCTGTCCGACCTCCGCGAGAAGTGGGGTGAGAGCGAATGAGCGTCGACTCGAGCAACGGGCCGCTAGCCGGCCTCCGCCGGCCGTTCGAAGGGCCGAACACGATGGGGAACACCCCGAGCTTCTGGCTCGGTTTCGTCGCCGCCGTGGCCGTCCTCGCGGCGCTGCCGATCCTCTTCGGTTATTACGCCGCCGAGATCGGCGCCGTGTTCCTCGCGTACGCCCTGCTGGGCGTCAGCCTCGCGTTCATCTGGGGCTACTGCGGAATCCTGAGCTTCGGCCAAGTGGCGTTCTTCGGCATCGGCGGCTACGCGTTCGGCGTCGTCGCGATCAACGTGCCGACGCTGACCGGGGCGACGCTGGGGCTGCTGGCCGCGATCGCCGTCTCGACGTGCTTCGCCGCCGCGCTGGGCTACTTCATGTTCTACGGTGGCGTCCGGGACGTCTACGTGACGATCTTAACGCTCGTCGTCGCGCTGGTCCTCTATACGTTCATGGGCCAGACCGCCGGCGGCGAGTGGGCGATCGGCGACGCCCGCCTCGGCGGGTTCAACGGGATGAGCGGCGTCCCCGACCTCGGGATCGGAATCGGTTCGACCGGCCTCGAGATCGGAATTGTCGGCCACTACTACGTGACGCTGAGTGCACTCGTGGCGACCTATCTCGGGCTGCGCGCGCTGGTCAACAGCCGGTTCGGGTACGCGATGGTCGCGACCCGCGAGGACGAGAGCCGGACCGAGATGTTCGGCTACAACACGACGTTCATCAAGTTCGCCGTGTTCACGATCGGCGGCGCGATCGCCGGCCTCAGCGGCGTTCTGTTCGCGACGCAGAACAACTATATCGATCCGAGCGTCTTCGGCATCACCGCCGCCGCCCTGCCGGTCGTCTGGGCCAGCGTCGGCGGCCGGACCTCGCTTCTCGGCACCGTCGGCGCCGCGCTCGCGATCCAGTTCGTCGACTATCAGCTCGCGCTCTCGGGCAGCGAGTGGGCGCTGGTAATCATCGGCTCGCTGCTGGTGTTCGTCGTCCTCGTGATGCCCGAGGGAGTCGCGCCGCGGCTCCGCGATCTCGTCGTCAACTACCGCTCGTCCGAGCCGACGCCGGCGGACGCGCCGGCCGGCACTGAGGAGGTGAGCGACTGATGGGGACCAGTGATCCGACCGTCATGACGACGCAGGCCGTCGACGAGACCGGCGAGGGAACCTCGCGGATCCTCCAGACGCGGAACCTGCGAAAGGAGTTCGGCGGCCTCACCGCGACCGACGACGTCGACTTCGCGCTCGAGGAGGGGGAACTGCGCTGTCTCATCGGCCCCAACGGCGCGGGGAAGAGCACCTTCCTCAACCTGCTGACGGGCCAGCTCGAGCCCACGGCCGGGAAGATCTATTACGACGGTCACGACGTCACCGACCTGCCCTCGTACGAGCGGGTCGATCGCGGCATCAGCATGAAGTTCCAGGTCCCGAGCATCTACGAGGGGCTGACCGTCGCACAGAACCTGCGGATCCCGCTCCAGCAGGTCGCCGACGGCGACGCGTTCGAGGCGCGAACGCGCGAGATCCTCGAGCGCTTCGACCTGCTTACCGAGCACGATATCGTCGCCTCGAACCTCTCGCACGGCCAACAGCAGCGACTGGAGATCGGGATGGCGATGGCGCTGGAGCCGACCCTCATGTTGCTGGACGAACCGGTCGCCGGCCTCTCTGTCGAGGAGACCGCCGAGATTGCCGACCTGCTGCGGGAGATTTCGGATGACGGCGTCGCGCTGATCGTCATCGAACACGACATCGACTTCGTCGAATCGATCGCGGATCGCGTCACCGTCCTCGATCAGGGCTCGATCTTCCGCGAGGGCACCGTCGAGGCGGTCAAGAGCGATCCCGAAGTCAAGCGGATTTACCTGGGGGAAGATCACTGATGCTCGAACTCACGAACCTGCGCGCGTCGTACGGCAAGACACCGATCCTCCGCGGCGTCGACGTCGCCGTCGACGAGGGAGAGATCGTCGGCATCATGGGGAAAAACGGCGTCGGGAAGACAACACTGATCAAGGCCGTCGTGGGCCTGCTCGAGGCCGACGAGGGCACCGTCGTCTTCGACGGCGAGGACGTCACCGACGAACCGGCCGACGTCCGCGCCCGCCGCGGGATGGGCTACATTCCGCAGGGGCGGGACGTCTTCCCCGAGTTGACCGTCGAGGAGAACCTGCGGATGGGCGAGACGATCAACGAGGGTGACGACCGCCTGCAGTACGAGGCCGTCTACGACTACTTCCCGATCCTCGAGGAACGCCGCGACCAGAAGGCGGGGACGATGAGCGGCGGCCAACAGCAGATGCTCGCGATCGGGCGCGCGCTGATCGGCAACCCCGAGCTGCTCCTGCTTGACGAGCCCTCCGAGGGCGTCCAACCCTCGATCGTCCAGGACATCACGCGAGACCTGCGGAGCGTCAACGAGGAGCTCGGGACGACGATCTGCTTCGTCGAACAGAACCTCCACGTCGTGCAAAATCTCGCGGAACGCTGCTACGCCATCGACAAGGGAGAGATCGTCGACGAACTCGGTCCAGACCGCCTCGAGTCCCGCGATGCGGTGACGGAGTATCTGGCGGTGTGACCCGCCAACTCGAGCGTCGACGAGGGGACCCGCCAACTCGAGGACTGACCGACTAGGAGAACCGCGACGCGATGTCGGCCTCAGTGATGATCCCGACCGTCTCGCCGGCCTCGGTGATCATCACGGCCTTGTAGTGTTCGAGCAAGTTACTGATCTCGTCCAGCGTCGCGTCCTTCGACACCGTCGGGAAGCTCTCGCTCATGTGCTCCTCGACGGGCTCGTCGCGGGCCTCCGAATCGAGGTGGACGAGGTCGCCCTGGCTGATCGAACCGACCGGAATGCCGTCCTGGATGACGGCGAGCTGGGAGTAGGCCTCCTCCTCCATCTTCCGAGCGGCTTCTTTGACGGCGTCGTTGGGTGCGACGTTGACGACGGCCTTGTTCATCAGGTCCTCGGCGCGGACGACGTCGCTCTCGGCCTTCTCGAGGGCGTTGACGATGCGGCGCAGCGTCGAGAGCCGCGGGTCGACGTCCCCACCCTCGATTCGGGCGATCAACGGCTGGGAGACGTCGGCCGTCTCCGCAAGTTCGCTCTGGGTCAGCCCGAGTTCGGTACGGCGCTGGCGCAGATCCGCGGGCGTCGGAAGTTCCATACGGATCAATAACTGCGGGTTATCAAAAATACTTTGGTTGGGTGACTGTCCGAAGTAAGATGGGTGCGGAGTTCACGCATAAATTCTATCCTTACTGTGAATCTTGTCGAACGTCTTGATCGCCGAGACAGCCATTAAAGATTCTGCACCCCCGTAGACTCGCTACGGAAGTTTGCTGGTTCCGAACGTCGCGGGACCTTGTCGCCGTGGTTGTCCTTGAACCACTCGTTCTGGACATCAACGTCGTCGCTATCCGTATCGCGACTGTGAGCTTGAGGGTCGACGACGCACACTCGCATGAGCGCCCGTGAATTGACTGAACAACGCTGAGAGGTTCACGATGATTGACTACGAGCTGTTGTCTCGCAAGCGTATTGACGAGGATTTGAGTGTAAGATACTCCAAGTATGATTGGATATTCACACGCGCAGACTCATCAGGGAAGACGGGTTCGCGTCTACCCTCGAGCACGGGTCGACTTCTTCATCGAGTAGTCGGACAAATCCGGCCCAACAATGGTATTTCTTCTCTTGTTTTGCTTCCCCATAACAATGTCATGCGTAGTATGGGATTTAGACAGTTCTAAAACCGGAACGGTCGCCGCCATGGTGATTACCGGCCGACGCCGTCGATTGACGGCGGCAGTCAGCAGCCAAGGCGCGCTCAGTCCTCTTCTTCCGTCTCGATGATGTCGACGACCGAGAGGGGAACGTCACGCAGCGCGCCGCCGACCTCGCTCTTGGCGATTCGGGAGGCGTGTTCCTCGCTGTCGGCGTTGTACACTTCCATCTCGAGGGCCAGCCCCACGAGCGCGGTGTCGGCCGCGATGAAGGCCGAGTCGAAGGGTTCCCCGCAGGCGGGACAGCCCGTCGCGCCGACCTCGACTTCGACGTAGTCCATGTCTTCGCTGTTGAGTCGTTTCCCGGCTTCGCTGACGGCGACGCCGATCGCGTCGTCGATCTCTTCGACGTCACGAACGAGCCATGCGGCTTCCATCGCGACGAGATAATTGCCCATACGTGGTGGTCGTCCCGGGGGGTTTCCTGTCTTGCGGTTCGTCGCCGGCAGATGACCGCGTTCTCGAGCCCGGTTCGTTCTCGACGGATTCGCGACGAGCACCGGGTGCGGAGCGTCCGCGGTGGCGCGCGACCGCCGCGGGCCGGGTGCGCACGTGAGCCGAATCGTTCCCATAAGTTACGAGAATTGACCGAGTCGATTGCCGCCTGCATAGCCGTACATCGACTCGAGTACGCCTCTATTTGTCCGCTCTACAACTTCAATTGAATCGCAAGCAGGCGTCGACCTAATTCCTGCCGGTCGATCGTTATAGTCAACTAACTACAAGAAGGCTTATATATACCCGTCGTCTGGCCATGGCTGAACGTCGATGATATCCCGCGTGTACCACGCGACCCTGTTCGCCCTGTACCAACTGTGCATCCTGACCGGCATCGTCGCGATGCCGCTCGCGATCGCCGCCCGCCAGGCCGGCGTCACGCTACCGATCCACCGCGTCCTCGCGAACGTCGAGGACGCCCTCGAGGCCAAACAGCACGAGGAGTAATCGAAACCGTCCAGACTGACATCGAAAGCGCTGTTTCTGTCGGCTCTCGCCTCGAGAGCCACCGGTTCGGAAAGCGGAAACCCCCGAGGTGACCGCCGGTGTTTTATACCGTGCCGGTCGTAACGTTTCGTCAATGCGAGCACCTCAGCATAATTCGGACTTCTCTCGTACCGTCGACCAGTTGGCCGACGATCCGAACCCCTACGAGCCCGAAATCGGGTCGATGCCCCAGAACGACCTGACGCGGGCCGACCTCGACAACGTCAACAAGACCGGGACGACGACGATCGGTATCTCGACGGCCGACGGCGTCGTCATCGCGACGGACATGCGCGCCAGCCTCGGCGGCCGATTCGTCTCGAACAAGAACGTCCAGAAGGTCGAGCAGATCCACCCGACCGGTGCGCTCACGCTCGTCGGCTCGGTCGGCGGCGCCCAGTCGTTCATCTCGAGTCTCCGTGCCGAGGTCAATCTCTACGAGTCCCGCCGCGGCGAGCAGATGAGCATCGACGCGCTCGCGACGCTGGCGGGCAACTTCGCCCGCGGCGGCCCGTTCTTCGCTATCCACCCGATTCTGGGCGGCGTCGACGCGGAGGGCAGCCACGTCTACAGCATCGACCCCGCCGGCGGCGTCATGGAGGACGACTACACCGTCACCGGCTCCGGGATGCAACTCGCCTACGGTCACTTAGAGCAGGCCTACGAGGAGGACATGTCCAACGAGGAAGCCGTCTCGGTCGCGGCCCACGGCATCAAGTCCGCCGTCGAGCGCGACACCGGCTCCGGCAACGGTGTCTTCCTCTGTGAGATCACCGACGAGGGCGTCGACATCCACGGCCACCACGACTTCGACGAAGTCCTGTAAGTCGGCTCGAGGCGAGCGAATTCCGATTTTCGCCGTTATCCGTTGGCAGAGCCGCGGCTCCGTTCGACGCGGTAGCCGTTCGGTATCGATCGTTGCAGAACCGAGAGAAAAATTCGGATTCGGGAGGGACGCGACGCAGTTACTCGAGCCGAGTCGCCTGCTCGAGCTGGAACTCCGAGACCTGGGGTTCGGCGAGTTCGGTCGCGCGTCCCGTCTCGCTCGAGCGGTAGATCGCGTCGATGACCCGCTGGACGGTCAGGGCCTCCTCGACGGTGTTCGTCTCAGGCGCCGCGCCCGCAGCGATCGCTGCGAGGAACTGTTCGTCCTGTTCCGCGTAGCCGGTCACCGACTCGTCGCCGGTCATCGTCACGTCGGCGTAGTGATCGCCGCCGGCGGTGCCGGCCTCGAGGATGTTGAGGGTGGTGTCGCCGATGTCGAACTGCGCGCCGGCCTCGGTGCCGCGCACGCGGAAGTCCATGCTCTCCTCGCGGTTGGTCGCCCAGGCGGCCTCGAGCGAGATCGTCTGGCCCTCGGCGGTGCGGATGAAGGCGCTGACGGAGTCGTCGACCTCGTAGGTCTCGGCTTCGGCGTCCCAGTTGTCGCCGAAGCCCTCGGGGTCGGCGTACTCCGCGTCGGTGCCGAAGGTTGTCCGGGTGATCCCCGACACTTCGGTGATCTCCGGGAAGTCAAGCGCATAGAGGGCGAGGTCGAGCGCGTGGACGCCGATGTCGAGTAAGGCGCCGCCGCCGGCGAGTTCTGGGTCCGTAAACCACGAGCCGGGGCCGGGGACGCCTCGCCGCCGGACGTAGTTGGCCTCGACGTGGGTGAGGTCGCCGAAGCGGCCGCGGGCGTGTTGTTCGTCGAACATGGCCATCGACGCGGCGTGGCGGTTGTGGAAGCCGACCATACAGATTCCGTCCGCGCGCGCGGCGGTGCGTGCGACTCGCTCGGCGCTCTCTATCGTGTGGGCCAGCGGCTTCTCGACGAGCACGTGACAGCCGGCCTCGAGAGCGTCGACGGCGATCGGTTCGTGGAACCGGTTGGGCGTCGTCACGATGACGGCGTCGACGTCGTCCTCGACGACCATCTCCTCGTGGGTCTCGTAGGTTCGCGCACCGAACTCGTCGGCGAAGCGCCGGCGTTGGGCCTCGACGAGGTCCGTACCTGCGACGACATCGGCACCGAGGTCGGAGATACTGCGCGCGTGCAGGTGACCCATCCCGCCCAGACCGACGATTCCGACACCGATCTCGTCGCCGATCATCGCGAAACCTCCGATTGAGGGGCAGTCCGGGAGGAGACGGTAGCAGAAACGGGCGATTTCGATGACATTTGTGTGCGGTCCCAGTCCATAGAGAGAAGCGGTCGGCGATCGAAATAAGGGTTGTGACCGATTAATCTGTACAATCGTCTTGTCTTTCAATCAGAATTATACGATTACTGCCCGTATCAGCGGGACAGAATAGTATAATTGTATCCGTAAACCAGACTGTCACGCGCCAGTATCACCTCAGCTAAGGGCGTTCGCGATGACGCCCGCCCGATGGCCGACGTTACGATCTGGAACGAGTTCCGTCACGAGCGCGAGGACGACGAAATTGCGGCCGTCTATCCGGACGGGATCCACGCGACGATCGCCGACGCGCTCAGCGCCGACGGCGCCGATCGAGAGGACACAGCCGATCACACGATCCGTACCGCAACGCTGGACGAGCCGAAGCACGGCCTTCCGGCGGACGTCCTCGAGGAAACCGACGTCCTGCTGTGGTGGGGCCACGAGGCTCACGACGAGGTTTCGGATGACGTTGTCGACCGCGTTCAGGAGCGGGTCCTCGAGGGAATGGGTCTGATCGTTCTTCACTCGGGTCACTACTCGAAGATCTTCAAGCGGCTCATGGGAACCACCTGCAACCTCCAGTACCGCGAGGACGGCGCGACCGAACGGCTCTGGGTCGTCGATCCCGGCCACCCGATCGCCGACGGCCTCGACGAATCGATCGAACTCCCGCAGACGGAGATGTACGGGGAGCCGTTCGACGTTCCCGAGCCCGATCGGCTGGTGTTCACCAGCTGGTTCGAAGGCGGCGAGGTGTTCCGCAGCGGCTGTTGCTACCGGCGAGGCAGCGGCCGGATCTTCTACTTCCGGCCGGGCCACGAAGAGTATCCGATCTACGAACACGAGGACGTTCGGCGCGTGCTCCGCAACGCCGTCGATTGGGCGACACCGACGGAGGGCGCGCCGCGGACGTTCGGCAAACGGGACTGAACTCGGGTGAATTTCGTCCAAGCGGGGACCACTGGGCTAGAACGTCTGTCTACCCTCGTCGGTGACGACGCTCTCGAGCAACTCGATCGGCGTCGCGTCGTAGTTGGGGTTTTCGACGGCGAAGCCCTCCGCGGGCTCCGGCATCACTTCGCTGCCCGACCGAAACTCGTTCTCGAAGACGAACCCCTCGCTGACGATCTTCGACGCCGAGCCGAGGACGGTGACGGGGACGTCCAGTCGCGCGGCCGTCGACGCGAGCGGGAACGTCCCGACGCGGTTGTACAGCGTGTCCTCGACGATGCAGTCCATGCCGACGACGACGCGGTCGCACTCCTCGAGGTAGACCCCGTGGGCGCTGTCAGTGATCAGCGTCGTCTCGACGCCGTCGAGGTCCGCGAGCGCCCGCGCCGTCTTGCGTCCGATAAAGCGGGGCCGGGCCTCGGTGACGTAGACCTCGAACTGCTTGCCGTCGGCGGTCGCCCGCTCGAGGGCCTCCAGCACGGTCGAGGAGTAGTCGTGAGTCAGCAGCGTCGCGCCGTCCTCGAGGAGGTCGGCGGCGTTCTCGGCCGCGAGGTCCTTCCCTGACTCGACCCGCGAGACGACCGCGTCGATCTTGTCCCGGGTGTACTGTTTGGCCTCCTCGACGCTGTCGTGATCGGCGTCGGAGACGTCATCGACGACTTCCCGGACCGCGTTCTGCAGCGAGGCGTGGGAGGGGTTCGCGCGTCGGAGCACCGAGCCGTTGCGCTCGAGGGCGCGCGTGTACTCCTCAACGGTAGCGAACTCTCGCTCGAGCAACTCCTCTAGGGCCCGCGTCGCGCGGACGGCCACCACCGAGGAGCTGTGGGTCTGCATCTCCTGGATCTGCTCGACCGTCTCGTCGATCATACCTGCACGAATTCCCGTCAGGGAGAAAGGTGTTCGGGTGTCGGTAGCGGCCGCGGCCGGTCAGTCTGCGGATTCGAAGCCGAAGATGCGCCGTAACTCCGCTTCGATTCTCATGACGAGTTCCTCGAGGACGGTGTCGAACTGCTCGGGCTTGCCGACGGCGCTTCGGACCTCCTCGACGCGCTCGTCGGGCAGTTCGATCCGGAACTTGCCGTCTCCCTCATAGAACGGCTCGCTCTCGCTCAGAACGTTCCGATCGATCGCTTTGAGGATCTCGGAGTCGTAGCGGCCGTGTAGTTGGTTGTAGGCGTTGGAGTAGGCCTCCTGGAGTTCCTCGAAGTAGTGGACGTACTTGTCCTCGAACTTCTCGGGGTCGAACTCGGTCATGGTCGGTTGTGGGCCAGCAGGCGGGTAAACGGTTCGGGACCGCTTTGGAGACTCATCTCGAGCGACGTTCGGCGACTCGAGGTATCACAAATCACTCGAATCATCCCTGCTATCGTGGCGACGGGGAATTGCCACGCCCTCCCCAGCCGACTGCGGTCCTCACTCACGGGTCGTCCCTCCCCGTTCGTTGCGGTCCTCATCCACTGGAAGACGCAATGCGTCTTCCAAGCCTTCACTCACTCCGTTCGCGAAGACCTCGCACGAGTCGTTGATCGCTCCTCGCTGTCACTCGGACCGATTGACAGCGCGCGCCACCGTCCGTCGGATGCGCTCTCCGCGACCGCAGACTTACGTCCTCGAGTCCCATAGAACCGCCGATGACCGTCACCGTTCGCTACACCTGTCCCCACTGCAACGCAGTCGTCAGCCTCGAGCGGCCGCCGGATCTGGCGGATCGGTCGGTCACGAAGAGCCCGCAGCCGGGGTGGGAGTACGCCGACCCGGACGATCCGGGCCGCGAATCGGCCGACGGCATCGAATTTCTCTGCGGTGAGGACGGACCCGTCACCGACCTCGAGGGCGAGCCGGTCGAGGGCTGCGGGCGACCGTTCTACCTGAACTTCGTCCGCTACGAGCAGGGGGTCGAGCTCGAGCCGGATCCGCCGACCTACGGCGGGCCGCGGTTCGATTTCAACGCCTGAGACGGGTTCGCGGTCGCGCGGATCGGTTCGTAGACCGGTTCGCGCCGAGTCGTCGCCTCGAGACCGACAGGGGCCTATACCCGCGGTTCCGATCCTCGAGTCGAGTATGTCGTGGTATCTCCTGGTGCTCGCGGGACTGTTCGAAGTCGGCTGGGCGATCGGGCTCGGGTACTCCGACGGGCTCTCGCGGCCGCTCCCGACGCTCGCCACCGTCGTCTCCCTCGTCATCAGCATGGGGCTGTTGGCCCTGGCGGTCAGAGACCTCCCGGTAGGAACGGCCTACGCGGTCTGGACGGGGATCGGCGCCGTCGGGACCGCGTCGCTCGGGATCGTCCTCTTCGACGAACCCGTGTCTGCGGCTCGAGTCGGCTTCCTCAGCGTGATCGTCGTCGGGATCGTCGGGCTGCACCTCACCGGCGGCCACTGACGACCGACCGGCGGCGGTCCGCGGTGCGACTTCAACGCGTAGACGGTGCGCATCGGTCACAGACAGCGTTCGCGCGGCCAATTTGCTGGTGCGGTCTTTTTGGACCAGCTTTTTGCAAGGGCTCGAGCGAACGAAGTGAGCGAGCGCCCGCAGGAAAAAGGTGGGAACACAACCCTTTTCGACGCCCGGAAGTAGCTAGTTACATGGACGAAGCCGCCGTTCGCGACCGCCTCCGGACGGTCGAAGATCCGGAACTCGGCGACGACATCGTTTCGCTCGGACTCGTCAACGACATCACCGTCGACGGCGAGCAGGTCGATATCGATCTCGCGCTGGGGGCGCCGTACTCACCCACCGAGACCGATATCGCCGGCGAGGTACGGGAACTGCTCCTTGAGGAGGGTCTCGAGCCGGACCTCTCGGCGAGCGTGCCCGACCGGGACGACGTCGCCAACGAGGACCAGGTGCTGCCGGGCGTCAAGAACGTCATCGCCGTCGCCTCCGGGAAGGGTGGCGTCGGCAAGTCGACGGTCGCCGTCAACCTCGCGGCCGGCCTCTCGCGGCTGGGCGCCAACGTCGGCCTCTTCGACGCCGACGTCTACGGCCCGAACGTGCCACGGATGGTCGACGCCGACGAGCCGCCGATGGCGACTGAGGACGAGACGCTCGTGCCCCCCGAGAAGTACGGCGTGAAGCTGATGAGCATGGCCTTCCTCACCGGCGAGGACGACCCCGTCATCTGGCGCGGCCCGATGGTCCACAAGGTCATCACCCAGCTCACCGAGGACGTCGAGTGGGGCCACCTCGACTACCTCGTCATCGACCTCCCGCCGGGGACCGGTGACACCCAGCTGACGATGCTCCAGACCATGCCTGTCACGGGTGCAGTCATCGTCACGACGCCCCAGGACGTCGCCCTAGACGACGCTCGGAAGGGCCTCGAGATGTTCGCCAAACACGACACCGTCGTGCTCGGCATCGCCGAGAACATGTCGACGTTCTCCTGTCCCGACTGCGGTGGCGAGCACGACATCTTCGGTTCCGGCGGCGGCCGGGAGTTCGCCGACGAACACGAGATGCCGTTCCTGGGCTCGATCCCGCTCGACCCGGCCGTCCGCGAGGGCGGTGACGGCGGGAAGCCGACCGTCCTCGAGGACGAGAGCGCCACCGGCGACGCCTTCCGGACGATCACCGAGAACGTCGCGAACAACACTGGGATCGTCCACCGGCGCGGCGTCTCCCAGACCAGACGGAACGAGGCGGCCTCGGCCGATCGATGACGGCGGACGACAACCCCGACTCGACGGACGAATCGGACACACCCGAGTTCGAGCCCGATCCCGAACGCGTGGCGGCGCTCCGCAACGTCGCCGACGACATCCGCGGGGAAACCAGCGAGAGCAAGCAACTCGCTAACATCCTCTACCGGACTAGCGACCTCTACGATCCCGACGAGGAGACCACGCCCGAGGAGATCGTTCGCAACGTGAAGTTCATCCTCGAGGTCACCGAACGCGGTGGCCTCGATCGCTGAACCGCGACGCCGCTTCGCGGACCGGTTTTTCGACCGTCTTCGCCGGCTGTTCATTTCGTCCCCTCGTTTCTCGTCAGCCGTTCGTTTCTCCTTCCTATTCCTCGCCGATGTGCCCGAGCGAACGACCGAGAGCCGGATTGCCCGCGATAGCTATGGCTCCGATGACAGGATATCGAGAAACCACCCGCTGATACTCTGATGAATTTCTACGACATTCTGTGGTATCAAATGGTTCCTAAAACCATTTAGGGACAGCGCTTATACGAGTCGCCGTCGTTCTCGCGGGTAGGTACCAGGGACGGCAATTACCCGTCACTGCGCCCTCGACACCATGACCGACGCAACCACGCCCATCGAAGCCACGTTCGAACTGCAGCGCCAGTCGATCAAACAGAGCCAGCAGCTGTTCGAGCAGGGGCTCGAGTTCCAGGAGAACGCGATGGAGACGATGCTTCGCAACGGGATGGCGGCCCAGCGAAGCGCCCAGCGCCAGGGCACCGAACTCGCCCGCCGGTTCCTCGACGCCCAGCTCGAGGCCCTCGAGGACGCCATCGACGAGGACGCCTACGACGTCCGGTCGACCGTCGACGAGGGATTCGAAGAGAGTACGGCACAGACCAAGCAGGCGTTTAACGAAGGGTTCGAGCAACACGCCGAACTGGTCCAGCGGATGCTTCACGCGCAGTTCGACGCCCTCGACTCCGTGATGAACGGCGACGAGTTCAACGTTCGCTCGGCCGTCAACGACGGCTTCGACGAGTTCGAGCACACCCAGGACGAGGCCTGGGAGGAGCTCGAGGACGGCTTTCTCGAGGCCGTCGACGAACTGACCGCCCAGCAACAGCAGGTGCTCGCCGACTCGACGCAGTCGATGCTCGAGGCCCAACAGGAGACCGAACAGCAGACCGTCGAGGGCGTCCGCCGCGCCGAGGAGGCCGCCGAGACGGTCCAACAGCAGACCGAAGACGTCGCTGATACCGTCCAGCAGTCCACCGAAGCGGTCGCACAGACGGCCCAGGAGTCGACCGAGTCGGTCGCCCGGACGAGCCAGCGCGGCGCGCAGGACCTGGTCGGCGAGGCCGCCGAAGCGACCGAGAGCACCGTCGTCGAAACCACGAACGCGATTGAAACCGCGACCGAGGAAGGAGCCGACGCGACCGAGCAGAACCTGCAGGCCCTCGAGGGCGTCGGACAGACCTATGCCGAGCGACTGGCAGACGCGGGCATCGAGACTATCGCCGACCTCGCGAGCACGCAGGCCGAGACCGTCGCCGACGCCGCCGAAATATCCGAGGACCGCGCTTCGGAGTGGATTCAGGCGGCCCAGTCCCAGGCGTAGTCGGGCCCGACAGTCGCGTCACTTTTGGGCGCCTCCCTCGAGACTCGAGTGTGGACGCGAATCAACAGTCTCGGGCGAACCCGTTCGGCATGGACGAGGAGTGTCGGAACTGTCCGGCGCTCTGTGAGACGCGCACGCAGGTCGTCCACGGCTACGGCGACGTCGACGCGGACTTTCTGTTCGTCGGCGAGCGACCGACCGCGAGCGCGGACGCGATCGGCGTCCCGTTCGCTGCGGAGGCGGCCGACGGGGCGGCCGCCGAGGGAACCGAGTCGGAGACGACCCTCCGGCGAATGCTCGAGCGGCTCGGGCTCTGCGATTCGACGTCGCCGGCCGACGAGCCGGTCCTCGAGAACGTCTACCTGACGAACCTCACGCGCTGTCGCGATCCCGATCGACGGCCGACGGACGAGGAGATCGGCAACTGCGATCCCTACCTCAACGCCGAGATTCGGATGATCAACCCCGAGATCCTCGTCCCCGTCGGCGAGCGACCGCTGCGGGAGCTCGGCGTGGAATACACGACAACGCCGGCCGACGACCTCGCGCTGCCGGACGACCACGCCGTACGGATCCGCGGCCGCGGGTTCGAACTCGTGCCGATGGTCGATCCCCGCGAACAGTCCGACGCGCAGACGCAGGCGTGGCTCGAGGAGTTCGTCGACCTGATGGCGTCGGACTACCGCCAGACGAAGGGGCGACGCGAGCGGTAAGCGATCGACTCATCACCAGTACGGGTTGGCGAGCCACTCGCGGGATCGCGCGCCGAGGGCGGCCAGCGCGCCGACCGCGACGACGACGACCGCGAGCACGCCAAGAAGCGGCGCGAGGTAGTCGCCGGAGCCGAGCAGGGTGCTGTCGGCGAAGCTCCAGACGCCGAGCGCCGCCAGCAGGACGACCGTCAGGACGCCGAGCAGACCGACCGGTCCGGGAATCGACCGCGGGAGCGTTTGCTCTTCCATAGCCGAGTGCTGTCGGTCCACCACCATAATTCGTCCGCCGGCGGCGCAAGCGGCGGGGTCGCGCTGGCGAAAGCGCCGCGTTCAAGAGTCGCGTCCGCGGAGAACCGTGTATGATCGTCGTCGTTCCGGTCGATCCGCCTCGAGAGGGTCTCGTCCTGTCGTCGCTCGTCGACGAAACGCCGCTGTCGGCCGCCGACGCCGTCGCGCTCTACGAGGCCGCCGTCGCCGACGTCTGCTGGGCCGTCGCCGAGAGCGGCGGCGACCTGCTGGTCAACTACCGCGACGCGGAGACGCTGCCCGACGAGTTCGCCAACGCCGACTCCGATCCCGAAGCCGAGGTCCGCACGCTCGTCATCGACGCGCTCGGGGAGGACGCCATCGCCGGCGACGGCGACCGCGACGCGGGCGTCCGATTCGAACGCCAGGTCGGCTCGAGTCGCGATGCGCGGATCGGCAACACCGTCAGCCACCTTCTCGAGCGCGAGGGCGCCGACAGCGTCGGCGTTCTCGAACCCACGGCGCCGCTGGTTCGGCGAACCGAGATCGACGGCGTGGCGATGTCTGTCCGGCGCCACGAGGTCGTCCTCGGGCCGTCCGCCGAGGGACGAACCTACCTCGCCGGCTTCCGGGAGGCGATCGACTTCGCCGACGCGTACGCGACGCCGGAGGTAACCACGCTGGCAACTCGAGCCACGGACGCGGGTTTCGGGGTCGGATTCGCCCCCATGCTCCCGACCGTCGACACGCCCGCGGGACTTCGCTCGACGCTCGCGCTGCTTGAGGCGCGACGCCTCGCGGACCAGCCGGGCAGCGAGGCGACGGCTGCCGTCGTCGACGAACTGGGACTTGCGATCGGGGACGACGGTTCGCTCGAGCGATCGTAACCGACAACACTTTTTGAACGTACGGAGAAGGTGACGATGAGGTGGGGTAGCGAAGCGGCCTAACGCGCCTGCCTTGAGAGCAGGTGGCTGTATAGCCTCATGGGTTCAAATCCCATCCCCACCGTATTTTGCCGCGAACAATCTCGTGAGTGGCAAATACGAAACGTTGGGATTTGAATCAGGGAGGAGCTTCGCTCCGACCGTGGTTCAAATCCCATCCCACCGGATTTTGCCGCAAGTGGCGATTCCCGCATCGCGAGTTACGGAGTTCGCTTGCAGCGAATCAAAGGCGATACCAACCGAACAACCGATATGCTCTCCGCCTCGAGCGCCGTAACCGATCCCGGTCTCGTCAACGCCCTCGCCGCGGTGTTCGCGGTCGCCCTCGCACTGGTCCACGTCTTCGCCGGCCGACTGCGTCATCTCGAGGCGATCCCGCGCAGCCGGTGGCTGTCGATAGCGGGTGGCGTCTCGGTCGCGTACGTCTTCGTTCATATCCTCCCCGACGTCGGGGCAGCCGCCGAGGCGATCGACGAGAGCAACACCGTCCTCGCCACCGTGGATCACCACGTCTATCTCGTCACACTCGTCGGGTTCGCCGCCTTCTACGGCCTCGAGCGGTTCGCCATGGTGAGAGCCGACACCGAGAGCGAAGGGGGTGGGAGGGGTGGCGCCGCCGTCGATGCCAACGACTCGAGGGCCGTCGCCGACGGTTCGGAACCGGAGCCCGACGGCGTCTTCTGGCTCCACGCGGGCTCGTTTGCCGCCTACAACGCGCTCATCGGCTATCTGCTCGTCCACCGCGAAGAGCCGGGCGTCGAGAGCTTGACGCTGTTTTTCGTCGCAATGGCGCTGCACTTCCTCGTGAACGATTTCGGCCTCCGCGAGCACCACGGGCGAATCTACCACCGCTACGGTCGGTGGCTGCTCGCGGCGGCCGTGCTGTTCGGGCTCGCCGTCGGCTACGTAACCCCGATCGGGGAGTTCGCCGTTGCGCTCCTGTTCGCGTTCCTCTCCGGCGGGATCATCCTCAACGTCATCAAGGAGGAACTCCCCTCGGAACGCCGGAGTCGGTTCTGGGCCTTTGCCGTCGGCGCCGCGGGTTACACCCTGCTGTTGCTCGCCGCGTAGCGGTCGAACTACCGGCGAGCCCGCGGGAGCGATCGTTCGGAGACGGAGCGGCGTGCAGTCGCACACCTGTCGTTTTTGCCTCGGACCGGTGAGAGACCCACTATGTACGCGTTCCGCGAGTGGGGCAGTCGTCGTGTCGTCTGGATCGGTCTCGGCCTGCTCATCGCCCTCGCGATCGCCGTCGCCCTCCGAGCCTACTTCGGGACGTTCCTCTTCGCGATCTTCCTCTACTACGCCACCCGACCGCTCTACCGACTACTCGATCGCCGTCTCGAGCACCCGACCGTCACGGCGACGATCACGATTCTGGCCGTCGTCGTCCCCATGGTTGCCGTCGTCGGCTACGCGGGATTCGCGGCCCTGCAGGAACTCGACCGGTTCCTTGCCGCGAGCAATCTCGAGACGTATCGATCGGCTCTCGACCCGTACCTCTCGCTGGCTCGCAATGGGAACGTCGGACGGCTCCGGGAAACGGTCGCGTCGGACACGGGCCGGTCGATCGCCTCGGAGCTCCGGCAGGGCCTCCCGAGCGTCCTCGGTCAACTGTCCGCTGCCGCGGGCTTCGTCGTCGGGGTCCTCGTTCGGGTGTTCCTCATGCTCACGTTCCTCTTTTATCTCCTGCGGGACGACTCGAAGCTCGGCCGCTGGTTCGCGGACAGCGTCGACCACGACGATCAGGTCGTCTCGTACCTCGAGGCGGTCGACGACGACCTCGAGACGATCTTCCTCAGCAACCTCGCGGTCGTCGGGGTCGCGGGGGCCATGGCCGCCGTCACCTACCTCGTCCTGAACCTCGTCGCGTCGGGTACCGTCGTCGGCACGCCGGTGTTGCTGGCCGTCCTGATCGGAATCGGGACGCTGATCCCCGCGGTCGGGATGAAGATCGTCTACGTCCCGTACGGCCTCTATCTGGTCGGCCTCGCGATCGCGACGTCGGTGCCGTTCTGGCAGCCGATCGCCTTCTTCGTCCTCTCGTTTACGATCATCGACACCGTTCCGGACTTCTTCGCCCGATCGCTGCTCTCCGCGCGCAGCGGCGTCCACATGGGACTGGTCCTGCTGGGGTACTTCCTCGGGACGCTGGCGTTCGGCTGGTACGGGCTCTTCCTCGGGCCGATCATCGTCGTGCTAGCGGTCCACTTCGCCCACCGGATCTTTCCCGACCTCGCGAGCGCGGCCCTCGCCGAGTGACCGTCGGCCTCGAGTCTCCCGTCGGCTGACGGCACGCCCTCGTTGCATCTGTCACCCCCGTAACTATGTGGCCGGCGTGACGATTCCAGGGTATGAGCGATGTCGTCACTGCGAACGCGGTCGACGGACGACCGTCCGCCGACGAGGACGAGACGCGGACAGCCGTCCCCTCGTGTTCGGCGCCGGTTCCGGTCGCGGTATCGATCTCCGGATACGAATCGGCTCGCAGATCGCCTCGAGTCGGGAGGGAACGGCGATGGTAGACCTCGTCGCCGACCTCGCGCGGCTGTTCGGGGCGTTCGTGCTGGTCGCCCTGAACGGCTTTTTCGTCGCCGCGGAGTTCGCCTACGTCCGCGTACGCTCGTCGGCCGTCGAGCAGGCGGTCGCGGAGGGCCGCGCCGGGTCGGGGATCCTACAGGAGGCCGTCGATAACTTGGACGACTACCTCGCGACCACCCAACTGGGGATCACCATCGCCTCGCTGGGGCTGGGGTGGCTCGGAGAACCGGCGGTCGCGGCCTTGCTCGAGCCGGTGCTCGCGCCCGTGCTTCCCGAGAGCGCGCTCCACCTCGTCGCCTTCGCCATCGGCTTCAGCTTCATCACGTTCCTGCACGTCGTCTTCGGCGAACTCGCGCCGAAGACGATATCGATCGCCCGGGCCGAACGCGTGGCCCTGCTGGTCTCGCCGCCGATGAAGTTCTTCTACACGATCTTCATCCCCGGGATCATCGTCTTCAACGGGGCGGCCAACGCCTTCACGCGGCTGATCGGAATCCCGCCGGCGTCGGAGACTGACGAGACGCTCTCCGAGGAGGAGATCCGGACCGTCCTGAGCCGCTCCGGACACGAGGGCGAGATCGATACCGGCGAGGTGGAGATGATCGAACAGGTCTTCGAACTCGACGACACGACCGTGCAGGAGGTGATGGTGCCCCGCCCCGATGCCGTCACCATCACCGGCGATCTGTCGCTCTCGGAGCTTCGATCACTGATCCTCGAGGAGGGACACACCCGCTATCCGGTGCTCGACCCCGACGAGGACGACCAGGTGGTCGGCTTCGTCGACGCCAAGGACGTGTTGCGAGCGGGCGAGTCCGACGGCGACCTCGAGCGCGTGACGGTCGACGAGGTCACCCGCGAGATGCCGGTCGTTCCGGAGACGACCCGCGTCATCGATCTCTTAGAGCAGTTCCAGGGGGACCGGGCCCAGATGGCCGCGGTCATCGACGAGTGGGGCGTCTTCGAAGGGATCGTCACCGTCGAGGACGTCATCGAGGTGGTCGTCGGCGACCTCCGCGACGGGTTCGACGCCGACGAGCCGTCGATCGATCGCCGCGACGACGGCGCGTACGTCATCGACGGCGCCGTCACCGTCTCCGCGGTCAACGACCGACTGGACGCCGACCTCGAGAGCGACGAGTTCGGTACCATCGGCGGACTCGTGTTGGATCGGCTGGGCCGGGCCCCCGAGATCGGCGACCACGTCGAAGTCGACGGCTACGCCCTCGAGGTCAAGGACATTGAGGGTGCCCGAATCGCGTCGCTCATCGTTCGCGAGAATCCGCGCGCCGAGGAGTCGACCGACTAGGGGCGTCGCCGACGCTACCGACGAAGACGGGGCGCCGCAAAAATCGAACTCGCCGACCTCAGTCGACGCTTACTGGTAGGAGAGCTCGAGGTCGCGAGCGCGCTCGAGCAGGTCGGTGTCGTAGTACTCCTCGGTCTGTCCCGGACGCATCTCGTCGATCGCGCGGACCTGTTCGACGGTGTTCTTGAAGTTCTTGAACGTTGCCTCGTCGACCATCTGGCCGTCGAGCGTGACCGCGCCGGTGCCCTCGCGCTTGGCCTCGTTGAAGCGCTCGATCTTGCTCACGTCGCGCTCGAGTTCCTGGGGCGTCGGCATGTGGATGGTGTTGGCCTGGATCGTCTGCTTCGGATAGAGCGACCAGGAGCCGTCGAGGCCGAGGCGGGCCTCGTGTTCGACCTGATCCGCGTACTCGTCGGCGTTGTAGTAGGTCAGGCCGGCCCGTTCCTTGAACAGATCGTCGAAGGGACCGCCGATCGAGACGAGGCCGGCGGCGCTGGCCTCGTTGGACATCGCCTCGAGGAGGCCGTCCCAGCGCGGGCGGCCGTCGCCGAGGTCGCGGCCGCCGAGTTCGGCGGTGTAGTCGACGGGCCCGAAGACGAGCCCGGTGAGTCGGGAGTCCTCGCCGAACATCGTGATCTCGCGCAGGTCGGAACGAGCGCGGCCGGTCTCGACGATGATCGAGAGGCCGATCGAGCCGTCGGCGTAGCCGTGTTCGGCCTCGGCTTCCGCGACGACCTCGGCGGCGCGCCGGACGTCCTCGAGGCGGCCGACCTTGGGGACGACGACGCCGTCGATCTCGTCGCCGATCTCGCCGACGAGGCGATCGATCTGGTTGCGGCCCTTCTCGCGGTACTCCTCGTCCTCGTAGCTCCACTCGACGCGGGGCCAGATCTCCCCGGGGAAGTCGTGTTCAGGGACTTTCTCGATAGTGTTCTCGAGGCCCTCCGCTTTCATGTTCGGCGCCGTGCCGTCCTCCATGTCGGGAACGAGCCAGTCGGGCGCCTGAAAGCCCTCCGCGGTGAGCGCGGAGACGAGGTACTTCGCCGAGTCGTCTTTCGGAACGGCGGCCGGTGCGGTCTGGAAGGTTCGACAGAGTCGGATGTCGTCGGTCATGTGTCTGGATCTGGGTGGATCTGCGGTCGGTATCGGTTGGTTGCGGTCGACGGCGGTCGGTATCGATCGTTCGCGGTCGGTTCCCTGTTCGATCGGATTAGCTGGGGCGCTTCCGGATCTCCGCGGTTCGCGTGCCGGAGTAGACGGGTTCGTCGTCCTGGTTGAACGCGATGTGTTCGAACCGGACGGTACCCGCCTCGTCGCTCGAGGCATCATTTTCGGCCTCGAGAACGCGCGTAAACGCGTAGACGGTGTCACCGACCGCGACGAACGTGTGGAACGATTCGTCGTCGAAGCCGACCTCGCGCCAGGTCTCCTCGTCCGAGCGGGCGTGACCCAGCGCGGTTGAGCGGGTGACGTCGCCGTAGGTGACGATGTCGCCTGACGGCGAGTCGCTCATCACGTCGACGTTGTGGTGTTGTTTGGCCGTGTTGAGCGTCGCCAGCGGCAGCGAGGCGACGGTGACGTCGTCCTGCGTGCGGCCGCGCTCGTGGCGGTAGGCGACGGCCGCGTTCTCGTCGCCGGCTTGCTCGAGCGCTTCGACGAAGTCCTCGAAGTAGCCGCCCTCGGGAGCGACGAACTCCTCGGGGAGGTCGGGACCGTTGTCTTCGCTCTCCTCGGCGGCCGCGGCTCCGCTCCCGTCCGTCGCAACCGGCTCGCGCCGCGGGATCATGTTCGTCCGTTCGTAGGAGCAGAGCACCTCGCCGGTCTCGGCATCCGTCCCGCGGGTGTGCCAGGAGACGATCCCGTACTCGGGCCGGGAGTTCGAGGTCGCGCAGTTGACGACCTCGCTCTCGACGTGGAGTTCGGCGCCCGCGTAGACGGGCGTGTCGGGGAACCGGACGTCAGTCCGGCCGAGGAAGTAGCCCCCCTTCTCGCTCAGGTCCTCGACAGTGATCCCCAGCGTCGCGGCGGTGAGATAGTCCGGGTGGATCGGCGGTTCGTCGAAACCGCGGGCTTCGGCGGCGTCGGTCCGCCAGTAGGCAGGGTCGTGGTTGAGCGTCTGGCTCATCCACTGCTCGTTACCGAAGCGCGTGAGGGTGAGGCCGGGGTCGTGTTCGATGACGTCCCCCTCTTCGAAGTCCTCGAAGCAGTTGCCCTTCTCCTTCGTATCGGCTCGCTCGAGCGCCTGTGCGAACGTGTCTGGGTCGGTCCAGTCAGTCATCTGCGGTCACCTCGTCCGTCTCGCTCCCGGTCCGTCGCTGTTGGCGATTCCGTCGTGCGATCGTCCGTCGCATCTCGTTTTCGACGATCATGTAGCCCTCGTCGAAGCCCATCCCGGGCTTGGCCAGCACCTGCGCGGCGTCGGTCGCGAGCGCGACGTGGGCGCAGGCCCGCGCGGAGGTCTCCGTCTCGTTGCAGGTGCCGCCCAGATAGGCGCGGGTTTCCGTCCCCTCGCAGTAGCGAACCGCCTGCCCGCTGCGATGGATTCCGCCGAGATCGGGGGTCTTGACCTGCACGAGGTCCGCAGCCTCGGCGTCGACGAACGCCTGCACGTCCTCGAAGGTGTTGCACCACTCGTCGGCGACAATGTCGACGCCGACGTCGGCCTCAGCCAGCCCCTCGCGGAGTTCGACCATCGCCGCGATCTGATCCTCGCGGTCGCCGACGTCCATCGGCCCCTCGATCTGGATCGGGTACGGTGCGGCCGCGTCCTCGAGGGCCGCAAAGTAGTCGACGACCTCGTCGCGGTCGTAGGGCGCGCCGAAGACCTCCCCGATCATGCCGTACACGTCGATATGGAACCGGGGCTCGTAGCCCTCCGGTCCGAGTTCCTGCGAGCGCTCGGTGAGCCACTCGACGTACTCGAGGAGCGTCTCGCCGTTCTCGCCGATCTTCTCGACGCTGTTGATGAGGGCGTGGGGGAGCACGGGGACGCCCTTGACGAACATCTTCTCGGTGTTGTTGTAGCGGTCGTCGCCGGACTGACCGAAGACGGGCACCGGCTCCGTGGCGGGCTCGGTGCCCAAGGCGTCGGCCAGCACGTCCGTGCGCGTGGTGTGCTGGGCTTCGGCGGCCGCGGACAGCAGGGCCTGCGAGACGCCGTAGCGGATCGCCGTGTGGAGCCGGTCGCCGTCTACGTGCATGTTCTCGAGCGTCTCCGCGTTCTCGAGGAAGTCGGTCGCGTCGCGGCCCTCGAGTTCGTCGGCGACGGGGCCGGAGACGACGGGAGCGTACTCCTCCGCCTGGAAGAGTGGATCGCGCCCGCCGGCGCCGGAGTACTGGACCGCGGCGCAGTCGCCGCGCACGACGGTTCCGTCGGCGAGTTCGATATCGACGATGATCGTCTCGCCGGCCTGGCGAATCTCGTCGAAGCCGTCGGTGACGGGCTCGCCCTCGTAGGTGAACCCGTCCTGCTGTGCGCCCCGCTTGATCGCGCGCTGGTCGTCGAAGAAGAACCCGGAGTAACCGGGCGTCGCGTGGACTCCTGTGATTTCCATGTTAGACGTCACCCGTTGACTGCGGTCGGCCGATGAGCTTGCCGTCGCTGATCGCGTCGACGTCGTCCGCGACCATGCGGAACGACTGTTTGCGGCCCTCGGTGTCGGCCCGGCGCGAGAGCCGCGCCTTGTGGATCTCCTTGATGTCGTCGTCCATCTCGAGGTCGGCCCACTCGAAGATACGGACTCGACCGTCGTCGTCCCGCGCGGGGAGGACGGCGCCCTTCGCGCTGTCGCTGGGCGCGAAGGGGACGTCCAGCGCGCCGGAATCGAAGGCCTCGATCGTGCCCTGGACGACGTCGCCGTCGCCGTGCTCGAAGATGGTGTCCATCAGACACCGGGTCTCGCGCTCGATCAAGTCCTGTTCCTCCGCGATGCCGTCGATGTCGATTTTCTGCTCGATGGCCATGTCGATGACCTGCCGCGTGGTGCGCAGGCCGGCGGAGTTGGCCTCCTTGGTCGGGACCCCCTGGAACTCCTGGGGGGACTTGGTGATGACCTTGTCCGGCTGGGCGATGGCGGCGGTCATCCCGCCGAGGCCGATCACGCCGTTGGCGCGGGCCTCGTCCGGCGGGAAGCCGCCCATCCACTCGTGGAAGACCGTCGTGACGACGACCTCGTCGGGGAGGTACTCGTTGCCCAGCTTCTTCAGGGCGTTCAGGGCGGCGACGTCCTGGACGACGTTGCCGACCTGCCCGTAGCCGAGCGTGATCGATCGGACGCCCTGCGTGGCGGCGAGCTGGCCCTCGACGATCATGATCGCGATGGCAATCGACGGCGGGACGAGGGTACCCGTCAGCGGGCCGAAGGGCTCGCGGTTGATCCGCACGCCCCGCTCGGTGTAGGCGCCCGCCAGCCGGTCGACGAACTGCCACTTCTCGATGGTCTCCTCGAGGCCGTGGCGTTTCGTGTACGGAATGTTATACGAGATCGGACCGCCCTCGAAGCTCTGGAAGCCGCCGGCGAAGGTGATTGCGGCCAGCAGCCGGGCGTCGGGCGTTCCGTGACGGACCTCGATCGGCGCGTCGATCGAGTCGATCAGCTCCCGGCAGCCGTCGACGCCATGGTTGACGGCGGGGAACCCGTTGAGGGTGTCGTCGCCGGTCTCACGCGCTTTTTCGAGGCCCTGCTGGGCCTTCTCGTACTCGTTGTCGCGCGTGTACGAGTCGATGGTCGTCGGCAGGAGGTCCGCCTGCCCCTCCCGGTGGAGGTACTCGAGGAGTTCGATCTGGTCATCGAGCCGAGGGACGCCGGCTCGCGGTTGCAAGAGCGGTTTGTCGGCCGACTCGAGGACGTCCGCGAATCGCTTGTTATCGGGCAGCGACTCGTGGTAGGCGACGGCGTCCTCGAAGTCGACGTCGTCGCCCGTCGACCAGTTCGACCGGATTTCTTCGTCGATACGCCGTAGCTCGTCGGCGGGAATGCGTTCGTCTCGTATCATCTACGAACTGATGGTAGCCCGTTCGGACTCGGTCGGTCTGATCTGCAGGTCCTCCCGAAGCGCCGCGATCGCGTCTTCGGGGTCCGTCTCGGAGTCGAAGACTCGATCGAAGCCGAGCCGCCGGAACGTGCGCCGGGTCCGCTCGAACTCGTCCTGGCCGACGGCGAGGTTGCCGCCGATGTAGGTGACGGCGTCGACCCCGGCGTCCTCGAGGACCTCGTGGAATCCCTGGCAGTCCTGCTCGGCGTGGCCGTAGAGCGAGGAGACCAGTACGGCCTCAGCGTCGTGTGCTACGGCGGCCTCGGCGAACTCTTCCTGGGAGGTCTGGACGCCGAGGTTGATCACGTCGAAGCCCGCTGCGCTGAAGGCCTGTTCGAGGATGGTGATTCCAACGACGTGAGCGTCGGAGCCGATCACGCCGAGGACGACCGTTTGGGACATCGTATGCAGAACCATGAGGAACCGGACTATAAAGTTAATGATCTTCCATGATAATACACCTTAACCGTCCTAATAGCGTCCCTATGGGACGGTGTCACAATGTACATTATCGATGATAAGGTTTAGGTGCCGGCCTGAAAAAGGGTCCGGTACATGGGAGCGCTTTCGAATCTGCGCGTGCTCGATCTGACCCAGGTGCTGGCCGGGCCGTACTGCACGATGTTGCTCGCGGACATGGGCGCGGACGTCGTCAAAATCGAGCGGCCGGGCGGCGATATGATTCGCTCGAACCCGCCGTTCGTCGACGACCCCGAGACGGAGGCCTACGGCGGCTACTTCCAAAGCGTCAACCGCGGCAAGAAGAGCATCGAGCTGAACCTGGGCGACGAGGACGATCGCGCGGACTTCCTCTCGCTGGTCGAGGCGGCCGATATCGTCGTCGAGAACTACCGCTCGGGGACGATGGAGAAGTACGATTTGGGCTACGAAACCCTCAAAGAGCACAACGACGACCTCATCTACTCCTCGATCCGCGGCTTCGGCGACCCGCGGACGGGCGAAACGGAGCGGCAGGGTCAGCCCTCCTTCGACCTCATCGCACAGGCGCTGGGCGGGGTCATGGAGACCACCGGCCAGCCCGACGGCCCGCCGACGAAGACCGGCCCCGGCGTCGGCGACCTCTTCACCGCGACGCTGAACTGCATCGGCATTCTGGCCGCCGTCAACCACCGCGAACAGACCGGCGAGGGCCAGTACGTTGACACCGCCATGTACGACTCGATGCTCAGCTTCACCGAGCGCGCCGTCTACCAGCAGTCCTACACGGGCGAGGCGCCGACTCGACGGGGCAACTCCCACCCCACGCTCTTCCCCTACAACGCCTTCGAGACCGCCGACGGCTACGCCGTCATCGCCGCGTTCAACAACAACCACTGGGCCGAACTCTGCGACGTGATGGGCCGTGAGGACCTCGCCGAAACGTATCCGACGACCGCGGAACGTCTCGAGCACCGCGCGTCGCTCCGCGACGAGATCGCCGACTGGACCCTCGCACAGACCAACGAGGAACTGGTGAGCAAACTCGAGGGCCGGGTCCCGGCCGCCAAGGTCCAGACCACCGAGGAGATCTTCGACGACCCGCACGTCCACGCGCGAGACATGCTCGTGCCCGTCGAACAGCCCGGCGCCGACCGCGACGTCGAGATCGCGGGCAACCCGATCAAAATGAGCGAGACCGAGCCCAGGCCTCGCGGTCGCGCGCCGCTGTTAGACGAGCACCGCGAGGAGATTCTGGGTGAGCGGGCGGAGAAGACGGCCGACGACTGAGCGACGGTCGTATTCGGTATTCTTCGACGGAACTGAGAGGGGCGTACGGTGGGTCAGATTGAAATCTCTCCGGACACGTACCGTCTAACAGCGGCACACACCGCCCTTTCGGATCTGGTTCGTGACGTGACGATGGATCTCCTGCGCCAGTGATTGCATGACGTCTGCTTGCTCCTTCGTCGGCCGTTTTCCGCCGTAGTAGCTGTCCGTCCGGTTCTCGGTGTACAGTCCCGCGAGCCTGTCAGTCGTCGAGCGGGAGAGCAGCGCGAGCTCCGATGCTCGATCGTAACAGTACGTGTGATCGTGGAAGTCCCGTAGTTCGTCTCCGCCCTCTGCGAGCGCGTACGCCTCTATCGACCGTTCGATGGCTCCGAAACAGAGTTCGATCGTTGCGGTATAGTAGCCGTCACCGTCGAGTCGTTCGATGACGTGAAGTAGCGTACACCCCTTCGTGAGTTGGGATGTCCACTCGTCGTCCGTGTCGATCGTCTCCTCGTACGTCGGGATTCCGTGTCCCTCCTCGTTGAACGCGTCGACAGCGGTTTCGAGGGCGTCGGTAATCGCGTTCGGATCGGACCCGTCACGCATCCCCATCACCGCCCTGACTGATCACGTTCCGAACCGTTCCAAAGTCCTCAGTTTCGTAGAGCGCGATTCCATCTCGCAGGATTTCGCGGAGTTCGGAGAGGTAGTTCGGAACCGCCTGCAGCGCTTCGACGTCGACCTCGTACTCGTATCGATCGCCGTCGAACGATTCCTCCTCGAGGTGCTGACGGATTCGGTTCGCTTCCCGCTGGGCTTCCATTCGACCGCCCTCGACCAGCACCCAAAGATCGATATCGCTTCGTCGGTCGGCCTCGCCTCGAGCCACACTCCCGTACAGGACGATTCCGACCACGTCGTCCAGTTCGTCCGCGAGCGTCTCGACGGCCGTCTGTACGGGCGCGTGGAACTCCGACTGCGGGATCTGGAAATATGGGTTGTCGGGAACGGAGAGCCGCTCACGGTTGATCCGCACCATCCGCTTTCGGCCCTTCCGTTCCGCGGTGACGAGATCGTTACTCGAGAGCACATCGATCGCGTTGGTAACGCTCGGCCTCGAGTGATCGACCGCGTTCGCGAGCTCCGTCATCGAGAACTCGTTGTCGGGATTTCGACTTAAAAGTGAGAGAACATCATCGATCACCTCGCTTCGGAATAATCGGCCGTCTTCAACGGGGATATCGAGGGTTATGGTCGTCCGATCCGTCGACGACGTGTTCGGTTTCGTTTTCATTGTAAGGGATACCTTACGCGATCTACTTATAGTTTATATTAGATCCTGCAATTCCTTATATACTACTGGATGTTTTTGATCAGGATCGGCTGGCATCTCGAGACGGTCCCGCTCGTTCCGGACGAGTGTCTGCCGACTCTCGGACGTGATGGTACTGCGAGATAGCGACTCGAGGTCATCGACGGCCAGTGGGTCAAATCTCTTTTCCGGCCACTATCTCGACGACCGAATCGAAGATCGCGAGTTACAGAATCTCGCGTAGTATGCGCTCGAGGTTCCGCTCTAACTCCGACGCCTGCAGAATCGTCACCGGGTTCTCGGACTGTTCCTCGAGCGAGGGCGGGTCGTCGTCGCGATCTTGGACAACGAGGAGTCCGTTCCAGCCCGAGCCGAAGTACTCCGTCTCGTCGGGGCCGAAGACGAACTCCTCGTTGACACGGAGGAAGGCGAGGTATTCGAGCGTCTCCTTGATTCCTCGACGGATCGTGTCGACGTTGGCGCTGTTTTTGACCTCCACAATCAGGTATTCGTGCTGATCGTTGTCTTCGGAGATGACCTCGAGAACGATGACGTCGGGACGACCAGTGTGATTCCTGAAGTCCCGTTCGAAGTAGTTGCCGGCGATATCCTGAGCCTCGAGTTGGACTTTGTCCGTTCGGGAGAGAGTTTCCGCGTCCTCGTCCGGTTCAGCGACGAACGAGAGGTTCCGATCGCCCGCGGAGTTGTCGTGGTAGAGGACGATCTCCTTGTCGTCTTCGAACCGGGCCACCTCCTGTCGACCCGTCGCGATCGTCTTGTACTCCGGTTGGCTCTCTCGAAGACGCTCGAGCGTCGCGACGAATCGAAAGAGGACGAACAGTTCGAACAGCGAATCCTGATCGTCGGGCGCGATCGCCGTCTCCTCGAGCAGTTGGCGAATCGCGTCGGGATCGCCGTTAAATAGTCGCTCTCGAGATTTGAGGAGGGAGGCCGCCTCGCGATACACCGCGTGGCGCGAGTCTGCGGCGGTCGTGAGCATGCGTTCCGTCGGCTCGTAGGCGTCCGGATCGCGAATGCGGCGAATGTGGACGTTTCGATCGACGATCCGCTGCAGTTCGTCGATCAGATTCTCGTTGCCCGTCCACGTCTCTCGGACCCAGTCGTAGTCGCTGCGGAGGTACTCTTCGGCCTCTCGAATCGTCGTATGAACGATCGATATCAGCCGCTTGAGAACGATATTCTCGGGAATGTCGTAATCCTCCATCCGGTCGTCACAGACGAAGATCGACCGATCTCGAGGGTGTTCGGAGTAGCGCTTTTTGATCGTCTCGCTCCAGTTGATCCGCCCGTCGACCGCGCCGCGGCGGGTTCGTGACGTCGTCCGCGTTTCGGTTCGAATGCTTCGCAGGTGCATCGAGAGATCCCGCACGAAATCGACGACGTCGGATTTGAGGATGAAGTGCAAGTCGAGAAGCAGTTCGTACTCCTCGAATCGGTCGTCCAACTGTTCGGGCTTGATCGACTGCGCCAGCTTCCGTTCGGGGAACGATCCTTGCATCACGTGAGCGAGGATGTCTTCGCTCAGTTGGTCGAGGAGTTCGTCCCTATTCATTCTCCGCGACCGTCACCTGCAGCATCTCTCGAGCGGCCCGCTCGAGCAGCGAGTCGTCGATCTCTCTAACGGCCGCGATATCGCGGACGATCTGTCGCCGCTTCGGAACCCCCTCGAGTTGCGGGAAGATATAGCTGATAACCGCCTGTGTGAGATGGTACTCGAGATCCGATTCGGGATGGTGGTTCACGTACCGGAGGACGTCCTCGATGATCGCCGGTCCGATCGCTCGCTCTTCGACGGCGTGGTTCGTCTCCCGCCAGACGCGCCCGGTCGCCATCGCGACGTTCCGGTCGGGATCGAGCCCCCACGCGTCGGCGTACTCGTAGACGAGATCCTCTAACTGGCCATCGTCGGCCGGTAGTTCGGGGGCGGGGACGCGGACGAACGCGAACCGACGCATGAACGCGTAGCTCATCTCGTAGAGCGACGTCTTGTCGTAGGTGTTCATCGTCGCGAAGATTCGCCACGAGTCCGGGACGAGGTACTGGTGGTCGGCAGGGCGTCCCGACAGTTCGTCGGTCGTCGTGAGTTCGATCTCGCGACCGTCCTTGGTGTACGGTAGCTGCACCGACTGGCCGGAGAGGAGCGTGAAGAGTTGTCCGAATGCCTTGTCGATGTCAGCGCGATTCAGTTCGTCGATGACGATCAACTCGTTCGATTGGGTTTCCGTCCGATTGTTCTTGAGTCGATTGAGGACGATTCCGGGCGTGAACGCGAGGTCGTCACCGTCGCTCTCGGTCGATTCGTTCGGCATGTAGCCGCCGACCGTGTCGAACGTCGACCAGTCGGCCGTCGCCGTCGTCATCTCGTAGTCCGAGTACAGGTACGGATACCTGGCCGTGAGATGCGAACAGACGCGTCGAGCGATCTCCGTCTTGCCAGTTCCCGGCGGTCCGGTCAGGAGGATGTGTTTGCCCGACTGGAGGGCTGTCGTGATCTGCTCGAGTACTCGCTCATCCCCGTCGTCGGGGAAGTAAAGCCCCTCGAGCGTGTCGTCAGGGATCGATCCACGGCACGACTCGTGGACGTTGACCGTCGTCACTTCGGTCAACGACTCGGCCATCGCTTCGACGAGCGCGATCGGTCGGTCGCGATCGACGGCCCCGTCTTCCGCCCGGAACGTCGCGTACATCGACTGAACCGGGAACTCGGTACTGGACGTCCCGGAACAGATCTCGTTCGCTCGATCGGTCGGGAGGAGATCGCTCGTCAGTGCAGCAGCCTCCCGATCGATCCTCGAGGTCGACTTTTCGGTGATCGATCGCGATGTATCGATTTCGCCGATCGAACCCGTGAGGAAGAGTCGATCGAACGACGCGATGAGCGAATACGACTCGTCCTCGTGTTCGTCTTGCCACCATGGGTCGTTCGTCTCGAACCGCCGACCGATGATTCCGACGCCGATGACACCGCTCTGCTGGGTAGCGAGTTCATCGTCCGACGACTCTCCTCGAGCGTGAAGTACGACGACGTCTCCTTCGGAGAGGTCGGTCCAGTGGTTTCGATTCGCCTCTTCGAACAAGATCGAACCGTATCTAACGGTCGTGAGCCAGTCCTCAGGCGGCGCAGTGAACGCATAGACCGTCGGTGACGTTTCTCTAATATGGGAGAGTACGGGATGGTCGATATCCGTCGGGCGAGAGCTGGTCTCTTCGCCCTCGACGGTGTACGTGTCGCGGAGAATACTGTTCAATCGAGGCTGACTCAACGGTGCACCGCCGTCGGCAATTTTCGCTTGCAGTATACGAACCCAGCAGAGAAACAGCGTTTTCGCTGGCGAGAACGAGAAGTGTGACCCGATGCCGAGTTCGTCCGCAGTCTCCACGAGTTCGGGCTCGATCGATTCGTAGATCGCTCGCAGTTGATCGAACGTCGCAGCGGTACTCGAAGTAACGGTTCCGGACGGTTTGAACCCCTCGAGCGCCGCCGACCATTCGATAATGAGTGCTTCTCCGAGGCGCGTTTCGAGCCACGATGTCTCTTTCGAGGATTCCTCGAGTCGCGTTCGAACGTCAGCGATCGCGGATTCGAGGGTCTCGTAGTCGTCGGCTGCCGAGGACGAGTCGATCCGAGTGCCACGGATTTGTTCGATGAGGTCAGCGACGGAATCGTACTCCTCGAAGAACGTTGATCCGGTGCGATCGAATTTGATACGGGCGAACGTGTTGTTCGGCCACCCGCTATACCCGACCGTCTCCCAGAAATTCTCGCGATTGAGCGTCGTTTCGTACACGGGCTCGAGAAACAGCACGTGGGGGTACGACTCGTCAGAGACCTCTCCCCAGCCGACGGCGTCCGTAAACGCCGCTGCCGTCTTGTCGTCCAGAATCGTCGCTCGCTCGATACGAGCCAGATACGTATACTCGCCGCCGAAGTGACCGTCGCGATCCGCAAACAAGAGATAATCACCGCCGTTAGCGGCCTCATCCGCTTGGTTTCCCCAGACACGAACCGTCTCGCTCTCGACCGGAATATCGCAGATATCCGTGAGCCGTTCTCGAGGAACCCCATCGATGACAGTTCGGTCGAAGTTGATCCGGATCGGTTCGTCATCCGCCGTTTTCACCGGCACTTGGTAGACTATCGGATCGCTGGTAAGAGAGTCCGCAGCCGATTCGCGTCCCCCAGACGTCATTGGTTCCTAAACCGAGACAGTATCGTCCCATAAATCCTTCCGTAATACCGACTCGCATACATTTCGGATCCTTGCCCAAGTTCCGACTCGAACTCGAGGGCGGGATCACCTGACGCCGATAGGGACGGCCGTTCCAATTGTCTGTTTGCAGACGATCGGCGTGACGAACGTCACACAGAGTCCGGTCTCACCGATGTTGTGTCACCGATTGTCGCCCGAAGAGAGTAACCCTTTTGCGGGACCCCTGCACACGTCGGAGTATGAGCAGCGACTGGCCCGTCGATCCCGACGGCGAGGAAGGCAGCGAGGGAATGCGCAAGTACGACATGCGAATCATCGCGGACAAGGTCGACGAGGAGGAGGACTTCCCGATGGTCCGCGACGAGTTCGTCGAGGAGTACGGAGACTACCCGATCCGGATCAACTACAAGCGCGTCGTCCCGATGCGCGAGATCTTCGAGAACGTCGAACCCGAGCGCTTCGAGACGATCCTCGACATGCACAAGGCCGTCGGCGACGCCATGCGCGCCGGCGACTTCTGGGAGTACCACCCGCAGGGGAAGAACCCCGAGCGGAAACACGCCTGACGCGGACGCGGTCGCGTCTCGCCTCCGTTCTCGACTCGAGGCCCCTCCCTACTTGAGAGTCCCCTCGAGTCTCCCGTTCGTGTCCCCATCACGAATCTGGATTACGTATCGCTTATACGACGGCGTTCGAAACCAACTGCTACCGTGACTAATACGCAGGTTACGCTCGTTCAGATCGACAACTACGGGCCGTGGACGGTCACACCGGAGCCGCGACGGGAGGCCGACCTCCAGACGATGCAGTCCCGGCTCTACGCCGACATCTCCCAGTTCGTCGGCAACCGCGGCGGCTACACCTTCTTCACTCGCTTCGACAACATGATCGCCGTCACGAACGGCCTCGATCTCGAGGATCACGCGCTCCTCCAGGAGTCCGTCGGCAATCGGTACCCCGTGACGCTCAGCCTCGGCGTCGCGGCCGATACCAGTCCCGTGCAGGCGCTGGCCGACGCGACCGCGCGCGTCCAGGACGCCGGCAGCGCACAGGACGAGGATCGACGCGAGTGTCTCGAGGGCCGGGCCGTCGGCCCCGCCGACCGAACCGCCGAAGACGTCCAGATCGCCCACTTCGACGTCATCAACGCGACCGGCACCTACACCGACGAACTCAACGCCTTCGACACGTTCATCGAGATCGAACAGGGGTACGCCGAACTCATGCGGCACATGCGCCACGCCCACGAGAGCCTCTCGTTTTTCGTCGGTGGGGACAACATCATCGTCACCTGCCCGGACCTCGACGAAGGTGACTACGAGGAGGCCATCTACCACGTCGAGGAGGCCGTCGACGTCGAACTGCAGGTCGGCGTCGGCCGCGGGGAGTGCGCCCACGACGCCGGCTTCGCCGCGAAACACGCCCTCGAGACCTGTCGGGCCGACGGGACCCGCGTCGAACTCGAGTGGTGAGCGATTCGAGCGATCGCGCCGGGAGTGCGACCATTCGGGGACGGGATGTCGCCAGCGTAGCGGACAGTTTTCCGCGGTAGAACGGCCGAGAAACCGACTCACGGAACTTCGATCCCGATTCGCTTAAGAGTGGCGGGGGTAGCTTTTAGCCGGTGTGTGGCTATCTTTCACACATGGAATCGGAACTGTCGGTCAGGGAGGTCCTGACGAACGACTACGTCGGCGTCAGCGAGTCAGACACGGTTCGCGGCGCCGTTGAACTCATGCGAGAGGAGCGCTCGAGTTGCGTCCTCGTCGTCCGCGGGAGCGAGCCGGTCGGAATCATGACAGAGTGGGACGTCCTCGACGTCGTCGCCGACGAGCGCGATCCGTCCGAGACGACTGTCGGCGATGTCATGAGTTCGCCGGTCATCACGTTCGGGCCGGACCGGTCGCTCACCGACGTCGCCGACGCGATGGCCCGCGAGAGCATCCGCAACGTCGTGGTCGAGGACGACGAGGGCGTGGTTGGCTTGCTCACCCAGCGCGACGTCATCGCCGCCGCGGGCTCGTTCCAGGCCACGATGACACCCGGGCGAACGGCCAACACTGCGACGGGACTCGAGGGCGCGCAGCCGTCGGACGAGCGCTCCGCGCAGTCCCAGCCCGCCGGCGAGAGTCTCGACTCGCGGATGCTGGCCAACGGCGGCGACGAGTACACAACCCAGGGCGTCTGCGAAGCCTGCGGCTCGCTCGCGGAGGCGCTGTGGGACGCCAACGGCCAACTGGTCTGTGCGGACTGTCGCACGGTGTGACCGTCGAGGAGCCGGCGGTCCGCACCGCTCCGAGCGGACACGTACCGTTGTGTGTTAAACAATAGCGTGACACAGTCACCGACAGCGATTTCTCCGATGGAAAGACCTTTCGGGTGCCGCGGTGCACCTGTGGACAATGATCGATACCCTCGACGACCTCGACGTCGAAGGGACCACCGTCGGCGTCCGCGTGGACATCAACAGCCCGATCGGCGACGACGGTACCCTCGCCGACGACGCCCGACTGCGTGCCCACGTGGACACCCTTTCGGAACTGCTCGAGCGCGGCGGCCGGGTCGCCGTCCTCGCTCACCAGGGCCGGCCCGGCGGCGACGACTTCGTCTCCCTCGAGTCCCACGCCGAGCGGCTCTCGAAACTGCTCGAGCGGCCCGTCGACCACGTGGACACGACGTTCAGCGACGCCGCCCGCGAAGCCGTCCGGAACCTCGAGAACGGCGACTGCCTCGTCCTCGAGAACACGCGCTTCTACAGCGAGGAGTACATGGAGTTTGATCCCGACCGCGCCGCCGAAACCCACCTCGTAGAGGGGCTGGCCCCGGCGCTGGACGTCTACGTCAACGACGCCTTCGCCGCGGCCCACCGCTCCCAGCCCTCGCTGGTCGGCTTCCCGACCGTCCTCCCCGGCTACGCCGGCCGCGTGATGGAGTCGGAACTCGACGTCCTCGGGACGATCGAGGAGACCCCGGAACCACGGATCTACGTCCTCGGCGGGGCGAAGGTCCCGGACTCGATCGACGTCGCCTGGTCCGTCCTCGAGAAGGGGCTGGCCGACCACGTCCTCACCGCGGGCGTCGTCGGCAACGTCTTCCTCATCGCCGACGGCGTCGACGTCGGCGACGCCAGCTCCGACTTCATCTACGACCAGGGCTACTGGGACGAGATTGATCGCGCCGCCGACCTGCTCGACGCCTACGGCGACAGTATCGCGCTCCCGCGAGACGTCGCCGTCGAACGCGACGGCGAGCGCCACGAACTCGGCGTCAACGCCCTCCCGCCGGGCGACGAGGAGGCCGCCATGGACATCGGTAGCTCGACGCTCGCCTACTACGAACGCCTGCTCGAGGACGCGGGCACGGTCATCCTCAACGGCCCCGCCGGCGTCTTCGAGGAGGAGGCGTTCGCGACGGGAACCCGGCAGCTCTACGGCGCCGCGACCGACGTCGAGATGAGCATCGTCGGCGGCGGCGACACCGCCTCCGCGCTGCGCAGCCTCGGCGTCGACGGCTTCACACACGTTAGCACCGGCGGCGGCGCCGCCCTGCGGATGCTCACCGCGGAACCGCTGCCCGCCGTGACCGCACTTCAGGATGGACCCAAACGACAACAGCCGGCTGACGATTGAACGCGCCACCGCCGACGACGTCGAGACGGTCGCGGACCTGTGGGTCCGACTGGCTCGAGACCAGCGCCGACACGACTCCTACGTCCGCGCCGACGCCAACCGGGAGACGATGCGGGACACGCTCGCGGCCCACCAGGTCAACGACGGGCTGCTCGTCGCCCGCGACGGCGAGACTGTCGTCGGCTTCGCCTCGTTTTCCGTCGAACGGGGCTCGCTCCAGCTCGACGCCACCCGCGGCGTGCTCTCGAACATCTACGTCGTTCCCGCCGCCCGCGAGCAGGGCGTTGGAACGGCGCTGCTCGAGGCCGTCGAGGACGAACTCGCGTCCCAGGGCGCCGAAGTCGTGGTGCTCGAGGTGATGGCCCACAACGAGGCCGCCCGGCGGTTCTACGAGCGGAAGGGGTACGAGACCTATCGGGTCGCGATGGAACGCGACCTCGGCGACGACCGTTCGGAAAACGATACACATTCAAAGGAGGACGGCTAACCCGAAACTGCGCCAGGGGAGCATGGGTGGTTCATGCACTCGACTTGTAATCGAGACTCCCGGGGTTCAAATCCCCGCCCTGGCTTGCTGACGCGAACAAATTCGTGAGCGTCAGCAGCGAGCCGGGATTTGAATGAGACCGAGGTTCTGCGAACGAAGTGAGCAGGTTCTCGGCCGTGGTCCAAATCCCCTCCCTGGCTTGAATCCTTAGGCTCAAATCCGCTACCGACAGATATCGATACTTCCAGAATTAACGGAGATTCCGGCAGATCCCCTCTCGAGCAACGAGAATCGCCCGCGACGGGGACGACTCACGACTCGAAACGCTCCGGACTATTATTACGGACTCGCCGATACTGGATACTGTCCGGGTCGCATCTCCCTGAGAACGCCAGATCTCACATCCACTCCCAAGTTGCCTTCGACTCGGACACCCCGGTACCGGCACGTAGTGTCACCCGAAACGCCGACGGAAGTCGGCGTCGGAACTCCCCTTTCGACCGGTGGCGTGTCGATCAAAATCGACTATTGATAGCGAAGCGATTCCGATCGGCAGCGACCGGTGTGGTCGTTTCGAATGTCTCGAGTCGAACGGTAGTCGTCGGCAACGGCGGACTCCCCATCCCGCCACTCGAGTATTCGACTACCGCAAATTAAGCCTACTGGCCGGCTAGTCCCACGTTGGACCGGGTTTCGGACGATTCGGAGCGCTCCGAGTGACATCGCAGCCGGCCGATCGTTCGCAGCCGTTGCCGACGCGTTCGGAGACGGGCGCTCAACAGCGTCTGGTGACCCGCTCGTTCACGACTGGGTCGCCGGCCGGCCCGTCCGCCTCGACCGGCTGCTCGAGGTGATAGATCGTCACCGACTCGAGGTCTCGATCCGACGCTGCGCAGACGTACCCCGCTGCCGGCTCGTACTGCGACTCGCCGGCGTACCGCATATCGACGCCGTACCGGTGCCAGAGCGTCGTCGGGTACGTCTCGGCGGCGTCCGGCGGCGGATCGAACGCGACTGCGCCGCCGTCGACCGCGTCGATCGTCTCGCCCGACTCGAGGGTCGCCTCGATCGCGTACCAGCTCGAGGTGTCCGGCGGGTTCGGCGCGAAGAACGACCAGCTCACGTCCGAGAGTTCGCCGTCCAGATCCGGCGTCGAATCCTCGGCGATTCCGAGACTCGCCACCTGCCAGCAGAGTATCGCGACGAATACGCCAGCGAGCAACGCGGTGCTCCCGACTCGGACACCCCGCCGGACGCGGGGGAGGCGTGGCCTCGAGCCGGGCAGTAGCGGTCCGGTTTCTCCGATTCGATTCACCCGAATCGAGGACGGGAACCGCTGCCGGACGCTCGGAGCGACGGGAGCTGTAATCTCCTCGAGCCGGTGCCAGACCGGTGCCGGGAAGAACAGGAGCAGGCCGGCGATCATGACGAACGGGAACGCGCCCAGACGCATCGTCGCGGCCATCCCGAGGTGCGCGCAGACGAACGCGGCGGCGAGTGCGGTCCGCGGCCGCCCGGTGTACAGAAGCAGGAACGGCGAGACGGAGAGCATGGCGACCCAGAGCCAGTTGATCGCGGTGAGCACCGTCCCGAACTCGGCGAGGGACGGCCCGAGCAACACGATGTACTCCTCGAGATGGAAGATCCGGGGTACCGCCGTCCCGGACAGCCACGCCTCGCTCTGGAACTTGTGGACCGCGCTCGCCGCGTAGATGGTCACGAAGTGGACACAGAGAATTGCCGTCTCGAGCGAGTAGACGGGGCGCTCGTCGTCGCTCCGCCGGCGGTCACCGAGCGACCAGCGCGCGTCGAGCGGCAGGAACAGGCCCAGAAACAGGAACGTGAGCAGGATGGTGTCGCCGCCGTTGACCACGTGCGGGTTCCGGGCGAACAGGGAGGCCAGCAGGACCAGAGAGAGCCCCAGCGAGAGCTTTGTCCGGTAGCCGACGAGGAGACACGCGGCGGCGACGCCGGCGATCGCGAACAGCATCCCTTGTACCCACGCCGCGCCGGAGACCGCGTGGAGCGACGCGGCCGCAAACGTGGGATAGACGTCGGCGAGCGCCGAGCGCGGGAAGACGCCGCCGTCGGTGTAGAACGGTACTAGCCCCGGCACCCGGAGGAACGCCAGATCGGCGAGTAGGAGCACTCCCAGCACGATCCGAAACGCACCGAGCGCTCGCGGATCGATGCCCAGACGCGGTCTCGCGACCGCGTGGAGTCGCTCGAGGGTCGCGCGGGATCGACCGGTCGGTTTCGGGTCCTGTTGTGACGAACTCATCGGCGAGTGACGTCCGGCAGATTCGATCGCTAGTATAAGTGCTTTGTAGTGTCACTTCTTCCGTCACATTGTGCCGCTATTGGAATAGTCTGAGAGCGAATGAGACGAGGACTCTCGAGACGGACGAAAGCCGCAGCGACGACCTGCTGAGCGAACCTACTGGATAGACTCGACTCGAGAGACCGGAGCCGTCACTCGCCGGTGGTCCGGCAGGTACCGATTCGAGTGCCTGAAAAAGTCGGCCGGCGAAAGCCGACGGTGGAACGATGATAACCGAGGACGAGGGAACTGTCTCAGAGTCGGAACCCCCCTACTGGCAACGACTAGGTGTTCCTCCCTCGTCATTAGCGTGAACGTCCCAGATAGTGATAGCTCCATTGCCAAACTGTGTAGGTAGTGGCACGACGGGACGTCGACTCGAGCCCGTTACCGACCGATTCGATCCAGAACGCGACCGAATCGTCACCGCCGCTCTCTCGGCCCAAACGGTAGTGTCCCGCGGCCGGTCACTCGGGTCGTTTCGCGGTCCGCGCCTCGCCCGATACGGCATCGACGTGGACGTGAACGGTATCGGTCGCCGTCTCGAGGGGGACGATCCAGGAGGCGCTGGTTCGATGGGGGTCCTCGAGGACGGTGATTTCCGCCGGGTCGAGCGAGCCGTCTTCCTCGGCGAGCGCCTCGCGGGCGATCCGGGTCGCCTCGTCGGCGTCGTCGATCCGGACGTTTTCGGTGAGGCGAACGGTCACGACCGGCGCGTCGGCCATCCGAACGACGCGCTCGGTGACGCTCCCGACTAGCACGCGGTCGAGGCCGGTCCGGCCCTGGGTCCCCATGACGATCATGTCGACGTCGTGTTCGTCGGCGTACTCGAGGATTTCCTCGTGGGGAACGCCCTGCTCGACCGCCGTCACGACCTCGACGCCCTTACGGGTGGCCTCCCGCTCGACGCGCGCGACGGCGCGGTCGGCGGCGGCGATCGCCGTATCACTCTGTAGCGTCCCGAGGGGCCCCTCTGGAACGACCGACAGCGCGTGGATGGTCGCCCCGAACTGCTGTGCGATGGCCATTCCGTGGTCGATCGATTGGCGGGTCCCGTCGCTCCCGTCCGTCGGAATGAGCACGTCCTGATACATGGTATCGGACGTTAGGAATCCGGACGTATATAGCCTCGAGTCCCGCTCTAGGGGACTCGCGTCGCCGTTCCGGTGCCTAGCTATTTATCGATCGATGTGGTGACACCCACCGAGCATGGTACCTGTTACCGACCTACAAGAGATGTACGAGGCCATGGTGACGGCGCGCCAGTACGAGGAGCGCCTTCAGGAGGAGTACCTCGAGGGGAAGCAACCGGCGTTCGACATCTCCGCCGGGCCGATTCCCGGCGAGTTACACCTCGCCGCGGGCCACGAGGCATCGGGCGCGGGCGTCTGCCAGCATCTGCGCGACGACGACACGGTGACGGCGCCGCACCGACCCCATCACATCGCCGTCGCAAAGGGCGTCGATCTGAAGCGGATGACCGCCGAAATTTTCGGCCGCGAGACGGGCCTGAGCAAGGGGAAGGGCGGTCACATGCACCTCTTCGATCCAGACGTCAACTTCGCGTGCAGCGGGATCATCGCCGAGGGCTGCCCGCCCGCGGTCGGCGCCGGACTGGCCGCGAAGAAACGAAATACCGACAGCGTCGCGGTCGCGTTTCTCGGTGAGGGGGCGATCGATCAGGGCGCGTTCCTCGAGTCGCTCAATTTGGCTGCCGTCCAGAACCTTCCCGTGGTCTTCGTCGTCGAGGACAACGACTGGGCGATCAGCATGCCCAAAGATCGCGTCACCGACGTCAAGAACGGCGCGCGGCGCGCCGACGGCTTCGATATGCCGGGAACCCGCGTGGACGCCGACGACGCCGTCGCAGTCTACGAGGCCGCGCGGGAGGCGATCGGTCGCGCTCGAGACCGGAACGGACCGTCGCTGCTCGAGGTCCAGGTCCACCGACGCATGGGTCACTTCATGGGCGACCCCGAGGCCTACCGCTCCGACGAGGACAAGGCCGCGGCCGAGCGGCGGGACTCGATCGACCGCCTCGAGTCGGACCTGCGGGCCCACGACGTCGACGACGAGACGATCGACGAGTTGCGCTCGAGCGCTCGGGAGCGCGTCGAGGAGGCGATCGAGTGGGCGAAAGAGCAACCGGAGCCCGAACCGGCGGCCGCCCACGAAGACGTGTTCTCGAATCCGCCGTCGGGCGTGACGGACAGCGAACCGAACGTTGCGGAACCAGAGGCCGGAGGTGACGACTGATGGCACAACAGGAGCGAGATCCGGCGGAAGAACGGCAGACGGACCGATCGCTGACGATGAGCCGCGCGATGGTCGAGGCCATCGCCCACGAAATGCGTGAGGACGACGAGGTCTTCTACATGGGCGAGGACGTCGCCGACTACGGCGGCATCTTCGACAGCACTGAGGGCCTGCTCGAGGAGTTCGGCCGCGACCGCATCATGGACGTCCCGATCAGCGAGACGGCCTACATTGGCGCCGCGGTAGGGGCGGCTCAGGCCGGGATGCGACCGATTGCCGAACTCATGTTCGTCGACTTCTTCGGCGTCGGGATGGATCAGATCTACAACCAGATGGCCAAGAACACCTACATGAGCGGCGGCTCCGTCAGCGTTCCGATGGTGCTGACGGCCGCCGTCGGCGGCACATACAACGACGCCGCCCAGCACTCCCAGGCCCTCTACGGGACGTTCGCCCACCTGCCGGGGATGAAGGTCGTCGTCCCGTCGACCGCCTACGACGCGAAGGGGCTGATGCACAACGCCATCCGTGACGACGATCCGGTCGTCTATCTCTTCCACAAGCGGCTCATGGGCATCGGCTGGCTGCCGGCGCCAGACGGCCCGAAGACGCCCGTTCCGGAAGACGACTACACGATTCCCTTCGGCAGCGCCGACGTCAAGCGCGAGGGAACGGACGTGACCGTCGTCACGCTCGGCCTGCACGTCCACCGCGCGCTCGAGGCCGCCGACGACCTCGCGGACGACGGGATTGACGCCGAAGTGATCGACCTCCGAACGCTGGTGCCGCTTGACACCGAGACCGTCCGCGACTCGGTCGCGAAGACCGGCCGCCTCGTCGTAGTCGACGAGGACTACCGCTCGTTCGGCGTCACCGGCGAGATCGTCGCGCGGGTGGCCGAGGACGGACTCGCCGACCTCGAGGCCGTCGAGCGGGTGGCCGTCCCGGACGTCCCGCTTCCCTACGCACGGCCGATGGAGAACGAGGTCATCCCGGATGCCGAGGACATCACGGATGCCGTCCGCGCGGCCCGCGGTGACGAATGAGTTCGGATGACGACCGCGTCGCCGTCGACACCGGCGACGTCTGGCCCGAGGACACCGACGAGGACGAGGGCGTCGTCGTCAACTGGTTCCTGAGCGAAGGGGCCGGCGTCGAGGCGGGCGACGCCCTCTGTGAGTTCCAGGTCGAGAAGGTCAGCGTCGACGTTCCGGCGCCGACAGACGGCACGATCGACGAGATCGTCCTCGAGGAAGACGACGAGTTCGAGCGCGGGGCCGTCCTCGCCTGGATCGCCCCGGCGTAGCGGCGGCCGCGCTCGAGTCCTCTCGATAACTGATTTCCGATGCCACCCACCGATACAGCATCCGACGGGAGCGACGAACGGGAGACCGAGACGAACGGCGACGGCGAACGGGACCGAAACGGCGGAGCGGACCGCGACGACGGGTCGGGAAGCGACGAGACCCCGAATACCGACGAAACGGACCAAACCGTCCGCGAGGAGCGATCGCTCTCCCCGATGCGGCGGACGATCGCGAACCGCCTGCAGGACAGCTATCGGAACGCCGTCCACGTGACAGCCAGCCGAGAGGTCGGCGCCGAGGCGCTGTTCCGTGCGGTCGAGACCGCGAACGACCGCCTCGAGGCGGACATCTCGCTGGTCGACGTCGTGCTGGCCGCGCTCTCGGCAACGCTCGCGGACCATCCGGCGTTCAACGCGACGTTCGAAGACAGAACCCACCGCACGTACGAAGAGCACAACGTCGGCGTCGCGGTCGATATCGAGGCGGGGCTGGTGGCGCCGGTCCTGCGCGATGTCGGCTCGAAGTCCCTCGCCGAGATCGCGACCGAACGACGACGGCTGACGGAAACCGTTCAGTCTGGCGCGTACACGATGGACGACCTCCGGGGCGGGACGTTCACCGTCACGAACCTCGGCGTCCTCGGCGTCGACTCGTTCACGCCGGTCATCAACCCGCCGGAGGTCGCGATCCTCGGGATCGGACGGACGCGGGAACGGGCCTGCCGCGGCGACGACGGTCTCGAGTTTCGCCGCGAGTTGACCTACGATCTGAGCTTCGACCACCGGATCGTCGACGGCGCGGACGCGGCTCGGTTCCTCGGGACGCTCGCGGACTACACCGAGGGTGCCGAACGGTTCGCGCCCGACGGCTGACCCGACTCAGCGGGGTCCGCTCCTGTTCCCGGTACGGTTAGAAACCCAACAGGAATATATATTCAGAGAGACTATCGTGAAATATGCGCGACCGATATCGCAACGGACTGGCGGTAGTCGACGCCAGTCTGGACGTGTTTCGCGCCCGCCCTGGGCTCGCAATCCTCCCGCTGTTGAGCCTCATCGCCGTCGGCAGTGCGTACGCGGCCGTCGGCGTCGCGATCCTCCACTACGGCCTGCTCGGCGCGGTATTCACGAACGATCTCGTCAGGTACGGCGCCATGTTCGCCGGCCTCGCGATTTCCTCGAGCGTCGGCGTCTTCTTCAACGCCGCGGTGGTCCACTGCGCGTCGCGGCAGTTCGACGGCAAGGAGACGTCGGCCCGCGACGGGCTCGCGGCCGCGTGGGACGCCCGCCGGGAGATCGCGAAGTGGAGCCTCGTCTCCGCGACGATCGGGACCCTCCTCTACGTAGCCGAAGACAACGCCCCCGGCGTCGGCACGCTCACCCGATCGATCCTCAATCTCGGATGGGGGTTGCTGACGTTTTTCGTCGTCCCAGTGATCGTCACAGACCGAACGGGCTCGCTTCGGTCGGAACTCCGGAAGAGCGGCGACGCGTTCGCCCGAACGTGGGGCGAGTCGATCACCGCAGCGTTCGGGATCGGCCTGGCGCTGTTCCCGGTCACGCTGGCCGGGATCTGCATGCTCGTCGTCGCCTACGTCTCGGCGACGGGACTCACCGCGTACGGACTCGGCGCGCTCGGCGGCCTCCTTGTCGTCGCGACCCTCGTCGTCACGCAGGTACTGGGCATGATCGTCCGAACGGCGCTCTACCGGTACGCGACCGACGGCGAGTGCGTGGGCCCGCTCGCGGAACTTGACCCGGAGGAGGTTTTCGTCGACGACTGACCCGCTCGAGTCGGTCGGTCGCAGTCACCCTTCGTACGGATCAGCAGGCGACCTGACTCACGCTCGAGAACGACCGGTCGCAGTCGACGAACCGGAACGACTCGCTAACGCTGACTGTATTGATTGGGTGAGTGGTTACCGTCGGAAAGGATCCCTCCGGTGTATCTTTGACAATCTTTTTTACGGTACACGAAAACGTATCGCACGGAGCATGACAAATCTTGTCACTAACGTCGCGGCCGCCGTCGAGGACCACGGCGAGAACACCGCGATCGGGTTTCAGGGCTCGGAAACGAGCTACGAGGAGTTCTGGGGGCAGACCGGAGCGTTCGCCACCGCACTCGAGGAACGGGGGCTGGGTGCCGACGATCGGGTCGCGCTCTATCTGCCGAACGTACCGCCGTTTCTGATCTCGTTCCACGGGACGTTGCGGGCCGGCGGAGTCGTCGTCCCGATGAACCCGCAGTACAAGGCCCGTGAAATCAGCCATCTGCTCGCCGACAGCGGGGCAAAGGTCGTCGTCGCACTCGCCGATCTCGTTCCCTTCGTCACGGAGGTCCAAGACGAGACCGATGTCGAACACGTGGTCAGCGTCGGCGGCGACGCGGACGGTGCCACCGAGTTCGAGGCGTTCCTCGAGCCGGGTGATCCCGGTATCGCCAAGCGCGACGACGACGACGACGCCGTCCAGCCGTACACCTCCGGGACGACGGGCCAGCCAAAGGGCGTCCAGCTCACCCACGAAAATCTCGCATCGAACGCGAACGCAGCGTCGAAACTCATCCCCGACGGAATCCGGCCGGACGACAAATCACTCGGCGTGTTACCGCTGTTCCACATCTACGGGATGACCGTCGTCATGAACGCGTCGCTGTTCAACGGCGGTGCGTACTACCCAATGGCCTCGTGGGATGCACAGGAGGCCGTCTCGTTGATCGAAGACGAGGAGATGACGATCATGCACGGCGTACCGGCGATGTACAACGACGTTATCAATCAGCCGAACGCCGAGGAGTTCGACATGTCCTCGCTGAGACTCTGTGGCGTCGGCGGCTCCGGGATCCCGGTTGAGGTCCTGCGCCGGTTCGAGGAGCTCTACGAGCCGAAGATCTACGAAGGATACGGCCTGACCGAGACCAGCCCGATCACTCACTTCAACAGCCCGATCGAAGGCCGTCGAGTTGGCAGCATCGGGAAGACCGTCCCCGGCGTCGACTCGAAAGTGGTCGACGACGACTTCGGAGAGGTCCCACCGGTCGAAACGGGTCCCGTCGACGAGGAGGAGGCCGACCTCCACGAGATCACCGGCGAGATCGTCGTCGCCGGCCCGAACGTGATGAAGGGCTACTACGGCCTGCCCGAGGCCAACGAGGAGGCCTTCACTGAGGAGGGCGGCCGTCGCTGGTTCCATACCGGCGACGTCGGCTACCGCGACGAGGACGGCTTCTTCTACGTCGTCGATCGCGAGAAGCACATGATCGTCACCGGGGGCTACAACGTCTACCCGCGGGAGGTCGAGGAACTCCTCTTCGAGCACGAGGACGTCGCCGACGCCGCCGTCGCGGGCATTCCCGACGAACGTCGCGGCGAGACCGTCAAGGCGTTCATCGTACCGACGCCCGACGGCGACGTGACCGAGGACGAGATCAAGGAGTACTGTCTGACCAACCTCGCGGAGTACAAACACCCCCGCGAGGTCGAGTTCGTCGAGGAACTGCCCCGGACAACCACGGGCAAGGTCCAGAAGTTCAAGCTCCGCGAGCAGGACGAAGAGGAGGAGGCGGAGGCCGAATAATGGCGCTGGGCGAAGCGGTCCACCTCGAGATCGAGGCCGACGGCCCCGCGACGATCACGCTCGACCAACCGGATCGGCGCAACGCCCTCTCGGAGGCGATCAGCACCGGTATCTCCGAAGCGCTCGACGAGATCGAGGGTAGCGACGCTCGAATCGTCCGTATCGAGGGCTCGGGCGGCTCGTTTTCGGCCGGCGGCGACATCGAGCGCATGGTCGAGGGAATCGAAAACGACGTCCCTGCCGACGAGCGGGTGCGCAGGCTCGAGCGCTCGACGAACGCGCTCATCGGGCGAGTGGCGAAGTTCCCGATTCCGACGGTCGCGGTGATCGACGGCCCCGCCGTCGGCGCCGGCGCGAACCTCGCGATCGCCTGCGACGTGCAACTGGCCAGCGAAACGGCCGTCTTCGGCTTCGTCTTCCGGCAGGTCGGGCTGAGCATCGACGCCGGCACGTCCTACCTGCTGCCCCGCATCGTCGGTGAGAACGTCGCCAAGGAACTCGTGTTGACCGGCGACATCATCGACGCCGGCCGCGCCGAAGAAATCGGCCTCGTTAATCACGTCTACGGCGCCGAGGAGTTCGACGAGCGGGTCGACGAGTTCGTCGAGAAGGTCGTCTCCGGCCCGCCGGTCGCGCTTCGACACGCCAATCGGCTGGTGGGCGAAGGGCTCGATAAATCGCTCGAGCAGGCGCTGACCGACGAGGCGACGGCCCAGGGGATCGTCTTCGACACCGCGGATCACGAGGAGGGCGTCGACGCCTTCCTCGAGGACCGCGAGCCGTCGTTCGACGGCCGGTAGCGGCCGAATTCGTTCTCCGACTCGAGCGATACTCCCGTCTCCGTTCGCGACCGTCGCTTAGCGATCCGGCTCGGTCCGAGCGGTCCCGCCGCCGACCGGAATCAACGTCGAGACCCGTGCGTTTTCCTTGATCTGCAGGCCGCCGTCGGCGACGGTCAGCGGGATCAGCGGTAGGTGCGACGCGACCAGCATCGAGGGGTGGGAGCTGCCCCGAGCCAGCAGTTCGTTGCGCGGCTGGAGCTGGACCGGCTCCTCGAGGTCGGTCAGGAACTCGTTGTGCTGGAGGACGTACTGGCCACCCTCGAGATCCCACCAGCCGTACTCGTCGTCCGGATCGCGAAGATCGGTGGGCACCGGCTCGAGGTCGGCGTCCTCGAGTTCGTCGCCGCCGAAATCCAGTCGCCCGGGCGCGGCGACCTCGTAGATTGCGCTGACGGTCAGATCGATGCCGTGCTCGTGGACCTGTGCGGGTTCGTATACGAGGTTGTCGACGACCTCGGCGAGCGGATGCTCAGCGGACATTTCGGTCGGAGTGATGGTTTCCCAGCGCAAAAAACGTGTCCTCGTCCCATCGAATATCGTCGGTGCGTCGAGCGCCGGCGGAGCCAGCGGACTCGAACGCTGACCGAGGTACCCTCGCCGTCGATTCGGATCACGACTGGCGGCTCGCTATCAACCACAGTGACTTTCCGATATTCTTTCCAAAACGAATACACCTAAAAGTTAGGCCGTCAACAGTAGGGCCGATGGTACACCTCGAGCGGATTCGGATTCGGCCGGTCGCGTCCCTCGATGCGATCTCGGTTTCGGAACGGACGCTCATCGACCGCGGACCGGCGTGGGAGCGGCGGTATACGATCGTCGAGCGAACGCCGGGAAGCGACGCCCGACCCGCGCCGGTCACCGCGGAACGCGAACCCCGACTCCGCAGGCTCGAGACGACGTACGACCTCGAGCGAGAGACGGTGACGGTCCGCGAACGAGGAAGCGACGAGACCGCGACCTTCCACCTCAACCTCGATCGGGAGTGTTTCGCCTCGTGGCTCTCGGAGTACCTCGGCTACCCAGTCGAGATCGTTCGCACCGGCGAGAGCGGCGGCCCGGACGCCGCAGTTCCGTCGGGACCGACGGTCGTCAGCGTCGAGACGCTCGAGACGGTCGCCGAGTGGTACGACGAGATCGACGCCGACGAACTCTGTCGTCGCGTCCAGCCGACGCTCGTCATCGGCGGCGCCCCGCCGTTCTGGGAGGACCGACTCTACGGGCGGGCCGACCGGATCGTTCCCGTCGAGGTCGGGTCGACGACGCTGTACGGGACCGCGCCGTCGCAACTGTGCGGCGTCTCGGCGCGCGACCCTGAAACCGGCGCGCAAACCGACGGGTTTCGGGAGACGTTCGTCAAGCGCCGCCGCGCGACGCTACCTGACTGGGCGACCGCGGTGCGGTTCGACCACTACTTCCGGCTGTTGTCCGAAACGCGAGTCCCGCAGGCGTCGGTGGGGACGACGCTCTCGGTCGACGAGCCGGTCACCGTCAGGGAGCCCGTCCCATCCCCGACGCCGGCTGACTGACTCGAGCGACGACGGCCGACGCGTTGTTGCCCGTCGATCGGCGTAGCGAGCGAAACTGCCGTTTGTCGGCCGAACGCGCCGAGACGCGTCCGCACTCGATTTTCACATCTGGTATTCGGAGCCAAAGCTCAAAGAGGGCGCTCTGATTTGCCGGTGTCATGGGAACGGGTCTCGATATCGGACCGGGAGCGCTCAGGGTGGCCGCGGAACCGGCCGGGGACGCGATCGAATCGGTACCGCCGGTCGTCGTTCCAGTCGACGACGCCGCGGCGAGCGATCTGACGGATGACGGACTGTCCGTGGAGCGAGAGGGAACGACCTACGCAGTCGGCGAGACAGCCGAGGCGGTCGCCGACGCGACCGGCACGGCGCCCGAGTCGCTGTTTTCCAACGGTGTCTTGGCGGTCGACGGCTACGCAGAATCGGCTCTCGAGGCGCTGCTCGAGGACGCGCTCGGGAACGGCGCGAGCGACGGGCGACTCTGCTATACGACGCCGGGGACGCTGGTCGGCGCCACGGAGCCGACCGCGGCCCACCGGGAGATTGTCGAGTCGATCGTCGCCGAGCACGCGGCCGATATCACGCCGATCAGCAGGGGATTCGCCGTCGTCTACGACCAGCTGGCCGAGGACAACTACACCGGGCTCGGCATCTGCATCGGGCCGCAGACGACCGACGTCGCGCTGGCCTACTACGGCGTGCCCGCGTTGGCGTTCTCGCTCGCGAAGGGCAGCGAGTGGATCGTCGAGCGAGCGGCGGCCGATACCGGCCGCGAGCCGGCGGAGATCGCGGCCGTCCGCGAGGAGTTCGCGCTCGATCCCGACGCCGCGTCGGGCGAGGTCGAGAGCGCGCTCGCGCAGGCCCACGACGCGCTGATCGGCGACCTCGCCGACGCAATCGCGGCCGAGGCCGACGAGAACGACGTGCAACAGGGGCTGGCCGTCCCGATCGCAGTCGCCGGCGACGGCGCGATCGAGGGCCTCGAGTTCCTGCTTGGCGGGCGGTTCGACGCGGCGGCGCTCCCGTTCTCGGTTCGCGGGGTGCGGCTGGCCGACGACCCCGCCGGGAGCGCCGCCCGCGGTGCGCTCGCGGCGGCCGAAGACAACGTCGACGCCTACGAGGACGTCACCTGGTCGACGGCCGAAACCAATGGGGACGGCGACGAGTCGAACGGGGCTTCGGCCGGCGCCGACGCGAGCAGATCGACGACGCTCACCTTCGACGGCGATCTGGGCGGCGGGGCCGGCGTGGACCGCGACCCCGCTGACGACGCCATCGAGCAGCTGTTCGACCGGCTCGCCGACCGCGACGAGGAGATCGAATCGGTCCGAACCGACCTCGAGTCGGCGTTCGATGACATCGCGTACGTCGAGGAGCGGACGGCCGAGGTCGAGACGGTCGCGGAGCTCGACGAGCGCCTCGAGGCGTTCGCCAACGACCTGCGCGACCTCGAAGCCGAGAGCGAGACGCACGCGAGCGACGAAACGGTCGACGAACTGGGGGACGATCTCGAGGCGCTCTCGACGGCCTTCGAGGACTTAGAGACCGACGTCGACGGCCTCGCGACCGAGCTGGAAGCCGACCTCGAGGCGGTCGAATCCGGGTTGGCGGACGATATCGACGAGTTGGAAGCCGAGCTAGCGGATGACCTCGACGAACTGGAGTCCGGACTCGAGACCGACCTCGAGACGCTGTCGGAGACGGCGGCAGACGAACGTGCGGCCCTCGAGGAGCGAATCGAGGAGCTCGCCGACGATCTCGAGGGGGTTTCGGACAGAACGAACTCGCTGGACGAGCGACTCGAGACGATCCGAACGGGCCTAGAGCGGCTCGAGTCGGAGACCGCGTCCGCGGCCGACCTCGAGGACGCGATCGCGACGATCGATCGCCTGGACGAGACGCTCGCGGCGATCGACGAGGACGTCGACCGGATCGACGATCGTCTCGCTGCTCTGGACGACGGCCTCGAGGAGCAGGCGACCCGGATCGACGGCGTTGATAATCGACTCGACGATGTTGACGACCGGCTCGCTGACCACGTCGAACAAACTGATGACGACCTCGAGGAATTCGCGGCAGATATCGAGGCCGTTGAGGCGACGGTCGACGACGAACTGGCTGCCGTCGACGCCGATCTCGAGGACGTGGCAGCGACGATCGAGGACGAAATCGACGCGCTCGAGGGTGAACTCGAGTCGGTCGACGACCGGATCAGCGACGCCGATGGCCGGATCAGCGATGTCGACGACCGGCTTGAGGACGTGATCGATGACGTCGACGATCGAATTCAGGGCATCGACGATCGGCTCGAGGCGACCGACGACCGCGTCGGGACGGTGGCCGACGACGTCACCGACGCCCGCGAGACGCTGGGTGCCCGAGCCGACGATCTGGAGGCGCGCCTGGAGAGCGCTCGGGAGACGATCGGGGACGTCGAGGCGACGGCGGCCGGCGACGAACGGGTCGACGCCGTCGAAGACGACCTCGAAGAACTCGAAGACAGTGTCACGAGCGTCTCGGAGCGACTCGAGGACCTCGCGGAGCGGACGGCGCTCGAGGATGCGGTCACCGACCTCGCGACCGACCTCGACGCCGCCGAGAGCGAACTCGCCGATCTCGGCGAGAAGTTCGACTTGCTCGAAGTGGAGGTCGACGACCGGTTCGAGGCGACGACCGCCGAATTCGAAACGACGGCGACCGAACTCGAGGCGCGACTCGACGACCGGACGGACGACGTCGAGACGAGACTCGAGGACGCAGTCGGATCGATCGAAGACGATTTCGCGACGCTCGAGTCGCGCCTCGATCGCCTCGACGAAGCGGCTCCGGAGGATGACGCGGTCGCCGAACTGTCCGATTCGCTCGCGGAGACGCGGGAGACGGTCGAATCGGCGACCGCGGAGGTCGACGCCCTCGGAGACGACCTCGACGCGCTCGAGACGACGCTGACGGAGCGAATCGACTCGGTCGAGACGGAACTCGACGACATCGCGTCCGACCTCCGATCGACGGTGGCTGAAGAGACCGACGCGCTCGCGGACCGTCTCGAGCGGGTCGACGATCGCTCGGCGACCGTCGAGAGCCGACTCGAGGACGTTACCGAAACCGTCGACGCCGACGTCGAACGAATCTCGGCGCGCGTCTCGGAATTCGACGACCGCCTCGAGTCCCTCGACGAGACGGCCGCGTCCGCGGACGCCGTCGCGACGCTCGAGGAGTCGATCGACGCCGTCGAGGGAGAGCTCGAAACGCTTCGGGCGGCGTCCGACGAAACGCGCGAGGCGATCGACGCCCTCGAGGCCGACCGCGAGGCGGCGCTGGAGGACGTCGCGGATCGCGTCGACGATCTCGAGGGCCAGACCGACGCGCTTGCGAGCCGAGTCGATCGACTCGACGACCGCTCGACGCGAGTCGACGACCTGGCCGACCGCGCGGACGAACTCGATGACCGGACGAGCGAGCACGGGTCGCGGCTCGATCGACAGGCCGATTCGCTCGCGGCCCACGACGACCGCCTTGAGTCGGTCGCGAGCGAGGTCGACGACCTCGCAGCAGCCCTCGACGCGACGCCAGACGAGACGGTCCTCGAGTCGACGGACGATCGACTGGACGCGCTCGCGGATCAGGTGGACGGACTCGAGTCGGCGCTCGACGATGTGGAGTCGTCGACGGCCCGCGGAGAGCGACTCGAGGCGCTACAGACGGACGTCGCCGAGTTGCGAGAGCGCGTCGAGACGGAAGCGCAATCCCACGAACGGGACGAGTCGTCCGGAACGGCGGAGACGGTCGTTCCGATCGCTGCCGGCGGTGGCGGCGCCGGCGTCGTCGCCGGCGGCTCGCTCGCGCTCGCGGGCGACGGGACGATCGGCGCCGTCGCCGTCGTGTTCGGCGTCGTCCTGATCGCCGGCGCTATCGCGGCGAGTCGGTAAGGAGATCGTTGCGGGTCGCTCGCACAGTCGCTCCTTCTCGGAGATTCTCGCGTTCGCGGAGCCGGCGCTACGCGTACGGAGCTGCGGGAAAACGGCGCCGTCGGTCGTCACGAGGGCTGCGACCGGTTACTCGCGGATCGGGTCGACGTTTCGCATCTCGCCCCCGCACCGCCGACAGGTGCTGACGAGCGCGTCGGCGACCGTCTCGCGGTGCCCGCACGCCACACACTCGTACTCGAGCTGCTCGGCTACTGTCATATGCTAACGTTTGTGATGAATCGTGTTAACTCTTTCCACGGTAAATAGTATCGATGAACGTCATCGAACGCGACTACTCGAGCAGCCAGAGCACGGCACCGAGCGCCGTGGCGGCGGCGACCGACACCGCGAGGAGACCGAACGCGGGCCGGAAGCCGGCGACTTCCGAGAGCGTGCCGACGATCGCGGGGGCGATCGCCCCGGCCGCCATCAGCAGCGTCCGGACGACGCCGAGCCCGCCGCCGGCGACGTCGTCGGGGATCGCCGACATCAGGTAAGCCCCCCTGACGGGCCGGAAGCCGTGGGAGCCGATCCCGACCGCGACGAGTGCCGCGCCGAGAACCAGTGGCCCGGCCGTCCCGGTCAAGACGATGAGAGCGGTCAGGGAGACCGACGCGATCCCGAGCGTGCCGACGATGAGCGGGAGTCGTCCGACCCGGTCGCTGAGATCGCCGGTGACGAGTTGGACGAGGCTCGCGAGGAAGAGGGCGCTGTAGAGCAGGCTCGCCGTCGCGTCAGTCAGCCCCGCCTCCTGCGTGAGATACAGCGGGGCGAACGCGACGAACCCGTTGTAGGTAAACGAGAACAGCACCGTCAGCAGCGCGAACACCGCGAACCGCGGGTCCCGAAGGAGCGTCGTGTACTGTCCGATGCCGCCGGCCGAGACGGCGGCCGTAGCGGCGTCGCTCGCGGAGTCGTTCGGGAGGCGTCGCGGAACGCGTACCCGAAACGCCGCGCCGAGTCCGAGGCCGAGCAGCCCGGCGCCCAGGAAGAGCAGCCGCCAGCTATCGCCCAACGGGAACGAGACGCTCGCGACGGCGACGATCACGGCCGGCGCGACGACGCCCCCGAAGGCGCCGAACGTGTCGAGCACGCCGAGGGCGCGGCCCGTTCGCTCGGGGTAGGCCCGCGACAGCAGCCGAACGGCGACGGTCTTGTGTGCGCCGGTGCCGGCGCCCATGACGAGCATCGCGCCGACGAGGACGAGAAACGGCGAGTCGACGACCAGCGCGAGGGCGGCGACGGCCGCGACGACGACGCCCGCGGTGATAACGCCCACTGAGCCAAAACGATCCGCGAGCACGCCGGAGGGAAACTGCATGGCCGCGTAGACGAGCATCAGACCGGTGTAGGCGGTCCCGAGAACCGCGTTCGAGACGCCGTAACTCGCCCCAAACGAGTCGAACAGCGGCGGGAAGGCGTAGCGAAGGAACTTCGCGAGAAACCAGATCGCCGCCGTCAGGACGAGGACGTCGTAGCCGCGGAGTCGGTCGACTGTCTCGCGAAGCGCCATATGGGTCTATCGGGGATATCCGAACGAACGACGAATACCCACCGATTTCGCCACCGCGATCGAAACGGGGACGAACGGTGTATCAGTGACTGCGGCGGGGCCGGTCGACGGCGATCGCGACCGATCTCGGGCGGTCTCGTAGTCGGTCGCCGTTCGTAGTCAGTCGTCTCGGAGGCGATCGTCGCCGCGCTGTGCTCGCCCTCGAGTCGTCTCGGGTTAGCCCGCTTATCGCTGACCCCAGCGTCGAATATCACCGGAGCGTCGCAACTGCGTTATTCCTGCGCTTACTGAGCGATTGGACGAACGTCTACTGATAGCGTCCTCGAGCCATCGATCGACGCGCCGGTATCCATCTGACTGTACCAGATCACATGACCTGTTCGGTCGAAACCTGCTACCGACGCAACCGTGAATAATCGGACGAACGAGAAATATCGCGGTCGCCCGAGCGTAGGGCGCCGTCGCGTCGGTCCGCCGCAGTAGCTTACGCGTGTCTGTGCCGACGCGGCCCTAACGGCCGCCTCATCAGTCGAAGTCCGGGAGGTCCTCCGGCGGTTCGTACTCGGCCTCCCAGTCGATGTACTCCTCCTTGAGGATCACCGAGACGATCTGGCCGAACTCGGTTAGTTCGGCGTTGATCGAGGAGACCGTCCCCCATGTATCGAGGCCCGGGTGGTACTCCCGCGCCTGCCAGTCCTCGGGGATGCCGGGCGCGTGATAGCCGACTCTGTCGGCGAAGTCGTCCCAGAAGAAGTCGAATCCGGCGAAGAGATCCATCTCGCGGGCGATCTCGTACTCCCGTTCCTCGAGGTCGGTGTCCTCGCACCACTCCTCGAACGCTTCCTCCCAGGCGCCCGTCTCGAGGAACTCCTGGAGTTCCTCGCGCCGATAGTCGACGTCTCCGTCGGCGCTGATCGTCGCGTCCTCGTACTCGTTCGGGTCGACGAAGTTCAGTTCCGGCGGCTCAGGCGGTTCGACCTCGAGTGTCATGACCGGACGTAGGAGGGGTTCGCGGATAAGAATTCCCACCTCCGGTCGCGAGGCGGCGATCGGACGTCACCCGTCCCGTTCCCGATCGATCGCGAACGGCACCTGCGCGTACGCAATCGCGTTTCGCAGGAGTTTGTCGACGGTCGTGTACTCGTCGACCGCGTGTGCCGTCCCCGTTCCGGTCGCGAACTCGACCGTCGGGACGCCGGCGTCCCGAAAAACCTGGGCGTCGCCTCCGCCCGTCGCGAACCGTCGATAGACCGGCGTCGGAACGACGTCCTCGACGACGTCGGTCGTCGCGCGGACGATTGCGGACTCCGGATCCGTATACGACCCCGCCGTCCACGCGATGTCCGTGATTGTCGCGGCCTCCCGGTCCTCGAGGCAGTCGCGAATTCTCGAGACGATCGCCTCGGGATTGACCGTCGGGAGCACGCGGACGTCGAGGTCGGCCCGAGCGCTCGAGGGGACGGTGTTGACCGCGTCGCCCCCGCTGAACCGACCGAGGTTGACGGTCGGCGAGTGGAACAGCGCTCTGGCGGACGCCTCGTCCAGATAGCAGGCGTAGTAGGCGACGCTCTCGGCGAGGATCTCGTCGTCGATTCCGTCCGTCGGCACGTCTAACTCGCGGAGGCGTCGGCGACAGGTCCGTAGGATCTCGTAGAGTCCGTCGATCGCGTTCTCGCCGAGCACCGGCCGCGAGCCGTGGGCGGCCCGGCCCTCGTACTCGATCGTCGGCCAGACGTAGCCCCGGTCGCCGACCGCGACCGAGTTGACGTCGGTCCGCCCGGTGGCCTCGCCGACGATACAGGCGTCGGGATCCAGCCGATCGGCGGCGAACCGATCGGCCAGCCCGATATCGCCCCAGACCTCCTCGTCGCTCACGAGGGCGAACTGCAGGGTCACCGGCGGTTCGGTGTCGGTACGAGCGTATGCGCGGGCGACCTGAATCATCGCCCCGATCGCGCCCTTCATATCGTTCGTCCCGCGGCCGTACAGGCGATCGCCGTCGATCTCGCCGAGCGGATCGCGGTCCCACTCCGCGGCGGTGAACGGCACCGTATCGACGTGCCCGTTGTACAGCAGGGTGAACTCGTCGGCACCGGGCAGCGTCGCGACGACGTTCGGTTTCATCGGGTCGACGCCGAACCGGTCGCAGTCGAATCCCAGCGACTCGAACTCGTCGATCAATCGGTCGACGAGTTCCCGCGTGTTCCCGGGCGGGTTCCGGGTGTCCGCCGCCACGATTTCGCGGGTGGTCTCGAGGAGTTCCCGCGGATTGTCCCGGAGATACGTCCGTACCGACTCGGGCGAGTTCCGATCGCCGTCCATACCCGAGCCACGGTCGCCGGACGGCTAAACCCTCGGCCTCGAGTCACTCCCAGTCGTAGCCGAACTCCTCGCTCCCCCGGTGGATGTAATCGTTCTCGAGCACTTCGCTGACCGTCCGCGCGAGGTCGTCCAACTCCTCTTCGACGGTTTCGACGGTGTCGGCGTCGAACTCCTCGTGACCGTCAAATTGATCCTCGGGGATCGACGGAACGCGGTAGCCGACGTCCTCGGCGGCCTGATTCCAGTAGAAGTCGAGTTCGTCGAGCAGGCCCGCCTCGCGGACGGCTCGGAACTCCGCGTCAGTCAGGTAGGTGCGGTCGGCCCAGTCGTCGAACGCGTCCTCCCAGGCGCCGGCCCGTAAGAACCCCTCGAGTTCGCCGCGCCGCACGTCGTCTCCGATCCGTTCCTCGGGTTCGTCGACGGCGTCGTAGTCGCCCGGATCCGACGACCCGCGGAGCGCGGGCGGGTCGGGAACCTCGGTGTCGAGTGCCATACGTGAGGTTCGTCCGGGAGGAGGATGTGCGTTTTCCCGGCGAGGGACCGGTCTCCGCTTCGACGGGGGTCAATTCGAGAGCGACGAGGCGATAGACCGGACAGCGACTGCGGTCGACTACGCTCTCGCCGTTTCGATCCCCACAGTTATTTCGAACGACACCCAACTGTCACGTATGGGCAGCGAAAGCGGCGGCCGAAGCTACACGCTGACGGAAATCTTCGCCATCAAGTTCGTCCTGGCCGACGTGCTGATCATCGCCGCCTTGCTACTGGCGGGGCCGCTGTGGGCGCTCGGCCTCACCGCGCTGTTCGTGGCCAGCACGTTCCTCATCTGGTATCTCACCCGTCGCAGCGAGCGAGCCGACGCCCACCGTGCGGCCGAGCGGGAGTGGGACGCCGCGGAGGCCGCATCCGAACGCACGGCGGATGCGAGCGACCCCGTCACGAGACTGCAGGAGCGGTACGCCGACGGCGAACTCTCCGAAGCGGAGTTCGAGGCGAAACTGGATCGGCTGATCGAGTCCAACGAGCGGGCCGACGCCGCCGGACTCGAGACCGAGGAACTCGAACTCGAGCGGTCGCAGTAACAGCTGAAACGACTCGCGCCGATCGCACAGCCGACGCGCAATCGGGTGTGCAACGACTCGCAGCGGCCACTCTTGGTCCCAAACACTCAATCGGCGCCCCGCCGTAGCCCCGGCCGATGACCGACTACGAGGCGGCGATCCTCGACGTCGACGGCACGATCGTCCGCGGTGAGGAGTTGCTCCCGAACGCCACCAACGGCCTCCGCGACCTCGAGGACGCCGGCGTCGATCGACTCCTGTTCTCGAACAACCCGACGCGCGGCAGCGATCACTACGGGGCGAAACTCGAGCCCCACGGGATCGACGTCGATCCGGCGACCGTCCTCACCTCGGCGACGGTCTCGGCGGAGTACCTCGCGACGACCCATCCCGATGCGACGGTCTACCTCGTCGGCAGCGATCGGCTCCGGGCCATCCTCGAGGAGGCGACCGTCGGATTGACCGACGACCCCGACGCCGCGGATGTCGTCCTGGGCTCGTTCGACGAGGAGTTCACCTTCGGCACGCTCTGGGAGTCGCTGCGAGCCCTCGAAGGCGACGTCCCCTTCTACGGGACCGATCCGGACGCGACGATCCCGATCGACGACGGCGAGATTCCCGGCTCCGGGGCGATCCTCGCTGCGATGGAGGCCGTCGCGGGCCGGGAGCCCGACGCGATCCTCGGGAAACCCTCGTCGGTCGCCGCGGCGGCGGCGATGGACCGCCTGAACGCCGCTCCCGACCGGACGCTGGTCGTCGGCGACCGCCTCAACACGGACATCGCGTTGGGAGAGCGAGCCGGCATGACGACGGCGCTCGTGTTGACCGGCGTGACCGACCGAGCCGATGTCGAGTCGTCCGAGATCCAGCCCGATCACGTCCTCGAGTCGCTGGCTGACGTCGCGACGCTGCTGTAGCGCTCCGCTCGGCGATCGCCGAGGCCCGCCGGCGAAGGATCGGTGACACGATCTCGAGTCGGTCCCGATCGGAATCGGACGGGCGTTCCTGCAACTCGTGTGCTCGAGAGACATATTTATGGGTAACAGTCACGAACCGCTATCTATGAAGGAACGAATCAAGCGCGTCTTGCTCCGAGCTCGGTACGCCGCGATCGGCGCGGCCGTCGGCGCCGCGATCGGCTCCGTCTTCAGTCGAAACGCCGCGAGTACCGGCGGTGCGATCGGCGCGATGACCGGTGCGACCATCGCTGACACCCGCGAGACGGCAACGGCCGTCCTCGAAGAGGCCAGAGAACAGGACTTCGTGCCGCTGTCGGAAGACGCCGATAGCGACTCGAACTGAACTAGCTCCGTTTTCGCCGCGCGACCGAATCGACGGATCGCTCGGGCTCGGTTCCGAACGGCGGTCAGTCGGTAGTGTCTGCCGTCAACTTCCCATGCGGTCTCGAGCGATGGTAACCGGAGACGGACACCCCGGTCGCGGATGTAGGTCGGCGCCGCGCCGCCGGAGCCGCTCGGAATCGATCGATCGCTGACGCGGTCCGAGTCGACGGTCGTCCCGGCTGCTCTGTATTCGATCAGCGGTCGCCGTCGCCCTCGAGTGCCGCCTGCCGTAGTGCTACTTCCTGTTCGCTGTCGGCGGTCAGCTCGGGCACCGCCGTCGGGTTCTTCTCGTCGTCGATCGCGACGTAGACGAAGTAGGATTCGGTCGTCATCTCCCGCTCCCGCGTCCGCAGGTCCTCGCGCTCGGCGACCAGCCGGACCTTTACACTCGAGGTGCCCGCGTCGTAGACGTAGGCCGTGATGTAGGCGGTGTCGCCGACGTGGATCGGCCGCTCGAAGTTCATTTGGTTGACGCGGGCCGTCACGCAGGTTTCGCCGGCGAACAGCATCGCGGACATGGCGCCAACCTCGTCCATCCATTTCATGACGGTGCCGCCGTGGGCCGTATCGAGCATGTTGGCGTGGTTGGGCTGGACCATCTCGCGATTCTCGACGAGCGTCTCGATGAGATCGGTCATCGGTTGTTCGTTCGGGACGAGCACAAACACTCTTGTCGTCGCTTCGGCCCGCAATACCGCGGCGGTTCGTCGTGGGAAATAATTATATGCAATAAGTAAGAAATCGGAATTATTATTTCCTCCGGCTTCGATACTGGTAAAAGTCGTCGCCGAGTTGACTCGCTAATGAGCGATGCAGGCGACGCCGACGTGCCGGCACCCCCCGATCCACCGGGTGACGAACCGGGCTCCGTCACCGTCCTCGGGACGGCCCACGTCTCGCAGTCGAGCGTCGACGAGGTCCACGAAACGATCGATCAGGAGCAACCAGACGTCGTCGCCGTGGAACTGGACGAGAACCGGTACCGCCAGATGCAGGGCGGCGCGCCGGACGACATCGAGGCGGGCGACCTCCTCTCGGGGAACACCGTCTTCCAGTTTCTGGCCTACTGGATGCTTTCCTACGTCCAGTCGCGGCTCGGCGACCAGTTCGACATCGAACCCGGCGCGGACATGCGCGCCGCCATCGAGTCCGCCGAACGCAACGGGAGCGGCGTCGCGCTGGTCGACCGGGACATCCAGGTGACGATCCAGCGGTTCTGGCGCGGGCTCTCGATCACCGAGAAGCTGAAGATGGTCGGCGGGCTCGCGCTGGGGGTCACCGATCCCCGGACCATCGGGCTCTCCTTCGGCGCCATCGGCGGCGCCCTCGTCGGACTCCTCTTCGGGGCATTCCTCGCCCCGTTGTTGGGGCTGGGTGACACCCTGTTGCTCGGTATCAGCGGCTCGACGACGCTGGCGTCCGCCGGTGCCGTCACCGCCGGGGCCTTCGGCGGCGCCCTCGTCGGACTTCTCTTTCTCCCCTCGCTCGAGTCGATCGGGAGATCGAACGGCGTTGCTGGCGGGTTCACGATACGGATCCTCGCTGGAATGGGACTCGGAATCGCGGCCTGTCTCGCGCTCGTCGCGGCGGAGGTGTCCGTCGGGCCGTTCTCCGTCGGGACCTTCGAGAGCCTCGGCACCTACGCGATCCGCGGGACAGCCGGCATGCTCGCCGGCCTCGGCATCGGCGTCCTCGTCGGCGCGGTCGTCGGGCTCCTCCTCGACGGCATCAGCGGCGACGTCGACGAGATCGACGAGGTCGACATCGAGGAGATGACCGACGGCGACGTCGTTGCGGCGATGATGGAGGAGTTCCGCCAGTTCAGCCCGCGCGGGGCCAACGCCCTGATCGACGAACGCGACGCCTACATCGCTACCCACCTCCACCGGCTTCGCCAGCAGGGGTACGACGTACTCGCCGTCGTCGGCGCCGGACACAAGGCCGGCATCGAGCGCCACCTCCAGAACCCCTCGGAGATCCCGTCCCTCGAGTCGCTGTCGGGGACGACCTCGAGCAGCCGGTTCTCGCCGCTGAAGATCGTCGGCTACCTGCTGACGCTCGGCTTCGTCGCCTTCTTCTTCCTCCTGGTCATGGCCGGCGTTCAGGACACATTCCTGCTTCAGCTGTTCGGAGCGTGGTTCCTGATTAACGGAATCTTCGCGTTCACGCTCGCCCGCCTCGCTGGCGCGCGCTGGATCAGCGCGGGCGTCGGCGGGGCCGTCGCCTGGCTGACGAGCATCAACCCGCTGCTGGCGCCGGGCTGGTTCGCCGGCTACGTCGAACTCAAATACCGACCGGTCAACGTCCGGGACATCCAGACGCTAAACGAGATCATCGACGACACCGAGCGCCCGATCGAGGAGGCCTTCGCCGACATGTTCGAGGTGCCGCTGTTCCGGCTCATCATGATCGTCGCGCTGACCAACATCGGAAGCATGATCGCGAGCTTCCTGTTCGTGGTTGGCGTGTTGCCGTGGCTGGCGCCCGAAATCGGTGGGATCAACGCCCTGTTCAACGAGCTCTTCCGCGGGGCCGAGAACACGCTCGAGCTGCTCCGAGGGCTGTTGACATGAGCGTCCGCGCGCGGTCGCGGTCGGAGCCGGAGCTGACCTTCAGCGACCGGGAGCTGATCGATCTCGCCGTCGCGTGGGTGACGCTGTCGGTCGCGTTCTCGCTGATATTCGCGCCGATCCAGAACGGCGCCGACGTCGGCTACTTCCTCGGGATGGTCGGGTTCAGTCTCGTCACCGTCGGGGTCGCCTTCCTGTTACACGAGCTCGCACACAAGGTCGTCGCGATCGAACACGGCCAGATCGCCGAGTTCCGAGCGGACTACCAGATGCTGTTTCTGGCTCTCATGGGCGCGCTCGTCGGCTTCCTCTTCGCCGCCCCTGGTGCCGTCTACCACCGCGGCCGGATCACCCAACGGGAGAACGCGATGATCGCCCTCGCCGGGCCCGTCACCAACCACCTGCTCGCGATCATGTTCCTGCCGCTGATGCTCATGCCGGCCCCGCTCGGGACCATCGGCCAGATGGGCGTCTGGATCAACCTCGTGCTGGCCGCGTTCAACATGATCCCCTTCGGTCCGCTGGACGGCAAATCGGTCTACGACTGGCACAAGGGCGTGTTCGCGCTCGTGTTCGTCCCGAGCGCTCTGCTTGCGGGGTACGTGGTCCTGTTCGTCAACCCGTTCTGACGGCGGTCGGCAGTCCGGACTGCGACGATCCGCGTTTCTCTTTTCGATCGGTGACCGACGTCCCCCGCTGTACACAGACAAATGACCGACTGTTCCCACCAACGAACCTCTTACCAATTTATGTCTTTCGCTACTTTGTGATAGGAAGTAGTCTATCCCGTAAATATTTTTAGCCTGTGAGCTGACGTTCGACTCGAGCGAGCTGTCGGCGGTCTGTCGAGATCGTCGGTACTCGGGAGTGTGCTCACGATGACCAACCCAAGACACCGATCGGTCCCCTGGACCGGACAAGCGCGAGCGTTCACGCGGAGGCACGTCCAGCAACTGCGTCGCAACAAACTTCTGGTCTTTCTGTCGGTCGGCTGGCCGGTGTTGTGGTACTTACTGACAATGGCGATCTTCATCGAGGCCCCCGACCCCGATCAGCTCGGCTACGTCAAGGCTGCCAACGGGATCACCTACGGGTTGTTCGGCGCGTTCACCGTCTCCGTCGCGGTCTTCGCCGGCGAGTTCGCTCGGGACCTCGAGGGCGATCGGTACCGAAAACTGCGAGCGATGCCGGTCTCGCCGACGGCCGACCTCGCCGGCCGGTTCGTCGCCGGAACGGCGCTGGGTGCCTGTTCCTATCTCGTGACGATCCTCGTGGCCGTCGCACATGGCGCCACGTTCGAACTCGAGCGGATCGGTCCGACGACGGTTGCGATCCTCGCGCTGACGTTCGTGCTGTTCTGCGTGATCGCGATGGCGCTCGCGATGGGGCTGGCGCTGGTGATCACCAAGCCCGAACACATGACGACGATCGCGGTCGTCGTCGTCCTGATGGCGTTCTACTTGACGGGGTTCAACGGAATCACGCCGGGTATGATCGCCGAGGATCCGGCGTTCGTTAACTACCTGCCGAACTCGTTGGCGACGCGCATGCAGATCGCCGCCTGGGCGGGAACCGACAGCGTCGAATTCATGACGCCGCCAGAGGCGCCGCTCTCGCTCGAGTACGGTGCCCTGCTGGTCGGCTACGCCATCGGCCTCTCGGCCGCGGCCGTCGGGGTCATGACGCGATTCGCGTACGGAGGTGAACCGTAAGATGCCAACTGATACCACGATCGCGGAGCGAACCGACGGGGAACAGCAGCCGCTGCTCGAGGCCCGAGACGTCGAGAAAGGGTTCGATGACGGTGCGGTGCTCGAGGGGCTCGACCTGACCGTCGAAAAGGGAGAACTCGTTACGCTCATGGGGCCAAACGGCGTCGGGAAGTCGGTGTTCCTGTCGTGTCTCGCCGGCAGCACCGCGCCGGAGCACGGCGAGATCGAACTGTTCGGCGACCGATCGCCGACCGAAGCGCGGTCGGCGACCAGCGTGATGCTCCAGGGTGAGACGATCGATCCGGATCTGACCGGCCGGGAGAACCTCCGGTTCTACGGCGATCTCCACCCGCGGGCGACCGACGACTGGCGGGCACTAGTCGACCGCCTCGAGTTGACTTCGGACCTCGATCGGCCCGCGCGGGAGTACTCCGGCGGGATGCGGCGGAAGCTTGAACTGGCGATCGCGCTCACCGTCGACGCGGACCTCTACCTGCTGGACGAACCCACGGCGGAACTCGATCTCGCGATGATCCAGATCGTCCACGACCTCTTGCTCGAGTACCGCGAGGCCGGGAAGACGATCCTCGTGACGAGCCACGCGCCGCTGGACGCACAGATCGCCGACCGTATCGCGTTCGTCCGGGACGGGCGGACGGTCGCGACGGGTGCCCCGGCAACCCTCCTCGAGGAACTCCCGCCGGTCGTCCGGATCCGCGGAGCGATGGCGCCCGAGTCGCTGTTCCTCGGCGACCGCGTCTTCCAGCGCGGTGACGAAATTCGGGGTTTTCTGGCGTCCGACCCCGACCTCGCGGCGATCGAGAACGCCGTCGAGGGAGCGCGCGAGGGCGCGACCGTCGATCCGGATCCGCCGTCGTACACCGACCTGTTCAACTACTACACGTACGTGCAGTCAGCCCGCGGCGACGCGACTCGAGGCGCCGGCTCGAGTGTGGCTGAGGCGACCGACAGCGCCGGTGTCGCCGCCGAACCATCCGATCCAGAGGAGGCCGGGCACCGATGACCGATAACGTCGATCGCGCGGACGATTCGACGGCGGACGACCCGGACGTCGACGTGCTGCGCGAGGACATCGAACAGATCAAGTCCGCGATGGCCATCGAGAAGCGGTATCCCGGCCAGCGACGCCTGTGGCTCGTCCACGGCGTCGTCGTCGGTCTTGCAGGCGTCATCACGAACGCTATGTTCGTCTACCCGTGGCCGGAGTACGTCTACGTCCTCGTCTGGGGGGCCGTCTTCGCGCTGGTCGGGTTCACACAGTGGCAGACGAGCGCTCGCGCGGGATCGAACGTCGCCGATCCGGGGCCGACGCCGAGCTGGACGGTCGTCTTCGGGACGCTCGTCGCCGGCCTGTTCGTCGTGACGTCGATCGTCGACCCCGTTCGCGCCGAGGTCGAGAGCGTCTTGCAGGGGGCGTTCTTCTTCAGTCTCGCCTTTACCGTCCTCGGCATGGGGTATCTGTTGGTGGGGACGATCCTGCGGGCCTACCGGATCCGCGCGATCGACCGCTACCCGTTCTACGTCAACGGCGCGTGGATCCTGGTGTTCGCGCTGTTCATGCCCCACGTCGAGTGGCTCCAGTACTTCGGCTACGCCGCGTTCGGAATCCTCTTTTTCCTCCACGGCGTCGGGACGTACTACCTGCTGACCTATCGTCTGGCCGACTGACTCGCTCGCCATCATGGAATTCGACAAACTCGTCCACCAGCCGACTCGGTTACAGATCTTCGCGTATCTCTATCGCCATGACCGGGCGACCTTCTCGGAACTGCAAGACGATCTCGAAATCACCGACGGCAACCTCTCGGCGCACGTCCAGCGGATGGAAGAGGCCGACGCCGTCAGCATCGAGAAGCAGTTCGTCGATCGCCGCCCGCAGACGACCTACGAACTCACCGACAAGGGCCGGGAGACGTTCGAATCGCACGTCGATACGCTCGAGGCCTTACTCGATCAACTCGAGCGCGGCGAGGAGTGACCGCCGGCGACGCCGCGTCTTGGCTCGCGGTCGCTCGCCCGGACCGGTGACCTTTTGCTCGCCCCGGGTGGTCGTTCAGACATGACCGATTCAGCGGACGACGGGAGCGAGGAACGGCTCACCTACGCGGAGACGGGCGTCGACATCGAAGCCAGCGAGGACGCGACCGCGGCCTTGCTCGAGGCCTTCGGCAGCGACCTGCGGACCGAGTACGCCGGCCTGATCGACATCGGCGACCGCTATCTGGCGCTGGCGACCGACGGCGTCGGGACCAAACTGCTGGTGGCGGAAGCCATCGAGGACTTCTCGACGATCGGGATCGACTGTATCGCGATGAACGTCAACGACCTCGTGGCCGCGGGCGTCGAGCCCGTCGCCTTCGTCGACTACCTCGCGATCGACGAGCCCGACGAGGCGCTGACCAACCAGATCGGCGAGGGGCTCGCCGTGGGTCTCGAGGAAGCCGACCTGACGATGCTCGGCGGCGAGACGGCGGTCATGCCCGAGGTCGTCAAGGGATTCGATCTCGCAGGCACCTGCGCCGGGATCGCGGGCAAGGACGAGGTGCTCGAGGGCGAGGCACAGGTCGGCGACGCTCTCGTCGGCTTCGCCTCGAACGGCATCCACTCGAACGGGCTCACCCTCGCGCGGGAAGCGGTCACGCGCGAGCACGACTACACCGACGAGTTCCCGCCGAACCCCGATCGGACGATCGGCGAGGAACTGCTCCGGCCGACCCGGATCTACACGGACCTGCTCGAGCCGATGCGCGAACACGGCGTGCGCGCGGCGGCACACGTCACGGGCGGGGGCTGGACCAACCTGCTCCGGATGGGCGAGTTCGAGTACGTCGTCGACAACCCGTTCCCCGCGCAGGCAGTCTTCGAGTTCGTTCAGGAGGAGGGCAACGTGACCGACGAGGAGATGCACCGGACGTTCAACATGGGTATCGGCTTCGTCGTCGCGCTGCCCGAGGACCGCGCCGAGGACCTCGCGGCCGCCACCGACGGACGGATCATCGGCCGCGTCGAAGAGGGCGATTCAGTCGAGGTCCGCGGGCTCTCGCTGTCCTGATCGAGACCCGCCGCTCCGGACTCGAATTGTCGAGACGAAGGAGCGACCGTCGCGGCGCAATCAGAGCATCGTGACCGGCGCGCTGGCGTTCCGGGTGACCGATTCAGGGACCGATCGGAAGACCGGACGGAACGCCGTCGGCGGGTGGTCCGCGATGACGATGTGGTCGACAGCATACTCCTCCGCGTAGTCGGTGATTTCCCGCGCCGCGCCGCCCGAGCGGACGGCCGGTTCGATCTCCCGGTCGTGGCGCTCGGCGAGTTCGTGCGCGCGGGAGAGGACCTGCTCGGCCCGTCGGCACTGCGCTCGCGTAAAACGATCCGGCGTCGGGAGCAGGTCCGCGCCCCGCTCGGCGGTCAGTTCTGGGATCACGTACTCGCACGGATCCCGACCGCCGAACCGGGCGAGCGGGCTGGCCGCGTCAGTAACGTGGAGCACGGAGATTTTCGCCGCAGGATACTCTTCGAACGCGTACTCGAGCGCCGCGTCCGACGCGTCGGTTCGGCCCATCGCCACCAGTACGTGCCGCCCCATACGCTCGGCTTCGAGCACCGGTGGGTTATTCCTTACCGACCACAGGTGGCGTCTTTAAGACGAACGGACCGAGATCCGGTCCGAGCGGACGTCGCCGGCGCGAGTCCGGTTACCGATCGGACTCGCTCCCGTCGGTCGGCGCCGACAAGTCGCCCGTCTCGGTCGCGGCGCGGATCGCGTCGTACTCCTCGTCGGCGTAGGCGATGAACCGAACCTCCTCGAGAGTCTCAGGCTCGTAGTCGCGGATCTCCTCGGCGATGAGCGCGGCGCCCTCGGCGAGGTCGAAGCCCGCGACGCCACAGCCGAGCGCCGGGAGCACGGTCGATCGGCAGCGCAGGTCGTCGGCCTTCTCGAGCGCGTTCCGCGTCGCCTCCCGGATGCTCGCTTCGGTCGCCTGGCCGTCCCCGTAATGAGGCATCGCCGCAGCGTGGATGACGTAGTCGGCGTCCAGATCGTACGCGTCCGTTACGGCCACCTCGCCGAGGTCGATGGGCCCCTCCGCCGTGGCCTCCTCGTTGATCTCCTCGCCTGCGCCGCGTCGGAGCGCGCCGGCGACGCCGGAGCCCATCTCGAGGCTCGTTCCGGCGGCGTTGACGAGCGCGTCGGCGGACTGTGTGGCGATATCACCCTGAACGACATCGAACTCCATACGCGCGGATACGACATCGACCAGTGTGAAAGTGCGGTCCGGGTCCGCACGAACCCGTCGGTTCTCAGAGAGTTAGGCCGACCAAAACCTTTTTAGATTTAGGTTCACCTAACTCCACGTGATGGACGTACCCGCCCGCAGGCAGGATTCCGATGCCGACGAGGAACCCGAGGAGCCGGCAATGGTCGTGACCAGCCACGAGACGCGCCCCGGCAAGACGGTCTTCACCGAGCGCGACAACAACGACGGCTGGATCGCGACCGACCTCACCGTCGACCTCGAGCGCTGACCGTCGGGACGGGTCCGCCGCGACCCCCCACGGCTCTATTGCACCGCTCGACCGTCGCTGACCCGACGGACCGAACCGCCACGCCGACTGACCTCGGCCATGGATCCTCTCTCCCTTCGGTTTTGACGCTACGGAGCCGTCGTAGCCGTCGCTGTCTACGGGTAATTGAATGTGCGGGGTATCGGTACCCGTACCGAGTGCGGACGGACTATTCGCTCTCGACTCGAGACGGCGTCCAAAAAACGCGGAATCGATCGGCGATGCGGTTCGGTAACCGGCGTTTCCGTCGCCCGATTACTTCGTGGCCTCTTCGAGGACCAGCGTGTCGTCCTCGAGGTAGTGTTCGAAGTGGTGGCCGTCTTCTTCGAGGTGGACGAGGATCTCGCGGAGGATCTCGCCCGTGGCGGGGTCGCCGAGGTTCTCGGCGAGTTCGATGCTACCGCGCATCGATTCGATGATGTCGCCGTACATCTCGAGGTCGTTCTCGAACATCGTTCGGGCGTCGTAGACGTCCTCACCCTCGAATTCGACGGTGGCGCGGTCCTCGAGGTTGCGCGGGCCCGAGACGGGAACGCCGCCCAGGGCTTGGGCGCGTTCGGCGATCTCGTCGGCGCCCTCTTCGACGTGCTCGTAGGCCTCTTCGAGGAACTCGTGAAGCGGGAGGAACTCGGCGCCCTCGACGACCCAGTGGTGCTTCTTGAGCTGGTGGTAGAGGACGTACGAGTTCGCGAGCTCCGTGTTCAGCGCGTCGACGATCTGCTCGGCCTTCTCCTGCTCGAGGCGAAGCTCGTTCCCCTCGACGCTGTCAGCCGACTGGCGAACGGTCTCTTGAGTGCTCATTGTATTCGAACAAACGCGCGCGTTCCACTTAAGGATTTCCCATGCAAGAACATTTTTTCTGCAATCAGAAACCACAGTTCTCAATAGACGTTCTAGATTTTGGTCTGCCTAATAATCGACCCGTCACCAAACGAGGTCATCAATACTTGCGTTATTTTTTCAACCGTGAGTAAACTCTTTCAGTGTGGGGCTCTAAGAGACGGGTATGGCAACGAGAGCCGCACAGCGGAGAGAGCGACTGTACGTCGACGGTGAGTGGCTCGAGACCGAGAACGCGATCCCGGTCTCGGATCTCGCCGACGGAGGCACCTTCGCGCAGGTGACCGCTGCGGATCCGGCTGCGGCCCACGCCGCCCTCGAGGCCGCCCACGAGATCAAGCCACGCATGCGCGAGACGACCGTCGTCGAGCGCGCGAAGTGGTGCGAAGCGATCGCCGAGGGGCTGCGCGAGCGCGAGGAGGAACTCGCGGAGGTCATCGTCCGCGAGGCCGGGAAACCGATCTCCTCGGCCCGCGGCGAGGTCGGGCAGGCCGCTGAGCGATTCGACCGCGCGGCCGAGGAGGCTCGCAACGTCGTCAGCCAGGGCGAGTACCGCGAGGGCTCGACCGAGGGCCACGAGGGCTGGCAGGCGATCGTCAAACACGAGCCGATCGGCGCGGTGCTGTGTATTACGCCGTACAACTATCCGTTGGCGACCACGGCATTACAGGTAGCCCCTGCACTCGCCGCCGGTAACAGCGTCCTGCTCAAGCCCGCCAGCAAAACGCCCATCTCGGCGGCGATCCTCGCCGACGTCATCAGCGAAGTCGACGGGATTCCGGACGGCGCATTCAACTTCGTCCCGGGCGAGGCCAGCGAGATCGGCGACGTTCTCTCCGGCGACGACCGCGTCAACGCCATCGCGATGACCGGCTCCTCTGGCGCCGGCAAACACGTCGCCCGCGAGAGCGGCATGGTCAACCTGCACATGGAACTGGGCGGCAACGCCCCGGCGATCGTCTTCGAGGACGCCGACCTCACCGACGTCGCGGGCAACTGCGCCAAGGGCTCGTTCAAGTACGCCGGCCAGCGCTGCTCGGCCGTCTCGCGCGTGCTCGCCCACGAGTCGGTCCACGACGACCTCGTCGAACTGATCGACGGCCAGATGGACGCCTGGTCCGCCGGCGACCTCTTCGAGGAGGACACCGCCTTCGGCCCGCTCATCAGCGAAGAGCAGGCCGACTGGGTCGCAGAACTGGTCGAGGACGCCGTCGACAAGGGCGCGGAGATCGTCCGCGGCGGGAGTCGCCGCGCCCCCGAGGGCGTGCCGGACGAACTCGCCGACCAGTTCTTCGAACCGACGCTGCTGGCGAATGTTCCCCACGACGCCCGCATTGTCGACGAAGAGCAGTTCGGTCCCATCGCCGCCGTCACCACCTTCAGCGACGAGGAGGAGGCCATCGAGATCGCCAACAGCTCCGATCTGGCGCTCGACGCGGCCGTCTTCACGAGCGATCACAAGCGCGCGATGAACGTCGCGAACCGCGTCGACGCCGGCGCGGTCCGGATCAACGGCGCGCCGAGCCACGGGATGGGCGACATCCCCTTCGGCGGCAACAAGGACTCCGGCATCGGCCGCGAGGGGCTCGACGCTTCGATCCACGAGATGATGCGCGAGAAGAGCATCATCCTGTAAGGCGGACACCGATCTCTCTACGCTTTCTCTCGTTTCGACCGGCCGCTCGAGAGCGATAGCACCGGCGCCGCTTCCAGCGTCGCGCCGCCGACGATCCGCCAGCGCTCGGTATCCATAAACCGCCGGCCGACTGATACGCAGACATGACTCGCGACGTACTCGTCGCCGGTGAGACGCTGATCGACTTCCTCCCCGAGCGACCGGGACCGCTCGAGGACGTCCCTGGCTTCGACCGTCGACCCGGGGGCGCGCCGGCCAACGTCGCCGTCGGCCTCGCACGGCTCTCGCCGCTGCCGCTGTTCTGGACTCGCGTCGGCGCGGACCCGTTCGGGCGGTACCTCGAGACCGTCCTCGAAGACGCCGACCTCCCGGACCGATTCGTCGAGCGCGACCCCGACGCGAAGACGACGCTCGCGTTCGTCACCCACGACGAGACCGGCGACCGCGAGTTCACGTTCTACCGCGAGGACACCGCCGATACGCGGCTCGAGCCCGGCCGGATCGACGATGCGACGCTCGAGAATCTCGAGTGGGTCCACGCGGGCGGTGTCACCCTCGCCAGCGAGCCGGCACGAGAGGCGACGGTCGACCTGCTCGAGCGGGCCGCCGACGCGGGCTGTACGACCTCGTTCGATCCGAACTTCCGGCCCGAACTGTGGCCCGACCGGGAGGCGTTCGCCCGCGTCGGTCGCGAGGCGCTGGCCCACGTCGACGTCTGCAAGGCGACGGTCGGCGAACTCGAGCGGCTGGGGTACGCGGGCGACGGTGCGGCCGACGCCCCGGATGCCGAATCGAAGCCCGAAGCGATCGCTCGAGCGGTGCTCGAAGACGGCGCTCCCGGTGAGGGCCCGCATACCGTCTTCGTCACGCGAGGCGGCGAGGGCGCCATCGCGGCCGCGTCGGAACGCGCGCCGTGGCCCGATGAACCCGCGTCGACCGAATCGAACGCGCGCGTCGCGAGCCACCCGGGATTCGACGTCGACGTGGTCGACACGACGGGCGCGGGCGACGCGTTCGTCGCCGGCGTCATCGCCGCGCTTCGAGACGGCCGCTCCCTCGAGGCCGCGCTGCGGTTCGCGGGCGCGGTCGCCGCGACGGCGACGACCGACGCGGGGGCGATGGCGGCCCTGCCGACCCGCGGCGCGGTCGAGGCGCTGCTCGAGGACGGCCCGGACTCGTGACGGAGTCTCCGCATCCGCCCCCTGCGGGAAACCCCACACGGTCGCTGCAAGCCGACGGCATAACGCCGTCGGGAACCCGTATACGTCTATGTCTACGGATCTTCGCGACGGCCTCTCGTTCGGGAAGACGGTCGTCGGCGGTATTCAGGAGAAGAACGTGCCGTTTATGGCCGCGAGTATCGCTTATCAGGCGTTCATCTCGCTGCTGCCGCTGCTCGTGCTCGTGTTCTTCCTCGTCACGTTCGCGGGCGGTGACGCGTTCGCCGAGCAGGTTTCGGCCGCGACGGAGGGCTTTCTTCCCGATAGCGGCCAGTTGTTAATCGAGAACGCGATCGAGGGCTCGCCGGCGTCGGCCGGGTCGACGATCGTCGGCCTCGTCGTGCTCCTTTGGGGGTCGCTGAAGATCTTCCGGGGACTCGACACGGCGTTCTCGGAGATTTACGGGACGACCAACGAGAACTCGTTTTTCGACCAGATCCACGACGCGCTGATCGTCTTCGGCGTCATCGGCGGCGCGCTCATCTTCGCGGCCGTCGCGACCGCGATCGTCGCGTTCCTGCCGGAGATCCCCTTCCTCGGCGTCGCGCAGTCGATCCTGCTGTTCGTCGTCCTCGCGATCGCGTTCTTCCCGATGTACTACTACTTCCCAGACGTCGGCTCCTCGAAACGACAGGTGGTCCCCGGCGTCGTCGTCGCGGCCCTCGGCTGGACGCTACTCCAGTCGCTGTTCCGGGTGTACGTCTCCTTCGCCTCCAGTTCGGAGTCGGCGGGCCCCCTTGGCGCTATCCTCCTGCTGTTGACGTGGCTCTACTTCGGGGGGATGATCCTGCTGGTGGGCGCCGTCGTCAACGCGGTCGGCCTGGGCTACCTCGAGCCCGGAGCCGACGCGGAGGAGACGGACGACGAGACCGTCGACCTCGAGGAGGAGTCGATCGCCGCGACCGACCGCGATCCGTTCGTCGACGACGGCGCTCGAGAACGCGACGAACTCGCCGCCCGGGTCGAGACCCTCCAGCGCGAGCGAGACCAGCTGGAAAACGACCTCAAAGCCCAGCGCGAGCGCCGCTACCGGCTCGAGGACCGCGTCGACGACCTCGAGGCGAACGCAGAGCGACTGGAGACCACGGTCGATGATCTCGAGGCCGAGAACGAGCGGCTGCAACGCGAACTCGAGGAGCGACGGGAGACGGAGCCGGCCTGGCGGCGCGGGGCTCGAACGGTGCTGCGCCACGTCCGGACGCTGAACGTCGGCACGGTCGAACGGCGGAAGTAGCGGCGGACCGCCGCCCGTCACTCTAGTTTGCGCTCGCTTCGTTCAACGGGAGAGTCGAGACATCTTAGTGATTCCCGCTGCCACTCACACTCGTGTCGCATCCGGTTCGAGACGCGCGCCGTCGGATCCAGACCGAACACGCCCCGGTCGTCGAGGCGATCCAGAACTGCGCCGACCGGATCGCCGAACCCTGGGATACGTCGCGGACCACCGATCGGAACACCGTCACCGGCGGTCTCCGTTCGGAACTCGAGGCGTCCGGGCTGTTCGAGCGACTGCCGCAGGTACTGGCCGACGTCGTCGCGGCGACGGGCTACGAGCTGTCGGCTCGGCCGGTCGCCGGGCCGCCGTACGTCGTCGTCACGAGCCGCGGCCCCGTCCTTCGGGCGACGATCGGTCCCGGGCGCCTGGTGATCCGCTTCGACGTGTTCGACGTCGTCCGCGACGCCGAACCTGGCCAGCCGCCGGCGTACCGACGCCACAATGGGGTCAAACTCGATGTCTCGCTCGAATGAGCGCGTCGCTTCTCGCGGCTTCAGTTCTCGTCTTTCCTCGCTGCCGAAATTCGCTCACCGCCAAGTTAGTAACAACTCCCCCTATGGCTACCTCGAGTTAATAATGCACTTGGTTTGGATAATAACACTTTTATTCGGCGGGGCGTAGTTTCGGATATGAGCCGAACACGGCGGTCGCTGCTGGGGGCGGGTGGGAGCCTCCTCGCCGCGAGCGCGTTTGCCGGCTGTCTCGATGATCTGGACCTCGCGGAACGGGAGTACGACACGGGGTACGCCGCCTTGTTTAGCCTGTGGGACTGGACCGAGCAGGTCAGCGGCGAGACGATGGATTTCGAGAACCCGGTGGGAACCGGCGAGTCGGGCCACGGCTGGAGTCCGCCGGGGGACCTCACCCGCGACATCGCCGACGCGGGCGTCTTCGTCTACTTCGACACGCCCGAGTTCTCGTGGGCTCAGGATATCGCATCGACGCTCGAGGCGGACTACGACGACGTGATCGTCGTCGACGGCTTCGCGGGACTCGACGATCAGTTGCTCGAGTGGGGCCACGAGACGGGATCCGACGGGCATGATCACGGGACCGACACTGAGACGCACGAAGACGGCGAAGCGGAGAACCACAGCGAGGACGACGGTCACGATCACGACCACGATCGCTCCTCGTTCGATCCCCACGCCTGGCTCGATCCCGTCCTCGCACAGGACATCCTCGAGAATCTCGTCGACGGCTTAGTCGAGGCCCATCCCGACGAGGAGGAGACGTTCCGGACCAACGCCGACGAGTACGTCGGCGTCCTCGAGGACGTCGACCAGCAACTCGAGACGCTCGTCGAGGACGCGGACCGCCGGACCGCCGTCTTCGCCGGCCACGATTCCTTCACCTACCTCGAGGACCGGTACGGCTTCGAACTGCACACGCCCGTCGGCGTCTCCCCGAACGAGGAGCCGAGCCAGGGCGAGATTTCGGAGACCATCGAGCACATCGACGAGAACGGGATCGACACGATCCTCTACGACGCCTTCGACGCCCCCGAAGGCCAACACCCGCCCCTCGTCGGGACGCTCCTCGACGGCAGCGACGCGACCGACGCGAGGCCTCTCGCGACCGCCTCAGGAACCCTCGCCTCGTGGGACGAAAAGGGCTGGGGCTACCGTGAGCAAATGGAAGAGATAAACATCCCCGCGTTCAGAGAAGCACTAGACGCACAGTGACCGTCGTCGATCTCCAGAACGTGACGTTCGCCTACGGCGACCAGCCCGCGGTCCGCGACGTCTCCCTGACCGTCGAGGAAGGCGACTTCCTCGGGCTCATCGGCCCGAACGGCTCCGGGAAGACGACGCTCTTGCACCTCATGCTCGGTCTGCACGAGGCCGACAGCGGCCGGGTCGAACTCTTCGGCGAACCGGTCGACGCCTTCGACGAGGGCGAGCGGATCGGCTACGTCTCCCAGCAGGCCACCAGCGGCGGCGGGACGATGCCGGTCACCGTCCGCGAGGCCGTGACCATGGGTCGGTTCGCCCACGTCGGCCACGGCCGGATTCGAGAGGAAGACCGCGAGATCGTCGCCGACGCCATCGATACGGTCGGTATCGAGGACCTCGCCGACCGGCAGGTCAACCAGCTCTCGGGTGGCCAGCGACAGCGTGCCTACATCGCGCGGGCGCTGGCCTCCGAGGCGGATCTGCTGGCGCTGGACGAGCCGACCGTCGGGGTCGACGCCGAGTCGCGCGACGCCTTCTACCAGTTGCTCGAGTCGCTCAACGACGACGGGATCACAATCATCCTGATCGAGCACGACATCGGCGTCGTCACGGACCGCGCGAACCGAATCGCCTGTATCAACACGGAACTGTACCACCACGGCGACACCGAGTCGTTCGTCGAGAGCGACGCGCTCACCGAGGCCTACGGGGCGACGGGGCAGGTCGTCCACCACCACCATTGAGACGCTGATATCGAGAGACTGAGATACGAGCTATGCACCGCGAGACGAGACTTCGGCTGGAACTGATCGGAATCGGCGCGACGGGACTACTGGCGGCGGTCATGATCGGCTTTCTCGCCCTTGACTATCTGCAGGACTACGCCGTCGCGGGAGCGATGTACGAACAGTACCGCATCGCCGGCCGGCTGCTGGACTACGTCCTCGGGACAAACGTCTTCAGGCACCCGTTCATGTGGCGCTCGATCGCGACGGGGATCCTGATCGGGATCGTCGCGCCGCTGGTCGGCACCTACCTCGTCCACCGCGAGATGGCGCTGATCGGCGAGACGCTCGCCCACACGGCCTTCGCCGGCGTCGCGATCGGGCTGCTGTTCAGCGCCACGACGGATCTGGGCGTCTCGCTGTTGCTCGCGGCGCTGGTCGTCGCCATCCTCGGCGCGCTCGGTGTCCAGTGGCTGACCGAGCACACCGACACCTACGGCGACGTGCCGATCGCGATCATGCTGACCGGCAGCTTCGCCGTCGGCACGCTCATCATCAGCTACGGTCGCGGGATGACCGGGATCAACGTCGAGAACTACCTCTTCGGGAGCATCTCCGTCGTCACGCCCGGCGGTGCGCGGCTAATGGCCGCGCTAAGCGTCGCCGTCGTCGCCGTCGTCGTCGCGACCTACAAGCAGCTGCTGTTCATCACGTTCGACGAGCAGGCCGCCCGGGTCGCCCGGCTCAACGTCACCTGGTATAACACCCTGCTGATCGTCATGACGGCCGTGGTCGTCGTCGGCGCGATGCAGATCCTCGGCGTCATCCTCGTCGCCGCGATGCTCGTCATCCCGGTCGCGGCCGCCACGCAGATCGCCCACAGCTTCCGGGAGACGCTGTTCTGCTCGATCCTGTTCGGGCAGGTATCGATCCTCGGCGGCTTCGCGGTCTCGATCGGCGGCAGTCTGCCGACCGGCGGCTCGATCGTCATCGTCGCCATCGCCTGCTACCTGATCGCGATCGTCGCCTCGAGTCGGTCGACGGCGGCAATTTCGACGCACTGACGCCCTTAGGCGCGATTGTCGGTGCGAAACTCGTCGACGAGCTGGACCACCGCGCCGAGTCCGGAAAAAATGACGCCGATTGGGACGAGTAAGAGCCCGATACCGGCGACGGAGCCGACGGGGAGGAACAGGTCGAACGCCAGCGAGACCAGCATGGGAACGACCAGCAGAACGATCGAGAGACCCCCGGCGACGGCACCCAGCGTGAGTAACCGTCGCGGCCGGTCCGCCGGCTCCCGGAAGCGAGCGACGAGATACAGGAGTCCCGCCTCGACGAGCGTTAGGAGGCCGACGATCACGCATAGCATCACGAAGAGGCCGGTGAGACCGGCCGCGAACCCGTCTCCGGGCGGATTTTCGGGAATCGTTTCGAAGAACAGCGCCGCGGTCAGGAGACTGATCGCACCCAGCACCGCGGTACCGGCAGCGATCGCGCGGGGACGATGAACGGGCATCGGTTGAACGTGTTCCATTCCCTACAGATGGGAGTTAAACGTTCGCATCGTCGCGTCCGGCGGCACCGAACGCGGTCGTACCGACTCCCCGATCGCGTGCGGGCGTCGGCGGTCGAGTTGCGAGTCTTCTCTCCCCGCTGGAACAGGCCCCACCCTTAACACGCCGCTCGGCGAACCCTCGAGCGATGGGACGGTTAGCCGAACTTTTCGACCCCGAGACCGTCGCCGTAGTCGGCGCGACCGACCGCGAGGGCGCCGTCGGCCGCGCGATCACGGCGAACCTGCAAGATCGATTCGACGGCGAGGTCGTGCCGATCAATCCCGGCCGCGACGAGGTGCTCGGGCTCGAGTGCTATTCGGACGTGTCGAATGCGCCGCCGATCGATCTGGCGGTGGTCGTCGTACCGCCCGACGCGGTGATCGACGCGTTGCGCGATCTCGGCGAGGCCGGGACGCGAAACGTCGTCGTCATCACCGCCGGCTTCTCGGAGACCGGCGGCGAGGGGGCCGACCGCGAGCGGCGGCTGCGCGAGGTCGCCGCGGAGTACGACCTCAACGTTGTCGGTCCCAACAGCCTCGGGGTCATGGCCACGCCGAGCGGCATGAACGCCACCTTCGGTCCCGAGCACGCCCTCGAGGGCTCGATCTCCTTTATGAGCCAGTCGGGCGCGTTCATCACCGCCGTTTTGGACTGGGCCAACGAGCAGGGGATCGGCTTCCAGGACGTCGTCTCGCTCGGGAACAAGGCCGTGCTCGACGAAACGGACTTCGTCCGCGAGTGGGGCGACGACCCCGACACCGACGTCATCATCGGCTACCTTGAGGACGTCGACGACGGCCAGGGATTCATCGAGGCCGCCCGCGAGGTGACCGACGATACTCCGATCGTCCTCGTCAAGTCCGGCCGGACCGACGCGGGCGCGCAGGCCGCCTCCTCGCACACGGGCGCGATCGCCGGCAGCGAGCGGGCCTACGAGGCGGGTCTCGAGCAGGCCGGTGTCCTTCGAGCGCGATCCGTTCAGGAACTGTTCGACTCCGCGCGGGCCCTCGCGGGACTGCCCGAACCCGAATCGGACGGCGTCGCCGTCGTCACCAACGCGGGCGGCCCCGGGGTCCTGACGACGGACGCCGTCGGCGACTCGACGCTCGAGATGGCCGGCTTCACCGACGAGACGATCGACCGACTCGCCGAGGCGATGCCCGACGAGGCCAACGTCTACAATCCGATCGATGCCATCGGCGACGCCGACGTCGACCGGTTCGGCGAGGCCCTCGAGATCGCCCTTGAGGATCCCAACGTCGGCAGCGCGGTCGTCGTCGCGGCGCCGACCGCCGTCCTCTCCTACGACGAACTGGCGGAGACGGTCATCGACAAGCTCGAAGAACACGACACGCCCGTCGTCACCTGTCTGATGGGCGGCGGACGCGCCCGCGACGCCGAGGAGACGCTGCGCGAGTCGGGGATTCCGAACTACTTCGACCCCTCGCGGGCGGTCTCCGGGCTGGACGCCCTCGCCCGGTTTCGGGACATCCGCGAGCGGACCGCCGACGAGCCCGAACGGTTCGACGTCGACCGCGAGCGCGCCCGCGAGATCCTCGCCCGCGCCGAGCGCAGCGACGACAACCGGCTGGGCGTCGAGTCGATGGAACTGCTCGAGGCCTACGGGATCCCGACCCCTGACGGCGAGATCGTCGACGATCCCGACCGAGCGCGCGCGGTGGCCGAGTCCATCGAAGACGACGTCGTGATGAAGATCGTCAGCCCCGACATTTCCCACAAGTCCGACATCGGCGGCGTCAAGGTCGGTGTTCCCGACGACGAGGTCTACGACGCCTACGAGGACCTCGTCGCTCGCGCGCGCAACTACCAGCCCGACGCGACGATCATCGGGGTGCAGGTCCAGGAGCAACTCGACCTCGAGACCGCCACCGAGACCATCGTCGGAATGAACCGCGACCCGCAGTTCGGCCCGCTGTTGCTGTTCGGCCTCGGCGGTATCTTCGTCGAGATCCTAGAGGACACGTCGGTCCGCGTCGCCCCGGTCGGCAAGGGCGAAGCCCGCGACATGATCGACGAGATTCAGGCCGCGCCACTGTTGCGCGGCGCCCGCGGGCGCGAGCCGGCCGACGTCGAGGGCGTCGTCGAGACGATCCAGCGGCTCTCGCAGCTGGTGACCGACTTCCCGGCGATCCTCGAACTCGACGTCAACCCACTCGTGGCGGGCCCCGACGGCGTAGAAGCAATCGATCTCAGACTCACCGTCGATCCGGACGAACTCGCAGACGACACGGAGGAACTATGAGCGACACTGATCCCACCGACACCGATACCACTCCCGACGACACCGAAACGACCGACGGTCGGCAGACCGACGCCAAGCAGGGCGACCGACAGTCGACCGATGCCGCTGCGAGCGACGCCGACACGATCCTCGTCAGTTCGCTCGCGGAGAGCACCGGCAAGACGGCGATCACGCTGGCGCTGGCCCGGCTCGCGGCCGAGTCGGGCGACAGCGTCGGCTACATGAAACCGAAGGGCACCCGACTCGAGAGCAACGTCGGAAAGACCCTGGACGAGGATCCGCTGCTCGCTCGCGAACTGCTCGACCTCGAGGCCGAGATGCACGATCTGGAGCCCGTCGTCTACTCGCCGACGTTCGTCGAGCAGGCGATCCGCGGCCGCGAGGACCCCGACGAGATCCGCGAGCGCGTGGTCGAGGCCTTCGAGACGCTCTCTGACGGCCGAGACCGCATGTTCGTCGAGGGCGGCGGCGAGTACGACGTCGGCGGCATCGTCGACCTCACCGACGCCGACGTCGCGGAACTCTTAGACGCCCGCGTCGTCCTCGTCGCTTCCCACGAGGTTCCGGGTGATATCGACGACGTGCTCGCCGCGGCCGACGCTTTCGGCGACCGGCTCGCTGGCGTCATCTTCAACGACATCGCGGACGCCGTCTACGATGCGCTCGAGACCGACGTCGTCGCCGCGCTCGAGGAGCGCGGGATTCCGGTCTTCGGCGTACTCCCCAGCGAGCGGACGCTCTCGGGGGTCACCGTCGGCGAACTGGCCGAAGAGCTCGGCGCCTCGATGCTCGTCGAGGACGGACGGGACGCCTACGTCGAGCGGTTCAGCGTCGGTGCAATGGGCGCTGACAGCGCCCTGCGTCACTTCCGCCGGACGAAAGACGCCGCCGTGATCACCGGCGGCGACCGCGCCGAGATTCACACGGCCGCACTCGAGGCCCCCGGCGTGCGCTGTCTCATCCTGACCGGCGGCCACCGCCCGTCGGGCGCGATCATCGGTCAGGCCGCCGAGAAGGGGATGCCGATTCTCTCGGTACAGACGGACACGCTGACGACCGTCGAGCGCGCCGAGGACGTCGTCCGAAGCGGCCGCACGCGCGACGAGGAGACGGTCGACCGGATGGCGGAACTGCTGACCGACCACGCGGCGGTCGACTCGATCCTCGACGGGTCTCGCTAGGCGCTCGAGTCTCGGTCGGCCGTCGATCATAGTACACGAAACTGTTCACAGCTGGCGTCGGGTCACCGAGAATTGAATCATCCGAATTAGGGGTTGGGGAACCGTCTCTGACCCGGTCTCGTCCCGAACTGAGGCGGTGTGAGTCCAATCGTTCTCGGGACGCGGTTCACAGATTCGTACTAACGATTGTGGGGAATCTCAGTCGAACCAAATCGTATTGGGGAACCGCTTATCCCTCGTAACGACATTCGTTCAGTACGGAACAACCACCGATACCGCCGAAGCAGCGTTTCGTCGTTTCGGTCATCTGCTACCGCGGAAAGCGTTAGCCCGCAATCTCTCCTATTGCTAGTGTATGTTTTAATTAGATCGATCTATTACAACATTTTGTACCCGACTCATAAACAGAAGGTTTACATAGAGATAGTTTTCTTCTGAGAACGTACGATATGATGCCCAAAACAGATCGCCGCTCCTCCACGGGCATGCCCTCCGACGACTCCCAGCCCGACGATCCCCCGTGCGACGAGTCCGAAGCGCTCTCGCCGGACGAGATCTTTCACATCCTTCAAACGAACCGCAGACGCGACACGATCGCCTATCTCCTGGATCGGGAGGGACCGATCAAGATGAGCGATATCGCCGAACACGTCGCGGCGAAAGAACACGAGACGACTGTCGAAGCGCTCACGTCGAAACAACGTCAGCGCGTGTACATCCCGCTGTATCAGTCCCACCTCCCGAAACTCGATACGAAGGGAATCATCGACTACAACAAGCCCCGCGGCATCGTCCAGCCGACCGAACGCCTCGAGATCTTCCGACCGTATCTCGAGGCCGTCGAATCGGACGCATCTCCGATGCAGTCGGACACCGACGCCAACGCCAATACCGACGCCGGCGACGGTCTCACCAGTCAGTTGGTAAACGGTTCCCGTGCGATGTTCGTCGGGGCAAGCGTCGGCCTGCTCGCGGCCTCTGTAAGTGGATTCCTCGTGATTCCCGAACTGACGCTCGCGGCCACCATCGGACTTCTGTTCGTCCTGATGACGATCAAGACGAACCTGGCCGATTCCGCCGCGACGAACCGCTCCGACGACAGGCGGCTGTCGCAATGACGTGCGCTCGAGCGAGCCGCTCGAATCGAAGCGCAACTAGGCCTCGACCCCGCGCAGGGTCTCGGCCGCGGAACGTCTGACCAAGAATTAAGAGTCCACCCTGCATGTGCCCAGACATGGACGACACTCCCCAGGAAATCACCTCGCTCGTCGGACGAGAGGTCTACTCGAACAACGGCGTCTTCGTCGGCGAAGTCGAAGACCTACGGCTGAACGTCGACGGACAGACCATCACCGGTCTCGCGCTCGGCAACCTCAACTCCGAACTGTTCACCGACGCCACCCGCAGCGGGCAGGGCGTCATCGTTCCCTACCGCTGGGTTCGCGCCGTCGGCGACGTGATTCTGATCAACGACGTCGTCGAACGCGTCCGCCAGCCCGACGAAGAAGAGGAAGAACTCATCGCATAACCGGCTCTCGCGCGGGCCAGCTCCGATTCTGTTTCGCGCTCGCAGAGTGGTCCGTCTCTCGGTTCCGCTCGTTCCCTCGGTTCTTCTTATCGAATCGCCGTCCTGCGTCTCACTCGAGCCGAGCAACCGGTGTCGGCGGCTAGTCAAGGAGGGACGATACCGTCTCAGATCGCACTGAACGGTGTCAGTTCGATCCCGTACGAAACCGAAATCGGCCACTCGACCTCGAGAGCCGACCGTCAGTTCCCGTTCGAGCCCTCGCTGCTGCCGCCCTCGACGCCCATCGCGTCGAACAGCGTTCGCTTGACCGCTTCCTCGGTCAGGTCGAGCAGCGTGTCGCGGGTGTCGTCAGAGATCTCGATGCCGGTGAAGATGCCCAGCGGGATCTCCGCGCTGGCCTGCGTCGAGTGGCCCGCCGTCTCGCCCATCTCGCCGTAGGCGTCCTCGAGCACCTTGCCGATGTTGATGCGGATGTCCTTCGAGCGGCCGGCGAGGAAGATGGTCTCGTCGGCGATGCCGAAGACGGCGGTGGTGGTGACGCCCTCGAGGTTCAGTAGGTGGCTCGCGGCCTGCGTGAGCGCCTCGCGGTCGCGGACGAAGCCGGCGTTGGAGACGAGGTGGCTCCCCTGGACGTCGCGGTTGGTGATCGCCTCCGCGAGGACGTCCAGCGTTTCGGGGGACATCGACGGCGACTCCACCTGCTCTAAGGTGTCGTGGTTCGCGAACGGGTAGAGGTAGGCGGCCGCGGTGAGGTCGGCGGGGGTAGTGTCGCGTTTGAAATCCAGGGTCTCCGCGCGGATGCCGTAGAGGAGCGCCGTCGCGACCTCCTCGGAGACGTTCATATCGAACTCCTGGATGTACTTCGTCATGATCGTCGACGTCGAGGACATGTTCGGCCGGATGTCGACGAATTCGGGTTCGAACTCCTCTTCCGGCTCGTGGTGGTCGATGACGACGTCGACGGGCAGATCCATCTCGCCGGAGGTCGCGTGGTCGACTAAGGCGACGGTGTCGTAGACCGCGTGGTCCTCGATCTCGTCCCACTGAACCAGATCGATCCCCAGCAGGTTGACGAACGCTCTGTTCTCCTGGTGGCCAACGTCGCCCAAGTAGATGATGTCCGACTCGATCCCGAGGTGGCTCGCGATTGCCTGCAGGGCCGCCGCCGACGCGATCGAGTCCGGGTCGGGGCTGTCCTGAGTGACGATCGCCAGCCGCGTCGAGGTCTCCTCCAACAGCTGGGCGAGCTTCCCCGCGTTGTACTCGAGTTCGCCCGACTCGAGGGCGCGAAGGGCGGACTCAGCGATCACCGAAGAAGGGTTGATGACGATGTCGGCGCCGAGTTCCTCGAGTTCGTCCCCGGAGACGGGGTCGCTCGCGCGGGCGACGACGAACTGGGTGTCGTCGATCTCGCGGATGTGCTCGACGGCGCGTTTGTTCGATTCGACGTCCGAGGCGAGGATGAGGACGACGTCCCGGTCAGCGACGAGATCGGCGGCTTCCGGCTCGCGAATGTCGGCGGTGCGGGCGTCTAAGTCCTGATCGCGCAGCGATTCGACGCGGCTCTCGTCACGGTCGACGATGAGGACGTCCTTCCCCTGCTCGACGAGTTCTTCCGCGACCGCGTAGCCGACGCTTCCACAGCCGAGGATCGCGTAGTCAGAGATCGACGAGATCGTAACCCCCGTACTCATTACATCTGTGGTCGGAGCGACCACACTTAACGCTCCCGAAGATCCTTATTCCGCGCGGTCGCGGGATCTAGCGGACTCGAGGGCGGTCTCGCGATGTGTGTTCGTCCCTACCACGACGCAATCCAAAGGAAACGTATTTTAACGGCCGACGAAAAGTCATAGGTACAGGGCCGGTAGCTCAGTCCGGCAGAGCGTCTGACTCTTAATCAGACGGTCGCGTGTTCAAATCGCGCCCGGCCCGCTTCTGCTCTTACGCTTTCAGAGTACAGAGCAATCGCTAGCAGGCGTAGAGTTGAGTCTGCGCTGGCGAGCATTCTGCGAATCGTTGCGCAACGAAACGTTTGTCGGGAGAGAGTCGTCTTACGATTCAATGGCGTATGTGTTAACACTGTAAGCGCCGCCACACGATTGCGCGCCGTCTTGGATTATCGGCGCGTCACCGCGTATCTGCGGGTTCGACGACTCGCCCGCAGTTCGGCCCGGACGACGGGGGTGTCCGCAACTCTTCTTCCATAGTACTACTTAGATTGCCTGCAGCACCCGCGTTCCTCTGGACCGCGCGACTCATCCGTGACTTAACCAGAGGGGGTCCACCCCGGGTACACCAGAACTGAAGCCGAACTCTGGCAAAAACGGGTATCACAAGTTGATTGCCTCTTGAGGGCACAGAGAGTCGTTCAGGTTGGCTTCCAGTTTCTGACGTAGAGATTAGTTTAGTCTCTGTAACTCGTGTCGAGTCTGATCCTGAAACGGCTGTAGACGACGTTTGAAATGCGCTTTCGGAGATGCCCCAGTAATTTCGGTTAGTGCGTTCACAAACCCGGATAGTAGCGACGTCAAACATTGAGCAGGGAAACATATTTATCCACAAAAGAAAAATGCCAACCTAACTTCGGCTGCGGCCTCATTCCCTTCGTGCATCGTTCGGGTGTTATTCGTCGGCGGGATCGGTTCGACCACACCGCGTTTTGGATAGTGAACGCGCTTCGGTTGGTGACCATCCCCGAAGGAATGAGGCCGGAGAGGTGAAATTATGACATCGAAATTCAACCTCCCCTGTTCGGCGTGTGGCGGTGACCTCCGAGAAGTAACGATCGAGTTCCACGAGCTGGGGACGAACGTTGAAACAGATGCCTCTGTTCTCGTCGTTGAATGTCGAATCTGCGGTGAACGTCACTATCCTGAACGAACGCTTGCTACCGTGAGGGGACACACAGCACGGGGTCGTGAGCGGTGCGCTACCGAAAGAGATCACAGACACAACCAATTATGAATCACTCTCGGACAAATACCCGAACGAACGAAGCACTCATCGATTTAGAAGGAATTCCCGAAACCGTCCCGGAGGGAGCAGCGCTCTGTATCGCAAAACCGGCACCGCTTACTGAATCTGCCCTTCCGCTGCACATCACGAACCGATACGCAGACGGGGAAGACTGTCGAATTATTACTACCTCGTCGGTCACTGCGGAGGAAACGATTCGACAGGAACAGCAGGTGGCAGCAACAGCAGACCACCGTCTCGAAATCATTGATACGACTGCTGACGAACACCTCGAAGCCCTCTACCAAGAAAACCCCATTATTTCGATTCCTCGTTCGGGTGACCTGACGCAAGTCACGCTTGCTCTCTGGGATCTCGAAGAATCATTCTCTAAAACCCACCCGACACACGTGGTTCTTCGATCGCTGACGCCGATTCTCAACGACTCGTCTATCGAAGGAGTCCGTAACGTGCTCGAAAACGTAATCGAACACCAGCGGTCCCGTTCCTGTCTCACCATCTTCAGCGTTGAGTATACGGAGCACAGCGAACCGACGATGGCTGCACCAGAGAGCCTCGTTGACGGAGTCGTATGGGTTGAACAAACGTCGAACGACGAACTTCAACTCGACTATCACCGAACTCGGAATACAGATCGGTAGGATAGCTATTGATTTTGGGAAATCCGATTCAAAACGGGATTTTTGTTCTGTTTATCCGTTCGAAACCTCAGTTCAAATTTCTCAAATCTCTCGTCTCGTTCAATTTCGATCGCGGTTACTTTCCTGCCATCAGCAGGGTCAGATTCTACTGAGAGCCGTTCAGGGTAATACTGATCGACGAGATTGAACTGCCGTTAGACCACTATCGGTCTTGGAGGACTGCTGCTATAAATACGAGTAGCCCCGCACAGCCGGTGCTGTGCGGGGCGTGATGATGTAGTATGAGTGGGTGGCGGCGAATCGGGTCTCCCAGAGGCTCGCGCACTCCAGTACTCACCGAAACGCAGGCGGGCTTAACTACCGTGTTCGGGATGGGTACGGGTGGAACCCCGCCGCTGTGGCCGCCTCAATGCCGATCGACGGAATCGAACCGCCGCAATACCAATATCGGTGGTGTGTGACCGTGTGATTGTACGTGTAGTCCAGTTAGCGCCTGGACCCGTTTCCGGGTCTGATCCAGATGCGATATGAGTGTGTGGCTCGATCGG